>NZ_CP021251.1:0-1200000 GCF_002155265.1 Corynebacterium pseudotuberculosis
GTGTCGGAGGCTCCATCGACATGGAACGAGCGGTGGCAAGAAGTTACTAATGAGCTGCTGTCACAGTCTCAGGACCCGGAAAGTGGTATTTCCATTACGCGACAGCAAAGCGCCTACCTGCGTCTGGTTAAACCAGTTGCTTTTGTAGAGGGTATTGCCGTTTTAAGCGTTCCTCACGCCCGAGCGAAAAAAGAGATTGAAACTACGCTGGGACCTGTTATCACAGAGGTATTGTCTCGTAGACTAGGTCGACAATACAGTCTTGCAGTGAGCGTTCATGCTCCAGAGGAAAATCCAGAAGTATCCTCGGCCACTCCAGATGCTGTGTCTTATTACCAGGAACAATCTGCAGTTTCTGGACAATACGGAGCAACTTCAGCCAATGCTGACTTCCAGAATCAACAAAGCACGATATATCGCAAGCCACAGGAGTCGCAGTATCCTGTGACTTTTGGTGCTTCTTCATACGGAAATGAGAAGTACCAGGAAAATTCCCAAGACCAGGGCATTTCTCATCATCCTTATGGTTTTAATGAGGCTCAACGCATTGCTTCATCTGCCTCTCATGCTGTTCCGCAAAGTGGTTCTGAGCTACTGCACGATCCTGTTCACACACGCAGGACAGATGCTGCCCTAGACCAAAATTATCCGGGAAATACCGGGGGGTGGCGTACTGAGCATATTCAGGAACCCATGCCTACTGAGCAGATTCCTTCCGGCACGCCGCGTACTCGTGAGCAGCCATCGTTTAACCCGGATCGTGCGCTAGCGCTGAACCCGCACTACACATTTGATTCTTATGTGGTCAGCGATTCCAATAAGTTACCCTGCTCAGCAGCGATTGCTGTAGCAGAAAAGCCAGCCCGTGCTTACAATCCTCTTTTTATTTGGGGAGACTCAGGTTTAGGCAAAACCCACCTTATGCATGCAGTGGGTAACTACGCTCAATATTTAAATCCGCGTCTTCGCATTAAATATGTTTCTAGTGAGGAATTCACTAATGAATATATCAATTCAGTGCGAGATGACAGGCAGGAAGCATTCAAGCGTAAATATCGTGAACTAGATATCTTGATGGTCGATGATATTCAGTTCCTCCAGGGAAAAGAAGGAACCCAGGAAGAATTTTTTCATACGTTTAATGCGCTGTATCAGGCAAATAAACAGATTGTTTTATCCTCAGACAGGCCTCCGAAACAGCTGACTACCTTGGAAGATCGGCTACGTACGCGATTCCAGGCTGGCCTTATTGCAGATATTTACCCGCCAGATTTAGAAACTCGAATTGCGATTTTGATGAAGAAGGCGGCGTCGGAAAGCATTGTTGCTGATCGTGAGGCTATCGAGCTGATCGCGAGCCGTTTTAATACGTCGATCCGCGAATTAGAAGGCGCTTTTATTCGTGTTTCCGCGTATGCCTCGCTGATGTCTCCGGATAAGGGTAAACACCGTATTGATCTGCGGATAGCCGAAAAAGCACTCGAAGATATGATGCCGGAACAAGCAAATGAAGAGATTACGGCAACGACTATCCTTGCAGCTACTGCCGAGTACTTTGAGATGGATGTTAATGCGCTCAAAGGCAGTGGTAAGACTCGTGCAGTCGCGCACGCGCGTCAGCTAGCGATGTACCTTTGCCGCGAGCTTACAGATTTATCGCTGCCTAAGATCGGTGAACAATTTGGCGGTAAAGACCACACCACGGTGATGTATGCGGATCGAAAGATTCGTAAAGAAATCACCGAGAAGAAAGAAACTTATGATGAGATTCAGCTGCTCACGCAGCAGATTAAGAGTTCTTCTCGCGGATAAGCTCGTTACTAGTCTCTAAATAAAACTGCCTCCCAGAAAACAGTGGGAGGCAGTTTTATTTTGCCTTTTCGCACGGTCACAAAGATTTTAAAAGTAGTCCACAGAGTTATACACGCTGTGTAATTACAAACTTGTAATTCAGTGATACTCGACACATTTTTGGGATTTCCGACACCGAAAAACGTCTGTGGATAAAGCCCACATAAATGTGCAAGAATCAGCCCTGACCTGGGGATAAAATGTGGATAATCAGCCGGGGTAAAAAGTTATCCACAGGGCGTACATGTTATCCACCGAAATTCCACAGCCCCCTTCACAACTCAAAAATCTGCAACGACCGTAGGATTTCCCTCTCATTTCACAGAGTGCACAGGACTTACTGTTATTACCAACGATTTACTCTTAAAGGAACTAAGTAGAAAGAGGGGCTGGGGAATAACAACTTTTGCGGCTCGGCCTGCGGACTCGTTGGATTCTTGAAATTACAAAAATCTGGTGCTGCGGAGTTTTGCAGCCGAGCCAACCCGGGTACGGTTAGGTCTTGTAATTCCAAGATTCACTCAAGCGAGGAGCCCTCATACGCATGGACGCACAAGCTGTCTCATTCCGGGTCGAGAAGGAAGACCTTTCAGGTGCAGTGAGCTGGGTTGCGCGTAACCTGCCCACAAAGCCCACCCAACCCGTACTACGAGCCGTAGTCATCACAGCCGATGATGAAGGTCTAGAGTTTGCCGGCTTTGACTATGAGATCTCTACAAAAGTTCGTATTTCTGCAGATGTAAGCCAACCTGGACGAATAGCCGTTGCAGGAAAGCTGCTTTCAGACATCATCGGGACTTTGCCAGCAAAACCAGTAGAAATTTTTGTAGAGGGTAGCCAAGCTCTTGTGGTCTGTGGATCCTCTCGTTTTGAGCTTCCGCTTATTCCCTTGGACGAATATCCGATTTTGCCTAAGCTGCCTGCAGCAACAGGCGCCATCGATCCTAAACTTTTCGCAGACGCAGTGCTCCAAGTCGCAGCAGCAGCCGGAAAAGATGACACGCTGCCTATGCTGACCGGTATCCACATGGAGATCGACGGGGAAGACGTCACCCTCACAGCCACTGACCGCTTCCGTCTAGCTTTGCGACGTTTCCAATGGACTCCCGCTGTCCCCGACGCCAAGGCTGATCTGTTGATCCCCGCGAAAAATCTCTCGGACAACGCCCGAAGCCTTGATCAAAACTCGACTGATCCCGTGGAAATTGCCGTCGGCGCCGGGGAAAGCATCGGTTCAGAAGGCCTTTTTGGCATTCATATCGATAGCCGACAGACCACAACCCGTATGCTAGACGCGGATTTCCCCAATGTGAATCCGCTGCTGCCTAAAGTCCATAAGTCAATGGCAAGCGTTGAAATTTCCGCATTAGCAGACGCAATTCGCCGTGTTGCTTTAGTTGCTGAAAGAAACGCGCAGATCAGACTCCAATTTTCTAAGAACGAAGTGATTTTGTCGGCGGGCGGATCTGATGCCGGCCACGCAGAAGAATCGGTTCCTTGTGCATATACAGGCGATGAGGATTTCCTGATCGCTTTTAACTCCGGTTACTTACGCGATGGTCTAAGCGTGATCAAGACAAACCGCGTGGTCTTCGGATTTACCGAGCCTTCTCGTCCTGCAATCATGATCCCGGAACCCGAGGAGCTGCCGGAAGCTGATTCTGATGGCACGTTCCCCACGCCTAATACTGACTTCACATACCTTTTGATGCCGGTTCGACTACCAGGATAAAAGCGAAAACTGCTGGTGAGAGGCTCCCTGCTTCTCACCAAAGACAGCAAGCCAGAGGTAATTACCGTGTACATTCGCGAGCTATCGCTCCGAGATTTTCGTTCGTGGGCAGACTGCCACGTGAATCTTGAACCGGGTGTCACGGTTTTTGTCGGACGCAATGGTTTTGGAAAGACAAACATTGTTGAGGCCATCGGATATATTGCGCATTTGGGTTCTCATCGAGTCTCCCAAGACTCTCCGCTAGTTCACCAAGGCAAAGACTCTGCCCGGGTATCTGTTACTGCTGTTAACCAGGGGCGTGAGCTCACCGCTCATATGCTGATTAAAAGTAAGGGCACCAATCAGGCTCAGATCAATAGAACCCGATTGAAGTCTCCTAGAGGCCTTTTAGGCGTGGTTCGGACTGTCTTGTTTTCTCCTGAGGACCTGAGCCTAGTCCGTGGTGAGCCGGGGGAGCGTCGACGCTATCTAGATCATATTGTTGCTACGAGAAAACCCCGGTTAGCTGGCGTAAAAGCTGATTATGACAAAGTTTTAAAGCAACGAAATTCGCTGTTAAAAACAGCTAGTGCATCGCTTCGCCGAGGTTACGGCGCGGATGATGGAACTCTATGCACACTGGACGTGTGGGATGCTCAGCTTGCTCGGCTTGGCAGCGAGCTCATACACGCTCGACACAGCCTCGTTGAAGAGCTCACTCCGCTTGTTCACTCCGCATATGCCCGAATTGCTCCTGAGTCACGGCCAGCTCGCATTAACTATGAATCTACGGTTCCTGTGCCGGTTGCTGTAACGGATGCCGAGGAGGCGTCGTCAAGCATTCCTGACCTGGATGTACTGGAAGCCTCCATGCTTTCGCAACTGGGAGTGCAGCGAAAAAAGGAGATTGATAGGGGATTAACCCTGGTAGGGCCACATCGAGACGACTTAGCCGTTTTATTGGGCGACTATCCAGCTAAAGGTTACGCAAGCCACGGGGAAACCTGGTCGATGGCGTTAGCTTTGCGGTTAGCAGAATTTCACCTGCTTAGTGCAGACGGTTCTGAGCCTATTCTGATACTCGACGATGTTTTCGCGGAACTAGACTCCAAACGCAGACAAAAACTCGTGGGGATAGCCATGGAAGCAGAACAAGTACTGATTACGGCCGCTGTAGGTGACGATCTGCCAGATAACTTGGCAGAATCAGTGGTACATCGTCATACGGTGACCATGACCGATACATCAGAAGGGCGTATTTCTGAGTTGGACAAGGAAGGAACGAGCGATGAGCAATAAACCTGCTGATGCTGGATCAGAAGATCCCGTAGCAGAGGCATTTGCTGCTATTCGTGCGGAAGCCCAGCGGCGCACAGGGCGCATCCCCGATCTCTCCGTCCAAGCTCCGCGTTCTGGTTTAAAGCTTAATCACGCCCCAGCTGCACCTCGCAAACACCAAAAAACAGGAAAACCAACTGGCCTGGATGGTCGCAGATTACGTCGCTCTTACGACGTTGAGCCCGTGGGATCTGTGCTGAGCAAAGAAATTCAACGCAGGGGTTGGAAACACGGGATTGCCGGCGGCTGGGTGCATTCGCACTGGGATGAACTGGTGGGAGAAAAAATAGCAGCACACACTAAAGTAGAAATGCTCAAGGATAAGTCCCTTTTTATATCCTGTAATTCTACAGCTTGGGCCACAAATTTACGCATGATGCAGCGTACTATTTTGCAGGCTATTGCGGAGAAAGTGGGACCTGACGTAGTGGCCGAGCTCAAAATTTTTGGCCCTAAGACACCTAGCTGGCGCCATGGTCCGTTACATGTGAAAGGTCGCGGTCCACGCGATACATACGGATAAACCGGGGAGAACTGTTATGGAAACGTCTAATTCACCCCTATTTTGCCGTTGTAAGCGTGTGAATGCATTCCCTGTAGGGAGGTAGGCAGTGTAAGATGGAACGGTCTAAGCGTATTTAATAACAAGGAGTGCTCGTTCCGTGGCAACCGCTGAACATGAATATGGCGCCTCATCCATTACGATCCTTGAGGGTCTAGAGGCTGTACGTAAGCGCCCCGGTATGTACATCGGCTCGACCGGTGAACGCGGCCTACACCATTTGGTGTGGGAGGTCGTGGATAACTCCGTAGACGAGGCAATGGCTGGTCACGCCACGCACGTTGACGTCACTCTGTTGGAAGACGGCGGAGTGGAGGTCGTGGATAACGGCCGAGGCATCCCCGTCGATATGCATGCCTCTGGTGCACCGACGGTTCAGGTCGTTATGACGCAGCTCCATGCTGGTGGCAAATTCGATTCTGATTCCTATGCGGTTTCCGGTGGTCTCCACGGCGTGGGTATCTCTGTGGTCAACGCTCTATCCACTCGCGTTGAGGCCGACATTAAACTTCATGGCAAACATTGGTATCAAAACTTCTCCAATGCCGTTCCAGACGAGCTAGTCCAAGGTGGAAATGCACGGGGAACAGGAACCACCATTCGGTTCTGGCCAGATGCTGAGATCTTTGAAACCACCACCTTTAAGTTCGACATCATCGCTCGTCGTTTGCAGGAAATGGCGTTCCTGAATAAGGGACTGACCCTTTCTCTGACGGATAAGCGCGTGAGCGATGAAGAACTTGAGCTGGAGGCAATCGCTGATGAAGGCGATACTGCAGAGAACGTTTCTCTAGAAAAAATAGACTCCGATGCCGATGGGAACATTGAAGCCCCTGCTGCTCCGAAGAAACGGGAGAAGAAAAAGGTCTTTTATTACCCCGAGGGACTCAAAGACTATGTCGCGCATCTGAATAAATCTAAGCAGGTCATTCACCCCACTATCGTTGCCTTTGAAGCCAAAGGTGATGATCACGAGGTTGAAGTGGCTATGCAATGGAACAATGGTTATGCGCAAAGCGTGCATACCTTTGCCAACACCATCAACACGATTGAAGGTGGCACCCATGAAGAAGGGTTCCGTGCCGCGCTTACAACGTTGATGAACCGCTACGCGCGTGAACACCGACTGCTCAAAGAAAAAGAATCTAATCTCACTGGTGACGATTGCCGTGAAGGGCTTTCCGCAGTTATTTCCGTCAGAGTGGGTGATCCCCAATTTGAAGGGCAGACTAAGACAAAACTCGGTAATACTGAGGTAAAAGGCTTTGTTCAGCGCATGGTCAATGAGCATGTAGCAGATTGGCTGGACGCTAACCCCGCAGAAGCAAAGACCATTATCAATAAAGCCGTGTCTTCTGCTCATGCGCGTATGGCGGCACGTAAAGCCCGTGATCTGGTGCGCCGTAAATCTGCAACGGATCTTGGTGGTCTTCCAGGTAAATTGGCAGATTGCCGCTCCAAGGACCCGGTGAAGTCTGAACTTTATGTGGTAGAGGGCGATTCTGCAGGTGGTTCCGCTAAAGCCGGTCGAGATTCCCTATACCAGGCTATCCTTCCGTTGCGTGGAAAAATCCTGAATGTGGAAAAAGCACGGTTGGATAAGGTGCTCAAGAACGCCGAGGTTCAGGCAATTATTACTGCTTTGGGCACAGGCATCCATGATGAGTTTGACATCAACAAGCTGCGGTACCACAAGATTGTTCTTATGGCCGATGCTGACGTTGACGGATCCCACATTGCTACGCTGCTGCTTACCTTGTTGTTCCGATTCATGCCACAGCTTATCGAGGAAGGCCACGTTTATCTGGCTCAACCGCCGCTGTACAAGCTCAAGTGGGGTAAGGGCGACCCCGGCTTTGCTTATTCGGATGCCGAGCGCGACTCGCTTTTGGAAGAAGGCTTAGCGCAGGGGCGCAAGATCAACAAAGATGATGGAATCCAGCGTTATAAGGGTCTAGGCGAGATGAACGCCAGCGAGCTGTGGGAAACCACGCTTGACCCCGAGTTCCGCGTACTGCGCCGAGTGGACATCAATGATGCACAGCGTGCTGATGAAATTTTCTCCATCCTGATGGGCGATGACGTTGCAGCTCGTCGTAGCTTTATCACGCGTAGAGCAAAAGACGTTCGCTTCCTTGACATTTAGGCTAAGAGACTAAAAAACAGGTCGACTCCGAGAAAACTTCGGAGTCGACCTGAACGCGTTTAGTAGTAGATCTACGCGCTGTTACATATGGTTTTGCATGATACGTCCAAGGCCTTCGACATTGGGCTCGATGAATCCGGCAGCTTTGCCGCGAAGCGAGCTATATGCCTTTTTAAGCGCCGGAACGTCGATTTTTTCTGCGTTACGGTCAGCCATAACAAGCAATTCGCTGGATACCTCTGTTTTGCGTTCTGCAAGGAAAACACCAAAATCAGTGGCGCCTGATTCTTCGAACTGAGTCCAATAAGGATCCAGAACCTCGATGACATCGGGGAGGAGGCGGTTAGCAGCTTTTGTGACGATATCGCTGTTGACTGCTTTTGCTGCCCCTATGGCACCTTTAAATGCCATTCCGGAGATTCCTTTTTGCTCAGCAACGGTTGTCTCGATGAATGCAGAAAGCTCTGCGCCCACGGTGGCATGCTTGGTTTCGAGGAGGGACTTCAGACTCGACATATATGTATGTGACCTTTCACAATGATGGCTTATACAGAGATACTTAGGTTATCGCTTGATTATATATAAAGCGACCTCCGTTGTTGGCCACACCAGAGATTGATATGCCCAACAACGGAGGTCGCTCGCGTTGTCATTCTTCCGCCACAGGAAACGCATTTTTTGAACAGTCGAATTATTCACTGCCGTTTACTGTAATCACAACAGTCACAGATGTTACATGATTTAACTCTTTTGCGGCAATAAAATGACGCAAAAACATCTGCCCTGCTTGCCTTTTGTTATTAAAACTATTTCTGTGGGGCTCTAAAAGCTAAGCGTTCAAGTCTTTTAATACCCGGGAAAGAAATATTCCGAAAGATTCGTTGCCTCTGGTGAGCGGGGATACCTGGGGGACGAAAGATCGGAGATATTCCGACTGCTGCGCAGGTGAGGAAAAGGGGGAGGATCCTTCAAAGGAAGCTGTTGTCACTGCTGCGATTGCCGCAATTGCGGCAAAGTCGTTGATTGTGGCGTTGCAGGTGCTGCAGAAGTCGTCGGCAAGCATAAGTACCTGCTCTGGAGACAGGCCTCTCATGGCCGGTTTCCGCGTATGCGGCGTTCAGTAGCTGTGAATGCGGGGAGGTGGGCGCGGGCCAACTCGCGTATTTCAGAGTCTGCTAGAGCGCGTACTGCGGTGTTGATGATGGCTCGCACAGCTGCTTCGTGTTTGCTGGATCCTTGAATTTCGGCGAGCAGTGTAAGAGCCCGGTCCTGTTCTGGGGTTAGTCGTAGAGTCATTGCCACAGGGGAATGGTATCAGTTTGGTAGCAAAAATAGGGCTAGATATGTCTAGATCACGCTTTAATGGGGTACTGGGCAGGTTTAACAGATAGAATCGAAGAGTTAAGTTCTCAGCGACATATTCGAACCGCTGTGTAAGGCTGTTCGGACATACCTAGAAAAGGTGACATATGAGCGACGATCTCTTGGGCGGCGAGGGATTCGATCGGATTCATCCGATCGACCTCAACGAGGAGATGGAGACCAGCTACATCGATTATGCGATGTCAGTTATTGTCGGACGTGCTTTGCCGGAGGTCCGTGATGGACTGAAGCCGGTACACCGCCGCATTCTTTACGCAATGTATGACTCTGGTTATCGCCCAGAACGCGGATACGTAAAATCCGCCCGTCCAGTGTCGGATACCATGGGTCAATTCCACCCTCATGGCGACTCAGCGATTTATGACACCCTGGTTCGTCTTGCCCAAGATTGGAACATGCGTTATCCGCTTGTCGACGGCCAAGGTAACTTCGGTTCCCGCGGTAACGACGGCCCCGCCGCCATGCGTTATACGGAGTGTCGACTCACTCCGTTGGCTATGGAAATGGTCCGGGATATTCGCGAAAATACCGTCGATTTTTCCCCAAACTATGACGGTAAAACCCAAGAACCGGATGTTCTTCCATCGCGCGTTCCTAACCTTTTGATGAACGGCTCAAACGGCATCGCCGTGGGTATGGCAACCAACATCCCGCCTCACAATCTCAACGAGCTTGCCGACGCCATCTTCTGGCTCCTGGAAAACCCAGATGCGGATGAAGCCGCAGCTCTTGAAGCATGCATGTCCTATGTAAAGGGGCCGGATTTCCCTACCTCTGGGCAGATCGTTGGTTCTCAAGGTATCAATGACGCCTACACCACTGGCCGCGGATCTATTCGTATGCGGGGTGTGACTTCCATTGAGGAAGAAGGTAGTCGCCAGATCATTGTGATCACGGAGCTTCCGTATCAGGTGAATCCGGACAATATGATTTCTAACATCGCGGAGCAGGTGCGTGATGGAAAACTTGCCGGTATCTCCAAGATCGAGGATGAGTCCTCGGATCGCGTGGGTATGCGTATCGTGGTCACACTTAAGCGCGACGCCGTGCCGCGCGTTGTACTGAATAACCTGTACAAGCATTCCCAGCTGCAGACTAACTTTGGCGCGAATATGCTTTCCATCGTTGATGGCGTGCCACGCACCTTACGTCTAGATCAGATGCTGCGTTATTACGTTACGCATCAGATTGAAGTCATTGTTCGTCGTACACAGCATCGCCTCGAAGAAGCTGAGAAGCGTGCTCATATTCTGCGTGGTCTGGTTAAGGCCCTGGATATGCTCGACGAGGTTATTGCTTTGATCCGACGGTCGGCCACAGTTGACGTTGCGCGCAGCGGATTGATCGACCTGCTTACTATCGATGAGATTCAAGCTGATGCTATTTTGGCTATGCAATTGCGCCGTTTGGCAGCTCTTGAGCGACAGAAGATCATCGATGAGCTGGCAGAAATTGAAATTGAAATTGCTGATTACAAGGATATCCTTGCTAAGCCGGAGCGTCAGCGTGCCATCGTTCGCGATGAGCTTAAAGAGATCGTGACTAAGTACGGCGATGAGCGTCGTACGCAAATTATTGCGGCCACGGGGGACGTTACTGAAGAAGACCTCATTGCTCGTGAAAACGTGGTGGTGACCATTACTTCTACCGGTTACGCTAAGCGCACCAAAGTGGATGCTTATAAGTCTCAGCGTCGTGGAGGTAAAGGCGTACGCGGCGCAGAGCTTAAGCAGGATGACGTGGTTCGGCACTTCTTTGTCTGCTCCACGCACGACTGGATCTTGTTCTTTACCAACTTTGGCCGAGTCTATCGGCTCAAAGCATACGAGCTCCCAGAAGCTTCCCGTACCGCGCGCGGCCAACATGTGGCTAACTTGCTGGAATTCCAGCCGGAAGAGCGCATTGCTCAGGTTATCCAGCTGCAGTCGTATGAAGACGCCCCATACCTGGTACTCGCCACTGCTCAGGGGCGTGTAAAGAAGTCGCGCCTGTCCGACTATGAGTCCAACCGTTCCGGTGGTTTGATTGCTATCAACCTGGGAGAAGAAGACAAACTTATTGGTGCAGCTCTTTGCTCCAATGATGACGAGCTGCTCTTGGTCTCTGAAGAAGGCCAGTCGATCAGGTTCAGCGCTGATGATGATCAGTTGCGTCCTATGGGGCGTGCTACAGCTGGCGTGAAGGGCATGCGTTTCCGAGGCGACGATCAGCTGCTGGCTATGACCGTAGTGCGTTCGGATGCTTATCTTCTTGTCGCAACGTCAGGCGGCTATGGAAAGCGCACTTCGCTTGAGGAATACTCCCAGCAGGGTCGTGGTGGACTTGGCGTGGTTACCTTCAAGTACACGCCAAAGCGTGGCAAGCTTATCGCTGCGGTGGTCGTTGATGAAGATGACCAGATCTTTGCTATCACATCCGCGGGCGGAGTTATCCGTACTGAGGTCAACCAGATTCGCCCAAGTTCGCGAGCCACCATGGGTGTACGCTTGGTCAATCTAGAAGACGGTGTGGAGCTGCTTGCTATCGACCGCAACGTTGAAGGTGAAGGCGAAGAAACTGCTGAGGCAGTTGCCACGGGAGCTATCGACGGTCCCGCAGATCGTGGTCGTCAGACCGAAGTGAACATTGAGCCTGAAGGAGCAGACCAGTAATGGCAACACGTCATGTTGTTATAACTCGAATTTCGCCTGTGTCGGCGTTTAAGACCGCTCTATCTTTGTCCCTTATCGGTTTAGCTGCCTGGGTCATTTGCGTGGCGCTTTTATATCTTGGAATGCAGGCTGTAGGCGTATGGGACAACGTCAACGAGGTTATTGGTGGCGTTGGTGGTAGCCAAATAGTTACGTTTGGTCTAGTCCTCAGCGTGGCTGCGTTGATGGGTGCTATTACCTCCATCATCGTGACTGTTCTCGCGCCTCTCGGTGCGATTATCTACAACGCAATCGTGGATCTCTTCGGTGGCCTTGCCATCACGTATCGTGAAGAAAACGATTAGTTAGGTGTTGTGACATAAAACGAGGCCTCTTGCTGCGGACATGGAAAACATGATTCCCCGGCAAGAGGCTGTCTTTATTGTCTTTTGTAATGGGATAGCGGTTGTTGGAAGTGTGTAAATATGTGCTATAAGCAGGCGATTTGCTAACTTTCATGGTTTCTAGGTAAAGTTCTATCTCGTTCCCAGGGCCTATAGCTCAGTCGGTTAGAGCGCATCGCTGATAACGATGAGGTCGCAAGTTCGATTCTTGCTAGGCCCACCAGGAACAACGGGGCATTAGCTCAATTGGTAGAGCACCTGCTTTGCAAGCAGGAGGTCAGGAGTTCGATTCTCCTATGCTCCACAGACAAGGACCCAAGCTTAAAGCTTGGGTCCTTTTTGTTGTAATGATCTTAGGCACATCCCCTTAAAGCACTTTTGCGTCGATATTAGAATGGGCTAAATGACTAGAGTTTCGACGCCTCGGAAATCCCGTCGCTCGCCAGGATGGATACCTAACCAGCATGGGGCATGGTTTATGGTGACTGTTCCTGCCATCATCGGCGTGGCCCTCGCACCCGCATGGATTGATATTCCGCTTCTGTTGTTGTGGTGGTGTGGTTATTTTGCATTTTTTGCGGCGAGCGTATGGATGCGCGGACGGTACCGAAAGCACCATCTGCCACCGCTTGTCACTTATGGCGTAGTTACTGGAATTTCAGGTTTAGTGGTTTTGCTCTGTCAATGGCAGCTGGTGGTGTGGATCCCCGCATTCCTTCCTCTCATTGGGATCGCTGTGTATGAAACATGGCGGCGTCGGCCACGTTCACTGCTCTCTGGGCTAGCTACCGTGTGCGCAGCCTGCCTTATTCTGCCCGTTATCACCTGGGCTGGCGATGGCCTCACAGTGCGTGTGTGGGCCATATGCGGGGTCCTGCTGCTGTATTTTGCTGGCAGTATCCCCTATGTAAAAACGCTTATCCGGGAACGCGGCTCTCGACCTTGGCTTATCGGTTCCATAACTTTTCACATAGTTTTTCTGATCATCGCCTGTGTGGCTGCTGCCTATCAGATGGTTCATGTTGCGGTGGCAGTGGTCGCCGGGATTCTTCTACTCCGCGCCTGGCTTATGCCTGTCACCGGTGCGCGCCGGGAACGCCTGTGGACTCCCCGGCAGGTGGGGCTTCTCGACGCTCTTCTAGGGGTGCTTGTTGTCCTAACCGCAGTGCTTCCTCCCGCTTAATGAAGAAAAGGCCGCCGCTTTAGAAAACTTGTTTTCCCTGTTAATCGATATTTTTTCATAATGGCACCGCTGTGCGCTGGGGTTTTTCTGGGATTATTGAACAATCCCATATTTAGTGTGTGATGCAGAACTCACTTTTTGAAAACGGGTGGTAACAAGGGCGATTTTTTGCCGAATTGTGGTTAAAACGAGATCGCCTATTGATAGAAAAATGATTATCCGTAAGGTGGGGCTCGTCCCAAACACGGGACGACAGGATTGAGCATTCGATCATGCCAACAACAGGCATCATCCTGAAACCTTCAATATGGATTAAGGAGAATTGTTTGTCTTCTAACAAGAACGTTGCTCTCCGCAACCTAGCAGTAGCTGCTGGTGCCACCGCTCTAGGCCTTGGGGCGGTATTTGGAACTGCTGGAGCGGCTATGGCCGCTGATGAGCCGGCAACTCCACCAGCCGTAAACGCAGAAAAGCCCGCCCCTTCCATCGAACAGGACACTCCTGTTGACGTGGATAAGCCGGAAACACTAGATCCCGATGAGAAAACCCCTGAGATCGATGATCGTGATGACGTACTGAAGTACGAACCGACCACCGTGAAAGCAGGGCACACCGCTTATGCGGAAATCAAGGGAGATGTTGATGAGGACACCATCTTTGGATACTCACAGTCGGGTATTCCAGAGGGCTGGTTTGTCTCTGTCGATGAAGAAACCGGCAAAGTGAGTGTTAGCGCCAGCCCTGATGCAAAGCCTGGTGACACCTATACTGTGAAGGTCAAAGTAGTGGACCTTGACGGAAAAGTAACATGGGCGGAAGCACCTTTCACCGTGGGTGAGTAAGGAAGTGTATATCTACGCTAACCGCAGGGATTATCTTATCTAAGCAAGGACAATGAGACTCTTGGTAAAAGGGGTCTCATTGTCCTTATTTAATAGGAAGTATGTTGTATAAGCGGTGAGGGATAAAAGGGAACCAAAGTGGGAAAAATTAAGTTTTAAGAGCTGCGATGACTCTAGTTTGTTACCGCATTAGACGTAACGTAGATCTAGTTGCTACACTGATGTCTGCACCGGGGCATTAGCTCAATTGGTAGAGCACCTGCTTTGCAAGCAGGAGGTCAGGAGTTCGATTCTCCTATGCTCCACGGTATGAAGAAGACCACCTCTAAATTTTTAGAGGTGGTCTTCTTGCATGAAATAGGATTTGAGGGCATGGGTGGGGGCGTCGATACGCTTAAAACGATAACGCCTAATTATCAGGATGCTGCAGCGGAAGTACAGCAGCCGAGTCTTGAAAAAGAAACCGGATTGTGGGCCGATGCCGCGCATCCCACAGGAACGGGCATGAGGGGCTGCCCCCGATTGAGGGGTGAGGCTTGTGCAGCTCAAGCCCTCTGAATCGATAAACTAGCTGGTCAGTACAGTACCGTTGAGCTTGACCCTGGTGACATAGTGCGACACTATGCATAGGTGAAAAATCTCCGGTTCCCCCTACATGCGGCGGTCATTACACTCGCTGCATCCGTCGTTCTCAGCGCTTGCTCTGCAACAGGTGGCGCTCCGCGCTCCTCGAATATTACGGGCGGACAATCGGGTGGAGTAGATACGCCTCGCTACGTGGTCGCAATGGTGACGCACGGTGCTCCAGGCGATACTTTCTGGGATTTGATACGTAAAGGCGCGGAAGATGCGGCAAAGAAGAGCAATATAGAGCTGCGGTACGCGTCGGATCCGGAAGCGCCGAATCAATCTAATCTGATTCAAAACGCCATAGATTCCAAAGTCGATGGGATAGCAGTGACTATGCCCAACGCGGAGGCAATTGGGCCAACCGCAAAGAAAGCTGTGGCAGCAAAAATCCCAACGGTGGCGCTCAACGCAGGACTAGATGCTTACCAAAAATATGACATTTCTGCGTTCTTTGGACAGGAAGAAAAGGTAGCCGGAACTCTAGCTGGTAAACGCCTTGCACAGGATGGGGCTAAGCACGCTCTCTGCGTTATCCATGAGCAAGGTAACTCTTCTCAAGAAGCTCGCTGCGCGGGCCTTAAAGAGGGGCTTGCAGACGCCGACGTAGAAATTCTTTATGTCAATGGTAAGGATATGACCAGCGTGCAATCCACAGTGCAGGCAAAGCTAGCTCAGGATAAAAGCATCGACTGGGTGATGGGGCTAGTAGCCCCTGTCGCTCTCACCAGCGTGGATGCAGTAAAAAACTCTGGAAGCTCAGCCAAAATATCAACTTTTGATACTAACGCTCAGTTAGTGACCGCCATTAAGAACGGTACAGTGCAGTGGGCCGTAGATCAGCAACCGTATCTTCAGGGATACCTGGCTATCGATGCGCTGTGGCTCGCACAGCGTAATGGTTCGACTGTTGGCGGAAATAGACCTGTTTACACAGGTCCGAGTTTTGTTGATGCCACCAACGTAGACAAAATTGCAGACTCAGCAAAGGAAGGCCTGCGTTGATTATTCCTCGCCCTACCGCACAATCCGCAGCAGCAAGTACCGCGGACGTCGGAACTGCCACCAAAAGCGACGATCGGCTACGTCGGCGGACAGGCTTTTCGGCGCTGATTCGGCGTCCAGAGTTTGCCAGCCTGCTAGGCGCAGTAGCCATATTCGTTTTATTTTTGAGCGTGGCGCCGTCGTTTCGCTCCATTGACGCATTAACCACGGTCCTTTACGCAAGCTCTACTTTAGGAATCGTCGCTGTATCTGTGGGCCTGCTCATGATTGGCAGTGAGTTTGATCTGTCCTCGGGGGTTGCTGTTACTACAGCCGCGTTGGCTGCGACGATGCTGAACTACAACTTGCACCTCAACAGCTGGGTTGGGGCGTTACTGTCTTTATTTATTGCTCTGGCGATTGGTGCGTTGAGCGGGTACCTGGTTACCAAGACCGGTATTGATAGCTTCCTGATCACACTAGCGGCATTTTTAATGCTGCAAGGACTTAACCTGGCCATTACTAAGCTCGTAACCAGCCAAGTAGCTACTCCCAGTATCGCGGATATGGAAGGATTTCCCTCAGCGCAAAAGGTCTTTGCCGGTACCGTGCACATAGGCAGCGTCTCTGTGCGCGCGACTGTTTTTTGGTGGATATTCTTTGTAGCAGCGAGTTCATGGTTGCTGTTTAAGACGCGGTTTGGCAACTGGATTTTTGCAGTAGGTGGGGATGCCAACGCAGCACGTGCCTCTGGCGTTCCCGTGGCACGCGTCAAAATTATTTTGTTCATGTTTGTCGGTTTTGCCGCCTGGTTTGTGGGTATGCATAACCTCTTTACCTTTGACTCCATTCAAGCTGGTCAAGGCGTAGGAAACGAGTTTTTGTATATTATCGCCGCGGTGATCGGCGGCTGTGCAATGACCGGTGGGCGAGGCACGATCATAGGCACTGCTATTGGTGCCCTCATCTTTGGAATGACAAACCAGGGGATTGTTTATGCAGGATGGAATCCCGATTGGTTTAAGTTTTTCCTCGGAGCCATGCTGCTTTTTGCAGTGCTCACTAATACTTCCTTTGCCACACTAACCAAGGGGAGAAAATAAAATGGATACGTCTACAACCCCGATTATTGAGCTCCGCGATATTACTAAAAGCTATGGTGCATTTGATGCTTTACGCGGTGTGAACCTGAGCGTTGCGTCAGGTGAGGTAACGTGCGTTTTAGGTGATAACGGCGCCGGTAAATCCACACTCATCAAGATCTTATCCGGCCTGCATAAACAGACCTCTGGAGAGTTGCTTATCGACGGCCAGCCAGTAACTTTTAGCGGCCCCCGTGCAGCATTAGACAATGGCATTGCTACTGTTCACCAAAACTTAGCGGTGGTTGGGCAGATGTCGGTGTGGAGAAATTTTTTCTTAGGACAAGAGCTCACAGGTTTTTTGGGGCGTCTCCGTGAATCTGAGATGCGCTCGATTGCTCAAGAACAATTGAAGACTATGGGGATTGATCTTCCCGATATAGACGTAGAAGTTGAGTCGCTATCGGGTGGGCAACGCCAGGTGGTAGCGATTGCTCGCGCGGTCTATTTTGGTGCTCGCGTTATTATCCTTGACGAGCCCACTGCGGCTCTCGGCGTGAAACAATCTAGCATGGTGCTGCGCTTTGTAGCAGCTGCACGAGACAAAGGTCTCGGCGTTGTTCTTATTACCCACAACCCTCATCACGCGTATTTGGTAGGGGACCGCTTTACCATCCTCAACCTGGGCAATCAGATACTCAATGCATCGCGGGATCAGGTGACCCTGGAGCAACTAACGCAACAAATGGCCGGTGGCGGGGAACTAGAGGCATTGAGCCACGAGTTATCTCGTTAGGGCTGGGGAGGCGTCGATAAGCAAAAAACACCGCCTCTTCCTGAATCTCGCGGAGAGGCGGTGTTGTTTACTTGGTGTCCTTAGAATCCGTATGCTGCCTTAGCTGATCTTCTAGGGATCCGAGGAGCTTTTCATCTCGCTCTGTGGCGCCTTCTTCCGGAGAAGAAACATGCTCTTCCTCGTCATCCACCGGGGTTTGAGTGGAATAGACAAGGCGAGATTCTTCTGTGTTCACAGAATCCGCACCGAAGTCCTCTACGTGTGGTGGTTCAGTAGAGACGACGTTGCGCTTGCTTAAAAAGTAGTAGGCGACGGCACCGATAGTGGCAAGGATTGTAGTGAAGACAGAGAAGTTGAACAGGCGTTTGCCAAAGCTAGGCTGCTTCTTTGGAGCTGCGCTCTTCTTGGCGGATTTTGCAGCCTTTCGTGCCGCTTTTTGAGCTTTTTTAGACTTCTTGTTTACCGTCTTCACTGTGTTGTCTTTAGCCGCTGCGGCATCAGCGATCGCGGAGTCAAGTCGCTTGCGAGCTTGCTCAGTAAGAGAGCTGACACGCTCTTGCGACTGATCATAAAACTCGGTGACATTGGCTTTCACGTCTTTGTGGATGTCATCGTAAGAATCAGCAGCGTTGAGTAGCGCATCGTATGCTTCACGAGTCTTACGATCGCGGTAGTTTGCGTACTTGTCGTATGCGGCCTTGGTAACCAAGATCGCGCCGCGAATGGTGCTGCTATTCATAGGATACTCCCATCAGAAACTGACAAAAATGAGTTCGTTGTCCTTTCTAGCGTAGCGAGGTTAACGCATTCGCGCTTATGATGGTGCGTATGACTTTGAAAACCGCTACCGCGATTTTGCACACCAACCGTGGCGATGTTGCAATCGAGCTCTTTGGCAACCACGCACCAAAGACTGTAGAAAACTTTGTCACCTTGTCCGATGGCTCCGCAGACTACAAGACTGAGAATGCATCTGGGACTACTGAAGGACCGTTCTACGATGGAGCAGTGTTCCACCGCATCATCGATGGCTTTATGATCCAAGGTGGTGACCCCACCGGCACAGGTCGTGGCGGCCCAGGCTACATGTTTGCAGATGAGTTCCACCCTGAGCTCCAATTCGACCGCCCGTTCCTCCTAGCCATGGCTAACGCTGGCCCAGGGACTAACGGTTCCCAGTTCTTTATCACCGTGGTGCCCACCCCGCACCTCAACAACCACCACACCATTTTCGGTGAGGTAACCGACCCTGCATCGCAGAAGGTTGTTATGGATATTGCTCAGACTGCTACCGACCGCATGGATCGCCCTGTCGAACCAGTTGTGATCGAGTCTGTAGAAATCACGGAGTAAAACGCTTCACGCATCCCCAAGTATCGCGACCACTATGGCGCGAGTACTTGGGGTTTTCTGTATGTTCCACGAGAATGGAGGAATGTCCGACCCGAGAATCCTCCATGCAGCGTATAAACAAGCTCCTGTCACAGTTCTACTGAGCTTATCGACGCTCATCATTTTCCTTATTACGGCTTTCCAATCGCAGTCGATAACCGACAATCTTTATGACTCTTGGATCGGTACCCACTGGATTCTCTATACACCAGAGATGCATGAACCTCTAGGAATGTTGCGCGCAATTGGGTCAATGTTCCTGCATATCGGGCCTGGTCACCTTGCAATCAATATCTTTCTCCTTTTCTTTTTAGGCCGAGAGATTGAGCAATGTATAGGCTCTGCTCTGTTTTGCGCGGCATATTTTATTAGTGGATTAGGCGCATCGTTAATGATTATGATCATGGATCCGCTTTCTCCGACTGCTGGAGCCTCTGGGGCCATTTATGGGTTGATGGCGATCATGGTTGCCATAGCAGTAACACGAAAAACTGATATTCGTGCGCCTCTCATTCTGGTTGCGGTGAACGTGGGATACTCGTTGATTGCCGATAACGTCTCTCTTTGGGGACACATCGGTGGGCTTGTTGCGGGCTCAGTGGTCGCGCTTCCTCTTATGGCTTTTCATCGTAAACACGTTATTGCTGGCGGTACTGGTGGATTTTTGGTTTATGGAATGCCGAGAAATCATCGCGCTTTTACCAAAGACCGGTTAATCACATGGTTTGTAGTAGCTGCGATTGTTGTGTGTGAAGCTATTGGAATTTGGATAGTCGGTATGAAGTTGTTGTAGCACTGTTAAAACAGTTCAGTGCTGTGGGATCGTTTGCGTGATCTTGCAGCACTATTTTTATGCGTTGGTCTTTCCTCTGTGGATAGTTTTAATCTTCCGAATACGTCTGTTTATACACAACCTTGATGGACGATTGTTCATTTAAATTACAAACATGGGATTTATGCCCGTATATATGGAGTTATCCACTGAAATTACACAGATTTTTGGAATAATTTGTAGTTCTCACAATGACATGAATTATCCACAAGAGTTATCCACACTGTGGATAATTACACGAGTGTTGTTCACTTCTCCAATCTCTAATCTCTGATTTTTCGAGGCGAATGACCTGCACTTTTTCAGAAGTTCTCGAACAAAAACCCAGGTGGGGAAGAAGTGCACAACTTTATCCACAGGGTGTGAGAAACCTCTGGGGATAATGGAAACACTGGGTTCTACACATTTTTATACACAGCCTGTGGATAACTTTGTGCACAGTTGTACACATGGCAGTGGAAAGAAAAATTGGGACCGATGGTGACCCTATACTTATTGCAGATGTGAAGCGCTGTGGTGGGGAATAAAATCAAAGCGCCGATTGTATCCGATTGGCTAGGATGCAACAGTTCTTGTGAATAAAAAGCGGTGGGGCTGAACGCTGCTATGCGGCTTATGGCTAAAAATGAGTGGTTGTATCGACGAGGACTGGGTAAGAGTTTTGGGACTCGGAACACCCGTGTTGCGTCACACCTGTGGATGGGATTGCTCACTTATTGGGAAGCGTTTCTAGGGTGGAAGCGTGCCGTGGAGAAACCTTATGAGTGCCATAACCTTCTCAACTGCACGCCACAGCAGGTATCCGTTGAATTTCCCCTAACTCCAGCCCGCTCATCTCTTTGCTCACTATCTCAACCGAGAAGCCTGCTTTAGGTTCTACTGTCTATAACACCGCAGAAGTGAATGGCAGAAAGATCAGTGGTAGCGTTACGTTCCCTAGCGCCGGTGGCCAGGGGGCGGGGAAGCAAAGGCGGGTTTACGATTGAAAAAATTGTTTCCGGGGAGCGTACCTCGAAACAATTTTCCTTTGCGTGGTCGTGCACGTCGCAAGGCAAAGAAATGAAGAATGGCACTATTAAACTCACAAACGGGGACGTGCATCATGAGAAACAGCTGGATAAAGATGCCTCGTGCGTGATTAAAGAGGAAGATGCTGATGCAGCGTCTGAGAAGAAGCATTCTTTGAAGTGGTCTGTAGACAGTGAGGAAAAAAGAAGGGGAGTCCGTAACCATATCCATCAGGCAGCCTGAAGAACAGGCAGTTCAAGTAGTAGCAACGAATATTTATTGCCAGGGAGAACCAGAGGATCCGGAGATCCCTCCCGTGCCTCCTACGACTACAACCACGTCGGTGCCGCCGTCGTCATCGCCAAGAACTACAGAACCCACGCGGGCACCGCGTAATCCTTTATCTTGGTGATAATCAGTGTGCAGACGAGGAGCTAAATCTTCGTCTGGAAAGCTCTATTGCCCCGCTGAGTTAGAAGGTCGCCGATTTTAGTTCCAGAGGAAAGCGCATACGCTCATGAGACTCTGCATTTATGGAAATGTAGATGATGACTTTTCTCTTCATGGTCGCCTTGGTAACGCTATCAGCGGCAGCACTCTACGGAGCCAAATATTCGAGCGATTCCAGAGGACGCGGGTGATTCTTGCTAATTGCCGCAGTGCTCTTTATCTTCACTGTCCTGCTAACTATAGGAAGCTTCAGCTTCTGGCTATAGCCGGTAGAACTAGCCACGAATGCGCGTTCCCAACTGTACGGTTCGTGTTAGAGCTACCAGCTATAAAGAAACGTAAAGACTCACACCGCACCATCTCCCTCGACGATTCCGGCGACTACCGCAGACTCTCCGAAAGCTAGCAAGCCGAAGCTGACCGCTTGGACAACAAAGCCGGACACCTAACAAGCGAGATAGCCGTGCTGGTAAAGATCCGTGCGGAAGTCGAGCGATATCCAGAGACACCAACACAAGAGATTAAGGATGCATGAGTGGTAAATCTGCGTAGCTGGAACTACCTCCGCGTACGCGGAGAAAAGCGGCACGCAAAGCCGAAAGCTTATCCACGCCCGTCCCGAGCGCTGCCGCTAGCTGCTCATCGGTATGAAGATGCCGAGTGCGCATGATGTATCGAGGGCGCCGGCACGGACTCTGAATTGGGGTGCGAGATTCATTTGTTTTCCTTCCAAGTCAGTAGTGCGAGTAGTGCGATAGGGACTAGCAGCAGCGGGGGGGGCGCCTACTGCGGTGACGATCAGTGCGCTGGTGAGGTATATGCCGTATTTGGTTGTTTTGCTCATGGTGTTTTCTTTTTCTTTGGTAGTGTTTTGGGTAAGCCCCGCGGCGCTGGCTAATAGGGTTAGCCAGCGCCCGGGGTCTCACTGGAACTACCTCAGCATACGCGGAGAAAAGGACGGGAAAACGGCCCAGTGCTAAGACAACTCGTTTAACTCCTGATGGACGCGGAATGACAAGCATTATCCAGCGTACCTACCTGGCAGAAGCTGAATTTATCGTCGAAGTAGCGTCAGATACGCATGGTGAGCTGTTGCGTGATGCGCTACGCGCACCGAAGTTCAGCACCTATCTAGGGCGGAAGGCTTTCGCGCCAGCATTCCCGTTCTTTTTAGGCGCCACTGCGGACGTCGATGTGCTTCATCGCATCCCTGCTTGCGATCTTTCTGGCACTAAACGCGATACTGCGCGGGTTCAGATCCATCATCGCAGTGCTGGTCTGCAGACCTCTGCGGAGCATATTAATGTACCTGCGGTGCAGGAACGTTCTGATTGGTTAGAAAAGACAAAAGCGCTGTTTACATAGCTCTTAAGTGGTCTCTCACAGAAGCATGAGGGACCACTTTTATATTATTTGTAGACTCCGACGGTGCTGGATGATCATCTCCAGTGATCATGGCTGATAATGCGCTCGGGTATAAAAGGAGACTCGGTCTTACTATTCAGATACCACTCCACCATTCTGCAGCCATGATCGTGGTTGATACCACGGTGTGCACTGAAAAGATTTGTAATATCTGTGCTGATGGTCTCTCCCAACTGTGAATC
Source organism: Corynebacterium pseudotuberculosis (assembly GCF_002155265.1). NCBI lineage: Bacteria > Bacillati > Actinomycetota > Actinomycetes > Mycobacteriales > Corynebacteriaceae > Corynebacterium > Corynebacterium pseudotuberculosis. The sequence continues at coordinate 22,832 of NZ_CP021251.1, forward strand.
GCGACGAGACAAAAATACGTTGTGGGCAACAATGTCGGATCCGGAAAAAGGAAAGAAGAGTTCTTCCTTTTTGATCAATTTTCTATACATGAAGCGGATTGTTCGTAACTCTTTATGCGTCCACTCCCATTCGTAATCGTCTATGCTGCAGTTATCTTTAGAAACATTGGTGCGATGTTTTAGCAGTTCTTTCCATCTGTCCTCCCACCTGGCGTAGCGAGCGAGCCACAACTTAGCCTGTTCGGACGTATAAACATTCTTAAGGGAATCGGTTAGCTCTTTTATCTCTATAGCAGGCTGAGTTCGGGGTGTTTGTGAAGTTTTTTGATCAACGCTCTTTCTAATATGAGATAGGCATCGGCGTACTGGTATCCCCGGCCATATGGATTGGATTGTCTGAGCCGTTGATTGACTTCCGTCAATAACTGCGGCACTTGGCTGCGGGAAATGGTCATGCACCTGCATACATGCGATTTTATTGTCTTTGTCTACCCATTTCCATCCCAGTACATGGGAGCTGTTATATGCCACGAGAAGGTGCTCTGGGCGGAAAGAAGCTCCTTTATCCAATACCAATATGTACGCGTTGTCTAACATCTCTGGCTGTGGGACGGGAACCTGCCAGCACCAGGACATTGAACGACGCTGAGCTCGCGAAATATCGTTGTTATAGCGCGAGGTGGGGCCTAAAAGCCACGTTATAAAATCCTTCATCTGTCTTTGATGCAGCGTCCCTGATCGCGTTGCTGTCGACGATGCTCCGCATCCCTTGCATCTGTACCGGGTCTTTCCTGTGGACGTTTTGCCGTTCTTTTTTAGGAGATTGCCGCAGACGTTGCAGTGATTCCGGTATGGATGTGAAGCCATAATCAATAATTAGCAGCTTTAAATCTGCTATGGATACCCTAAAAGTTACAATTTTGGACACATTTTTTGTCCTTTAAGTTCAAAAACCTTGAACGTATCTGACGCATTTGAATACATATCATTCATATGTAATGCCTGATTGATAACGCCAACCTTTTAAATGGGGCTCCCCATCTCCTCTCTAGGGGATGGTTTTCTGTGTCAACTGTCAGCTTTCTGAAAATTATATGAGTTATAAACATATGCAATAACCCTTGATTTTATTGTTATTTAAGTTTCATAATGGGGATATAGCGCAGGGTGTTCACGCTGGTAAAGGGCTATTTTTGGGCACCTCTCCGTGGGAAATGTATCCGCAAATTATAGTGCGACATCCTTTTGTTGCTCTATTTATCGAAACTTGGTGATAAAAAATGAGGGAGAAAGTTGTTTTATTCTTATCAATAATTATGGCGATCATGCTTCCGGTAGGGAATGCAGCTGCAGCGCCTGTTGTGCATAACCCAGCTTCTACAGCAAATCGGCCAGTCTATGCGATTGCCCACCGCGTTTTAACCACTCAAGGCGTGGATGACGCAGTTGCGATCGGTGCGAATGCGTTAGAAATTGACTTCACTGCGTGGGGTCGTGGCTGGTGGGCAGATCATGATGGTATTCCTACTAGCGCAGGTGCTACTGCAGAGGAAATTTTTAAGCATATAGCTGATAAGCGTAAGCAGGGAGCAAATATTACTTTCACCTGGCTTGACATCAAGAATCCAGACTACTGCAGGGATGCTCGTAGTGTGTGCTCCATAAATGCGTTGCGTGATTTGGCACGTAAATATCTTGAGCCGGCAGGGGTTCGAGTTCTCTATGGGTTCTATAAGACAGTCGGCGGACCTGCCTGGAAGACAATCACCGCTGATCTTCGGGATGGCGAGGCGGTAGCTCTTAGCGGCCCGGCGCAGGACGTATTAAATGATTTTGCAAGGTCTGAAAATAAGATCCTTACTAAACAAAAAATCGCTGACTATGGTTACTACAACATTAACCAAGGGTTTGGTAACTGCTATGGAACCTGGAATCGGACTTGTGATCAACTCCGTAAGTCCAGCGAAGCTCGTGACCAAGGAAAACTCGGTAAAACTTTTGGGTGGACAATCGCTACAGGTCAGGACGCGCGAGTTAATGATCTTTTAGGAAAAGCCAACGTAGATGGACTGATCTTTGGCTTTAAGATTACTCACTTCTACCGTCATGCAGACACCGAAAATTCTTTCAAAGCCATCAAGAGGTGGGTGGATAAGCACTCCGCTACTCACCATCTGGCTACCGTAGCGGATAACCCGTGGTGAGCTAGCAAATAAGTAGACATTTGACCGCTAGGGCCTCTCAGCGTAAGAGGCCCTAGCCCTGCATCATAGCGACGTTTGGCACTGGTAATTCGGTTGGAATGACTACGAGTTGGTCGTCGATAAGCATGGTGCGAACCGTGATATTAAAAACTTCGGATATGAGTTCTGCGCTGATCACTTCCTGCGGGGAACCGGTAGCTACGATGCTGCCATTTTTCATAACAATCAGGTGGTCGGCGTAGCGGACAGCCTGTTGTAGATCGTGCAGTACCGCGACAACGGTGCGATTGAGCTGAGTTGTAAGAGATCGTGCTAACTCAAGAAGTTGGTACTGGTGGGCGATGTCTAGGAAGGTGGTGGGTTCGTCCAGAAGTACCGTAGGAGTATTTTGGGCTAGAACCATTGCAAGCCATACGCGCTGACGCTGTCCACCGGATAAATCGGTCACGCGTTTGTGAGTGAGTTCTTTAACACTGGCGGCATTGAGAGCAGCGTCGACGGCACGAGTATCTTCGGCGGTCCATTGATGTAACCAATTGTGATGAGGGAATCGTCCGCGGCGGACGAGCTCTTCTACCGTGATATCGGCCGGAGTGATGGTGCTTTGGGGGAGAAGCGCAAGCTGTTTGGCTATCTCCTTGGTATGCAGGTGGGTGAGATTGTGCTGATTAAGATAAATCGACCCAGTGTCTGGGGCAAGAATACGGGCACAGCTTTTAAGCAGCGTTGACTTTCCACAACCATTAGGGCCGATGATAGCCGTGAACTTCCCCGTGGGTATGTCAACACTAAGGTCGGTGCTTACAACATGCTTATCCCAGCTAAGGGTGACGTTTTCTGTGCGAAGGGCAGACGTATGATCCGTGGAAATGCCAGCTGTAGTGGGTAAATCTGTAGAGATAGTTTTAGGGGTATGCACAGGAATCCTTAGGCGCGTCGGGAAGCTGAGGCAATGAGAGATAGCAGGTAAATGCCACCAATAACTACAGTGACTAGCCCCACGGGGAGCTGAACGGGTGCGAATGCCCGCTGCGCAATGATATCTGCGACAAGGAGCAATGTTGCGCCCGTGAGTGCAGAGACTAATAGAGGCGTGCGAGGGCTGGCCGTGATGCGTTGAGCAATATGAGGGGAGGCCAATGCGATAAAAGAAATAGGTCCGGCGATGGCAGTAGTGGTCGCAATGAGGAGGACTCCGACGATCAACAGGACAAACTTGCTGGGATTTACCGGGAGTCCAAGCGCCGTGGCGGTATCGTCGCCAAGATTGAGGATATCGATGCGTGAGCCCAGGAGCAGCGCCAGCGCCACGATGATGCCTAGTGCTATTACGGCGGGGGTGGCTGCGGCCCAGCGGATTCCGTTGAGAGTTCCGGCGCCCCAGCTAGCAGCAGATAATGCGGTATTGAGGTCGCCACGGGTAATAAGCCAGCGGTTAAACGCCGAGAGCATTGCGGAAACACCAAGGCCTACCAGGATGATGCGGAGGCCGTCGATACGCACTCGAACAGAGAATGCCATGACTGCGAGGGCCGTGGCCAGACCTCCGGCGAGAGCGCCGAAAGCGACGGAAGCAAAACTGGTCATGCCCGCCATCATGGTGAGAAGAACCCCGGTATAAGCACCCGTATTAAAGCCGATAATGTCCGGGGAGCCCAGCGGATTTCGGGTTAATGCCTGGAAGAGTGATCCTGCGATGCCTAAGGCAGCGCCTACAAAGAGGGCTGTGACGATTCTCGGGGCTCGCCAAGAAAATACGATGGTGTGAGCAAGGCTAGAATCATCGCCTTGAAAAACCGACCATACTTTGGCCGTGGTGATGCCCGCGCCGGGCAGTGAAACAGCCACCGCCGCGGAGATGGCCAGCAGCAGTGTCAGAATAAGTGCGGTATACAAGGAACGGCGATGAGTCATCACATGTCTCCCTTCCTGCTTTGGGCATAAGCGATGAGAAATGGTGCGCCGATAAAGGACACAACCACTCCGGCGGGAAATTCGCCGGGGACAATCAAACGCCCCACAATATCCGCTACCACGAGAACGAGCGGTCCAAGAAGCAGGGAAGTGATGAGGACACGAGGCAGATCAGGTCCCACAATCCAGCGGGCGACATGGGGAACCATAAGGCCGAGGAAGATAATGACTCCAGCTGCAGCGGTTGCACTGGCCGCAAGTATTACTACGGCAATAAAAGAAATGAAGCGGATGCGTGCCGTGGATGCGCCAATAGATGTAGCCATGGCATCACCCAAAGCAAGTGCGTTAAGTCCGTGAGCGCAAGCGATTGTGAGCACAATGCCGAAGGCAAGACCCACACCGGCGATTCCCAGAGGCATAAGCGTGCCGACGTCCACGCTTCCTACCATCCAACTCTTTAAACGATCAAAGGCCTGCGGATTAACTAAGGAGAGCCCCTCGCCGATTCCTGAAAGGATTGCGCTCAGAGCCACACCAGATAAAACCAGCCGGACTGGGTCTGCTGTTGCTGATCGATGAGTACCCACCGAGTACACCACCGCTGCTGCACCACATGCTCCCAGGAGTGCTAGTGCTAAGAATGCCCATGGTGAAGAAGCACCGAAAAGAGCGATGCCGACCACGATGGCAAAAGCAGCGCCCGAATTAATTCCCAGTGCGCCGGTGTCTGCTAACGGATTGCGAGTGAGGGCCTGAGAGAGCGTGCCAGCAAGACCAAGAGACATGCCGGCGACAATGGCTAGGAGGGTGCGCGGAACGCGTCGGTCCCACACAATGGTGGAAGACACATTAGTGGGATCTGGATGGAATAGAGCGTTAAGGATCTCAGGAAGGGGAATAAGCCTTGCGCCGATCATGACGCTGGCGATACTTCCTACGACAAGCAGTACCGCTAACAGCAGCACTACGACAAGCAGTGAGCGGCGCGTTCGCTGTACGTTGGGCTGAGACTTCCGAAGGAAGCCACGGATCGGGCTAGGGTTGGATGAGGCGGTCGAAACCATTGTTCTATGTTAACTACATCAATTAGTTTAGGCTAAACTGGTCATTGTGAAAGACACTCAATCTCTGAATACATGGAGCCACCGCATTGCTGTGATGCTGGCTCTTTTCCTTTCAATTTCCCTCATCTTTTCATTGGCCGCATGCTCATCCGAAGAAAAACAATCCAAGGATGCTGGACAAGGTAATGCTGACGTAGCCACCGGTGGTGCACACTTCTCCACGGCTGATGCAGAAACTGCAAAGCTCGGTAGCGACGCAGCTCCAGGTGAGTTCCCTCGTACTGTTAAGCACGCTTTGGGTGAGACCGAGATCAAGGAACAGCCTAAACGTGTGGTTGTTTTGGATACCGGTGAACTAGATAGCGTCCTTTCCCTAGGTATCACCCCTGTGGGAATGGTGACTACTAAGGGAGCAAACCCTGTCCCAAGTTATCTTGCAGACAAAGTAAAAGACGTTAAAAGCGTAGGAACGATCAACGAGATCAATGTAGAAGAGATTGCTGCTTTGCAGCCTGATCTGATCCTGGGCAGTAAACTGCGCGCAGACAAAATTTATGCTCAGCTCGCAGAAGTCGCACCAACTGTCTTCTCCATCCGTCCTGGATTCCCTTGGAAAGAAAACTTCCTTCTCATTGGCGATGCTCTAGGTAAAGAGAAAGAAGCAGAGGCAAAGCTGAACGAGTACACCGAAAAGGTTGAGACCATCAAGGCCTCCGTGCCAGCAGATACCACGGTCTCCCTTCTTCGTTTCATGCCTAAGCGTATTCGCCTTTATGGCAACAAGTCTCTCCTCGGTGTAATTCTTAAAGACGCAGGCCTTGCCCGTCCGGAGAATCAGAACATTGATGAGCTGGCTACTGAAATCTCTCCTGAGACTATCGACCAGGCAGAGGGAAGCGTGATCTTCTACAGTAGCTACGGCAAGCCTGATGCGACCGGCCAAGATGCCATTGTCAATGGCGCTGCGTGGAAGAACCTTAACGCGGTGAAGAATGGTCAGGCGCATGAGGTTAATGACGACGTATGGTTCCTAGGCCTTGGGCCCACCGGTGCTATGCAGATCGTGGAAGAACTCAAAGAACTGCTCCCCAAGAAGTAGCGGTTCAGATATCGCTAGCTAATTAAAGGAAGCCACAGAGTTCTCTCTGTGGCTTCCTTTATTATTCTGCGAGACTCAATGCATAGCACCGCGTAGACGAATCCGCGGTATGACTGAAGCTAAGGGGAGAACTAGCGCCATCCCATAGTCATGAGTAGCCCCACAATAAACAGACCGAAACCGATGCCATAATTCCATGCGCCAAGGGACATCATGAAAGCGATATCTTCACCTGCGAGGTAGTTGACAATAAGCCATAGTAGACCGGCCAGAATAAGGCCGAACATGATGGTTTTGTACCACACTGGAGTGCCCGTGGAATTGATCTTCACCGGGGTGCGGTTAGAGGTAGAGCTCGACGCAAAAGGAGCGGAGCTCTGGGTGATCTTTGACTTTGGCATAATGCACCTTTGTATGTCTATATAACGTTGAAATGGCTCGCAAGCCACGTAATGCAACTAATCTATCAGCTTTGGCTGGACTTACCAGCCCTGCGCATTGGTATCGGCGATACTAGCGAGTGCCAGTAAGAGCTGAGAGGCTGAATTCATAGAGATGAATTTCTATTGGTGAATCTTTGCGTAGTGGGGTGCCGGCGGCCGGAACCTGGGAAGCGATCAAATTCTGATCGGACAAAGATACCGTGGGTACGCGTTCTCCCTGAGTGAGCTTAGAAGCAGTACCCGTCCAACCTGCAGCATTAAGCGCCCTTACGGCATCAGCAACGGTAAGCCGAGTGATGTTGGGGACGTTAAACATTTGGCCGTTGGATACCTTGACCGTGATTGTTGATCCCTTAGGCACTTCAGTTCCCTCGCCAGAGACGGCAACAACGGTACCGGCTGGTTCGGGAGCATCCACAGTACGTACATCGGGTACAAATCCCAGTGACGTGAGATTGCCTTCTGCCTGGTCCCACTTCATTCCTGTCACCACCGGAACACGAACATTTTGCACTCCAGTAGATACGGTGATGACCACCTTTGAGCCTCGGGAAACTTGCGAGCCAGCGCTTGGAGTTTGCTCTATGATTTCTCCATTAGGAACGCTATCTGAGCTTTCTTCACGAACAGTTGAATCCAACTGCAATCCGGCTTCTTCAAGAATCTTCGCTGCATCTGCGGTATTCTTGCGCGCAAGATCAGGGACCTCAGTGACTTCCTTGCCAGAAGAAACAATCACTGTAACAGTGGTGTTTTTTTGTACTGAGGAACCGCTTGTGGGGTTGGTTCTGATGACTTTCCCCCGTGGCACCTCGGGGTTAGCCTCTTCGATCACATTGACCTGGAGACCCAGCTGCTCTAGCTGGTTCACTGCATCTTGCTGAGACGTCTTTTCCAACTTGGGAATATTGACTAATGATCTATTTTTGCTGCTGTTGCTCACATAATCGTAGGCAAAAGCGCCGCCTACGCCGAGCACCAGCACTGCAAGAACCGCAAGAACCGCCTTCATTGCTTTGCTCATGCCGGATCGATCTTCTTCCGCGGCATGAGCCGGGCCAGCAAAAGCAGAGCGCTCATATCCGGCTCTTTCTGCTCGCGACGTGACCGGATCCGCTTCCGGCTGATCTAGCTGAGTGACGGGAACGATAGTGGTGGGGTTAGGCTCTTGGCTGATCAAGCTGGCAGGTGAAACGTAATGGCGAGCAGCTTCTGTCACAGCATGCCGAGCTAGACGTTCAAGATCCGCACCCATTTCCATAGCCGTTTGGTAGCGATCACCAGGGTGCTTGGCCATCGCTGTGAGGACTACGGCATCGACGTTCACCGCAGCAGTAGGGGTGAGATCGGAAACAAATTCACTGGGCTTGGCCGGGTCCTCTTGGACATGCTGATAGGCGACGGCGAAGGGTGTTTCTCCTTCAAAGGGAGGACGCCCGGTAAGGGTCTCATAAAGTACGCAGCCCAGGGCGTAGACATCGGAGCGGGCGTCGGCAAGCTTGCCTCGGGCTTGCTCAGGGGAGAGATACTGGGCGGTGCCGATCACTGCGGAGGTCTGCGTCATGGCGCTGGTGGCGTCGTCAAGCGCGCGGGCGATGCCAAAGTCCATAATTTTTACCGCGCCCGTATTAGTGATCATCACGTTTGCGGGTTTAATGTCGCGGTGAATGATCCCGGCGTCGTGGCTAAACTGCAGCGCTTGGCATACCGGAAGCAACGTTTGTGCGGCTTCTGTTGGGGAAAGTGGGCCGTCTTCTCGCACGATATCCCGGAGGGTTCGACCGTGCACCCGTTCCATCACGATGTAAGGAGTGCTGATGCCCGCTCGTTCGGTCTCGCCAGTGTCATACACCGCAACAATCGCTGGGTGATTCAGCTTGCCGGAGTTTTGGGCTTCTCTGCGAAACCGCTCGCGGAAATTCACATCGCGGGCAAGGTCTGCACGCAGCATCTTTATGGCGACTTCGCGGCCAAGGAGAGTATCGGTGGCAGAGTAGACCTCTGACATTCCACCCGTGCCGATGACCTCACCAAGCTCATAGCGGCCAGCAATCACATCGTTCATGGGGCACCTCCTTGTTCTGGGGTATTAAGAGTGTTCAATAGATCGGCGATGGGGTCAGAACCGTTTCCGCGTGTTGGAGTGGGAGACGTATTCTGATGAGTGGAAGGAACTTGCGACCTCTCGTTGAGATCTACGGTCGGCGCTGTTCGGGGATTGTCCGTGGGCGGCAGCGGAACAACAGATTCTGAGGCATCAGGAAATTCCGAAGGTTCACTGCTAATCGTAGGAGTTACCTGTGGACGCTGGATTGGCCGTGGTTCTTCCCGAATCGTAGGCGTTTCCGTGACCGTTGCGGTAATCGTCTCGGGATTGACCGAACTACTGGGCTGGTCACTTCCTCCCAACAAATCGCCAAAGATACCTTGGCTGGCAGCCCATACGCCGGCACCAAATAATGCTGCGAGGAGAACTCCCACAGCGAGACCAGTGCCTACTCCGCCAGAGCTCTTTTTCTTTTCCTCCGGCGGAATTGTTGCGGGAGCTGCGCTATAACCAGTATGAGTTCCCGTCATCTGACCAACAGAAACAGTCTGCGGAACCTCTCCAGTGGCTGGGATAACCGTGGTGGGTTGTGCCGTCTGACCTAATGCGTGGGTTGAAGCAGTAGGGGTTGGTTCGGGTGCTATCTGCTGGAGCTGTGCTGACTGAGGCTGCGGGGGACGCTGCCCCATACGGGTAGTAGACACTGCCAGGGCAAGCTCATTGCCGTCGGCATATCGATGCGCTGGATCCTTACGTAAGGCGATACCGATAAGCTCACGGGCTGGGGCGGAAACCGTAGTGGGAAGAGCGGGTGGTGCCTGGTTGATATGGGCGATAGCTACCGAGACAGAGGAATCACCTGTGAAAGGACGTCTGCCGGCGAGCATCTCATACCCCACAACGCCAAGGGAATAGACGTCTGATGCTTCAGTGACATCTTTACCCTGAGCTTGCTCCGGTGAGACGTATTGTGCAGTTCCCACTACCATGCCGGTGCGAGTCAACGGGACAGCGGCCGCCGCCTTGGCTATACCAAAATCGGTGATTTTTACTTTGCCGTTTTGGGTAATCAGGAGGTTTCCGGGCTTAATATCGCGGTGAACCATGCCCATCCTGTGAATAATGGATAGGCCATGGGCCGCCTGCTCGAGGACATCGAGGGCAAGATCCTCATCGAGGGTTCCTTTACGCGCCAACATGTCTGCGAGAGACTCACCACGCACATATTCCATGACAATGAAGCACAATGTCCGGCCAGATGGGTCGGTGAGTTCGCGATAATCAAAAGTTTGTACAACGTTTTCTGAGATGATGTTCTCGCTGGCGAGCGCCTCGTTGCGGAACCTGGAGAGGAACTCATTGTTATCAGAAAACTCAGGACGCAGGACCTTGACTGCTACCTCGCGTTGGTTACGGGTGTCGTCGGCAAGCCATACTGTAGACATGCCGCCGGTACCCACAACCCACTGGAGACGATAGTCGTCGCCGATGAGGGCCTGAAGCGCGGGATCTGGAGAAGCGTAATCAATGCTCATATCGGTCCTATCTCTGCGCGCCACGCGCTGCTTGAGCTGCTGCGATTACTGCCCGACCAATTGGGGCGGCTACCGAACCACCAGTTGCTGCCTGGCCAGCTGAACCACCGTTTTTTACCACCACGGCTACGGCAACATCGGCGTTAACAGAAGGTCCAAAGGCGATATACCACGCGTGGGGGTTGGAATTTCGAGAATCTTCACCGTGTTCAGCAGTACCCGTCTTGGAGGCGATGTCTGCGCCAGTATATCCTGCCGTATGGCGCTCAGAAAGTCTCATGAGCTGGGTTAACGTAGTGCTTACCTGAGGGCTGATCGCCTGATTGAGCTCGCGGGGTTTGGTCTCAGAAATCGTCTTTAAATCCTGTCCAACAATCTTGGAGACCAGGTAAGGTTCCATTCGCTTGCCGCCATTAGCCACTGTTGCAGCGATAACCGCATTTTGTAGGACGGACATTGCTACGTCTTTTTGGCCAATCGCAGATTGCCCGCGGGCCGCTGCAGAAGAAATATCTCCGATCGTTCCACGTGCCATACCAATCCCGAGATCGTAGGAATCCCCAACACCAAAAGCATTAGCTGCTTCCTGCAGCTTTTCGGCGCCTGTATCTATACCCATCTGTACAAAGGCGGTATTACAGGAAAACTGGAAGGCCGTAGCTAGGGTGACTTCTTTAGCGCCGGCGCATGTTTGGCCAGCGTAGTTCTCTAATGTTGCCGTAGTTCCGGGAAGCGTAATCTGAGATTGGCCAGTGAGCTTAGAATCTGGACCATACCCGGCGTTGAGGCCCGCTGCAGTTGTAATCACCTTGAACGTGGATCCTGGTGGCAGAATCTCCTGAGTTGCATGGTTAAGGAGTGGGTTTCCCGGGTTGGAATTAAGCGCTGCCCACGTGGATTCTGCAGTCGTGGGATCCACGATCGCAGCAGGATCGAAACTCGGCGTAGAGGCCATGGCGAGTACCTCACCAGTAGAAGGGCGCAGTGCTACTACGGCACCCTCATAGCCAGCGTTGGCCAGCTGATTATAAGCAACTTCTTGCACACTGGGGACTAGAGTGAGCTCTACGTTAGCGCCCTTATGCTCGTTGCCCAGGAGATCGTCCCACCACCGTGAGAATCCCAGAGAATCATCCGTGCCGTTGAGGATCCCGTTGTAGCTTGACTCCAACCCTGCGGTTCCATAGATATCGGATAGATACCCCTGTACTGGCCCATAGGCAATGGGATTGGTCACGTAGCGACGCTGGTAGTAACCATTCTCGTCTTTATAGGACTCGGCCAGTACCTGGCCGCCAGCAGAGATTTGTCCGCGAGCCTGTGACTTTGCCTCGATGAAGGCTCGCCGGTTATAAGGACTCTGTGCGTATTTTTCCTGGCTGAAACCTTGGATCCTAGTTAGGTTAACTAGGAGGACAAGAATGAGAAGAAGCGCGAAGACGCTAGTAAAACGGATTGATCGGTTCATCGTTGAGCCTCCTTGCTAACAACTGGCCTATGTCCAACAGAAGACCCACCTTGAGCAGTAGCTCCTGCGACATCAGACTGTCCGGAGTGTGCCGAGTGAGAGATCCGCAGGATCAACCCAAGAAGGATGTAGTTAGCCATGAGGCTGGAGCCGCCTTGGGACATAAAAGGTGTGGTCAAACCAGTCATTGGCATGAGGGCTGTAATGCCGGCGGTCACCACAAATACTTGAATAGCAATGGTGAGGGAAAGTCCAGAGGCAACGAGCTTTCCGTAGGAATCACGTGCGCGTAATGCCGTACGGAAACCACGGGTAACAAAGATGGCAAAAAGAACCAGAATAGCTGCCAGGCCTACGAGGCCGATTTCCTCGCCGAGAACGGCAAGTATGAAGTCGGATTCTGCGACCGGAATGAGCTCTGGATGGCCTTGTCCGAGACCTGAACCGGCAACGCCGCCCGAGGAAAGTCCGAACAATGATTGAGAGAGCTGATATCCCGTGCCATTGAAGTTGGCTAGGGGATCCATAAAATTGTTTACTCGGGATTGGATCTTGGAAGAGATCTGGTACAACGTAGTACCGCCGATGACCACCAGCATGGCGCCGATGAGTAGCCATGAGACGCGGTTGGTGGCTAGGTAGAGCATGCCCAATACTGTGCTGAACAGCAGGAGTGCTGGGCCAAAGTCATTCTCACCGGCCATCACCAGAATGGCAAAGAACCAGACAGCCAAGATAGGACCGAGGTCCCGCAGCCGAGGGAATTCGAGGCCTAAGAGGCGGTATCCCGCCACATTAAAAAGCGCTCGCTTGTTCACTAATAATTGGGCGAAGAAAAGCAACAGCAGAATCTTGGAAAATTCTCCTGGCTGAACAGAGAAGGGGCCAATGGAGATCCAAATATTAGCGTCGGCGTTCATCTTGGTGGGCCATACGAGTGGCAGTGCAAGAAGCACAAGCCCAAGCAAACCCAAGATATATGAATACCGAGAGAGTATTCGGTGATTACGGATCACAGTGAGTACTACGATCATCAAAATGATAGCCACGAGCGTCCATATAACCTGCCGGCCAGCTAGCGATTTACCAGTGGCCAAGTCGAGTCTATAGACGGTAACTAACCCCAGCCCGTTAAGCACACTGGCCACGGGAAGCATGAGCTGGTCTGCATTGGGTGCTGTGAAGCAAATGGCCAGATGCGCAATGGTGAATACTCCGATGAACCCACCGATCACCCACAGCGTTTCCGTGGTTACCTTGAGACCCTGCGCCATGTTCAGGTTGATCAGGGTGACTCCGATGAGAACAGTGGCCAGGACAAGCAAGCCAAATTCGATGCGTCGTGAGGCAAGGCGTTGAGCAAAAGACATTTACTTCACCTCTCTACAAGTCACTCCGGGAGTGGAGAGATCACCCGGCTCCGGCTTTTTGCTTGGCGACGCCCCCTCCTGCTCCTGAGGAGCAGCGGGGTTTGCTTCCGCTTGAGGGGGTGCACCATTAGGTGCTTGGTCTTCGGGCTTCTTCTCGTCCGGTTTAGTCACAGCCTCGCGGGTGACGCATACCGGCAGCAGCTGATTGGCTAACTGCTGCACTTGCTGCTGTACGTCGTTGTAGTTGCCTTCCGGCAGGCTAGCGACGGAACTACGTGCAGACTCGGTGAGGTCTTTGAGCCGGAAGCGGTGGCAAGTATCGTGAGAATTCTCAGGAATAAGGGAGAGATCGCCACTGGAATTCAGGCAGGCATATTGGTAAGTGGAATGTAGTGGCTTACCAAAGAATTCAAGATCCACGCCGCGTTCAATCACGATCGCGTTTTCTAGACCTTCTTCATTGGCAGTGGTCACGTAATAATTGTTATCTACCATGGTTTTTGCCCACCAGCCACCGGCTATGGCTGCAGCAATCACAAGAAGTGTGATGATGCCCGCCCAAAATTTACCGCGTCCGCTTTTCTTCTCACCATCGGTGGGGGGCTCGTTAGTGTTGACGGCATTAGCCTGATCTGCTGTAACCGTGTGTGCATCGCGCGCCGGGATAGTCTGTGGCTGGCGTGCCGCCATCACTATGGCAGCCCGACCCGCTGAGGTATCGGGACGGGGATCCTCTGGTTGTTCTCCGTTCAATGCCCCTGCTGTTACGGGGACTACAGGGAGCTCTTGGTCGTCACTGGGGCCTTCCACGATGTCAGCGACCACTACGGTGACGTTATCCGGGCCACCAGAACGCAGCGCTAGGTCCACGAGCTTGCGGGCCACCTCGGCGGGAGTCCCTTGGGCAATAGCAGTTTCTATGGTCGAGTGCGTTACTGGGTCAGAGAGTCCGTCGGAACATAGCAACAGCCGATCGCCAGCACGGGCTTCTAGCATGGTGAGCGTAGGCTCAACGGGGCGGCCAGTGTAGGCCTTCAAAATCATAGAACGCTGCGGATGCGTGGAGACGTCTTCAGGGGAGAGCTCGCCTTTATCTACTAGTGACTGCACATAGGTGTCATCCACAGTGATTTGTTCAAGTTCGCCATCGCGATAGCGGTAGCCGCGGGAATCGCCAACGTGGCACATTGCCAGGTCGGTGCCGTTGAACATGATTGCGGTGAGCGTGGTGCCCATGCCGTTGGTGGCCGGTTCATCCCGCACGCCCTGCGCGATCGCCCGGTTAGCGTCGTCGGCGCCCGATGCAAGCAGCGCGAGCATATCGTTGTCGTCGGGGCTGGCGTCGAGCGGCATGAGGTGCTTGATCATCAGCTGCGATGCCACCTCACCCGCTGCGTGACCGCCCATGCCGTCGGCAAGCGCAATGAGGTGAGGACCCGCGTATGCAGAGTCCTCGTTATTCCCGCGCACGAGGCCTCTATCGGAGGCCACCGCATAATTAAGTCTGAGCATTAAGCAGCCAACCTCACCGTTGTACGCCCGATTTTAATGTCACTACCAGTGCTAATTTTTTCTGGTTGGTCAATGCGATAACCGCCCACAAACGTTCCGTTGCGGGAGTCTAGATCCTCCACAAACCACTCGTTGCCGCGCTTTATCAAACGCGCATGGCGTGCCGACGCATAATCGTCGCCGACAACAAACGTGCACTCTTTGGCTCGGCCCAATGTAATCTCATCCAATGAGCCCAAATCCAGACGTGAGCCCATCAATGGGCCCTCAACAATCACGATCTGGCGCGGTGTGCCGCCTCGCTTTGCTGGCTTGCTTACGTTCATCGCGCCGGGAATGGCCGGCGCAGCTACGGGGGCTCCGCTTGACTGTGATGCCGTCTTGGCATCTTTACGTTGGATCCACAGCGCAAGCAGGATCAGCAGCCATAAGAGCACCAGTAGAGCGATGCGCAAGCTGAAAACAATAACGGATTCCACGAGGAGCTCCTTATAAACCTAGCTTTTGTCCTGTGAGCAATGCGTAGGCCGTTAGTAACGGCCGGAGTGGGGGAGGTTAATAGTACGTGGGATGAACAATACGGACTTCAATGTGGGAATGTCCTACGGTGATCACGTCGCCGTCTTCAAGCAGCCAGTTATCAATAGGGGTGTCATTGACAGTTGTGCCATTTGTGGATTTCAAATCCGTAAGGATGGCATCGTGTCCATTCCACGTAATTTCTGCGTGTTGCCGGGATACGCCGGTATCAGGAAGACGGAAATCTGCGTCGTTGCTGCGTCCGATAATGTTGGAACCTTCATGGACTAGATAGGTCCGAGAAGAACCATCCTGCAACAATAAGCTGACCGTTGGGGTAGTCGGTGCTGCCGGAGGAACTGGAACCTCCGTGTGGATAGCCTCGGGGGCCTGCGCCGTAAGATACTCGGTGCGGGGCTCTTGGGGGAACTGCGGCGACTGATAGTGCTGCACGACGTCCTCGCTTTCATCGTCCTGGAAAGAATCGGAATCCCACTGCGATCCCTTGGGATCCGTATTGTCTGCGTCCTCTATATCTTCTATATCGTCTGCATCAACGGAATCGGGTGCGGCATAATCAATTCCTTGGAAGCCGCTATAGCCAGTGGGAGTTGGATCAACACTTGAAAAGGCGCGTAACTGGCCTGTACGTAAACCTGACTCAATGGCAATGGTTACTACAACAGGGCCCACGCATGTCCAGCCTTGATTACGGTTGTAGCGGCTCATTTGATCTGCGAAATCATCAGCGAGTGAAGGATAACGCTGTGAAAGATTGGCCAGATCCTTAGGGCTTACACCAATATGAAAAACATTTGGCGCCTCGACGTCACCCTCATATGTACGGACTAGATTATCCTGGGCCTCCTGCTTGAGAAGCTCCTCGATCTCTGCAGGAACTACTTTGCCGCCAAAGACGAAGGCGAAGCCATTGTCCAGGCCGCGCTGCATGGCGCTATCCAGCCTGGCCATCTTGTCCATTAAAGACATTGAGTCATCGCCTCCTTAAAATGCATAGTCCTTACGTACTTACTCGCTACTCGTGACCTCAACACCCACTTTGCAGCAGTCCTTGGCTGAACACCTTGGGCCGGCTTCCGGCTAGTAGAAGAAAGAACTTCTGAGCGTAGCCTTGGCATTTGCGTGTGAAAAGCTGAGATCATATACCTACGGGCATGCGATGTAACCAAGTATAGGGGGCAAAGGGGTGCTTACCCTAGCCGTGTACCAAGGAAATATCCATGTATAGCACGTAAAATGCATTAAAGACGTGCCTGTTTGTCACTAACAGGCAATTTTGTGATACGTTTGACCGGTCGCAATTATTGCTTCACCACCTGCCCAGGTGGCGGAATTGGCAGACGCGCTGGCTTCAGGTGCCAGTGTTCGCAAGGACGTGGGGGTTCAAGTCCCCCCCTGGGCACAAAGAGCGGTTTTGAATCGCTGAGGCCGGAGGTCGCACACTCTTGTGGGGTGTGGGGGCTCCGGTTTTTTCGTGTTCCCAAAAACGACAATACTAAGACGCATTAGCTGATCTGTAGCGTTGTCGCATAGATTATGCGTGCGAGTTTTCAGGGCACATCACATCAGCGAGATCGCGTAGAAAACCCTGCGGGGCAACTGTGAATTGATATCCCACCCTGATTTACGCGCTTAGCGCAATGATTGTCACCAGAGCGTTGTTGGCTGCGTGGACGATAAGGGGTGCCCACATCGTGGAAAACCACAGTCTGGCGAGCCCCAGAGAGATCCCTAAGAAAAACACGTACGCCATTATCGCGGGTGAGACGTGAGCCAGAGTGAATGCCAGAATCACGAGAAAAGACGCAAACTGTATTGGCATTTTGGTGGCTAGCCAGTCAAGGAGGACGCGTCGGAAGATTACTTCTTCAAAGAAAGGGACAATGAGGATGGTTCCTGCGAGTAAGGCGATGGACGCAATTGGGCCTAGGTGGAACCCTGCTGCAGCGTTATCAGCTTCCTTAGACGATAATCCCATTGAAGTTCCGACGATCATTGCTCCAATGCTGCCGATCGTGACAGTCAATGGGAACCACCACATAAGGTGCCAGAGCGATCTGCTTGAAGATATAAAACCGAGTTCTCGTCGTCCCCAGTGGCATCGTTGTATGAAGCCTAGATAGAAAAGCGCAATGCCTAGCAGCGATGCTCCGAGCATGCCGCCGACCACAATAAAGTCGGTTACTGGTGCCTGGATTTTCTTAGCCAAAAAACCGGCGGCAAATCCTCCAGATACGGCACCAATCACCATGCTGATAAGTAAGACTGTTGCCCATAGTAAATGCGTAATGCGAGGAGGCGGTGAGATTCCGGCGTATCGGTTTTGTGTTTGGCTCATGCATTTTCCTTCTATGTCAAAGACTTTATGTTGTTTGGGCATGCGTTCAGGGGAACCTTGGGAGCGAGGGTAACTCTACGGAATTACCGTTGACGTTGGAGTGGGAAACGTCGAGATGTATCCAGAGGGGTCCCCGCCTCAAGCAAGCGATTGCGGTGCGGGGAGCCTGAATCGGTGCCAACAGTAACCCAGAAGCGGCATCACGGTGTACACCACAGGGGCGAGCGTTATCACCAGCACCAGGGGAGCGACCCAAGAAGGTAGCTGGACGTAGGTGATGATAAAAACAGCTGCGATGAAGACTGCCAGGGCTGTTGCGCTGTAACGGGAGAAAATCTTTATCTGGCGGGTGAATTCTTCACGCTTGGATTCGATGCTGGTGTGAGCCGGAGTAGTTCCAGGCGGTGCTTTGAAGACGTGAATGTTGCTCGCGCTTAGGACATGCGTCCATCCGGCTGCGGCGAAAATATCATAGAAATCTTGGTGTGGGTTGTGTTCGTAGACAAGGTCAAAGATCGCGTGCTCGGGTTCTCCGTCTTTAAAGGTCCATCCGTGTCCGGCAAGGCCGACTCCTGAGAGGTGTTTTCCTTTGGCTGCCATGCGGGAAAACAGTTCAAGATCCTTGTTGGGGGAGAAAGCGAGTCCGCTTCCTATTCGGATTGTGTTCATGATGTCTCCAGAATTGAGTCGACCATGGTGATGAGTTGGCGGCGGCGTTCGAGATTGTCTGTGAGAACCTCGTGCCCGTGGGGGGTGATGTGGTAAATGCGGCGGTTCTCGTCGGTATCTACCTCAGTGATCAGATTGGCTGCGGTGAGTTTTTTCAGCGTGGTGTACAACGAGGCTGGGCCGATGTCGATATGTCCGTGGCTTGCGTCGTGAAGAAACTGCATTACTGCGTAGCCATGGCGAGGTTCGATGAGGGCTAAGAGGATATGAACGGCGGCGTCGCTGAGATTGCCGTTATCAAATCCTGAACTGCGGGCCATACTGCCTCCTTTCTTCGTTTCGAGTATATCGTTAAATAATATATATCATTAAATGATATTGCTGTCTATGGGAAAGCTCCCCCGTTAAGTTCGAGGGAGCTGGCTGGCCCAGCGGAAGTGTGGTTCTTAAAACGACACAGTAGGGGCTGTTAGGGGACTATTGCGCGTGATGACCTATTTAACCGCGCCGGGGTAGAGCTGGCTGGCGATGTGCTTCACGGCTTTAATGTTTCCTTGTGTTCCGGGGAACATATCGGACGTGGAGACTGAGATAATGCGGTTTTCCCGGACTGCCGGCATGTCGGGGAACGTCTTGGTTAAGTAATCGCGTGTGGATTGTTCATGGTCTGCGTCATAGGCCGCAAAGACGATGGCCTCGGGGTTCTCGGCTGCAAGTGCCTCGGGGGTTAACGTTGAGGCGAAGAACTCGGAGAAGTTCTTCTGGTCTGGGGTGAAAACGTTGTCTGCTCCGGCGCGCTTGAGGATGTCATATTCGATCCCAGCGCCGATGGCTTGCAAGGTGTCGCCTTCCCTGTAGATCTGCGCGACGCGTAGTTTCTTTTGATCTTTAAGCGCATTTTCTACGCCTTCGAGCTCGGCTTTGTCTTTATCAATCATCTTCTGAGCCTCTTCTTGCACCCCAAAGATGGTTCCTAGGTTGGCGAGGTCAGTGAAGAGGTCAGAAACCTCACCTGTCATGCGCCGGTCTTCGCAGCCGCCAGTGGCAACATAGGCGGCGGCGCCAGCTTCTTTGAGCTGCTCTATGCTGGCAAACCCCTGTTTGGCGGAGAACTCATAGGTGGTGGGGGAGTAAACAAAGTCCGGTTTAACCGCAAGGAGTTCCTCGCGGCTCGGGGGCATCACGCCGCCAATGGTGGGGATGTTTTTTGCCTTATCCACAACGTCATCAGGCAAGGCCTGTGCTTTCGCTTGAGCCTGTCCAACGATCTTATCCTTCAGTCCTAGGCGGATCAGCAGCTCTGTTTGTGCTGGATGCATGCCTACGAGGGCCTCGGGTGCTTTATCAAAGCTGAGTTCCCGACCACAGTTGGATATGGTCACGGCCTTGGCTGTTGAGCTGGTGGATGTTTCTGGTGCTGTTACGGAAGAGCCACAAGCCGTGAGTAGTAGTGCTGTGGAGGTTATAACGGTGAGGGATTGAGAGATACGCATTAAATATCCTTAAAGGCTGGAGGAAAGGGGAGTAAACGCGAGAACAGGATCGACTGGACCTGGGAGTAGGTGGGCGTTGATGGCAAAAGTCTCGCGGATGAGTTCTGGTGTGAGAACTTGTGAAGGAGTGCCCATGGCCACCACTGATCCCTGTTTGAGGAGGAGTACCCGGTCGCAATAGTGCATTGCAAGATTTAGATCGTGCAGTGCTGCGATGACCGTGCCACCGTGATAAGCCACGGTGGACATGAGCTCATGTTGGTGGCTGATGTCGAGGTGATTGCTGGGTTCGTCGAGAAGCAAAGCCGGGGTGCGCTGGGCAAGCGCGCGGGCAAGTAGCACCCGTTGTCGCTGGCCGCCGGACAGCGTAAAGACCATGCGGTCCGCGAGTTCTACGACGTCGGTGGCGTGCATCGCCTCCTCCACGATGCGGACGTCCTTATCGGTGTCTCGGCCCAGAATCGAATGATGCGGGGCGCGCCCCAACATCACTGTCTCCTCAACGGTTAAATCGAAATCGGTGGGAGAATCCTGCAGCATGACCGCCACGCGCCGGGCAACCTCGCGATGAGAAAGCGCGCGAACATCCTCACCTCCTAGTCGTACGGTTCCTGACGCGGGGTTAAGGCCGCGGTACACGGTGCGAAGAAGCGTGGACTTGCCTGAGCCGTTTGGCCCCACCAGCCCGAGGATCTGACCAGATTCCACTGAAGCGCTGACTCGATCAACGACAGTCCGGCCGGATAATTCCACGCTCACGCAATCAAATTCGATGTTCATCGGCCATACCCCGCCTTCTCTGCGCCACCCTGGCGCATAAGCCACAGGAAGAAGGGCGCACCAACAAAAGCGGTGAGGATGCCCAGCGGAATCTCCGTAGGGTGCGCGATTGTGCGGGCTAGTAGATCTGCTGCCATAAGAAACGCCATGCCACCCAGTACCGTTACCGGAATCATTCGGCGGTGATCTGCTCCCACCGCGATGCGCGCGATATGGGGAACAACAAGACCCACAAATCCGATGCCACCGGCAACAGCCACCACGGTCCCAGTGAGGACCGACGCTATGACCAAAAGGAGTGCGCGAAGTTTCGTCGCATTCACTCCTAAGGACATGGCAGATTCATCGCCAGTCATAAGTACATTGAGATGCCTTGCCAGCATGTAGGTCACCACGAGTGAAACAAGAAGCGCGACCAACGGTGCCACCACACTGCTTAACGACGCCGCCGACACCGATCCCAACAGGAAGAACATCACGCTCACCACGTTTTGTGCGCTGGTGGAAATGGTGAGGTAGCTTGTTATAGCGCTCAGCAATGTGCCCAAAGCGACGCCCGCCAGGATCATGCGAGTGGGAGAAAGTGTGCCATCTTTCCTTGCCAGGAGTGAGACTGCGATGCATGCGCACAGAGCGCCTAGGAATGCGGCGATGTTTAAGGGGAGGCCGCCAAGAGCTGCTGAACCAAGAACGATCACCAGCACGGCCCCTACGCTTGCTCCGGAGGAGACTCCGAGGATATAAGGCTCTGCCAATGGATTGCGCACGGTAACCTGCATTAATGCCCCTGCTAGCGCTAGTCCTGCTCCCGCGACCCCTGCTAGTAGTGTGCGGGGAAGTCGAAATTGCCATACGGCCTGATCTTGCAGGGTGCTAAGGCTGCCATCGCTCATCCAGGGCATATTGGGAATGAGATGCCCTGTCACTATTTGTGCAGCCTCTAAAAGGCTGACGTCAACGGTTCCGGTTGCTCCGGAAACGATAAGAAGAATGAGGATGGCAACGGTTAGGACGGCGCAGATGAGTCGTGTCTTGGCTGTTTGGCGTCGGCGGGTGGTGAGTTGCTTACTGGCACCCGCCGTTTTGCCGCTGAGCTGTTTAATCGCATTGTGGTGGGGCACCTGGACAATATTAAACGGTAATGAATGTCATTTCTAATACTTTTGACGCGCGTTGCTAGCGGTGGCGGGGTTAATTTCCCAGAATGATGAGCCGAGCAACAGTGAAATAGATGACGAGCCCTGTGCCGTCCACAATCGTAGAAATCATAGGACCAGATACCACCGCGGGATCTGCGCCAAACCTTTTGAGTAGGAGCGGAAGGAAGGAAGCGATCAGGGATGACCACAGGCAAATACACACCAGAGCTATGGCGACTGTCAGGATAACCGGTTGGACCACCCCTAAAGACCAAGCACGAATCGCTCCTAGTAGACCCATGGCCAATCCCAGTAGTAAGCCGGCACCTAATTCTTTAGGCAGTACGCGGCCCATGTCGTGGAGTCTTAAACTCTCAGTGCTCATTGCCCTAATGAGGGTGGTTGTGATTTGGGTGCCTATGTTTCCGCCGGTGCCAATCAGCAGAGGGATGAAAAACGCCAGTGCAACCACTGCTTCTAATTCATCCTGAAAATGGCGCAAGACAGTTCCTGTGTACATCTCGGCCAAGAACAATAGCGCCAACCAGACTATTCGGACCCGCCACAGTTGTTTTATTGAAGCTTGCCGGTATGAGACCTCGAGTGGCGAGGCACCTCCCTGGAGGGCATTATCTTCTCGCAATTCCGACTCGTGAATGCGCGTGATGGAGTTTCGGGTGATTACCCCAAGGACATGGTCGGCATCCAGAACGGGGACTGTACCTGTGGGGGAGCGGTGAGCCAATTCTGTTGCCTGCTCTTGGTCGCTGAGCGGCTTAGTTGACCATGTTCTTACCGTGGCGGCATCGACCATGACGTCCTCGACCGGTGTCCGATCTGGAGAGGTAATGAGAGTTGCTGGTGCGAGCCATCCCACCAAGTGCATGTCTGAATCTACGATAAAGATGCCTTCGTTGAATGTAGAAGGGGCTTGACGACACGCCTCTGCAGCCGTTCCTACACTGGAATGCACTGGGATTTTGATTGCTTCCGGACGCATCCAGGCGCCTGCGCATTCTGCGGGCCAGGAAAGCACACGTGAGAGTACAGCTGAGGTGGCCACGGGTAATGCTGATAGAAGATCGTCGACGAATTCTTCGGAATCCATAGCCAGCCGCCGTAATGTTTGTGCGGCAACATCGGTATCAAGCGTAACCACGAGCTCCGCACATTCTCGTGGTGATAAAGCATGTAGGACGCGAGCGGTTGCTTCGGGCCCAAAGACTGTAAGCAGAGTCCGGGCGTTCTCTGGCGTTAGGGTGGTGGCCAGTGTATATAGATCGTCCGTGGAAAGGTCTGTGATCAGCGTGGTCACCGTGCTGTGCGGCATGGCTGCAAACCATTGGGCGGCAGCTTCTGGCGTGTGTGAACGCAGAACTTCCACCATTGTGGCATCTGCCGATGGTGTAGTTGGTGAAAGATTGGCCTGATGCATCATGATCTCCCTTGTGCGGGGTAGAGCAGATTCATCGATGGTACAAAGTGCGGGTTTTCCCTAGACGTAAGGTGAATCGACGGGCGCGTGATTGTGCTCGGTCATCGTCTTTTTGTTCAGGAACCGGACTCGCACTGACGTCCATCGATGTCACCTCCTCATGTAACTGACGGCTTAAAATTTAAGGTCTTTAAAAGATTATTTTAATACAAATAAATATTTCCGCCTCTGTCAATGTTCGATGTATTACATTTGCGGATGTGTTGTGGAGTTAGCCTTAAGCTAATTCCACCACTACTCCCGATGACGGCCCCAAGTGCACGGTGTTGTCCTCCACTCGGGCGTCGCCGGAGCTCACGATGATGGTCGCCGGGGACTCTAGAGTGATGCTATCTGCGGTGTCGCCGGCATTAAGGGCTACTGCACAGCGCTTTCCGTCTGAGGATTCTCTGCGATAAGCGAGGATTCGGGAGTTATCGTGTGCCCACAGGAATGAGAAGTCGCTGTCTGCGTGCAGCTCTGGATGTTGCGACCGCAGCCCGATGAGCTTTTGTATGAAGGGGCGTAACGCCGCGGGATCCAGCATTTGCGAGGCCGCATCCGGGGCATCAGCGGCTGTGTCTTGTGGAAGATATAGCTCCTCTGTTTGTGCGCTGGAGAACCCGTAGTTTTTCTTCGCCGCATCCCACTGCATTGGCGTGCGGGTACCAGTGCGTTGGTATCCGCCCTCTTTAGTTGGGATATCGAGGTAGCGCATGCCAATTTCATCGCCATAGTAGATGAATGGGACGCCGGGCATGGTGAGTAGAAACATGAAGAACAGGCGGCGCTCGGCATCGTTGAGCCGAGGCGCAAGACGCGGGGTGTCATGATTGCAAGAGATTAGGCTGAAGTACCCAAGATCGCGGATCTGCTCATATTGCGGCCAGTATTGGTCGATGAACTCCTGTGGCGAGGTTCCGGACACCTGCTTGAAAAAGCTGAGGTCTTCGCTGCGCCCTAGCGGATCGTCTGTGTTGCGGGCCAAGATGTTATAGCCGTTGTTGCGCCAATCTAGGTAAAAGTCCATGTCAAAGCCGGCCTTAAGCGCCTGAATAGGCTTGCCCCATTCTGAGACAAATGCCGCCTCAGGGTAGTCATTGCGGAATCTCGCAAAGATTTTCTGCCACACCTTGATGGTTTCTTGTTTATCTTCACCATCAAATTTGACCAAGGAATCGGCCATGTCTACTCGGAAACCGTCCGCGCCTTTGTCCAACCAGTAGCGCATGATGTTGGCCATCTCTTCTTGGTTAGCTACCGGACCAGGGGCATCAACGCTTTGCTGCCAGGGGCGTGTTTTCTTGTTAAAGCCATAGTTGAGTGCCGGTTGGCTCTTGAAAAAATTGAGGATATAGGTGCCATTGCGGGGTGCCTCGCCTCCGATGAAGGGAAGGCCGTCGCCGTTATCAAAGGCGTGAGATGTCCAGATGTAGCGATCCGAATACTGGTTGGGTTCTGCTTTACAGGAATACTGGAACCAGTCGTTCTGCTCACTGGTGTGTCCGGGGACAAGGTCGAGTAGAACTTTGATCCCTCTGTTGTGGGCTTCCGTGAATAGCTTTTCTAGGTCAGCATTAGTGCCGTAGCGCGGTGCCACTGTGTAGTAATCGCGGACGTCGTATCCTGCGTCCTTAAAGGGGGAATCGAAGCAAGGGTTGATCCATAACGCGTTTGCGCCAAGGTCGGCTATGTAATCAAGCTTGTCGACGATCCCCTGTATGTCGCCGATTCCATCACCGTTAGAATCGTAGAAACTTTGCGGATAGATCTCATAAAAGATCGCCGTTTCAAGCCATGCAGGAGGAACGGGAAGTCCGTTTCGAGGGTTAAACATGCTTCTCCATTCTACCGACGGTTGTGTTTACGGAAATGCGCAATGAGCTAAACATGGTGCTTTTTGCTTGCGAAATGAAAGGCCCACCAGGAGCAGCTGCAGCTAGTTTGTTGACCAGGTGAAAAGGGTGTTGTTTTCATTAATTAAGCAATACCATTTCCATTAATGAAACATGTTGAAAATCTTTGAGATTGGTGTTATTTTCAGTTTATAGATCTTGTTGAAAATAACGGAGCGGGGCTGAAACGCCAATAGTTTCGGGTGCCGCTTATTGGAAAAAGGAGTTCACCATGTCCTGTACAACCCATGCAGAGCACACCCACACCCACGGCCCTGAGTGCGGTCACGTAGCTGTTCCTCACGGTGATCACGTTGATTACGTCCATGACGGCCACCTCCACCGTGAACATGAGGGCCACTGGGATGAGTGCGAGACCACCGAGCATCATGTTCATGAGAACCACGATCACCAGCATGGCCCTGAGTGCGGTCACGTAGCTGTTCCTCACGGTGACCATGTGGACTACATCCACGATGGACACCGCCACGCTTTTCATGAGGGCCACTGGGACGATCACTAAATAGTTCGTATCCTCACTACTGAAAGCCCCCTGGCAGTTGGACTGAGAAATCAGGAACCAACTGGCAGGGGGCTTTTGTGGGCTGGTGGCGGCTGTCTATTATCTGAGTCCATTTGGGTGTTTTTTGCCTATAGCGACGTTTATATTTGGAGTTTTCTAGCAAGAAGGTGAGGAAGTAACCGTCTTCCCGCGAGTGGCGATGCGCAGCGCTCGCCACGTTGGCGGTAGCACTGTAAAAAGCATCGTGCCGAGGCCAGCGACAACAAGTGCCAAGCTGGGGCCGATGCTAGTGATGACCGGGGCACCAACGATATAGCCAACGAGCATTGCTGAGTTATTAACCGTGCCCATTGTTGATAGTGCTTTGGACTTGATCGCTGGTCGTACACTGCCGACAATGACTATCCTGAGCGCGGCAACCTGGAGAGCATTACAGACTCCGGCCAGCGCAAAGAATGGGATACATACAAGAAGTGACGGCACGAATCCCGGAATGGCGATGCACAAACCCATGGCGGCGCCAGCCTTAACCAAGGTAGGCAGCGCGTTGGTCTCGGTGAGGCGTGCGGAAATGCGTGCGCCAAAAATGCGCCCTGCGATGAAGCCTTGGGCCACGATTGCGTAAATAAGTCCACTCGCCTGGAGCGTCTCCGTGGCGTAGAAGACGAGAGCCACGTTGTAGATGGACGTAAAAATGATGGCGGCCCAGATGCTTGTCAGTGCTTGGCGCGTGTGAGGTTGAGTAAGGAGCAGCGCGGGAGCCTCAAGGATGCTGCGGAAAATTTTGAGCGGTTTCCGCCCGGTATTGGTGCTATTAATCTGTGCAAAGTTTTTGCGGAGACGAAAACCTAGTATGCATAACACAAGGAATGAGCCTGCAACGGCTGCAGCTTCGTAGGCCAGTGCAGTGCTCAGGGTTCCAAAATCTAAAAGAAGGCCACCCAGCGCAGGTCCTGCGAAGCTTCCGCTGAGCCGTGCGGTGTCAAGGAGGGAAAATACGTGTGCCTGATTGTGCGATGGTGCGCATTCTTCCGCGATCACAAAATAGGCTGGGATAGACAAGCCACTTAATGTAGCCACCACAACGTTTCCGGCAATGAGGAACGCTGGTTCGGGGAAGAAACACAAAAGTACCAGAGCGACACATTCTATGAATGCGGCAGTCTGTGCGACGGTAAGTGGCCTAAACCTGTCAAAAAAAGGCGTGAGGAGCGGTGATAAAAATACCTGTGCACAAGCTCCTGAGATGAGAACTGCGGACACTAGTGCTTCGCCACTTTCACGCGAAGCAAAGTGAAGTGAAATAGCAAGCGACGTCATTGCCCCACAGGTGGCCACGAAAAAGTAGGTGACGGCAAGGGCATAGATGGAACCTAGTTTCTTGCCGTCACCTGGAAAAAATCGTGGGCACGTTATGATCTCCTCACCCAATGGTTTACCGAAACATCAGAAGGATTGGTTCCGATTGTTTGAAATAGTGCGGAAGGTGGGCGTCGCGGAAAAGGTCTTTTTTCTGTGAAAAGAAGTCCATGTCATACCATGTGACTCCAAAATGGACAGTTGCGCTGCCGTCTTTGGAAAGATTCACTGAGAACAAATTGCCAATCATAAGAGGTTCCCGGCTGATTAGAGCCCATTTCTGCAAGTCTTATGTCTGACTGTTCTACTTGACGGAGACAGTTCTTCAAGCTGGCTTCATCAGGAAGGCGGATTGAAACTTTGCTTTCGGCTACGGCCTCTCGACCTTGAGTACGCGAAGGTGTCGACCCCCTAGAGCTTCGATTTTTTGGGGATTGTTTGAAAAATGAACATTCCGTCCCAATTTTATATGAATTAGAACACTGCTAAAAAATAAGTGTTGAAAATCATATTTGTCAATAGGGGGTGGTGGGGTCATCATTGATGGCGCCTGTGAAAGACATCAGGTACCTCAGCTAAAAATGACGGGGAAATTGAGACATCTGTTGAATTTCTCCTTATGGCAAGAAATGAGTTGTCATTGAGTACCTGCACTGAGGTCACAAAGAAGCTTGCTGAACAGCACAAGCATGTATCAAAGAAACAGTTATCGACGAATTTTGTGAGTACCCACGGGAGCGTCCTCACGAGGGTTGCGCCGTGTTGCTGCACCTGGGGGAGAAACACCAGCAAGCTCTGTTTCAAGTTGAGGCGGGAGCTTGTCGAAGAATTTAGTGTCGCTCCGATCAAGTGTGTGGGCATGGGGCTCGGCCTTGATGTTGGCATGTTGCTGGGTCGTGACATTCGTTGCAAGCACTCACACCTAATAAAAAGACCTGAAAACCTATCTGGCCGTATTCAATTAGCTATCATCGAACGTCCTGGCGTCTGGCGGTAGCGCCTCCGGATCATGAAAACTACAGGGTAAATAAGTCATACCGGAACCAGCGACAATCCTCATTATCGGGGATAAACACAATGTAAAGGGTGAAACCGGGAGCATATCCGGTAAGCGATTGCGCTAGACGTTGAGCTCAAAAGTTGCGTTGGTGGCCGTCCCGCGCGGTCGCCATACACACTCGATAATGTTCGAAAACTATAGTTTGTTTGACTACATCGCACTGGCCAATAGAGGTGCAGGGCCAACCGAGTACTGCGGCACCGGTTAGCCCCTCACACTGTGCACGGCAGTCACTTACACATCTACTACGGCAAGGACTGTGCCCTGTGGCTGAGAGCTGCCCTTGAGTGGCTCCTCAGTAATCATCACCTTTGAGGTTTCCCCTGGTAATGGCATCCATACTCCATCGTGATCCTCGGGTCCGATAACGCCGGCGGATTTTGTGGAGCCGTCTGCCATCACTGCCCATACCTGTGCGCCCATGCCTTCGCTGAGTTTGGGTGCACCATCAACAAGCGCGCCGCCCTCATTCATTGACGAGGACACAACAATGTCCAGTGATGCGCCCATGGCATGAGTGTTGGCCTGGCGTACATCAGAAGCCGCTAGAATACTGTGCATTTCTGCATGCGGGTCTGCTTGTGGCCAAAATGCAAAGCCGCCAGCGATTATGGCTACCGACGCCGCCACGGCAAGAAACCCACGCGTAAACTTACGGCGCCCAGATAGCGGAATAACATCCGCAATAGGCTCAGCTGGGACATCGATCGGCGGCGCATGCGTTGCTTCTGGTTCCTCTTGGGGAATATCGGCAATGGCATCGAGGATGTTGTCTCGTAATTGCGCCGAGGGGATTATTGGTGCAGGTGCCTGCGCCAACAGGGCTTCGACATCGTGTGGGAAATCGTCGAAAGGTTCGCTGTGTCCTGTGGGGGTCATTGTGCACCTCCTTGCATGAGGCTCATCGCTGAGCGAAGTTTTTTTAATCCATCTCTGACCCGGGTTTTGGCAGTACCAAGGGGAACTCCGGTGGCCTGGGCAATTTCGGGGTGAGTTAGACCGGAGAAATAAGCCAGCATGATGGCGGTGCGGTGTGGTTCGCCGATGGCGTCGACAAGCTTGCGAACTCGCTGCGATTCCAGCGATTCCACTGCTTCTTCCTCGGCTGCGTGCCACGTTGTGGTTTGCTCTAGGAAGTCTTTGTTGTCGCGCTGTTTGGTGGCTACGTCGGAACGCAAGCGATCGATTGCTCGCAAGCGTGTGAGTCGTAGCGCCCAGGAACGGGCACCGCCTTTGGCTGGGTCGTAACTTTTAGCGCTGCGCCACAGCTCAATGAATACCTCTTGGATGACTTCCTCGGCTTGCGCACGATCATGAATGATCTGTGCTGCCAAACCCAACATTTGCGGGGCCAGTAGGTCATACAGGGCGGCGAATGCCCGCTGGTCGCCGTGAGCGCTGGCAACAAGCAGGTTATCGGGGTCCATGACCGGTAACTCTACAACGGAAAGGGTGGAAATCATGAACTATTAGTGAGGTGTTAAGGCTGTGGTCGCAGGATAGACATAAGAAACCTCAGGATTTAGTGCTTCATAGCGTCGCTGGGTTCTGTATGTTCCATGCGATCCATGTGGTCTTTGCCGTCCATGCCTTCTCTGTGCTCCATGCGATCCATGGCGTCCTTGGGCATGGCGTCTTTTGTCATAGCATCCTCCTTGGTCATGGCATCCTTAGACATTGCATCGGAGGGCTGGGAAGATTCGCTCGTGGACGTCTGGCTGGCGGGAGCTGGATCGTCTCCGCAGGCTGTGAGGCCGAGGGCAGCTGCAGAGAATGCGCCGATGATAAGTGCCTTACGGATCGTGGTGTTCTTCATAGAGGTCAGTGCTCCTTATACAAGACTGAGTTTCTGATGCAATGCGCGTTTTATGTTCCGCGCTTATTGAGTACTTCGGAGCTGTTGTGTGCGTTGGATTGGAAAAATAAAAACAACTGTGAATTTCATTGATTTGATAACAGTTCCAATGTTTCTACCTGTGTAATTGCGATTATCCAATCTGAAAGTTTCTTATGTTCCGTACTTCTTAATAACGGCTCGTGCACTGCACCATTGCTGCCATTGTTGTTGCGTCGTGAGTGCGAAGGGAGCCGCCGCGCATGGTTGCAACCAGAAGGTGCCGTGCTCCCAAAAGATTGTTAAAGCTGAAATATAAAAGCACATAAAGGAACACACATGCTTGAACTCATTTTGATCGGGCTTATCGGTGGCATCGTTACCGGTATATCTCCGTGTATTCTTCCGGTTCTTCCGGTCGTTTTGGCGGTTTCCGTAGACCGTAAACCTACCCATGTGATTTCTGGCCTGGCCCTTAGCTTTGCCACTATTACTTTGGTGGGAACTCTGATCCTTGGTGCGCTGGGATTGCCTAAGGATGTGCTGCGATGGGGAGGCATTATCTTGCTGGTCCTGGTGGGCGTAGGCATGATTGTGCCTAAGCTCGGCGAGTGGATCGAGGCACCATTTAACCGCATTCCGCGCCCAACATCGCTACAGCTCAAAGCGCGTAATAAAGGCGGCTTTGCTATTGGCCTAGCGCTGGGAGCTGTGTATGTTCCATGTGCGGGACCGATTCTTGCAGCTATTACGGTTGCCGGCGCAACTGGCGATATTGGACTTTCTACGGTGATCTTGACCGTAGCGTTTGCCATAGGCGCAAGCCTTCCACTGCTCATTTTTGCTCTCGCAGGTAACAAGATGGGTGAGCGTATCGACGCCGTCCGGAAGCATCGGGGCATCGTCGGCGCAATTATCCTGGCGCTGGCGCTGGCACTGGCTTTGAATGTTCCCGAGAAACTGCAGCGCAGCCTTCCTGACTGGACTGCCGGTGTGCAGGAGCGACTGAGCGATAACGAGGCTGTTCAGAATGCCCTCAGCAACGGAAATGGCAACCTAGATTCTTGCCGTAGGGCTGATAAGGGCAGCCTGCAAGACTGCGGATCGGCGCCAGAATTTGAGGGTTTGACCGGATGGTTTAACACCGATAAACCAGTGGGAACCCATGATGGCAAGGTGACTTTGGTCGATTTCTGGGCTTATGCATGCATCAACTGCCAGCGAGCAGGTGAACACATTACTAAGTTGTATGACACGTATAAGGATGCCGGACTTGAGGTAGTGGGCGTGCACGCGCCCGAGTATGGCTTTGAGCATGAGGCTGCCAACGTGCGCGCAGCGGCAAAGCGTGAGGGGATTAACTATCCAGTAGCGCAAGATAATGACTTTGCTACCTGGAAGAAGTTTAACAATCGATACTGGCCAGCACGGTATTTGATTGATACTAAGGGTAATGTGCGCCATATTCATGAGGGAGAGGGCGCTTATGCGGAGACTGAGCAGCTTGTTCGCCAGCTTCTCAAGCAAGCTAACCCCGATGTTCAGCTACCTGATCCTATTGAAACTGGTGGTGGAACAGATTCTAAGCTCACCGAGCAGCGCAATCCGGAGACTTACTTGGGTGCTGAACGTGCCCGTTTCTTTAACAATAATAATTATGGCCTGGGAGAACGCGACTTTACGTATAAAGAGCCCAGGAAGGGACAGTACTCGCTCAGCGGTAAGTGGGACGTGAAAAATGATCACATCGTTCCTGTTAAAGATGCAAAACTGTCGATCAACGTACACGCAGCTAAGGTTCAACTTGTGGTATCGGGACAAGGAAAAGTGAAAGCTACTTTCCCTGATGGTAGTGACAAAACTTTTGATGTATCCGACGGCACAATAGACGTCTATGACGCAGATAAGCCTCTTGACGGCATAATTTCTTTGGAAATCGAGCCAAGTGTAACGGCATACTCGCTTACTTTCGGGTAACACTGAAGATCTGTAAACGGGAGAGCACTCATAGGATGAATGCTCTCCCGTTTTTTATTCGTTTGCTTATGTGTTTCCCGGTGTAATGAATTTTACCCACCAAAGGGGTAAAAAACACCGACACTTTCCCTCTTGTAGCACATTTTCTACCCTTTTGCGCGTGTTTGTGAGAGAGTCAAAAAGAGTTAAAGGAGTGGAAAGCGTTATGGGGTTTTTGCCTTACGAGGCATTCGAGGGGGAAGTAGCACCTGTCGCGTCTGCCAGTGATGCGGAAATCATCGCTGGTGTGAAAGCGATTGTAAAAGCTGAGGGGCCGGTGTTGGGCTCTCGTCTTTTTGTAGCGTACTGCCGTGCTTCAAACCAGAAATTAGGTCGGCGGATTCGTGAACGCCTCATGTTCGCATTAGAGCAAGCCCTTAACTCTGGTGACATAGTAGCTGACATACCCTTTACTCGATCCAACGCTGAAGCCATGGTGCTTCGTCCTCGCTCTAGACCTGCAGTAGTGGTGCGTTCATTAGGTCCGCGTTCCCTCGAGCAAGTTCCGTTAGCGGAACTTCAGACCGTTATGTGCGGCATTGAGGCGGAGAATCCAAAGATAGGCAAAGGGGATTTGTACAAGCAAACCCTAATTTTTTATGACCGTTGGGGGAAGTTGAGCAATAAAGTACGCTTGATTTTAGATCCAGCTTATGACGCTGGTGGCCTCGGCGGTGAAGGATCGCGCCCCGCCATTAGCCGTCCGTATGCTTCTGGGCGGACGCCTGGATATCCTGGACAACGGCGGGGGAGATACCGGACTACGGTCCGAAAAGCTATGCGTGATTGGTAGATTATGCTGTTGCGCTGTGTGCCCCAGTGGTTCGCTGAAACATAGAAAGTACTAGGTCAAGGATCAGCGCTAACACAATAACCAAAACGGAACCAGCAAGCATCTCTATATAGTCGCGAGCCTTTAGGCCATGGAAGATGAAACGTCCGAGCCCTACGTCTGACGTATAAGCTGCAAGGGTTGCCGTGGCCGTGATTTGTAATGTTGCTGAGCGTATACCGCCTACGAGCACGGCGGCACCCAAGGGGAGTTCCACGTTTTTAATAATCTGCCACTCCGTGTAACCCATAGCGCGCGCAGCATCCACGGTGTCATGATCTGTGCTGGCAACTCCTGCATAAGCTCCGGCTAGCAATGAAGGAATAGCGAGTATCACTAGGGCTATGAGTGGTGCTTCTAATCCGATACCTAAGGCAAGGCCGAAGATCGTAAGCAATCCAAGTGTGGGTAGCGCGCGTGCGGCACCGCTGATCGCTCCTACTATTGCGGAGCCTCGTCCGGTATGTCCAATAGCTACACCGACTGGGATAGCAAAGGCGGCAGCAATGGCCACGGCTGCCAGGCTGATTCCTATGTGCTCACCAATACGGGCAAGATATCCGGTGGGCCCCCACCACTGAGAAGCCGTAGTGAGTAGGGCAAAGAGATCGGAAAACCAACTCATTTCTTTATCACCGACCAAGGTGCGAGTACGCGTTGAAGGATGAGACAGAGGACGTCGAAAAGCACCGCGAGTATGACTACAGCACCTATACCAGTGAGTACCTCAGCAGTAATATTGCGTTGAAAACCATCAGTAAACAGTGTTCCCAGGCTAGACACTCCTATTAATGCGCCGATGGTCACCAGGCCAATAGTGGAGACACCGAGCACGCGAATGCCGGAGATTAATACCGGAATAGCAAGAGGCAGATCAACCTTTAACGCAACCTGGGGCGCACTCATGCCTTGGGCAGATGCGGACATGCGCACGTCCTCAGGTATGGAACGAAAAGCATCTGTTGCAGTACGTGCAAGAAGAGCGACTCCATAGATGCATAGCGCGATAATGACGTTAGTATCTGATCGCAGGGGTACTCCCACGATGAAAGGAACCAATATCAGCATAGGAAGGGCGGGGATTGTATAAGCCAGGGAGGCCGCGGATACCACTAGGTTTCCTACGCGCGGATTGCGGGCGGCAAACATGCCGATGGGGATGGAGACCGCGATACTAATAAGGATTGCTGGAATACTGAGGAAGAGATGGGCTGCTGCCATATCCAGCACATATGGCCACGCATGACGTAGCCACCTCATGAGTCTGCACCTAGTCGACCGACCGGACGACCTTGCTTATCCACGACAACCCGTGAGCCACCGATGACCGTGGTGTGCAAGTCTCTATCTGACCGATGGGTGCCCATGAACTGGGCGACAAAATCATTGGCTGGTTGTGCGAAAATTTCCGTGGGCGTTCCAACTTGGGCAATCTTTCCGCCTTTTTCTAGCACCACGATGTTATCGCCTAAGAGGAAGGCCTCATCGACATCATGGGTCACCACCACCACGGTTTTATGCAGGCGGGCCTGTAACTCAATGAGTTGTTGCTGTAGTGCGCGCCGCACGATCGGGTCGACCGCACCAAAAGGCTCATCCATCAACAGAATGTCTGGGTCTGCGGCAAGTGCGCGGGCGACGCCAACGCGCTGCTGCTGTCCGCCGGAAAGCTCACCGGGATAGCGGTTTTCAAAGCTGGGGTCGAGCTCTACTGTTTCTAGGGCCAGCCGGGCGCGTCGGATAGCTTCCTCTTTGGGCTCGCGGTTAAGCAGGGGAACCGTTGTCACATTATCCAGCACCTTGCGGTGAGGGAGGAGGCCGCCGCTTTGAATGACGTACCCGATGGATCTGCGAAGCTCTACGGGATCGACATCGGCCACGTTTCGGCCGCGCACGTGAACCTCTCCAGACGTGGGTTCAACCATTCGGTTAATCATTCTCAGGAGCGTGGTTTTGCCGCAGCCGGAGGAACCAACAAAAACGGTGGTTTGATTTTCTGGAATAACAAGGTTGAAGTTGTTCACAGCATTTTCTGTTGGCGTTTGCTTTTCAGATGCTGTGCCTGCTGGCATCTTATTTTTCTTGTCACCTTTTTCTTTGCGGGGGTTAGCGTAGCTCTTGCTGACGTCGATAAATTCGATCATTGATTGCTGCTTCCGTTGGCTTTATGCCGCTTGGTGACGTGAAATGGATAATGTCTGCTTAAGGATTATATGAATATTTACTGTGTTATACGATAATTCCCTGTTCTAGCTATTAAAAAGTGGAGTGTGGAATCTGGTGGTTTGGCTATAAGCGTGACCTATAGAGGGTTCTATGGGGCCATCATACTGATTTAGCTCCGAGCGGTCCGGGAGCAGCCGAACTTTGGTTGGCTAAGTGCTTTGACGCGCTCGGTGACTTTGTACACTCGGTATTTCAATGCTGCTGCTCTTTGTGTCAGCGTAAAAGTAACCCCCTGCCGATCCGCGTAATTTTGCAGTCGAAGCAGGGGGAGAAATTACTTTTCGTCTAATTTCTTCTTTACGGCCTCTTGGACCTGGTCGACTTTGTCTGCAAACTTGCCGTCGGTTTTCTCGTCGACAAGATCGCCAACTTTTTCTACCGCATCCTTTACCTTGTCGGCGTTTTGATCTAGCAGTTCTTTAGCCTTGTTGAGGATGTCCATGAGATTCTCCTTGCGTTGAGGGGCAGTTATCACATTTAAGGGTAATACAACCTGTGCATATGAGGGCGGGATTAGATCATGAGTGTTCTAGGAAGCGGGTTACAAGTCGGTGATAGCCGGCAACGGTGAGTTCCAAATCTTCTAGGTAAAGAAACTCATCATGGGAGTGAAGTTGCGCGTGCGCGTGTCCCAACGTGCGCTGTTTGGCGTGTACTGCAAAGCCATAGCCCACGCCGCCTGCGCGCCGGGCAAAGCGCAGGTCAGAGCCGCCGGGTGCGATCATGGGGACCACGGTGGACTCGGGGAAGAATTCCAGCAGCGTATCTCTCATAGCGTTATAGAGTGGCGAGTCTGTGGGGGAGATAGTGGCCTCTTCGCTGATGAGGTGTTCGATGGTGACCTCGGGTGCTAAATCGGCTAGGGCTTGGTTGAGTAGCTGGTCAACGTATTCGTCCGACTGTCCAGGGAGGGTTCGAATGTCCATTTCTAGCCATGCGTGGCTGGGTAGAACGTTGATGGCTTGGCCGGCGCGGAGGACTGTTTGGGCGATGGTGAGGTGTGAGATGGCATGGCCAAATGCTGCGAGTTCGCCGAGGGATTTGTAGGAATCGGGGTGGCCGTCGAGAAGCTTGCGCTCTGTGTCTGGGTCAAAGCGGAACGCGCGTACAAAGCCGTGCCATGTGTCGTCGCTGCGCACTGATGGTTGGATACTAGCTATACGACGCGCCACCTCGCCGATCTTTGCAATGGCGCTGTCCTTTTGGAATGGCGCCGAACCATGGCCGGCGTCGCCATGGACGTGGAGCCTGCGTTGCGCAGCGCCCTTTTCGCCGATGTAGACGATCACGGAGTCGGAACCATCTGCGCCTGGAAGGTGAGAGCCACCGGTCTCCGACACGCAGTTTTTCCAACTGAACGCGTCCGGGTGGTGTTCGCGGAGCCACTGAGCTCCTAAACCGCCACGAGCCTCTTCATCTGCGATGCCTACAAAGTAAAGGGTGCCGTGATTGGATTTTTTCCGTGCTACTTCGCGGGTCACGGCTGCCATTGTCGCGGTGATAAAGAGCATGTCTACGGTGCCGCGGCCGTACATTTTCCCATCTTCTATGAGTGCCTCAAAGGGTGGCTTGGTCCATTTCTTCTCATCCACGGGCACCACATCTGTGTGCCCTAGCAGCGTAAGCGGCTCGGCGGTGGGGTCGTTGCCGGGGACCGTAACCACGATGGTTACACGTCCTGGGTGAGACTCGTAGCGGTCGATGGTGACGGCCTCGCCGGCAAAGAATTCCTCTAGAGTGTCGGCATTTCGGACTTCTTGTCCTGAATCGGGGGTGAGGTCGTTGACGCAGGCGTTCTGCACCATGCGGGTGAGCAATGAAAGCGTGTCCGAGTAGAGCGTCATGTGCCCCAGCATATGCTGATCCGGGGGTAAAAGGGGTGAATTAGGGGGCTCGTGGATGAAATCTGCGTGGAAATTTAAACAGTGTTCAGGAGATGGGGCTAGGATTCTTGAACGTTGATCAAGTGATGTGCGTTGGCTTCTTACCACCACATCTCGCACGACGATGAATGCACGCACACAGCGCTCGCGGGTGCTGACGCTGAGGAGGAAACCCCATGACTGACATTCTGGAACTTGCCCGGACCAAGGTTCTTGAGGAAGGCAACGGCCTGAATAAGGACGAGGTCCTCCAAGTGCTCACACTAGAAGAAGACAGAATCCCTGAACTCCTTGCGCTCGCACACGAGGTGCGCCTCAAGTGGTGTGGGGAAGAAGTCGAGGTAGAAGGCATTATCTCCCTGAAGACGGGTGGTTGCCCTGAAGACTGCCACTTCTGCTCCCAGTCCGGCCTTTTTGAGTCCCCCGTTCGTTCCGCATGGCTCGATATCGCGGGGCTTGTGGAAGCCGCAAAACAAACACAGAAGTCTGGTGCCACCGAATTTTGCATTGTTGCTGCGGTAAAAGGCCCGGACGAGCGCCTTATGAGCCAGCTGGAAGAGGCAGTAGCTGCTATCAAATCTGAGGTGGATATTGAGGTGGCGGCGTCGATAGGCATCCTTACCCAGGAGCAAGTCGACCGGCTCAAGGCGGCGGGCGTGCACCGCTACAACCACAACCTAGAAACTGCGCGATCGTACTTTCCCAACGTTGTTACCACTCATTCATGGGAATCGCGCCGTGAAACTCTGCGCATGATCGGGGAGGCCGGCATGGAGGTCTGTTCCGGCGGCATCATCGGCATGGGTGAAACGCTGGAACAACGAGCAGAATTTGCCTGTGACCTGGCAGAGCTCAATCCCACTGAAGTCCCCATGAACTTCCTTGATCCGCGCCCGGGCACCCCATTTGCAGATCTGGACGTTATGGAAACCCCCGATGCATTGCGGGCAATTGGGGCATTCCGACTTGCGCTGCCCAAGACCATCCTCCGATTTGCCGGTGGGCGCGAGCTCACCCTGGGGGATCTGGGCACCGAACAAGGTTTGCTCGGCGGCATCAACGCGGTGATCGTGGGTAATTACCTGACCACGCTGGGCCGTCCAATGGAAGATGACCTGGATATGCTGGGCAAACTGCGTCTTCCCATTAAGGCCCTGAACGCGAGCGTCTAAGTAACATGAAAACCACATCAACCGAGCTTATCCAGGTAATGCTTGCTAACGAGCCCCCGCTCTTTCACCCCAACACCGGACAAGAAATCGCTGCGGGAGAGACAATCAGGCTTTCTCCCTCGGCGCGCGCCGGGCTGGAAGCCCCGCGTTTTTGCCAGATCTGCGGGCGTCGCATGGTGGTGCAAGTGCGTCCCGACGGCTGGGAGGCAACCTGTTCGCGGCATGGCACGGTGGATTCCGTGTATCTGGGGCGGCGCTGAAAACTGGGGATAGATTGGTGCTTCAGTAGCAGCTAAACGCGGGCGCTTGGGCGCGTTGTGCGGCGGTGGCCTGTGGATTGAGATCAGTGCACCAGCTTGGATATACCCGGAAACCACGTTTGCCTGCGGAACACCCTGCGGTAATACCTAGGCGCTCAAGGTGTTCTGCAGTAAATGTAAAGACTCCCCGGTGCGTGCCCTGCTCCACAAACACCAGTAACCCGCCTTGTGCATTTTGCGTGCTAAACGGTGTGGTTTTCCCGGCTTTGTCCCGAGTCCAAAAAGCTACAAAAGCACCTTTCTTGGTCGGTGTGGTGCGCGCCGTACGTATATGCCATGTGGTCCCTGCAATTTCTGTGATCCCAGACTGGTAGTCACTATTTTGCGGCTCGGGAGTGACGCGGCAGTTCAGACCTTTGGCTGTTGCATATTGTTCAAAGCTTTTAAACGTCATGTACGGCTTTCTTTTTTTATGTCCTGCGTCCGGGCCCTGATACAGCTACTCTAGACAAAGAGAATCCTTAGAAAAATCTAGAAAGTAAGGTGTAGTGGCAATGAAAAAAGGCGTGGGTGCGGACGTAGTACAACAGTTGGAGGAGATCTACGCGGCGTCGATAAGCCTTGCCAAGGAGATCCTAGAGACTGGCGAGTACGGGCGCTACTGCGATGTAGTTTATCCCAAGCTCATAGTGAAGATCCTTAGCTGGCACCCCGTTGATCGCACCGAGCCTTTTGGTTATGTGGACGCTGCAGGATGCTACTCGGCGGTGCTCTCTAAGCCGGAGTTGATCCATGATTACCTTTGTGAACAGCTGGAACGTCTCTGTGCAAATTATGAATGCGTGATTACCGTGGAACCTTCCACAGTGCGCATTCCACCGGAGTATATAGACGGAATAGAAGGCGTAACCGAGGCTCGTCGTGCAGGTGATGTAGCTGCCGAAATCCCACGACCTACCTTGGATGACGTTGATGATGCCATTATCGACGGCGAATGGGATGCCTTCCACGGCGAGGAAAAACCGCTCTTCCATTTCACCCCGCAGCGTTTTGATATTGCGTGTGCGCGCATCCAGCATTACACCGGAATTTCCCCAGCTAGCGTGCAAAAATACATACTTTTTACAAACTATTCCATGCATGCTCGGGAATTTGTGAACTTTGGGCTATGCGAGCTGTCGCGGGAAGGATCGCGTTACAGCGCATTGGTGCTTCCCGACGGCCACAAGATCACGCGCGACCAGGCGGAGCATATTGATCGGGAAAGCCTGAGCCTGGAATCCAGGTTCCAAATGCCGCGCTATGACCTAGTGGCGGAAGACGGAATGGGCATCACCATGATCAATATCGGTGTGGGACCGTCCAATGCCAAGACGATTACGGACTGCCTTGCTGTGCTTCGACCGGAAGCGTGGGTGATGATCGGGCATTGCGCTGGACTTGACGGCCGCATGCGGATCGGTGACCTTATTCTGGGGAACGCCTACCAGCGCGATGACCACCTCCTTGACGACCATATTCCTCTTGAT
Organism: Corynebacterium pseudotuberculosis; assembly: GCF_002155265.1. Classification (NCBI taxonomy): domain Bacteria; kingdom Bacillati; phylum Actinomycetota; class Actinomycetes; order Mycobacteriales; family Corynebacteriaceae; genus Corynebacterium; species Corynebacterium pseudotuberculosis. Next base: position 62,513 of record NZ_CP021251.1, read on the forward strand.
CTGCCTATACCCGCAGTTCCAGAGGTTCAGCGTGCCCTGGAAGCGAGTGTTCGGGAGGTATATGGCGAGGATCTTTCCTTGATGCGTACCGGCACCGTCCTCTCCACCGACGACCGCAACTGGGAATGGCACACCCCGCAAAAACTATGGAAACTACTCCGAGGCTCTACTGCAGCTGCCTGTGACATGGAATCGGCAACGCTAGCGGCTAATGGATACCGCTATCGCATTCCTTATGGCACCTTGCTTTCCGTTTCTGACCTTCCGCTTCATGCCGTTCCTAAACTGCCGGCTGCAGCGCAAACCTTCTATGCAAATTCCAAGCAGGCGCATGTGATGTGTGCGGTACATGCCATGGAGCTTCTTGCTCTTACTCCGGAAAAACTGCGGACGAGGAAGTTACGCCGTACGATCGGGGAGGTGCCATTCAGATAACCTATTGAGTCAATAGGGGTAAAGATGGCCTGATGTAATTTGGCTCTGCAATCTGGCTCGAAGGGGCGTGTGATTCTTGCGAAAGCTAACAATGGCCATACTTTGCAGTACTGCATTGGCTCTGGGCGCATGCGGAAGTATGGGGAAAGCGGGCGGCCCGAGCAATGCGTTGTCTATAGAACAAACAACGCAGATAGACAGCGCAGACGGGATTGATGCCTCCAAACTGCTCTTTTCCTCTTCCCAAGCCGTTGTTATCGCCGGTGATTCTGTGGGGCAGAAGTGGGAGGGCGCGAAAGCAGCGGTGAAGCGGGGCGCGCCGCTGCTGGTGCGCACTGCCGATAACGCGTCGGCCATTGATTCGGAGATAAAGCGCCTCGGGGCTCAAGACGTTATTAAGATTGACGAGCCTCAGGCCCCGGACCCGGAAATTTCCGAGGCCAACATTGCCGATAAAATCTCGCAGCTCACGCCCGAATCCCCGCTTTTTAACGGCGGCGCGTCCATCCTGGTCTCCGGGCACACCACGGCCGCTGATGTAGCCACCGCACGCGCGTCGGGGGCCAATGTGGAGTACCTGTCTTCGGGCGATGCGCGTGAAAGCTCTGCGCTATCCGCTGATCCCGACGCTCATGTGGTTGCCCTGGGTCCAAGTTTTGCCAACAAAGAACGCTTTAATCGCCAGGTAGAGATGATTAGCCATGGTGAGGTCCCCGGTGGCGGGCATCTCATTTTCCCCTCGCATCGCGTGGTAGCTCTCTACGGTCATCCTTCCGGCGGGGCGCTGGGAGTGCTTGGCGAGCAACCTGCTGAGGAAGCCGTAAACAGGGTGAATGATTTAGTGGGTAAGTATCAGGCCATTGCACCGGAAGAGAGCATGATCCCCGCCTTTGAGATCATTGCTACCGTGGCGAGCTCGTCAGCAGGGCCGGATGGCAATTATTCCAATGAGGGGAACGTTGATGAGCTGCGCCCGTGGGTTGAAGCGATTGGTGATGCTGGAGGCATAGCGATTCTTGATCTACAACCTGGCAGCGCAAGCTTCCTTGAACAGGCACAACAATTTGAGGAATTGCTGAAACTACCGCACGTCGGACTGGCGATAGATCCCGAGTGGCGGCTTAAGCCGGGGGAGAAACCCATGGAGAGGGTCGGCAGTGTTGGGGCGGGGGAAGTGAACCAGACTGCTGCGTGGCTGCGGGACCTGGTAAAAGATAACGAGCTCCCGCAGAAAGTCTTTGTTGTGCACCAATTTCAGCATCAGATGGTGCAGAACAGGGAAACCTTGGACACCACGGCACCGGAACTTTCGTGGGTTCTTCACGCAGATGGCCACGGAACCGCGGGCGATAAGTTTGCCACGTGGGATATGGTGCGGAAGAATCTGCAGCCCGAGTTCTACCTTGCGTGGAAGAACTTTATCGATGAGGATCAGCCGATGTTCACCCCCGAGCAGACGTTTAAGATCGAGCCTCGGCCTTGGTTTGTGTCCTATCAATAAAGCACAAGGACAGTAACTATTTTGTCACTGTCGCTCATAGCGGAAAGATTCTCCGCTATGAGTGGGATGAACAAACCAAGAAGCTCACGTGGACTACTTTTGAACAGTTAGGTGCATCGCTTGTAGAGGATGCGGGTGGGGTAATAGGGGAGGCAAATTGCTAAAAATTTTTGGGTCCTTAACGGACCCTTTAATTGTTCAACGGGTTGGAAACATCTGTTCTGTGCAGCGATTTTCTAGTTTATCCCGGGGTTCTCGAGTGCTTTAAGGCCTAAAAGACAATAATTGTTACGAATGTTACTTATGTGACTAGTGAGATTATTGGTAGGGTGGCGATCATGATGAAAACCCGTCGTCTGAAGACTGCCCTTTGCACAGTTCTTGCCTCGTCCACTTTTGCCGTTGCCTCGGTCCAAGCCATTCCGCTTCCTTTTCCGCTCGGTGCTTCCTCAGGCATAGACGTTTCGGGCCATCAGCACCCTAACAGCAGCAGTATTAACTGGAAGGACGTAAAATCCCACGGACAGTCCTTTGCTTTTGTTAAAGCAACAGAGGGGCTGGGCTGGACCAATGACTTTTATGCCAGTGACATTACTCAAGCCGCAGCTCAAGGGCTGAAGGTAGGGTCGTATCACTACGCCCGTCCGGGCGCTGACGCACGGCAGCAGGCGCGTCACTACGCCAATGTCATCTCTCATACGCCGAACCATTCCTTGCCGCCTGTCCTGGATCTTGAGGTAGCTGAGGGGAAAACCCCGCAGGAGCTGGTCAACTGGACACGAGATTTTGTTCAGGAGCTGGAAAAGCAGACCGGTCGCGTCCCCATGATCTACACCTACCGGTACTTCTGGATTGAGCAGATGGCTAACACCACTGAGTTCTCGCAGTACCCACTCTGGCTTGCGGCATATCAGGCGCAGGTACCCGGGACCGTGGGCGGCTGGGATCAGATTGATTTCTGGCAGCGCTCCAGCTCCGGACGCATTAACGGCATCGTCGGCGACGTAGATATGAACCTGTTTAACGGTGACGACGGCGAACTCGCCGCTTTTGCTGCAGGTAATCTCCACGCTGCGGGCAACAAGTTCGCCTCGATCAACCTTCCCGAGCTGGCCGATTTGGGTAAGAACGCAGGGGGCGTAGTAGCAGTTATTCTGGCTTTGAGCGCCGGAGCAGCTGCTGCACCACAACTGATTCAAGCCGCCGAGGCCGCAGGCCTAAGCTCCGAGGGGGCTCAGGACCTCACCACTGTGTTACAAGCTTTGGCCAAGGCAGGAAAACTCCCAGTGGATCAGCTTAACAAGATGGCTAGTGGTAATTACACCGTTGGTGACCTGATTATTCTGCTGGATAACGCAGCCCACATTGCGGGACTGGATGAAGGCCAGAGCTCTAAAGCTGCGATGCGCGCAGATGAGCTTAATATCGACGCCAACCAGGTTGCACAGGTACTTCGCAGCCTCGCCGCCCGCTAATCGACGGCAACACGTACCCCTGGGATATCTCATCCTCAGGGGGTTTGTTGCGTTTTAGCTAGGGTCGCCGGCGATAAATGACTCTAGTTCCGCGCGGGCGTGTTCGTCGCGAAGCTGCTTTGGAGGGGACTTCATCAAATACGAGGACGCTGCGAATACTGGGCCACCGAGTCGACGATCTTGAGCGATCTTGGCGGCACGGATAGCGTCGATGATGATGCCGGCAGAGTTAGGGGAATCCCATACTTCCAGATTGTACTCAAGGTTAAGCGGCACATCCCCAAACGCGGTGCCCTCCAAGCGAACATAAGCCCACTTGCGGTCATCCAGCCAGCCGACGTAGTCCGATGGGCCAATATGGACGTCGTGTGCCTCGATGTGTTGATCCAAGTTAGAGGTGACAGCCTGCGTCTTGGAGATTTTCTTGGACTCTAGGCGCTCGCGTTCGAGCATATTTTTAAAGTCCATGTTGCCGCCGACGTTAAGCTGCATCGTGCGATCAAGATGTACGCCGCGATCCTCAAACAATTTTGCTAGCACGCGGTGGGTGATTGTGGCCCCTACCTGTGATTTAATGTCATCGCCCACGATGGGAACCCCGGCCTTCTCAAATTTTTCCGCCCACTCTGGATCGGAGGCAATGAACACGGGGAGGGCGTTAACAAAGGCCACTTTGGCGTCGATAGCGCACTGCGCGTAGAACTTATCCGCTTCCTCGGAACCGACTGGAAGATAAGAGACCAGGACATCCGCGCGGACATCTTTTAGGGTTTGAGTAACGTCTACTGGGTCAGCATCGGATTCTGTGATGGTTTGGCGGTAGTACTTTCCCAATCCATCCAGCGTGGGACCCCGTTGAATGGTGACGCCTTGTTCGGGGACGTCGCAGATTTTGATCGTGCAATTTTCGGAGGCATTGATGGCATGAGAAAGGTCTAGACCAACCTTTTCTTTGTCCACATCAAAGGCGGCAACAAACTCAATATCGCCTACGTGATAATCGCCAAATTGCACGTGCATGAGACCGGGGACATTGGTATTGGGATCGGCGTCTTTGTAATATTCCACCCCCTGGATAAGGGAAGAAGCACAGTTCCCAACCCCAGCGATGGCCACACGGATAGTTCTGTTGTTACTCATGCAGATTCCTCTTTAGTCGCAAGCGGTGGCGGGAAGAGGGGGCGCAAACCGCAACCTCGTCCCTATGATGCACGCCACTATATCGAGGCTTTTATGCAGGTAAGAATAGGAATTGCGTTTGTGTATCGGTTCAGTGAATCGGTTCACTGGCGTTGACCAGCGGGTAGAAAAAGCAAAAATTTTTGTTTTTTGTAGGGATATGAAGAACAAAAACCTCAAGAGGGGGTGCTAGAGGACTCCTCCGAAAAGTGCGCCTGCTCCATAGGTGAGAACTAACCCGATGGTGCCGCCGATCACCAGGCGTAAAACGGAACGCATCCGTGACGTGCCGGCGATGGCTGCAGAGAGATATCCGGTAATAGCTAGAGCGATGATGGTGATCGAGCTGACCGCGATGATGCCTATAGCGCTGTTCTCCTGAGGGGCGATGACCACCATGAGCAAGGGGAGAATGGCTCCCACGGTGAAGGCGGCTGCGGAAGAAAAAGCAGCGTGCCATGGGCTGGTCAGGTCTTGGGCGTCGATGCCGTATTCGATGCGCAAGTGCGCAGGGAAGGGATCATTGCGCCCGATTTCGGTAGCCGCCTGTAAAGCGGTTTCCTCTGTCATTCCGTACCCTGAAAGGATTTTTGCGATCTCTTGTCGCTCTTCATCGGGAGTATGAAGCAGTTCTAGTCGTTCGCGTTCCATGACCATATGCTCTGAGTCGCGTTGTGCAGAGACTGACACAAACTCTCCCAGGGCCATGGAAATGGCACCAGCTATCGTAGCGGCAACGCCGGAAGCCAAAATGGCGCCGTGACTTACATCAGTAGCTATTACGCCAAGGATAAGGGCGGAGACGGAAACGATTCCGTCGTTAGCTCCGAGCACGCCAGCCCTCAGCCAGTTGAGGCGGGAGTTAAGCCGATTTGATTGCTCTTTTTGAGCGGCTGGCTGCGTGGTGTTGTGGTCGGGGAGCGTCATGATGACCCTGCATACGGTAGAAAGCGGCATTACTCAATAAACGGGAGTCTCCTGTCGATTGTGTCCTAAGGAGTGGCGGAGGGCAAGGATTGGAAACCTACCCTTAGCAGGGAAAACCTACCCTTTTTTGGCGGAACACGCATGGATCTTGCTAAAAAATTTGATTTGTCCTCTGATCATTGAGGATCGTTGAAATCGGTGAGATAATGCGGGTTTGTCTTTCGAGGGAGACCCTCAGGCTTTCTCTGCGGATGCTGCCGATGCTCTGGAGGAAGTCTTCTCGTTCGCCTTGAATTGAGCTTGTGCAGCGTCAGTAGTGTCAAGCGTTATGTTCGGTGCGCACGTGCTTTTTAGTAGTAAGACGTTCCACTCGTTCTAGCTCGCTGAGCACGATGCGTCGTACGCGGCGGTCATGAGGGACATCCTCGTGGAGGACTATTGCACGCTTTGATACTGCTTGCACATAAATATTGCGGACGAGGGGGCCTGCGAGGAAACAAGATTCCGCTGGCTGAATGATGGTATCGGATTTTGTAGTAATGCAGGAGTAATAGATGCCGGGCAGCGTATCGCCGTTAGCGTTGAGCTCTTGGATGAGGTCGCTTTCGGCAAGCATCTCAAATCCTGAGGCACCGAAAAAGTTGGTGATGATGGAATCGACCACAACTGTACCGCGAGCGGTGCGGGTAAGAGGGCTGATAACGCCACCGTGAGAAGTGCCATGATTAGGAACAGCAAGGCAGATTAGGTGTGATACATAGCGTGCTCCGCCCAGATGATGCATCCAATACCTGGCTAGGATTCCTCCCTGAGAATGCCCAACGAGGATCACTTGCTTGGCACCGGTGACCTTGAGCACTGCATGGATGTATGCGCCAACTTGGTCTGCTGATTCTGCCACTGCGGCCGTTGAGCGCATTCCAAAATCGGGTGCAAAAACTGCGTAGCCTTTCTTGCGTAGATCTGTGCCTAGTTCCATCCAATCGCCTTTGGTCACCCCGGTGCCGTGAATCAAAATCACAGGGTAGGGGTTGTGTGGTGTGGGGCGGGCGCGCCAGTCATCCTCAAAGAGACCTCGTGCGGGAAGTCGCGCGGAGAGCGGCAGAGAGGCGTCGATAACTGCCATGGAGAACGTGACCTCCTTTGCGATTGCGTCCTGTGGGGGATACTTTCGTACCATACCTAAGAAAATTAGTGAGTGTTTTTAAGGAGTTTCCCGTGTCCCTTACTGTTGCTGAGGCAATTGCGAATCGCCGTGCTACTCGTAAATACACAGAGCAGGAGGTGAGCGACGTGGTGCTTGATGCCGTCGTTTCACAAGCTCTTCAGGCACCGAGCGCCTTTAATGCGCAGCGTGCAGACTTGGTGGTAGTCTGAGATCAAGCGATCAAAGATAAGATTTTTGAAGCTTCGGGGCAAAAGCAGCTTCGCGACGCCCCAGTAGTCCTCATCACAGTCGCGCGTGCCGACGTTCCCGAGGATCTCGATGAAGTCCTTGGAGCGGAGCGTGCGACGTTTGTGCGCAATGTTTTAGCTGATGCCGATGCCGCGCATCTACGTGAGACGGCGCTCAAAGACGCTATGTTGGTAGCAGGCTTTGCGTTGATCGCCGCTCAAGGTGAAGGCCTGGCCACCTCGCCCACCACAGGTTGGGATGAGGCGAAAATTCTTGCTGCTATAGGCTTAGCGGACCGCAGTGATCGCGCTGTGGGGTTGGTTATCGGTATGGGATACCCTGCGGAATTTCCAGCGCATCCCGGTCGAGCCGAGAGCCGTCGAGTTGATAACGGTTATGCACGCGGCTGAGTTTGTCTGACGGTAGTGAAGCGCTAAAGGAGAATTTGTGAATCCTGGTCCGATTATTTTGCCATTTAACGGCAAAACTCCGCGAGTTCACGAGACCGCTTTTATCGCGCCGAACGCTACCTTGATCGGCGACGTAGAGATAGCGGCGCATGCCTCTGTGTTTTATGGATGTGTTTTAAGGGCGGACATCAACATGATCCGTGTGGGCGCCCGAACCAATATTCAAGATAATTCAGTGTTGCATGTCGACGGCGATGCACCGTGCATCCTAGGCGAGGACGTTACTGTGGGGCATATGGCTTTAGTGCATGGCTCTACCGTGGGGAGCGGGGCTCTGGTGGGTATGCACTCTGCATTGCTTTCGCACTCGGTTGTTGGCCAGGGAAGCTTGATTGCTGCAGGGGCCGTAGTACTTGAGGGACAAGAAATACCCGCCGGGGTCCTTGCTGCGGGGGTTCCGGCTAAAGTCCGGCGGGAGCTTTCCTCTGAGCAATCGGCGGGTTTTATCTCGCATGCCGGCAGATATGTGCATACTGCCAGCATGCACAGGGAGCTTGGGGCGGGCCTGAGTTTGGATCAGGTGCGCTTTAGCTAGCAGCTCGCCTGCGCTTAGTGATTAGTCGTTTAGCTAGTCCCAGAGGGTCTTCTATAAGTCGATCCATTGCGATGGCGCGAGCGGCAGCGCGGGCGTTATCAAGATGAGTGGGGATCACTCGGATCTCCAACTTATCCTTTGTTCCGTGGGGCGACTTACGCAGTGCTTGTCCTACCGCCAGAGCATCCTCGGAGTTCTCAAAAGCGGAGCCGGCAAGGACGAGAACTTTTGGTCGTGCTTGCTCGACTAAGGCCACAGCGGCGGCCCCTAGAGAAGATGCCCCGTGGATATTCTCATCGAGCGGTAGCACCATTACTTCTTGGGGATTTTGAAGCGCCGCTCCGATGGAATCATCGGCGTAAAAAATGAGTGAGTTGGCGGGCACATCGGGGTTTTGTGCCTGCTGCTCAGCACCTGCAATCGCCGTAATAGCACTGGTGATGGCCACGGGAACGGAAATGCGGTTATAAATTCGTCCGGCGAGATCTACGCCTTCCCATCCGAGATTTTTTGCTGTAACAAGACCGAGGTCATTGACGTAACCCGATGTTGCAATGCCTACGTTGGCCAGCGGAAGCTCGCTAAGCTCTGCGATCTCACGGATGGTTGTGGATAGTGTCTCAGCATATTGATCTGCGCTCATCTGCGACGGGGTAATGTCAAGGATTTTTTCCTGTATCACTGCGCCACGAGTGCTGCATGCGCCTACATATGTGGTCTTGGTTCCTACAGCTAAACCAATCTGCACCCATGGAGATGCAGAAAGCTCGATGGGGATAGTGGGGCGCCCTGGTCCATTGGGAATGGAGAGGTCTGGTCTTTCTCGGACAAGCTTTACTTCCATGAGTGCGGCGACGGCTCGGGTCACGGTGGGCTGGGATTTTCCGGAGCCGTGGACAAGCTTGGAACGCGTCACCGGTTGGAAGTGCCTGATGAGGTGTAGGCACGATGCAGCCGGTGCTGACGGCTGAGTAAAAGAAGGGATATTCCTCAAATGGCTGCGCGTGTGCATAATAAAATTCTATAGCGATAGACCGCGCAGTCTAAATTATTCACCCCTTGTTGCCCGACTTTAGTAACCTGTGAGCAGCTTAAATATAGATATGAAGTATTTAAATAGACTGATCAGTATAGTTTTTGTAGAATATTTGGGATGAAGAAAAAGTCTTGCTGAGCGGTGTGTTTTTCAAAAATGATTTGCAAAAAAGTTTTTGGGTCAAATTTCACTATTTAAGCTTTGGACCTTCTTGGGTAAAGGTGGATGCCGGCATGTGATAGGGAGGATTGACCGCGAATTGGGGGATAGCTACCCCCGGCTGTATTTCCTGACGGTCCGGGATGTTGGGGATGTTATGAGCGTTGCTGGGGGAGGGGTGGCCATTTCTCCATGTCATGTGACATGGGCGACATGAATGACATGACGCCGAACTTCGACGTGTTGAAAAAATTAATAAAGGTTTGAACTTTGGGAACTCTTGCTGACTTTTACGCGACAACTACTAACGTCGCGCGGGTGCATCTCTTAGCGTGTCGGGAAATGATCCTCGCCCTTGGCTCACAACGGGGATAGTCCCCTTTAGGGTGCGCCCATCGCGGTGCGGCTGTTTTTCAGTCCGTAATCCAACTTGTGTATGAAAGCGGTATTAGGAATACATGGTCACCACCGATCAAGCCCTCTCGGCGGGAAGTGCAGCGGCAAAAGTTGCAGAATCTGGCACTGGACGTTCCGGCGAAAAGAGCGGGAAGTCCCGTCATTTGCCACGCCATCTACGTCGACTTCATTTCTTTGCGGGAATTGTCTGTGCGCCGCTTATCTTCATAGCTTCTCTCACTGGGCTCGCGTATGCCTTTGCCCCGACGCTGGAGAACGCGGTGTACTCAAGCAACACCACTGTTGAGGTTCCTGCTGATGCGAAGCAGCTCCCAATGGAAAAGATCGTGGATATAGCTACTCAACGCCACCCCGATCAGCCCATCTCTGGTATTCGTGTTGGCGAAAAAGATCAGGCAGTACGAGTGCTGTTTAAACACCCCACTAAGAGCGCAAGCTTTAGCGATGCCGTATTTGTTAACCCTTACAATGGCGAGATCACGGGAGACATGGTGCAATATGGCAACGCTGGGGCGCTGCCATTGCGAGATTGGTTGTCTCACGGACATCGTGATCTGTGGTTAGGAGATATCGGCCGCTTCTATTCTGAGTTTGCGGCTTCCTGGCTTGGGGTCCTAGCTGTCAGCGGCGTGTACCTATGGTGGAAGCGTCAGCGCAGCGGTACCGGAAGGATCGCCGCTATGTTGAAGGTATCTGGCCGTGGACGCACTAGGAACCTGCGCTGGCACGGCGCATTGGGTACAGCTCTTGCGCTGGGCATGATCTTTTTTACCTTCACAGGCCTAACATGGTCTTCGGTGGCCGGTACCAATATTGGCAAAGTTCGCACTGAGCTGAATTGGACTACTCCGAAAGTAACTACTTCCCTCGACGGTTTCGCCGCCCCTGCAGTAAAAGATCCGCATGCCGGCCACGACCATGCCGGTCACGATCATGGCAGCCATTCGGCGACCTCGCCCTCTGCAAAGCTGAGCCTTGCCGAGCAAGCTACACACGTTGCGGCGACTGCTGCTGCTGAATTGCGTAGCGGTGTCACCTTGCGGCCGCCAAGTGAAGCAGGCCAGGCATGGAGCGTCATGGAGAATCGCCAGGCGTACCGCAAAGATAACAACTCTATTGCAGTCAATGGCGATACGGGTGAAGTAACGGCCCGTCTGGCATTTGTTGATTGGCCTTTTGCTGCGCAAGCTACGGCATGGATGATTCAGCTGCACATGGGCACGATGCTGGGGCTTCCCAACCAGATTGTGTTGGGATTGCTTGCGGTAGGCATCATCATCTTGGTTGTACGCGGTTATATGTTGTGGTTCCAGCGTCGTCCGCAAGGCCAACTCGTGGCGGATGCACCCACGCGCGCCCGTGGCGCGGAGCGTCGTTTTGGCCTGGCGGGGATCCTCGCAGTGGTGGGCATGATTGCTTATGGATTCTTTGCCCCAGTATTTGGTGTTACTTGCTTGGCCTTCGTGGTGCTCAGCGTGCTCTGGGACGCGGTGCGCTCGCGGCGTCGTAAAGCAAGCTAAAGCTTCGGACGTATGCCATAAGCATATGTATTCATAGTTTTATAGGGGAATCACACTAGACTGATTCCCCATGAGCTTTTCCCCTCAGGAGCCGTTGATTTCCGGCCTGACTGTTCGCGCCATGACTTCGGACGACAAAGATATACGTGCAACCGCACTGTTAAAAAACTTAAATCGCTTTGAACAGCGTTTTGATGTGCAGGATTTTGCGTCCGAGCCTTTGCGTAATTATCTCGATTTTGATCCTACCCGTGGCGATATAGGTCTTCTCCTCGCTGATGATGCGGGAGAGACCGTCGGCGTGATGTGGGCTGCCTTTATCAGAGGATTCGGGTTTATCAACGCCAGAGTTCCGGAATTGACGCTGTACCTTGCGGAGGAATGGCATGGCAAGGGCGTAGGTCAATGGATGCTGGATCAGGCTGAAGAGTACGGCCGGGTCCATGGTTGGCCGGGGGTTGCGGTGAATGTGGAGAAGGAGAGTCCCGCTCGACGCCTTTATGCGCGCTGCGATTATGTGACTCAAGACGGTGGATCCGCGGCGGGGAGTGTGATGCTCAAAACTCTCAGCCCGAAAATTCGGAGCGTGGCAGTGTACTGCGGTTCTGCACACGGGGCACGACCGGACTACACCGCCGCGGCGCGTGCGCTCGGCACGGCGCTTGCAGAACGCGGCATCACCATGGTTTATGCTGGCGGGAAACTGGGGTTGATGGGGGAAACCGCAGACGCTGCTATCGCTGCAGGAGGGGAGGTGCATGGTGTTATGCCTCAGAATCTTGTTGATCTAGAGCAGGCGCACCCAAGACTAACTCGACTGGACATCACAGAATCCATTGCTGAGCGTAAGACTCGAATGGAAGATCTGGCAGACGCTTTTGTAGTTTTGCCCGGCGGAATGGGCACCATGGAAGAAATGTTTGAAGTGCTAGTCCGCCAGCAGCTTGGCCCTTACTGCGGCCCCGTGGCGCTTTTTAACGTAGAGGAATATTGGGAACCACTGGTCAACGCCTTCCAAGCGATGAGCGAAGAAGGCTTTATTGCACAGCGATACATTGAGGCACTGGTTATCGCGGGAAACACGGATGAGCTTTTTGAGGGCTTTAGCAACTGGGTAAATCCCGGCCTGAAATGGAACTAGCTGAGGGGCTATAAGGCTTCAAGGTGCCATTTTCCCTTGGAGCTTTGTCTGCCAGAAGCAGAAGGCGGTCTACTTCTTGGAAGGAATTCGCGCTTCTGGCTAAACTAGCCAACCATGACTCACGGAAATGCGGACGTGCGGCCCCCCTCGCTCCTTGATGCTTCCTGCGAAGCATTTGTTCATGACCTTGCTGCGTTATCGCCGACTGAGGCGACAGCATGGGGGATTGAGGGACATGCGGGAGAATTACAAGATTTCTCCCCGGCCTATTGGGAAGCCGTAGCGGATCGTAACCGTGAGATGCTCGCGGATGTTGATGCATTGGACGACGGCACCGATGACTGCGACGACGAAGACGATTTTGATGAGGTCGATATCGTTACCGCTGCCGTTCTCAGGGACCGGGTGTGTCTAGATCTGTCACTGCACCATAATGATGAGTTTTTAGGCCAGCTCAATAACATCGCGTCTCCGATTCAGACCATCAGGGACACCTTCTTATTGATGCCGCAAGACACCGAGGAGCAGCGCGAGGCCATTGCATCTCGTCTATCGCAAGTAGGCAAGGCACTCGCGGGATACCGGGAGTCTTTGACCTTGGCGGCCTCGCACGGAAAAGTATCGGCGATTCGCCAGATTGAGGCTGCAATCGGACAATGCCGTGAGCTCACACAACCGGGTTCTATGCTCGACAAATTGGGAGTGGATCCGCATTCTGACGCTGTGGTGTCTGCAAAGAAGTCTTTTGGTTCTATGGCCGAGTGGTTGGGCGACCAGTTGGCACCGCATGCTCCTCATCATGATGCGGTAGGTCGAGAGCGGTACGAGCGTTTTAGCCACCTATTTGTAGGTGATGTAGTAGATCTTGACGACGCCTATGAGTGGGGCCTTGATCGGCTGCAAGAGATAGTGGCCGAACAGCAAAATATCGCTGAGAAGCTCTATGGGTCAGGAACTTCCGTTGCCGCTGCCATGAAGAAGCTGGATACTGAGTCGCGTTATACGATCACAGGTACTGATGCGCTGAGGGAATGGATGCAGGAACAAGCGGATAAAACTATCGCTGACCTCAACGGTGTTCACTTTGATATTCCGCAGCCGGTACAGAGCTTGGAAGCCTGCATTGACCCTGCTGGTACCGGCGGAATTTTTTATACTCCGCCTTCGGATGATTTTTCTCGCCCCGGCCGCATGTGGTGGTCTGTTCCAGCGGGACAAAATACTTTTCATACATGGCAGGAGCTAACCACTGTCTTCCACGAGTCTGTCCCGGGACATCACCTTCAGTGCGGCCAAGCGGTTTGCGAGCGTGAGAACCTGAACCTTTGGCGCAGAATTGCCTGCTGGAATTCGGGGCATGGCGAGGGGTGGGCGCTTTATGCGGAACAGCTAATGGCGGACTTGGGTTATCACGATGACCTAGGTACTCGGATGGGAATGCTGGATGCGCAGCGTCTTCGCGCGGCCCGCGTTGTACTAGATATCGGTGTTCATCTAGGAAAGCGAACACCGGAAGGAAGCAGCGTTTGGGATGCGTCGTACGCAAAATTCTTCCTGCGTGAAAACTCTGCCATGGACGAGCGCAACCTTGCTTTTGAACTGGATCGTTATCTAGGCTGGCCCGGTCAGGCTCCTTCTTACGCATTAGGGCAGCGCCTGTGGCAGCAGTTGCGCGACCGTGCTTTAGATCAGGGGCAGACGCTCAAGCAGTTCCATACTCGGGCACTGTCTTATGGATCAATCCCCATGTCTATCCTCGGAACACAAGTTTTGAAGGCTAGCTGAGCTTTATACTTAAGCTTGGTGTAATTTAATTGCGCACAATATAATTAATATATGGCCAAAGATCATGCACTTGATGAGCTCATCTGCTTTCAGTTATATACAGCATCTCGTCTGATGCAGCGTATATATCGCCCTTATTTCGACGACTGGGGTATCACCTATCCGCAGTACCTGGTTCTCGTCTGCTTATGGGAACGCGATGGCAGATCGATTGGTCAGCTTGCAGATCCACTGAATTTGGATAGCGGAACCCTGTCTCCTCTGCTGCAGCGCATGGAGGATAATGGGTTTGTTCGTCGTAAGCATGTAACGGATGATTTTCGAAGATTACGTATTTTTCTTACTGCTAAAGGCAAGCGGCTCAAACCGCTTGCCGATAAAATGCAAGAGGAACTCGTGGAGACACTCAGGCTTGATTACCAAGACCTTGCAGCTGTACACGACCTCGTGAACAAAATTAGCCCCTAAGAAGGATCATGGAAAAAGACGGTTCAAAGAAAAGTTCGCGCAAATCTTGGAGCTACGTAATGATCATGATTTTTTTGCTCATGATTATTCTGGTTCCGCCGCTGCTACATCTTTTTACAAGCGGCGGCATCATACTAACAGCATTGTTGCTTTTAGCATTGACTTTTGGCTTTATCGACGCACGAACCTTTCGCTTTACCGCTAGTTTTCCGCTGCTTATTGGGGCGGCATACTTCATCGCCATGCAGATGTACTTTAACGCAGGGACCTGGATCTATCTCCCCATTATGGTGGTCCTTGCTTTTATAGGCGGCGCTTTTGGGGATCCTCGAGGGATGCGTTCTTTTGGGGAGGATGAAGGCTGATGGAAATATGGTCTTTTGAACACCCTGATCTGGGCGTTATTAGTGTTGAGCGGGGTTATGATGCGGAATTTCGTGAGATCAACCCGGATTGGCCGGAGGAACCTTCTGAGAAAGAAATCCGCCATGTTGATTCCAACGCGGGGTTCAAGGAACGTATAGAAGCTCTTGTGCACAATCCTGCGGTCCGGTTACAAATTAAGGTGAATGGCGAGATAAGGCGTCAGCTTACCGACGTTCCCTCGGGTCGAATAGCCTTGAGCAAATCCATAGGTGACTCTTTAACTACGTCAGTTATGGCAAAGGTAAACCGAAAAAAGCCTCACCTTTACGTGCATTCCAATATGTTCAACGAGATTCTGAGCATCGAGTATCGCGAAGGAAACCAGGTCGTAGAATTTACTCCTCCTGCGGGAACCCGGGGACATAAACGTCAGCAAGCGATGCAAGAAAGCAGCATCAAACGGCTCCTGTTCCCCATGATGGCAGGCCTGGGCAAAAGCGGCTGGGCAATTGGTGTGATCATACTGGGGCCAATAGTCAGCAGGGTCGTGAAAAAACTATTGGAGTTGCTGCCAGAGTGGGACTTTATTGATCTTCCAGAACTTCCTTCAATTAATCTTCCTGTCCCAAGATTTCCGCACATTACGTTACCCGTGGTGCAGTTTCCCGATTGGGAGTTGCCTCACTTTGAGCTCCCATGGTGGGTAATGTTTCTTCTTGAATATAAAAAAGTCTGGGTGCCCTTGATGATCGCTATCTTTGTGGGCATCGTGGCGGTCCGTAATCACAAGAAATCTGAAGAACAGAAACAGCAGTGGGAGTCTGACCAGACCTAAAAGTATCATGACGCTTTAGGTTTTCCGCGTCGCAGTAACTGGAGAAACGCGGGTATCCATCCAGCTAAAGCAATCACGCTGATGAGTCGGATAACCTGAGTAGCCACCACGACCGACCCTGCTCCTCCTTCACTAGAGAGTGCCAGCACGGTTTCTAACGCACCCGGACTAGTAGCTAGATACGCTTCAAAGTAAGAGATATGCAGCACGGACATAAGCGGCCATGCAGTCAGCGCGCAGCCTGCTATTAACACAACAACAAAGAGGATGGTGGAGGGAAGCTGGGACGCGAATGCTTTGAGCGCGCCTAAAGAGAGTGAACCACCGCAGATCCACCCAATGGAGAGAAAAGCAAAGTAGCGTACGGGCTCGGGTGGCGCGAGGCTTACCTCATGTGGGATAAAAAATCCGGTGACAACCAGCAAAACCATCGGACCTAGGATCGATGCAGCTGGCAATCTTAAGAGCTTGCCCACCCGATGTCCTACCAAGGCGATAACAATCACTATGGTCAATGCCCACCACGGTTGCGACTGTGCTGCAGCTGGCAGAGCAGTGCTGGTGGATGAATGTGGGAAAAGATGTGTTATCAGTGGGAGGGATACAGAGACCGTGAGTAGGCGCAGATACTGGCTGAGTGCGACATAGCGATAGTCAGCGCCTAGGTCTTTAGCGAGTAGCGGCATAATAGAAGCGCCTCCGGCCAGCATGGAGAGCACTCCGGTTTCCTGACTGATTTCCGGTTCTTTGTGGGTGAGCAACAATCCGCCACTAACCCCGATCATTAATGTCACAATAGTCACCGCAATGCCGGGCAAAACAAAGCGGCCGAGTTGAAACAACTCGGTGGAAAGTAGTGGAAGAGCTGCGAGAATACCGATAAAACCTCGAGCGAAATTAAACAGCTGACGGTTCATTGGCAGCTCTTTGCCTGTAATGAGGGCCGAAGCACCGGAAGTTGCAATAGCTGCAAGAATCCACGCAGCAGGCACATGGAGAAAAGCAAAAAGAAAGCCAAGCGCAAGGGATATGGGTGCCACCACAGACCAGCGGAGAGCAAGATCTCTATCTGTAATGAATCTTCTCATCGGTCGAGCGCTCCTTCCTAACAGGCGTCCGACTTTAGCCTGGGTCTATGGTGCTACCTCCTACGCTGAGACTTTTTCAAAAGAGTCACGAGTAATCCGGACTCCAGGCCCCTGATGCTCACGTATTGTCACGCTACCGGGTGCGGTCAGGTCGATGATTGCTGCGTCAACGGAGTACTTCTTGCCGGCGTCGAGACGCTTAAAGGCACTGCCGTCTATGGCGGTGCCATCGCCAGTAGCACTAAGTTTTAACGGAGGGAACACCGCCTTGAGCCTATTGGCCTGCGGATGATTTCCGCTCGTGGCTTTCCAAGTAATCGCATGCGTAGTGGGGGAGCAATCAGCGAGGACACCCGATTGATAATCAATCACACAAGCAAGAGTGACTTCCTTATCCAGCGCCAGAAGATATCCTCCGGCTGGGATCGGGGTAGCTGCTGGGGGTGGCGTCTTTGCTGAAGTTGAGTCTTTCTGCGGGATAGCGGGCGTTGATGAGGAACTCGGTGCAGGCATGGGCTGCTGAGTTGTTTGAGTAGTCGGGGATGTACTCGATGCATCGGCGACTGTGGCTGTAGGCTGCGGCGGCTTATTATTTGCGCATGAACCCACACCAAAGAGAACTACTGCGGATAATGCTACGGTGAAGAGCTTCTTCATGGACATTCCTCCGGTTCACAAGGACCTCTGAAATAGATCACTTTTGACTATTACCGAGCGTAATATCTTCTGATGGAATTGGCAGCCATCAATACGCCGGAGGTAGCAGTGGACATTGGTGTGGGCGGTTGGGGGATCTTGATTGCCGGTGCAGGAATAGCTGGGTGGATTGATGCCATGATTGGCGGCGGAGGCCTGGTGCTTATTCCTCTTATCATGGCCGTCGCGCCGGGACTTGCCCCAGTTGTTGCTATTGCGACGAATAAATTTGTGGCTGTGAGCGGAACCGCCTCGGCCGCTGTGACAATGACTCGGAAGGTGGGGGTTGACAGCTCTCTGGTGCTTCGGCTGGTGCCTATCGCGGCCCTGTGCTCGGCGGGGGGTGCGTTACTGGCTGCGTGGATAAGCAAAGACGTGATGCGTCCGGTGGTGATCGGACTTATGCTGCTAGCTGGTATTTTTGTTGCTTTTAAACCAGAATTTGGGCAAGGAGGGCACGCAAAAAGTGCGAGTGCTCGACGGCGTGCCCTTGCCGTTCTGGCTACCGGGGGTATTGCGCTTTACGACGGCATCTTTGGGCCCGGGACCGGCATGTTTCTTATCATGGCTTTTACCGCGTTGCTCTCTCAAGATTTTTTGCGTTCGGCGGCCTTAACCAAAGTTGTAAACACTGCCACCAACCTGGGGGCTCTTGTTGTGTTTATCGCAGCTGGCCATGTTTTGTGGTCTCTAGGAATCGTTTTGGCCGTGGCAAATATTGCTGGTGCACAACTTGGAGCCAAAACGGTATTGGCTGGGGGGACTAAGATTTTGCGCCTAGCACTCTTGACCCTGGTAATCGTGATGAGCATATACCTGACAGCGCAGCAGTTATACGGCGCATAGGCGTTATGAGGTCGTGGGAGCGTGAAATAGACAACTGACGGGGCCTGGCGCAGGTGCTATACATATCGTCAAGCTCTTAGTATGCACTTCTGCCATCGCGTGTGAGTGCTGAACTCCTTAGGATGTCACGATGCCAAAGCTCAATGAACTGCTTGCAGATGAATCAATAGAACTGCATGGAAAAGCAGAGACCTGGAGTGATGCCATTGCCAAATCTGGTGCCCTTTTAGAAAAGACAGGTGCGATAACGGATGAGTACACCAGGGCAATGATCGAAAATGTGGAAGCCAACGGACCGTACATTGTGGTTGCGCCAGGCTTTGCTTTTGCGCATGCTCGCCCGTCCTCTGCGGTGAAAAAGACTGCGATTTCTTGGCTGCATTTGGATCAACCAGTTTCTTTTGGTCATTCGAAGAATGACCCCGTTCACCTAGTGGTTGCTCTTGCCGCGCAGGGAGACACAGTACATACTGCCGCGATGAAAGACTTGGCACAGCTACTGGGAGACAAACAGCGCAAGAACGCCCTTGACCAGGTGAAGACCGTGGAGGAACTGCGGGCGGTCTTGGAAGATGACCTGACCGTGAACTCGGCGGTTAAGCCTGCAGCAGCGGTTGCCTCTACAGCTGATTATTCTGCAAAAACGCAGGCAACAGCACCAAAAGGAAAAATACTCACGGTGTGTGGGAACGGCCTAGGGACCTCTTTGTTTCTGAAAAACACAGTGGAACAGGTGCTCGATTATTGGAAGTGGTCCCCTTATTTTTCGGTCGAAGCCACCGACACGATTTCCGCAAAAGGGCGCGCTCATGAGGCAGATTTCATTTTGACTTCGGGGGAAATCGCAGCGACCCTCGGTGATCTGGGAGTGCCCGTCTACGTTATCCAGAACTTTACTTCACCAGTAGAAATTGACTCAGCTCTACGGCAGCTTTTCGACGTCTAACGGAGGCACACATGAACGTCCTACTTTCGATTGCGGAATTTCTTGTCAACGAGATTCTTGCCGTTCCAGCGTTTCTTATCGGCATCATTACGGCTGTCGGCCTAGGAGCAATGGGGCGAGGCGCCGGTAAAGTGCTTGGCGGTGCGTTGAAAGCAACGTTAGGTTTTCTTCTTATCGGGGCAGGTGCCGGCCTAGTTTCGGATTCCTTAGCGCCGCTAGGAGTGATGATCCAAGGCGCTACCGGAGCACATGGTGTTGTTCCTACCAACGAGGCGATCGTGGGGATAGCTCAGGAGCACTATGGTAGCCAGGTAGCTTGGCTCATGATTTTGGGATATGCCGTCTCCTTGGTGTTGGCGCGTTTTACGCCGTTACGTTATGTTTTTCTCACTGGCCATCATGTTCTTTTCATGGCGACATTGTTGACTATTGTTATGGCCACCGCTGGTTTTAGCTCATGGGTGGTTATCACCGCCGGTGCTATCCTCCTTGGTATTTTGATGGTTTCTCTTCCCGCCATCGCACACCCGTGGACCCGTCGAATCACGGGTGATGACTCAGTGGCGATTGGTCACTTTGGCACTGCCGGCTACGTGGCTGCTGGTGCCATGGGTAAGTTAGTAGGGGGCAAAGGCAAGAAGATCAGTCCTTCCACCGAGGAACTGAAACTGCCTGAAGGACTAAGATTTTTACGCGATTCTATGGTGGCTACTGCACTCTCGATGGCGTTGATGTATGTAGTTTTAGCAGTGCTTTTCATCTTCAGGGCTGGTAAAAACGAGGCCTTCACTGCCTTTACCGGAGGTGCTACAGGCGTAGGAAATTATCTTATGCAGTCGGTGACTCAGGGCCTACAGTTTGGAGTAGCGGTAGCCGTGATCCTTTTTGGCGTGCGTACCATCTTGGGAGAATTAGTCCCCGCTTTTCAAGGTATTGCGGAAAAAGTGGTACCCCGTGCAATCCCTGCACTGGATTGTCCTATCGTGTTTCCTTATGCGCAAAATGCTGTGCTGATAGGGTTTATCTCCTCTTTTGTTGGAGGTCTCATCGGGTTGGCAGTGCTTTCTGCATGGTTGAATCCAGTATTCGGGGTGGCACTAATCCTCCCGGGTCTAGTTCCACATTTTTTCACTGGTGGCGCGGCAGGAGTTTATGGAAACGCCACGGGCGGACGCAGAGGCGCACTATGCGGGGCATTTGTTAATGGGCTACTCATCACCTTCCTTCCAGCTTTTCTTCTTGGAGTCCTTGGCTCTTTCGGAGAAGCAAACACCACTTTTGGTGATGCAGACTTCGGGTGGTTTGGAATTCTTATTGGAGAAGCAGCGCACGGCGGGCAGACCGTGGGGCTTATCCTGATTGTTTTCATAGGCATCGCAATACTTGCACTTGGGCTGTGGTCGCAGAAAACGCTTGTTCAAGGGAACTGGGATCCTGCTCCACTTCGTTCAGGTGGTCTCGCTTCAGTAGATACGGAGTGTCAGAACGTTGCTGTTTATTCGCGCATAGCGCCTCCACAAGGTGCGCCAATTCCGCCGCCGCCACTGGGGTGAGGCACCAAGCACAGTTTATGAGAGGGCTTTTTTAGTCTTTCCGGTGGCTAACGCCGTTGTTGGGTCTTCCGGCCAAGGATGTTTGGGGTAGCGTCCTCGCATTTCTGAGCGGACGTGGTGGTATGGGCCACCCCAAAAACTGTGCAAGTCATCGGTGACTGCTAAGGGCCTACCGGCCGGTGACAAAAGCTGAAATTGTAGTGGTTGACCGCAGATAATGGGGGAGTTTTGAAGCCCAAAGCATTCTTGGAGCTTAATGCTGATTTTAGGTCGCTCCCCGGAGTAATCGATGCTGGCATTGCGTCCGCTTGGTACGTTGAGGGTGCTGGGAGCTAGCTCTTCTAAGTGAGTAGCTTCGGGCCAGGGGAGCAGCCGTTGGAGCGCCGGATACATATCGACTTTAGCGATAGGCGTCCCCGATAACAGATAGTCGATTTCTGGAGCGAGCCATTCTTGCACGGTGACGGAATCGAGGTTTGGCCAAGGATCTCCATAGCAGTTATGCAAGTGTCGGAGCCGATTTTTCAGGGTTAAAGCTTTCTCTGAAAAATTAAAAAGGTTTAATCCACGAGACTGAATTATCTCCTTAAGTGCTTTCCTCGCAGAGTCGCCTTCCAAGGCACAAGGTGTTGAGCTTAATACGATGGCACCCGCTCTGGTCACGCGAGTTCCTCGTAGTTTCCCCTCGGCGAAAGTAGCTGTGGTGTCTTCTGATACACCAATGATTTCTAGCGCAGTGGCTTTATCAATGGCAGCAGCCGTATGAATAACCGCATGGTTGTGCGGCCCTTGGGACAAAGCGACTTCCGAGATCGCAAGCCATGGTGAGCCCGACAGCGATGGGATATTACGAAGGAACGCTCTTGTGCCTTTGGCCAACAGGTATGATTCACCGTCTGCGCGGGCAATATTTTCTGGGAAAGCGCGACCAATAGCCTCCCCGGGAGAAACCGGCTCTGAGTGGAGGGATTTCTCCTGATAGGAATGATTCCTAGATGAAGGCTCTCCGTGCCTATGGGAAATGAGCTTTTCTAGCCTAGTTTTTTCTAACTCATAGTGACGCTGCCCGGCGAGATTCTGAATTTCTTTGGAAACATCACCTCGAATATTGGTACTTAAAGCAGCGACAGTGGGAATTGCTGAGGTACCGCATTCCAGGAGTGATTTCCCAAGTCGCGGATCGGCGGGGAGAGTAGCTAACGTACGTCCGAGTTCGGTGCAGTATCCCGAGCTATCCAAAGCCCCTAATCGGGTAAGGGTTTCTACTGCTTGTTCCATTGCTACTGCCGGTGGGGCAGTAAGTAGCGGAAATCCCTCGCCACGTGGTGCACCCCAGCTAGCTAAAAATAAGGCTGCTTGAGTGAGATCGGCGGAAGATATCTCTGGTGGGATATGAGGGCTAAAGCGAGAAAACTCTTGCGCTGAATAACACCGCAGCACATGGCCTGGCCCCTCGCGTCCGGCGCGACCAGCTCTCTGATCCGCAGAGGACTGACTAGTACTCACTGTGACTAGCCCGCTCATTCCCCTTCCAGCATCGCGTTTAGGGATACGGGAAAGTCCTGTGTCAACGACGATCCTTACTCCGGGCACAGTGAGAGAACTTTCTGCTATAGACGTAGACACGACTATTCGTTGTTCAGCAGGACTAAGCGCTGCTTCTTGCTCAGTGCTGCTGAGCTGCCCGTGCAGGGGCAGAACCTTGACGTGTGTAGTGGCTTCTAGAGCAGCGCATAGTGCGGAAACTTCACGAACACCCGGCACAAAGACAAGCGCAGAATACTCTGATTGTGAGACGGCGTGCGCGGTAACTGATGCTAAGTGATGAATATAATCTTGACTAAAATCCGAGCGTCCGGGTGCCGGACGATAGTCTATGTTCACAGGGTGCGTAACGGCGTTTACCGTCACAATGGGTGCTGCACCTACAAGACGTGAAAAATCGTGAGCATCTACGGTTGCAGACATAACAGCAAGGAATAGATCAGGGCGTAGCTCTCGGAGCTCGATGAGCATGCCTAGAACTAAATCGGTATCCAGTTGCCGCTCATGAACCTCGTCCACGATAACCGCCGATACTCCTGGTAACTCTGGGTCAGACAAAAGTCGGCGTAGAAGCACGCCTGGAGTAACAAACTCTATGAGCTTGCCGCGCCGAGACTCACCTCGCATACTAAAGCCCACGCTGCCACTATTTTTATGCAGGCCATCAAGGAAGATGAGTCGCTGTGCAGCTGCGCGGACAGCGACGCGACGAGGCACCACCACAATTACTTTGCCCTGATTGCACTGACTAGACCTGTTTTTATTCAGGATATTGGAAATTAACGGTGGAATTACTGTAGTTTTTCCCGTGCCCGGTGGCGCCTGGACTATCACGGAACCAGCAGCAAGCAAAGCCGACTCTATCGCGGGAACAGAATCCATAACTGGAAGTCCGCTACCAATGGAATCGAGGTCAAAGAAAGTCATAGTGGGATATATGCTACTGCGTGGTTTCGGCGGCTCTATTGCAGACCGTTTTCCAACCGCCTGTCTGCTGGAATGTGTAACTGTGGTGGGGATGGCTGCTTCAGCAGATATTGGATGACACCACTTTTGAGTGCGGAGGTAGTGCAAAGGGCTGTGGTTAAGAGGGGCAATGTTCATGCGCGTGATTCTAAAAACCAGGTTTGACATTGCTACTACATTTGGGTGGGTGCCTACGCTTTTCGATTCTTACCCAGTACCCAGATCTCCGCAGTTAATCAGGCCTGGAATCGTACATTTACCAGGCTTTCTTTCGTTCGCAGAACAGCGCGTAATGGTGGAGAAAGCGCGCGCGGTTGCGTGTCGATTAGCGCATACGCCTCTGGCGATGCATCAGCAACAATGGAAGAGCGGGACGATGAGCGCACATCTTATGTCTTTGGGAAAACACTGGGAATATAGCTCTCACCAGTATGTATCTGAATGGCAGGGGCAAGAAGTGCCCGATATCCCAAACAACTTTTTAACCCAAGCGTATGAGGCCTTCGAGCAAGCGGTTTGTCTCGACTCCGACCTGGCTCCGTGGGCTTCTGATTATCGCATCGATGCTGCCCTGGTGAACTACTATCCACCAGGCTCCGGGATGGGAATGCACCAGGATGTTTTTGAAGAATCCTCGGCTCCGGTTGTTTCACTATCCATAGGTGCCACAGCGGTGTTTCGCGCAGGAAATTCGGAAAATCGAAATAAACCCTGGCAAGACGTGCTGCTATTAAGCGGCGATGCACTTGTATTTGGTGGTCCTTCACGGAAGATATTTCACGGTATCAAGCGTATCGACGATGCCACTGTCCCGGATAATTGTGGGCTGGAAAGGGGACGGATCAATATAACTTTTAGGCAGGTAGAGCTGTAGTTTTATGCCTTATCGTCTCGATTTAGGGGGTATAGGGGGATGAGTGTCATAACGAGTTTATAGAGTGGGCACATGGATACCAGCAATGTACTGAAATCAACACCATTGAGCACAGATCTTGTTCTTGCGGAGGGACTCGTTGTAGGCGAAGACGGGCGAGTGCGCCCTGAATGGGCGGCAAAAGATCCATTACTCAGAAAATATTATGACTATGAATGGGGAAGACCCGTTCACACCGAATCGGGTTTATTAGAGCGTTTATCGTTAGAAGCGTTTCAATCTGGTCTCAGTTGGGCTACCGTGTTGCGCAAACGAGATGCTTTTCGAGCAGCGTTTTATGACTTTGATGCAGATACGGTTGCACGTTTTGGGGAAGAGGATATCGTTCGCTTGTTAGGGTGTTCTGAAATTATTAGGAACCGTCGCAAAATTGAAGCGGTAATAACTAATGCTCGCGCAACGATTGCTCTGCGAGCGTCCGGAGGCCTAGACGCTTTTATCTGGGATTTTGCCCCTAAAGAGCATCAGCCGCCAGCTACGTTAGCAGACACTCCGACGGTTTCTAATGCTTCAAAGGCACTGGCAAAAGCACTGAAGAAAGCCGGATTTACATTTATCGGTCCAACAACTTGCTATGCCTTGAGCCAAGCTATTGGGATGATTGATGATAGGCCAGCAGGGGCATCGAAATTGCTTGATGATATCGCGGATCTGAATAAAGGAGTGATGGCATGACAAAGACCGCAATTGTGACGGGAGGTTCTTCTGGAATTGGAGAAGCTACAGCCAGGGCATTAGCTTCTGATGGCTGGTATGTCATCGTGGCAGCACGTCGTATGGACAGATTGCGCCGCATTGCATCAGAGATTGGTGGTGAAGCTATACAACTAGATGTGACTAGCGATGAGTCAGTTGCTCATTTTGCTTCCTGCATTCAGCAGTGTCACCTCCTGGTCAACAACGCTGGAGGTGCGCTTGGCCTGGACCCTATAGCGGAAGCATCAATTGCAGACTGGCAATGGATGTACGAAACTAACGTACTTGGCACGCTTCGGGTGACGCGTTCTCTTCTTGATGTGCTTCACGACGGCGCACAGATCATAAATATTAGTTCCATCGCAGGCATTGCTCCTTATGCAGGTGGTGCCGGTTATAACGCAGCAAAGTTTGGGGTTACTGCTATCAATAAGGTGATGCGTATCGAGTTTGCTCAGCGTAATCTACGGGTAACAGAAATTAACCCTGGACGGGTTAAAACAGACTTTTCGCTTATCCGCTTTCATGGTGATCAAGCTAAAGCTGATGCAGTTTATGCAGATAAGCTCAACCTCACCGCAAAAGATATTGCTGAATCCATCAGGTGGGTAGCTTCAGTGCCTGAGCATATGAATATTGATCGCATGGTTATTACTCCGCGCGATCAGATCGTCTAATTGTACGGTGAGAGCTACGGTCCTTACAGATCATTTGTGGAGGGCTGCGAAATAAGTAGCTGAAGAAGGTTTTTTCAGCATGACAAGTTTGGAGACACCATGATTGTTACTACTACTAGCGTTGTTTCTGGTCGGGAGATTTCTGAATATGTACGGGTAGTCGCAGGGGAAACCATCGTTGGTATTAATGTGTTCAAAGACATTACTGCTGGCTTTAGAAACCTGGTGGGAGGTAGGAGCCAAGCTTATGAAGGTGAAGTAAAAAACGCACGAGAACAAGCTTTAGCGGAAATGGTGCAGCGGGCCATTGAGCTTGGGGCAGAAGGCGTAGTGGGTGTGGATATTGATTATCAAACTCTCGGATCAGATAACGGAATGATGATGGTTTCTGCAACAGGCACTGCAGTGCGCTTTGCTTAAAACCACTAGGTGGTGAGAGGCACGATAGACTAGGCATCATGCAAGCGCAGGATGTCACTATTCGTGATCAAGAGATTAAACTAGGTCAATTTATTAAACTCGCTAGTCTTGTAGAGACCGGCGGCATTGCGAAGGAAGTTATCGCGAACGGCGAGGTCACGGTGAACGGCGCCGTGGATACTCGCCGCGGCAAGAAGCTTCGCGACGGAGACGTGGTCTGCGTAGGAACGCTCTGCGCCCGCGTTAAAACCACAGCCGAAGAAGACGACTACTTTGATGAAAAGACAGCTGATGACGACTTTGATCCGGAAGTATGGAGGAACATCTAATGCCAGCCTTCCAAGCTGCGTCGGGGATGCCATATTGGATTGACCTAACGTCCAGTGACCTGCGTAAGTCAACATACTTCTATACCCAAGTGTTGGGATGGGAGATTGAAGAGTTTGGCCAGGATTATTATCTCGCTCGTGTGCAAGGCCTCCCAGTAGCGGGATTCATTAAAAGGCCTGAGGACCAGCAACAAGCTGATACCTGGGTGACTTATTTCCTGACAGATAACATTCATGCTGATTGTGAGGGCGTCGAAAAGCTGGGTGGGCGTGTGCTCGCGGCGCCGATGGAAGTACGGCTCGGTCTTATGTCCATTGTCGTGGATAATTCAGGTGCACTTTTTGGATTAATCCAGCCTGCTGGGGAGGAAGCCTTCATTGCGGCTGGCGAGCCAGGAACGCCAGTTTGGCATGAATTAACGTGCACTACAGGCTACGCCAAAGCGGTGAAGTTTTATCCTTCTCTGTTCAATTGGACTACGGCAACGGTGGACTCTGATCATAATTTTGAGTACACCACAGCAGAAACTGATGGCGGTGCTTTTGCTGGCATTTTTAACGCGGAAGGGCAGTTCCCGCCTCAAGTCCCTAGTTTTTGGCAGACCTATCTGGGCGTCTCTAACATGGATGAAGCAGTGAGGAAGACAAAGGAATTCGGCGGAGAAGTGATTCGTGAGCCTTTTGCCTCGGAATTTGGTTTGATGAGCATCATTTCCGATTCTACGGGAGCCACAGTGACAATATGCGAAGTAGAAGAAGCTGTGGAAGAAGGCCGTGAATCTGATCCTCTTGAGGGAATTGATCTCAGCCAATTTGGGATTTAAATAAATGTATGAGCTCGATGATCTCAGCTCGAAAGTTCTTGACGTGGTCGACGGAATACCCGTTGGCCGCGTGCTTTCTTATGGGGATATTGCGGAAATCGTAGGTATCGGTCCACGGCAAGTTGGGAAAATCATGGCGACCGTTGGACATCTAACAGCTTGGTGGCGGGTTGTGAGATCGGATGGGAGTAGCCATCTGGTTGATCGTGCTGTTCATTACTGGGATTTGGAAAATATTGCGCACAATGGAAAAAGGGTTTTCATGAAAGAATCCCGATGGGGTTGCGATTTGTAGCAAATTTGTTCTATAATGGAGGGGATTATATAAGGGGGGAAGTCGTGTTTGCGCAAGATATATCTAAAGCTATTGATCGGATCGCGGATGATATTGATTCTTTGCGTAAACTTCTGACGTCACCGGAGGAAATTAACTTCTCTGAAATGGCCGATTCCTTTGTAAAACTAGAGCAGGCTTTTTCCTTTAAAGCTTATAGCGATGCCTTTGTGGCCTATTGTGCTCATATTAACAATGCGGGAACGCTCGTTGGGAGCAAAAATCCGTCGATTTTCTTGTTAATGGTTTAGATCTTTCTTTATCAGAAGCTCGGGAAAGACTTACGCGGGGCATTAGTCTTTTTGCTTCTCCGATGGGAGAAGATATTCGAGAGAATGCAGCAAGAACAAAAATTGAAAAAATAAAGATCATTGACCGAGAATTGCGGAGCCTAAAGAAAAACACTGAGCTAGAGACTTATCAGTTACGGGCGGAATTTATCGCGAAAGCACAAGGCATGGGTGCAGAAGCTCTTGGGCAATACACGAGAAATCGTGTGAAGGAGCTTAATCGTAAGGCTGATCCAGACCCCTATGCTGCGCTTAAAAGGAGAAAAATCACCATAAGCAAACCGGACAAAGATGGTGGGGTATATGTGAGTGGTTATTTACCACCGGCTACGGGTGTTCTTCTTAAATCTTTGCTTAGCCCTGCGAGGCGAAAAGGGGTTGCATCGTCGGTTGCTCCGGAAGAAGATAAGCGGACATGGGCGCAACGACGGGTCGATGTCTTCCATCAATGCTTGGCCCAGAGTTCTTCCTTGATTGCAAAACAAAATGGTGGTGTAGGGACTGTTATTGTGTCTACGACCATTGAAGAACTTGAAAAAGCTGATTGCTCTACGCGCTTCTACACAAATACAGATATTGAGCTTTCTCCTCTCGACCTTCTGATGCTAGGTCTTAGAGAAGATCTCTTTGCTTGCCTTATGGATAAACAAGGGATTCCACTACAACTGGGGCGGAGTAAACGTACTGCCAGCATCTACCAGCGTTTAGCATTGGTGGCAAGAGAGGCAGTGTGTTCGCATCCTAATTGCGAACAACCCGCTTCCAATTGCGATGTTCACCACTTGATAGCTTGGTTTGATGGTGGTCGCACCGATCTAGAAAATTTAACTTTATTGTGTAGACACCACCACACCAGCAATAACGATAGAAGAGATTTTCGTTTTGGTGTAGGGCATTATCAGAGAGACGCGGGAGTCGTAAAATTTTATAGACCGGGTGTTCCACCTGAAGAAAATCAGGCTCCCGCCAGACGCAAGTCGGCGGGATACCGGATAAGGATGGCGGAGAAGTCTGCCTAGAACTCGTCTACATTTTCTTCCCAGTTCAGGGAACGCTTTACTGCGCGCTTCCAATCGTGGTAAAGCTCGTCGACTTTTTCCTGATCCATTGTAGGCTTCCAGACGTGTAAATCGCCTTTTTGCTGAGTGAGGAAATCAAGATTTTCCCAGTAGCCGACAGAATAACCGGCGGCAAAGGCGGCTCCGGTGGCCGTGGTCTCCACGTTTTTAGGGCGAGTAACCGGGACGCCAAGGATATCTGCCTGGAACTGCATCAGGAGTTCGTTGTAGGTCATTCCGCCGTCGACACGAAGTTCAGTGAGCTTCACATCTGAGTCGGCGACCATGGCGTCTGCAACGTCGCGGGTTTGGTATGCGGTTGCTTCCAAAACGGCGCGAGCTAGGTGATTGCGGTTAACAAAGCGAGTGAGTCCGACGATGACGCCTCGGGCGTCTTGTCGCCAGTATGGCGCGAAAAGTCCGGAGAAAGCTGGAACGATATAGACGCCCCCGTTGTCTTCAACGCTGCGTGCCATGTTCTCGATCATAGGAGCGTTGGGGACAAGCATGAGGTTATCGCGCAGCCACTGGACTAGCGATCCTCCTGCAGCAACTGAACCTTCCAATGCGTAGACCGGTTTTTGGCCTTCAATTTGGAAGCAAACTGTGGTGAGCAAGCCGTTTTCGGACCACTTAGGGGTGGTTCCTGTGTTGAGGAGCAGGAAGAGGCCTGTTCCGTAGGTGTTTTTTGCCTCACCTGGACGGAAACAACCTTGGCCGAACATGGCGGCTTGTTGGTCGCCAAGCATTGATCGAATGGGAACCCCGGAGAGCGATCCACGTTCACGTACTTGATGGAAATCGCCGACTGATGGACGTATCTCAGGGAGCATTTCCATGGGGATATCCATGGCTTTGCAGAGTTCTTTGTCCCACTCCAGTTTTTCAATATCCATGAGGAGGGTGCGGGAAGCATTAGTCACGTCGGTTGCGTGCAATGCCGGTGCGCCGTCATCGCCATCGGCGCCGCCGGTGAGGTTCCAGAGGAGCCATGTGTCGATGGTGCCAAAGAGGAGTTCTCCTGCCTCGGCTCGCTCGCGGGCGCCGTCAACGTTGTCTAGAATCCACTTGATTTTGGGACCAGCGGGATAAGAATTGATGAGGAGGCCGGTCTTGCGGTACCACCGGTCAGCGCCTTCATCACCAGCGAGTTCTTTGCAGATTGAGGTGGTGCGAGTGTCTTGCCACACGATGGCGTTGTACACGGGCTCGCCGGTGTTTTTGTCCCAGACCACTGTGGTTTCGCGCTGGTTAGTGATGCCTAGGGCCGCTATGTCTTTAGCTGACAGGTCGCTGTCTGCAAGGGCGGTCCCTACTGCGCGGCGGGTATTGTCCCAGATTTCGATGGCGTCATGCTCTACCCAGCCTTTTTGAGGGAAGATTTGTTCGTGTTCATATTGACCAACGGAGACCTGGTTGCCGTCATGGTCAAAGATGATGCAGCGGGTTGAAGTAGTGCCTTGGTCGATGGCTGCTACATATTGCATGGTTGCTCCTTATAGTGCGAGTAAGCCTGTGGCGACGGCAGCAAGCATAGGCGCAACGATTGGTACCCATGCATAAGACCAGTTTGCGCTGCCTTTGTCTTTGATCGGAAGAATGAACGCGTACGCTATGCGCGGCCCGAGATCGCGTGCTGGGTTGATTGCATATGCGGTGGGCGATCCCAGGGAGAGGCCAATGGAAACCACAATGAACGCAACAGCGAAGTATTTGAGCGGTCCAACATCTCCGGATGGTCCGAGAGCGATGAATGCCAGCAGCACGAAGGTTGCGATGAATTCGGTGACTGCATTCCAGAAATTGTTGGGGTGTGCAGGGTTGGTGAAGAAGATCCCGCCGGTGTTTTTGTTACCTCCGGGGTTTCCGGCTTCGTCGTAATTGTTAGCGTCGAAAAGCTGCTTAAATGCCGCCCAGCAAAGGAATGCGCCGAAGATACCGCCGAGCATTTGTCCCGCGAAGTACCACGGAACCAAGTTCCATGCGACACTGCCTTTGACGGCGAGCATGAGGGTTACTGCGGGGTTGAGATGGCCTCCTGAAGGATTGGCGATGCTTGCACCCGCGAAGACAGCTAGGCCCCAGCCAAAGGCGATGGTAAGCCAGCCTGCATTGCGTCCCGCTGAGGTCCGGAGAGTGACCAGCGCGCAGACGCCGTTGCCCATTAAGAGCAGGATGGTTGTTCCAAGAAACTCCCAGTATAGATATTCAACTCCAGTCATTTTTATCCTTTGGTAGTAGGTGACTAAAGATCGTACAGAACAAAACAAGGGAAAATTTATGTGTTACTAATCACAAGGAAATCGGCTACGTCTTTTACCCGCTCTCGCATGACCTCTGGAGTAGCTACCCTGTGTTCAGAGACATACTCCTTGACCTGCGACTGAGCCTCTGCCCACGGGTAGCGATCAGCAACGGAATCCTGCGTGGCTACCTGTAGAAAAGTAGGCGGGAAAACCTGTGGAAATTCTGCATCGCATAAGTGCGTTGGGAGGTAATCGAGGGTTAAGTGCGGAAAAGTAAGTGCTTGCGCGTCCCAAAGGTCACTTGTGAGGGCGGCTAATGCGGCCCCTGAAGAGTATCCCCATGCCACGAGGCGCGGCGGATTCATGCTGCGTACCCATTGGGCGGCGCGGCGAACCGAGGCGATTGCATCGGAAACCGTGTGATCGGGGAGGAGGGGATAGTCAAGATCGAGGAATGTGATGCCGGAGAGATTAGCCACGGCTGCGACTTCTGGGCGCCAGGCATTTTCCAAGGCGGTTCCTGAGCCTTTCCACCAACCACCAGGATGGAGTGAAATACCCCATACGCCGGTTGGGTGCGCGGGACGAATTATCTGACCGTTGGGGACATCCTCGGTGGTCACGCCGTCGCTAAAAGCGACGCCCGGCGTGGTGTGATCCAGAGCGGAGCCGAGCATCAACATGGAGGCATGAGTGATCCGGTCGGCGAGGCGGGCGTCGTAAGTATCAAGAACAAGCGGGTCAGTGGGGGAGTCTGACCATGGGGGATTCATCGCAGGGCGTTCATAGTGGGCCGCTATGTATGTGGAAAGCTGTTCCAGTTGTTCTTCGGGACTCAGCTTCCGATCTTTGCCGCCGACTTCAAATTCTTTGCGTTCATCCATGCGGCCCATGGTACGCCGGGGTTACCAGATTGTGACGCGTTTTTCCGGTGCGATCCACATCGGGGAGTCTTCTGGAACGTTAAAGGTCTGATAGAACTCAGCGATGTTGCCTGCAATGACGTTGCAGCGGAACTCTGCTGGCGAGTGCGGATCTATGGCCAAGTATTGTTCTGCCAGTTCAGGGCGTATTGCTGTGCGCCAGATGCGGGCCCATGACAGGAAGAGGCGTTGGAGTCCTGTCGTGTCCTCCCCGTGGTCGGCTAGGTAGCGCTGATAAGCGACTACTGCTATGCCTAGGCCGCCGAGGTCTCCGATATTTTCTCCGAGCGTGAATTTTCCGTTAACGCCGGTGGATTCCTTAAGCACAGAAGGGACTAGGCCGTCGAATTGCTCGACGAGCTTTGAGGTGAGTTGGGTAAAGGCCTCGCGGTCCTCCTCGGTCCACCAGGAGTGCAGGTTGCCGTCGCCGTCGTATTGGCTGCCTTGGTCATCAAAACCATGGCCAATTTCATGCCCGATGACTGCACCGATTGCGCCAAAGTTTTCGGCGGCATCCGCCGTGGGCGAGTAGAACGGCGCCCGTAAGATCGCAGCGGGGAAAGTGATGTCATTGACCACAGGGTTATAAAACGCATTGACGGTTTGCGGCGTGGTTACCCATTCAGAGCGGTCCGCGGGCTTGCCTAACTTGGAGAGCTCGTAGTCATGGGCATAAGCGGAACCTGTACGGACGTTGCGGAGAAGATCTTGGCCAGCGTCGGAGAACTCTAGATCGCCATAATCGCGCCAGGTGTCTGGGTAGCCGATCTTGGCGTTGAATTTATCCAGTTTTTCCAGTGCTCGCTTGCGGGTTACTGGTGTCATCCACTGCAGATGCTCAATGCGCTCCCGGTACGCAGCGATGAGGTAGTCAACCAAAGTCGCCATATCTTTTTTAGAGGAGGCCGGGAAGTGTTCTTTAACAAAGACCTCACCGATTTCCTCGCCAACAAAACTTTCTGCGAGTCCGACAGCACGCTTCCAACGGTCACGCTGCTGGGTAGCGCCGGAAAGGGTGGTGCCAAAGAATGCGAAGTCTGCGCGCGAGATTTCAGGGGTGAGCACTCCTGCGCGCGCATGGAGGATGTGCCAGGTAGTAAGCAGCTTCCAATCGTCGATACGCTCAGAAAGTAGCGTATTTATGTGATCCAAGTAGGAGGGCATCATGACGATTACGCGGGATTCAGGAAGTCGTGCGGCCCGTAGAAGCGTTGCGACGTTCTCCGGAAGCTCGGAAAACTCGGTCGGATTAAAGGTTTTTAGCGCGTCTCGGGTGCTTACTACATCCCAATGACCCCGTGCTATGTCCGTCTCAAGCGCCACGATGCGCTCTGAAGCTTCCTCGGCCGGTAGTCCGCCGAGCCGCTGTGGGTCGAGAAAACCTAGCATCGTAGTAACATGCGCTTTATATGATTCGAGCATGTCCGGATGCTCTCGATAATAAGCCTCATCGGGAAGCCCAAGCCCAGACTGAACGATGTAGGCTACCGAATCGCTACCATCGGAATCTTTGGCTACCCAAAAACTAACGGGGCCGCCAACACCTAAACGATCGAGCTCGCCCAAAGCCGTGGCGAGTTCGTTTGTGGTTTCTACTTTCAGACGATCCAAATCTTCATCGATAGCAGCTACTCCAGCTGCCTCGATTCCGGGGACATCCATGAAGGAGGCATAAAGTTTTCCTGCCCGTGAACTCGAGGATTTAACCAGCTCATGAACATCGACCTCTGCCTGATCGCGGAGGCTATGGAATGTCCCGTCCACGCCTCGATCTTCGGGGATAACGTGAGTGTCTAACCACTCGCCATTAACAAAACGGTACAGATCCTTCATTAAAGGTTGCTGAGAAGTCATGCCCCAAGGATATATCGAATGTTCGATGAAGAAGGTAGTTTGAACAGTATGTCTTACTTCCAGTTCCGGCCTGCGATGTCGGCAAAATCCTGGTGGCTCGTTGCCGTAGTGGTCACTCTGCTGCTTGTCCTCCCCGCTGCGCTCAATGCTGTGGTCCCCAGCATTGATTTCAAATTGAAGAATGTGATCTTAGGAAAAAAAGATAGTTTTGAGCTTCCAGTGGTGTTAGACGACGGTGCACACCTGCAATGCAAAGAGGAAATGTCCGATTTATTCCAGCCTCAATGGGATTGTGAAGGCACCAGAATTAACTCGATGGTGGTTGATGGCAGTACGGACCAGGACCACACGCTTAGGCGGATGATGCGTTTGAACGCCAAGGTTCCATTGCCCAAAGACGCAAAAATATTCCGTGAGGGAAATATTAGGATCATTGAAGGGGCTAGCCAAGTGGGCTTAAGCCTTGCAGTGCAGGGAGAGGATGAACAGAAGACCTTGTTCGTTCTTGTCACGGGGCCAGATACGGATAACGCCGTACAACTCATCGCGAAGAATTTTCAAAATTATGCAGTGAAGGGAGCCACCGCGTGAACACCTCGTTGGTAGGACCTATAAAATCAGCCACCCACCCAGCGTCCATTTCCTGGGTGATGTGGGCGATCATTGGTATTTCAGCCCCAGTGTCTCTCTTTTATTTAGGCGCTTACGTATTACTTTCTCCTAGCGGATCGGCTGTGGGACTGCTTTGCGGAGTGGCATACTTAATAGTGGGAACCCTGATATTCCGGGTGTCTCCTATGTGGCCTAAGGCAGGCTGGAAATGGTACGTGACCTCCCTTTGTTGGGGCGCCTGCTCTTCTTTTGCCCTGGTTATGGCTTCCTCTCAACCCATTATTGATTTAACGGAAAAATTGGGTTGGAAGATGGTGAGTGCGTCCTTTGGTGGGGCATATCCTGAGGAAATTTCTAAAGCTCTCGGTGTTCTTCTCATACTGTTTACGTTTTCTAAAATCAGCCGTCCTTGGCATGGGTTTGTTACCGGCGGCATGGTCGGCTTAGGGTTTGAAATCTTTGAAAACCTGATGTACGGGGTTATTGAGGGGATGTCGGATGCCAATTCTGACGTTCCTGGAGCGCTATCTTCCTGGGGACTAAGAACTCTGGCGGGACCTGGTCTCCACGTATTTTTCACGGCAATAGCCGGATATGGCATCGGGCTAGCCGTGTTTACATACGGGTGGGATCGCTTCCGTCGACTTCAGGTCGCAGGTGCGGCTCTGCTTGTGGCCTTTACTTTCCATTTCTGCTGGAACCTCACATGGGAGGGTGATCTCGGCACTATCATCAACGTGATCGTGGTGTCGCTGTGCCTCTATCCCCTTGTTATTTATCTTTGGATTAGATGCCATAGAGACGCCACCGCTGATTTTGGCATGATCCGCATGAACTCTCCTTTGACGTTAGTAAGCCAAGTGAGGAACGATGAATAAACGCATTGCTGTACTGGGAGTCGCGATGTGTCTTACAGCTTGTGGCTCTATTGAATCTGTGGATGGCGGTAGAACTGACTCAGACGCGATTGTTATTGGATCTCAGACGTATTATTCCAATGAGGTCATCGCTGAGATCTATGCGCAAGCGTTGGAAAAGGCCGGGCATAAAGTAGACAGGCAGTTTCAGATCGGACAGCGAGAAGTCTATATGTCTGAGGTGGAAAACGGATCCATAGATGTGTTCCCTGAATACTCAGGGCCGCTGCTGCAATATTGGAAACCAGATACCACAGCGCGGCTACCAGAAGCTGTATACGCAGAGCTGCAATCTGCGCTTCCCTCGAGTTTGCAAGTCCTGAATCAAGCAGAGGCTTCGGACCAGGATTCTTATGTTGTGACTAAGCAATACTCGGAGGAACACGGGATAAAGTCTATTCAGGATCTGGCCAAGGTTAAGAACATAACCTTGGGGGCAAACTCAGAGGCGGAGGATCGCCCCAACGGACCCAAAGGCCTAAAAAGCGTCTATGGGGTGGATGCTGCCTTTACTCCTATTGAGGACTCCGGTGGGCCGCTGACAGTCAAAGCTCTCAAAGACGGTGATATCCAACTGGCGATTATTTACAGTGCGGACCCCTCTATTGCTGCAAATAATCTGGTAAGTCTTGAGGATCCCAAAGGGCAGTTCCTTGCGTCACGAGTAGTGCCGTTGGCTAATAAAAAATTAGATGCAGACGCTGCGGCAGTGCTTAATAAAGTGAACGCACAACTTACCACCCAGGATTTGATCCAGCTGAATACGCGTTCCGTGACAGAACAGCTCCCCAGTGCGCTGATTGCCAAGGAATGGCTAAAAGCGCACTAGGGAGCTTTTAGTGGTCCGTGTTGATATTCATTGGACCGGGGTACCAGAGTCCTGATCGAGTAACAGTCTCTGTGGTGATCTGAGCTAGATCAGGCTCTTTGCCCTGCGAGTTGGGGCGTGGATGGTAGACCTCGATGGATCCCCAATCGCGTTGCCAATCATTCTTGGAGTAGCTCGGAAGCTGGTAGCTATAATTCACGGCTTCCGCAATTCCGGTGACACCGCCGCCAAAGTAGTCTTGGAAAGAGGCTCCAGAAGCGCGGCCTTCTGCGTCGGCGGAAATACGGAATTTAGGAATTTCTGCTACGCCTGCATAGTGGTTGAAAGTGCGCTGGCAGGGGAACTGCAGCGGCACCGCCCAGTCGAGCAGCCCGGGGGTTTCTGAGGTGTAGACGTCATTTAGCGTCTCCAGCGTGGGAACACGCGGCGGGGTAAACGCTAGCCATTCATCAGGGCTGAGGTTGCCATCTGTTGCGTGGATACGGATAACGTTGGCTTCCTCGGGGAGCTCTGAAAGCGGAAGACGCAGGTTACGCCATTTAAGGTC
This sequence comes from Corynebacterium pseudotuberculosis, assembly GCF_002155265.1. Taxonomy (NCBI): domain Bacteria; kingdom Bacillati; phylum Actinomycetota; class Actinomycetes; order Mycobacteriales; family Corynebacteriaceae; genus Corynebacterium; species Corynebacterium pseudotuberculosis. The sequence continues at coordinate 99,288 of NZ_CP021251.1, forward strand.
AGGTCCGATATCAAGCATTTGCTTTTCACCGAGCATGTCAACCTTCCCATTGGAGGCGGTTCCGTACTCGATGATCAGCTTCTGGCCCTCTTTTTTGATCCCATCCAGGTCGAGATGCTCGATGCTTCCCGCAGCAGAAACCGCGATGACAGGGGCAGACTCACTGCGCTCCGGCAGCTTATACCAATCGGAGATAGCTTCTGCGTAGTGTTGCTCGCCGCTGGTCCAAGAGCCAAGAACCGGCACACGAGTGTAATCCAAATTAAAGGGAAGCTGCGCGGTGGAACCGTTTACGCCCACAGCTGCGCGGTGTTCCTTGCCCTCGGTAGTGGTCTCGGTGGTGTCCGTGCTGTTGGCGGTTCCCGCGGTGCTAGAAGAAGACTTGTTTTCTTCTGTGTAGGCCTCGGAGGAAATGTGGTTGGGATCAAATGCCCGATTCTTGCCAAAAGTGAGTGATTCTCCCAGACTGCTGTGCAGCGGCTGGAGGAAGGACTCGTTGGTGTTTGCCTCCACGAGGACGTCGTTAGCAAGGTTGCAAGTATTGCCCGCGGCTGCCCGCAGGTTGCCTAATCCGACGGAGTAGGCGGGGTATTGCGAGAGAAAACCTTTGCCCAGGGACGCCATAGAAAACGCTACGGCGAGGATGCTGAGTATCGCAATAGGGGCAGCTGCGAGGCCTTCAAAGCGCTGTTTGCGGAAGTCCACGGGAGCCTCACCGCGTTCCTCTGCCACATCCTTTTTAAAGGACTGCAAAACGCCTATGCCCAACACAACGAGGGAAATAACCAACATGACGGTAGACGCTTCGATCTCATGGATCTGAATCGTCTTATCCCACCAGGGCACGCTGTAGCTAGATGTGTACCACCATCCGTTTGTGCCGGAGAGCGCGAAGGCAAAGACGAAGAGTATTCCGCCTGTAAGAAGGGTACGTGACCGAGGGGCACGCAAAGCCATATGGGAGAGTGCCACCGCGCCGACCCCCGCTAGAGCCGCTGCGATGCCAGCCCATACGCCAAAGTGGTGAGTCCACTTGGTGGGCGTGAACATCATAAAGAACAGGGTTCCCACCATGGCCAGCAACAGTCGGAAGACCGGACCCTTGTTGCTCCCAGGAACCTTTCCGTTACGCAGAATGGAGGTGAGCACGAGGGCAATAGAGATGAAGGTGAAAAAGACGCCGATTCTTCTGGCAAAAGAACCATCGACGGTTTGCTGCATGAGTACCTGGTAACGGGCGAACTCGTTGTACCAGCTTAACGACGGTCCCGTCTCTGAGCGGACATGGATGGACTCGAAGACGTTCATCAGAGTTTGATCGCCAAAAACAGCAACCAAGACTGCAGTTCCGGCGGCTGCAAAAGGCGCGACCATAGCCGCGATGTTGAATGCGGGCTTGCCGCCTAGAAGCGGTATACGGCGGTAAATAATGCGGATCAAATACGACAAACCAGCCAGCAAGCAGGCAACGGCCATGAGACCGGTGGGGCCACAAGCAAGGGTAAAAGCAGCGAGAAGCGTTCCTACTGCAGCAGGAAGGAGCCGTTCGGTCTTGATAGCAACCTCGAATGACAGCCACGTGAGCAGGGTGCCGGCAGCAATGATTGGTTCTGGGCGCAGACCATTGTTATAAGCCAACCAGAAGGCGAGGAACACAAAGGCCATGGTCCATTGGGAGACGCGTCTTCCAGCAATTTTTTCGCCCAGACGCGGGAGAACCTCGCGGGAGAGGGCGAACCACACGATAAGGGCGGCGATGAGGGACGGAAGTCTCATCCAGATAGAAGATGTGGAGACATGCGACATAAGACCCAGAAGGTCATAATAAGGTGCGCCGAAGGGCGATTCCGGAACACCAAACCAACGGTAATAATTGGCCATATAGTCAGCGTGCGCAGCAATCCGCCCCATTGTAAGGATGAAGCCATCATCAGAGGTATTGGCGCCGATGAAATACCAGAAACCTAGGATCGCGACAACAATGGCGTCGAGTCCCCGAGGGCGCCAAGCGCCGTGTTGGAGGAAACGCACCTTTTTATTGTCTTGCAGGTCTAGCAGCCCCAAGCAGACAAGCGCAATAACGGTCATCGCCCCGCCGAGCCACATGGTCGTGTACTTTGCTGCGGTAGGGGAGGTGGTGAAGCGAGAATTAATCTCTACGTCGACCTTAAGCGCGCTGCTGAGGCTGTCAGCAGCCTGGGAGTCGAGCTCGGAATACAGTCCTGTGATCTGTGGACGCTTGTCTTCATCTATAGAACCGCTGTACTCGCCCACGGAAGCAGTAGTCGCGTCCTTGGTGGAAGAGACGCTGACTTTTGCGTCGGCAGGCAGTTTTTTGAGTTCATCTGCAGTCAACTCGAAGACGAGCTCGCCACGGGATGTTATCTGGATTCCGCCGTCGGAAGAACGCACGAAGAGCCCGCGCGCTGCGGCATCTTCGCTGTCCTCCGGCAAGGTTCCCACGATGAGGCTTTGACCTGGGCGGAGTTTTTCAGAAGCGCTAATCGGGATGACTGCGTTAAGTTCCTGAGGAGAATAACTCATCAAAGGAGCGTTAACGCTATTAAGGTTTCCATTCTGCGGCCAGGACAGAGAAGACTGCACCTGATTGACCGGCATAAACGGCGTCAAGAGGAAGAGTATGAAGCCGAGAACACCCGATAAAACCGCCAAAAGCTTTAGCGTTTTAACTTTCTGCGAAACTGAACTAGACACGAAATCCGAGTCTACGTCATGCTTATCCACGGGTCACCACCACAAATGGTCCTACCTGATCGACTTTCCAGGGAGAGTCTTTGCCTGTGAAGACCTCCGGGTTGATTTTTACTCCGCGGAAACGGACATTGGGATTGTTGGGATAGATATCCTCCGCAAGGTCAAAGTTCCAACCGCTTGAACTTTCTTCCGTGGAATCGGCGCGGAAAACAAAAGCATCGGGTGCCCGCCATGGGGTGGCGTGCAATGCGCGGTCAAACGCTTTGGGGTCTTTGAGCTGCTGCCAGCTGTCCATTGCCCATTGCTCTATGGTTTTATTCCGCTCATTAAATTCCCCAAGAGGATTTGCATAGTGTGAGGTGAAGGCCTGGAAACCGTGGTAGGGGTAATAAGCCATGAAGTTCATCTCATCTGTGAGAACTACAGTCTCGCGTGGAAGTGAGCCGTTTCCCCGCAGGATTTTGTCAATCTCGGCATAGTACTGCGTGGCATCAGCCGGGTAACGGTCAGCGCGCTCACCGTTACCATCTGTGCTGGAATAAGCATGGTCAATAGAATGCGAGTGTTTTGCGGGAATATCCTGGGCATATTTGATGCCGCCAAGGGCGATCACAATGGCAATGACCATTGTGATTTGCCGTGAAGTGCTAGCAGAGAATTGCACGGGATAGAGGCGGTGAATTCCTACAAGGCGGAAATCCGCTATGGCCAGTACACCTGCGGTGGCTAGAAGAACTGTGACCACAGGATCTAGGCGGAAGCCAAGGAGAGTAGAGCCCGTGAGCGTAACAGCCATGGAGGCTATGACCCAGATGTAAGCAACCACGACGGCAACGCCTAGGGAGTTGATGTCTGGATCCGCCGCTCGAGCCAATAGGTAGATCAGGCCTAGCATGCAGAGAATTCCCACAATGCTGGCTGCAAACATAGGAAGCGGGATTTCCGTGCCTTCAACGGGGAGGAAATGGGAAGCGGTAGCACCTGAGGTGTGGTTGCCGCTTAAAATGAAAACAAAGTACGGGCCCCACGCGATAGCGGCGATAGCCATAGAAGAAACACCAATGGTGACGATGCGCCCAATGGGCTTCCAAGAACGCAGCATTAATGCGGAAATAACACCAGTGATAGCGATCAGGCTCAGCGCGATAATAGCTGTATAGAGGGTGTACATAGATGCAGAAACACCCAGATAGAAAATAATCGCAAGCATGGCGCTTTTGCGTCCCGACAATGCACGACGACCGATAATAACTGCGGCTGGTATGCCCATTGCGATAATGCATGCGTAGGGTTCTTCCGCACACATAACGAGCGCAATAGTAGTGGTTACTAGCGCTATGCCGGTAGCTACGGGCAAGCTCCCAACGAGACGCTGCCATATCGGGACGAGGAGGCAGCCTGCCATGCTGAGAGAGATGAGCGAATATGGCTGGAAGACTTCCCACCCAGGAAGCCCGAGGAGAGCTCCCAGTCTGCCGCCAAACCAGAACCATGCGCCGGGGTAATACGCTGGAAGATCGATATAGTTCATATCGGTGAGCTGCCAAGAATCTGTAAGCCGCGTCATGTATTGGGTGCGGAAAACTTGATCTACGGTTAGTCCGTCAAGGTAGAGCTTGGTCGGGGATAGCGGTATCCCGAGGGAAGCCACTACTAGACCTGCCGGGGATAAATAGGTCAGGGCGTAGGTGAGCCAGGTAAACCAACGGGGACGCTCTTGGTTTGTCTTCTCATAATGAACCCACCAGATCATGAGTGCCGTGACCGCAACAACAACAAGAAGTGTGCAGAAAGTGGCCAGTGCACGTGTAACCAGAGAAGGGCCAAAGGCTGGGAGATTGACTTGCTTGAGTATGTACCAGGAGATGAAGGTAAAGAGCCCACCTCCCAGGATTGCAGCGACTATTCCGAACAGAGTGTGCGGACCATCTTGGATGTCAGGGGTGTAGTCAAAGTCGTAGCTTTTGTCCCGTAGGTTGTCCTTGTCGGGGTGTTTGAGCATCACCGGAAATGGGTCGCTGGCTGCAGCAGAGGCGTGCGGCGCTTCCGAGTCGTCTTTCGGCGGTTGGGAATCTGCGTTGCGGGCACGATTGATCATAGAGAACAGTGTGTCATACGCTCTTAAGACCTTTAAGAAAAGCCATTGATATTCTTGCCGGTTACAGCGTTTTTAGTGACAAGCATCACTGTTTTTGCTGCTAAAACACAAAGCCGCCGTGCACTGCACGGCGGCTAGAGCATTTTGCTAGAACGGTAGCTTTCGGAAGATCGCCTGAGGAATAAACTTGAAAACAAGCGAGACATATTCGAACAGTGGATGAACGAAGATGGAGCTCTTTCCGGACAAAACCGCTTGGACAGTTGCCTTAGCTACGTCCTCGCGATCCACCGTGAGTGGAGCCTCTCCCGCATCAGCGGACATCTTGGTACGCACCTGACCTGGGCGTACGACAAGGACGTTGACGCCATAATCGCGAAGGGCCTCGCCTAGGTTGACGTAGAAGCCGTCCATGCCAGCCTTGGAAGCACCATAAACAAAGTTGGAGCGGCGAACACGCTGACCTGCAACAGAGGACAGGGCAACGATAGTGCCGTGGCCTTGGGCCTTGAACTTCTCCGCGAGGAGTACACCAACGGATACCGGTGCGGTGTAGTTGGTCTCGGCACTGGCCACAGCCTTGGACTGGTCCTGCCAAAGTTCTTCTTGGTCCCCAAGAGTGCCAAAGGCCACGATGGCTACGTCGACGTCTCCGAGAAGGAAAGCCTGGTCGATGACATCGGCGTGCGTATCAAAGGCAGTTGCGTCGAAGTCGATAACCTCAACGGCGGATGCGCCAGCTGATTCGATGTCCTTCACGGCGGCGTCGATACGCGGCGAATCCTTGCGCGCAGCAAGGGTGACGTGTGCGGGACCGTGAGTCAGGAACTCGTTTACGATAGCTAGGCCGATCTCGGATGTGCCACCGAGGAGGAGGATGTTTTGGGCTTTGCCCACTGCGTTCAGCATAGGAATCTTTCTTGATTAGTGTAGCTCGAGGCGGCGGGACATGTCAGAAGCGAAGACGCCAGTGGGGTCGATCGCATTACGTGTCTTGAGCCAGCCTTCCATTTCTGGATACATCGAGTGGAAGTTTTCAGCGCTCGTACGAGATTCTTTGGCCAAGTAGAGGCGTCCACCGAACTCCATGACACGGCGGTCAAGCTCATCGAGGAACTTGCCTAGTCCTGGCTTAATCGGGAAGTCTACGCAGACGTTCCAACCCGGCATCGGATAACTCAACGGCGCACGGTTTCCTTCTCCGAAGAGCTTAAACACGTTGAGTGCGGAGTAATGTCCGGAACGCTGGATATCGCGGACGATATCTTTGAATGGTTCGACAGCCTCACGTGGAACCACGAACTGATACTGCAGGAAGCCCTTAGAACCATAACCGCGGTTCCACTCTCCGATGAGGTCGAGCGGTTGATAGAACTGGGTGAGGTTTTGCACCTTGTTCCTGTACGTGCCTGACTTGAGCCACCAAAGTTCACCGATTGCGATCATAGAAAGCTTGTTCATGGTGAAGGAAGGGAAAATATCCGGAACCGTCACAAGCTGTGGGGCATTGAACTTCAGGGGATCTTTGGCCAGCTTGGGGGAGAGCTCTTCCAGCTGCGCGAGTGTGGCTAGGGAACCCCGTGAAATGGCGGCGCGACCTAGCTTGGGCTCCGGGCTGATGGCGTCGAACCAAGCGGAGGAATAGGTGAAGTTGGACTCGGAACCGTCGGAGTGGAATTCCACGGTTTCATCGAGGTTAGCGGTGAGGTCGCCGTCTGCGATGAAGTAAGCGGTTTCCGTCTTGGTCATACGGATCTTTGCACGGACAATGATGCCGGTGAGGCCCATGCCGCCAACGGTTGCCCAGAAGAGAGAACCGTCTGGATCATCTGCCGAGCCTTCTGGCTCAAGGTGCAAGATGCGACCGTCGGCCACTAGCAGTTCCATGGAGGTGACGTGATCACCGAAAGAACCAGCTGAGTGGTGGTTCTTTCCGTGGATATCTGGGCCGATAGCGCCGCCGATGGTGACCTGACGAGTACCTGGAAGAACAGGAACCCACAGCCCGTAGGGGAGAGCCGCCTTCATCAACTGATCAAGGGTCACACCGCCATCAACATCCACAATGGCGGTCTCTGGATCAATAGAGTGGATCTTGTTCAAAGGCTGCATATCAATGACAAGGCCACCAGCATTTTGTGCAGGATCGCCGTAGGAGCGGCCCATACCGCGAGGGATTACGCCACGACGGAGATAGTCTGGCTTGGAGTCATTTTGCTCGGCGACCTGGCGTACTGCCTTGACGATGGTCTCCAAATCTGGAGTTGCGAGGACCTCTGCGGTTGTGGGGGCGGTGCGTCCCCAACCGGTGAGTTTCATGGCTTCTGTGTGTAAGGCTCCGGAGACACCGCTCGAAGCTGCGGTGCTGGACGTGCCCTTGGCGCTCGTCATCGTCTAACTACCGTACCCGTTTACTTCCGAATGTGACCACGTCTAAAGGTGCTCTGAGGGGTGGTTTTTCTCACTAAAAAACTTTACAGGTCCATCATGTCGCGAATTTCCTGGGGAAGTTCCTCCTGCGACGTAATTTGCGGACCGTCATATTCCTCGAGGATTTGATAGATACGCACTCGAGAAGCGCTATCTAGCATGGGGATTTCCTCAGCCATGAGGAGGGTCATGCGGGAATCCATGGGAGTATTTGTGCGTTCTGCCGCGATATGCGTTTCCACGGTCTTCTTTTTGAGGAATCCAAACATAGAAGTCACTGTACCTCCCAGCGAGTTTGGCTACTCTGGAGTACATGAAAGACACCACTGTTGAGAGAAACCTGAATCCTTTAGATGACACGATGACGGGGCGTATCTCCCAGGCTGCAGCCATAGGCCTGATCACCGCGCTGCCGGACTATGTGCACACCAAGGCGCTTCGGTGGGTAATTAATACCGTCATCCTTGGGTCTCTCCTGGGCGTCGCTTTATACGCTAATACCCATGATGATGATCCAGACAATGATCCTGATGTGATCGCTGCACGTGTGCGTGAGCAACTGGAAAGCAGCGACGCTAAAGAATTCGGACCTCTTGTCACGTGGGGTGCGTTTGCAGTGCTCCTGCTTATTTTCCTTGGGATCAACAAACTAGACAGAACAATAAGCAAAAAGGTCGTTGAGTTTTTGCGTCGCCGTGGAGTTTCCAAGCCTCATACTCTGCTTGGGGTTGTCGGCGCGGCGCTGGTTTTTGTTTCTTCCGGAGACCAGCGGTGATTAGCATTATCGACGTTCGCGGCGCGGCGCCGGACCATACCGTTGTGCTCTGGCACGTACACACGGATCCTTCCTATCCCACCGGCCTCATGTCTGGGGCATGGGTGCTTGGTCCGGGGGAAGCTACGCCCGTGGATAAGCTCCCGAGCCTGCTTACGGGAACAACAGCTCTTCCCTTGAACGCCGAGGCTCGCGAGTTAGTGCCAGGCGATATCACATGCGTCAGTCTCCGCGATGTAGCTGATGCAGTGCGGACGGGGCTCGATGAGATTAAAAAGGAAGCCGCGCGGGCAAAGTCGGAGAATGAAAAACTCGTCGCCCCGCGTTTTGAGGCCCTCACGGATATCTCTCCAGAGGATTTTCTTGATGCATATCGGGGTGAGCCTCAAGCACGAGATGCATGGATGATGGCCAGCGCAGTAGCCGGATGGATGCAGCAATGGCTCGACATAGAATCCGTGCGCAGGAGCCGCGCCTATCTCAAAGAAGCGTTTGGCTCAGAGCCGAGGCCGCTACCGATCGGCTAAAAATCGCTACGCTGGGCACTGTGATACAGCGCAGCGGAGTGATCTGGATAAGCGAGGCCCGCCTGCGTCGTGGAAAGGCCGTTGCTCGGCGCAGGCGAATCCGAGCAGGAAAAATAATAGTTCTACAGCTTAAAGTCATTGATGCGGCGGGGATTCTGCATCGAGTTCTCGGAGTGCGAGACACGCTGAAGCTTGCGGGGGTCGCCGAGATTATCAAGACGTGTTTTGGTTTTGATGCGGCTTCGCCGCAGTCTTTTTATCGTTGCGGCGAGCAAGTGTCGATGAATGATTGTTTACATGCGCATACTGCTGCGATTCGCGCCGGGCAGCTTGAGTACAACTGGGGACTGTGGCGAGTAAGCCTTTCGATCCTGGACACGTATTCCCGTGAAGCTTCTGCACCGGAGGCTTTGTGCCTGGGAGGAAGCGGGGATCTTTATGAACCAGATGCGCCAGTGGATACGGCCCGTATCAATATGGCTATTTCTGGTGGTAAAAGAGCACAAGAAACCCTTGCTCACGTGCATGAGGAGGTTGTTTCAATCATTCAACGTACCCAAGAGACTGGGTTGATCCCGTTACTCCAGGCACTAGGGCTTGGAGAGGAACCAAATTACGCGGCTTCTGGCCTGCAGGCTCTTCCTGTGGAGCAGTCGCGCCAGGCACGGGAGGCCTGGTGGTCTTTTGTGATCGGCATGGCGTGCATGGGAGGGAAAGACCTAAGGTCGCGGGTGGCCGGGCGGCTCATGAGGAAGTTGGGCTGGCAAGAAGACCTGACTGATGAGCGGATTCGTGAGTTATGTGGGGCGTCGATAAGCAAGCTAGAAGAGCTCGGTGGATGTGGTGCCCATGCGTTATCTGCAGTGGAAAGAATCGATATCTACCGAGAATTACTCCGTAAGAGGTAAAATCGCGCCCCGTGGCTAATTCCAACACCGGCGCGCATGACCAGGCCGCCCCCAATGTGACTGTGACTACCTCCTCGGCGAGCGTGGCTTCTCAAGGCATCAAGTTCATCATCTCTGGAGGAATCTCCGCAGTTGTGGACCTTGGTCTGACTTATCTATGCCAGATCGTTTTTGGGTTCTCTGCTGCGGGAGGACGCACTATTGGGTTTATTTTTGGCACGATTACCGCTTATCTAATCAATCGCCGTTGGACCTTCCAGGCTGAGGCATCAACCAAGCGATTCTTGCAGGTAGCGGTTCTGTATACGATTACCTACTTTGTTAACGTGGGTGGGCATTCCTTGCTCTTCTCGCTATTAACTCATTACGGGGTGAGCGAACAGATTGCCCTAGTTATCGCCTTTGTGATCTCCCAAGGGACTGCCACGGTGATCAATTTCTTTGTTCAGCGCATTTTTATTTTTAAGTAGCTATTACGGCCGTTCAAAGCGCTCCGAGCGGCCCATGTGGTGGAGCTTGAGCCACTGTAAAAATCCCTTAGGGTCTTTGCGCTGAATGAGGAAGAACCAGCCAAATCGCGCATACTCCTGGGGAAGAAGCCGACGCATACCGGGTTGATTCATAAGGTATCCGCGGTTGCGATAAGTGAAGAACCGCTTGCCCTCGTTATCTGGGTATTGCGTATGCATGCGTCCCCCAAGGATTGGCTTAAACTCATCCGAGCCATCCGGGTGCAGATAAGCAGCGGTGAGACAGGTGCCAAATTTGAGGCCGGAACGCACTAGTCGGCGATGATACTCAACTTCATCGCCTCGGATAAACAGACGCAAGTCGGGGACGCCGATGCGTTGCATAGCATCAGCGGAGATAAGAGCGCCGTTAAATAGCGAAGCAATACCTGCTAGGAAATCCTCATTGCCGAGTTCACTGCGGAACCTACGCCACGTGGTGCCACGGCGAAGCGGGAATGCCAGCTGGTCAGGTTCTTCTGCATTACAAACAACCGGGGAGACCTCATCGAGGTGGTGCTTTTTTGCTACGTGCAAGAGGGTTGCCAGGACATTCTCGTCTTCCGGGCGGCCGTCATCATCGGCGCACCAGACAGCGTCGGCTCCCAGCCTCAGCGCGGTGAGAAAACCAAGCGCAAACCCGCCGGCTCCTCCCAAATTATGTTTGCTTCCGAGGTAGACGGCGCGCTCGCCGGCGATAGCGGTAACTAGGCTCTCGACGGCGGGATCATCACCGTTATCTACAACGATGATGTGATCTACGGGATGCGTCTGTTGCGCAACGATCTTCAAAGAATTCTGCAACAGCTCGACGCGGTTGTGAGTGACAATGACAGCCGCGATGCGACCAGTAGAAGCTATAGGCATGGGGTTTATTGTGGCATAGTCTGCGTGGGGTGAGGGGGCATCAGTCTCTTGGTCTTGAGAACGCGAGGGAAGATTGCCCAATTTTGGTTGTGATATGCGCCTCTGAGCTATTGGTGTTGGATTGAAAAACAGCACTGTATCTTGGTTATTTTCATATTGATCCCTTGATTTTTCTAAGGGTTGGAACAGCTAAATAAGGGTAAGCAAAGAAAACGCTATCTGAACGCGCAGAACGGTAATAGGATCCGTATTCATGACTAAGGAATCATCTCGTATCAATCGCCATAGCAGGCGCGGTTTTCTTGCGGTGTCCGCACTCACCGCAGTGGCCTTGCTGGGCGGCCTCAGCGCATGTTCTAGCGAAAAAGCTAGTGAAAAGCCAAGTACGCTCTCTGTCTTTGCTACCACTGGTTATATCGGCGATGCCGTGAAGAATATGCCCCTGCAGCTGATGTCACTGTGATGGTAGGCCCCGGCGGCGATCCTCATACTTATCAGCCCACTACACAGGATATTTCCAAGATTAAGACGTCCAATGTTGTCCTGTGGTCGGGCCTGCATATGGAAGCAAAGATGCTGGATGAGCTGGCAGCGCAGGGAGACCGCCAGGAGGCTGTGGCTGAAGCTATCCCGGAATCTGAGCGGCTTGAATGGCCTGAGCTTGGTGAAAACGGCGAAAAACTTTGGGATCCACACGTGTGGAACTCCACGGAAAACTGGAAGTACGTTGTTGATGCGATTGCCAAGAAGCTTTCCCAGGTGGATAAAGAAAACGCGGAAACATACAAAAAGAACGCTGAGACTTATAAAAAGCAGATTGATCAGGCCGCTGCCTATGCAAAGGAGCAGATCGACGCTATCCCTGCGGAGAAGCGCATTCTGATTACCGGACACGATGCCTTCAATTATTTTGGTAAGCAGTTCGGCCTAGAGATTCACGCCACAGATTTTGTTACCTCGGAGTCTGAAATGTCCCCGACTGAGCTGGCAGACCTGGGAAAATTCATCGCAGAAAAGAAGATACCCACGATCTTCCAAGATAATTTGGCCAACCCCCAGGCTATTAACTCGCTGAAAGAGACGGTAAGGGCAAAGGGCTGGAACGTCGAGGTCTCGGATAAAGAGCTTTACGCGGATTCGCTCGGAGAAACAGCTCCTACCGATACTTATATTGGAGTTTTAAAATACAACGCTGATGCGATTAAAGCGGCTTTGACCAAGTAATTGGAAGACAAACCGTAAAGTGGCAGTTGGTAGTGATTTTCACTCATATGTTGTGATTAGCGGAAGTGACGATAGAAAGTGGCCAATCTAGTGGGCTCGGCATTGACAATGACGGGCATCAGCGTGAGCTATGGGCCAACGGTGGCCCTGGAAAATGCAAGTATTGAGGTTCCTGTTGGATCTGTGATGGGTTTTATCGGGCCTAATGGGGCAGGAAAATCTACTCTTATTAAGTCTGCGATCGATCTTGTAGACCACGACGGTGAGGTCGCTTTCTTTGGCAAACCGCTCGCTCAAGTACGTGATCGTGTTGCTTACATGCCGCAATCCGCCGCTGTGGACTGGGATTACCCCATCACCGTGGAACAAGTGGTGGGCATGGGACTATATCCGCGTTTAGGTTGGTTCAAACGTTTCACCGGGGAGCACCGGGAAGAGGTGCGGCACGCTCTTGAGCGGGTAGGCATCGCTGATTTGGCTAAGCGCCATATTTCCGAGCTCTCCGGTGGGCAACGGCGCCGTGTCTTTGTTGCAAGAATTCTGGTGCAAAATCCCGATATCTTTCTGTTGGACGAGCCTTTTGCGGGTGTCGACGCAGCCAGCGAGCGTGTTATCCGTGATGTTTTGCATGGTTTGTGTGAAGACGGAAAATCGGTGGTTATTGTTCATCACGACTTGTCTACAGTGACAGAACTTTGCGATCACGTCACCGTAATCAATCGGCAGATCGTAGCAACCGGAACTGTAGAAGAAGCGTTTACCCGGGAGACCGTGAATGCTGCTTTTGGCCTGGGGTTGTTATGAGCATCATTGATTTTCTTGCCGAGTTCTCCTATCGGCGGGTGGTGTGGGGAACGCTACTCATTGGACTGTGCTCAGGGGCAATGGGAACGTTTTTATACTTGCGCAGGCAGTCCATGATGAGCGACGTGATCGGTCATTCTGCGACTCCTGGTGTGATGGGCGCCTTTCTCTTCTTTGCCACCACGCCGTGGTTAAGCGAGTCGCAGTTGCTCGCAGACTGGGGCATCGACGCTCGTTCGATGCCGGTAATCACCATCGGGGCTATGGTCACAGGGTTGGCTTCCGCCATCGTGGCCAATGCCGTGGCCGATAGCACCCGCATCGGTATTGATTCAACAATGGCGGTCATGCTCTCCTTGTTGGTTGTGGTTGCGATTGTGATTGGGGTGAAAGCAGTCGGCCTGATATTAATGATCGCTTTCGCTGTATTTCCTCCGGCAGCTGCCCGCCAGTGGACCCGAACGGTAGCGCAGATGGTTGTGGTTTCTGGTCTGATCGGTGCGATCGCCGCGATTGTGGGCTCGTATATTTCTATTTCTGCAGGTAAAGTGCCCACTGGTCCCGTGATCGTCTTGGTGCTTGCGGCCTTTGTGATCGTGGCTCTTGTAGCTTCTCCTCGTCGTGCGGCGGTGATTCGATGAGTTTTGCAGTATCTGTCTCGGTTTTGGCGCTCGTTGTCTCTTTAACCGCGGCGATTCCCGGTATCGTGCTGGTTTTGCGTCGACAAGCTATGCTTTCCGACGCCCTCTCCCACGCCGTTTTGCCAGGCATCGCGGTGGCAGCGCTCTGGACTGCTTCTCCCGATGATCCACTTTTGCTGGTGGGTGCGACGCTAAGCGGTGTTGCGGTGATTGCTCTTACCGAGTGGATTCGGGATCGAAAGAAGGTCACAGAAGACAGCGCAACCGGTTTAGTATTTCCCGCATTCTTTGCCATTGGCGTGATTATCATCTCCATGCGCTTTAATAACTCCACGATCTCGGAACATACGGTGCTGGTCGGAGACCTCAATATTGCTGCCCTTAATCATTGGGTGGCGTGGGGAATCGATTTTGGTCCGAAGAGCGCATGGACAATAGGTGTGGTGGGGCTTGTGGCATTAGGGGTTGTCATTCTGGCGCGTAGACCCTTGATGATCTCTACCTTTGACCCCACATTTGCTGCAGCCGTAGGGATTCGGACTCGCTTGTTGAATTACCTGGTCATGGTGCTGGTTTCTTTGACCATCGTGGTAGTTTTCGACGCAGCCGGCGCAGTTTTAGCGGTGGCCTTGATGATTGTCCCGGCGGCAGCAGCGCTGATGGTTACTCGTTCGGAGACTGCAATGGTGGTGGTGACGTTGATCATCGCTGCTGCCAGTTCACAGGTTGGTTTCTGGGTAGCGTATCGGATTGACGCTGCGACGTCTCCGACGATGGCGTTTGTGGATGGCCTCATCTGCTTAGCTCTATGGATTGGTGTCCGTGTGCTGCGCAAGCGTAAAGAGGTTCACGTGCGGGCGGATGTTGTTTAGGCTTTCCATTCACACATATGAGGGAGGTCTATTGAAAAATGAAACTGATTATCTGCAGTTCGATGTGGCAACGAATTTTCATTTAGCAAGGTAAAAATGTCTGTTCCTATAGTGACGGTATGAATCGCTCATTTTTCCGAAACACGTGTGCTGCCATTGCGGTAGTTGGATTGCTCTCTGCCTCTGCTTGCGCTGCCGATAACAAAGAGACGGCGCCAGTTAAGAACAGCTCTTCGCCTAAAATCTTTGCCACCACCGGGTACATCGGAGACGCGGTGAAAAATGTGGCTCCTGATGCAGACCTCACTGTAATGGTGGGGCCTGGCGGCGATCCTCATACTTATCAGCCTTCCACCTCGGATGTGAAGGCTATGCAGGAAGCGGATGTGGTGTTCTGGTCCGGATTGGGCATGGAAGCCAATATGATTGACCAGCTTAAGGGATTGGGCGACAAGCAGATTGCGCTGGCCGAACAGATACCAGAAAATATGTTGTTGCCGTGGGAGGAAGACGGCGATCATGAGAGCCACAGCCACGAAGGCCACGAGCACGAGGGCCACAGCCACGGGGCCTGGGACCCACATGTGTGGAACTCTACTGACAACTGGAAGCTCGTTGTTGACCAGATAGTCAAGAAGATGTCTGCTGCAGATCCTGATAAGGCTGACACCTATAAGACCAACGGCGCGGAATACAACAAGAAGATCGACGAGACCAAAGCTTATGTACAGGAGAGGATCAACACTATTCCTGCCGATCAGCGCACGCTAGTTTCTGGACACGATGCGTTCCGTTATTTTGGCAAGCAGTTTGGTCTAGAGATTAAGGCAACCGACTTTGTCACCTCGGACGCTCAAAGGTCTGCTTCCGAGCTCAATGAGTTGGCAGAGTTCATTGTGGAGCATAAGGTCCCAGTCATCTTCCAAGATGCCTCTGCTAACCCACAGGCCGTAAAGTCCCTGGAAGAGAATGTGGCTGCTAAGGGCGGAAAAGTTACTGTGAGTAGCGCAGAGCTATACAGTGACTCTCTCGGAGCTACTGCTCCCGCGGACACTTACACCGGTGCGCTGCGTTATAACGCGGATACTATTGCTGCTGCCTACAAGGGCTAATCCAAAAAATACTTCCCAGTGGTATCTTCTGCTGGGAAGTATTGCTATGTATCCACCGTTTTCTCAAGCGGGGAGTACATCTCTTGAAGTGGAGAAAACAATGGAAGTACCATCCTCTCACGCAAAGGTGAGTGCTCAGCGGTGGTGGACTGCGATTATCGGAGTTCTAGCGGTAGCGATTATCGGGCTAGGGGTTAGATCACTAACCAGCGATCTTTTTATCACCCAAGCCATGAATAATCAGAGAAAAGGGGCAATTGAGAGCCTTGTAGATGCTGTTTACTATGGTTTGGAACCCGCTTATTCGCTGGTACTCACGCTGGTAATTTCTGCGCTGGTGGGCATTGCGTGCAAACAAGTCCGAATAGGGCTGCAATGCGCAGTGGCCATTGCGATCACCTGGGTGCCAGTAGTTTTTGTAAAGATGCTTATTGAGCGTCCTCGCCCTAGCTCAGACTTGCTTGCTCACCCCATACCGGTAACGCCAGGGGATTGGTCGTTTCCTAGCGGGCACACGACGTATGTGACGGCTTTAGCCATGATGCTGATGCTTACGGTGGGTGCTCGGCTGCCTTTGATCCTACGGGCCCTTCTGGTGCTCTGCGCTGTTCTAGTTATCGCAGGCGTGGTGCTTACCATGGGCGTGCACTACCTCACGGATGTAGTTGCTGCTGTTATCTGGAGCACCACGATGGCCCCGCTCGTGTGGAACCTTGTAGATAACGCGGGGCGACGTCTGTGGTTTAGTCGTTTTGAGAACGCTGGCCGCCCCAGCGTTTAGGAAATTTCAGGACAGATTTTCTAGCGTTCTCAAAACGATAAGAGTCCTATTTAGACTCTTCGCGGATGCGCTTTTGCAGGCGTCGTACGTGGTCTGCGGCGCCTTTGCCTTCGTAGGCTTCTACGATGTCATCAACGGCCCCTGCCTGCCTCACCGTTCCGTGGTCAATCCAAAGAGCTGAGTCACAGAGCTGGACAAGGAAATCGTTGGAGTGAGAGGCAAAAACGAGGATGCCAGACCGCTGCACTAGGTCGGAGAGGCGTTCGCGGGCCTTAGCCATAAAGGCGGCGTCGACGGCGCCGATGCCTTCGTCGAGAAGCAAAATTTCGGGCTCAATCGAGGTGACTACCCCGAGAGCAAGACGAATACGCATGCCAGTGGAGTATGTACGCAGGGGCATGGCTAGGTAGTCGCCTAGTTCGGTGAACTCGGCGATCTCATCCATTTTTTGCTTCATCTGCTTGCGTGTCTGCCCCAGGAACAGGCCGCGGATCACGATGTTTTCAAACCCCGAGATCTCCGGGTCCATGCCTACGCCGAGGTCAAAAACAGGGGCGACGCGTCCGCGGACATGAGCGGAGCCACGGGTGGGCTCATAAATTCCGGAGAGTAGACGTAAGAGTGTGGATTTTCCGGCACCGTTATGGCCTACGAGGCCGATGCGGTCACCCTCTTTGAGGTGCAGGTTTACGTCTCGAAGCGCCTCCACGACCACGGTATTGTCTTTGTTTCGCCCAATGGCGCCACCTGCGGCGCCTAGGAATGCCTTCTTCATAGAACGCGATTTTGCGTCGAATATGGGGAAATCAACGCAGGCGTTATAGGTATCAATGGAAACCATGATGTTGTACTCCTTCTATACCCAGTAGCTCACACGGAAGCGCCACTGTTTCATTGCGAGCATGGCTAGGAATGTGCCTACGACTGTGCATCCGATGACAACGTACCAGTTCAATGGATTGATGGGGGCGCCGATTAATGGGGCACGCACAACCTCCATGTAGTGATAAAGGGGGTTGAGCATAGCCAGCTTTGCGCGCTCAGAGACAGCTCCGCCTTGGGCGTAGAGGGTCTGTGTGGTCCACACAATGGGGGTGACATAGAACAAGAGCTGTGTGAGGGCCTCAAGAAGAGGGGAGAAGTCGCGGTAGCGGGTAGCGATGATGCCAAAGAACATGGACACCCATACACCGTTAACCACGAGCAATGCGATGGCAGGAATTCCTAGGAGGATGTCCCAGCCCAAGGGGCGTGGGAATACCAGCATCAGGATGAACCAAATCACCATGTTGTGGAAGAGGAAGAGCGTTTGCTTCCATACCAATCGGTACACGTGTACGGAAAGGGCAGAGGGAAGTTGCTTGATCAGCCCCTCATTGGTGATAAAGACCTCGGCGCCTTCTTTAATGCATCCGGAGATGAAGTTCCACATGATAAGGCCCACGGTGACGTGGGGGAGGAACTCGGCAACGGGGATCTTAAATAGCACAGAGTAGAGCAATCCCAGGGCAAGCGCCATGACGCCAGTGGCGATGGTGATCCATAATGGCCCTAGGACGCTTCTGCGGTAGCGTTGCTTAATGTCTTGCCATCCGAGCTGTAGCCAGAGCTCGTGTTGCTTGAATCCGCGGACGAGGTCAGACCATGCGGCTGCCAAGGTTTTGGACCGCGATGGCTTGGGGTCAACGTGATCCGCATGCGTGATGCGAGCGATCATTGACTCGAGACTCTCGGGATTATTTACTTTGGTCTGTTCCTGCACGAATACCTACCCTAGCTGGGTTGGTGCGCGGAATGAATCCGGCAGGCATAATAAGTGAGTTCGTTGGGATGGAATAGGTAGTTGTTTCCGTTGCAGTGGTGTTGCTTTAAGCAATGCTCTGGAACTTTCAGGGAGTGAGAGATGGTGTTTGACGTAGCTCGTGTTCGAGGTGCTTATACCTCCGTGAGCGGTACTTGGACTTATCTCAATGCGCAGGAGCAACCACAAATTCCGGAACGGGTGTCATCTGCTGTTTCGCGAGGTTTTCGCAGTGCGCCGTTGGCAGCAGAAATTGAGAGAGGCGCCGGTTCTCATGCGTTGTTGCAACGCGCGGGGCGCTTTATTGCAGACGATCACTTTTATTCTGCACGAATGGCGATTGCGGATATGACAGGAACCTCAGCAGACGCGGTGCTCCTGGGGCCGAGCCGTGACGTGCTTTTTGCACGGTTATCCCGCGCGTTGCGGCCACTGTTGCGCCGGGGATCTTCCGCTGTGTTTTCGCGCACAGATTCCTGTGGTCTTGATCTGGACGCAGAAATACGTTGGGCGGAACCTGACTTAGGTACTGGTGAGGTGCCTGCGTGGCAGTTTTCCAAGCTTGTCGACGGCAGCACCCGCGTTGTTGCGCTCTCCGCCGCTAGCCGGCAGGTAGGAACAATCAATCCGATCCTGGAAATCGCGGAATACGTGCATGATTCCTCCCGTGCGTGGGTGCTTGTCGACGCCACCCCACTTGCTGGGCATCGCCCGATCACGAGGGAAGCATTAGGCGCGGACATCATAAGCGTGGACTGTGAGGCCTTCGGTGGGCCACAGGTTGCCGCCCTGGCGTTCCGTGACACCACGATGTTTCCTCGCATAGATATGGAAGTGTTTGATACGCCTGTTGCCGCTGGCCTTGCCGCGGGAGTATCCGCAGCCGTAGATTACCTTGCTGATCTCGACGAGGACGCCCGGGGAACTCGTCGTTACCGCTTGGCGCAGGGTGTGGAGTCCGCGGCAAATTATCTGGGGTGGTTGGGGACCTATCTTGTGGATTCCATCGAATCGCTTCCCAACACCCACGTCTTTGGCGTGACCGGTGAAGCCGCCGCAGGTTCGGACGTGGATCGGATCCCACACGCCACATTCTGTATCAACGGCGTTCCGGCCGACATGATCCAGCAGCGGCTGATAAACAATGGATTGGTGGCCACGGTGGCTGAGGCCGACCCCCTTCTCACCGCGATGGGGGTCGGCGATACTAAGGGGGCCATCTCCGTTGGATTGGGGCCTTATAACACGGTCGCGGATGTTGATCAGCTCATCCGCGTTGTGGCGAGCTTGGCCTAGCTGGGGGCGTCGGCAAGCAAAACAAGCGTTCCGGACACCTCGCCGGAATCCAGCAACTCATGAGCTTTTTGAGCCTGCGACAGCGGCAGTGTGGCATGGATGCGGTGGGAGATTCTGCCTGATTCCAGCAACGGCCAGATGTTCTTCACCGTGTCAGCAACTATCCGAGCCTTGTCTGCACGATCGCGCGCACGCAAAGCTGTGGCCGAGATTGTTCCGCGTTTGCTTAGCAACCGGCCGATATTTAGCTCGCCCTTCACCCCGCCCTGCATCCCGATGGTGACCTGATGCCCATCCATGGCTAGTGCACGGACATTCTGGTCAAGATACTTGGCTCCCATGATGTCCAAAATGCGGTCGCACTTGTTCTTGAGAATCTCCGCGAAATCCTGCTCACGATAATTGATCAGGATGTCCGCGCCGAGCTCGCGACACACCTCAAGTTTTTCCGTGGAACCCGCCGTGACCGCCACCGTGGCGCCGATATGTTTGGCCATCTGAATAGCAAACGTGCCGATTCCGCCGGCACCGCCATGAATGAGGATCGTGTGCTCCGGCTTGAGACCAGTCAGCATGCCGATATTCGACCACACGGTACACGCGACTTCAACGATCGCCGCGGCCTGGGCAAAGGAATAACCAGCAGGAATCGGCATGAGCTGTCCCTCAGGGACCACAGCGAGCTCCGCATAGCCGCCACCGGCCAAAAGGCAGGCAACCTTGTCACCCTTCTTCCACGAAGTATCGCCTGGATCCTCCACAACGCCAGCGCACTCAAGTCCCAGAATCTTCGATTCTCCAGGGGGTGGTGGGTAATGTCCCGCAGCCTGCAGTAGGTCTGCACGATTAACTCCGCTGGCCTTAACCCGAATCAGGGCACAACCAGATTCTAGCTGCGGATCGGCGACGTCTTGATACGACAATTGCTTGTTCTCATCGATGATGATTGCCTTCATATCCACCCACTTTAAAGAAATTCGCCTACATCGGGTAGACTCTTTTACTTGTTGGCAAGCTTTAAGCATGCGAACACATTGGAGATGTGGCAGAGCGGCCGAATGCACTGGTCTTGAAAACCAGCGATGGGAAACCATCCCAGGGTTCAAATCCCTGCGTCTCCGCCAAAAATGAAACCCCAGTCCTCTAGGTGAGGCTGGGGTTTTGTGCTGTTATGAGAAGCTTGCATCCCAGGCAGCAAGAAGGCGATCCGTTTCCTCGCTATTGGTCACGGTGATTCGGACTCCCTCAGGGAATGCGCGGACGATCACGTCATGGTTGTGGAGCTGCTCAGCTATGTCAGTGGGAGACTCGGGGCGGGAATCTGCAGGAATCCACACAAAATTGGTTTGAGAGTGGCCTGCACCGACATGCTCGGCTACGCGGTCGCGATTGAGCACTACCTCTTCAGTGCGCTCCATGAGCTCGTCGAGGTTTTCTAATGAGGCGATTGCGCCCGCCTGAGCAACGGTGTTAACGCCGAAGGGGAGAGCGACTTTATTGAGCGCCTCAATGAGGCTTGGAGAGCCAAAAGCGTAACCGATTCGGATGCCAGCCAAACCAAAAGCTTTAGAGAAGGTTCGGAGACCTATGAGGTTGGGGTAGGCGTGGATAAACTCTGTAGCAAGAGGCGTATCCTCTGCGCGGACGTACTCGATATAGGCCTCATCAAGCGCAACAAGCACATTGCTTGGGACCTTGTTCATGAATGCTAGGAACGCGTCTTGCGATATGAGAGTGCCCGTTGGATTATTGGGGTTGCACACGAAAATGAGCCGAGTATTTTCTGTGATGGCCGCGGCCATGGCGTCAAGATCGTTGAAGCCCTCTTTAAGGGGCACGGCTACCGGCGTAGCGCCAGTCACATGCACGAAAATGGGGTAGGCCTCGAAGCTGCGCCAAGGGAAAATCACCTCATCGCCTGGGCCTGCGGAAATCTGAACTAATTGTTGACACAGAGCAGAAGAACCACAGCCCACTGCTACTTGTTGGGCATCTAAACCGAGATGTTCAGCCAACCGTTCTCTGATCTCCTCAGCGCCCATATCTGGGTAACGGTTAACGGTAGTGATGGCTTTTGCCATTGCTTCCGCTGCGCCGGGAAGTGGGCCAAAAGCTACCTCGTTGCTAGAAAGTTTTAACGTATGGTCTGCATGATGGCCTGGAACGTATGTAGGAATCTGCGCTAAATCTTCTCGGATCATGGCGTTAGTTTATCCCCTGGTAGGGAATTTTGTTCACTGGCCTTGTGTTTTGTTTAAAAGGTCATTTGCGATTAATATTGGGCGAGATTCTTTTATTGGAATCGCTGGAGACGTGCCAGAGCGGCCGAATGGGGCTCCCTGCTAAGGAGTTGACTTGTTTGCGCAGGTCCGGAGGTTCAAATCCTCTCGTCTCCGCTCACTCTCACTTCGGTGGGAGCGTTTCACCGGGCCTGGTGGAACTTGCGCCCGTAGCTCAACGGATAGAGCATCTGACTACGGATCAGAAGGTTGGGGGTTCGAATCCCTCCGGGCGCACGATTAAAACCCCAGTTCACAGCATGTGTGGGCTGGGGTTTCTTTGTGCTTTGCTAGCTGAACAACCCAGGGGCTAGCCACAGGCCCTAACCCTGTGCTCGTGACAATCGGCCCACCGCCCAATGTTCATTTGGGGTTATCCTTCCTGCCTGTTTTTGCCACATAAAACCTGCACTTATGTGTTATCTAGCGAGTATTCCCCATTATGGGGGACTCTTGAACCTTTGCAAGCGTGTCGTTTGTGCAGGTGAAGCGATTTTTGTGGATTTGTCTTGGAATTTTTGGGAAAGACTTCCTTTATAGGGGGTAAAGATTGCGGCTTGTCACTGTAGATTACTGAGTGTCTTTCTTCACATCATTGCGATAATCGTGCACCCAGATGGTGGAGAAGCTGATCATTTTGCACTAAAAGTGCGCGAAATAGCTGGAAAGTGAGTCCGTGAGTACCCCCATTACGCATGAGTCTTCAGAACACGCGTTGGCTGAAGATGCAGAAGTCCGCGATCAAAGTGAACGCCGTCGCCAGATTATTGGCCTCTTTGTTGGTCTGGTGCTTGCAGCGCTGGTGTATCTGATTTTCCCTGAGTCTTCTGTAGACGTGGTGAGTTCTGCCGATTCCAAGGGCTCCTATACTCACGGTGCATTGAGGATCACAGCCGCAGTCGCGGTTTTGATGGGGGCTTGGTGGATGACTGAAGCCATTCCGCTAGCGGCTACGGCTCTGGTGCCGCTGGTTGCGTTCCCTTTGTTGCAGGTCATTGAGTTCTCTAAGATCTCGGCACCGTATGCCTCGCCAACGATTTTCTTGTTTATGGGTGGCTTTATCTTGGCGCTTGGAATGCAGCGTTGGAATCTGCATCGTCGTCTGGCTTTGAGCGTAGTTCTGCTGGTTGGTACTAAGCCCAAGCAGCTTGTCGCTGGTTT
Source organism: Corynebacterium pseudotuberculosis (assembly GCF_002155265.1). Classification (NCBI taxonomy): domain Bacteria; kingdom Bacillati; phylum Actinomycetota; class Actinomycetes; order Mycobacteriales; family Corynebacteriaceae; genus Corynebacterium; species Corynebacterium pseudotuberculosis. The sequence goes on from NZ_CP021251.1 coordinate 122,088, forward strand.
CATGCTGGCAACTGGCTTCTTATCCATGTGGGTGTCTAATACTGCAACGGCCGTAGTGATGCTTCCCATTGGCGTCTCTGTTCTTCAGCTCACTGCAGAATCCGTTGGCGGAATGCGTGCGCAGAAGAAGTTTGCCACGAGTCTGATGCTGGCGATCGCCTATTCTGCGTCGATAGGCTCATTGGGAACGATCATTGGTACGCCTCCGAATGCGCTGCTGGTGGCGTATATGGCAGAAAGCCATGATATTCACATTGGTTTTGGTACGTGGATGCTTGTGGGCGTGCCACTTGCCCTGGTGTACATGGTCATCGCATGGTTTATCTTGGTCACCGTATTTAAGCCGGAAGTGGACACGATTCCTGGCGGCCGAGCGCTGATCAAGGAAGAGCTGCACAAGATGGGGGCGATGAAGTTCGGTGAAGCCGCCACGGCTGTCATCTTCGCAAGCGCAGCCCTTGCATGGGTTTTTGTTCCGCTGGTTATTAAGTGGATGGGGTGGAAGGTCTCCATTGCGGATGCCGTGATCGGTTTGGTTGCCTCGATGCTACTGTTCTTGATCCCCGCGGATCGTAAGACGGGTACCCGTTTGATGGATTGGAAGACCGCTAATGAGCTTCCTTGGGATGTGTTGTTGTTGTTCGGTGGTGGCTTGGCATTGTCCAAGATGTTCTCGGAGTCGGGACTGTCTCTGTGGATTGGTGAGACGGCTAAGGGGCTGGGAGTCTTGCCATTGATCCTGCTCATCGGCGCTATTGCCGCACTGGTGCTCATCCTTACGGAATTTACGTCCAATACCGCAACTGCGGCGACCTTCCTGCCGATTATGGCTGGTGTGGCAGTGGGCATTGGGCTGAATGCGAATGGTGATCAGAATATTCTTCTGCTTACCATCCCGGTTGCGCTCTCGGCGACCTGTGCGTTTATGCTTCCGGTGGCAACCCCACCCAACGCGATCGCGTATAGCTCTGGCTTTGTAAAGATCGGCGACATGGTCAAGGGTGGCGTGTGGCTGAACTTGATCGGGATCATCCTGGTTACTCTGGTGACCTATTTCTTGGCTATCCCGGTCTTTGACATAGTTCTCTAGTTTCCATGCCCCCGATAAGGGTCGAAAATCCTGTAAAACAGCAGTCGTCTGACGTTAAAATCACTAAATCGTTCCCAAGGGTTTGAGGGACGAGTTATTGTAATGATGAGCTTCCCTCTGGGTGTTACTGAGCCGGTCAGGGCATACTTTTGTTGCTGCGTGATCCTCAGGCATGACCGGATGATTCCCCCCGCTAAGTCCATCGTGGCCTGCATCTTGTAGGCCATATGAGCCTTGAGGAGCAGCCGTTATGCCTGAGCTAATTATTCGCCGCGTGCTAAGCAATAATGCTGTGCTCGCTGCGGAGAACTGCTCAGAGGCGGGGGAGCGGATTCTGGTGGGGAAGGGCATAGGGTTTTCTAAAAAACCGGGGGACTACGTCGAACACGGCGGTGGGAGCCGGGAGTATGTGGAGCTTAGCGAGCAGCATCGTGCTCTTCTAGAGGGGCTGAGCAGCATTGATGGCGCTACTTTCCACGTTATTTCGGCGAGTATTGATGTTGCCTCTGACGTCCTAGGCAAACTACATCCCAGTGTGTATCTGATTCTTGCGGAGCATCTGTCTTTTGCCGTTCAGCGGGTTGGACGGGGTGAAACTATCCGTAACTCCCTGGTTGTAGAGATCAAAGCGGTGGTTCCGGAGGAGTTTTCGGCCGCCGAGCTGGTGGTCAACTATCTGAATACACACCTTGATTCGATTGTGCTGCCTATCGACGAAGCCGCGTTTATCGCCCTCCACCTCCACGCGGCCCGCACCGGAGGCACTGTGAAACAACCCCTTGCCGTGGCAAACGCGATTGGACAAGTGACGGCAAAAGCGCACCGGCTACTCCGCACTCCTGCGGAAGCTGGGAATGACGCGCTGTCTATGGAGCTGGCCCTGGCTTATCAACGTCTCCAGCGCAAGCAATTGCGCCACAACGTACTGCTGGCGAGCGTCGAAAAGCTATTGCCGCATGAATATGCGGTCGCGGCGGAGTTGCTTACCGACTTATCAGGCGAGCCGCAGCTCCCGCTGTCCGCGCGTGGGGAGGCTGCGTTCCTCGCGGTGTTTTTACATGGCTGGACACAAGAAAACGTAAACAAAGAGAAGGGATAGATGATGGGATCCGTTATGAATGCCCTACAACGCCTGGGAAAGGCACTGATGGGGGCAGTTGCAGTCTTGCCTGTCGCGGCTATTTTGATGGGCATTGGTTATTGGATTGACCCTGTCGGTTGGGGTGCGGATAACACCGTTGCTGCGATCTTTATTCAGTCGGGCTTGGCAATCCTGGATAACCTTGGTTGGATTTTTGCTATTGCTCTTGCCTTCGGCCTGGCCAAAGACTCCAATGGTGCGGCGGCGTTGTCAGGATTTGTGGGTTTTGCCACGATTACCCAGCTGATAGGCCCTAAAGCGGTGGCCAGCTATAAGGGGATTGGCGATCCAACGGCGTTAGAAGGAGACGCCGCGCTGGAATGGGCGTCACAGGGATGGGGAGCCATCGGCGGCAAGAATGTGCTCTTTGGCATCCTCATTGGTGTGCTCGCCGCATGGGTGTACAACAAGTTCCATGCGACAAAGTTGCCGGACTTCTTGGCATTTTTCTCTGGGCGACGGCTTGTTCCAATTCTGACCTCGTTCTTCTCAATAATCCTCTCCGGGATTATGTATTTTGTCTGGCCAATTATTTATAGCGTGCTGTTCAACTTTGGTGAGTTGATTCAGGGAATGGGGCCGGCCGGGGCAGGCATCTACGGATTTATTAATCGCCTCCTGATTCCTACTGGTCTGCACCACGCAGTTAACTCGATCTTCTGGTTTGATGTGATTGGTATTAATGACATCGGCAAGTTCCTCGGCGGTGGTAAGACCATCGAGGCAGCTCAAGCAGCTACCGACGCTGCATCCTGTCCCGGTAATTGGGTCGATGGATCGTGCCAGGTTGTCGGCATTATCGGTCAGTATCAGGCGGGGTTCTTCCCAGTGATGATGTTCGGTCTCCCCGGTGCCGCACTAGCTATATACCTGCGCGCAGAGAGTAAGCGTAAGAAGGTCGTTGGTTCTTTGATGCTTGCCGGCGCATTGGCCGCATTCTTTACTGGTGTGACAGAGCCATTGGAGTTTTCCTTCATGTTCCTAGCCCCGGTTTTGTACGTTGTTCATGCGCTTCTTACTGGCCTGTCGCTCTTTATTGCTTCCGTCTTCCACTGGACAGCAGGATTCGGATTCTCCGCAGGATTTATTGACATGTTCCTTTCCGCACAAAACCCGCTGGCAAACCAGTGGTGGATGTTGCTCGTCCTGGGAGTGATTTACTTTGCGCTGTATTTTGGTATCTTTTACACCCTCATCGGGGTTTTACACCTCAAGACTCCGGGACGGGAAGAGGAAGATGAAACGGAAGTAGAGAGCACAGCAGACGCCTCTACTTCTGACATGGCTGCACAAATTATCGATGGCCTCGGAGGTCCGAGCAACATCGACGTTGTAGATTATTGCGCTACCCGCTTGCGCGTAACTGTTCAAGACTCTGCTCGTGTTGATGAGCCCGCTATTAAACGGGCAGGCGTGATTGGTGTGATGCGTCCTGGTGCTAAGAATGTCCAGGTAGTCATAGGCCCGCAAGTGCAATTTGTCTATGATGAAGTCGCCGCTCAGCTGTCTGGGAAGGTATCCCTGAAAGGCGAACAAGGCTAATCATGTTTGGGTTTGCTAAGAAAAAGGTCGTTGTTATTCCGCCTATCCACGGCCCTCTGCTGCCGCTTAGTTCCGTTAATGACGCAGTATTTTCTTCAGGGATGATGGGGGAAGGGTTTGCCGTGGAGCCTGATGGCTTCGGAGAAGTTGTGGCGCCGGTGTCTGGCAAGCTGGTCACGGTGTTCAAAACAGGGCACGCCTTTGCCATCAAGACTCCCGAAGGTCTTGAGGTGCTTGTGCATATTGGCCTTGACACAGTTGAGATGGGAGGCCGTGGCTTTGCCGCCCATAAGGCCTCCGGAGAGAACGTTGTGCAAGGCGAGAAACTAATCACCGTAGACTTTGATGCAGTACGAGCAGCTGGATATGATCCCGTGACCCTTGTGGTTTTTACCAATAAGAAATGCGTGGATCACGTGGAATTGAACGCGGGAAAAGCGACAGTATTTCTTAACTAGCCCCACCAGATAAAAAGAATTTTAATCCTCTGCACAATCGCATTGCGGCTTATGGCAGGGGATTAATTCTATTTGGTGGATGTTTGTGCAATTTTTTCTGCTGTTTATGCGCGTAGAGTCGTCCTAACGCATTTACAAGGCTGCTTTTTAGGAGGCACAATGTCCCTCATCTTGCATGGTGACCCTACGTGGATTGATCTTTCTACTCATGACCTCGAAGGTTCACAAGCCTTCTATAAAGAACTTTTTGGCTGGGAGTTCAACAGCCAGGGCGAAGAATGTGGCGGCTATAACATCATCCTCTCAGAAGGGCAGCCTGTTGGCGGTGCCATGGACTCCCACATGGGGCCCGAAGGTCCTTCTGAAACCCCTATGGCCCCTACCGCGTGGACCATATACCTCAAGGTTGATGACATTAACGCTGCGCTTGCTGCTGCTCAAGAAACAGGTGGGCAAGTTCTCCTACCTTCTATGCAAGTAGGAACCCTGGGCTTTATGGCTATCGTGTCCGATCCTGCGGGCGGGGTTGTGGGATTGTGGCAGGCCTTGGACTTCCCCGGCATCACCCGTGAACCAGTCAAGGGACAACCTGCTTGGTTTGAAGTTATGAGCAAAGACTTTGACGCAGCCGCGCCGTTCTATCAAAAAGTCGCCGGCTGGAAGCTGAGCTACATCGGTGAAGACGGTCAACCTGCGGATTCGGCACAGGACGGGATCCGCTACGCAGCCAACGCGCCGGGCGAGGCAGCTACAGCTGGAATCTGCGAGGCAAAGGACTTTTTGCCTGAAGAGGTCCCAAGCCACTGGCGTGTTTACTTCAGTGTCGCTGATGTTGACGCCACCGTGAGCAAGCTACAGGAGCTGGGCGGTCAGCTTATCGACGGTCCCGTAGACACGCCTTTCGGCCGAATCGCTACAGTTGCGGACCCTCAGGGTGCAAGCTTTCAGTTGTCTAGTCGGTAACCCATCGTGAGCTAGACACGCCAATTTTTATCCCCCCTAATCTTTTTGGGGGGATTTTTATTGTCTAAAATCTCACATTTTGTGTATTTTTTGCGCAGTATTTTCATAACAAAATGCTGTTCAAGGCGTATTTTTAACGGTTTTTCCGAGTAAATACGTATGCGCTGCCCGTGTTTTACTGAGAAGGATGCCCGTGTTTTACTGAGAAGGATGCCCGTGTTTTACTGAGAAGGAATTTATTTAAACATCTTGATTGGAGGATCAAGAGTGGCGCTTTTAGAAGCCCCGCAACGTATGTCCTCACGAGATAAGCGATGGTGGTCTGCGCTTGCTGCAGTGATCATCGCTTCTTTTGTGGTGTTGCTATGGATGGGGCAGCAAATCAATGTTCACAAACCGCCGATTCCTGAACGAGTTGAAACCGCTCAGGGAAAAGTGCTGGTTACCAAAGACCAGATCATCAACGGGCAACAGGTATGGCAGTCCATCGGTGGACAGCAGATCGGATCTGTGTGGGGGCACGGCGCATACGTTGCACCAGACTGGACTGCTGATTGGCTCCACCGTGAGGCCACGCAAATCCTGGATAAATGGGCTCAGAAAGAAGGCGCCAGCGACTATGCAGCGTTGGGTGTGGAAAAGCAAGCGGCGCTGAAGGCACGACTCAAGAGTGAGTTGCGTACTAACGGTTACCAAGACGGACGCATCGTGCTGAGCGACGACCGGGTTGCCGCCTTTGAAGCGAACAAAAAATACTATGCAGAGCTCTTTGCAAACGGACACGAAAACTATGCCATCCCAAAGGACTCCATCAAGGATGAGGCCGCAGCTCAAGACATGGCTGCGTTCTTCTGGTGGACTAGTTGGGCAGCATCTACCAACTCGCCTGGAAGCGAAGAAACCTACACCCAGAACTGGCCGCATGAGCAGTTGATAGATAACGTGCCGCCTACTAGCAACATTCTGTGGAGCATTATTAGCTTTATTCTCCTGCTTGCTGGCATTGGTGGCCTGGTTTGGTATCAGGGCTGGAAGGGGGAAGAAAATGAAACTCCAGACGTCACTCCGGAAAAAGATCCGCTGCTCGGCTTCAAGCCAACGCCGTCGCAACGCGCAACCCTTAAATACTTCTTTATCGTCGGCCTGTTGTTCGTGTTGCAGATCGCCTGCGGCATTATCGCAGCTCACTATGGTGTTGAAGGAGGAGCGTTATTTGGCATACCCATCGATAAAATTCTTCCGTATGCGGTAGTTCGAACTTGGCACACTCAACTGGGTATCTTTTGGATCGCTACTGCCTGGTTTGCCACCGGTTTGTACGTGGGGCCAGCCGTAGGAGGAAAAGAGCCGAAATTCCAGCGCCTAGGTGTGAATATCCTCTTCGGCGCTCTCCTTGTAGTGGTGCTCGGGTCGATGGCGGGCGAATGGGCCTCCATTATGGGCAAGCTGGGCTATGGAAACCCCATCAACTTCTGGCTGGGAACCCAAGGTTATGAATATGTTGATCTTGGGCGTGTCTTCCAGATCGGACTATTCATTGGTTTGGCTCTCTGGTTTATCCTCATGTGGCGCGCGCTCGCACCTGCAGTGCGAAAGGCCAAAACCGTGCCCGGCAAGATCATGCCAACCCCGGAGGCTCCTCTCGCCGCTGGAACGCAACGTTCTCTGACGGCCATGCTCCTCATGAGCTGCCTTGCGATCGCTGGTTTCTATGGCGCAGCTTTTGGAGTTAACCATGAAACGCATCTTTCCATCGCTGAATACTGGCGCTGGTGGGTGGTTCACCTCTGGGTAGAGGGCTTCTTTGAAGTCTTTGCCACCACGGTCATCGCATTCCTCTTTGCGCGAATTGGTTTGGTGCGACCGGCAGCGGCCACGACCTCGGTGATCGTGTCCACCACCATCTTCCTAGCTGGTGGCATCATCGGAACTGCACACCACCTGTACTTCTCTGGAGCTCCTGCACACGTCATGGCCCTAGGTGCGGTTTTCAGCGCCCTGGAAGTAGTGCCGCTTGCCCTTATCGGTGTGGAGGCATTCCGTAATCTCAATCTGCTCAAGCTCCAGCCATGGGTAGCTGGGTACAAGTGGGCTATTTACTTCTTTGTTTCTGTGTCCTTCTGGAACATGCTTGGTGCTGGTGTCTTTGGGTTCCTTATTAATCCGCCAATCTCACTGTTCTATGTACAGGGCCTCAACCTCACGCCGCTGCACGGGCACACCGCATTGTTTGGTGTGTACGGCATGCTCGGCATCGGCCTCATGCTTTTCTGCGTCCGTTCCCTCATGCCAAACGCTAACTGGGATGATCGTTGGCTGAAGTGGGGTTTTTGGGGAATGAACGGCGGTCTACTCGCAATGTCTTTGCTTTCCCTTCTTCCTTTGGGATTGGCGCAAGCATGGGCCTCTATGGATGTGGGACTCTGGTACGCCCGTAGCGATTCCTTCCTTTACACCCCTGTACTCACCTTCATCCGTTGGCTTCGGGTTCCGGGTGACATCATCTTTGCCGTCGGCGCCCTAGCGATCGGCGTATTTATGGTTCGTCTTGTTGCTCGTAAAAAATAGTCTATGACATGGATGTTTGTTAAATATTAGCCGGAGTGTGTAGAGTGATTCTTCGTTGCAAAGAAGCAACGAAGACACTGCGCCCGTAGCTCAACGGATAGAGCATCTGACTACGGATCAGAAGGTTGGGGGTTCGAATCCCTCCGGGCGCACGATTAAAGCCCCAGCTCATGGCATGTATGAGCTGGGGTTTCTTTGTGTGCCTGGGGTGTCCCTAGCGCTCTCGGGAATGACTTTGACGGGTTGTTGGGGTTCCCTGGGCGGCGTAATAATTGCTAGACCCCACCCGTGAATAACGCGGGTGGGGTCTAAATCATTTATAGGATGTTAAGGGCTCGCAAAATCGGTGACAGTAAGTTGGTTAGGCTGTCAAAGATCGCGCCGGGGAATGCTCCTGAGAGCCAGGATGGGAGGGTCTTTTTTACGTGGATCTTTGGGCCGCTGGCAGAGGTAAACACCGTGTTGCTATCGCTACTACTGAGTTGGAATCTGGTAGAAGGATCCCCGGTTGCCCGTACGCCTACGGTGTAGGTGTACTCCAATGTGGTGTCTAACGTGATCGCTTTAGGCTTTCCGTCGTTTGTTCTGAAGGTAACGCGATCTGCTTGGGAAGTGGCATTCCAGCCTGCGACTTTTAGCGGATGCGGCCCACTATCGCCTTCTTTGAAAGTGATCGACTCTGTATGCAACCGGCCTACGGAAGGCACAAATTCCGTGAGCTCACTGAATTCGGTGTATCCACCTTGGGAGTGGATCTTGACCGAGATGGTATCGCCAGGCTGCACAGTGATGGAATTACTGCTGTAATCTGCGCGGGCTGTCCCCTTTGTGCTGCTAACGGTAAAGGTCTTCGTGACTGTTGCCTTAGTGGGAAGCATGATCGTGCTAACGATCGTGTTGCTTGGTTGCTCAACCGCCGCTGCGGGCTGCAGGGACGCGACGGCTAGGGAAGTAGCGGCGGTTGTGGCTGTGCAAAAAAGGGACATTCTGGTTTTGAAGTGCATAGAGAAACCTTGACTGTTAGCTTATGGTTAAAAGATCTAAATTTTATATAAAATTAAGCCTTAAGTTAAGTATAGCTAAATCGGTTTCGATTTGCAAAAATTTTTAGATCAAGGTTTTCTGTGTGCGGTTTTTCCAGGAGAAACTCTTTGATCCGTGGTACGGGGAAAGGGGGTAATGTCGGAAAATTCGTTCACGCCTCCGCGCCTATTGGACAATCTCTGCCAGGATGTCCAGAGCTTCTCTCAGGGTATTATCATCATGACAGCCGAAGCCGAAGACAATGCCATTGTCATGATTGGCACCGGGGGTAATGTTTCCGTCGGTTCCTCCCCAATAGTTGGAGAGCCCAACAACGTGAATGCCTCGATTAGCGCAATCCGTTATGATTTCCGCCTCGGGGCGCTGACATGAGAGAACCGCATGGAGGCCGCCGTCAATGGGGTGTAACTCTGAGGAACTGAGATGACCGAGCTGCGTGGATACCATTTCGCGCCGACGGCGGTAGATGCGCCTGAGCCGTTGGGTGCGGCGTCGTAAGGCTCCCGTGGCCAGGTAGCGAGCAATCGCATCCTGTGTAATCATGCTCACCGGTTGGCCTAGTGCGGTGCGTAAATTGCGCAAGACACTGATCATATGGGGTGGCGCAACAATATACCCGGTAGCCACTTGCGGAGCGATCACGGAGGAGAACGTGCCCAAAAGGACGGCATGCTCGGGATTGATGGCTGTTAAAGCGGGAAGTGGCATGCCAACGTAGCGCAGCTCGGAATCAAAGTCGTCTTCGATGATAAGGGAGTCTGTGTCACTGGCCCACGCTGAGAGTGCTGTGCGTCGTGTCGCCGAGAGCGAGCCGCCATGAGGGTATTGGTGGCTTGGGGTGACCAGCACGGCATCAAGGCCCTTGTGGAGGGAATCCGGGTTGAGCCCTTGCTTGTCTGTGGTCACATTGCTTGTGCGATGCCCCAAGGCGTGCGGTATACGCCGAAGGCTGGGATATCCCGGAGATTCCACCCCGATAGTCAGGCGACGCTGAGATGCTGTGAGGAGGAGGCTGAGCCCCTCGCGGGCACCGGCCGTGACGACTATATGCTCAGGGTCTGCGATCAGGCCGCGCATACGGCGCAGGTGTTCTGAGATCTCTGCGCGGAGTCGCGGGAGCCCGAGGGGGTCAGATGTCGCCGGTGGGGTTGAGCATGCGGCTCGCCAGGACGCACGCCATGAGGAATCGGCGAGCGTGGCCGTGTCTGGGATGCCCGGTTCCAGGTTAAGTAAGGGGGGAGGTGAAGGTGGGCGGAGGGTGTGGCCGATTGGGGGTGGCGGGGGTTGGGGGGCCGCTAGGTGAGGATTGATCATGGTTCCTGATCCATGCGCTGCAAGGAGATATCCCTCGGCGGAGAGTTGTTCATAGGCTGCCAGGACTGTTCCTCGGGAGACCCCCAACTGGGCGGCGAGTGAGCGTGAACTGGGGATATGATCGCCGGGCGCGATGATTTTTTGAGACACCAAAGACCGGATATGGGAGGTGATCTGAACCGGGAGCGGTTGCGATGATGAAGAGTCCACGGCGATGGGAAGGTGGGTGACTAGTTCTGATCGCATGCGCTTATCTTCTTTTGAAAAGTGGTACATTGCAACATGCATTATTTGGATCTGGCAGTAGGCCACTTTTGTGGGCTTGGATGGAACACATGACTGAAACACAAACTTCTACGGCCACTCACCGAGTCAAACGCGGTCTCGCAGATATGCTCAAGGGCGGTGTAATCATGGACGTGGTTACTCCCGAGCAAGCTCGAATCGCAGAGGATGCTGGAGCTTCCGCGGTGATGGCGCTTGAACGCGTACCAGCTGATATCCGCTCACAAGGCGGAGTAGCCCGAATGAGCGATCCCGATTTGATTGAGGGGATCGTCAACGCCGTATCCATTCCTGTTATGGCGAAAGCTCGCATCGGGCATTTTGTAGAGGCTCAGATTCTTGAGTCCTTAGGGGTGGACTTCATTGATGAATCCGAGGTTCTCAGCCCCGCGGATTACACCAACCACATTGATAAATGGAACTTCAAAGTACCGTTTGTTTGTGGCGCTACCAATCTTGGGGAGGCACTGCGCCGAGTTACTGAGGGGGCTGCGATGATTCGCTCTAAAGGAGAGGCCGGTACCGGCGATGTCTCCGAGGCAGTCAAGCACTTGCGGACCATTCGTGGCGACATCAACCGCTTGCGCAGCATGGACGCCGATGAGCTCTACGTGGCCGCTAAAGAACTTCAGGCGCCTTATGAACTAGTAAAAGAAGTCGCAGAAACAGGCAAGCTGCCCGTTGTGATGTTCGTAGCCGGTGGCGTGGCAACGCCTGCCGACGCCGCCCTGGTCATGCAAATGGGTGCCGAAGGCGTGTTTGTAGGCTCCGGGATCTTCAAATCCGGCAACCCCGCCGCTCGTGCTGCCGCCATTGTTAAAGCAACCACGCTTTATGACGATCCCGCAGCGCTCGCAGAAGTCTCACGCGGACTGGGCGAAGCCATGGTGGGCATCAACGTAGCAGATGTTCCTGCTCCTCACAGGCTTGCAGAACGAGGATGGTAATTGGAGTTCTTGCCCTTCAAGGCGGGTTTGCCGAGCATATCGCGGTTTTATCTCGTTGTGGAGCAAAAACGCGTCGCGTGCGCGTTGCCCAAGACCTTGAGGGGCTTAAAGGGCTAGTGATTCCCGGTGGCGAGTCCTCGGTGATCGATAAACTAGCCCGTGCCTTGGGCCTGGCAGAGCCACTTGCCCAATCTATTGGGGCGGGGCTGCCAGTTTTTGCTACCTGCGCGGGGCTGATTTACCTGGGGCAGGTAGAAAATCCCGCTCCAGGTCAGCGCAGTCTTGGATGCTTGGACGCAGTTGTGCGGAGAAATGCTTTTGGCAGGCAGACCGACTCCTTTGATACCCGAATACGCGTATTTGATCGGATAGAGGCCGATGTGTCCTTTATCCGGGCGCCGGAGATCATCTCGTGGGGTTCAGACGTTGAGGTGACCGCGCGTGTGGGAGGTCGAGTGGTGGGAGTGAAGCAGGGATTGATACATGCATATGCTTTCCATCCGGAGTCGGCGGGCGAAACTCGGTTGCATGAGGAATGGTTGCGCGAGATAGGACGCTGACGGGACTGGCGCTTAAAATACAGTGCTTAAAATACCTCGATTCTCGCGCCTAGCCCCTCGGCCTGAATCAGCTGGCTGACCCAATCGCGCACACCTGGTTGCAGCCGGAATACGGGTCGGTGAGAGATCGAAATTGGCCCGACATGTTCGGGTGCATTTGCGCCCGAACGGGCTTCAAAGCGGATACGAGAGCGGTATCCTACGTCTACGAGCTCCTCGATGCTGGGACGCTTTTCTGCGAGATGCGCGCGGGCGTCGTTAAGCAATACCAGGGCCTCATCGAGTGCGGTTAATAGCGCTTCCGCGTTGGTCTCACACATGGCTCTCACCAGGGAAGGCGCGGAGCCAGCCACCCGCGTGGAATCACGGAAGCTCCCCGCTGCCAGGGACAACGCGAGGGCGCCCCCATTATCCCCAACAATTGCCAGGGTTTCCGCAAAGACATGAGGAAGATGCGAGATGCGCGCGACTGCCGCATCGTGGCTGCTTACCCGTGACGGAATAACTTCAGCTCCTACGCTAGAAGCCATATTGACCACGTCGGTCCACAATTGAATCCACTCGGGACCCGCACCGTCGCATGCGTGATCAAAGGTGACAACCCACGGTGCGCGGCGGAAAAGCTCAGGGTAGGACGCCTCCCAACCGCTGTTAGCGGTCCCTGCCATAGGGTGACCACCCACGTATTTATGGGTAAGACCGCGCGCGCATACCAGCTCGTAGACTTCCCCTTTAACGCTCACAACATCCGTGAATCCACAGCTAGGAGCATGCTTTTGTATGGCCTCTAAGAGTGAGTCAATTGCTGGCATGGGGGTGGCAAGGACGATCAACGCGTTTTCAAGTTCCGCACGCTGGAGAGTCTCTATGAGGTCGGAGTGAACGTCATAGCCCTCTTTCTCTGCGGCACGGGCGGCGGAGGGGGATCGGTTGAACCCGAAGGCCGGCAGGCCAGTCTCTTTAAGGGCGCGAAGTAAAGAGCCTCCGATGAGTCCGAGGCCTAGGATACAGACGGGGCGAGAAACTTCATTGATGGTCACCTGACAAGTGTGGCATACCCGACTACGGTTATGCGGTATGAAGTCAGATTTCGCTGTGACGGTTGCGCGCGTAGACGCCGCCTGGCAGGTCCGCGTCTTTAAGGACGATTTTTCCTCCCTGCAGACCTCCATTAACGCTGTGCGTTCTTTACGTGCTGAGGGCGCTGCGTTTGCCATGCTCAGCGTGGACGATGATTATTTTGTGCTGGTGCGCCCGACCCCTCAGAGCGTGCGTTTGTTGATCTCGGATGCCACCGCTGCTGTGGAAGATGATTTTGCTTCAGAGATTCTGGATGAGCTGGATGCGGACCTTCCGGATGCAGACGACGCCCCCTATGCTGAGGGTGATTTTGATATTCTTGCGGACCTGGGCGTGGGCGAACAGATTATGTCTGTGATCACAGACGAGACGGATTGGTGGGCTTCGGAGCAACTCCAGCGGATCGCAGAGGAACTGGGTTGCGACGAGGAACTCGACGACGCGCTGTGAGCTTGCCAGCGCACCGCATGCTTATCGACGCCCAATCTCTTATGCGCCAGGCCATCATTCAGGCGCAGGCCACACCTCCGGGGGATATTCCTGTTGGTGCCGTGATCTTTGGCCCTGATGGTGAGGTGCTGGGGCGGGGCGTGAATCGTCGGGAAGCGGACAGGGACCCGCTGGGGCATGCTGAAATCATGGCGATTCGCGAGGCAGTCGCCAACCATGATGACGGTTGGCGACTCACCGATTGCACCCTGGCCGTCACGTTGGAACCATGCACGATGTGCGCGGGTGCATTGGTGGGGGCGCGCATTGGCCGAATTTTCTTTGGAGCTTATGAGCCCAAAACCGGTGCTTGCGGCTCAGCCTTTGACGTGGTGCGAGATCCTGCTGTGTTACATGTGCCGGAGGTTCGTGGTGGAATTCTCCAGGATGAGTGCGCCGCACTGGTGACCCATTTTTTTGAGGGTTTGCGTTAAACCTAAACGGTTGGCTACTGTAAATCGCGGTAGCGTGTCCGAGCGGCCGAAGGTGCTCGCCTCGAAAGCGAGTGTTGGGTAACCCCCAACCGCGGGTTCAAATCCCGCCGCTACCGCCAGTCCCATCAGAGATGGGTGATAAGGTCGGTATCTCTTGGATACCGACCTTTTGTCATATTGATGGGGCCTTTTATCCCGAAAAACAGCCTGTTTTTGAGCTACAGCCCTTGGCAGCCTGCATTTCCATAGACAAAGAGGCCAAATCCCGCCGCATAGGGCCTCTTTGTCTATGGAAATGCAGGATCAGCACCGGGTCTTCACAAGTTTTGCCGTTTCTGCGAACGTTGGGATTAAAGACCACACATAGCGCACATATGGGTCCGTTGGAATCTTGACCGGTAGAGTTGAGTGATAAAGAAGCTTTCACGGGGGTCGATTCGTGTGGGCGTGTGCTGGTTAGGAGTTCGTCGGTGGCAAAACTGCTCTATCGAATTGGCAAGTGGTCGTTTCGAGCTAAATGGTTGGTCATATCAATCTGGCTCGTAGTGCTTGCTGCTGTGGGTGGTTCAGCTGTGGCGTTTCAAGCAGGATTTAATGATTTATTTACAATCAATAACACGCCGGCGAAAAAGGCCACGGAGCTTTACCTCAAGAATTTTCCTGAGTTAAAAAATCCCCTACAGGGAACCGGGGTCAATATTGTTTTCAAGGCTCCTGATGGTGAGCGCCTTGAAGAACCCCAAAATAAGAAAGCTGTTGATGATGTCTTAGCGTATCTCAATGAGCATCTCCAGGGGATCGTGGATACGCAACGGTACGGTAATCCCGTCACCTTGAATCCCTTGCTGCAGCAGGGCGTAATCGACCAAATGGTGGCTAATGGAGTCCCCGAGGAGACCGCTCGCAAAGATGCAGATAACTTAAGCTTGATTTCCGCAGATGGTGCTGTGGGGTACACGACCTTCTCACTGGATGTTCCACTGCCGGCAAATGTGACCAAGGAACAGCGTGCCGCGATCAATGCGGCGCTCGATGTGGGGCGTTCGGAAGGCCTCACAGTGGAAGCCGGAGGGGCGGGGTTTGGCGATCCGATCGTGATTACTTCCACTTCGGAGGTTATCGGTGTGGCTGTAGCCGCCATCATCCTGATGGTCACTTTCGGCGCGCTTGTCGCTGCTGGTTTGCCGCTTCTCACAGCCATCATTGGTGTTGGTATTGGATCTTTGTCCATCATGTTGGCCACTGCGTGGGTGTCTCTTAATAACGTGACACCTGTCTTGGCCGTGATGATTGGCCTGGCCGTGGGAATTGATTACTCCCTATTTATTATCTTCCGATATCGGCATGAATTACTTACTCGCACTCGTGAGGAAGCCGCGGGGATGGCTGTAGGAACAGCCGGTTCAGCCGTGGTTTTTGCCGGCCTCACGGTAATCATTGCTTTGGTGGCTTTGGCCGTGGCTAATATCCCTTTCCTTGCCTATATGGGATTTGCGGCAGCGTTTACTGTATTTATTTCTGTCCTCATTGCCCTCACCCTCGTACCGGCTCTATTAGGGCTACTGGGCGATAAGGTGTTTAAGGGAAAAATCCGTTGGCGCAAAAAAACACGTGTTGCTCCGAAGCGGACTATGGGCCGACGCTGGGCGGAATTTGTGCACAAAGTGCCTGGTGTGGTGATTGCCGTGACTGTGATCGGTCTAGGAGCTTTAACGCTCCCAGCCCTACAGCTGCATTTGTCTTTGCCTTCAGATACTCAGTCTGAGCTTGATACCACACAGCGTAAGCAGGCCGATATTATGGCTGAGGCTTTTGGCCCGGGCATCAACTCGCCGTTCCTTGTTGTGGTTGATGCGCACCATGCAAATCCAGAGTCGGTGGCACTGGATCCTTTGATCCGTGCGCAGAATCCTACGGATGAGGAGTCGCGTGGTAAAGCAGCGGCAAATGCTAGTTATCAGTACATAGTGCAGAAGTATTCCGTTAACGCGAATGTGAAGCATGTTCAGATTGTGGGATTATCACAGGATGGCTTGGCGGCTCAGTTACTCCTTACGCCTAAGACTTCACCAGAGGATGATGCGACTAAAGAGCTCATAAACTCGCTGCTCACTCAGCAGCGCGAGGTGGAGTCTGCAACGGGAGTGGAGTCGGGTATCACGGGGCTAGTGCCTGTTCAACAGGACGTGACCAACAGGCTTTCCGGTGTCATGCCGCTGTATCTAGCCATCGTGGTGGGGTTGGCGATCATCCTCCTGATGGTGATTTTCCGTAGTTTCTGGGTGCCCATAGTCGCGGGTCTGGGATTCTTGTTGTCCGTGGGCGCGGCATTTGGCGTGACAGTCTTGTTCTGGCAACAGGGCTTGTGGGGATTCGTCTCTACTCCGGGACCGATTATCGCGTTTATGCCAATCTTCCTCATTGGCGTGTGCTTTGGTCTGGCTATGGACTACCAGGTATTTCTTGTCTCGGCGATGCGTGAGCATTACACGCACAGCGGCGGAACAGCGAGCCCGGGGAGCCGATACAACGCGATGGAAGAATCTGTTGTGGAGGGTTTTGCTTCCAGCGCTCGAGTAGTTACGGCTGCGGCGCTGATTATGATTGCTGTCTTTGTTGCTTTTATTGGGCAGCCCTTGCCGTTTATTAAAATTTTCGGGTTCGCGTTGGGCGCGGGAGTGCTTTTCGACGCCTTCCTCATCCGCATGGCCTTTGTTCCCGCGGCTATGTTCCTTATGGGGCGTAGCACATGGCATATCCCTCGATGGTTGGACAAGGTATTGCCACACCTTGACGTTGAGGGTGCTGCTTTGGAACGGGAACATTCTGTGCAACAGGGAACCCGCAAGGACGCATAGAAGGTGCGAGTCTTAGTTTGACTGGTGGATTAGCTAAACTAGCAGGCTATGGACACAACCTTTGAGCTGAAAACTGAACTGTATGATGAGCCGGGTCGGCATGGCCGCACTGGTGTTATCCATACACCGCATGGCGATATCGCTACGCCCGCCTTCATCCCAGTGGCTACGAAGGCAACGGTTAAAACACTGACACCGCCGCAGATTCGTTCGACCGGTGCTCAGGCCATCCTGTCCAACGCTTATCATCTTTATCTGCAGCCAGGTCACGACGTAGTGGATGAGGCCGGCGGCGTTGCTGCCTTTGAAAACTGGAATGGCCCTACCTATACCGATTCGGGTGGATTCCAAGTGATGAGCCTAGGGGTCGGTTTTAAAAAGGTCTTGGCCATGGACGTTAAAGGCTATGAAGAAGCCGACATCCGGGCGAAGAAGCGCGAGCGCATGGCCAAAGTAGATGAGGACGGCGTGGACTTTCGCAGTGTGCTCAACGGGTCTCGCCATCGCTTTACTCCTGAGGTTTCCATGCAGATACAGCATGGGCTTGGTGCGGACATTATGTTCGCCTTTGATGAGCTCACGACCTTGATAGATACGCGTGACTATCAGGTGAATTCGGTTGCGCGTACGCATCGATGGGCAGAGCGCTGCCTTATTGAACATGACCGCCTGACCAACGAGCGGGTGGGCAAGCCGCTGCAGTCGCTGTGGGGCGTAGTCCAAGGAGCTCAGTATGAGGATTTGCGCAGAAAGGCTATCCGCGGTCTGCTTGAGCTGAATGATCAAGCGGAAGCTGCAGGACGCCGCGGGTTTGGCGGATTTGGTATCGGCGGCGCATTAGAAAAAGAAAATCTGGGCACTATCGTCGGCTGGGTCTGCGACGAGATTCCTAAGGAGAAGCCGCGTCACCTTCTTGGTATCAGTGAACCAGACGATCTATTTACAGCTATTGAGGCTGGGGCTGACACCTTTGATTGCGTGGCCCCCACGCGCTTGGGACGCCGTGGTGGCGTGTACACCCTGGATGGGCGTATGAATTTGACCAACGCTAAGTTCAAGCGAGACTTCACTCCTATCGATGCGGAGTTCGGTGGTCCTACCGTGGAATACACTCGCGCGTATATTAATCATCTGTTAAAGGCAAAGGAATTCCTCGCTGGAACGTTGTGCACAATGCACAATGTGGCCTTTATGGTGCAGCTTGTGGATAATATCCGCGCATCCATTGATAACGGCACATACGAGGAATACAAAGCGGAGTTTATGGGTCGTTACTATGCCCGCAGGTAGGTATGCTCCGAGCCCTAGTGGTGACCTACACTTTGGAAATTTGCGCACCGCTGTGTTGGCGTGGCTTTTTGCGCGGTCATCAGGAAGGCGCTTCCTGATTCGTATCGAGGACGTGGATACACAGCGCTCTTCACTGGCATCTGCCCAGCGGCAGCTTGAGGATCTTGCTTCTCTTGGACTCGATTGGGATGAAGAACCTACCTACCAGCACGATCATTATGATCGTTATCTTGCGGCTCTGGGGTGCCTTCCTCACTATGAGTGTTATTGCTCGCGCAAGGATATTCAGGAGGCATCTCGTGCACCGCATAGCATCCCGGGCCAGTACCCCGGTACTTGCCGAAACCTCTCGCCTGAGGTTCGAGAGGAGCGTCGTCAAGAGCTCGCTGCGCAGGGGCGGGTTCCTGCTTTGCGCTTGCGTGCTAACGCTGCCTCCTGGCGTATTCATGATTATTATGGCGGCAATATCGTAGGCGATGTTGATGACATGATCTTGCGACGCGGTGGGCAGCAACCAGATTGGGCTTATAACCTTGCGGTAGTTGTCGATGACGCTGCTCAGGGTGTTGACCAGGTAGTACGCGGTGACGATCTTCTTTCTTCCGCACCGCGCCAGGCCTATTTAGCCCATCTGCTTGGGCACTCAAGTCCGCAATATATTCATGTTCCTCTTGTTCTTAATGCTCAAGGGAAGCGCCTGGCCAAAAGGGATGGCGCGGTGACATTTCGCGAGATGACTGACATACTGCCGCACGTCGCCGATTCTTTGGGACTTAAGGGGCAGACGCTGCCGGAGCTTCTGGAGCAATTTGATCCCGATGCCTTACCGCGCGAGCCCTACGTTTTTAGATGAGTTTTAAGAAACACCCCCATTTTGTTGCGTAATCCGACTTCAAGCCTGCATTTCCATAGACAAAACGCCTCTTTGCGTGCGATGTGAGGGCCTATGTCTATGGAAATGCAGGCTTGAGGGGCAGGGGTAGCTGAGAAACGGAAGTCTGTACTCGCGGACCCCTTTTGTTGGAAATAATGCAGAGGGCATACATTTAGGTGGTCTTTTTACCTTCCCTCAAGGAGAAAACCAATGGAAAATTGGGTTCCCACATTGAGCGCCGGCCCGCTGCTGGGGATTGCAGCAGCCGCGATTGCGCTCATTTTGATCCTGGTCATTGTGTTTAGGCTGCATGCGTTTCTCACACTGATCGTTGTATCTGCCCTTACTGCGCTTGCCTCGGGTATACCGCTGGACGGAATCGTGTCCACGATGACTAAAGGATTTGGAAGTACGCTGGCTTCTGTCGCGTTGCTCGTTGGTTTGGGCGCGATGCTGGGACGACTTGTTGAGACCTCGGGCGGGGCAAAAAGCCTGGCAGAGGCACTGGTTGCGCGTTGCGGTGAGCGGCGTGCCCCCTTTGCGCTGGGCGTCGCCTCGTTGGTGATGGGTTTCCCCATCTTCTTTGATGCTGGCTTGATTGTGATGCTTCCGGTCATTTTCGCAGTGGCGCGTCGCCTGAAAGGCCCGGTGCTGGCTTATGGTATTCCCGCGGCTGGTGCGTTCTCTGTTATGCACATTTATCTGCCACCGCACCCGGGGCCGATCTCCGCGGCTGAGTTCTATAGCGCAGACATTGGACTTGTGATGTTGCTCGGCCTGCTGATAGCTATTCCTACGTGGCTAGTTTCTGGTTTGTGGTGGGGTAAGAAAATGGGAGCCAAATACCCGCTACCTGTGCCGGATATCCTGGCTGGCGGCCCACAAGCGGCCGATCCTAAGAACCCGGCATCGCCAAAGTTAGTGGTGGCGCTGTTGCTCTTGCCCATGCTGTTGATTTTTGGAAATACCGGGATGAGCATGGCAGTTGCTGCAGGCTGGGTGGAGAAGACCTCGGTGGCAGTGCGTGTGCTGCAGTTCTTGGGCAATACACCGATTGCATTGCTGATTTCCACTCTGATTGCGCTGTACTTCTTGGGGCTTCGACGCGGCGAGCCTAAGGAACAGCTTGAGAAGCTTCTCGACGGCGCCCTCGGCCCCATTTGCTCCGTAGTTCTGATTACTGGCGCAGGCGGAATGTTCGGTGGGGTGTTGCGCACATCCGGGATCGGCAGCGCATTGGCGGATTCGATGTCTGACCTAGGGCTTCCGGTGATCGTAGGATGCTGGTTGGTGGCCGCTATTCTGCGTTTGGCGCAGGGCTCGGCAACCGTCGCGCTGACCACTGCGGCAGCCCTGATGGCTCCTGCGGTGGCGGCCGGCGGATTTAATGAGTTTCAGATTGCGCTGATGGTGTTAGCCTCTGCGGCAGGATCAGTATTTGCTGGTCACGTTAATGACTCAGGCTTCTGGCTAGTGGGACGCCTCATGGGGATGGACGTCTCTACAACCTTACGTACGTGGACAATGAACCAGGCGCTGGTGGGCGCCGTTGGCTTTGTTATTGTCTTGGGTTTCTACGGAGTTAGCCTCGCGTTTTAATCCATTCACTTGCACTAGCAGCAATCTGATTCGGGGAGTCGGTCACGTCAAAGACGCGGCCGACTTCGTCGTTTTCTAGCGGCTCAAGGGTGGCAAACTGGGAATCCAAGAGGGAAGAGGGCATGAAGTGCCCTTTTCGACGGTTCATACGGGCAAGCAATACCTCGCGTGATCCATGTACATGTACAAAAACAGCATCGGGGCAGTGGGCGCGAAGCAAGTCGCGATAACTGCGCTTGAGCGCGCTACACCCGATGACGCCGCCCTCAGGCTGGTGAGCGAGCCATTCCCCGACTCGTGCTAGCCAGGGCCAGCGGTCGGCGTCGTTAAGCGGACAGCCCTGTGCCATCTTGTTGATATTTTCTTGCGGGTGGAGATCATCACCATCAAAGTAAGGAATCTCCAGTTTATAGGCCAGCATAGTGCCCACCGTTGTCTTGCCGGAGCCGGAAACACCCATCACTATGATCCTCATGGAATCTTCACCACAACCTTTCCAGAAACCTGGGAGTCGGCGGCGATATTAAACGCCGTGACCACATCGGAGAGCGGGAACTCGTGAGTGATTACGCTGTCAAACATAGGGTCTTTCAGCATCTCGATTGCCTGGTTGACCTCATCAAGAAAACGGAAGGTGCCTCGCAGAAGCACTTCTTTAGAAACCAACGGGGCCATATTTATGCCAACCGGTTGATTAGGCAGCATGCCTACCTGGACTACAGTTCCTCGGCGTCGCACCACTCGGAGTGCATCGGTAGTGGCTGCTGGGACACCGGCGCATTCTAAAACTACGTCAAAAGACTCATCGTGTAGCTGAGTGCGCGTGGTATTCACGCAAGTCAAAGACTCGTGTGCACGCTCTAGGGGGCCATCCACCACATCTGAAATCGTGACCGTTGCGGCGCCCTTGTTCACCGCTGCTAGGGCAGCTAGCTGACCAATCGGTCCGGCGCCGGAGACGAGAACATGTTTTCCTTCCACACTCCCTGCCACGGTGATGGCGTGGAGACCCACACTGAGCGGCTCGGCGAGCGACGCCCGCCTAAGTGGGACACCCTCAGGCAACCGACGGATCTGGTCTTCTCGCACCAGCAACTGCTCCTGCATTGCGCCCTGAGTATGAGGCCACGTAGAAGCGCTGCCCAAGTACGCTCCATGAGGCCACAAATGCGGGTGATCCTCTATGCCTTCCATGCACGTGCCAAAAGTCGCGGGGTGGATAGTGACCGGAGTCCCGTCTGACAGAGTTCCCGACATTTCATGGCCCGGAACCAGAGGCTGTCTAACCTCAAAGGCTCCCACCGCGCCATCCTGGTAATAGTGCAGATCAGAGCCGCAAATTCCAACATAGGAGACAGTGACTAGAACCTCGCCGGGAGAAGGAGTTGGGCAGGGGAGAGTTGTAACTTCCAACTGCTTAGCGCCGCTGATGAGAGCTGCGTGCATATGTTCTTTTGCCATTCCTAGACCACCGCTGTCATTCCGCCGTCTACGGCAAGGTTTTGTCCAGTAACAAAGGAGGATGCGTTACTGGCCAGGAAAAGCAAAGGGCCGACTAATTCTTGGGGGTCGCCCCAACGCCCTGCGGGAGTGCGTTTAGATACCCAGTCGGTGAACTCTGGATCAGCAACCAACGCCGCGTTCATGTCAGTATCAAAGTATCCAGGAGAGAGCGTATTTACCTGAATGTTGTGGGGAGAAAGCTCTGCGGCTAGTCCTTGTGCGAACATTGCCACACCACCCTTGGTGGCACAATAAGGTGCGATGGTGGCTCGACCCAGACGGGACTGGACAGAACCAATCATGATGATTTTGCCCCGGCCAGCGGACTTCATCGCTGCAGCGATTGGCTTTGTCACATGAAAGACTCCGGAAAGATTTACGCCGATGATGTCATCCCAATCAGAGTCCTCGAACTGCTCGATAGGATTTCGGCGCTGAATACCGGCGTTATTCACCAGAATATCCGGGGTTCCGTACTCTTGCAGCATCTCTGAGATCGCGACATTGGTGGCTTGAGAGTCTGTCAGTGGGCAACCGATTGCGCCATAGGCTCCTAGTTCCTCCGCCACCGTGGCGGCGCGCTGCTTGTCGGAGCCATGCACGATCACGTGTGCGCCCGCGCTGATGAGGCCCGCAGCGAGTGTGCGGCCGAGACCGCGCGTTGAACCTGTGACCAGCGCTAATTTTCCTGTGACATCGAATGTGGTCATTGACTGAGTATAAAACGGACTAGCTGCTTGAGGGGGCAAAGACAGCTCTTGGGGCTAGCCCTATCCAAAAACAAAACCCCAGTTCAATGAACTGGGGTTGTATGGCGGAGGATGTGGGATTTGAACCCACGAGGGTCGTGAAACCCGCACGCGTTCCAGGCGTGTGACATAGGCCGCTAGTCGAATCCTCCAGCGTATGCACGGTTAATCCGTGTTACTCCGGAAATGATACACAGTGGAGTAATGAAGTAACAAATCGCATGATAAAGCCGTATGTGTGCTTGCCAATCTTGTTGGGTAGGGGTTTCTTTGCGTGGTGGTCTACGTATGGGCTACGCTATGTGGCAGGACTTCGCATGGCGTTTATCCCGTGAACTCCCCCAGGGCAGGAATGCAGCAAGGGTCAGCGGGCTCTGGCGGGTGTGCGGAGTCCCCTTTTTTATGCTTTGATCTTTGACTCTGCCAAGTGCGCGTTCGAGCACAATCTATGCGCATCTATCAAATGCAGACTCGGATATATCCAGGCATATGCAGAAAGAGGGGGAGTGTGGGAGGTAAAAGTTCACGTCACAAAAGGATGCCCAAATGCGTGGGGATGTCTATTCTTTTAATCAGTGAGGGATAGCCCATTGGCGGCGCGTTCCCACACCCCAATATTGTGCGCCCATAGCCCACCGAGGAAAGGGAAATCCATGTCTTTGCTTGATTTCGATGCTGAACGCCTTGCGCAGTTCCACGAGGATATTAGCGCTAAGTACGAGGCCCTAAAGGCAGAGAATCTGAAGCTGGACCTAACTCGTGGAAAGCCTTCTTCGGAACAGCTGGACTTTTCCAATGCTTTGTTGTCGCTTCCGGGTGAGAATTTCCGCGCTAAAGACGGCACCGATTGCCGTAACTATGGTGGTGCAACGGGTATCGCGGATATTCGGGAACTATGGGCTGAGGTTTTGGGTCTTCCCGCTGAGAACCTGGTTGCAGGTGATGGATCCAGCCTGAATATCATGTTCGATCTGATTTCTTATGCCTATGCTTTTGGCACTAATGATTCGGAGCGCCCATGGAAGGACGAGGAGACTGTTAAGTGGCTGTGCCCCGTGCCAGGCTACGACCGTCACTTCACTATCACCGAGCACTTTGGTTTTGAGATGATTAGCGTGCCCATGACTGACCAAGGCCCAGACCTCGATGTGGTGCGTGAGTTGGTTCAAGACCCACAGGTTAAGGGCATGTGGACAGTGCCTGTTTTTGCCAACCCCACGGGAATTACTTTCAGTGAGGAGACCTGCCGGGCATTGGCGGAATTGGCCACTGCGGCACCTGATTTTCGGATTATCTGGGACAACGCTTACGCAGTGCACACGTTGACTGATGAGTTCCCGGTAGTGCATAACGTCCTAGATTTTGCTGAACGCGCTGGAAAACCAAATCGTTTCTGGTTTATGAGCTCCACGTCAAAGATCACTCATGCTGGTTCGGGTGTGTCTTTCCTTGCTTCCTCCAAGGAGAATCTGGATTGGTATGGTGCGCATGCGGATGTGCGGGGTATCGGCCCAAATAAAATTAATCAGCTGGCTCACGCACAATTCTTTGGAAATGCCGAGGGAGTGCGTGCTCATATGCGCAAACACGCGGGTTCACTTGCTCCAAAATTTAAGAGGGTGTTAGAGATCCTCGATTCGCGTTTGTCGGAATACCAGGTTGCGGAGTGGAGCAAGCCAGTAGGCGGTTATTTCATTTCTGTTGATGTGGTGGACGGGACCGCGTCTCGGGTGGTGGACCTGGCTAAACAAGCCGGTATTGCACTGACGGGCGCTGGATCTTCCTTCCCGTTGCATCAAGATCCACGGAATCGAAATATTCGTTTGGCCCCGTCACTTCCTCCAGTCGCTGAACTGGAGATAGCCATGGATGGCTTTGCTACCTGCGTTTTGCTTGCTGCCGTAGAGAAGGTCTTAGCAGAGCGCGTTTAGGGATGTATCCTCACATAGGGGTAGGTGTGTTCCTACCCCTATGTTGTGGATAACAAAACCCGAGGGGATGTGGGCTAGGCAGTGATCTTGGAAGAGACGGCTGTGTGGATCGATGGAATTATCCCAGGTGACATGACGATCCATCTGCCGGAGACCTCTTATGGCGAGGCTTTTCATATAGGGACTGTGGAAGTAGGAAACCAGCAAGTTTTAGCCACCACACTTGATTTCAACGGGGTGGATACTGGTCTTACGTTGGGGGATGGCAGCGGCCAAGTAGATGTGCGTAGTGAGATCTTTACTGTCGGGCAGTTCCAAACGGAGGTGGGGGTTCAAGTGTTGCGTCGATTAGCTATCTTTTTGGATAACGTTGGCGGCTCTATACCTGCGCAGCCGGGTCAGCTTTTGCCAGCCTTGGGCAGCATGACGGATGCACTGGATCGATGCACCGTCAAGCATGGTCTATTCGTGGCCCCGTACATGTGGGGAGGCCAGGTACCACAGTATTCGGAACCGTCGCAGCTAACGGCGTTGCTGCAGCTTATTATGCTCACACAGCATGAATTCGATTACGCTACGACCTACGGGATCCCCGAGTTGCAACGAGCGCTAGGTAATGAGGGCGTGGATCTAACGGATTGGACACGGTAGGTAGGCTGGGACAGTGGCTTTATATCGCAAGTATCGCCCCGCTTCATTTGCTGAAGTGGTGGGGCAGGAACAGGTAACTCAGCCGTTGTCTGTGGCTTTGGACAGCGGGCGTATTAATCATGCCTACCTGTTTTCTGGTCCGCGCGGTTGCGGAAAGACCTCCTCGGCGCGCATTATGGCGCGCTCATT
Organism: Corynebacterium pseudotuberculosis; assembly: GCF_002155265.1. NCBI lineage: Bacteria > Bacillati > Actinomycetota > Actinomycetes > Mycobacteriales > Corynebacteriaceae > Corynebacterium > Corynebacterium pseudotuberculosis. The sequence goes on from NZ_CP021251.1 coordinate 147,647, forward strand.
GAACTGCGTCGAAGGCCCTACGTCAACGCCGTGTGGCAAGTGCAATTCATGTATTTCTTTGGCGCCTAATGGGCCGGGGAACCTCGACGTTACTGAGCTTGATGCGGCAAGTAATAACAGCGTTGATGATATGCGGGAGCTACGCGATCGAGCCATGTACGCGCCGGCTGAGTCGCGCTACCGGATTTTCATCATCGACGAGGCCCATATGGTGACCACACAGGGCGCTAACGCCCTGCTCAAAATCGTGGAGGAGCCACCAGAGCACCTGATTTTTATCTTTGCCACCACGGAGCCTGAGAAGGTTATTGGCACGATCCGGTCGCGGACACATCATTATCCGTTCCGCTTGCTTACCCCGCAGTCGATGCGCGGTCTACTAGAGAACACAGTGGCCAGCGAGGGCGCACTAGTCGAGGATTCTGTGTATCCCATGGTGATCCGAGCCGGTGGCGGTTCTCCTCGCGATACCCTCTCCGTTTTGGATCAGCTGCTTGCAGGAACTGGACCACAGGGGCTGAACTATGAGACAGCGCGGTTGCTACTAGGCGCCACTGATGATGCGCTTATCGACGCCGCCGTCACAGCGCTGAGCTCGCACGACAAAGCAGCACTGTTTACCACCATCGACGCCGCCGTTGAGGCTGGGCTTGATCCTCGGCGCTTTGCCACAGACTTGCTTGATCGCTTGCGTGATCTCATGGTCTTGCAGTCCGTGCCAGATGCCTTTGAATTGGGTCTTGTGGATGCTCCGACTGACCGGGCGGAGGTTTTGCGCGCTCAAGCTGCAGATTTTAACCAGGGAGAAGTAGCCCAGCTAGCCGCATTGGTCAATGACGGACTCCGTAGCTTGAAGGGGGCGACGTCTCCGCGCCTGCTATTGGAGATTCTGTGTGCAAAGATGCTGCTGCCTAGCGCTCCAACAGGTGTAGCTCTCACACCCCCTCCAGGTAATGCACAGCCTTCCGGCCTTCCCACGGGCGGACAAGCTGCGGGACCTGCTGCTATTCCTGCTAAATACGAGCGCAAGTCTATTCGTATGGCCCGGGAGGCAGCCCAGCGTAAAGCTGCGCAGGAAGAAGCAGCTCAGCGTGAGGCCTTGCAACACGAGGCTCCTCAGGCCAAGGCTGAGCCAGCAGCACCGTCAGATAAGCAGGCTTCGCTTAAGAAACAAGAGGTGCCGAAAGAACAAGTGGCGGAGAAACCACTGCCGGCGCCTGAGCCTTCCGGGTCTACGACCCCTCCTTCGGATGAGGCGGAAAGGGTTGCAGAGGGGGCGTCGATAAGCAATGACGACGCTTTTGCTGCGGATGTTCGCGCGCGATGGGAGGCGCTGCGGAAGATGGTGCACAAGAAGAGCGCTGTCGCCGGCATCTTGCTCGCTGAATCGCGTGTTCTGGGGATGCGCGAGGGGGCGCTGATCCTGGGGCATAATACTGGTCCCCTTGCTCAAAGGCTGAATGACGCTAAAAATAACGACATCATTGTGGAGGTGATTCGTGCTGAGCTAGGGCGGGAAGTAGCTGTCAACTGCGTTGTTGGGACAGATCCTGCCGCGGCGGGTTTTAGCGAGCCTAAACCAGAGAAAGCATGGAACCCAGAGCCAGCTGTTTCTGAGCCAGTCACTCCCGAGTCTTCTGTTGACGACCAAGAGAAACAGCCAAATATAGTACAGCCGGATCCTCAGCCACCTGCTGTTGAACAACCCTCGGAACCCGTTCACGATGCTCCCAGTGGTGCTGCTTCTACATGGGGAGACCCCGCGCCGCTTGGTGGGGAAACCCGGCGTGCACCGCGAACAGAACCTCCAACGCAAGGAACTAAAGCCGATGGATGGGGGACTCCGGCTCCACTCGGTGGGCAGGCTGAGGCGGAAAATGATGCGCCGAAGAAACCGGAGCAGTCTGCGCCGGTGCAGCCTGCGTCCGTGCAGCGGGCACCTCAGCGGCCTGTTCCTAAGTCGGTGTCCGAGGCGCCTTCAACGCAGAAGCCAAAGTCGCGGTGGCAGGAGGCCGTGGCGCGTAATGCCCAGGCAACGGAAGAACGGGCGAAGCGTCCCGAGTTTTCCGATGGCGTGCCGCTACCTCCAGAACCAGATGACTTTGGGGCGCCCGACCCCGCGGAGTGGTCTCCGCCGGAGGAACCCTATGGTTATGCCGCTGATGAAGGCTTTCCAGAACCTGCTAAGCACACACCCCCGCCCTCGCCGACGGAACCAACTACTACGGTAGAAACGTCTAACGTTTCAGACCAGGATGAGGAAGAGGAAATGGTGCGTGAGGCCGCGAGCGGCTCGGTAACACGTGACCACCGCGATGCTTTAACCGTTGCGATGGATCTACTTGCAGAGCAGCTGGGTGCGCGCCAGCTTTAGGCTTCCCCATATAGGCTTCCTAGACGTGAAGTAGGTACACTGGCCCATTGACCGATCGCCTCCCGCTATGGGGGCGGCAAACAAACGCGAAAGGCAGTTTTCAATGACTCAGCCGGACATGTCCCAGCTCTTGGCGCAGGCGCAGCAGATGCAAGCTCAGCTGCAGGAAGCACAGCGCGAGATCCTTGCCAGCACCGTTACGGGTACTGCAGGCAACGGGCTTGTTTCTATTGACATCCAGGGCAATGGAATGGTTAGCAGCGTCACTATTGATCCTAAGGTTGTGGATCCGGAGGACGTGGAGACCCTTCAAGACTTGATTGTTGGCGCGTTTGCGGAGGCTCACCAGAAGCTTAGCGAGCTCGCTGATCAGAAGATGGGACCGCTATCCCAGGGCTTTGACGGCCTTGGCGGTATGTTCTAAGCACATTAGTTTTAAGTACCAGCTCGTCCGAGTTTCGTTGGCCGGGCTGGTCTTCTTTGTATGCCATAGTTTTATGGTTAAACAATCGGAACGACAAAAGGTAGGCAGCTGTTGTTCGAAGGACCGCTTCAGGACCTTATTGATGAGCTTTCACGGCTCCCCGGCGTGGGCCCTAAATCTGCTCAACGCATCGCTTTTCACTTGCTTCATGTGGAGCCTGCGGACATCGCAAGACTTCAGGATGCCCTCGGTGCTGTCCGAGATGGCGTGACCTTTTGTCGTATTTGCTGCAATATCTCCCGCGAATCGGTATGCCGTATTTGTGCGGATTCTGGCCGGGATCGGGGAACGATCTGCGTGGTGGAGGAACCCAAAGATATTCAGGTTATTGAGCGGACGGGCGAATATAATGGCCGCTACCATGTGCTGGGTGGGGCGTTGGATCCGCTAGCTAATATTGGTCCCCGTGAACTGAATATTTCTACGTTGCTGCAGCGCATTGGAGGGGTGCTTCCTGATCGAGAGCTAGCGGATTCTACGCCTGATGCGCCGCTGTATGATTCCTCTCCGACGGTGACAGAGGTTATTCTTGCCACCGACCCCAATACCGAGGGTGAGGCGACGGCTTCTTATCTTGCACGTCTGCTCCGAGATTTTCCTGATTTGGTGGTTTCTCGTCTGGCTTCCGGTATGCCTTTGGGCGGGGACCTAGAATTTGTGGATGAACTGACATTGTCCCGCGCCCTGAGCGGTCGATTGACAATTTAAGTGGGCGTTTGGGCGCTACACCACCGCGTAAACCAGTGAGGTGAGGGCGAAGCCGGCAACACCAAAGGCCGTTGATAGTAGCGTCCAGGTGCGCAGGCCCTGTTTTACAGATAATCCCAAATATTTGGTGACTATCCAGAAACCGGAGTCATTAATATGGGATAGGCACATGGCACCGAACCCGATGGCGATCATGACGAGTGTTGTGCGTACGCTGCTTAGCCCGGCTTCCGCTATCGGCTGAGTTAGGAGCCCTGCCGTTGTGAGCATAGCGACGGTTACCGATCCCTGTGATGCCCTCAGCGCCAAAGACAAAAGGAATGCCATGAGTATCAGAGGCATATGAGCTGCTACGAGCATGTCTGATAATACTTTTCCAATGCCGGATTCCACGAGTACATTGGCAAAGCCACCACCGGCACCAGTAACAAAAATGATGATGGCTACGGCTGGGAGCGCAGAATCCAAGACGCCGGAAGAATGCTCGCGATTCCAGCTTTGCTGTTTGCCAATGCTTAGCCATGCAACCACCACTGCCACCAGGAGTGCTACTGGAGAGGAACCGATAAAGCTCACAAGGGAATGAACCACAGTTCCTTTTTCGGTGTACATAGCACCGGTAGCTCCCACCATGATGAGCACGATGGGGAGCAAGATGAGGCCAAGGACAGCGAAGGGCGAAGGTGCTTGGTGGTTAGGGGCGGCGTCGGAAAGCTCCACCGGAGAGGGGCCGCGGTCGATGGAGTCTAACTTGAGGACTTTGGCGGCATAATAGCCGATTACGCATGTTAGGGCAGCGATGGGAAGCCCCAAAGTGAGCATGAGTCCCGGGTCTGAACTGAAGATCCCCGCCACTGCGACGGGCCCTGGGTGCGGCGGTAACGTGACATGTACGGTGAGTATTGCGCCTGCTACAGGGAGCCCAATTTTTAAGGGATTAATCTTGGCCACAGCGGCAAAGCCGAACACGATGGGTGCCAAGATAATAAAACCCACGTCAAAGAAAACCGGAATACCTAGGATAAAAGCTGCTATGGTCACAGCGGCAGTAACGCGGTGCCTACCAAGCTTGTCTGTGAAGTAACGTGCTACAGCTTCTGCGCCTCCCGATACCTCAATAATGCGCCCCAGCATTGCTCCCAAGCCGACTACAACGGCCACGGAACCTAAGGTTTTACCCACGCCGTTGGTCACGGTGCTCACAGAATCTGCCAGTGGAATACCAGAAGCGATAGCGGTGGCTATGGATACCCCGATCAATGCCACAAAAGCCGGGACCTTAGCCCAAATTACGAGGACAAGCAGAACGGCTACGGCGGCTATACCGAGCAGCAGCAAAGAAACACCAGTCATTATTGTTTACTCCTTGTCTTATTCACCTGGGTGGGAGCGACAACCTGGATAATCGTGGAATCGTCTTGCGCGCCTTTCCCTCGTGCTAGACCAGCTAGGTATTGCTGCTCGGCGGCGGCTGCTAATGGGACACCGATGCCTGCAGATTTGGCGGCATCAGTGACAATGCCCATGTCTTTAACAAAGATGTCGAGACGGCTGCGGACTTCAGGTCCTTCCTCCGAATAAGCTTCCAGCATGCGGGGGCCACGATCGCCAAGCATGAAGGAGGCTGCGGCGCCGCCCATCAACGCATCAAGCGCGGCTTTGGGATCAAGACCCAACCGATCGGCTAGCGCCAGCGCCTCGCCTGCGGCAGCGATATGAACTCCGCATAAAAGTTGATTGACGGTTTTTAGCGCTTGGCCCTTACCCGGGCGATCGCCAACGATCACCAGGTGGGAAGACATGGCTTCAAGCACCGGCCTGATGCGATCGACCACCTCAGGCTTGGCTCCCACTGTGACAAGTAGCTCCCCGCTGCCTGCTCGTCCGGGGCCGCCGGAAATGGGGGCATCGACAACATCGATACCCAATGAGTCAAGCTGCTCGGCAGCTTTTTCCACGGCCGTAATGCCCACGGTAGAAGTCAAAAGTACAACCGCGCCGGGTTTGAGAGCCGCAGCGATATTGCCTTGTCCAAAGAGGGCCTGAATAAGTTGTTCCTCGTTGCGAACCGCTAGCAAAACAACGTCAGCCCCTGTGGCTGCTTGGTGCGCCGAATGGAAGGTTTCCAGCCCAGCGGCCTTGCCTAATTCGAGGCGCGATTGTGCGATATCGACGCCTCGGACTGTGAAATTCTGGACGAGGTTGGTGGCCATGGGGAGTCCCATAGCGCCCAAGCCGACAACAGTAACGATGAGAGACATAGGAATCCTTTTAATGTGAGAGGGATGAATCTTGAGAGAGGACAGAAACTACATCGGTCAGGGAAGAATCGGTGCCCACATTTCCTGCAAAAACGATGTATGGCACGCCTGCCGCGGGGCCTTCTGCGGTGGACCACAGCGAGATGATCCCCGGCTGCATCGGGCCAATGACCATGGCTTTGGTCATCTCTAGTCCTTGAGATGCAACATCTGATGAGGTGATACCGCCTTTAGCCACCACAAAGCGGGGCGTTACCTCATGGACTATGCGATTGACCGCGGTGACAAGTGCTTGGGACACTTTGCGTGCAATGGACAGCGATTCCTCACCACTTACGCCGGTAACCAACTCGCGTGAGGTGTGAAAGACAACATTGCCTTGCCGGATCGCCTGGACTAATTGGGTGTGGAGGCTGTCAAGATAGCGTTGGGAATTCTCTGCTAGCACGGCGCGGACATCTAACTCGATGACACTGGGAGAGGAGTGCTTTAGCAAGTGATTGAGTTGCCGCGTGGTAGTAGGAACATGTGAACCGACCACGATGAGCCCGCCCGCCACGGTGGCGGGGAGATGACGCGAGGCTGCGATTGTTTCTGGACTGAGCACCTCGGGGGTTTTTGCCCTATGCGAGCGCGTACAAAGGGTGGCCCCACGCGGTAGATAAAACGCTTCCCCATGCGTTCTGCCTGCAGGATTCCTAGAGCAAGGGCGCGGAGGTCATACTCATCAACGATATCCACGACTATGGGTTGGCGATGTGCGGCGTGAAGAAGTTCTGCAGCGATATCATTGCTAGTAGATCTAATTGTGCGCAATTTAATACAAAGAACATCAGTTGCTGCCACGTCTCCTTGAGTCTTTTCTTCGACCCATTCGGTCAATCGTGAGGAGGAATAACCAAAGGTGGCGTCGTGGGCGAACTCGGTTTCCCCCACGGGCTGAAAACCTGTGGCGGCATTTCCCGCATAGTGAACAGAATCGATGGTGATGCGCCCTGCGTCGCCGAATGCCGGAACGATAATATAGCCGTCTATCGGCCCTTCTTGCTTTTCGACGACCCCCGCAAGCGCATCCGGCTCCAGAGGGAAATGCCCTCGAAGTGTGGAATCACTACGAGAAACGAAGATGGGGCGCTTCCCGGCATCTCGAGCAGCGGCGTAGGCTGCCTCGGCTACAGAGACATTGATAGCAGCTGCTTGATCAGGGTCGAGCGACCGGGAATTGGTCATCACATAAACGGCTGGGGTGTTTTGGCTGAGCGCCCAGGCGAGGTCTTCTTGTTTCCATCGGGTCAGTGCTGGAAGGTTTGCTACTGATTGGGTGCCGGTGGGGTCATCATCGAGGACGATGAGGACGGTATCTGCTGCCATCGCTTGTTGGACTGCAGAGGCAGGGATATCGAGTGGTGCAGGGAACCCTTCGGTGAGTTCCGAAAGCTGGTAGAGGGTCATCCCAACTCCTTGAAAATACTTTGTTCCTAGACCTCTGAGGTCTTGTGTGTCTCAGACTAGGGTCAGAAGCACATGGTGACAAGCTTTTTTCAGGGAATGTAGGAAAAATTTGGTTTATGCCCGAGCGGGCATCACGTCGGTGTCAGTGCATTGATCCTGGTAGGAAGGTAGAAATGTCATCGAAAGTTTGCGTCATATGTGCACGCATGGCATCTTTGGCGGCTTGCTCATCTCTCGCTTTAATGGCATCTAAAATCGCGTGATGATGCTTACTTGCGCGTTTGCGGACTTCATCTACAGCATTAGTCTTTTGTCGCGACTCAGCCAAGGCGCCCGCCAAGGGGATCATGAGCGCGGAGACAAAGGGGTTTCCCGTGGCTTCCAGCAGCGCAGTATGAAAAGCCACGTCTGCATCGGTGGTGGCGGTTACGTCGCCACGCTCGGTGGCCTCGTCATAAGCAGCGAGCGCCTGTGTCATCTTTTCAATGTCTTCCTGGGTGGCACGTGCCGCCGCCAGCCCCGATGATCCGACCTCAATCATGCGCCGGACTTCCGTGAGATAGATACCAATGGTTTTGGGGTCTAGGCTGCGAGAAATAACGTCCATGCGGGAACGTACATAATTCCACTGGTTGATGGGTGTTACAAAGGTGCCGCGGCCATGAACTACCTCCACGACCCCGCGGTCGGCAAGGGTCCGCACAACTTCGCGCATCGTGGGGCGTGAAACCTCTAAGTAAGCGGCAAGGTTTGTTTCCGGCGGAAGGGCGTCGCCAGGGCGGAACACTCCCTCTGCGATGGCGTCCATTATTTTCTCTATACCTTGAGTGACTAGATCGGTGCGCACGGTGTTTCCTTCCCAATACTTCCTACTGGGAAATGTACCGTACCCAATCCCATCGACTAGGGCGGCTGCTCATATTAGCGTGGAGTAGACGAGCCTTAAGGAGTAACCGCCATGCGTCTTGCAACCATAAGAACTCAAGGGACAACGACTGCCGCACGCATTGAGGGCACCGACCTTGCCGTAGCCATTCCCGGCTTTTATGATGTCGGCGAGCTGCTGCAGAAGTCCGACTGGCAGGAATTAGCGAGATCGGCGAGTGGGACCCCTGTGAGGTTTTCCCAACAGGATCTTCACGCCGTTATTCCTTCTCCCAAAAAGATCATCTGTGTGGGACTGAACTATTCCAATCACATCAAAGAAATGGGACGTACGCTGCCAGAAGTTCCCACCTTATTTGTTAAATTTTCTGACGCACTTACAGGGCCTTTCGACGATATCCCCATCCCACCGTGGGCCAATAGCGCCCTCGACTGGGAAGGCGAGCTGGCAGTGGTGATCTCACGACACGCCCGCAGGGTGAAAGCCTCGGAGGCGGAGGAATACATCGCTGGATATGCGGTGATGAATGACTACAGTGCTCGTGATTATCAATACGCTACGCTTCAGTGGCACCAAGGAAAATCCCTAGAAAAGACGGCAGGTTTTGGGCCTTGGCTGACCACGCGAGACTCTTTTGACCTCAGCGGAGAGCTGAAGACGTATCTGAATGAAGAAAAGGTGCAAAGTGCGGCTATTAGCGATTTAGTGTTTAAACCAGCAGACCTTATCCAATACATCACGCATCTTTATCCCTTGGATCCTGGCGACGTGATCGTGACCGGGACTCCTGGCGGAGTTGGGCACGCGCGTGATCCTCGGCGGTATATCGGCGACGGTGATGTGGTGACGGTGGAGATTAAGGGGCTAGGGCGGATAGCTAACAAAACGATTTTTGAAAAATGGAAAGAGCCCAACAATTGAGCCCAACTCCATGCGTTGGTAATACGTCATAAGAGGTGGTCACCGGGTATATGGCCGGCGACCACCTCTTTTTAAGAGCCTCTAGTGGCTAGAGAATTTCCTCCGCCACATCGTTGACATTATGTATTTTGAAGCTGCTTGCTTTGCCTTCCAGCAGCGCGGTTTCCATATCCTCGTACATGCGTGCATCTTCATTCACATCATTGGTGTTACTCATAAAAGAGAAATCCTCCTGATCGGGTTAGATACTTATGAACTCGGGATGAGTGGACGCCAGTGTAACTACGTCATGCCACCGATTACAGGGAGTCTGGTGGGTCGTGTGTCAGCCATAAAGACGGTAATGTTGGCCTCTTGACACTGATTCTTTTTTAGCGCACAGAGTTTAAGCTTTGTGTGCAGGGACGTTATCGCTCATTGCGACCACCCCGTGGAGATAAAGCGCCTTTTCAAGGCGCATGAGATATATGTAACACATGGCAGATGCCGCTTGTACTAGGGCAAGGGACACATGCCGAAAACCCCCAAGCCGGAAAACTATGCATGCCGACTCAGGGGGGTGAGAACCATAAAAGAGAAGATCTCTACGCCAGGCGTTCCTTACGCAGCTGATTAACAATAGGCAGCTCTAGAGGGGCGAGCTCGTCGAGTGCTATCCCCATGGCCCTGGCCAATAGCAGATCGGCTAGCTGGGAGTTGCGGGCAAGCACTGGGCCGTGCATGTACGTGCAGATCACATTCCCTTGAACTGCGCCTTCCGCGATTAATTGCTCGGAGGTTGCCGATGCTTGGGAAATACCATGTTCATCCGTATTGCCTACTCCGCGAGTGACCTTGCCCAGCGGTTGCGCATCGGCGCCAAGGATGGTGGCACCCATGTGGTTTTCAAAGCCCGTGAGGGGCTCCGTTAGCTCGGCGGTGATGCCCTTGCGCGTGGGTTCGGTTTGGAGCTCCCCGATGGTGCGTTTGGCCAGGGAGGCAGTGGTGGCGTCGACAAGCCCTACGCCATCAACCATTTTTCCGCTTGCCCGGAAAGAGCTGCCGAGTACTTGAAGGCCAGCACAAATGCCTAAAATTGGGCGGCCGGCGTTTGCTGCGCGAGTGAGGCCGCCGTCTGCGATGAGATGTTCTGCTGCAAGAATTTGAGCTGTGTCTTCACCGCCACCGATGCAGTACACATCCAATGATTCCGGCACGGGTTGCCCCAGCTTCACCGTATGGATCTCTGCGGTGAAACCACGCATGCGGGCGCGTTGCCTCAACACCAAGGCGTTACCGTCGTCGCCATAAGTGCTGAGGACATCAGGGAGGATGAGCCCAATAGAAAGGTCAGTCATTAGGACTCCTTTACGGCCGCAATGGCCTTTTTCAAATCGCGGAATGCAGTGTAATTGGCAAGGACCTCGACACGACCAGCGGGACAAGCCTTGATAGCCTGCAAAGGATTCTTGATCAGTTCGTGCTCTACAGAGGCATATGTCAGCCGCACTGAAAGGTCAGTGCCGCGTTCGCCGGAGGCTTTTACAGAGAGCTTATCTAGCTCCTCAAACTTAACGTCCCAGAGCCAAGAGAGGTCTTCACCATCGGCGACCTGGCCGTTAACCGCAATCACTAGGCCTTCTGCGGTGCGATCGACCATTGAGAGGGCTTCCTGCCATCCCGCTGGGTTTTTAGCCAAAAGCAGATGAATCTGATGCTGCCCAAGAGTGATTGTGGAGTAGCGTCCAGCCACATCGTCGACAGATTCTACCGAGCGAACCGCCTGGTTAAGAGGGACCTGGAAGCATTCCACTGCGGCAGCTACCGCTTGGGTGGCATTGCCGCGATTGGCGTTGCCAGGAAGAGCCAGATTCAGCGGCGATACCTCCTGCGTCATGGGAGCGTCTGAGCCTGTCGACGAGCCGATGTCGGCCGGAGAGACTATGCCCTCAGCGGTGATACTCCAATGCGGGGTTGGGCGACGGAATTGTTCGCCGTTGGGAAGGGGCTTGACTGCGTACCAGTCGGCGCCGTCGTGGACCACGTGCCCGCCAGTGCGCGGGCAGGAGACGGAATCGCCTTGCCATCCTGCCCCCGCGGATACCCATACAACGTTTTTAGCGTCGTAAGCAATGGAAGTGACAAGGACGTCGTCGCAGTTGGCGATCACAGTCATCTCAGGATGCTTGGTCACACAATCGCGTAGTGCGCGCTCAATCTTGTTGATTTCCCCTACTCTGTCCAGCTGATCGCGGGTGAGGTTGAGGAGGATCAAGCATGATGGCTTGAGACGATCTGCTACGGCGGGAACATGGAGCTCGTCTACTTCAAGGATCACATGGCTAGCTTTTTGGCCTGCCATGAGCGCAGAGATGATGCCGGCGTCCATATTGTCGCCGCCCTCGTTGGTTGCCACAGTGTGCTGTGCACGTATCGCGGATGCGAGCATGCGGGTGGTAGTGGATTTACCGTTGGTACCGGTGACAAGGGCTACGGGACGGTCATCGCCTAGAGAGGCCATAATGTTCGGGTCGATTTTCTCGGCTATAAGGCCGCCAATCATTCCGCCCGACCCACGACCGGTGACACGCGACGCCGTTGTGGCTAAGTGTGCGGTGCCGATGGCAAGACGAGTACGCAGATTCAAACTCATGGGACCAGAGTTTAGTCGTCTTCGCTCGCCTTCCCCGGTTTGACGTCTACGACAACCCGCAGAAATTCCTCATCTGTTATCAAAGGAATCCCTTTTCGCTGCCCATGCATGGCCTTTCCAACAAGATCTTCCTGTTTATTGCACACCACAACGCTGGATTTACGCGTGAGTTTCTCGTTATAAGCTAACCCTGAGCGCAGAATTGCCTCGATAATGACGTCTGGATCCATCGTGATTTCCGGAGCAATGACAACTTCCATACCCTGGACAAAACCGCCCTCGGGGGAGTAAACGCCTGGATTCTCATATTGACGAGGCACCTCCATGGCGTCTACTCGGATGTCTGATCGCTGTAGACCAAACTTGTCTGAGCGCAGCTGCTCAGGGGTATAAGAAGAGATGACCCCACAGGCTTTTTCTACAAAGTACATGCGCGCGATGAGCAGAGTTTCCTCGCGGGATACGTGCTGCTCTGGACGCTCGGCACGCTCGAGCGACGCGACCGGGGAGGGGGAATCAAGGCCTAACGAGTGCGCGACGGCACGTATACGGATGTCTTCAAAAACAACGCCTTGGCGACGCGCCGTTGCTAGCGTGTCCACGATCATACGTGGGCGCGGAATATGTCCTACTCGCTGTCGACGGCGGTTGCGGTGCCGGTAGCGATTGCGGTTTGCCCGGGCAGCGGCGCTCATTGCTCGACGCGACTCGGACACAAGGAATCCCCAGGTATAAGGCGTGTTATGCAGGATGAGAGTGCGGCCGTCGATAAGCTTGCCTAGCGGTTTGAGGATGTGGCTAAACTTTTTGCCTTGGGCGATTTCTTCTCTGCTGAGGCCATGGAGATGAAAAGGACCAGGGTTATCACCAGGATTGATAACCGCATGGAAATGATCGGTTTCCTCGCCATCCTCAGTAAACGTGACTGCATCAACAGTGATTAGGCGAGAAGTAGACGGGTGGATACCGCTTGTTTGTATTGATAACGCTACGTAAGGAGCACGTTCAATCTCGGCTGCCCGATCTGCGTTGGTGCCGTCTACTTGCTTATTGGTCATAGGGACAGTGTAGACGGCGTAGAGAATCCTAAAGGTCGAATCCCTGGGCGCGAGCAATCTCAAAGGTGAGATCGCGGTTGTCCTTGCTTAGTGGATTCTTTTGAAGCGTCTGAATAGTGAAGCTATCAACTCGCTGGTTCGCGTTGCGGAGGTCATAATAGGTGGTCATGGTGGAGTCATAAGAGCTCATGGCCTCTGACCAATCCGTTGGCTCAGAGTAGCCATTTTCCATGATCCGGAAGCTCTTGGGCATGCGAGGTTTGAGCTGGGGCGATTGGTTTGGCCAGCCCAACGTCATTCCGACAACGGGGAAAGTAAGCTCCGGAAGATCGAGTACATCAATCACCGCGGCGGCATCGTTGTGCACGTTTCCAAGGAAATTAACCCCTAGGCCGAGTGACTCCGCCGCGATACATACGTTTTGGGCCATCAGGCAGGCGTCAGTAAACCCCTGAACAAAATTGCGCGGATACCCGGCGGGCTCGGTTGGCGCGTTGTTATTGGCAAGAATACGTTTGGTTCGGTGCAAATCGACGATAAAAAAGTAGGTAGACGGGGGCTCTGCCTACATATTCTTGCGTGCCGATCGCGGTGAGCTGTTCGCGGAGTTGGGGATCGGTGACACGGATAATACTTGCGGTTTGCATGCCAAGGGACGTTGGAGTGTGCAAGGCCACTTGGAAGATCTGTTCTAGTATTTCTTCCGCGATAGGTTGGGTTGTGAACTCCCGAATCGTGCGATGGTTGAGCTGGGTCCGGATAGTCTCGTTCATGCTTGTCAACTGTAGTGCGGCCATAGAAACCCCACCACAGCTGCTTTTGTGGTGGGGGAAACTTTAGCTCAGTGCGCGGTTGACCGCCGAGGTAATGGCTTTGAGGGAAGCGTAAGTAATTGATCCTGCGATACCTACGCCCCAATAGCGCTGCCCATTTACCTCCGCCAGAATATATGCGGCAGATTCTGCATCGTCGCCGGCGGTTCGGGCATGCTGCTCGTATTCCTGCACTTCCACGTCGATGCCTAAGGACTCGAGTGCATTGGCATAGGCGGCGATGGGGCCATTGCCGCGGCCCTCAACGATAGTTTCCTTGCCTTGGAATTTCAGCGTGGCAGCAATGTGGACTGAGTCTGTTTCATTCTGGGCGGCGTCGACACGCATAGAGATCTGCTGAATTGGCGCAGTGCGGTTCAAGTATTCATGGGTGAAGATATCCCACATGTGCTGAGAATCTACTTCGCCGCCCCTGGCATCAGTGACACGCTGGACTACGGAGGAGAATTCGATCTGCATAGGGCGGGGAAGAGCGATGCCGTGGTCGGTCTTCATAATGTAGGCTACGCCGCCTTTGCCGGACTGAGAGTTGACGCGGATAACTGCCTCGTAATTGCGGCCCACATCCTTGGGATCGATGGGGAGGTAAGGGACGTCCCAGGTTTCTGCCCGGAGATCCTCCCATGAGACATCAACGTGAGTCGCGCCGGGACGAACCCGCGACGCCATGGCATCCAGGCCTTTATTAACGGCATCTTGGTGCGAGCCAGAGAAAGCCGTAAATACCAGATCGCCGCCATAGGGGTGACGTTCAGGGACGCGCAGCTGGTTGCAGTATTCTACGGTTCGGCGGATCTGCTCAATATCGGAGAAGTCGATTTGCGGATCTACTCCCTGGGTAAGCATGTTCAGTCCAAGAGTGACTAAGCAGACATTTCCGGTGCGCTCGCCGTTGCCAAAGAGACAGCCCTCGATGCGATCGGCGCCCGCCAAATATCCGAGTTCGGCGGCGGCAACGCCGGTGCCACGATCGTTATGTGGGTGCAGTGAGAGGATGATGGAATCGCGACGGCGTAGGTGTCGGTGCATCCATTCGATGGAGTCTGCATATGTGTTGGGAGTGGTCATCTCCACCGTGGAAGGCAGATTGATGATGATGGGGCGCATAGGGGTGGGATCCATGACCTCGACTACTGCATCGATCACTTCTTTTGTGTAAGCGAGCTCGGTGCCAGTGAAGGACTCAGGTGAGTATTCCCATCGCCAGTTAGTGTTTGGATACTCTGCGGCAATAGATTTGATGAGTTCGGCGGCATCGGTGGCCAGCTTTTTTATCGCCTTTTTATCCTTTCTGAAGACAACATCACGCTGCAGAATGGATGTGGAGTTGTAAAAGTGAACGATAACGTTTTTCGCGCCCTCGCAGGCCTCAAAGGTGCGACGGATGAGATGCTCTCGTGCTTGAACCAGGACTTGGATGGTGACGTCCTCGGGGACCATGTTTTTCTCGATGATCTCGCGGACAAAATCAAAGTCTGTTTGAGAGGCTGAGGGGAACCCTACTTCAATCTCCTTGTATCCCATGGCCACTAACAGGTTAAACATGCGTCGTTTGCGCTCGGGACTCATGGGGTCAATAAGCGCTTGGTTACCATCGCGTAGATCTACGGCGCACCATTGCGGGGCGGTATCAATGGTGGCACTGGGCCATGTGCGATCCGGAAGATCGATTTTTTCCACTTTGGCAGCAAAGGGGAGGTAGCGGTGGACTGGAAGATCCGATGAGCGTTGTTTGTTCCAAGTAGCTTGTCCGGCGGCGAAGCTGCCAGAAGGGGTATGGATATCGGCTGGTGCGGAGATAAAAGCGTCGGTGGGGCCCATGATGAGTGTCCTTGATGTAATCATTGAGAGGAGGACAGTATTCTGGATACTGACCCACGGCCGGCTACACCAAATCTCCGCGACGGGGTGCCAGCCGTGTTTTTTAGGCCTGTAACCCGCCGCGGCATAGAAGAAGTAGGTTCATGCCTGACATGTGGCATAGCATACATAGGATGTGAAGTGTTTCCAGTGAGAGTAGCCTTTTGGGGGTGGAGTAAGGGGCATCATGATTGACGCACGAGATGCGCAGGCTATAGACGCGGCGAAATTGTATTACGCTTCGGGGCTTGGGCAAGCAGAGGTAGCACAACGCTTGGGCATTTCACGTCCTACGGTGTCTAAATTGCTTAGCTATGCTCGGGAAAAAGGCTTTGTTACCATCACGCTTAATGACCCCCGCGAGCAGGGCGATGAGATTGCGCAACGGTTAAAAGAACGCTTCTCGCTTGAGCATGTTCGCGTGGTGCGCCCGGTGAGTCCTGATAAAGAAGAGCTTCTGCGGGAGTTGGGTAATGCGGGTGCTTCTTTATTAGAGGACTTGGTATGCGATGGGATGTCCGTGGGTATCTCCTGGGGCAATACTCTTAATAACGTATCGGAACATTTACGTTCACTTCCGCGCCATGATGTAAGCGTGGTGCAGCTTAAAGGTGGACACTCGTTGAGTGAACGCAGCACTAATGATCTGAGTACTTTAACTCGTTTTGCGCGTGCTTTTAATGCGGAAATGAACCTCCTACCTTTGCCTGTGATCTTGGATAGTCGTGAAGCCAAAGATTTAGTTGTGCGGGATCGTCATATTTCCTGCATGCTCAGCGCCGGAGCGAACGCCGATGTTGTGGTGTTTACCGTGGGATCCGTTCAGCGAGAAAGCTTATTGCTCAACCTGGGTTATCTCTCAGAGGAAGAGATTAATCGGTTGCTCACGCATGCGGTGGGAGACATCTGCTCGCGGTTTTACACTGAGACGGGAGAGATTGCTGATCCGGCGATTGACGCGCGGACTGTGGGTATCTCTATTAAGGACCTAAGCTCGCGACCAACGCGTGTTCTCGTTGCCGGCGGGGTGGATAAAGCAAAGGCGATACGAGTTGCCCTTGAGATGGGAACTACTACGCATCTAGTGACGGATTTCGGGGCGGCGCAAGCTGTGCTGGGGGAGTAGCTGTCGCGGGAATAATTCTGAAATCAGCTGGTACCGAGGGTCATGGGACCCTCGGTTTTTGTTTGCGGGTGTGGCAGCGATGTATGCATGCTGTGCGCCATGTCTGGGAGCGTTGAAGGGGGCGTTGAGGAGGGTGCAGGAAGGTGGGGACGAAAGTAAAACAACCCATTGACATATGTTCCATGGTGGATTTATCCTGTGGTTATAGCACACCATGTGCTGTGCGCCGATGCCTCGGAGCATGAGTAGAGGCACGGTCTCTTAATGCTTATATGGTGAGAGTAACTGAAATGGCTGAAAAGTCCACGCCCCATATCAACCCACGCGGTGTTGACATCGCAGATACTGTTCTGCTTCCCGGCGACCCACGCCGCGCTAAATTTATTGCAGAGACGTACCTCGATGATGTTGTTCAATTCAATGAGGTGCGCAACATGCTTGGGTATACCGGAACTTATAAAGGCACTCCGGTTTCTGTGATGGGATCGGGAATGGGGATGCCATCCATTGGCATCTACTCGTGGGAACTCATCAATATCTTTGGCGCGCGCAACGTTATTCGGGTGGGCTCGATCGGTTCTTTGCAGGAAGACATTAATCTTTATGACATCATCGTGGCGTCGTCTGCCTCCACGGACTCTAACTTCCTAGAGCAGTACAACTTGCCGGGCACATATGCGCCTACCGCGTCCTGGAAACTGCTTAAAGCCATAGTCGATGAGGCGGATAAGGCTGGTCAGAAAGTTCACGTGGGCAATATTTTGTCCTCAGACATCTTCTATAACGCCGATGAGACGGCAAGTGCTCGTTGGGCTCGCATGGGGGTCATGGGCGTGGAGATGGAATCGGCAGCACTGTACTCCATTGCCGCATACGCCGGAGCGCATGCGCTGGGTCTCTTTACAGTCTCAGACAATATTCCTAAGGGGGAAAGCACCACATCTGAGGAACGTGAAAAGGCATTCACCTCGATGATGGAAATCGCTCTTCCCCTCGCAGGAATCTAGTAAAGGGTTACCATGCCTCATATAAAAAAGGTCGACTCCCGCAACGATACACAGCACACGGGCATAGTTAATCCTAAAGCTGCAGTGCCTGTGCTCTTGTTTTCCTTTGTCTTTTGTCTCATTGTAGACAACGGCTTTAAAACAATGACTGGGCCGATGGCCGCCGGTTTGGGCATTGACCCGAACACCGCGAGCCTTCAGGCCTCCCTAGCCGGTGTGATTATTGGTATCGGTGCGGTGGTGTATGCCGCGCTCGCTGATACTATCTCGATCCGTAAATTGATGCTGGTAGGCATAGCGCTGATTGCGGTTGGCTCTCTTATCGGTTTTGTCTTTTCCGGTTCATGGCCGATGGTGCTATGCGGTCGGATTATTCAAACAGCGGGCCTTGCTGCTGCAGAAACGCTGTATGTGATTTATGTGACCAAGCATCTTTCTGAAGGCGACCAGAAGACCTACCTGGGGTTTTCTACTGCCGCCTTCCAAGGCGGTCTGCTGATCGGGGCCTTGACCTCAGGGTTCATCTCCACGTATGTCTCCTGGACTGCTATGTTCTTGGTTCCGTTGATCTTGATCCTGGCAGTTCCCTTCATACAGAAGATGGTTCCGGAGGATGAGACCGTAGAAGGAACTTTCGACGCCCTCGGGCTCTTCTTGGTGTCCGTGTTTGCTGCCTCTTTGACCATGTATATGCAAAAGTTCAATCCGTTCTGGCTGATCCCCACGGTGGCCGGAATTGCTGGTTTTGTTGCGCATGTAAAGAAGAATAAGAGAGCACTCGTCTCGCCGGAGTTCTTTTCTAATGGCCGATATGTGTGGGCGATTGTCCTGGTCTTTGTTATTTATTCCACCCAGCTGGGATTTATCTTCTTGCTCCCGTTCGCGGCATCTGATGTTCATGGGCTTTCACAAGACAAGGCTGCATTGCTCATGGTTCCGGGCTATGTTTGTGCGATTTTGGTAGGTGTGTTCTCTGGTGCAATCGGTAAAGTCCTGAGTTCCCGCCAGACTATTTATGCGGCTTTAACCATGATATTCCTGTCGCTGGTGATTGCGGCCCTCGGGTTGCGGCTCCACATAGCAGTACTGATATGCGCAATTATCCTTTTTGCCTCTGGTTTTGCCCTTATGTACGCGCCATTGGTGAATACCGCATTGATTAATATCACCGCTGCAAAGTCGGGCATCGCTATCGGTTTTTATAATCTGACCATTAACATCACGATTCCGCTAGGAATTGCCTACACCGCAAAGCTCATGGACCTGCGCTTTGGATATTCAACGATTCTTTGGGTCCTAGCGGTGATCGCTTTACTAGGCGCGGCCATTTACGTTCTTGCAGATCGACGCATGTCTGGCGCTGAACGCGCACGCGGCGTTTATGTGGCGTAGTAACTAACCGCCTCTTCAGCATTATTTTTACTTTTCTTCAAACATTAAGGAGATTTTCCATGTCGTCTCAACTCACCCGTTCTCAGGTCGCCGCGATGATCGATCACACTCTGCTTAATCCAGAAGCTATTGAGGCGGATGTAAAGGAACTGGTTAAAGAGGCTGCCAAGCTGGGCACGTATTCCATTTGCATCTCGCCCTCGCTGCTTCCAGTAGAGGTTCCAGAGAATGTGCATGTGGCCACCGTGGTGGGATTTCCCTCAGGTGCAGTCAAGCCGGAAGTTAAGGCTAATGAGGCGTCGCGTGCAGTTCACGATGGCGCTGAAGAAATAGATATGGTGATCAATCTGGCGTTGGCTAAGGAGGGACGTTTTGAGGACCTTCAAGCAGAAATTGCCGCAGTGCGTGCTGCAGTGCCTGCACCGAACGTGCTCAAAGTAATCCTTGAGACCGCAGCGCTTGACGACGCCCAGATCGTGCGCGCTTGCGAGGCCTCAGAGAAGGCCGGCGCGGATTTTGTTAAGACCTCCACGGGCTTCCATCCAGCAGGTGGGGCCAGCGTACATGCTGTGGAAATCATGAATCGTACGGTCGGGGGCCGACTTGGCATCAAGGCATCAGGTGGCATCCGTGACGCAGAAACTGCAAAGGCCATGATCGCAGCAGGGGCTACCCGCCTGGGCCTGTCTGCATCCGCAGCCGTTCTAGATGGGTTCGACGAGTAGCGGAAGGATGGTGTAACAGAAAATGACAAACACGGTGATCGATCGTGCGCGCGTGTGGGCAGAGCATGATCCGAATCAAGAAAGCCGGGAACAGATCGAGGCCTGGATTGCTTCATACGACGAATCCTCCCTTGCACGTGCTTTCGCCGGACCGCTTCACTTTGGTACTGCAGGTTTACGCGCACAAGTAGGGCCGGGGGAATCTCAACTCAATGAAGCAACGATTCTGCGCACTACGGCTGGACTCATGGCATGGTTGCTAGAGAAACTGGGTCAGGAATCGGTACCTCGTGTAGTGATTGGCTGTGATGCGCGGCATGGGTCCTCGGAGTTTTATGACGTGGCAGCGGAGGTTGTGTCTGCTGCCGGCGGCGAAGCCCTTGTTTTGCCTAAACAAAACCCGACTCCTCTGACGGCGTACACAGTGAAAGCGTTGGGAGCGGATGCCGGAATAATGATCACGGCATCCCATAATCCGCCGGCGGATAATGGGTACAAAGTATATCTAGGCGGAAGAATAGCCACTGGCGATGCTGAAGGCGTACAACTTATTGCGCCTGCAGACGCTGAAATTGCTGAGGCTATTGCATCGGCACCCTTTGCAGATCAGATTGCGCGCAATCGTGACAATATCCGTGAGATAGATACTCGTGAACGGTATATTGAGCGGGCCGTAGGACTCGCTGGTGCGGAGATTAGTGCTGAAACAAGGGGAAACGTGCGTATCGCGCTAACTGCTATGCACGGTGTGGGTGCTGCGCTGGGTAAAGAAATCTTAGAGAAAGCGGGATTTGAGGTTTCCTTAGTTCCGGAGCAAGCGGAACCTGACGCAGATTTCCCTACCGTCTCTTTTCCCAATCCCGAAGAAAAGGGTGCGTTGGACCTGGCCAAGGCCCATGCAAATGCGATAGAGGCTGACGTTATCATCGCTTATGATCCTGATGCTGATCGATGCGCCGTGGCTACCAAAGACGATAACGCCGAGGGTGGGTGGCGGCAGCTCAGCGGGGATGAGACTGGTGCGCTTTTAGGTGAATACCTTGGGGCTACGGCTACCGGTTCCTATGCCAACTCGGTAGTCTCTGGCAGACTCCTGGCGCAGGTGGCTAAAGCGCATGGGTTAAAACATGCTCAGACTCTTACTGGGTTTAAGTGGATTGCACGTACACCTAATCTGGCCTTTGGTTATGAGGAAGCCATCGGGTATTGCTGCGATCCGGAAGCTGTGGCGGACAAGGATGGAATTTCTGCGTCGGTAGTCGTGGCGAGTCTCGTCGCAAAGCTTAAAAGCGAGGGAAGAACGCTTGATTGCGCACTAGATGACCTGGCTAAAACGCATGGTCTTTACATGACGGCCCCGTTAACGTTCCGCGTGGAGGATCTTTCTATCATCGCTGAGGGGATGAAGGCCTTGCGCACCACGCCGCCGACGGAGCTTGCCGGCTCGAAGGTTATTGAAGTGGTCGATTTGGCGGAAGGAACCTTAGGTTTTGGTCCGACGGATGGGATGATGTTTTTGACGGAAGATGACGATCGCGTAATCTGCCGCCCTTCCGGCACTGAACCGAAGCTTAAATGCTATTTAGAAGTTGTTCGCCCGGTGGGTGAAGCGGGAGTAGACCGTCAAGGGGCACGGGATCGGCTGGCTATGATTGCTGAAGATGTACGTAAGGTTTTGAATATGTAAAAGTGTGCTGGTTGCTGGCCCTCGCTATTTTGGCGAGGGCTTAGTTTTTCAAGGGGGTAAACCCGGATGGTCAGTTTCAATGCAAAAACTATCTGTCTACAGGAAGTATCTCATAGCAAGTTAGATACGCATACGTGTGCATGGCAGTGTTTCGGGGGTGATGGATGGCGAAGTTGTGCAATAATTGCACAGAATTGCATAGATGGTTTATTTTAGGTTGGAAACTAAATAGATGTTTGTTTTGTCTTTCTAATGCAGACAATAGGGGGTAAAAAGCGGGGGTGGCGATAAATTATTCTGTGGTTTTATGCAAGAAGATTGAGGGTTATGTACGCATTGCCAAAATGTCGAATCTATAAAGGCTGGGAAAACCGCTATCAAATACGTTATAAACTTTTTGCTATTTTATGGATCTCTTACTCCGGACTTACTCTGCTATTCATTAAGAAGCCGGCGACGCAAGGTTATGTAGAAATCCGCGAACAGGGCTTTTTGATTTTTATCCCTCCCTCTATGAATTTTTGGGCCCTCTGGCGGTGAATGTACTTTTGCTGTCTTGAGCGACCCCGGTAATAGGAAAATGAGAAGTAAGCCCTTTAAAAAAGTAGTTGCCTTGCTCACTGGTATCGATATTGCATTTAGCGCTAATACGAGTGTTCAGGCTGAGGAAGTTGGCCCGGATTATCTTGGCTATCTCGATGAAGCCGCGGCTGTGAAAGAGCCTTTTGGTGATGGTCGTTATCAGAATCACTCGACTGTTCCGCCACTGGTGGTAAAAGCGACAGACGGTGGGGAAGAAGAGCTAGCTTATTGCTTTAATATAACTAAGCCATACCCTGTATTTAAGGATTCTTTCCCGTCTGACACGAGCGACGTGTTCAACAGGGGCATTGGTCTCCGTTATAAGGGTAATTACGGTGTGTCGCTTCAAAGTTTCGCTTCCAGATGGCGTGGGGAGGGGGCGGATGCTGGTGTACTTAAGGCTGTTTATAACGGACACAGTCATAATGCGGCAGGTTTGAAAGAATCACTCGGTCTGACTGAAGAGGAATTCCGATACGCGACTCAGCTTGCTGTGTGGTACTGGACGGATAGTGACTCCGGAAGTAAATACCTTATTGGGGCCGGACCAAACTCTAATAAAATTGGGCAGGCTGTAAAAATTCTCACCGGTCAGGATAAGTCCTCGGTTCAGCTAAAAGAAGTTGACCCGAATCTGGTGACGCTGGTGATTTACAAGCCCTATAGTCTGGAGGGTGAGTTTGCTAGCTACCAGAATCTTTTGAGTGTTAAGTTTGTGAGCCCCAAGACGGGCGACTCTGTTAATCCTGAAGACCCGACTAAGCCGGAGCCGAAAGAGCCTGAGAAGCCCAAGGAACCCGAGGCACCTCAAAAAGAGATTGAGCCTAAAACTCCGGAAGAGCCGACACTGAAGACCTCTGCAACTGATCAGTCTGATAATGACAAACTGATCTCTGCGACTGGCGGAAAAGTTGTGGACAAGGTTACCTACACTGGCCTCAAGGAAGGCGAGAAGTACCTTGTTGAGGGCGAGCTTATGGACAAAGAAACAAGTGAATCTACTGGAATCAAAGCAGAAGCTACGTTCACTGCTTCTGGTGCTAATGGAACAGTAGATGTAATTTTTGATATCGATGCTGCTCAATCTGGCAAGACTCTGGTGGCTTTTGAAAAGCTCTATAAAGCAGAAGATAAAGGCACTGTTGTGGCTAGCCATGAAGATATTAACGATAAGGCACAGACTGTAGTAGTTGAAAAAGATGTCCCTGTTGAAAACGAGGATCTTTTCACTCCAGAGGTTCCGGACGATTCTTCTTTCAACTGGAAGTATCTGATTCCTTTCGCTTTTATTCCTGTTGTTGGTGCTTTGATCTGGGGATCTTCGCAAGGTAGTAGCTCGGCTGCAGCTCAGACAAACCCTGCATATGCTGCTCCTGTCGCTCCGGCACCAGCTACTGTTACTACTACGCCGGCACCAAAGCCTGCTCCTGCAGCGGCGACGCCGGTGAAGAAGCAGCTGGCTGCAACTGGTGCAAATGTTCTTTGGACATTGTTGGTGGCGCTGGTGTTGGTTGCTGCTGGTGTGTTCCTTGTACGGATGCGTCGCAATAACTAGTTAAAAACATAACTTACGTAGAAAGACCTCCCTTGATTCTGAGGGAGGTCTTTTTGCTTGCTATACATTAGGTGATTGGGTGTTGCGATGGTGCTGTAGCAATGATTGAACGCCGATCTGGGGAGTGCGGCCTAAGCAGCAGGTATAAAAAGGCCGGGTGATGCGGGGGTAATTATCGTGCAATAATTGCACAGGGATGTAGGGGATAATAATTTGATAACATTTATGAGAATTAATATTTATGCTGGTTAAGTCTCCTTTTTCGGGAGGTAAATTTGCAAGTCTGAGTACCTCCGAAAGAGGGGACGGGACTCGGGCCTGGGGAGTGTAAGAAAATAAATTTCCCTCTTAGACGCCAGGCTTTTTGTTTTCTATGCCCTTGGCATACGTATAGTCTGGGCTGACCTAAAGAGGACAGACTTTTATGATGGATAAGAGTATCTGCGAGCTGGGCTCTTTTGGCTAATAAGAAACGCTAAGCGCACTTCACTTCCCCCTTATATTCTGAAAACGACAGCCTTAAACACCGTGTGGGTAGCAAGCTGTAAAATTCCTTTTGTATCAATTGTGGGTGCGGCTTAGTCCAGTTAAGCGAGGACGGACTCTTACTTGAATGAAGTAAGCCCTTTTAACCAGCCTGCCACTAAACGTCTTGGACGCATAGTTTCTGCAGTTGTTACAGCAACAAGCGTCACCTTTAGCGGCTTTCTTGTTCCTACTGCTTCCGCCGAAGCTGCTAGCGCATATTCCGATAATATTGGGCGCAATGAAATTGGCCCTGAACCCCTGGAAAAACTAAAGCCTGAAATTGTAGGCGGCGAACAATCGGTGTCTGTGGGGGACTCTGTAACCTACAAATACACTGTAAAAACCGGTTTCCCACAAGATCCGAACAACGTGACCGCACAGCGATGGGTCCGTTTGGTGATTACACAGGATCCGAAGGTGCCTTTTACTGAGGAACCAGCAGCTGGGAAGTTTGGTATTCCTGCTGGCGCTGTGGTTACTAAAACAGGCGTCAATGAGTGGACTGTTGTGCTGGGGGCTGAGTATGAAGCGTGGCAACATGACGCTACGCAAGCAGCGGAAAGCCATAATAACGGGCTGTTTAAAGTAAACAACAACATGCATGCGCTTTGGAATGCTGATGCTGCCCTTCGAGCTTCTGCGTGGAACCCGCCTGCTGAGCTTACGATTGCAATTCCTGCAAAAGTGAATAATGCAGATACTGCCCCCTCTACCGGTTCTCTCACAGTCACATCGGGTCGCCTCGCTGACGTTGCATTAAAAGATGATCTGGCTACTGCAACCTTTGTCTCCAATGATGGGCAAGGTTCTTGTACATGGGATTCTGTTTATGAAACTAAACTTCTCAAAGAGGACATTGGCTATTGGGTTGAGAATGTCGTAATTTCTTCCAACCCTGAGTCGGTCAACGATTATCGGTTACTCCCAATGGCGTATCAAGATATGGGGCGTTATCGTCCGACCCTTACTTCTGGCAAAGTCTTTGTTGGCGATAAATTAATCGGAGAGGTCAAGCCGGTGACTACCGGAGACCGTAACGCATCAGGTTATCCGATTGGTGAATTGGTTATTACAGAAAATGTTCCGCCTTTTACCTCGAAGGAATGGTTAAACCCTAAAGAAACAGTGCGTGTGAACTATAGGTTCACTAATCCCTGTGGTTCAAAGGTTACGGCTGAGAGCGTTAAAAATCCTTCAGGTCTTGTTCCTGCAACTGATCCTTCTGCCACCGGACCGGGGCTTCGTCTTGAACCTGATTACACATATGTTCAAGCCTCCGGCGTGTATGTCGGACTCATCCGTCCTCCGGAGGATGCTTCGGCCACTGCGCAGTTTGTATTTAATCAGGATGTAGTTTCTCTCGGCGACTACGTATGGTTTGACCGCAATGCCGATGGCAAACAAGGAGACGCAACAACCGAACCTGGCGTCGCTGGTGTACAGGTTTCTTTGCTCGATGAAAACGGCAAGGCCTTTAATAAGCCTGGTACAAGCGAGCCTTACACGGTCATTACGGATGAGTCCGGTAAGTATCTCTTTGAAAAACTCCCCAAGGGCAAATACAAGGTGCAGTTTGATGCATCAAAGGTGCCTGCAGATAAACTTCCGGCGGGAGTTCCAAGTTTCTCGGACTTCACTACCAAGAATGCAGATAATGGCCAAAATAATGGCACGGATTCTGATGTCACTCCAGGGTCGTTAATTTCAACTACGGATGTTGTGGACCTGCAGCAAGACCGTACAGATATTGATGCCGGTTTGATCGCAAAGACTCGGTTCTCTGTATCTAAGGTTCTTGATGGCACTGATGCTGGTAACCACATTGGGACGACCGCACGTGAACTTCAGGATGGAAAACTCATTGTCGATCACAAGATCACGGTAAAAAATGAGACTCCTGGCATGCCAGGAAAAGCACCTCAAGTACTGGATCAGCCCCTGAGTGTTCCCGGATTTGAAGTCGAATCTCTTACTGTTGATGGAAAACCAGCGCAGAAAGAGGAAAAGGGCTATCTGGTTTCTGCTGAAAAAGACTTCACCGCAGATCAAGAACGTCAAGAATATAGCGTAAAGGTCACTTATCGGCGCACTGCAGATAACGCAGCCACCGGTGCTTTAACCAAGGCAGAGGCCGAGGCTATTGGCGAGTGCTCGGATCAGAGCGATACAACAAAGGGAATAGTGAACAAGGTTTACCTTGGGAACGAAAACAATGAGGCCGACACAGACGCGGAAAAAGAGAAGAACAACTAGGACTGTGTTCCGGTAAAGGGCACTGATGAGCCTGTAGGTTCTGTATCTGTCGGCGACTTCGTGTGGGTTGATTCCAATAATGATGGTATTCAGGATGCTGATGAAAAAGGCCTGGCTGGGGTAGAGCTTCAGATCGTTGATTCTGAGGGCAAACCAGTTAAGGACATCAATGGGGAAGAAGTAAAGAACGTAACCACCGCTGCGGATGGAAAGTACTCCTTTGATAACCTCCCAACCTTGGAGAAGGGCAAGCACTACACAGTGAAGGTAGTTGCAGTTCCTACTGGTTATGAGCCAACCAAGACTGGTCAAGGTACAGAGGATAATGATTCTTCCAAGGACTCGGCGGAGACATATAAAGATCTGTCTGAGAACGGTGCCAAGGACGATTCTCTTGATTTTGGTTTTGTTGAAACAAAGCCTGAGGCCCCAGGTTCTGTATCTGTCGGCGACTTTGTATGGGTCGATGCTAATGAGAACGGCATCCAAGATGAGGACGAGGAAGGCCTTGATGGGGTCACCCTGAAGATCGTCGGTCCAGACGGCGCTCCAGTAACAGACGTCAATGGCAACCCGGTCAAGGATGTCACCACACGTGCGGACGGCAAGTACACCTTCAGCGATCTCCCCGTGCTAGAGGACGGACAGAAGTATACGGTGAAGCTCGTAGAGGTCCCTGAAGGCTATGAGCCAACTAAGACTGGCCAGGGAACAACAGAAACAGATTCCTCTACTGATCAGGCTGAAACTGTTCTGGACCTTACAAAGCCAGGCGCTGAGGATAACTCTTTGGACTTTGGTTTTATTAAAATCCAAGAGCTAGAGATACCGGATCCGTTCAATGAAGAAGACTCGTCCTTTAACTGGAAGTATCTGATTCCTCTTGCATTAATCCCCGTTATCGGTGCTTTGGCATGGGGATCCTCCCAGGGCAGTAGCTCTCCTAGTGCTCCGGCAGCGCCAGCTCCCGGTGCTCCTAAAGAGTCCGGGTCGGCTACGTCCCCTGCTACAGCTGCACCACAGAGTCCTGCGACTACTGCACCAAAGGCCCCTATGAAGAAGCAGCTGGCGGCTACTGGCGCTAGCGTTCTGTACACGTTGCTGATCGCATTGCTACTGGTCGTTGCCGGTGTTTTCCTTGTAAGGTTGCGTCGTCGCGATTAATACTCGACTAGTTATTTAACTAGCATTTAATAAGGCGCTATCCACATTGTTGGGTAGCGCCTTATTTGTGTGTCGTCGTGAGGGAGTAAATGCAGATACAATGCGGTGCATCCGCCATAGATAGACACACGAAGATGAAAGACGGACATTTATGCGCAGGGACACAGTCCGCACAGCCTCAGAAAAGGAGCCGCTGAGGCGGCATTACCGGTCCCTTATCATGTGGCTGGATTTCCCTAGCGTGAGGCCACGGCGCATGGTGATCTGGCAGGATTGGGTGGCTGCTGCCGTCCTTTTTATAGTGTCTGCCCTGGTTCGACTCACTTTTTTGTTGTGGATGCGCGGCGACGCCAGCCTTGAGTCTTTGATCTCTAAGTGGGATGGGCGGATCTATTTGGCTATTGCCAAGTATGGCTATTTTAGTGATGTAGGGGGCGCGCCAGATCCTGAGGTCTATCAGACAAGGCTCGCATTTTTCCCAGGTTATCCGGGACTGATAGCAGCTGTGCACTCAGTAACGCGATTAAATTATGTGACCAGTGCCCTCGTGATTTCCTACGCGGCAGGGATCGTAATGACCGCCGGGGTGATGGCGATGGCTGCTCGCATGGGGGCGAACAGGCGGCTGCGCTTGTGTGCTGCGATGCTGGTATTGGGTGCGCCCATGAGCACTACGTTCACCATGGTCTATACCGAATCAGTTTTTCTGGCTTGCGCTGTCTGGGCCTTGGTTGCGATGACAGATAAACGCTGGTTACTGGCTGGAGCATTTACTTTTTGTGCTGGATTCTTCCGGCTGACCGCAGTTGATCTGGTAGCGGCTTTCGCCGTGGTAGTTGCTGTCTATGCGGCTCGTAACTGGCGCGCGTGGGCCGCCGTTGCTGTGTCTATGCTCCCGTTGGTGAGCTATCTGTTTTATGCGTCGTCTTATACTCGTGATATCGGCGGCTACTTTGGGCTTCAGACCAAAGGATGGCACTCTACCTTTGATTTTGGTCGCGCTACTGTGATCTGGGTGAGTACACAGCTGCGTGAAGGCAACAACGTGGGTTATTTGTTGTCGATCGCGTCTATTGTGGGCGCAATGGGCGCAGTTATTGTGTCTTTTAGGCGTCTCCCTCTGTCGTATTGGCTGTTTGGCGCCGCTGTTACAGCTAACGTTGTGCTTTCCGACGGCATCATGCATTCACGTCCCCGGCTTTTACTTCCGGCTGTGGTGCTTTTAATTCCCGTTATTTTCCAATTTTCACAGAGGCGTTATGCGCTACCCGCAGTGGCAACATGCTGGTTGCTGTTCGGTGCATGGTTTTCTGCATATATGATTGCGGTGTTCGAATGGGCGATTTAACTATGCACTGCCAACGCCGCGTCGTGATAGCGCAAACGTAGACAAAATCATGGCTACTAAAGCCAGCGCCATCCATAGCCAGTTAGACCCTGCTACCTGGAATTGCTCGCCCAGCACGGCATAGCCCAGCGCGAAAGCGACGATGGGTTCCGTAACCGTCATGGCTGGCAGTGAATTTTTCAGTGCACCGGCGTTAAAGGCATACTGCTGCACAACGGTCCCTAAGATTGCGCCGGCCGCAAGAGAATATCCTTGCCATGTGGTGGCAAGAGCAAAGAAGCCTCCATGGGTGAGAACATCTACGGTGGCCTTAGACAAGACGGCGACATAGCCATAGATGCCACCGGTGACTATGCCTAAAAGCAGGGCCTTTTCATTTCTAATCTGCTTTTGGGCGTAGCGCTCTAAAGCAAAAAGGACGAGGAAACCTATCCCCAGCGCGGGAAGCCAGTGGCCCAGGGGTGGCTGTGGGTCGCCTGCGGAAGGATTTCCTAAAAGTACAAGCACCGCAACAGACACTGTGAGTAGTCCCGCCCAGGTTATTTCGTCGAATGCCATGCGTCGGCCGTCGTAATGCGCGGAAAGGGGAAGCGTAAACATCAGGGACAACACGAGGATTGGCTGTACCACTAATAATGTGCCAAACCCTAAGGCCGCAATTTGTAGTCCGTAGCCCGACAACGCTGTAAAAATACCCAGCCACCACGCGGGGCGTCGAATAGCTTGTAGAAAGGGGGAGCCTTCGGCAGGGGCCTCTTCTGCGATACGATGGCGCACCACTGTGCCCCAGGCGATAGTGAGCGCCGAGGCCAGAGCGAAGCCCATAGCAAGAAGAGTGCTGTACATCGGCTTCTAGCCTATACGGGTTATTGCTAGACAACGCATCACGCGCGGAAAATGGTGCACCTACCCCACACGCGTGGGGAGAATAAACACAAAGTAACGCGGGCGACAGTATTTTTCCCTTTATGATGTGCCGAGAGGGTGTAAAAATATAGGTGGTTTTTCAAAAAATCTTTGATTGCTTACGCGATCGTGTGGTCTATTTACTGTTGTGCAAAAAATAGACTGTATGATAGTTATTCGCAATCATAAGGTCTTAATCTAGGGGAACATCAGTACAGATGTCTCCGGGAAGGGCGTTGCCCGTGGCACTTGTCGTCCAAAAATATGGCGGTTCTTCGCTGGAAAGCGCGGAAAGAATTCGTCGCGTCGCCGAGCGGATTGTGGCCACTAAAAAGCAAGGCAACGACGTTGTAGTGGTGTGCTCCGCGATGGGGGATACTACCGACGAGCTGCTTGACCTTGCGGCTCAGGTAAACCCGGTGCCGCCCGCGCGTGAGATGGATATGTTGCTTACCGCAGGGGAGCGCATCTCTAACGCACTTGTGGCCATGGCTATCGAGTCATTTGGCGCAAAAGCTCAGTCATTCACAGGCTCGCAAGCGGGTGTAATCACCACAGAACGCCACGGTAATGCCCGTATCGT
Source organism: Corynebacterium pseudotuberculosis (assembly GCF_002155265.1). NCBI lineage: Bacteria > Bacillati > Actinomycetota > Actinomycetes > Mycobacteriales > Corynebacteriaceae > Corynebacterium > Corynebacterium pseudotuberculosis. Next base: position 177,972 of record NZ_CP021251.1, read on the forward strand.
GGACGTTACTCCGGGGCGAGTACGTGAAGCTCTGAATGAAGGCAAAATTTGTCTTGTTGCGGGCTTCCAGGGCGTAAACCGCGAGTCTAAGGACGTGACCACTTTGGGCCGTGGTGGTTCGGACACCACGGCGGTTGCCCTGGCTGCAGCGCTTAATGCTGACGTATGTGAGATCTATTCAGACGTGGACGGCGTTTATACTGCTGACCCCCGTATTGTTAGCAATGCATGCAAGTTGGATCAGCTCTGCTTTGAGGAGATGCTGGAGCTTGCAGCTAATGGCTCAAAAATTCTTGTTCTGCGCAGCGTAGAGTATGCCCGTGCGTTTGGTGTACCTTTGCGCGTTCGTTCGTCGTATAGCAATGACCCCGGAACTCTCGTTGCCGGATCAATGGAGGATATCCCTGTGGAAGAAGCAGTACTTTCTGGCGTAGCAACTGACAACTCCGAGGCTAAGATCACGGTCCTGGGCATCCCCGATTCTCCAGGGGCTGCCTCTGTGGTATTCCGTGCCCTTGCAGACGCCGAGATCAACATTGATACAGTCCTGCAAAACATCTCTTCCCTGGAAGATAACCGCACGGATATTACTTTCACCTGCCCGCGTGCCGACGGCCCCCACGCCATGGAATTGCTGCACAATTTGCAGTCGAAGAACGACTGGCAGAACGTGCTTTACGACGATCAAATAGGCAAAGTTTCACTCGTCGGCGCCGGTATGAAATCGCACCCAGGCGTTACTGCAGAATTCTGCGAGGCTCTCCGCGACCAGGGGATCAATATTGAATTGATTACTACCTCTGAGATCCGTATCTCTGTGCTGATCCGTGAAACTGATTTGCCCGCTGCTGCACGAGCGCTCCATGAAAAGTTTGAACTTGGTGGAGATGAAGAGGCTCGGGTGTACGCGGGGACGGGGCGTTAATTGAAAAAATAAGAAAATGCTTTGTAAGAGACCCCTTGCGTATGTGGTGCGCAAGGGGTTTTTATGTCCCCATCTTTCCTGCGGGAAGTGGCTTTTCTGTGATGTACATCTCTTTGCAAGCTGGAATTTCTAAGGAAAAAGATAGTAAAAATAAATGTAAAACAATTCTAAGCATTAATAAATCTTGTTATTATTTCTGCTACCCATTGCCTTCAATGGCCGTGAGAAACTGTTGTTCAGTTAGCTACGGGATATTGAAGGACAATATTTTTATGCGATATCAGTGTTGATCACTTGCCTCAATCGTATGAACCCCTCGATCAGGAAAGTCTTTAGGTGTCTGGTGAAAAATAAGGTAGAGAGTAAAAACGTGCAACTCGCGCTGCGTGAGAGATCCTTGATACGCATACTGATCGCTTTGGTGATGGTCGGCGTTGTCTGTGCAGGGCTGATGGTTTCTCCGAGTGTTCCTTCTGCTGATGCGGCGGAATGTAAGGGTGAAATTAGTAATATCCAGTGGAAAGATACTACTCACATCAAAGATGGAGTGTTTGTTGGCTCTTATGGCGATGGAGCAGATATCCAGTTTGATTGGAAAGTAGATCCGGGGGCGAAATCTGGCGATCAATTTACCCTAAAACTTCCAAATGAGCTCATGCGTTTGGGTATTAAAGATCTGACTCTTACAGCGCCTACTGGGGAAGAAGTGGCTAAGGGAACGTGGGATGCGACCACCAAGACCTGGACATTTACTCTTACTGACTATGCAAACACCCACGGTGATATTTCCGGTACTGCGTTTTTTACTGTTCAGTGGGACAGGAGACATACTACTGCGAATACTACGTATCCTCTAAACATTTCAGGGTGCCGGGGAAACGGCATTCTGAATGGAAAGACTCCTGAAGAAGGTATCGGTGGAGTTGGACAGGTATCGGGCAAGGTTGGCGGCTATGATTCCAGAACGGATACCGTACGTTGGAACATATATGTAGGCACTGCCACAGACTCAGATGTTTATAGCCCGGTAGTGATCAAGGATATTGGGAACCCGCAGCTACTAGTTCGGTGTTCCGATGTAAAGGTTAAAGACCGTACCCCTTTCCCTCATACCGCTATCAGGGATACCCCGCTCGACTCCAGTAAATGGACGTGCGAAGAATCAAATGGTGGTGTGATCGTACGGCTAGTTCCTGATCAGCACGGTCGATATTTGATGCGTGGTCAGTCGCTACTGATCGAACTTGAGACAGCCATCACCGACGATACATCTCGGATCATTACAAATAAGGCAACCATTGAAAATGCTCCCGATGGCACCAAAGAAGTAGTGGCTGAGGTGGATCGCGGCGATGCAGGCGGCGTTGGTCAAGGTTTCCAAGGCAATGTCAAGATCGAAAAAGAGGCAGTGGGTGACACTGCTCCTGATAAAAGTCACAAGTTTGAATTTGATTACACGTGTGGCAATACAAAGCAGCCCATCTCGGTTGCTTCAGGTGAAACCTCAAATACCTTCACTCAGAAGTCTTCCTCTACATGCACTATCACGGAAAAGAATGTCCCCGAGGGCGTTAAGGTTAAATTTGAGGTGATCGATGAAGGCACAGGAAAGCCGGCTTACACTGTTCCTACCAACAACGGCATAACGGTGAAGTTCAATAGGAACAGCTCCACCACCCTCAAGATAAAAGCCACAAACACTTACCCTGATAAGCCAAAAGTAAAGAATGGCAAGTTTGTTATCAAGAAGACTACAAACGGCCTTGACGCTGGCGAAAAAGACAAGGTTTTCAAGTTTAATTACACCTGCAAGGCCCCCGGCGCGGACGCAGTTTCTGAGAAAAAAATCGCAGATGTAACTGTTGGGCAGACCTGGGAATCTGGGGAATATCCTGAGGGGACAACGTGTGCAATCGAGGAAGACCTTGAAAGTGCAAAGGTATCCGATTATACCCTAACCTCTGAACAGCCTAAGGGTAATGTCACCATCAAGGCTGATGGTGGGGAAGGCTCCCCGGTAGAATTTGCCGCAACCAACTCTTATAGCAAGGACCTTGGCGGTTTCTCTATTCAGAAAAAGATAGAGGCCGACCCAGAAGCATTGCCACTACTCAAAGACCAAGAATTCGGTTTTAAGTACACCTGTGGTGCGGACAGCGGCGAGTTCAAGCTCAAGAACGGTGAGTCGAAGAAGGTCGAGGGCATTGCTGTTGGTACAAAGTGCACCGTCGAAGAGTCGGATGCCAAGGTGCCCAACGGCTTTACGTGGAGTGGAAAGATTGAGGGAACAAACCTTGATCCGAATGACTTCACAATTGAAAAGGATAAGAGCCTAACCTTTACTGCAGTCAATACTTATCAGCAGAAGCAAGGTGGCTTCACGCTGTCCAAGAACGTGACTGGTGACGCCACCAATTTGGAAGAGCTGCAAGCGAAAACCTACACGTTTAATTACACTTGCACTGCTCCCACGGGTGTCGTCTTCACGGATAAAGTAGAGGTCACCGAGGGAACCCCGAAGTCGATCAACAATATTCCGGCGGGATCTACCTGTAAGGTCACGGAAGTTGCTGCTCCCGCTAAAGACACCGAATGGACTGTAGAGCTAAGCGTCAATGAAAAAGCTGTAGCAGGCGACACCGCGGAGTTTGTGGTTCCTGCGGAAGATGAGCCGTCGGTAAGCATTCTTGCAAAGAACAACTACCGCCAGCACAAGGGAACCTTCACCATTGAAAAGATCGTGAAAGCCTCAGAAGGTATCGTCACACCCAATGAATTTGTATTCAAGTGGCAGTGCGGTGATGCTGAAGGTTCTGAGACCGTCCAGGTTGCCAACGGCAAGGGCAAGGTAAAAATTGATCGTGGGTTCCCAGTAGGAACTAGCTGCTCAGTGGAAGAATTGGATGCCAATGTAAAAGGGGCAACGCTTGCCACCGAGTGGAAGAACCAAAAGTTCACCATCACCCAAGACAATCAAGACGTGATGGTTTCTGCGGAAAACATCTATGCTCATGCAGATAGCAAGGTCAAGATTGTAAAGAAGCTGGATGGCCCCGCTAAGGATAAGGCAAAAGATAAGACCTTTACCTTTGATTACAGCTGTGTTCTTAACAATGAGACTATTAAGGGCACCGTGAACATCACTGGCGAGGGTGAGGCTGAGATTCCCGAGTCGTTCCCAGCTGGCACTAAGTGCACGATTACTGAGAAGGACGCGCATATCCGCGGAACTTCCTGGACTCACCGGATTGCTGATGATGGTCAGATCACCATCAAGAATCCCTCGAATGTGTACGAGGTAACCGCAGTCAATGCGTACTCCAAACCTGATTTCCCGTGGTTCATCCCGCTGGTCCCCATCGTGATCATTCCGATCATTCCGATATTCCCGCACCCGACTCCTGCACCTCAACCTCCGCAGAAGCCGTCGGATCAGCAGCCGGCTCCTAAGACACCTGAGGAAAAACCGCAGAAGGAGAAGAAGGTTCTGGCACGCACTGGTGCTAACGTGTGGATGTTTATTGTTATTGCTGCACTGCTCGTGCTGTTGGGAGTATTCCTCCGTAGGCGCGGTAACAAGCAATAAGGATGTATAACGAGCTTTCTTAAGCTCCCCGTCCTGTCCAAGGAGGCGAAGGGAAACCTTTCGCCTCCTTTTGGCGTTGCTAGCGGCATTATTCCTCGAAAGCAGGGGGTGAGAAGCACTGCACAGTATCGTGGGATAAGGGGTTACAGTGGGGCTGGGGCAAGCCAGATTTTGTGTGTAGGCTCGGTATTTAGTGGTGGGGTGCTGCAAGATAGTATGCAGTACTTTGAGCAATACGGAAGGGAACTTTGACTATGACTACTGTCGCCGTCGTGGGTGCAACGGGCCAGGTTGGCCGGGTAATGCGTTCGATCCTCGAGGAGCGAAAGTTCCCTGCAGATAAGGTGCGTTTTTTCGCCTCTGCGCGTTCTGCTGGAACTACGCTGCAGTTTAACGGTGAGGACATCGAGGTGGAAGACCTCGCAGCTCAGACTGAAGATTCTCTCAAAGGCATTGATGTTGCGCTGTTCTCTGCCGGTGGCAGCACCTCTAAGCAGTACGCTCCCTTGTTTGCGGCCGCCGGTGCCACTGTGGTGGATAACTCTTCCGCATGGCGCAAGGATCCCGATGTGCCGTTGATCGTCTCTGAGGTTAATCCCGAGGATAAAAACAACCTGGTCAAGGGCATTATTGCTAATCCTAACTGCACCACCATGGCAATCATGCCGGTGCTCAAGGCTTTGCACGATGTTGCCTCGGTGACCAAGATGCACGTTGCTTCCTATCAGGCGGTTTCTGGTTCGGGGCTTGCCGGTGTGGAGACGCTGGCCAAGCAGACCGCGGAGATCGGTGATCGTTGCGTGGAATTGGTTCACGATGGTTCCGTGGAGGCACCAGAAGAGCTCGGCCCTTACGTTGCGCCGATTGCGTATAACGCGCTTCCTTTTGCCGGCAACTTGGTTGAAGACGGCTTGAATGAGACGGATGAAGAGCAGAAGCTGCGCAATGAGTCGCGCAAGATCCTTGGACTTCCCGAGCTTAAAGTGGCAGGTACGTGCGTGCGTATCCCAGTGTTCACTGGACACACAATGGTGGTGCATGCGGAATTTGAAAAAGCTATTACGCCTGATCAGGCACGGGCAGTGCTTGCCGACGCCCCCGGCGTAGAAGTAGTAGACGTTCCTACTCCGCTTGCGGCTGCTGGTCGTGATGATTCTTTGGTTGGCCGTATCCGTCAGGATCAAACGGTTGATAACAATAAAGGCCTGGTGTTCGTGGTTTCTGGCGATAACCTGCGTAAAGGCGCAGCGCTGAATGCTATTCAGATCGCGGAGCTGCTTGTGTAAGCAAGGCGTAATTTCTGCAGGCGCGGTACTTCCTCGTATTCAAGGAGGTGCCGCGTTTGTGTATTTATTTAGGCGCTAGCTGCATTGGGGCGCCCGGCTGCTGCGATCACGTCGGCACGCGCGCGAGCTACGCGGGAGCGAATGGTGCCGATGCGGACGTTGGCGATTTTTGCTGCTTCCTCGTAGGAGTAACCGAGCACTTGCGTCAGAATGAGGGCTTCACGACGCTCGGTAGGGAGGGCGTCGATAAGCAAACGGACGTCAATCCAGTCGGACCAGGTGGTTTCGCCATTGGTGGAGAGCACGGCGGGGTCAAGGTCCTCTACTTCTGCGGAGGATTTGCGGGGGCGGGCCATGTCATGACGGATATTGTCTACCCATACGCGGCGTGCGAGTGAGAGTAACCATGTTCTTGCCGATGAGCGTGCCGCAAAGCGGGGTAGGGCGCCCATGACGCGGAGGTAGGTCTCTTGGGTGAGATCGTCGGCGATTTCGCTGCCCCCTAGGTGGGCGAGCAGGCGCCAGACGTCATTTTGGGTCTCTCGGATGAACTCGGTGAGCGCGGTTTTGTCGCCGCGGCCGGCAGCGAGTGCCAGTTGGGTGACGCGATCATCGCGTTCCGAGTTCTTCATAACTAAGGACTTTACCACCTAAACTAAAGTTGTAAGGTGAACCTCTCAATAAAAATCTGTTGCAAGGTTTTAGTTTTCAATGTAAGGTTATTTTTAAGTTAAGACCCACTCCAAAGCCAGCCCTTAAAGGAGGGAATTTTTCATGAACTCACCAGTCGATCCCATTCTCGGCGCCGGAGAGCGCACTGAACCTGTTGCTTACACAACACGCGAAGGTGGCCAGCCGGTTCCTAGCGAGAACATCTCCATCACTGCGGGACCTCAGGGGGCTAATGTTCTCAATGACCTCCACCTGATTGAGAAGCTCGCTCACTTCAACCGCGAGCGCGTCCCAGAGCGCAATCCCCACGCTAAAGGCCACGGCGCCTTTGGTGAGCTGCACATCACTGAGGATGTATCGGCATACACCAAGGCTAAGCTCTTCCAAAAGGGCACTGTCACCCCGATGGCTATCCGATTCTCCACGGTGGCTGGCGAGCAGGGCTCCCCGGATACTTGGCGTGACGTGCACGGATTCGCTCTACGTTTCTGGACCCAGGATGGTAACTATGACATCGTGGGCAACAACACCCCCACCTTCTTCCTGCGCGACGCCATTAAGTTCCCGGATTTCATCCACTCTCAGAAGCGTCTAGGCCGTAATGGGCTCCGGGATGCGGATATGCAGTGGGACTTCTGGACCCGTACTCCTGAGTCTGCGCACCAGGTGACCTACCTCATGGGTGATCGCGGTACCCCTAAGACTTCTCGCCACCAGGATGGCTTTGGTTCTCACACCTTCCAGTGGATCAATGAGGAGGGTAAGCCGGTATGGGTTAAGTATCACTTTAAGTCCCGTCAGGGCTGGGATACCTTTACTGATGCTGAGGCTCAAGAGATGGCTGGTAAGAATGCCGACCATCATCGCGAGGACCTCTACAACGCTATCGCTCACGGCGACTTCCCGATCTGGGATGTCAAGGTTCAGATTATGCCTTTTGAGGATGCGGAAAACTACCGTTGGAACCCCTTTGACCTGACCAAGACGTGGTCGCAGAAGGACTATCCGCTGGTTGATGTCGGTTACTTTGTTCTTAACCGCAACCCAAAGAACTTTTTCACTCAGATTGAGCAGCTGGCGCTCGACCCATCCAACTTGGTGCCAGGTGTAGGCCTGTCGCCTGACCGTATGCTGATGGCTCGCGCGTTTGCTTACGCAGATGCTCAGCGCACGCGCATTGGTGCAAACTATCGTCAGCTGCCAATCAACCAGCCGGTGGTTCCAGTGAACACCTATGAGCATGAAGGGGCAATGGCCTATCAGTTCAACCCGGCGGATGCTCCGGTGTACTCACCAAACCGCTATAGCAAGGGTGCGGGTTATCTTGATGACGGTGAGACTTCCTCTTCGGGAATTACCTATGGTCAGGCAAGTGATCTTTTTGTTAACCCCGATCCTCACGGTACCGATCTCACCCGTGCAGCCTATGTAAAGCATGCTGAGGATGATGACTTTATCCAGGCCGGCATTCTCTACCGTGAAGTTTTTGATGATGGAGAGAAAGAGCGTTTTGTAGATAACGTGACCAACGCTATGGCGGGTATTTCTCCAGAGGTTGAGGAGCGCGTGTACTGGTACTGGACGCAGGTTGACGCGAACCTTGGTGCGGAAATTAAGCGTGTCTTTGCCACCAAGAAGTAACAACTAAGCATTTAAGCTTTACGACGCCTACCCCTTCGAGCTTCCCTGTGAAGTTTGAAGGGGTAGGCGTTTTTTGGTTTGGGAAACGCAAAAATTGGCGCAATCGTGTCAGAAGTGTAAAAATACCCCATTTATTAATATAGCAATAATCTTAAATATTGTTTTACTGGGGAAATTCTTTTAGTAAATGGCTAATTTACCCTATTTTAGGTAGTAAAAATTCAAAACAAGTACAGGGCAAGTCTCATCGTGTTAGCTTCCATTTAAACAAAACTTCTTTATTAGGTGAGGTGCGCATGTTTCGAGCCATCTATCTGCTGCTTTGAGGAATCACGTGCAGCCAAACTCGCTGGTGCGGCCGTCGCACCTCCTGCCCGATGCTGATTGCAAAGTTATTGAAGCGCCCAATGGCAGGGACTATAGATTAGCTATTGGAAAGTAAAGGCAAGTGACGTTTTGGATCTGATAACGAGACGGGATCCGTCCTCGGAGGTTGCAAATCCTCAGGTAAAAAAGGTCGTAATTTTGCAAAAGACCAGAAGAATAGGGTTCTTGAACATTTAGTTGATGGAAGAAGCCTCTTTACCTCCTGCAGCAAAGAAAGCAATTGCTGAGTTTGCATTGCAGCGTGCAAAACAGTGAATTCATAAAATGGGAGCTGGTTATTTTGGAATTTAAAGAAGATATTTTCCCTGAGCATAAGGATAAAATTGGTGGCCTTGTTCAGTTTGTGAATCTTCCATATGAGAGCGCCGTTGAGTATGCATGGGATCAATTAAACGTGAACCAGGGGACGACTCGAAAGTTTCCCTCTAGATATGATTTAACAGTAAAATCGGGAGATTTTGTTAATGCGATTCCGCAAGGTGGAAGGGTATTTATAACTGTAGAGACGGAGAATCCGCGTTGGATAGCGGTTATGGGGGTTAATGAGCTTGCGGACTCTGCGATTGCATTTCTTCCTAGGAACCGCGCTTTTGGAGGACTGATCTTCCCAATTGTCAAAAACTCTGAGGTTGTATCGGTTAGTCAAGCTTCAGATTACAATTCCTGTAGCTTTGATTATTCAAAACTTGATTACCCTTGGGGCGGCTATTTTGGTGAAGGAGATTTTTATATTAATCCAGCCAGGCTCAGTATTTTTTGTGAAAATGTAGAGGGCTGGCATTTTGAAAGGTCATCGAATGATGAGCGCGGGGAAAACGACGTAATATTCGATTTTGAAGAGCCTGAATTTTATAGTTGTCGTTTGAAAAAAGAGCGATTCAATCCAGATATGATGCTTCGTTATTTGGACCGTCTGGATATAAGATTGCGTGATTTGAATTTTTATTCAGGCAGAATGACTATTCTGCAAAGGGCTGACTAATAATGTCAATAGTTGATATGCGGAAAACGCAGCCGTTAGATTCTCAAATCTATTATATAAATATGTCTTTTGATCAGCTCATGGGGTATGTCCGTGAATACATAGACGGCCTTGATGATCAATTTCCAGCGACTTTATTTGAAGTGGGTAGGGGGGACGTGAGAAATGGCTACATCTACAGCGCGGCTGGGAATACGGGAATGTCTTAATCCAGGAAGTGGCCAATCCGGATTGGGTTGCGATTATTGATCCTTACATTGACCATACGATGTCGTATTTCTCGGAGGTTAATCGGCCAAATTACGTCTTGCTGGGAGCCGGTTCAACGATGTATTCCAGTATTGAGAAAATAAGCGATGCTGATGGATTTGGAATGCCTCAAACTTTCTCCGTGATCGCATGCGCAATCTTCCTGAAGGACCCTTTCTTTCCTGCTCATGGAAGATTACGTCCTACTTTTTTGTCGTGCAGCTGGGGGCCGCATGTTGAGGCGGGGTGGCTCTCTGTAGAACAAAGTAGGTTTTATGACGATGTTCGGAGATCCCTGTGGGCATCGAATGAGCTCGGTACGCAGGGGCTCACTAAGTTCGCAGTGAACTTATGGCCTGAAAAAGAAAAAACTTTCGGACGGAAGACATATAACCATCTTGATCTCGATTGGAATGGATGGGGACCCGATCCCACTTTCCGCCCTGATCCTCAGCGTCCGGTGTATGAGTGGTTTAACCATCGTGTTGTTGATGGCTGGGGAAAAAATTTGGGTTTAGAAGTCTTTGACACCAAATTCCATGTAGGTCGGCAGGCAATATTTAAAAAAATGCAGCGTAAAGATAATCCATATATCAATGCACCATTGCTGTATGAAGATTTTCGCCCGTTTGAAGAACGTCAGAAAATGATGGGCTTTAGCCCTGACCATATGCAATGGTTGGTCGAACAGGGATTGTACTGAGAGAACAAGAGAAAATGGCTAAGTGGAATAACGGTTCTATTGGAATTGATGTCTGCGCGGATCAAGAGCTTTTTGTTCCCACCGCAGCATCATTATCCTCTGCTCCCGGGCATGTGACTATTTCAGATTCCGCAGCAGAATCTTTAGAAGATCAGATCGTTGAAGGCGATATGGCTGAGATTGTTGAGGTCATTGACTCTTTTGCGGCTTGCTCGGTAGCGGAGGCTGCGCAATCGTTTGGTTTGCCGGAGTCGGGATACTTTGAAGCAGTTAGGCCGGGTTCTCATGCCAGGTATCCCGCTGCCGAAGAAACAGATAGTGAACTCGCCGATCTTGCGGGGATCTCCGTAGAAATTGGGGGTTTCTCCTGGAGCGCAGTGTTGTTTACTCGGTGGGAAGGCTGCGTAAATGTTGCCCTGCCATGGGAACTTGCTCGGATGCTCTACTTCTGGAACAAGAGGTGGGGGATGGAGTTGGTGGCGCTTTCAGAAGATACTGAAGCCACAATGCTGGTTCACGTGAGTGAGCCGGGAAAAAACCGTGAGGAGATCGTCGCAACGCTCGCAGCTGCGGGCGACGAACTTGTTGTTATTCCGGGGTCACACGGCTCTCTGATATTGAAAGTATGGTGGGACTAGTGGGATTTTTTGGGTTTGGAAAGAAGAAACAGCAGCAGCCGCAGACTCCGGTGATCCGGATGGCGCTTATGGCGCTGGGATACTCCACAGATATTGCCCCCGACGGCAACGGTGGAGAAGTGAACGTGGTGACGCTGGGAGACCTGACGGTTTACTTTTGGAATGATCCCAGCCTGTATCACGCGCAAATCGAATGGCCGTTAACCTTCGGCCAAGAAGACACTATGCATGCGGTGGTGGGCGCACACATGCTGAACGTGAATTCCTCTACCGGTGTCTTCCGCGTAGATACCTCTAAAGGACACACAGCAGTTGTGTGCCGCACGTGGCTACGCGCCGAGGACGGAGCAACGTTTGATCAGTATCTTCGTTTTGTTCAGGCGGCGCTTCAGGACGTGTTGCCCGAGGCTTCAGCACTATATGACGACATGTTTGGGACAAACTTTGAGGTTCCAGAGCCACCTGAGCAGCACCCGCTCTTCGCAGAAATTCCAGCTCACCTAGACACTCCGAAATTTGAGACACCAGAGGTAACAGCGGATCGGATTGCGGCGCTGTACTCGGGGACGGTATCTGAAAATACTGCACATATGACCGTGAAAGGTCGGGAATTTGTCGCAGAGGTTCATACAGCGGAAACCCCAACAGGATCCGCCCGCGTCCTGGAGATCTCCAGCTTTAAAGATCTGCCAGCCAGCGGTCCTAACGATATCGCAGCGCTGATAAACGCAACGGCACAGTTCAACGACTCCATGGACCTCATCTGTGCTGTTCTCGATGAAGAGGGGCAAAAAGTAGCGTCGGAGAATCTGGGGCAGCCTGCAGCGCGGATGGTTATTCGCGCGCGTTGCGACGCCACCGTGGGGCTCTCAGATTCCCAACTCAAAGGCTATGTCGATGAGGCGATGCACACCATCGCAGGCCTGCTCAAAGCCATTAATTAGAACTATCCCTGGTTTAGTGCGCCTCTAAGAAGTAGCAGCTCGCCGGAAGTAGCCTAGGCAGGAAGCACCCACATTTTCTCTAGGTCGCAGTGGATGAGGACTTCGTCGCCAATCGCGGCGAATGCCAGCTCGTTGTCCGGCGAACAGTGCAACACGATGCGTCCCTGTGATGTTTCGATGGCCACCTCGTGGTGGTCGCCCATGTAGATATTGCGGATCACCTGGCCCGTTGCACCCATCAGGTGGCGAGCCTGATGGCCAGTCGGGGTGGCCGTGGCACTCGTGGGATAACCCACCACTACCATCGCATCATCAGAATGTAGATCAGGGTGGGCATCGATCATCAGGTTGGCACCCAAGGCGGTGACCGCAGCGGTGGCAGTGCCAAAGGGGGAGTAGGTGACAGCGCCGGTGGTAGGGACAAAAATCGAGGCACCAAGATGCCGCGCAATATCCAAACAAGCAGGCTGCTCACGCATATCCTGCGGTGAAGCATCTTGGATAATCTCCCCACGGGAGAGGAAAATAATCCGATCGGCGATAGAAAACGCCTCGTTGATGTCATGGGTAACGTAGAACGTGGTACAACCCAAGCGGCGGTGCGTCCGCAAAATCTGGCTCTTGAGTTGCTCGGAAGAGTACGTATCCACGTGAGCCAGAGGTTCGTCGAAAGACATTAATGTTGGTTGTTTAATCAGCGCGCGGGCAAGCGCAACCTTCTGCTGCTGACCAGTGGATAATTGATGCGGGTAGCGCAGCGCAAGATGATCGATACCAAGGCTGAGCATAGCAACGTGCGTCCCAGAATCCCCAGCAAACCGAATATTGTCCTCCACCGTCATGTGTGGGAACAACGAGGGCTGATCCATCATCATGGCAATCGGGCGCTGGTGCGGTGGGAGCCCCGAAAGAGACTCCCCATCCACCTCAACAACCCCCGTGGCGGGAATCAAACCAGCCAACGCACGCAATAATGTGGACTTGCCAGCCCCGGAGCGCCCGAGGATCACAATGAGCTCACCAGGATCGGCATCCAAAGAGACATTGTTTAACAGCTGCGTCCCGCGACTAGTCACACTGAGATTCTGAATATGTACTAACGCCATGGTGTTACCTGTTTCCTAGCGAAGGCACCCAGACCCACGCCATTAATGCTCACAACGATAGCCCCGGCAAGGGACACGATAAAAAGAGACACAGTCATGCTGATGTAGAGCGCTGCGGGGTAGTTGGCGGCGTCGAGAAGCGTAAAAAGGCGCAGCATAAGAAGGGGAGTATCGGGCGAACCGACCCACAACAATGGCATCGCCAGCACCGACGCATTAGAAAAGACCATCAAAAAGCCCAAAATGACCACATTTGTTGAGCGCGGCAACACAATCGACGCCACCGCGCGCAGCGGGCTAACGCCTTGCAATAAGGACACCATATACTCCGAACGCGACATCAATGGCCCAATATAGACCATCAAAAAATACGTCATAGCCAGCGAAGTTGGCAGACACGCCAGTAACACCAGGCTTAACGACGCCCACGGCCCATGCACTCCCGGATGATGCGCAGTAATCCGCAGGCCGCAACCAATCGCAGCTCCCGGCAGCAACGCTAACAACGCAAACACCGCGTCGATACTACGATGGCCCAACCGCCCCCACCGTAGGCCGCATGAACGCCGTGCCCCCAATGCAACCGCCGACAACAACAAGGAACACAGCAGCACTAAAAACGCCAAGCCCACCGTGTTCACCACTGCATTACCCATAGGCGTCTCTGAACCGTGCACAAACCCGCGATAAGCCGCGACCACTACAAATAACCCCGCCACCGCGCCCAATAGACGCAGTACCATTTGTGGTGCACGCACCTGTGCGCCTACGGCATGATGCGGCTGACCCGGGGTATCGATAGTGCGGTGAAGTAACTCAACCAATGCCGGGTTACCGCGCAACAAACGCATATACGTTAGTCCTGCCACAACCACTGCAAGCGCTACCGGTAGGGTGAGCGCCAACGCCGTCCACGCCTGATCGCTCTGGAACCACACTCGCGTTGCCGCCAAGGAGGCCCGCGGCGCCATCACATTCGGGGTGACAGGATCGGACAATGCCGCACTGAAAATAAACGCACCGAGGGCCGGAGCAAACAACACCAAACGCGGTTGGTATACTGTGCGGAACAATGCCCAGCCGTGAAGGCCAGCCACCCGAGCCGCATCAACCTCGCGGGGAGACACAGAACGCAGTGCAGTGCGTTGTCCGAAGTACACCAACGGAGTAAAAGCCATCGTAAAAGTGAACAACAGCGGCATAAGGCCCGAAAAATTGCATTGTGAACAGAGCTGAATGCCGGTGCGGCCCACAATAGTCTTCCAGTCAGCGCCAATAACAAAATGCGGGATAGTGAGCTGGAATAACAAGATGACGTCTAGGAGCACCACGGAGGCGCGAGAAAACTGTGCTGCTGCCAACGCTCCCAACGTGCCAATGCACAGTGCCAATATAAGTTGTGCACAATGCAATGCTGCTGCTTAATGCGATGGAGTGTACTGCTACTACGCCCATATCGGCTGTGCTGAACAGCATGGCATAGGGGATGCCCACGGCAACAGCGGCTATCACCGCTACCGAAAAAATCCACAACCCAGTCCTCATATGCGCCGCTCCGAAAACCAGCTCATCCACTGTTCACGCTCAGAATCGGCAACCGTTGGATCGACTGCAACAATGCCGTGTGAGTCTTTCAAGCGCGTAGAAATATTGTCCGCAACCAAATTGTTTGTAGGAATCTGCGGCAATCCTGCTCTTAGAGCAGAAGTTTGGCCCGACGGCGATAACAACCAATTCATCACCTCATACGCCGCCGACTTAGTATGTCTCTGCACCACTACGCCACCAGAGGCAATCTCAAATGACGTTCCTTCTGCAGGGTAAGATATCTCCATATCCCGTCCCAAACGCGTGGTCTTATTTTGACAATACGGCTCATAAGAAATCGCCACTGCAGCTTCACCGTGCGCTACCACGTCACTAGGCGCATTACCTGATCGTGTAAAACGATCTACATTATCCACAATCCTGGCAATCTGTTCTTGAGACAATCCGGCTGCCTGCATGCTCAGCAACATCGCATATCCAGTTCCAGAGGACACTGGTGACGGCGCCGATACCCAACCGCGTAGCTCAGGGCGCATCACGTCTGCCCACGAACGCGGAACTGGAACCCCTAAGCGGTCCAATGCATCACGATCACTGCACACACTCAACACCGACGCATACACCCCAAACCACCGATTTTGTGGATCTTTAAACTGCGCCGGAATAGCGTCCGCCGCTGGCAAATCCGCTGCCTGCAATAGACCCAACCGGGCAGCCAGGCGATAATTCTCCGAGGGTCCCCCAACCCAGACATCAAATTCATGAGACCCCGTCTGCAGCCGCTTCAATGCTTCCTGGGTGGGCAGACTAACGTAACGAACCTTCAGTCCCAGCTCATGGGCAATATCATGCTTCCACTGCTCACACACTGTTACATCATTCGAGCACATGATAGTCACAGCAGTTTTTGTAGGAAACAAAGTCCGATACACCGTAACCGCTGACACTATCGCCACAACGCAGACAGCAAGCAATCGCAGCCATCTAGATAACACTATGGTTCTCCTTCGCGTCTACGCTCAACGATAACAAAAGCGCTGGGAATGACTCCCCAGCGCTTTTCCTCATTAGGAGCTACACGCCCTGCTCAAGCTGCAAAGCGCGATCATGTACCAGCTTCTTCTCCTCACGCCAGATCACCTGGAAAATAACCAGAATCAAAACGGTAAAGACCAAGAACACAATAAACGTAACATTCCAACCAGCGAACTTAACCAAGAAGCCCACGCCCGTAGAAGCTAGCGTGGCGCCCAACAGGTATCCGAACAAGCCCGTGAAACCAGCAGCAGTACCTGCCACATTACGAGGAGAAAGGTCCAAGGCTTGCAGACCGATCAGACCCACTGGGCCATAAATGAAGCCACCGATAAGAGCCACAAAGATCACCATTAGCCAGAACGGTGTGCCCACGGGGGCCAACCAGTATGCAGCAATAGACAAACCAGCGCCTAGCGTGAACAACGAAATAGCAGCAGAACGATTGCCCTTAAACATGTTGTCTGACAACCAACCACACAGCACGGTGCCAATAAAGCCAGCCAACTCAAAGGCAGCAAAACCAATCAAACCGCTACCAATACTCATATGGTGCTGCTCGGACAAATAGGTGGTAATCCAGTGCAAAACACCATAACGCAAGGCATAAACAAACACATTTGCAATGGCCAACAGCATGATAATGCGATTGTGCAAAATATGCTTGAATACCAAATCCTTTGTGGAAATCTTCTCGCCCGTATCCTCCGCAACCTTGGCCGGATCGTTGCGGTAGTCGTCGATAGGCGGCAAGCCAACAGATTGTGGATTATCACGGATCAGGAAGAACGCAACCACCGCAACCAACAACGCAACCAAAGCAGGAAGCCAGTACGCAGCACGCCAGTTCTGTCCCGTGATGCTCAAACCAATACCGACGAGGATCGGCAGCCCAAAAGCACCCAAATTGTGAGAGGTATTCCACAATGAACCCTTCCAACCGCGCTCACTTGTAGAGAACCACTGCACCACGATGCGGCCACAAGGAGGGTAACCCATGCCCTGGAACCAGCCATTTAGGAACATCACCGTAGCAAATAGACCCACGCTGGCGGACACCCACGGCGCAAACGCAACTATCAAGTTCATCAGCGCGGACAAAGCCAAGCCCAACGGCAAGAAGTAACGCGCATTGGAACGATCCGAAACCATGGCACTAAAGAACTTAGAAAGGCCATAGCTCACCAGCACAGCGTTGCCGATAATGCCGATCGCCGGCTTATCAATCGCACCGCTTTCATCAATAAGCAATGGGGCAATCGCTGAAATATTATTACGGATCAAATAAAAACCCGCATATCCCAAGAAAATACCCATGAACACCTGCAGGCGCATCCGTGGGTAGATGCGGTCCGCCTGCTCCGCCGGCAACGGAGCCGCAGGACCGGGGGCTTGCAACCAAGCAAACATACGAGGCACTCCTTTGTGCACAATCATTTTTATCAACTAGCTTCGATTGTGCTCTGAGCTCGGTAACCATAGTGCCCGTAGCGGTAACAGTCAGTAACAGTGCTGTTACCTACTGTTATTAGGGGCAGTTATTTGTGATGGAAAATATATCCCTGGCCCCGTACTGACAGGATTGAATCTGCAGGTAAACCGGCATTTTCTAATTTCTTACGGAGGCGATACGTTGTTGACTTCACCATATTTCGGCCGCCCTGAGTCGCCGTGGTATCCCATACCTGATTAAGCAGACGTTTCACGCTAACCACCTCGTTCGGGTGTGAAACCAACGCCTGCAATAACTTTCCCTCTGTAGCCGTTGTATCCACCTTGCGACCATCAATCGCTACGGCATGCGTTATTGGATTTACCGATACCTTGCCAACAACAATCTCTTGAGACTCCTGTTGCACAATTCCACCGCTACGACGCACCACTGCTTGAGCACGCAACACCAGCTCCTTTGGTGAAAACGGCTTAGCCACATAATCATCCGCGCCTGCTTCAAGCCCCTCCACTCGATTATCCGTATCGCCAAGCGCAGTCAGCATAATCACCGGAGTTGCAGCAACATCCCCCGAAGCACGAATCCGCTCACATAATGCATAGCCGGAAGCGTCGGGAAGCATCACGTCTAAAATCACTAAATCGCACCGATATTCTCCAAGTAACTGCCAGCCCTTCTGTGCTGAGGCCGCCGACAACACCTCCCATCCCTCCAGCTCCAAGGCATAGGAAATAATCTGAACCATTTGTGGCTCATCATCAACAACAAGAACACGGCGCCTATGCATGATAATTCTTAGGAAGAGTAATCAACACTGATGTTCCATGATCAGCGATAGAATCTACTAGCACCGACCCGCGATGCAACTGCACAATTTTTTGGGTAATTGCCATCCCCAAACCCGCACCAGAGGGCACCCCAACCGGGCCCTGGCCTTGCGACTGCTCCTGACCAAATTGCGCAAACGGCACAAACATATTCTGCCGCTGCCGTGCCGTCATTCCCGGCCCATAATCTGCCACAGTCACAATCACCCCAGTAGAACTCTCTTCAACCCCCACCACAATATCGCTATCAGAGCCGGCATAACGTGCAGCATTATTCAATACATTCCACAACGCATGTCGCAATAACTGTGGATCGCCGTCAATCATCAAAGGATCCCCAGGGTCATCCACCACAATTGGTACCTCACTCATAGCTCGCAACTCCTGGGCAGTACTACGCACCAACCCCCGTACGTCACACTGCGATACCTGCAAGGTTAGGGAACCGCTATTAAGCTTCGTCTGCAATAAAAAGGACTCTGCTACCTCAATCGCGCGCGTAGAATTCGCCCCAATGGTGGCCGCCAAGCGCTCACACTTCCTCGGATCAGTCTCCTGACCCAATAGCTCTGCCGCCCCCTTAATTAAAGACAACGGAGTGCGGATCTCATGAGCTAAGATCTGCTCATCAGTGATCGCAGCCGTGTGGCCCCTGGCACGCCGGCGTATCACCACAGCCGTAACCAATGAGGCAACGCACGCCGAAGCACACGCAGTGAGAACCAGAGCCGCAAACATACTAGATAACCCTACCGGGGACCATCCGATTTGTTTCTGTTTAGGCGGAAAAGGAGCTTTGGATAATGGATGGTTATCCCCGGCTCAGTGCGCCTCTAAGAAGAAGGACTGAGCCGGAGTTTTAGTCTTGTTGTTCTTTAGCTACCCCATAGAGGGCCCGGCCCATGAGAAAGCTGCCGATAGCTAGGACGATGAGCAAACCGGCGATCGTGATGATCACGCGGATCAGGTTTCCCCACCAGAAGGTGCCGTTGCCGATGTCATTGATCAGGGAGGCGATCAGGATAAGGGGCAGCGCGATGCTTGTCGCAGTGCCCATAAGATTGGCTCGGGTGAGAGCATCTGGGGCGCGGAGCAAAGCGATGAGCGTGGTGATGATCAAAAATGACGCTATGAGAATCAACGCGCTTGCTGTTAAGTCATAAAACATTAGCGACGTCCCTTCGAGATGATGCGGGCTACCGACATCGTGGGCAAGATGCCGCCAACCAGTGCAGCGAGTAACGCTATCTCATAATTGATCTGGGTGTGGTTGGCCATGCACCAGATTATGTAGAAGCCGATCATCGAATAAAACACCATGTCTGAGATCACTGCTCGAGTGAGCTGATCTTTAGTACGGATCATCAGGATAATCGTGGCAATAATACCTATTGTGGTGGCAGCCATACCGATAGAGGAGGCGATGAGAAACATTAGTTGTCCTCCTTAAACACTGGTTTAGGTGAAGGATACTCCCATGTAGCCCGATCAAGGACTGCAGAAAAGTCAGGGTGCAGATCTTTAACATGAGGCGCAAGGGTCTCTTCCATATGCGCGAGATCCGCGAGCACCGAACGAGGATCCGCGCCGGCAACCGCATGAACAAGAAGGTAGCGCTGGTCGGAGGACTCTGCGGAGTCGTCTTCTTCCAGCGTGATCGACATGGTTCCAGGGGTGGCCGTAATCGACGCCGCAAAAACCGTAATCTGCCAATCCTTGGTTACTCGCAGTGGGTAGCGGACTACGCAAGGGTCTAGGTTCTTGCTGCCCGTGAGAGTGTCCTTAGTAAGAACCCAACCTGCTATGAGAACTTGGCCGACAAGCCAAAACGCGTATTTTATGGCGTGCAACATTAGCGGCCTCCTTGCAGTGTGTTATTAGTGGCAACACCTACCGGCGCGTCCTCTCCTTGGTGGAGGACGGCAGTGGAATAGGAGTGGACGTCGAGAAGCGACTCTGATGCGTCGTTTGTAGCAGTCACGAGCGGGCCTGCGAATAGGAACATCCCAAAAGAGATAACAATGAGAAAAGCGCCGGGGGCCAGCCGCAGCCACGGCACCCGCAGACTTTCGGGGATACGCTGGGGGTTCATCGGAGCACCCCAATAGACTTCGCGCCAGAGCCGCAGCATGGAGAGAAACGCCCCAAAACTAGCCAGGATAATGATCGCGATGACCAGCCAAGCCTGCCAAGATGCAGAATCCGCGATTCCTAGGATCAGGAATACCTTGCCCCAGAGCCCAGAAAATGGTGGGAATCCAACAACTGAGAACGCTCCGGCCGCAAAGACCGCGGCCACCCAGGGATCGCGATGAGCGATCCCGGAGAGCTTAGACATCTTGTCTGTGCCATAGGTTTCCTCGACAGAGCCAGACGTGAGGATCAGGGAACCCACGGTGATCATGTGGTGCAAAGCATAGAGAATACCTGCTGCAATCACAGTCTTGGCGTTGTGAGATGCAAAGGCAAGAACAACAAGGATCATTGGCATGCCGTTGACCATCTGATAAGCCAAAACCCTGCGCATGGCGCCTTCTCCCAAACCGGAAAACGCTCCCACGATCATGGACAAGATGCAGATCGTGATAATGAGCCACACCCAGCGTGTATCCAAATCAAAAATCACCACGTAGATGCGCATCAGCATGTACACAGCAACTTTGGTGTGCATGCTGGAGAATAATCCCATCACGCTGGAGGAGGTTGCAGGATAGGAACGCGGCAGCCAGGTATGAACCGGGAAAATACCGGCTTTGATCACCATGGCTACAACGACGATCCCCATGGCTACCGTCACAGGGCCGTTTCCAGCGGCCGCACCAGCCAACGCGGCAATGTTTACTGCGCCTACAACGCCGTAAACGATAGCAACACCGATGAGCAGCAATGTGGAAGTGGCCAGATTGACCAGGACAAACGTGCGTCCAGCGCTTAACCGTGCCCACGTTCCGGTCATAGCCATCAGGCCATAGCTTGGCAGCAACATGACTTCAATGAACACAAAGAAGTTAAAGAGATCGGCGGTGAGCAACGCACCCATCACGCCGGTGAGCAGCATGAGCGACAGGGAAGAATAAAAACGCGATCGGGTTTCACCAACAACAATGGCAAACCAGTTGGAGGCAAAGGCTACGACGGAACACGTGATGATCATGATCGCTGAGAAATGATCGCCAACAAAGGGGATAGCTACGCCGCCAACATACTTACCCACAGAGTGCGCAATGGTTCCGTGCTCAGATACATAAGCGAATAGCCACACACCTGCGGCTCCGGTTCCTATCGGCGTGATGAGGGCAAGAATATCGCGGAGTACACGCCACGGTGCGATCGCTGAGACAGCGACCAAAGCAAGCGGGATACCAACAAACAATGGAAGCACGTAATCCATTAGTGAGCCTCCTTATTTATGTCATTGTCCGCATGGTGCTGGTGTGCGCGACGGGCGCGTTCGCGTACAAGGTGGGCCTCATCCTCGGCTAGTTCAGCGTTGGTGGTGGAGCGCCCTAGAGTCTGCAAAGGGGAGTCCTCATCGGCGACTTCTTCTGGTTCAGTATCGTCGGAGCGCCCCAGGCCAGACAGCGTAAGCATGTATGTGGTGGTTGCCATGGCAATGACAATGGCGGTGAGAACAAACGCCTGGGGGACAGGGTCGGCTGCCACGCTGAGATCAGTGATGCTAGGGAAAGGTTCCCCGCGCCAAGCGGGTATTCCGATAGCCACGATCAGGAGGTTTGCGGCATGGCTAATCAGAGTCATGCCAATGACGATGCGCAACATGCCACGCTGGAGCACAAGGTACACACCACCGGCGGCAAGGATAGCGATTGTGAGTGCGAGGATCACTTACTTCTCCTCCTCTGCGGTAGATGATGCAGCGTTGAGATGGCGGTCGTTGTCTTCTCGGAGAGCTTTGGAAGCACGCTCTGCTTGCTTGGCCAATCGAACACGTTCCGGCTCAGATGGCGGCAGATGAGGCTCGCCCCCGAAATCATCCAGGTGGCCAACCTTGGGCAGGGGAGTCAAAGGCGAATCCTCCCGGTTGTAGTTCAGATTCTCATAATCCAAGCCGGGGCGGAGGTAGCCACCTAGAGCGTTGATAGCCATGCTGACCATGCCCAGTACCGCAAGGTACACACCAACGTCAAAGATCATGGAGGTAGTCCAGTGTTGGCCAGCCCAATGCCCATGAATCGCATAGAGGAAGGAACCATGACTCAATCCCAGGAAACCTGCAAAAATAGCGGTTAAAATCCCTATGCCCGTGAGGTAAATGGGCGTGCGTACTGGGAAAATATGTTTATCGCGTGGGAATGAGAGATAGCTCAGCATCATGGCGGTACTTGCAACAAGAGCCGCGATAAAGCCGCCGCCTGGCGCATTATGGCCGCGCCAGAAGATCATGACAGACAGCACTATCAGCACTGGCACCAGTACTTTGAGCAGGATGCGAAGAGGAATTGAATTGAGGTCCGAGCCGCTGAAAGGCGCCGGATGAGTGCCTTTGGCAAAAGGATAGCGAGGCATAGACGTAATCACTGCGGCAATCACGATAGCGGCCATACCAAGGACCGAGAGCTCGCCTAAGGTATCAAACCCACGGAACTCAACCAGGATGGTGTTTACTACGTTATCCCCACCAGAAATCTTGGGAGCCTCGTTGAGATACCACAGGGCTAGCTCACTGCGTTCATGCCGCGACAACAGCACCCACACTGAGAGGAACGCAAATAGGCCTACTCCAGTTGCCATAGCAATGCCAAGGGCCTTCTGGCTCTTGCGCGGTTTATGAAAGTGACTGGGCTGCTGGCGTACCACCATCATCATGATGACCACGGTCAGAGCCTCAACCATAAACTGAGTCATCGCGACGTCGGGAGCACCGAGCATGAAAACCTGCAGCGTTACGCCGGCGCCGACTACGCCGATCAGAACCACGCCGCTAAGACGTTTCTTAGTACGAACCAGGGCAATCACGCCGAGCAGAACTATGGCCAAAGGTATGGCGTCATACCAGCGATCCGTAGAGATTCGGGCAGGTGCCGGAATGCCATCTACGCCGCCACCCACAAGACCCGGCAATACGTAGAAAGCACCAAAAATAATAATGGTCAGGAACATATATGCCAGGTGGCGGGTAGGAGCAATAGAATCCGCCATCGCGCCCATCGCACGACCCAGGCTAGAGGATCCTTGGTGCATGAGACGGAGTACATCATTGCCACTAGTTGGGAACAGCGGTCGACTACCCAAAGCCATCCAAATTTGTTTGCGGAAGACAACTCCCACGATTCCTAAGACAAAAACCACCAGGGAAATAATGAAGACGAGTGATAGACCGTGCCACAAGGCAAGGTGCGTGTGAGGGTCTTCTGCGACTACGTCCACGGCCTCAGAAATCGGAAGATTGAGATACCCCAGGGCAAATGCCAAGGGCAGTGAGAGCGCGCCGGGGAGCGCTGCGGGAAGCCATAGGGACACGGGTGCTTCTTTTACATGCGACATATCGCGGTCGCCGTCGATAAAGCCGTCGGCAACAATGCGTACGGAGTACGTAAAGGTGAAGAGAGCACCGATACCCGCGGTGAGCAGGAGGACTACGATGCCAGCTTTGCCCAGAGGGGCTTCAGCCAAGGCTGCGAGAAGTCCTTCTTTGGACACAAAGCCCAGCATGGGGGGCACCGCGGCCATCGATGACGCCGCCAGAATGACAGATCCAAAGGTGAATGGTAGCTGCCTCCAGGAAGAACCTAGGCGGGATGCATCTCGCGTCCCGGTTTGGTGATCGATAACGCCGATGAGCATAAAAAGCGATGACTTAAACAGCGCGTGCGCAAGCGTATGCACGAGTGCGGCAGCCAAGGCAAAAGGTGTGCCTACGCCGATGGTGGCTACGATCCAACCGAGATGGGAAACAGTGGAGTATGCGGTGAGTTTTTTTAGATCTGTCTTTTGAATCGCAAAGAATGCCGCCATGACAGCGGTCAGCATGCCCACCGTTATGAGCAGGAGGTTCCACGTTTGGTTGTTATGGAATACCGCGCTGAAGCGCATCAACACATAAATGCCGGCCTTTACCACGGCTGCAGCGTGTAGGAATGCAGAAACCGGGGTAGCTGCTGCCATTGCCTCGGGCAACCAGAAGTGGAAGGGGAACTGCGCAGATTTAGTAAACGCGGAGACTGCCACGAGCACACCCAAGACGGTGGTGAGCGCCGGTTTTTCTGCCCAGAAATCAGATACCAGGATCTCATGAATGTTGGTGGTACCCGCTTGGGTGGCAGCAATTGCCATAGATACCAACAGCGTAAGGCCACCGATGAACGTCAATATCAGTGTGCGTTGCGAGCCTAATTCACCACCGCTGCCGCCAGACCTGGCGATGAGCATGAAGGAAGCAAGAGAAACGAGCTCCCATGCGATGAAGAGGGTGAAGACGTCGTCGGCAAGCACCAGCATAAGGATGGCTGCCATGAACGCAGTCATCAGGGTATAAAAGCTGGTATTCCCCGTTTTTTTAGGGAGGTAAGACGCAGAATAGATAAAGACGATGGAGCCAATGACAAGGGCGAGGAGCGCAAAGAAAACGCTGAGGGCATCGGCTCGCAAAGCTAGCTGTATGTCGATGCCGTGGCCGAGCGCGTCGGGTATCCACGTGTACGTCCAGACGATCGGAGTCTCATCGAGTACAGCAGGGAGTTCCTTACAAAGGAGTCCAGCCGCGATGAGAAGCAGGGCAGCCAGCGGCCACCCGGCCTTTCTCTCGCAGACTCGGACGGCTACAGGTGCGCAGGATACCGTAAAGGCAGCCAGCACGAGAACTAACAATAAGGTCACAGATCACTCACACCCACAGATTCGGGGAATTTTTAGGTTTTGGTCAACTTTTTTCACGTTACCAGTGTTTGCTGTGTTTACTATGGTCAGGTAGGGCTTATGGTATATAAGTTTCTTATGCTTATTGGGGTGTTTCGGTGGGTCGTTAGCCGAAAAATCAGCTGGCTAAGTACATTTTTATAGTATGAGTCGATTTGCCGTTCGCCACCTCAGCGCAGCTATTCTCCTGGCTGCTCCACTGATCGCCGGCACTGTTTACGCAGTGAGCACTGATTACGATCTTGCCAGTTCCTGGTCCACGGGGGAGGAATCAGCTGGTGCCCCCGCAGTGCATGACGATGCAGCGCTTGTCGACGCCCGCCGCGCAGCCGGAGAAGCCGGTGCCCAAGCAGGACTGCTCAAAGGCGGAACCAAGCAGCTTGCCGACGGCACACACAAGCTCGCCGAAGGATCCAAACAACTCGGCGCAGGAACAACATCCGCCCGCGATGGGGCCGCAAAGCTTGCCGACGGCATGAACCAACTTCAGGCCGCCACCGGCCAGCTCGGAAATGGTGCAACAGAGATAGCCAATGGGGTAGACCATGCGGTTGGACAACTCTTTGCTCTGGAAGCAGTTCGTGGACAAATCCTTGGGGCGATTGATCGAACCATCGGAGACATTGCCAAAAGCAAAGATCCTAAGGCTGCCGAGTTCAAACCGGAGCTAGAGGAATTCCGCAATCAAGTAGACACTTTCCAAGTAGACAAAAGCATTACTGATCAGCTGACTAAACTCCGTGATGGCTCGCGTGAACTGGCCAACCAGCTCCATGTTCCGGGTTATGGCTTCCACGATGGCATCTATTCAGCCACTAAAGGCTCTAAAGAACTTTCTGCCGGCCTTAACGAGCTCGCCGCTGGCGTCGATGAGGCTCTCAAAGGGGTAGAACAGCTTGACCAGGGTGCTCAAAAAGTCGATGGGATGGCTAAAACCAACCAGGACCGTGTTGGCGCAGTCTCGCGCGCGCTGCCTGTTATCCAAGCGGGAACTCCAGAAGCTAAAGAAGCAGGGATAACTAAGACGCTTGCTCCCATGTATGCCTTCCTAGTCGCCGCGGGAGTCATGCTTGCCGCCGGTACCTACGGGCGTGGCCGGGCATGGGTAGTAAGCCTTGTCGGAGGCATAGCGCTCGCAGCTCTAGGTGGCTCACTCGTGGCGATTCTAGGCAGCGAGCTGGGGGCGGCGGAAGCAGCTGCGGCTGCTGGAATATGCGCCCTGCTCGTCTTAGCCTCTGGCTTGGGGACGGCCGTCCTTATTCGGGCATTTGGCGCTACATGGGGCTATCTGGCTGCACTTGTGGGAATTATCGCGCAGGTGGGCGTTGTGGGATGGGTATGGAATTCTGCGGCAACAGCGCAGATCGGTACAACTGCTCAGGCCTTAGTGAACCTTATGCCGTTGAACTACCCCACGCTGGCGTTAAGCTCACTTGGCAATGGAACGCATTCCCCAGCCTTGTGGGTTGCCATTGTGGTCACCGCTGGTCTAGCGGCTGTCGGAGCAGCGGCACTGAAGCTGCTAGGTAAGCGAGAACCCTCAGGTGCTCATGCAACACCTGAGGACATCATCCGCTAGTTTTTCTGTGAATCAAGCGCGCCGGTAAGGGGTAGCACCTCTACCGGCGCGACGCTTTCTATAATCTCTTGTTCTGGCGTGGCGGCCTTATCGGAATCTGCTGGTGCTACCTCAGATACCTCAATCACGCTTTGATCCGCAGTCTGATCTGCAGTAACTGCTCGTGGCG
The DNA here is from genome assembly GCF_002155265.1 of Corynebacterium pseudotuberculosis. Lineage (NCBI taxonomy): Bacteria > Bacillati > Actinomycetota > Actinomycetes > Mycobacteriales > Corynebacteriaceae > Corynebacterium > Corynebacterium pseudotuberculosis. The sequence goes on from NZ_CP021251.1 coordinate 204,578, forward strand.
TCGGCTGAGCGTCGGCAGGCTTAGGCGTGATGTTGAAGAACTTATCCAAGCCCTTGACGTTAAACTGCGTGGAGTTATAGCGGCTGTTGTTAGAAGTATTCCACTGTGACACCACAATGTTCATGTCAGCGAGGGTGGAAAAAGGCGTGATATAGCCGCCGTAGAGCTGGGTGAAGTTATTTTCATTTTGTTTAGCTCCCCAGCCGCCGGTGCCCGCGACCACCACATTGGCTGGTTTAATCTTGTCCCAGCTTTGGTCGAGTTTCTCGGAGATCCGTACCTCGATGGCCCAGGTCTCTTCATTGAACATACTGAGTACCCAATGCCCCTCTATGCGGCGCAGGGACATTTCACCGGCCTTAACCGAATTGCTGAGGATCGGTGTGAGATGTGCACCGTCGACATGCTTGGACCAGGTGTTTGCAGTGGGGTTATAGTGCTCCCACTGCTGTTCATCGCCGATCTGTTCAGGGCGGAAACGGGTGAGATAGACGCTGTGTGCGCGGCCGAATTTAGAGGAGACCATATATACGTAGCCGTCATCGCCGTTTTCCCAGGAGAGAAGGCTGCCGAACTCGTTCATGTAACTAGCGGGTATCTCGTTGACGCTAGACCAGGTCTTTCCCTGATCGGTGGACTTCCAGATCTGAGTTTTTATGACGTTGCCTAGGCCCTGATGCCACATGGCCTGCATGTAGATTGTCCCGTCGATGTTAATGACGTCCGAGGGGAGGAGCGTGAGGCGATCTTTATGCTCGTACTTAATAAGCTGCTCGGCTTTTTCCCCCTCGTTGAGTGGGCGAACAATCTGTATTTTTCCGTCTTCTCCCAGCTTGGCCACTAAACCGATGGGACTTTTCCACTCACCCTGTAGCCCTTCGCCTGTGAAGGAGTCCCCGAAAATGATGGCAAATTCTTTGCCGTCCTTGGCTAGTCGGACCATTTCCCCTAGATCACCGGAGAGGATACCGACCTTGTCGGATTTACCACGCCCGAAAAGATCGTCGAGCATAGTAACTGTGAGGCCTTCGGAGATTCGGTTTGGGCGCTGTGGGGCAGGCTTAGCGTCTGGGGCCGAGGAGCCAGAAGAACCAGAGGATAAGGCTGAAGATAAAGCGGAAGGCAATCGCATGATATTCCCAAAGTCGATGGCGTGTCCGGTGCTTACACTGGTGAACGAGCTAAGAGTAACTAGGGTGGCAACCGTCAGGGCTTTTCGACGGGTCATTCTCATTGCATGCCTTCCTGTCTATGTTCCACATGAAGTAAATGAGCATACCAGCAATAGAATCTGATATTTTTATGTGACAGGGGCGGGTCTGGCCGGGGTCTGGGGTTGCGATCCTGCATTTCCATAGACAAAGAGGCGTTATGGGGCATGATTTTGGGCTTTTGTCTATGGAAATGCAGGATCTGTCGGTGGTAAGGATGACAGGGCGGCGCGGTAACACACAGAAAAACAGGCCAGCAATCCAATGGGTCACTAGCCTGCTCTCAATGGTCGGGATAACAGGATTTGAGTCAGCTCCAAACTGACACTTTTGGCACTGCTCGACTGCGGCGGTGATAGGTGACAAGTCAGTTGGCATACGCCGAGGGATTTGCCAATTATTCTGCGCTACATAGTTCTACTTCAGAATATTTTTCTTAAAAGTAAGGGCGCCCAGGAAGAAGAGAAAAGCAGATAAAACCAGCAGTAAAATCCATGAAATTACTACTACCCAGTTGGGTTCCCCAATATAGATTTCCCTAACCGGAGTAGCCACCATGGACAGTGGTGGAATCCAAGAAACTGCTGGAAGCCAACCACTTTCAAAAGAGCCAATTTTGATCAACGGCAAAAACGGGACAAATAGCGTGACAAAAAAGAGGATAAGGATCGGAAGTTGCGCAGCTAAGTAGTCTTCATTTCTTGAAACAAGAGCACCTGCCATGCCAAATAAAGCAGTAAAAACAAGGTAGCCAGGAAACATAAACAAGAGCACTATGAATGTTCTTGACCATGGAAAACTAGCAAAATCCGACAATCCAAATAAAATAGAAGAAACTGCTGTAATTCCCCAAAGGGCAGTTAGTTGAAATAGTCCGATAATAACGTGGCCAAACACCTTTCCTAGGTATAACTCATCAGCACGAATCGAAGAAAGAAGAATCTCAACAACTTTGTTATCTTTCTCGTCAACCATGGAAGCGCCTAGTAGAGGTGAGCTCATCATGATGGACATCGACAACGCAACCAGCATAAATAACCCCACGACAACACTTACATCGTGTGGATTGAAATCTTTGCCGGAATTAACAACTTGTTTCGAAGAAAAGCCGACTAAGGCAATCGCTCCCAAGGCAACTACAGCAAAAACTATCGAGACTGATTTACTTCTAACGCTAAGAAGTGCCTCTCTTTGGGCCACCAGAAATACAAGAGAATATCGAAAAGAATCGTTTGCAATTATCATTGATCAGGTATCCTTGCCATAAATGCTCGATAGGGTGTCAAGAAGCGAATTTTTCTCGTATCGCATTTCGCGTATTTCTTCGGGTTTCAATCCGCATTGCATCAACTCGCCAACAGAAATTTCCCCGGATTTCAAGATCAATTTCACGCCATCAATAACAGCCTGAGCTGATTCTATTCTCTCGTTATTGTCAAAAGTAATATCCTCGATTTTTCTACCTTTACTAAGGTTCAGTGATACATGGACCAAATACTTTATCCTCTGGCGAGGAAATGCCAGATGCAGTTCCGTCATATGAAACTATCCCGTCTTTCATAATGACTACACGATCGGATATTTTTCTACGATTTCGATCTGGTGCGAGCTGAACAATATTGCGGCACCGCTGGCAGCGTATTCCCGTAGAAGATACTGAAAACGATCAACAGCTAAAGGATCAAGGCCTGAAAAGGGTTCGTCTAAAACCAACAACTCTGGCGAATGAATTAAAGCAGAAGCAATCTGGATCCGTTGCTTGTTTCCTAGCGACAGTTCCTTAACTTTTGAGTCGGCGAATTGGGATACTTCAAGCTTATCCAGGAGTTCTTTAATTCGAGGCTTCATTTTCTCCTTCGGTATTCGGTGTAGTCGCGCAAAGTAGCGGAGCTGGTTGACCACAGTCTCATCAGAGTAAAGTCCACGTTCTTCAGGCATATATCCGACACCTCGAACTGAATCGGGAGCAATTTTCTGCCCCGCAACTAAGACCTCACCTATGTCTGGTTTCATGAGCCCGAGTGCGATTCTCATCGAAGTAGTCTTGCCCCCACCGTTTGAAGCAAGCAGGCCAACTATCTCGCCGCGATCCACGGAAAAATTTACGCCTTTGAGCACCTGTTTTGAGCCGAAACTCTTCTGTACGTTATCGAATTTAAGCAAGCTATATCCTTGTTTCTGGCTGATTGTCGTACGAAAGTAGGGGCCACTGTGGCACAGCAGAAATATTTCTTTAGATAATTTTTTGATTAAAACCGAGCACGATTCTAACTTTCTTTACAGCTATCATCGTCAGCAACATCCCTTACTTGAAACTATAACCAATAGTGTTCAATGCGGGGGTGTACCCTCTTTAGCTCTAACTCATTAAAAGGACCCATTATGCAGGTTTCCGAGTATCTAAACTCATAGAGCATCGATTTTGATGCAAATGAATACTCACGTCCCGTCACTCACGTCCCGTCACCTCGGCTGCAGCTGCTCCTGTTGTTGCAACATGCTGGCAGGTTGCCGGCGGTGTAGCTGGCTTCACTGCCGTCATCGGAGGAGCCGTGGCAGCTTACACTGCCACCAAGAGATAGTCCCTTTCATATTCCAGCAGCGATACTTCTATAGGTAAGGTTAACCTATGAAATCTATCTCCGATGTCCTGAGTGCATCTACTTTTCCGAGCTCGATTCAGAAGTAAATCATGAAGTAGCCAAAACCGATCATCCGAAGAGAATGCAACGTTGCGTTAAACGAACGAGACGTTGAAGCTGGTATCTGTTTTTCGCTGCAGAGTCTCGGACGACCCCTACTGCAAGAAGCGATCTCCTTTATCGACTGATATAGAGATCGTTTTTCGGTCAAGTGTTTATGCCGTGTCGTGGGCGATATCCTGAAGACGGCTTCCTTATCCTGCGTGGTTACGGGATGACCAAGGCGCGCCCAGTTTCGTCGAGGCCGCTGCGCAATGAAGAGAAATCGGTAGATCCATGCAGAGAACTATGGTGTTTGAATATGGTATGTCGTGGCTCGTGTTGGCTGGGGTGTTCCTATGCTTTTGTGAAGCCTTTCCATCATCTTGGATAGTGGAAACTGGGGGGTATTTCGGCCGTATGTGTAAGGCGCCGGTGAGTCTTAGCCCGCTGGCCTTTGCTTTTGTTTCAAGTAGTGATTGTGTGGCGATATTTCGGGTTAAGCAGCAAAAGTGTGTCTGCTTTTGATGATTGCTACTGGTCAACGCACACAAATCGGCGTGGAATAGGCCTTTGGGAGTTATTTCACATCGATTGAGGGTGTCAGTCCGTTTGCGTACGGGGGCTGATTTGCAAGTATAAAGCGAACCAGCCGGGGTATACCACGGAAAGCTGATTGATAGCCTGCTTCCCATTAGTCGCCCTACTACCTTCGATCAGCCGCTTGGCTGAAACAAAAACCTTGGCTCCTTCTCTGGCACGGCGGACAGCTCGATGGAATTCGTGGTGTAGATAACCTTCCTAGCTGACGGCGGGAACTGCAGGAACGGGATGAATTTATCCCATGCCTCGCGCCATACTTTCATTGATTGCGGATACTTCTGACCAAGCTCACTGGCTTCGAACTCCTCGAGTGCTGCGCGGGCCTTATCGTCATTAACAGCGGTATAGATTGCTCGGCAGATACTTCGCACTGCTTTTCGGTTACCGTAGACTACCCACCGGTTGGCGGCACGAATCAGATGGACAACGCAGGTCTAGATCATCGAATCTGGCTACGTTGCTTGGATTGCCTCAGGAAAGCCTTTGAGCCCGTCGCAGCAAACGATAAAGACATCGCTGACACCGCGGTTGGCAATTTTCTGCACACACCTGCGGCCAGAACGTTGCTCCCTCATTGGTGGTACCCCATAGCCCCAAAATGTGTTTGATGCCTTCCATGTTCACACCAACAGCCATGTAAACGGCCTTGTTGACTACGCGCCGGTTGTCGCGGATCTTCACGCGTAGCGCGTCAAGGAAAATTACTGGGTAGAACTCGTTGAGTTGCCTGGTCTGCCACACGGTGACTTCTTCAAGGACTGCATCGGTGACTGCGCTGATGGTATCCGGCGACAGATTTACCCCCGTGGTTGTGGCCAGGTGGTGTTCGATGCCGCGCACGGTCATTGCACCGGCGTACAGGCTGATGATCATGTCATCAAGGTCGGTGAGTCTGCGGCTGCCTTTGGGGACCATACGCGGCATGTAGGTGCCAGACCTATCGTGAGGAACACTACTATCGACAGGTCCGTAGGCTGAGTCCACCGTCATGAGATACGAGCCGTTGCAACTGTTGCCTGACCAACAGCGTCTTTGCCCGCGCGGTCACCATGTTCGTAGCTAAGGTGAGCATCCATTTCTGTATTCAACCCGGTGTTGATCGTGGCCTGCAGCAAACCACGCACTAGCTCGTTAGCGTCGGAGGTTGATTCGCCCAGCTCTTGGATGAGCTTGGTGGTTTCGGGATTGTTCATCAGCCGGCGGCTGATGTCAGCGACGCGCTCAGTGTCAGCATGTTTCTTCGGGGGACGCAACAGTCATTGTTGCGTACTCTCCTTCGTGATTGGGGTTTTAACCCTCATGCACAAAGAGTCCGACACCCTCGCGTGGAATAACCCCTGGGAGCTATTCCACGCCGTTTTAGATAGGTTCACCAGTAACAACCGCTAGAAACGGACACACTTTTTGCTACTTAACCCCAAACAAAGGAATAAGCTGGGACATGGTGTACACCATGTCCCAGCTTATCTCAATGGTCGGGATAACAGGATTTGAACCTGCGACCTCTTCGTCCCGAACGAAGCGCGCTACCAAGCTGCGCCATATCCCGTTGATACGGGAAATACTCTAGTTGATCAATGTAGTAAACAACAAAACTGCATTGTCTTAACGCTCGGTGACGCGGATTAATGTGGCGGAGGGCCGGCAGAAAAGGCGAATGGGGGCAAATTTAGAGGTGCCCAGGCCATTGGAAACATGCATCCACATCTTTCCAAAGGTATGTAGGCCCTGCACTCTTCGGGTATCAATCCCGCAATTGGTCACAAGGGCTCGAGAACCGGGCAAGCAAACCTGGCCACCGTGGGTGTGGCCGGAAAGCGACAACATATAACCATCGCGTTCAAAGCGCTCTAGTACGCGTGGCTCCGGAGCATGCAGCAGCGCAATGCTGAGGTCTGCGTCCGGGTTCGGGGGCCCGGCTATTTCTTCATAGTCGTCGAGGTCGTGGTGGGGGTCGTCGACACCGCCTACGGCGATGCGCACATGGTTGATTTGGAACTCGTGACGGGCCTGGTTAGCATCGCGCCATCCGTGTTCTATGAAGGCAGCGCGCATTCCTTTCCAAGGCAGCGGCACCTCGCTGGGCTTACGCTTTTTGCCAAAGAGATAGAGGAAAGGATTGACCATACTTGGGGCAAAATAATCGTTGGTGCCAAAAACGAAGAGCCCGGGGCGCCGTAGCAGTGGGCCGAGAGCCCGCAACACTCCAGGTACTCCCTTAGGATCACTGAGATTATCTCCCGTGTTAATAACGAGGTCTGGGGAAAGCCTATCCAGCTGTGCTACCCATTCTTGTTTCTTCACCTGGTTGGGCGTCATATGGAGATCGCTGAGGTGCAGGATCCTAAATTCATCTGCATTTCTTAAGACTCCAGGCTCCAGGATGGGAAGCTCCACAATCTTGAGCTCAAAGTTAGAGCATTCGCGATACGCCCATGCGAGGGCGGAGAATCCAGTGAGTCCTAGCACACCGGTTGCCGTGAGAAGAGTCTTTGTCAATGAAGCCACTCGTATAGCGTACCTGCGAGTAGGCTTAACAACCATGAGTGAACTCAAAAAGAAGATCCGTGCAGATTTGACCACCGCCATGAAAGCTAGGGAAAAGGAGCGTACGGGCACGTTGCGTATGCTGTTAGCGGCAATCCAGACGGAGGAGACAAGTGGAACAAAGCATGAGTTAACTGATGGAGATGTGCTCAAGGTCATCGCTCGCGAGATTAAAAAGCGTCGCGAATCCGCAGAAGTGTATGCGGGAGCAGGCCGACAAGAACTAGCCGACGCAGAAACTCAGGAAGCAGATATTCTCGCGGAATACCAGCCTGCACAGCTTGACGACGCCCAACTCGCCGCACTCGTTGCCCAAGCAGTTGAAGAAGTCGCTGCGGAGCACGGCGAGGCCACGATGAAGCAGATGGGCCAGGTTATGAAGATAGCTACGGCTAAAGCTGCAGGCCAGGCCGACGGCAAGCGCCTGTCCACGGCAGTTCGTGCGGCGCTAGCCTAGGTTGTATTCAGGCTGCTTGGTAAGGCTACCTGCCAAGCAGCTGTTGTAGCAGGTTTGCCAGGTCGTCCCCTCCCGGGTTGCGGTTGTTATCGGAGGGGCCTTCGTCCCGCGGTATCAGAGGGCTGGTGGTTCGCCGAGGGGGAGTGCCGTCTGAAAGGACGAGCTTGATGGTTGAATCTGATTTGAGAGGAACGGGAACCTCCGTACGGACCACATGATCCTTGGGTAAGCCATTGCCCGCGGTGTATTCGGTGACAACTTTGTATCCCTTGCCGCTAAGCTCACGTTTTACGTCATCGCCATTGCGGCCGACATAGGAGCTACCTAGGTCTTCTGAGGATCCGCGGTTGTACTTTGTATTGTAAGCCGGCAGGGCGCCGGTTGCTGCTCGGCCGGTTGCTGTTGCGGCGGTAAACCAGGTACGGGCGGGCTCGTCGCCGCCGAAGAGCGTGCCTTTTCCACACTGAGAGACCGGAGAGGTACACAGCGGGGAGACGGTTGTTCCATCGTTGTAAATATATGCCGCAGACGCAAAGTTGGAGTTAAAGCCGAGGAAGGCAGCTGACTGGTGAGATTCCGTGGTGCCTGTCTTGGCGGCCGTTGGCGCACGGAATCCTGCGGCCTTTGCCGCGGCCGAGCCAGTTCCCTTGATGATGTCCTGACTTAGTCCGTTGGATAGTGCATTGGCAATTTCTTTGCTGAGGGCCTGCTCACATGCGGGGCGCTCTATGTAGACCTCGTTGCCATTGTGGTCGGTCACGGATTCGATAGGGCTTGGCTCGCACCACATGCCATCGGAGGCTAGGGAAGCAGCGACGTTGGAGAGCTCGAGAGCATTAACGGCTGTGGGGCCTAGGGTATAGGAACCCAGGTTGTGCTCCTTGAAATAGTCTGCGATGGAGTTGTCCTGGTCAAAGGACCCTTTTTCGGAGTAGCTACGCAATCCCAAAGCTACAGAAATGTCAACCACGTCGCGTACGCCAACGGATTCGATGAGCTTAACAAACGGGGTGTTGGGTGAATAAGCTAGGGCATCGCGTAGAGACATCTGTGGGGCGTAGGAACCAGAGTTTTCCACGCAGTAGGTTCCGGGGGCGCATCCCGCGGCGCCGCCGTCGCCAAGCCCCTTGGCCTCATAACGGCGAGGAACCTGCAAAACGGTGTCCAAGCCATAACCCTGCTTGAGGGCGGCAGCGGCTGTGAAAATCTTGAATATGGATCCGGCGCCTGCGCCCACCAGGGAGGAAGTCTGTGGAAGAACCGTTTGACCTGCATTGAGATCTAGGCCGTAATCGCGGGAAGAAGTCATTGCCAGGATCTTGCGCGAATTTGTGCCGGGCTCGATGATATTCATAACATCGGCGACCCCGGGGGACTGCGAATTGACCTGACTAGTCACCGCATTATGCGCAGCCAACTGAGTCTGTGGGTCAAGGGTGGTTTTAATGGTGTAAGCGCCTTTGGTGATTTGTTCGGTGCTCAAACCTTTTTTGTTGAGGTAGCTGAGGACATGGTCGCAAAAGAACCCACTATCGCCAGCGGCGATACAACCATTTGCCAAGCCCTGGGGGGCGTCTAGCACTCCGAGGGGCTCGGCTTTGGCTAGGTCGGCTTCTTCTTGGTTGATGTAGCCGTTCATCACCATAGAGTCCAAAACTGTGTTACGGCGCTCAATAACGGCAGGCGCATTGGTGAAGGGATTGAGGTAGGAGGACGACTGCACCATGCCGGCAAACATTGCAGATTGAGCCAAAGACAGTTCTGAGGCGGATATACCAAAGTAAGTCCTTGCTGCTGCCTCGATGCCAAAGGAGTTGTTTCCAAAGGGCACCAGATTGAGATAGCGGGTAAGGATCTCATCTTTAGAAAGCATCTTGTCGATGGTCGAGGCCATCCGCATCTCGCGCAATTTACGCGGGATAGATGTCTCCGTAGCGGCGGCTTGCTCGTCGGCATTGTTAGATGTGACAAGAAGCAGATAATTCTTTACATATTGCTGATCCAGGGTGGACGCGCCTTGCGCCACGCCTCCAGCAAAAAGGTTGGCAGCGATCGCGCGGAGATTGCCTTGTAAATCCACGCCCTTATGTTCATAAAAGCGTCGGTCTTCGATGGAGACGACCGCATCCTTCACTGTCTGTGGGATTGCTTCCGACGGCACTGAGTATCTGCGCTGGGAATACAGCCATGCGATAGGTGAGCCCTGATTGTCTAAAATGGTGGAGACCCCGGGAGCGGACCCGTCGGTCAAATCTTGAAGATTGGACTGCATTGTTGCACTAGTGCGTGCAGCTGCAACGCCTGTAATGGCAGCTATGGGGGAGAGCGCTAGGGCGCTGGCAGCCCCTGCTGCTACGGCAGCGGCGACGATCCTGTTGAGTGAATTCCACTTTGACACCCCTTTACCCTAGCTAAGCAACCGTTGTAGGGGGAAGTAGGAAATATCCCCACAAAGTGTGATGCATTCGACTTATGCAACTTTCTGTGAATAGACTTACATGAGTTCACGTTGGGCGCCTATAAAAAGGCGCAGAGGCTTGGTTTTTAAGCCTCTAGTTCGTTCCAAGATTTATGTCAGGAGGAGTTCATCATGACAACTTCGTTGATGAACGTACGTAAGATCAGCCCCCTAGAGGAAGATTCATTGGGGTCACTTCAGGCATTGGATCGTGGAGACTGGGTTATGCACGCCCACTGCCGGCATGAAGACCCGGACGCTCTTTTTGTTCGCGGCGCTGCGCAGCGCCGTGCCGCAGCTATTTGTAGCGAGTGCCCCGTGATGATGCGTTGCCGTGCAGATGCCCTGGACAATCGCGTGGAATTCGGCGTGTGGGGAGGCTTAACGGAGCGGCAAAGGCGTTCCATTCTGCGCAACAATCCTGACGTTAAAAGTTGGCGAGATTTCTTTGCACGCGGAGGCGAACTCTCCGGGGTGTAAGGGGGCGGCCTGCGTACTGTGTTTGTAGTGCGGGGCGGTGTGAATCCCTTGCGTCGATAAGCCCTTATCGTGGGTTTGCAGTAGCAGGTACAGTTATAGACATGACTAAATGGGAATATGCCACTGTGCCTCTGCTAACTCACGCGACTAAGCAGATTTTGGATACCTGGGGCGAGGACGGCTGGGAGCTGGTTAACGTTGTGCCGGGGCCAAATCCTGAGAACGTTGTTGCTTATATGAAGCGTGAGGTTGAGTAATGACGGCAAGCGAGAATCTTAAAAACTTAGGCATAGAGCTGCCAAAAGTTGCGGCACCTGTGGCTGTTTATATCCCAGCAACAAAGGTGGGAAACCAGGTTTGGACCTCTGGGCAGCTTCCTTTTATCGATGGCTCCTTGCCAGCAGTGGGCAAAGTCGGGGCGGAAGTCTCCGCGGAACAGGCTGAATCCTATGCCCGCGTGGCTGCTTTAAACGCTCTGGCCGCCATCGATGCGCTGGTCGGCATTGATAAGGTGACCCGAGTCCTTAAGGTCGTGGGGTTTGTGGCCTCTGCACAGGATTTTGGCGGACAGCCTGGGGTGGTCAACGGCGCCTCAAACCTTATGGGAGAAGTCTTTGGCGCAGCCGGTGAGCATGTGCGTAGTGCTGTAGGGGTAGCGGAATTGCCCTTGAATTCCCCCGTTGAAATCGAAGTTATTGTTGAGGTTGCTGAGTAAGAAGCTTTAACGGTTCTCTATGCAAACGGACCCTGCAAAACTAATGGCGGGGTCTCGTTTAAGTAGTTTGGCATGGCGAGAATGGCTAAGCTGATGGGCATGGAGCATCCTGCTTACAGTCAGCTGCGGCCGGTTAGTCCGTCCGTTTCGGTGGTACTTTGTCCTAATCCGGGGTACGCCGCTCTCGAAGGAACCAATTCGTGGGTTGTGCGTGCTGAGGGGGACGCGCGCAGCATAGTTATTGATCCCGGCCCTGAGGATGAGGGGCACCTCAATGTCTTAAATAGCAAGGCTAATGAGGTCGGCCTGATACTGCTCACTCATAGGCATCATGATCACGCTGATGGCGCGCCGCGCTTCTACCAGCTCACGGGGGGTGCTCCCATTCGGGCTCAGGACCCGGCTTATTGCAAAGGCGGAGCGCCGCTTGTCGACGGTGAAGTGATCACAGTGGATGGGGTTACTCCGCAAGTGGAAGTTGTTTTTACCCCAGGGCATACTGCCGACTCTGTGTGTTTTTTTGTGTGGAGCGGGGAGCCTCACGCATCGGAGTTAGAGGGGATTATCACTGGCGATACTATCGCTGGGCGCCATACCACGATGATTTCCGAGACTGATGGGGATTTGGGGGACTACCTTAGCACTCTTGCGCTTTTGGAAGATCGAGGTAAAGACGTACGTCTTATGCCGGGGCACGGGCCGGATGGGGATGACGTTGCAAGCTTTGCGCATTGGTATACCCAGCGGCGCCGCCAACGGCTTGATCAGATTCGTGCTGCGCGTGCTGAACTCGGTGAGGATGTTCCCATCAAGCAGCTTATCGACGCTGTCTATGATGACGTAGACCCAGTTCTTCGAGGCGCTGCGGAACAGTCGACCCGCGTGGCCCTGCGCTATCTCGCAGAACAAGAATAAGTTGCCTTCAATAAAGGCCTGTGGCCCCGGTTCTCATATGAGGGGGAACCGGGGCCACAGGCCCTTTATAGGGAAAGCGTTAGCGTGCGCGCTTTGCCAGGTGCTCAGTGTCTACGATCAGGACTGACTTGCCTTCGAGTCGGATCCAGCCGCGGTGAGCGAACGTAGCTAGGGCCTTGTTCACGGTCTCACGGCTGGCGCCTACGAGCTGGGCGATCTCTTCCTGGGTGAGATCGTGATTTACCCGGAGTGCTCCGCCTTCTTGAGTACCAAAGCGGTTTGCTAGTTGCAGGAGCGTCTTAGCGACGCGACCAGGTACGTCTGTGAAGATCAGATCAGCGAGAGAAGCATTCGTGCGGCGCAGGCGGCGGGCCAAAACGCGAAGCAGCTGCTCGGAAATTTCTGGGTGGTCGCTGATCCACTGGCGAAGCATCTCTGAATTCATGGTGGCGGCATGGACTTCGGTGACGCAGACGGCAGAAGAAGTACGTGGGCCTGGATCGAAGATAGAGAGCTCACCGAACATGTCGGAAGGGCCCATGACTGTTAAGAGGTTTTCACGGCCATCGAGTGAATGACGGGCTAGCTTCACTTTTCCGGAAGTGATTATGTACAAACGATCGCCAGGCTCACCCTCTTCAAAGATTGTTGCCCCGCGCGGGAATCGGACGCTTTCAAGCTCCTGAATCAGGTTGCCAACTGCAACTGGGTCTACACCCTGAAAAATTCCGGCGCGGGAGAGAATATCCTGCACACCATCCACGTCAATACTCCTCTAGTAGGCCGCGCTAGGAATCTCTTCAATTCAGAGCTATAGCTAGTGCGGTGTTATACCGGATCTTGGCGCGATTGTGGAAAACACCTTCGCATTGCCTTTGACCGGTCTAGTTAATGTTTCCTAGATCACCATACTATGTACTGCGTCACTTTTGCACCTTCAAAATGGATTAGTCACAGATTGAGGGGTTTGCTCACTGAATGGGGGTGAAATTTTTGAATTATCGAGAGAGATCCGTCCCATCGTGGGGTTCGGGGTCCGCAGCGGGGGTGCTAAAAAGGTGGGGTTATTTTTCTTCGCTAGATAAAAAATTCTTAGCATTATCCGTAGAGTCGGATCCTTCTTCCGCTGTTCCTGTTCGAGGAAGGTCGGTGATGTCTGCTGCAGCGTTATTTTTCTCGGGGATTCCATGCGGATGGAGAACCTTGATCTCTAGGCGATCCATCCATAAGAGGAACAGTGCCAAGGCAAGGGGAACAAAAAATACTAACAGGAAGCTCATGCTGTCACTGTAGTCTCGTATTCGTTGGTATGCAGTGCGGTTTTGGGCCAATGTCGGAGCAATGTCATAGGCCTGGAATAATGTAGGTGCCATGTCGAGTCAGTATCTGTCAGAGTTGCCCACTTCTCCGCCGGCCGCCCGGATCAAAGTGGGTAGGCATAGGGCTACGCGCGGACAGGAGACTCCCCTGGGTAAGAAGCGGCGAGCACGTAGAATTAACAGGCTTCTGAGCATAGGTTACCCAGAGGCTCATTGTGAGCTGGACTTTAAAACCCCGTTAGAGCTCACTGTAGCCACGGTATTGAGCGCACAATGCACTGATGTGCGAGTTAATCAGGTAACTCCTCGGCTCTTCTCCAGATACCCCACAGCATGGGATTACGCCAACGCAAATGAGCTTGAGCTGCAAGAGCTCATCCGGCCTACCGGATTCTATAAAGCAAAAGCCGCACACCTCATTGGTTTGGGACAGAAACTTGTGACGGACTTCGGCGGAGAAATCCCGCAGAGCATCCAGGACCTGGTGAGCCTACCGGGCGTAGGAAGAAAAACTGCCAATGTAGTTCGAGGGAATGCTTTTGGTATTCCGGGGCTTACCGTGGATACGCACTTTGGCAGGCTGGTGCGGCGCATGGGCCTGAGCTCTCACACCGATCCGCTGAAAGTAGAGGCTGAGCTCGCGGAACTCATAGAAAAGAAAGAATGGACGATGTTTTCCCATCGCATCATCTTTCATGGTCGCCGAGTGTGTCATTCACGTAAAGCTGCGTGCGGAGCCTGTTTCTTAGCCGCGGAATGCCCAAGCTTTGGGCTTGAAGGTCCGATAGATCCCGAGCTGGCATCTGCTTTAGTGGTAGGGGATAATCGTGAAGCGTTATTGGAGTTGGCAGGAGCTTAGAGCATGAAAAAGACAATCGCTGCTTCCTTTGGCGTTTTTGTTGTGATGCTTGTGTTCCTGCTCGCGGTAGTTCCACAGCTTCTGCGTGGAGATAACTCGGGCAATCAGAATGGCAGCACCGGGGCTGAAGGTACCGAAGCGACAGCACAGAATGTACAGAATCGCCCGGAGTGTCCTATCGCAGACTTAGGTGGTGTTTCCCTCCCGTGTCTGGGTGCTCAGCATCGCGCCCGTCCTATGCCTGCCGTTACGGTGGTATCGCTGTGGGCGTGGTGGTGCGAGCCGTGCCGCAAAGAACTACCGCTCTTTGATGAACTCGCCGCCAAACATCCAGAGTTTTCTGTGATAGGAGTTCATGCGGACCCCAATGCCGCTAATGGCGCTGCCCTGCTCAATGACCTTGGCATTCAGATGCCATCGCTACAAGACAACAACAATAATTTCGCAGCCTCACTCGGGTTGCCTAAGGTAGTGCCCATCACCCTTGTTTTTGATCAGAATGGAAAGCTCATCTCGACGATCCCTAAGCCCTTTGAACACTATGGAGAGCTTGAGTCCGCAGTGTTAGGAAAACTTCCCGCAACCGTTACCCCCACGGAGGCCTCTTGATGGATAGCAACGAGAAGCAGGGTAGCGATTTTCCACGGCCGGATATGCCGGGAGAGAACATCACGCTGCGCCCAGAACGCGCTCCCATATGGATGCGACGTCTCGTAGGAGATGTCACCGGCGGTGTTATAGACGGAAGGATCCGAAGGGCATTACGCCCTGAGTCCTCTCCAGATTCTACTAGGCGCGCCGCAGTGCTTGTTCTTCTCGCCGGGGCAGAAACCTCGGCAGAGATGCCTAATGACGCCTCCGTGCTTCTTACGCATCGTTCACCGCGAATGAGAGCGCACTCCGGGCAGATAGCTTTTCCTGGAGGACGCCTAGATAAGACTGACGCTAATGCTGTGGACTGTGCTCTCAGAGAAGCATGGGAGGAAACGGGATTGGATCGTCGGACGGTGACCCCTCTGGCGCAGCTTCCTGAGGTGCATATTCGTGCCACAGGTTACCCGGTGCTTCCTGTATTAGCCCACTGGCATAGCGTTAGTCCCATTGGCGTGGTCAGCCCGCAAGAAGCCGACTCAGTAGCTAATATTCCAGTGCTGGCTCTGACGGATCCCGCTAATCGGTTTGTGGTGCAGCACCAGGACTGGACAGGGCCGGCATTTCGGGTAAACGATTATGTGATCTGGGGGTTCACCGGAGGGCTGCTTGATGCTCTTATCGCTCATGCAGGATGGGAGCAGCCGTGGGATAAAACTACCCGCTACGATTTGCACAAGACACTGTCTGAATCGCGAAATAACGAGCGGCTTGGCCAGTTATACCCGCGTAGGTAAACCACCAATTGCGGCCAAGCTCTCAGGTATCGCGCCTAGCGCGCTTTAGTTCATAGGAAGGTCCTCCAGACGTGACTCCAGGAACAGTCGTGGACATAATCATCGGGCTGGCGCTCATCTTTGCTATCTTTTCCGGATGGCGACAGGGTGCCTTTGCCTCGGTGCTTTCCACATTGGGTGTGATAGCAGGTCTGATATGCGGTGCTGCCCTTGCCCCGGTGGTAATGGAACAGACGGAATCCACAGCACTGCGCTTCCTACTCGCTTTGGGCACGGTGATTCTTCTTGTCGGGATAGGAAACCTCGTTGGTGGGCTTATCGGCTCATCCTTACGGGATCGGGCTCAGTGGCGCAGAACTCTGGCGATAGACTCAATGGTGGGCGCTTTATTTCAGGCCTTTGCCACATTGATCGTTGCATGGCTAGGTGCTATTCCGTTGGCTACCAGCCTGAGTGGTTCGGTATCCCAGGGGATTAAAAATTCTACAATCCTGGGATTTGTTGATCGCAATATTCCGGCTGCCTTCTCAACATTGCCGTCTCGTATCTCAGCGATGCTTAACGAGTCCGGGTTGCCGCCTTTGATTTCTCCTTTTGTAGAGGGATCACAATCAAAGAACGTAGAGGCGCCTGCAATTAAAGTCGCTGATACAGCTCTTGTAGAGCGCTTACGTCCTTCAGTTATTCATGTGCTGGGAGAGTCTGAAGAATGTAGCCGGCGGCTCATGGGATCTGGCTTTGTCATTGATGAATCTCACGTGATCACTAATGCTCACGTAGTGGCGGGTACCAATAAAGTTAGCTTGGATACCGTCGAGGGAGTCTTCCCTGCCGAAGTCGTGTACTACAACGCACAGCTGGACATAGCAGTGCTAAAGTCCGACAAGATCAGCCTTCCTGCGCTTTCCTGGGCTCAAGAACCAGCCGAGTCTGGCGAGGACGCCATAGTCATGGGATTCCCGGAGTCTGGTCCCTTTGAAGCCGCCCCTGCCCGCGTGAGCGACCGCATTAAAATCTCGGGTGCAGATATTTATTCCAACGGCAGGGTTGAGCGAGAGGCATACACCGTGCGCGGCAGTATCCGTAAAGGAAATTCCGGTGGCCCCATGGTGGACACTGAAGGCAACGTGCTCGGTGTGGTCTTTGGCGCATCCGTAGACAGCAGCGACATCGGTTATGTACTTACTGCTCAAGAAGTACAAAACATGGTGGGAGATATCGCAGCGCTGGAGACTCCGGTGGATACTCAAAAATGTGTGACAGCTAGATAGTAGAGCGGATAAAACGCAGCACCTCGGAAACAAAACCCTCAGGATTTTCCAGGTGTGGGCGTTGGCCTGTACCTCCGACAGTGGAGGTACTTAGTCCCGCTGCCGACCGCGAGTGTGCTCGGCGAGCTAGCCATGCGGATGTGGCGGAGGCGTCGACAAGCATGTGCACAGGTACCTGAACCTTAGGCAGTGTCCATTTCGAGGGAGGAACGTTAACGCTGTAACGAGAGGTTTTTGTCACCGGGAGGAATGTGGAGTCGATCGACATAGCCTTACGACGTAGGCGCAGTTCTTGCGAGAAACGCTCGCTGACGTGGAATCTAAGGCCGGTGGTCAGTCTCAGATCGCGCTCAATAAGCAGGTCGCGCCGGGACCAGCACCAGGAACGCAGAAAATGGGGGAGACGAAACATCATGGTCAGCGGAAGAATGTGGGAAAAAAGCCAGGGGCGAAGGCCAATTGCGCGACGCATATCGGCGGGATGAAGCGCACCCATGGTTAGCAACGAATCCACGTGGTCGGGATAATTAGCGGCCAGCAACCATGCGATGGACGCGCCAGAGCCCGCTCCGATGACGTGGGCAGAGTTATGCCCCAGGGTTCGGATGGAACCCGCGATGTCTCCGGTGACAAAGCGGTGCTCGTAGCCGCTTGGGGGCTTATCTGAAAGCCCGTATCCGCGCATGTCTAGCGCTGCGACATGAAAACCAGCTGCCGCTAATGGCTCAATGACGTGTCGGAAATCGAACCAGCCACCAAAAGAGTCATGCAGAAGCACGATAGCAGGATTCTGCGGGTCGCCCGCTGTCGCAGCGTGCAGGCGCAGCCCGCGCGTATGCAGCATCTGGTGGTGGAATGGGCCCTCCAATGCGACTACAGAGGGCGACAGCGGCTGCCGGTGTTTCTTCAATCTTTTACTTCCTTATGACGCTCGTAGGACGAAAAACGCCCCGCACAACGACGTGTGAGGGGCGCAAGTGCTTCCACGTATTAAGGGCGTTAGCTGTACATTCCGTGCTGTTTAGCCTCTAAGTTGGCCTGTGCTTTTCCCGGAACGAGATTCTTAAGCTCTGTGACGGATTGAATGGTCTGCTTTGGCTTGCCGATCTTCTTGACCTTCTTAAACCCTACTAAGGCAAGAAGTGCCGCGAGGACGATCATTATGAGGAAGACAATGAGGAATGCGGCCCAACGGTCTAGCCAGACGCTGAGTAGCTCTGCAAGGAAGAAGAAAAAGAAGAAGGAGCTATATAGGGCGATAGTGCCGGCGACACCAAATAGGCCACCGCCGATAACGCCTTTTTTAGCCTCTGCAGCAAGTTCGGTCTTAGCAAGCTCCACCTCTGCACGGAACAACGAGGACATCTGTGCGGTAGCGTCACTTACGAGGGAACCGATGGAGCCTTTGTTGGTGGCATCGACATCAGTCAGGGGGATTCCATTAACCTTTGCGTCGAATTGATCCGCGCCATCAGTGAAAAAGCCGTTGTCCTTGCTCACAGGTTGATCCCTTCAGATCGAATTCATTTAAAACAGTTATCTTCAATCGTGCCACGAAACGCGCGTGAAGGTGAATTTACTAGATAGATTGTTGTGCATTTGTAGTATTAAAACTCATGGCAACCCTGGACCACCTACTCGCATCCGGTGAAATTAAAGCACTCTCTCAACGTGCTACAGATGGCATCGCTGCAGTTCATCGTAGGCCAGTTAACCTGCGCAAGTATGACGTTACCTCCTCGGAATCAATACTGCGGGGCGCGCGGACTAGTGCTGCGCTTGATCCCAAAGTAGGGGAGAAGTACCACATCAGTGGGTACAGTGTGCTCGCGCCAGCTGTGATCGAACAAACATCGAGAACCTTTCTCCGTGCGCCACTCCAAGTCCTTGCCCGCATAGACGCTCTGGCGGGAGGGCCAGGCAGGCCTACCTCTGCGTCCATGGAACTTGAAGTCCTAGCTCGCGTGATCACATCGGGCCCCAATCCGGCTCTGCTACCGGCTGTTGTGCATGGGGAGATCATCGGACGTGCAGCTTTTGGTCCTAGAAGCGCGCTCGTGGCACGCGTTGCAGCTCGTAGCGCAGCGGTCACTTTTGGTCTTGATCCTCGTGGTTTATGCGTACCAGAAACCTATCTGCGCAGGCACCGAGTTGAGTATCAAGCGAGTGCAGCGCACTTCACAGCAGGCCAGGAACAAGCGGTGAAATTTATAGAGCTGTATCTCAAAGCGATGATAGCCGGCGCGGAGGAAGCAGAATCCATCGCAGCTGCGGCTCGGTGATGGATCTGCGGGAAGGAGAGGGGCGTCGGCAAGCTAAGTGCGTTTAGGTGCGCTTATCTGTCCGCTTATTCCACCACACCACGCCTCCCAGCATCGCGGCGACTCCGGCAGCGACACCCGTGCCGATCTGGACTTCCCGCATCGTGGGCTTTGGAAAAAGGGGAACAGGGTTTTTGAACGTGCGGATTTCCCAGCCCTTCTCCGTAGCTATTCGACGCAGCGCCCGGTCCGGGTTCACCACAATCGGGTGGCCGACAGCTTCGAGCATCGGAAGATCCGTGACCGAATCAGAATACGCAAAGCTAGAATCTAGGTCGTATCCCCGTTGTTGTGTGAGTTCTGCAATCGCCTGTGCTTTCATCTCTCCCTTGCAATAAAAGGGCATCTCTCCAGTAAATTTGCCGTCTTCAACCACTAGCTCTGTGGCGACCACGTTTTCCACTCCCAGTTCCTGGGCGATTGGCTCCACCAAAATACGAGCTGACGCGGAGATGATCACCACATCGTGGCCGGCCTCCTGATGCATGCGGATGAGCTCGCGGGCTTCTGCATAGAAGGTGGGAGTGACCAATGAATGCATCGTTTCCGTTGCGATGGCTTTTACCTGCTCCTCGCTCCAGCCAACAATCATCTGAGCTAATTGATCCCGAGTCGTATCCATCTGCTCGCTACTGTGGCCGGCGATCATGTAGGTGGCTTTTGCTATGGAAATCTGCAAAGCGGTGACGGGGGAGATCAATCCTGAATGGAGAAACTCTCGGCCGTACACATAGACGGAGGAAGTCGCGATGATTGTCTTATCTAAGTCAAAAAAAGCGACAACTTTGGAAGAATCGGCGGGAAATATCATGCCGGAACCAGGGGTGGAATCATCGTGTGATGCTCCGGGGCGGGGGTGCTCGGATGAATGTGCCATAGTGTCAGCGATTGTAGCTGTTTTTATGCCGTTACGAGCAAAAATGTCAGGCGTGTGATGCGGCGACGACGCTTTAGCGGCTGACTAGAGGTGTACTGAAGGTGTATTGAAAAGAAAAAATGCGCTCGATGTCTCGCGGAGTATTGCCTGTTGCTGTGGTTTGTGCAATAATTGCGAGTGCAAGGCCCCGATATACAGTGTGGCCTGCCCCGGCCCGCCCCCCCTGTGGCCGGGTGGCGGCTCGTCCTTACCCCCCTAGCGCGAGCCGCCCTTTTGTATGTTTAAGCGACCGTTGTATGGAAATCTTGATCCCACCCCTCATTGAAAGAACAACCATTAAAATAGACGGGAATTTCGCCCGGCAAGCTGGAAGAATGAGAGGACTTGTCTAGTGGGATTTCCTCGTACCAAATTTCATGGTTTACCTTTTTCCCCTTCTCAGTCCACCTTAAAATCTCTTTCTCATTAAAACTGGCCTCTGCCAAAACCTGCAGCACCTGATTCGGGGAGTCTAGAAAGTAGCGCTTGACGTAGGCGAGATAAATAGTAGATATGTCTATCAGATCGAAAGTCTGTCTTAGTCGCTACCAGGGATTTTACAGTTAGCGCGACGCATGGGAGAAGTTTGTTCCGTGGTATGCCCCGACCGGTTTGCCTCGTACTTGTAAATCAGCCCCCGTACACAAACGGACTAACACCCTCCCATTACGCAACCCGGTCGGGGAGTTATCCACAGAAATTAGAAAAATCGAGACGAGAATCGTGTTATCCACAGAAGCCCTTTACACACACTCGTCGTAAGCCGGCGTTGCATGAAAGCTATCAGCTATGAAGCCAGCACCAGTACTCATAGCAGTAACGGATCCCATTGTTCACCCTGAAGCCGTGCATATAGTCGCAGCTACGGGGCGACCCATGATCGATAGCACTGACCCCCGGGAAATTACTCGCCATGCTCATCGGGCTGCTGCCGTGCTTGTCGACGCAACAACGGCTCCGCACGCAGCAACGCTTCCCGCTGGTACTCGGCGTTTTCTTCTCGCTGCAGAACCTGGACCCATCGATTGGCAACTAGCCATGGCGTGCCATGCAGAGGCAGCATACGTTGTGCCGGCGCAAGCGCCAGAATTACTCAAAGCGCTTGGTAGAGACGATGATCCGCCACCAGCGGAAGGCATTGTGATAGCGGTTATGGGTGCCGTCGGTGGGTCGGGGACATCAACTCTTGCCAGCGCTATAGCGCTCAATTGTGAGAACGCTGTGCTCATTGATGCAGATCCTTCTTCTGGAGGTGTGGATCTTCTCCTAGGCATAGAGGAATCACCGGGTATGAGGTGGAATGACCTGGCATTACGCCAAGGTGATGTGCGTTCTGACGACCTCATTGCGGCGTTTCCTAAGACCTCTCAGGGGCTTCCCGTCCTCACGGTGGCCCGTGGCAATGACGCGCACACTATTGATGACGCAACATTCAATGCAGTTATTCGGAGCCTGCATGGCCACACCAGCGTGGTTGTGGACCTTTTACGCGAAACGAGTATTGCCGATTCCGCTCTCGACGCCGCCGATTGCGTAGTGCTGTGCATCCCCGCCGAAATTCGCGCGGTCGCAGCAGAAAGATTGGTTCAACAGATGCGCGCCCGCAACATCAAAGTCGTCGGCGTGCTGCGGCACCGCTTATGGTCATCGGTGGATGCCAGTGATGTTGAACGAGCAGCGCACCTCGATGTTGTAGCGGAGATAGGAAATCTGTCGCGGCTGACAAAAACCACCGAATACACGGGTCTTTCGTCGCCTTTGCCACGCAGCCTCAAGGCTGCAGCGACGGCAGTGCTGGAAGAAGCTCAGGCAGCATGATGAACCATCAAGACGTGGTAGCACGCGTTCAGCGCAGAATCGCTGAAGATCCAGGGTTGGCAGATTCTGCATCGCTTGCGAGTCTGGTCAGACAAGAAGCACACGGAGTAATAAGCGACGTAGACATGATCTCGTTGCTTAGACAACTGAGATACGACTCCGTTGGGATCGGCCAACTAGAGAGACTTCTGGTTATCCCCGGAGTGACCGATATCGTGGTCAACGGAACCACGGGAGTGTGGTTTGATCGCGGACAGGGACTGGAACGCGCCGACGTAGCTTTTGCCTCGGATGATGAAGTCAGGCGATTGGCCACCAGATTCTTAGTAGCATCCGGCAGCAGGCTTGATCATTCACATTGCTTTGGCGACGGACGAATCACCAGGGATGACGCCACAAGTATTCGTGTTCATGCGGTATTGAGCCCGCCGTCGGAAAGCGGTACCTGCCTTTCCCTCAGGGTCCTCAGACAAGCAACAACGACGATAAAACAGCTCACCGCAACGGGAACTTTTAGCCCAGAAGTAGCTGGTGGTCTGCAAGAGATGATTGCGCTGCGCAAACCCTTTTTGGTTGTTGGTGGGACGGGAAGCGGGAAAACGACACTGCTGAGCGCCCTGCTTGCTCAAGTAGACCCAGGAGAACGCATAGTGTGCATTGAAGATACTGCGGAACTCCGACCCGCACATCCTCACGTGGTGTCGCTTGTCTCTAGGGCTAAAAACACTGAAGGTAGCGGCGAGATAACAATGACCACTTTGTTGCGTCAGGCTCTTCGGATGAGGCCAGATCGCATTGTTCTCGGAGAAATACGTGGTCCAGAGGTGGTCGATTTGCTCGCGGCCCTCAATACCGGACACGAGGGATGCGCAGGAACCCTGCACGCCAATTCGCTGCAAGAAGTGCCAGCCCGGATTGAAGCTCTAGCAGCTCTTGGCGGTCTTGATCGGCAAGCTTTGCATTCCCAACTCGCAGCGGCTTCACCTGTGGTCTTGGCCATGAAGCGAACCCGGCAGGGGAGACGGCTTCAGCAGATCGGTGTTCTTCGGGGATACCCGCTTGAAGTGCATCTGGTGTGGGACGACACAATGCAAGGAGCGCCCTCGTGGAATCTTTCATAATGCTTGCAGCTGCCGCCTGGGTATCAGCATCTCCCTCCCCGAAACGGCGGGTTGTAGGCAAGAAAGCCACACGACAATGGCAGAAGAAAGCTATAAGCGTGATCCTTGTAGTGGCCCTAATTTTTCCTCTTCGGCATCACATTCCCCTCGTGGTTTCAGGAGCTCTCATCGTGGCTACAATCGTGAATTCCTGGAATAAGCGGAGATTAGAGGCATCTCAACGCCGGGAACAAGAGGAAATATCAACTGCATTGGGGAGTCTCGCCGGGGATCTACGGGCGGGGGTTGAAGCTTCTGTTGCTTTAGAAAACGTGGCTCAGAACCTTCCTGAATCGGCATTGAAAGATACCCTCATGGCGGCGTCGAGAAGCTCGCGCATTGGGGGATCCGCATCCGCATATTGGCAGCAACGTGCTCTTGCTATCCATGGCATTGAGAAAATAACCCATGCCTGGCGCTTGAGTGAACGGTACGGGATTGCGCTGGCGCCTTTATTAGAGAAAAACAGGGCCTCACTGGATGAAGATCTGCGCCATGCAGAACGCACCCAAGCTGCCCTGCAAGGTGCTAAGGCCACGGCTTACATCCTCACTGCACTGCCTTTTGTAGGGATTCTTTTAGGTCGAGGAATGGGCGTGAATGCTTTGGGATTTTTGTTTCACACACGTATCGGAGCAGTGCTTTTAATACTGGGAACTCTATTGGTCTGCGTAGGGAACCTGTGGAGCCAGGCGATTATGGAGAAAGCGCGATGATCACGGTTATTGCGATGGCATTAATAGCATTAGCGGCCAGCATCAAACGGCCCGATGTTGTACAGCGAATCTATCGTGCGCGTGATGGTCCTCAGAAAATACCTTGCGGGGTACAAAGATACTGGGATGCACTACTGCACAAGCTTTTCGCAGATCGGTTATCGAGTGATTTTCTCCGTAAAAGCGCCTACCAGCTGGATCTTTTCGCCGCTTGTGTGCAATCAGGTTTGACACCTTCACAATCCGCTTTTGCCGTTGCAGCGACAGAGGAATCATCACCCAGAGACGCTCGGGTCAGAAGCGGTTGGCTGGAGGTAGCAATGATGCTGGAGATGGGGATGCCCGCTGAGCGCGCATGGCAGAGCCTTGCAGAGCATCCCGCGTTAGGGGACCTGGTAACAGTGGCGCGAGCTTCAGAGAGATCGGGAGCGACTTTGGCTGAGGCGTGTGAGAGATTGGCACGACAATTACGCGCACGGGCATCAGATCTAAGTCTCGCCCGAGCAGAACGTGCGGGAGTGCTCATTGCATTGCCGTTGACCGTATGTTTTCTTCCCGCATTCTTCTTGCTCGGACTTGCACCAGTGGTCATCAGCTTGGGAATTGGGATTTTTTCTTGATCCATCAAAGGCGATTGGCAAAACAAAAAACTGAACAACCAAAAGAACAAAGAAAAGGAACAACATGTTTACTGCTTTTATCCATAACTGTCACAAACTCGTTGATAACGAAGACGGGATGACCACTATCGAGTACGCCATGGGTGCACTGGCCGCCGCAGCTTTGGCGGGTGCGCTGTATTTAGTTGCTACGAGTGGCTCGGTATCAACCGCTCTGGAAGGCATAATCACGAATGCTTTGAACAAAACTCCAGGTTAATTAAGCGCTCATGAGCACCATAGAAACAGCAATCGTGTCAGCGGCACTCATTATTCTTGCAGCAGCGATGTGCAGCGGGATTGTTAGTGTCGCTGCACAATTAACTGCGATTGATAATGCGGGTGCTGCTGCACGGGCTCGTGCCATAGGCGTGGAGTTTACAGCTCCGCGAGGAACAATTGATTTCTCCGAATCCGGTGGATTGATTACTGCTACAGCGCGTGTTCCGAGCCCGTTGGGAACCC
Organism: Corynebacterium pseudotuberculosis; assembly: GCF_002155265.1. NCBI lineage: Bacteria > Bacillati > Actinomycetota > Actinomycetes > Mycobacteriales > Corynebacteriaceae > Corynebacterium > Corynebacterium pseudotuberculosis. The sequence goes on from NZ_CP021251.1 coordinate 229,537, forward strand.
GAACCGCCACTGCGATTTTTCCCAAGGAGCAGCCATGAAAAAACTTCGACTAGCTATCTCCAATCAGGATGGAAATGCAACAATTCTAGGAGCAGGAATAATGGTGGCATTCTCTGCTGTGTTGTTGTGCTTTGTAATAATCGCCAATTCCGTTTTAGATCAGCACACCGCCCAAAATACGGCAGATCTCTCCGCAATCGCAGGGGCGACTGCCGCAACGCAAGGACTAGTCGCCTGTGAACAAACACAGAGAGTAGCAGCGCTTAATGATGCAGTGCTTATTGACTGTATTCAGATCCACAATGACGTCATCGTGGAAACCAAGGTAGGACAACAAACAGCGAAAGCACGAGCGGGGCCCTTATGAGCAGGGACCCGATAAACGCAGAGAACTTTGGCTAAGGAGTGACACCGAGCATCGTGCATATGGAACCAAGCAGTGCGACTGCGCCACCTTTGTCCAATGGACTGTTTCCGTTGCCGCACTTAGGCGACTGAACGCATGATGGGCATCCAGACTCACAGGAGCATGATCGGATCGCGTCAAAGGTGGTGGCAATCCACTCGGGAAAGCGCTCATAACCGCAATCGGTAAACCCCGCGCCGCCAGGGTGTCCGTCGTAAACGAATACGGTGGGTAGCCCAGTGTCTGGGTGCATCTCTGTGGACACACCGCCAATATCCCAGCGGTCGCAGGTAGCAATAAGTGGAAGGATGCCGATCGCCGCATGCTCAGCGGCGTGCAGCGCGCCGGGAACATCGGTGATGCCTAATTGATCCAAAATAAGTGGATCAATCGTGTAAGCAACTGCGCGTGTGATGAGCGTTTGCGGAGGCATCTGGAGTGATACTACGTCTAGAACCGATCCGTCTGGCGCTTTAACCACGTAGCCTGTGACTCTGTCGGTGACTTCCACATTTAAGTTGGAAACCCACAGGCCAGGTGCGGGATTGGCAACCTTGTCTACCTCACCTAATATGCGGATGTCTGTGGTACTTCGGGCGTAGGTGCTGTGATCAGGGGCATCAGGGTGGGCTAGCGCAAGGTGTTGCTCAAGGTCGAGGCTGCTAATGATAAAACTCTCTCCCCGGTGGAGGTAAACAGCACCAGGATGAACTTGAGAGACCGCCCGAGTCTGTTCGATGGTGCCCAAGACCCGGCCGTCGGTTTCATCCACAATGGTGATGGCAGATCCGGACCCTCGTAGGCTTACCAACTCATGTGCGGATGGCTCACCAGGTTTTTCAACAGCAAACCATCCGTGGCGACGGTGTTTCAGCAATCCTTCGCGCTCTAAGCGTTCAGCTACCTGCTGCGCCCCGAGGGAGTTAATCTCCGCGTCGGAAAGCGGAGCTTCTAACGCGGCGCAACAGAGATGGCCTGCCAGAATATGTGGATTGTGTGGGTTGAATACAGTGCGCTCGATAGGCCTGCCAAGAAGGGCCTCTGGATGATGGACCAAATACGTGTCCATGGGTTCATCACGAGCTACGAGAGTGACTAAGGACCCTTGACCACGCCGACCAGCTCGACCTGCTTGCTGCCAAAAGCTAGCGACGGTTCCAGGGAAGCCCGCGGTTACTACTGCGTCGAGCCCGCCTACGTCTATACCGAGTTCTAATGCATTGGTACTGGCTACGCCGAGCAGCTGGCCATTATCTAACTGCTCTTCGATTCTGCGGCGATCTTCGGCCAGATAGCCGGCTCGATAAGCTGAGATACGAGGCGCCAGATCAGGGCGTCCGTGGTAAGAAAGTTCCTCTGCGCAACGCAAAGCGGTGAGTTCGGCTTGGCGTCGGGAGCGAACAAAAGTAAGGGTTCGTGCGCCTTCTGCGATGAGAGTAGCCATGATGCTGGCGGCTTCCGACGACGCTGCGCGTCGCACGGGAGCACCATGCTCGCCTTCCACGCCATCGAGAAAGCCTGGTTCCCACAACATGATGGTGCGTGCACCGGTGGGGGCTGAATCTGTGGTGACTGCGCATACGGGACGCCCGAGGAGCAACTCGGCATGTTCGGCAGGGTTGTTGCTCGTAGCTGATGCCAAGATCACTGTGGGAGTGCTTCCATAGCGGGAAGCTATCCGGAGGAGCCGCCGTAGCACAAGGGAGACTCCAGCGCCGAAGACTCCTCGGTAAGAGTGGCATTCGTCGATCACGATAAATCGCAGATGCCGGAATAGCCGTGCCCAACGCTGATGATTGGGGAGAATCCCGGCGTGGAGCATGTCAGGATTGGTGAAGATGAAGCGGGACTGCTCGCGGATACCGGAGCGGGCATCGGAGGGCGTGTCGCCGTCGTAAGGCGCGGGGTGAACAGAGTCTAGTGCGTCGCCCCCTAAGGTTTGGGCTTCTTGCAATAGCGCTGTTACTGCATTGAGCTGATCTGAGCCGAGTGCCTTTGTAGGGGTGAGATAAATAGCGCATGCGGTGGAGTCGTATGCAAGACAAGAAAGTATGGGGAGCTGATAACCCAGTGATTTACCGGAGGAGGTACCTGTTGCAATGACGGTGTCTATTTTCTCCCATGCATTGTGTGCGACTTCTTGCTGGTGAGCGTACAACCGTTGGATGCCTCGGCTTATAAGGGCTTCTTTAACCGGGGGATAGACCCATTCTGGCCAATCTGCGTAGCGCGCTGGCTTGGCTGGGGTGGTTTCGAGGTGCGTACACGTGGAGTTGGGATACCTGTCTGCCACGATGGAAGCGAGCTCTTGGCCCAATTGATACCCCATATTGGGGTTAGCTTCGGCCATGGGAAATCCTTAATTATTTTAGTGCGACCTGCAATAATCTAGCATTTTTTAAATAACCTATCGCTGAGCGCTTAAACATGACACACTAGGCAGTGGTCGCCGAATCCAGCTAACGGTTGGTGGCATTTTTACAGAGGTGATCTGCGGGCTTTCCAACATGAAAGTTCGTGGTGTTTCCGAGGTGTGAGGATGAACGGCTCCACTGCAATTCGGTATTCACCGAAAATTCTAGAAGTAAGGTTTTAAATATGGCACAGGGAACTGTGAAGTGGTTCAACGCTGAAAAAGGTTTCGGCTTCATCGCACCGGACGATGGCTCCGCTGATGTTTTCGTTCATTACTCTGAGATTCAGGGCAATGGCTTCCGCACACTCGAAGAGAACCAGAAGGTTGAGTTCGAGATCGGCGAGGGAGCTAAAGGTCCTCAGGCTCAGCAGGTTCACGCTCTGTAATTCCTCTTAAGAGGAGTGTGTAGCGCCTACAAGCTTTAGTGCCTCTGGTGGTCATAAGATGACCGCCGGGGGTACTTTTTTATAATCGAGCCATCCGATAAGGGGGGAAGGAGAAATGCCTTTTCCTGCCTTATTAGTGTTTTTGGATGCTTGCGTTGGACAAAGGTGCGTAGTAGACCCGTACTATAAGGTGCCAACGCATTTTTATCGTGCTTTTTGTGAATTGAGGTTTTCACCTTTTATGGCTGAAAAGAGCGGACCTAAGCGCCTTGTGATCGTCGAGTCTGCGACGAAGGCTAAGAAAATTGCCCCTTACTTAGGCGACGACTACATAGTCGAGGCCTCCGTGGGGCACATTCGCGATCTCCCGCGAGGCGCTGCAGATGTTCCCACTAAGTACAAAAAGGAGCCGTGGGCCCGGCTTGGTGTGAACACAGAGAACGGCTTTGCGCCTTTGTATGTGGTTAGCCCGGACAAGAAGAAGAAAGTCGCCGATCTCAAGCAAAAGCTTAAGCTTGTCGACGAACTCCTACTGGCCACAGACCCCGACCGCGAGGGGGAAGCCATCGCGTGGCACTTGCTTGAGGTTCTCAAGCCTAAAGTGCCCGTGAAGCGCATGGTGTTCAATGAGATCACTAAACCGGCGATTCTGGCTGCTGCGGAGAACACTCGTGAGTTGGACGCGAACCTGGTCGACGCGCAGGAGACTCGTCGTATCCTCGATCGTCTCTATGGCTATGAGGTCTCCCCTGTGCTGTGGAAGAAAGTCATGCCGCGGCTTTCTGCTGGCCGCGTTCAGTCGGTGGCTACCCGCGTGATCGTTGAGCGGGAGCGTGAGCGTATGGCTTTTGTATCCGCCGAATACTGGGACATTGAGGCGGAATTTGATACGGGTAAGCCTGATACGGATGGCAATCCACATCAATTCACTGGCCGTCTTACCTCTGTCGACGGCAAACGCGTGGCTACGGGCCGCGATTTTAACGACCGTGGCGAGCTTAAAGGCGACGCGGTGGTCGTGAATAAGCAACGCGCTGAGGCATTGGTTGCGGAGCTGACAGGCGCTCCAATGAACGTGGCCAAGGTAGAAGAAAAGCCTTACACTCGTCGCCCTTATGCGCCGTTTATGACTTCAACTTTGCAGCAAGAAGCTGGACGCAAGCTGCACTTTACCTCTGAGCGCACGATGCGTATCGCGCAACGTCTGTATGAAAACGGCCATATCACTTATATGCGTACGGATTCCACGACGCTGTCGGAGCAAGGCTTAAAAGCGGCTCGGGAACAAGCTATTTCGCTTTACGGGAATGATTATGTGGCAGAAGGGCCGCGTCGTTATGACCGAAAAGTAAAGAACTCACAGGAGGCTCACGAGGCTATCCGTCCGGCAGGAGAGCATTTTGCTACCCCTGGAGAGCTGCACGCCCAGCTCGATGCCGAGGAATTTAAACTCTACGAGCTCATCTGGCAGCGCACCGTAGCTTCCCAAATGGCAGACGCCAAGGGCACATCCATGAAGGTGACCATTGCGGGAAAGAACGCTGAGTTCTCCGCTACTGGACGAACAATCACGTTCCCCGGCTTCCTGCGCGCATACGTGGAAATCACCAAGCTTTCCGACGGCCGCGACCTTGCCGATAACGCCGAGCGTCACCTGCCTCGTCTCGCTGAGGGCGATGCCTTAGACGTGAACAAGCTGGAAGTCGACGAGCACTCCACCAATCCGCCTGCGCGCTATACAGAGGCGTCGTTGGTGAAAAAAATGGAGGAGCTGGGCATCGGACGCCCATCGACGTATGCCTCGATCATCAAGACCATTCAAGATCGCGGATACGTTTACTCCCGCGGTAATGCTCTGGTCCCAAGCTGGGTAGCTTTTGCGGTTGTCGGTCTTTTAGAGAAGAGCTTCTCTGCTCTTGTCGACTACGATTTCACCTCGTCGATGGAAGATGAGCTGGATGATATCGCCGCAGGACGAGAAGACGGTACTGAGTGGCTCACTGGCTTCTATTTTGGAGATGCCGCAGCCTCCGATGCCACCGCAGAATCTATTGCACGTCACGGCGGGCTTAAAGCACTTGTCGGCGACAACCTCGAGCATATTGACGCGCGTTTGGTTAACTCCTTAGAACTCTTCCAAGACTCAGAAGGCCGTGCCGTTAATGTCCGCGTTGGTCGGTACGGCCCCTATATCGAACGGCAGATCGGCGTCAGTGCTGATGGCGAGGCCGAGTATCAGCGCGCCAATCTCTCAGACACCACCACCCCAGACGAGCTGACCCTCGATGTGGCGGAGAAACTGTTTGCGACTCCGCAATCTGGCCGTGAGCTGGGCAGAAACCCCAAGAACGATCGCATGATTGTGGCCAAGGAAGGGCGTTTTGGGCCTTACGTCACCGAGTTGGTTAACGATGATGAGCGTGCTCAGGTGGAAGCCAAAGCAGAGGAGATCGTCGCCTCTGAGCGCAAAGCTGAGGATGAGCAGCGTGCTGCCGAAGGCAAACGCGCCAAGAACTGGGAGACTAAAACTGCAGTTAAGCAGAAAGAAAAGCGGATCGCTGAGATCGTCGATGAGACTCTGAAGCCAGGCACCGCCTCACTGTTCAAGGATATGGAGCCAGCCACAGTTACGCTTGAGCAAGCCCTCCAGCTTTTGTCCTTGCCACGCGAGGTGGGAGTTGATCCTAGCGATAATGCACCCATTACCGCGCAGAACGGTCGCTATGGCCCCTACCTGAAAAAGGGTAATGACTCGCGCTCGCTGGCCAGCGAAGAGCAAATCTTTACTATCACTCTGGATGAGGCCCGCCGAATTTACGCTGAGCCTAAACGACGCGGCCGAGGCGCTACCTCCCAGTCTGTGATTAAAGAACTAGGCGATAATGACGTCTCCGGCAAGCCAATGTCCGTGCGTGATGGACGTTTTGGGCCTTATGTAACCGATGGCACTACCAATGCTTCTTTGCGACGAGGCGACGACCCCACGGAGCTTACAGACGCTCGTGCTAACGAGCTACTTTCGGAACGCCGTGCCAAGGAGGCTGCGGACGGTGGCGCAGAAAAGAAAGCTACGAAAAAAGCTGCGAAGAAGTCCACCAAGAAAACCACGGCGAAAAAAGCCGTGAAAAAACCTGCAAAGACTACAAAACGAGTGGTCAAAGCTGGACGTAAGAAATAGGTTACTGAAATTAGCCCCTTTGTAAGAGGGGCTAATTTTATATCTAGGCATGTACGCTCTTTGGCTTCCCGGCGAATGCAAAAAGCCCCTCTGATAGAACTATAGAAGTTCATTCAGAGGGGCCCTCTTATGTTTTATTCTGAGGCTTTGCTGCGTACCCAGCGGTAGAGTGAAACTACCAGGAGAACGAACACTATGATGCCTACGCCGGTGGCAACATTTTCGCCATAACCAAAGATCGCAAGTGGCGCTTCCATACCGGTTCCTCCGACCATAGCGGCATTGAGCACGCTAAAGAGGGACTCACCTACGATCACGCCGGTGGCAAGTAGAATGCCCATGCGCTTGGAAAACTCCGGATTACTTTGTTTCTTTGCCCACTTATCGTAGAAGTAGCCGATGAATGCACCTACCGGAATGATGGCAGTGAGCGCGATGGGGAGATAGATGCCCATGCCCACGGAGAGAGCAGGAAGGCTCCAGCCTTTGGTGCGCTTGAGCAACTCGTCGATGATGATGACGATGACCCCGATAATGGCGCCGAGCCCGATGCGGTTCCAGTTGAGGGAATCGCCGAAGATGCCCTCTGCTACAGAGGAAAGTAGTGCCGCCTGAGGAGCTGCTAGGGCGTTGTCACCTGCTCCTTCCATACCTACAAAGCCAAAGCCGTCGAGCATGAGTTGTAGAACGGGAGGGATGATGATTGAGCCGAAGATAACACCGATGATCAGTGCTACCTGCTGCTTCCACGGGGTGGCATTAACAAGCTGACCAGTTTTAAGATCTTGCAGATTGTCATTTGAGATCGTAGCGATGCCAAAGACCACCGCAGAAGTGAAGAGCGTGTATGCAACTAGAGCTGGGGCATTGGTATCAGACTCAGATCCGGTGACCACCTTGATTAGCAAGGCTGATGCTAGAACAACGATGATGCCTACACCAGAGATCGGGGAGTTGGGTGCGCCAATGAGTCCAGCCATGTAACCGCATACAGAGGCAACGATGAGACCAATGAGCAGAACGAATACGATGCTGAAGATAACGAGCGTTGCTGTGTGATGAGCAATCTCTGATGCGTGAATGAAGAGATAGAGCAAGGCGCTCACTGGCAGCATGGAGGCCAAGATGGTGCCAACAACTAACTTGAACGGAATATCGCGTTCGGTGAGATCGACGTCGCCTCCTGCGGCACGTGTGCGAGAGGAAGCCAGGGATTCTTTGATTCCCTTGACAATGGGGCCGATGATCTTGATCAGAGTCCATACTGCAGCTACTGCCATAGCACCGGCACCGACAAAGCGAACCTCACCGACGAAAGTCGAATTGACTACGCTAGCAAGCTCGCCGCCTTCCGCTAAAGGAGCAGCAGAGAAATAAGGAAATAATACGCCGTAGGAGATCAGAAGTCCAACGATCATAGAGATACCGACGGCAGGGCCAACCAGGTGTCCTACTCCAATGAGGGCGAGGGACAGGCTGGAACCAAACATGGTTCCACCAGCACCTACTTTAAAAGTAGTGGAGACTTCCCCTGCTACTCCCTTCATCGCTGTCAGCAGAGAGTAACCAACAGAAGCGATACCGCCCCAGACGATTACGGCGAGGCCTTTTTTATTGCCTTCGTATTCTTCAGCGTTGCCGGCGTCGTTACCAACTTTAAGGACCTCGGCTGCGGCTACGCCCTCGGGGTAGGGAAGATCAGAGCCGGTGACCAGAGCGCGACGCAACGGAATGGAGTACATAACGCCAAGGACGCCGCCAATTGCGCAGACAAAAGCTGTAGTCCAATAAGGAAAACCGCTCCACCATCCGACCATGATGAGACCGGGGAGGACAAAGATAATGGCGGACAGTGTGCCAGCTGCAGATGCGATCGTTTGAACGACGTTGTTTTCTTGGATGGTGTGCCCTGCAAAACGACGCAGAATCGCCATCGAGATAACAGCAGCGGGGATAGATGTGGCAAAAGTAATACCAACTTTTAGCCCCAGATAAACATTGGCGGCCGTAAAGACAAGAGTAATGAGGCCGCCGATGATTACGGCGCGCAAAGTAAGTTCGCGGATGCTGGAACCCGTCGATGGTTTCGCAATGTCGGTGTCAGACACGACATTTCCTTCCTAGTATGTGGGGAAAGATGCGCGGTTCACAGAAAGCTGACAAACACGCAAGAATCACAAAAGATCGGATTTAGCGTAGAACTGAGGCCCGGTAAAAGTCCATTCGGTTGATAGATAAACAATGTAGGTAGGAATGTTTTTGAGGAAACATGCCTACCTACACGGGAGAATGAACAGTGTATGGATATTTTTGGGTTAAGAACGATCCGCGAGCGTAGGTCGGATGGGACGTGCAAGCTGTGTCATCATGCTGCGTCCTCGGAGTTCTACGGACTTCATAAGCGTCCAGCGCGCTTGCTCCGCCTCGTTGGCCTTCTTTAACGTTGCAGCGTTGGTCAGAACACGGCCAGGAGTGTTCTTGGCTATCTCGGTGAGACGGGCTGCGGTATTCACGGCGTCTCCGATAACTGTGTATTCAAAACGATCAAGACCGCCGATATTTCCTGCAACAACGTGACCAGACGCAACCCCAATGCCGGCTTCAAGGCGCAGCCCACTGAGTTCTTGCCGCAGCTCGCGTGCGGCGGTGAGCGCATGCCCCGTGGCGTCGGAAAGCGTAATAGGGGCTCCGAAAACCGCCAGTGCGGCGTCTCCTTGGAATTTATTAATGCTGCCTTTGTTCCGGTGAACTACACCGACTACATGTTCAAAAAACTTGTTTAATTCTGCCACGACCTCTTCCGGGTCATGGTTGACGGCAAAGGTGGTGGAGCCGATGACGTCGACAAAGATCACCGCTACTTCTCTGTCCTCGCCACCCAGCTGGGGTTTTTCTTCAAGCGCTCGACGGGCGACTTCAGTACCCACATAGCGCCCAAAGATGTCGCGGACGCGCTGGCGCTCGTTGAGACCTCGCATCATCTCGTTGAAGCCTGCCTGCAGTACGCCGAGCTCGGAACCATCGTAGATGTCTACCTGGACGTCGCTTTCTCCTCGACGCACTCTGTTGATTGCCCCCTGTAACTCCAGGATGGGGTCTACAACACTCATAATGGACAAGGTTGTACCTAGGAATCCAGTAACAAGTGCCACAAGGGAGAGCGTGAGAACAGCCGGGATAATGTCTCGGATGTTATTGCCAAAGAGCCCCGCGTAGTAGCCCGCGATCATGAGAAGCACTCCGACGATGGGGACAGCTGAAGTTAACAACCACGTGAGCCGCAGACGAGAAGCGATGGGCGGCTCAAGAGTAGAGTCTTCAAACCGGCGGGCCAGCGCAGTAGCTGCTACAGGCCGTACCAGGCGCTCGGCCTCAAGATACGTCAAAACAATGACAACAGACCCGCTCAAGGCCGTGGCGACGATAATGGCCAAAGACAAACGTAGCGAGGTTTGCGCGGAAGCTACCGCCAGGATCACGATGCCAATAAGCCATACCAAGGCGCACAGAGTTGATTGGTAAAAGGGAATGCGCATGACAAGGTTTCGGACCATGTTGGGGTCGTGAATCTCTGGGTGGCGTTGCCAATCCAGGACCGGGCGGAACAACCTGAACGTCACCACGATGCCAAAGGCGACCGCCACCACTAAGTAACTGATTCCCAGGGTGGGGAGGTAACTGGTTCCTTTGGTAAAAGCCGCAAATTCTGGCAGGGGTACGAGGTATCGCAAAAACAGCATGACACCAACTGCGCCCAGCACATTAGAGCCGAGGACGGTGGTGGCGTACAGCGGCCACGATGTGCCAAAGAGCCATTTAAAGGCGCGCCACATTCTGGTCATGCCACTACTTTAACGGTCATACAAAACTAGCGATACTCTTGTTAACGATGAGCACCAACGACATCTTCTCGCATATGGGCGTGAGCGAGCACATTGCACCGGCCCTCCGAACTGCGGCGTATGCGGCGCGAGCGCATGAGGACGGCAGTGCAATGACTCATGCCTGGTTGTTCACGGGGGCTCCTGGCTCAGGGCGTTCGGTGGCGGCGGTAGCGTTTGCAGCGGCACTGGAATGCGAGGATCCCCATGTGGCCGGTTGCGGTCGGTGCCCGCAGTGCCGTTCAGTGATGGCAAACGCGCATGCCGATGTAGTGCATATTGTTCCCCGCGAGCTGTCTATCTCTGTGGAAACGATGCGTGCGGAAGTCGTTGAACCAGCTGCAAAACGTCCCACGGTAGGACGATGGCGCGTGGTAATCCTGGATAATGCGGACAGGCTTACCGACGGCGCCGCCAACGCCCTTCTCAAAACTGTAGAAGAGCCCCCCGCGCATACCGTGATCATGCTGTGCGCCCCCTCCACGGATCCAACAGACATTATCCCAACGCTGCTTTCTAGAAGCCGCCACGTGTATGTTCCGCAACCGACCACGGAGCAAGTAGTGGCTGTGCTTACCCGCGATGGGTCAATTACAGAAGAAGACGCACGGCTGGCAGCAGCTTCCTCCGGCGGTCACATTGGGCGGGCTCGCTGGTTGGCCCGCGATGTTGAGGCGCAGCGCCGCCGCGCGAGCATATTGAACATGGCTGAGCTTGTTTTCCACGGTGACCAGGCATTCCAAGCGGTGACCGGAATCGTGAAAACTGTGACAAAGCAAGTAGAGGAGCAATTGTCGCAAGAAAACGACGCAGAGCTAGATAAACTACGCAACTCACTGGGCATGGGCGCCCGAGGCAAAGGCGTGCATAAGGCTTTGCGAGGATATGAAGCTTTCGTGCGCGATTTAGAGGAAAAACAGAAAAAACGGAGGACGCGAGCAATTCGCGACAGTCTGGATCTGTCTCTTGTGGACCTAGCGGGGTTGTATCGTGACGCTATCATGATCAGCTCGCACGCAGACGTGCCTCGGACTCATCCCGATATGGTCGGCCTAGCAGAGGAATTGGCGCAGCGGGTAAGCGCCGAAGGGCTGGTTGCCTGTGTAGATGCGATAAATCTATGCCGGGAGCACATTAATCACAATGTTCGCCCAGAAGTGGCTTTCGATGCAATGATCGGACGTATTCGGCTGGCCTGTGGAGCGCACTAAGTGAGAAATGAGCGAAGATTGTGACACCTACGCACTTCGTTTTAAAGTTTTGACCGCTATGTTGTAAGCTTATCCGCGGACGTGACGCTATTGCGTTAAGCCAGCCGCCTTAGCTCAGTCGGTAGAGCGCTTCACTCGTAATGAAAAGGTCGCGAGTTCGATTCTCGCAGGCGGCTCCACAAAATCCCAGCTAGATTAACCTTTCTAGCTGGGATTTTCTTTTGTATAGGCTTAGTTCTGCTACATAAAACAGCGACTATTTTCGCACAAGCCTCAGAATGGATCTTTCAGTGCGCACCTAAAGATATTTAGGCGCAGATTAGTTGTTTCGCCGGCGGTTAACCCCGCAGATTGCCACCCAGATTCCGGTGGCTGCTACGGCAATGAAGCTAAGCCCTATGATCTGCTCCGAAAAGTGGCCATTTTTGAATGCAAAGAAGCACACCAGGATGAGAGCGATCCAGGAGAGAGCATGAAGAGCACCTGCCACTATGGACGCAGTGGAATGGGTCTTTTTGTTTTGCGGCAAGGAACATTGCGAGCGAGACGAGGCCATGGGAAAAACTCTACTAGAGCAGGATGTTTTCTGTGCAGGAGGCGGGTGTTTGCACAGGTAGGCTTTTCGACGCCCACCGCATGTTAGTATTCAGCCGCCACAGCTTTCTACTGTGGTGGCTGACCTATGCCTTTTAGGGCTTGAGCATGCGGGGGATTACTTTGCCCGTGGCATTGCGGGGGAGAGAGTCTACAAAGTGGACATCGCGAGGGATGGAGTGTTCCGCGAGATTATTTTTTACCCAGTCGCGGATGGAATCCTCGGTGAGGGCTGCCCCTTCAGGAGAATCTGAGCGAACGACCCATACCGCGATGCGCTCAAACATGTCCTCGTCTTCCACGCCGCTTGCGTAGAGATCAGCGATGCCTGCCATGGGCTCAAGGACTTCTTCGACGGAGCGAGGATACACATTTTCGCCTCCAACGATGATCATGTCATCTGCACGGCCGAGCACAAAGAGGTAATTGTTCTCATCGATATAACCGCGGTCGCCGATTTGGACCAGGTCTCCGACGCGTGGGATAGGGATGTTGGGGTCGGTGTATCCGGTGAGCGACAAGTTGTTATGGCAGAAGATACGGCCGGGGACTCCGGGTCCCACTGGATTGTCATTGTCATCGAGGATGACCAGCTGGGTACCCTTGCAGATTTTCCCAGCCACGGCCGGGTTTTCTGCGATTTCTTCCATACTGGCGATCGCGGCCGCAGAAATTTCAGTGCTGCCGTAGAGGTTGCAAAGGATTTTTCCAAAGCGCTCGTGGACGGCGTCGACAAGCCACGGTGAGAGCGAGTGGCCGGAGGAGAAGATGAATTTGAGGCTGGAGCAGTCGTAGTTTTCTTGGCCCTCGACCGCAAAGAATTGCTTCAGGAAGATGGGGGAGGAGATCATTGCGTCGATCTTGTGTTTTTGGACGTCTGCAAGCGCTTCTTGGGGGTCGAACTTACGGCGAGTAATAACCGTACAACGCAGGCCGAAGGCAATGTTCAGGCATGCCCATCCCCATGTGTGGAAGATGGAACCTGTGAGTTGGATTGTCATGTTTGCGCGCCACGGAACTTGTGTGAGCACGCTTTCTAACACCGTGGGAGCCGTGAGCTCTTTACGCATAACGCCTTTAGGAATGCCTGTGGTGCCGGAAGACATGAGCACGATGCTGCCGTGCTTGGGGAATGTAGGCAAAGAAATATCTGCGGTTTCCCACGGTTTTCTTACAATATCGTCCAGAGTGATCAATTCTGCGGTGCGCTGGGAGGAGACTTTTTCACGGTGTCCAACGATGACATGCAGGCCGGTGAGATCGGTGGGGAGGCGGTCTACAAATTCCTCATCGATCACCAGTACATTGATGCCATCGCGTTTAATACAGCCAACTAGCTGCTCGGGTGAAGACCCAATATTGAGGAGGTAGATCGAGGCCCCCACGTAGCCTTTAGCAGCAAGAGGATAAATGGATGCGCGGCCGTTGCGTGCCATGACGCCGATTCTTAAATCATTGATGCCGAGGGATGCAAAGTGCCGGGCGACGGTAAGCGAATCATTGCGTAACTGGCTGAAGGTCAGGGTGCCGTCGTCGTCGATAAGCGCTATGCGATTGGGGCAAATGCGATAGGCCTGCTCAACCTCGCGTGCGGTAGTAAACCTATAGCGAGCAAGAAGCTGAGGAATGGAAAAAATGGCGGAGGAGTTGCCTTCTACGTTGAGAATTCCTGAAGAAATAAGCGTTGGGGCAAGCTGGACCATTGCTTTAAGCGTTGATGGAACTCCACGTCGTGCTTTCATTGTAGGGAAACTCCTTGTAGAAGCGCAGGTTGTAATAAAAAAGGTTTATTTACCGATGATCAAAAAAGAATATTGGTTTAGCTGTGGATTCTGAAGATCTATTAATGAATATCGTTAAGAACTACTAAAACGTTAGCCATATCAGTAACATCTGTAACTTAATACTGAATATTTGCCTTGGCAAAACTAAGTCTCTATTAGGAAGAATATGCTTCGTAAACTTGTCACCGCCCTTACTTCAGCAGCGATCGTGGTTTCGCTGACCACGGCTCCCCAAGCACTCGCAGCTGAACGCAACATGGTAGTCCTTGGAGACTCTATTATTGCGGATTCCCCGGCGACACAGTTGCTAGCAGATCGTTTCACCTCATCGAGGAATTGTCGACGCTCCCCTGATAGCTATGCGGAACAAGCCGGGCGTCGCTTGGGGCTTCCTGTACGCAATTTCTCATGTCCGGGAGTGCAATCTATTTCCACAGGTTCCTTTTCCGGCGGACCCTTCAACGTAGAGGTAGATTCGGCCCTTAACAGTGGCGCTTTGAATACGGCTACCGCGCGAGTAGTGATCACCCATGGGTTCAACGACACATACTTCAACGGAGGTGAATCTGAGGGCGCTACGCGTGCACGTTTTGTCGCTGCTATGCGCCCGCAGATTGATCGAATCCGTGCAGCAGCCCCGCATGCGCGGATCCAGATCGTTGGCTATCCGACCATCGTTACTGGCAGCCGTATCTGTCCACTACACATCATTCCTAATATCACCCTTCCGGTGCCGGCGGGAGCGATGGAGCGCTGGGAGAACCTTGCACAGTGGATGAACGTAGACCTTGCTCATGCGACCGGGGTGGAATTTCTAGATTTAAAGCCGCACACCCGGAATAACGGCATGTGCGCTCCTGATGCAGACCGCTACTTCTCTGGCGTTATTGACTTCACCGCTGGCAGAGGCAATATGCCGCTCCATATCAATGCCCGCGGACATGAACGTATCGGCGAGATCCTAGCCAACAGCTAAATTATTGGTCAGTTCTTAAACATATAGTGCCTTCCTCGGAGTGAGGAAGGCACTTTTTGCTAGGTACTGAGCTGAAGCGTAGCGGGCTTAACCTAGCTTATCCGCTACCAGCCTTCGCCTAGGGCACGCAGCAAATATTTGCCGTAGCCAGACTTCAGCTGAGCATGACCCAATGCGCGTAGCTGGGAGTCGTTGATAAACCCGGCGCGCCACGCAGCCACCTCAGGGGATCCGATGATTGAGCCGGTGCGTTTTTGTAAAACCTCAACATAGGAGGAGGCCTCACTCATAGAGTCGATCGTGCCGGTGTCCAGCCATACACTTCCGCGCTCTAGCTTGTGGACGCGCAGCCGTCCTTGCTCCAAATAAGCGCTGTTAAGCGCGGTTATTTCTAATTCTCCGCGCTCGCTGGGGGTCAGGCGTTCTGCGAGTGTAGCAGCGTCATTGGGATAAAAGTAGAGTCCGACTACAGCAAAATTGGATGTTGGGTGAGTTGGTTTTTCTTCGATCGCGGTGGCCATGCCATGGGAATCAAAATTAACTACTCCGTAGCGTTGAGGGTCGGAGACCTCATAAGCAAAAACGGTGGCTTTACCGGGGGTGTAGCAATTTTGAAGAGAGGCATCTAGGTCATTGCCATCAAAGATGTTATCGCCGAGGACCAGCGCTACGTCGTCATTGCCAATGAAATCGCGGCCGATCACTAATGCTTGTGCAAGCCCATCGGGAGACGGTTGCACCGCGTAGCTTAGGGAAATACCCCATTGCTCGCCGGTGCCCAGGAGACGCTGAAAGGCCTGCTGATCCTCAGGAGTTGTGATGATCAGGATCTCAGAGATACCTGCCTGAATGAGCGTGGTAAGTGGATAGTAGATCATCGGCTTGTCATAAATCGGCATGAGCTGCTTGGAAATGCCGAAAGTTATGGGGTGTAGCCGGGTACCTGACCCGCCTGCCAAGATGATTCCCTTCAAGGCTTAGCCTTCCTTTGCATCCAGTGTGGTGCAGTAGCTCGCGAGTGCATCCTGCCAATCACGTGGGGTGAACCCGAGTCCCGTGATTTTACTCAAGTCCAAGGCTGAGTGGCGGGGACGCGGGGCAGCGGGTGCTTTTCCTGCAAAATATTCGGTTGTGCTTACTGGTTGAACGTCGGAAGCCGAACGCCCCGCCAGCGTAAATACCCGTTGTGCTAGTTGCGCCCAGGACACAATCTCCCCAGAATTGCTGAGGTTATACACCCCATAAGGGGCATGATTATCGAGCAAAAATCGGATACCTGCGGCCAGGTCCTCAGTAAAGGTGAGCCTGCCTAGCTGATCGTTTACCACCTGGGGAGAGATCCTGCGTGCGGCAAGGGAGAGCATCGTGGATACAAAGTTATTCCCTTCTCCCACCACCCAGCTGGTGCGCACTACATAATGCTGTGGGGCAACGCTTACAGCAGTATCGCCAGCAGCTTTCGACTGCCCATAGACGCTCAGCGGGCTGAAGGGTTCTTGTTCACTGTGAACAGGGAGTTCGCCGTCAAAGACATAGTCGCTAGAGAGATGCACCAGTGTGATCCCGTATCGAGCAGCAATCGCGGCAAGGCGAGCAGGAGCTTCCGCGTTGGTACGCCAAGCAGCAGTTGAATCAGTTTCAGCGGCGTCGACAGCTGTGTAGGCCGCGGCGTTGATAATTACGCTGTAGTCAGCCCAGCGACGCGCCTCTGTAATGTCTGTAGTGATGTCTAAGTCGGTGCGAGAGCAGAACTCGGCATGGGGGAAGACCTTTTTTAGAGTCCTGCCAAGCTGCCCGTTTGCCCCGGTAACCAGTACTTTCTTGGGTGGTACGGGTACCGCTGATGCTAGCGGAGGGTGCGCCGTGTCTTTCTTGGAAAGGGTCGCTTGATCGAGGGGGATCGGCCAAGAAATGTTTAATGCAGGATCAGCAAGATTGACAAAAGAATAATGAGCGTCTGGTGCCCAGTGGTCGTTGACTAAATAGGTGTATGCGGTAGCTTCAAGAGCCTGGAATCCGTTGGCCACCCCCCGCGGAACAAAGACAGCGGTCTCAGGGGTAATGGTGATGGTAAATGTGGCGCCAAACGTTGCGGACCCTTCGCGTAAATCGCACCAGGCGCCAAAGACTGAGCCGGTTGCTACGGAGACGTATTTATCCCATGGTTCTGCGTGTAAACCGCGGGTTACTCCGGCCTCAGCATTAAAGGAAATATTGTTTTGCACTGGTCGGAAACCGGTGAATCCTAAGCCGACAAGCTTGGACTCTTGCCAATTTTCTTTGAACCAGCCGCGAGAGTCCTCATGCAAGTCGAGATGGATGACCATCATGCCCTGGATAGGGCAGGTTTCTATGTTCATCACTGACCCCGCTTGGCATAGTTGTTTTCCACGGTGTCTTTGAGAGGACGCCACCAGTGCTCGTTGTCGCGATACCACTGAATAGTATAGCTCAAACCCTCGCGCATGCCGGTGGCAGTGTCTGTGAATCGAGGCTTCCAACCCAGCTCTGTGCGTAGTTTGGTGGAATCCATAGCGTAACGCATGTCATGACCTGGCCTATCGGCGACGTGCTCATAAGAATCTGCTCCCATGAGATGGCAGATCAACTCGATGACTTGTTTATTATTCACGTGGTCATTGTCGGCACCGATGATATAGGACTCACCTATGCGACCGCGATCAAGAATCGCATGGATAGCATCGTTGTGATCGTCTACATGGATCCAGTCTCGCACTTGTTCACCCGTGCCATAGAGCTTGGGTGGAATCCCGCTTAAGATATTGGTGATCTGCCGGGGGATAAACTTCTCAATGTGCTGGTAAGGACCATAATTGTTCGAGCAATGAGACAAAGTAGCCGAGACATCAAAAGACCTCACCCATGCTCGAACCAAATGATCAGAACCCGCCTTGGACGCTGAATAAGGGGAGGAAGGATTGTAAGGGGTGCGCTCTGTGAACCGGTTAGGGTCTTCAAGCTCGAGATCGCCGAAGACCTCATCCGTAGAAACGTGATGAAGATGCACACGGTGGCGTCGAGCAGCTTCCAGCAGCGTGAACGTGCCCACTACGTTGGTATGAATAAACGGAGAAGGATCTTCCAGGGAGTTATCATTGTGAGACTCTGCAGCAAAATGCACTATCACGTCCGCATCGCTCAAAAGCTTATCGACGAGCGCAGCATCGCAAATATCGCCTTCGACCAGCTCCGCGTCGCAGCCATCGAGGTTAGCGCTATTTCCTGCATACGTCAGCTTGTCTAATACCCTCACGCGATAATCGCTGCGGGTTTCTAGAGTACGGCGGACAAAATTAGAACCGATAAAGCCGGCGCCGCCGGTAACAAGCAAATTCTTTCTCACGGAATCACACCTTACGGGGCATTTTATGGGTTGGGGAACTCGGGTAGTTCCGTGCGATAGAGCCAGCTGGCCCAGAGCTCTTCACAACGCTGTGGGTTAGAGGCTTCTTTGAGGATTTCTCGGCGTAGATCATGCGGCTCTACTACTGAATGCCGGCCTGCCGCCACATAGCGTTGGACGGCGCGGAAGAAGGGGGCGTCGCCAAGCTCGCAGCGCAGAGCATGGACAGTGAGAGCCCCTCGCTTATAAATGCGATCATCAAACATATCCTTTGGGCCCGGATCCGCGAGAAGTAGATCTTGGGGAAGCGCAGCAAGCTGATCATAGTGAAAGCGTGCAGATTCGTGAGCGGTTGGACCACGGCCAGAATACTCAAACCATAACCATTCCGAATAACACGCAAAGCCCTCGTTCAGCCAGATATCGTTCCATTGTGCAAGGCCTAGAGAATTGCCAAACCATTGGTGCGAGAGCTCATGGGCTATGAGCCGTTCCCATTGGCCGTGGCCCCGCGCATGGTTTGCGCCAAAGATGGAGAGCCCCTGGGCTTCCAAAGGAATTTCCAACTCGTCTTCCGTTACCACTACTGAATAGGAGTCAAAGGGGTAGCTGCCAAACAGCTTACTGAATATGGCCAGCATCTCTTCCTGCTGCGCAAAGTCATTGCGAAAGCCGGAGATCATGTGAGGAGGAACGTAACCCCTAATAGGCACAGTGGTGATCGGAGGAGTGTGATTGAGGGATTCTTCCTGATATTGGCCTACCTGGATGGTGGACAAATAAGTAGCCAACGGGTGCTCAGAGCGATAACGCCAGGTAGTACGGGCTCCACTTGTGTTTTTGCTTATTAGTCCGCCATTGGCAATGACAGAGTAATCGGAATCGCACGTGAATGTGATGTCAAAGAGCGCCTTTTCATCAGGGGTATCGTCGCAGGGCAGCCATGAGCGTGAACCGCACGGCTGGCTGGCCACCAGCGAACCATTGGTGAGTTCTTCCCAGCCGATAAGACCCCAGAAAGTACGGATAGGATGCGGATTTCCGGCATAGCTGATACTGAGCGCAAACTCCGCGTCAGCAGGTATTGGGTCAGTAAAAGAAATACGGAGTTTATTATCTGACTGCCGGAATCGCTTCACATCGGTGCGCACACCGCCTGCTGTTGTGATATCTACCGACGTAGCCCGGAGGTTATCGGCAAAGTCAAGGGTCAGATGAGAAAGCGGCAGATAGTTATCCATATATAAGGTTGCCTCTGCCGCCAGCCGGTTGGGGCCTACCGCATAGTCCATGATGAGCTCATAGCAACGTACGTGGAATCCGAGGTTAAAATCCACACCTGTGTAGGAGTCCCGGGTACCTGGAACGGGTGTAGAACGCAACCGTGGCCTAGTCATGATGAGAACCTTCCTCAGTAAAGATCGAGCGAGAAGGGGAAGCTTGGTCTGCATGTTTCTGCAACCATGTGAAAATCAAGGCCTCCATGAAAGCTACCTGCTCATTATCGGCAGCTCCTGCGTGGCCACCTTCAACATTCTCGTAGTAATCAACCGGTTGCCCGCAATCGGCTAGCGCCGCAGCGAATAACCGAGCATGCGCGGGGTGGACGCGATCGTCCCTGGTAGAAGTGGTAACCAGCGCCGGTGGATAAGAAACTTCCGAGTGCTCGCGGATGTTATGCAGCGGGGAGTAGCTTTCCAAGACTTCACGTTCTTGTGGATCTGAAGGGTCGCCATATTCCGCAATCCACGATGACCCAGCGGACCACTGGTGATACCGCAGCATATCAGTCAACGGCACTTGAACAACAGCCCCTTGAATAAGCTCAGGGTAGGAAGTGAGCGCCACTGACGTGAGCAAACCACCATTAGAACCTCCTCGTACAAAGATAGAGGAAGCGTATCCGCGGGAGAGGACGTCTTTAAGCACAGCTTGATGATCCTGATAAATAAGCGGTCGGTTCATCCTGATAACGCTTTCATGCCATGCGGGACCGAACTCGCCACCGCCACGGAGATTGGGTTGGACATAAAAATTACCTTGTTCTAGCCACCCTAAGCCTCTCGTAGCTGAATAGCCGGGGACCAGGGAGACCTCAAATCCTCCGTAGCCGCCCACGAGCGTGGGGCGCGGCCCTTGGGAAAAATCGCCGACGATAAAGTACGGGATCTTTGTCCCATCCGCAGAGATCGCCCAGTGCTGTCGAGTCTCCATGCCATGGGCGTTGAA
The DNA here is from genome assembly GCF_002155265.1 of Corynebacterium pseudotuberculosis. NCBI lineage: Bacteria > Bacillati > Actinomycetota > Actinomycetes > Mycobacteriales > Corynebacteriaceae > Corynebacterium > Corynebacterium pseudotuberculosis. Next base: position 249,962 of record NZ_CP021251.1, read on the forward strand.
AAGTGCTGGGGCATGACGGACTTCAACAGGAATAAGAGAATCATTCACATCAACGCGGAATAACGTATCAGGCTGTGTGAAAGAGGACGCGCCAAGCCACACCTCATCACTATCATCACAGGTAGCGACGACGCGTGCCGTTGTGAGCGGCGGTAATTGAATTGTTGCGTCCTCGGGCTCAAGAGAATCCAGCCTGAGCACCTCTAACCTGGAGCTGACGTTATCCAGTACGGTCAAAATGATTCGGGTCTTGGTAAAAGAAATATCTTGAATGCTCGTTGTGGGAGTGGGCGTGAACACTCTACGGAAGTCGCGGTCGCCGTCTAAGAAGCGCTGAAAAACAATGGCTCCGACTCCGCCAGCTGGAACACCCGCGTAATCCTCACGCGGAAAAACAAACATCCATTGCCGATGAAAAGCAAGCTCGCAGTCCTCGGGAACTTCCACTATTTGCAACGCTTCGTCACGCTCGATAAAGGTGTGTGAACGATAAAAATCTAGTGCGCGACGAATAAATTTTCGCTCAAACCCAGGAGTAGAATCTGCCCACGCTGAAACCGCCAGGTCGCTGGTCTTACCAGCAAAAAACTCTTTGGCGGATTGAAGAGGAGTACCACGCTGCCATGTGTAAGCCCGCGCCGGGTATCCAGAATCCGTTAGTGTTCCTGGGCCTAGATCTGTTCCGATAAGGAGAGTGTCTCTATCCACCCAACTGACGCGAGTCTTGGCCTCTGGAATATGAAAAGGGTCAGCGGTGACAAAGTCGTTAGCGCATAGATCGAACTCGCGAATTTCTACGGCATCGGCGCCACCCCGGGAAAGCTGGACGAGAGCCCGGTCAAAGTGATGGGGGCGAACATGCGCGCCCTTCCACACCCAACTTTCATTTTCCTCATGCGCAAGCTTGTCTACGTCTATGAGGGTTTGCCATTCCTCTGTTCCTGAGAGGAAAGCATCCAAGGTAGTTCTGCGCCACAGGCCCCTGGGATGATCCGCGTCCTGCCAGAAGTTATAGAGGTAGGAACCGCGACGAAGCACATAAGGAATCTTGGTGTCTACATTGAGAGCGGATCGCATCCTCTGCTGGAGATCGGAAAAATCAAGAGCCGATTCGGTTGCATGCGACCAGCGTTTAGCCCAGTCGAGAGCCTCTGGGGCATCGATGGTTTCAAGCACATCAGCGTTAAACGGCAGGTCTGCTAACGAGTGGTGCTCCGAGCGGGGGAAAGGTGTAGTACTCATTGTCTCTGACATTACTCATTCAAAGGGGACGCCCGCCGGCGAAAAATCGCTGACGGGCGGTGTGCCTAGAAAAAGAGCGTAGGTTTACTTATTAAAAGCGCGCTCCAATGTAGCCCAAGAAGCACGGAGGTCATCCTGCCAGTAGCTCCAGGAGTGGGTACCGGTGTTGCGCAAGTTGAAGTCAGCCGGGATGTTCAGGGACTGCAAACGAACCTTGAGGTCGTTGGTGCACATGTTGGTTCCTGCCTCGATGAGGCCGCCTTCTACGACTACTGCGGTAAGACCAGCGGAAGCGATTGCCGGGTCGAGGCCAGCGAAGCGGGGGTTAGCCAAAATATCATGTCCGCCTGCGACGCCGCTGGCATTGGATACATAGACCTCCGTGCCACGGAGATCTTCAGCCATGACGACTGCGTCGTTGTAGCGGTTGTAGTCAGAACCCATGGGGCCCCACATCTGCTCAGGAGTTGCGTGTCCGCGCTGCAACGTCAGGCGCAGGAACTGATAAGCCATGGGGTTGGAGGTAGCTGCGCAACCAGAGAAAGAACCTACTGCGTCGTAGAAGCCCTTTGCATGCTCGGCGAGCAGCAGCGAGCTGGTGGCAGACATGGACATGCCGATGATGGCGCGCTTGTTGTTTGCCTTGAGCATGGATTCCATCGGGCCAGGAAGTTCTTTGGTAAGGAACGTTTCCCACTTTTGCTTGCCGCCTAGGGCGGCGTTATCGGAAACCCAATCGGTGTAGTAGGAGAACTTACCTGCCATGGGGATGACAACGTTGACGTCTTTGCCCTTGTAGAAGTCCATCGCGTCAGTCTGCATGATCCAGTTAGCGCGGCCTTCTCCGCCGTCGCCACCGTTAAGGAGATAGACAGTTGGTCGGTCGGGGCTCGAGGCCTTGAGAACCACCATTGGGATGTTGCGGTTCATGGAAGGGGAGTGCGCCCACGCCTCCACCACACGATCGTTGTCGAGCTTCTCGCGCCATACCGGGCTTATATCCGGGGTTGCACCAAAGTGAACATCTGCTAGCGCAGTGCCATTGCTGATCTGCGCGGGAGTCTTTTCAGCTGCGCCGGCAGCCGGTGCGACGGCGGCGCCAAGAAGACTGACAGTAGTTGCAGTAGCAACCGAGAAGGCTGCGATCGACCGAAGGAACTTCATACTGCTTTTTCTTCCTTATTTTCTATCCAGTTAGTTGGGCAAATAGCAGGATATGCTTTTTGACGCTCGCCATTGCCCGAAAGCCTGCTGGCGTCAACATTTACATCGTTTTCTTCACTAGAACGTTAACAGGTTCCTGTGTAGTGGGGTAGTAGCCAGTCCTAAATAAAACCAGTTTTTCGCGCACGTACACGTGATAACCGTAACATTACATGTGCTTTTCTCAGTTTTGAACAAGGTTTAACTATATGTCATATTATCCGCAAAGTGACTCTCAAAAGGGTTGTTTAATGTTATTTTCACTAATTTAAAGGCTACGGAAACGAGTCTTTAGGCTTACACTCTGTTTGTCACTTTGTTCTTCCAGACTTTTTACAGCGAAAAGGATGTAATTTTATGGACAAGATTGCTGCTTTTTTTAGTAATCCACTCGGTTCGATCCACGCCTTTATCAACGAGGCTATCGGTGCCACTGTTCAGGCGGGCTCCGCAGGTTTGAGTAACTTCTGGCACCTAATCGGGTTGCTTTAATAAGAACTCATATGTGATAACGCAAGCCGGGCGCTGCATAGCGGAGCTCAAGGCTTGCGTTATTTTTGTGTGTAGGGCGGGTTCCGGTGCTTGCTCATACAGTGTTTTCTCCAGTATCGCGTGGGTGAGATTACGTAGGAAGGGGAAAATGAGGGCTCCATTTTGGGGGAGGGAAAGCGGGGCGTTATAGCCTCCCAAATGTGGTTTTTTATTTGTTGGTGGATTCCGAATTGGGCACAGATACACTGCTGCACGACATTTTGGGTAGAGACACGTATCCTAGGGACTTGTGACTGAACATTATGACGTTGTAGTACTCGGCGCTGGCCCTGGTGGCTATGTCGCCGCCATCCGCGCAGCCCAGCTCGGTAAGAAAGTCGCCGTAGTTGAAAAGCAGTACTGGGGAGGTGTCTGCCTCAACGTTGGATGTATCCCGTCCAAAGCTTTGCTCAAGAACGCTGAGGTCGCACACATCTTTAACCATGAGGCAAAGACCTTTGGCATCTCCGGTGATGTTTCTTTTGACTTCGGCGTTGCGCACAAGCGTTCCCGCAAGGTTTCTTCGGGAATTGTCAAGGGCGTTCACTATTTGATGAAGAAGAACAAGATCACTGAGATCGATGGGCTTGGTAGTTTCAAAGACGCTAAAACGATTGAAATTTCCGAGGGCAAAGATGCAGGAAAGACCGTTACTTTTGACGACTGCATCATTGCTACAGGGTCCGTTGTTCGCTCTCTCCCCGGTGTAGAGATCGGTGGAAACATCGTTTCTTTTGAGGAACAAATTCTCAAGGAAGAAGCACCTAAGTCTATGGTGATCGTTGGCGCAGGCGCCATCGGCATGGAGTTTGCTTATGTTCTTGCCAATTATGGCGTAGAGATCACCATTGTGGAGTTCATGGATCGTGTACTTCCCAACGAGGACGCGGATGTTTCCAAGGAGATCGCTAAGCAGTACAAGAAGCTCGGCGTGAAGCTCCTCACCGGCCACAAGACCACCGCTATCCGCGACAACGGTCAGGGCGTAGAGGTAGACGTGGAGTCTAAGGATGGCTCCAAGTCAGAGACCATCAAGGCAGAGCGTGTCATGGTATCCATCGGTTTTGCACCACGCGTGGAAGGCTATGGCCTGGAGAACACTGGTGTAAAGCTCACCGACCGTGGCGCTATTCAAATTGACGACTTCATGCGGACAAACGTCGACCACATCTACGCTATTGGTGATGTCACTGCGAAACTGCAGTTGGCGCATGTTGCGGAAGCACAAGGCGTTGTGGCAGCTGAGACCATCGCTGGAGCAGAAACCCAAGAGCTGGGCGATTACATGATGATGCCTCGCGCCACCTTCTGTAACCCGCAGGTGGCTTCCTTCGGATACACCGAAGAACAAGCCAAGGAGAAGTTCGCCGGCCGGGAGATCAAGTCCGCTACGTTCCCATTCTCTGCTAATGGCAAGGCGCAAGGCCTCGGCGAGTCCGCTGGATTTGTCAAGATCGTTGCAGATGCTGAGTTCGGAGAGCTCCTCGGTGCTCACATGGTGGGCGCAAACGTCTCTGAGCTTCTGCCAGAGCTGACTTTGGCACAACGCTTTGACCTTACGGCGGAGGAAATCGGACGTAACGTTCACACTCATCCGACCCTGTCTGAGGCTATGAAAGAGGCAGCAGAAGGCATCATGGGACACATGATTAACCTATAAAACCTCATAGCTTTAAACCCCAGGTAGAAAAATTATTTTCTACCTGGGGTTTAGCTACGGGATTTGTATTAGTAAGGCGCCACAGAGGACATGTGGGCGTCAATAGCAATGAGCTTATTTACTGCGGGGAAGGCCCGTTGGGCGCAATCCTCACGAGTGCATACGCGACACCCCGCCCCGATGGGGACGGCGTTGGCAAAAGTTTTTACATCGAGTCCATGTGCATATACCGTTCGCGCCGCATGACGTGCCTCGCAACCCAGGCCAATGGAGAACATTTTTCCAGTTTCCCCAAAGCGCCCCTGATGGTGCCGCACCGTTCGGGCCACCCAAAGGTAGTTGCGGCCATCAGGCATTTGAGCGAGTTGCCGCATGATGGTGCCGGGGCTGGTGAACGTTTCGTAGACATTCCATAATGGGCAAGTTCCGCCTGCATGGGTGAAATGGAACCCCGTGGCTGATTGGCGCTTAGAGATGTTGCCGGCGCGATCGACGCGGACAAAAGTGAAGGGGATGCCTCGTAAATTAGGGCGCTGCAAGGTTGAAAGCCGATGGCATATGGTCTCATATCCCACCCCAAACATCTGACATAAATATTCAATGTCGTAGCCGGAGCGCTCCGCCTCAGCATGAAAAAGCCGATAGGGAAGCATAACGGCAGCTGCAAAATAAGAAGCGATGCCGCGCCGTGCCAGGGTACGTGCCTCCTTGGAAGTGAAGTAGGCGTCGGCGAGGTAGGCGTCGATACGCTCATTGGCCTCCAAAAAAGCAAGCTCTGTGGCGAGTCGAAAAGCGCGCTGACCGGTAATGAGTCTGGTGGATAAAGTAAGCACCCGGGTCTGTGTATCAAAGTGGTGCAAAGTGCTGCCGATGTCTCTTCCAGCCTTAATGGTCACCCCGTGCCGTGATTCCAATCGATCTATGAGCGCTGCCTCGTTAGCGCGGATATTAAACGTGGTAATGCCCAACTCGGCGGAGATGGCCTCGGCTGTGTGGTCGAGGTCGTCTAGATAGTTTTGGCGCGCGTAGAAGAAATCACGAACTTCATCGTGAGGCATAGAAAGCGCCCCCGAGATTGTCCGTGTCTCGTCGAGGCTGTTAACTAAACGGGCATCTGTGGCCGCTGAGAGCTTGTCTCGAACATTGCGATAACGACGATGCATTTCTACGACGGCGCGAGCGATATCAGGATGATGATCTACCAGGTCGGAGAGTTCTTGCAGGTCTATGTCCTCGGGACAGAGTTCTTTGTCCAGCATGACATCGTGGACTTCTGCTAGAAGCCGTGAAGCATCGTCTTTGGAGAAAAAAGTGGCGTCGACGCCAAAGACTTCGGTGATTCGGTGAAGCACGGGAAGAGTGAGAGGTCTGACATCGTGCTCGATTTGATTGACATAACTTGCCGAAAGCTCAAGCGTGCCGGCTAAATTGGCCTGGCTAAGGCCACGCTCTTTGCGCAGCTGCCGCAGCCGCGAACCAACGTATGTCTTGCTCATGAACTTAAAGAATACGTGAGCAAGTTCACCAATGAGGTGTATTTGTAGGTTTTTGATACCACCAGACACTTGTGTTTACGCGGGTAACAAATTCAGGGGCTCGTATGTACGCTCAAATGTGTGGAACTTTAACGGCTGTAATGTGGCACTGGCCTTGCTAAATGACTATTAAAAGGGCGCTCTCACGGTTGATGAAAGTACGCATTTTGGTTGACACCGAATAGGTGTGAGCTGGGGTGGGGTAAAAGTTAAAAAACTAATGCGATATATCTCATAGGTGTCGCCTTGCGCTCGGAAGAAAGGGCCGGTAGAAGTGTCCTTTCGTGAAGGACGAGGGGGGATATTTTAAGTCAGGCTATCCTAAATTGCAGGTAAGTGGGTATTTTTATCCGCTGTGAGGGGGATCACCATAGGCTGTGGTAAGTGGTTTATCCATGGTGATGGGTCGTAAAGTTAATACGACACTGGAGGTGCCATGACTGTAAATAACATCGACCGTGACGCAATCGCGCACGGCAAAATCACTGAAAAGCCGCTACGTGAGCGGCCAAAGTTCCCGACCTGGGCACTGAAGCTCACTATGGCCGTCACTGGCCTGATCTTCTGCTTCTTTGTGGTCTTCCATATGGTCGGAAACCTTAAGGTTTTCTTACCGTTCTATGAGGACGGTACGCATCCGATCGACGTCTATGGCGAATGGTTGCGCAACCTTCTTTATCCGCTCTTCCCGCACGGTGCATTCCTGTGGCTGTTCCGCATCACGCTGCTTCTCTGCATCGTTTTGCACATCTACGGCGCTTTTGCACTCATCGGCCGCTCGAGCCGTTCACGTGGTAAGTTCCGCCGCACCAACCTCATGGGTGGCATGAATTCCTTTACCACCCGCACGATGCTAGTGACTGGCGTTATTTTGCTTGCCTTCATCGTCTTCCACATCTTGGACCTGACTGTTGGTGCAACACCAGCCGCCTCTGAGGTATTCGAGCACGGCCATATTTACGCCAACATGGTGGCAAGCTTTAGCCGTTGGCCCGTCACTATCTTCTACATCATCGCGATGGTGACACTCTTCATGCACCTGTCGCACGGCATTTGGCTTGCTGCAAGCGACTTGGGCATCACCGGTAAGCGTTGGCGTGCAATCATTCTCTTCCTCGCTTACCTTGTTCCCGCAATCGTAATGATTGGCAACATCGCAATTCCGCTGTCTATCGCATGCGGCTGGATCAGCTAGGACGAAAAGGTAATAACAATGAGCTTTAACTCTGAAACCGCTACTCGCCCTGAGTTCACCCAGCCAGCTTCCATCGTCGATGGCGTAAAGCTGGGCAGCATCCTTGAATCCAACGAGCCCAAGGGCGTTCCTACCAAGGACATGTGGGAGTACCAAAAAGACCACATGAACCTGGTTTCCCCACTGAACCGTCGTAAGTTTACGGTCCTTGTTGTGGGAACCGGACTTTCCGGTGGCGGCGCTGCTGCTGCCCTCGGTGAACTGGGATACAACGTGAAGGTCTTCACGTACCATGACGCTCCTCGTCGTGCGCACTCCATTGCTGCGCAGGGTGGTGTGAACTCCGCTCGCGGTAAGAAAGTGGACAACGACGGTGCTTACCGCCACGTGAAGGACACTGTGAAGGGGGGCGACTACCGCTGCCGCGAGTCCGATTGTTGGCGCTTAGCGTATGAATCCGTACGCGTCATCGACCACATGAACGCCATTGGTGCTCCTTTCGCTCGCGAATACGGTGGAACCTTGGCTACTCGTTCCTTCGGTGGCGTGCAGGTTTCCCGTACGTATTACACGCGTGGTCAAACAGGCCAGCAGCTGCAATTGTCCGGTGCTGCAGCATTGCAGCGTCAGATTGGCCTCGGGACTGTGGAGATCTTTACGCATGCAGACATGCATGATCTGATCCTTACAGATGAAAACGGCAAGAAAGCCTGCCGCGGTATTGTCACCCGTAACCTGATCACAGGCGAGCTCACTCCTCATACGGGCCATGCAGTCATCCTGGCTACTGGCGGTTACGGCAACGTCTATCACATGTCTACGCTGGCTAAGAACTCCAACGCATCGGCAATGATGAGGGCGTATGAGCTCGGCGCTTATTTGGCTTCTCCGTCTTTCATTCAGTTCCACCCGACAGGCCTTCCGGTTAACTCGGAATGGCAGTCGAAGACGATCCTGATGTCCGAGTCTTTGCGTAACGACGGCCGCATCTGGTCCCCACTCGAGCCCAAAGACGATCGCGATCCCAACACGATCCCTGAAGAAGAGCGCGACTACTTCCTTGAGCGCCGCTACCCGGCATTCGGTAATCTCGTGCCTCGCGACGTAGCATCGCGTGCTATTTCTCAGCAGATCAACAAGGGACTCGGCGTTGGGCCTCTGCACAACTCCGCTTACCTGGACTTCCGCGATTCCATTGAGCGTCTTGGTGAGAACACAATCCGTGAGCGTTATTCCAACCTCTTCCAGATGTATGAAGAGGCAATTGGTGAGAACCCATTCAAGGCTCCGATGCGTATTGCCCCGACTTGCCACTTCACCATGGGCGGCTTGTGGACGGACTTTAATGAGATGACCTCTATCGACGGTCTCTTTGCCGCAGGTGAGTGCTCCTGGACCTATCACGGTGCAAACCGTCTGGGCGCTAACTCCCTGCTTTCTGCCTCTGTCGATGGCTGGTTTACCTTGCCGTTTACTATTCCGAACTACTTGGCTAACCACCTTGGAGAGGCCAAGCTAGCTGAGGATGCTCCTGAAGCAGTTGCTGCCGTGGCACGAGCTCAGGCTCGCATAGACAAGCTCATGAACATTAAGGGCGATGATCCTCATGGTCCTGAGCATTATCACCGCCAGCTGGGCGATATCCTCTACTTCTCTTGTGGCGTTGCCCGTAACGTTGAAGATCTGAAGACCGGTATTGAGAAGATTCGGAAACTCCGTAAGGAATTCTGGTCCAACCTCCGCATTACCGGTGAGGCAGAAGAGATGAACCAGGTTCTTGAGTACGCATGCCGCGTAGCTGACTACATCGACCTCGGCGAGCTCATGTGCGTTGACGCGCTCGACCGCGATGAGTCCTGTGGTGCGCACTTCCGTGAAGATCATCTCTCTTCTGAGGGTGAGGCAGAGCGTGACGACGAAAACTGGTGCTTTGTTTCCGCTTGGGAGCCAGGCGCACAGGAACACGAGTTCATTCGCCATGCTGAGCCACTCACATTCGAATCGATCCCGCTGATGACAAGGAACTACAAGTAATGAAACTCCATCTTGAAATTTGGCGTCAGGCCGGTCCTCACAGCGAAGGTCATTTCGAGTCCATCGACGTCGAGGACGCCGTAGCGCAGATGTCTATCCTTGAGCTGCTGGACCACGTCAACACTGGCCTGGTTGAGGAGGGCAAAGAGCCCTTTGTCTTTGCTTCGGACTGTCGTGAAGGCATCTGTGGCACCTGTGGCCTGTTGGTTAACGGACGTCCGCATGGCCTGGACAAGAACAAGCCTTCCTGCCAGCAGCGCCTTGATCACGTGGCAGATGGTTCGACCCTCAAGATCGAGCCTTTCCGTTCTGCTGCTTACCCAGTGATCAAGGACCTCGCTGTTGATCGCTCGGCTCTTGACCGAGTGATGCAAAAGGGTGGCTACGTTTCAATCAATGCCGGCACGGCTCCGGACGCAGACACCATTTACCAGAACCACGAGAAAGCTGAGCTTGCTCTTGACCATGCTGCATGCATCGGTTGTGGCGCCTGTGTAGCTGCGTGCCCCAACGGTGCAGCGCACCTGTTCACGGGAGCAAAGCTTGTGCATCTCGCTCTTATGCCTTTGGGTCGTGAAGAGCGTGGCAAGCGTGCCCGCAATATGATTGATGAGCTTGAGACCAACTTTGGTCACTGCTCGCTGTATGGCGAGTGCGCAGATGTCTGCCCGGCAGGCATTCCGCTTTCCGCCGTCGCAGCTATCAACAAAGAGCGGGCCCGCGCTTTCTTCCGTGGTAAGGACGACTAAGCTAAGGTTTAACGCAACGAGCTGACTCACTCAAAAGGGAAAATTTTTAGAAAGGCACATTATGTCTCATTCAGCACCTGCAACGCAGGAGACTGCGGGATACCCAGTTTTCGAGGGGCGCATGCACTACATCGATGGCTATGACCCCGCGAGCCTTTGGGCACCGCATTCGTCGCTACAGCGTACGAGTACGTGGGTGGGCATGGGTGCCATTCTTGTTTCCCTTGCAGGTTTCGGCGCGCTGATCTTTGGCTTGGGTGCTGCTTCTGTAGGAAGCCAAGATGCCTGGGCTACCTACGTTATTATTGGCGCGGTTCTAGGTTTTGCTCTGCTCATTGGTGGTTTTCTTTTGGTCCACCATGGTCGCCGCAACTACCGTCAGTATCGTGCTGAAACCGGTCGCATGAATTAGGTTTTGCGACACCTCCACTCACAAAGGCCCCGATATTCCTCAGGAAATCGGGGCCTTTGTTCATGCACGATTAGCATCAAAGCTATGAATGACAAAAGGGGAAAATTGTTATGGGTGCTTATGACCTTGGCTGCGACGCTAATCGGTATTAATTACATAGTGGCAGGATGGAATGCGTTGTAACTGCCCGGGCGTGTTTAATGTGCTCTGGGCGAACTGGCTACCGACTGTCGCGGGACGTACGGGATAATGAGTGTTATGGCACAACATGCAGCTCCACGCGGACTCGCGGTTCCTGGTCCCCCTCCTGAAGCGGAGGCTGAAAAGAGACGTGCGCTACGGAAGCACAAGACTATTGCTACGGGCTTACTTTTTGTTGCTGCGGCGATTTTTTTGAGCTGTCAGTGGTATACCTCGGTGACTGATCCCACCCCTGCATGGGTGGGCTTTGTCCGGGCGGCCGCTGAGGCCGGAATGGTCGGAGGCTTGGCCGATTGGTTTGCGGTAACTGCTTTGTTCCGATATCCCTTAGGCATCAAGATCCCTCATACGGCGATTGTGCGTCGGAAGAAGGATCAAGTGGGAGTAGCCCTGAGCGGATTTGTAAGCGAGAACTTTCTCAACGCAGAACAAATCACAGAGAAAGTGTCCCAAGCACATGTAGCTAGTCGCATCGGTGAGTGGTTATCTGAGCCGGATAATGCTGAGACCGTGTCGCGCGAAGTCGGTGCTTTTACCGCGAAGGCGGTCCGAGCGCTGGATCCTCAGGACGCAGAGGCGGTTATTAAGAAAGCAATTGTGGAAAAGCTCGCTGAGCCGGAGTGGGGACCACCCCTTGGCCGACTCTTACAGCAGCTCAATCAGGGCGGCCAGACGGAACCAATAGTGGATCAGCTGGTTTCTTGGCTGCATAAGAAGGCGCTGACGTCGGAAAGCTTAATCCTCAAGATTTTGGGAGAGCGCGCGCCTTCTTGGGCGCCAAAGTTTGTCAATGAGCTGGTGGGCGAGCGCGTGTATCGGGAGCTTATTCAGTGGACGGCTGCGGTGAAGAGCGATAAAAATCATGAGGCTCGGCAGGCAATCAGGCGTTTTCTGGAAAAATTCGCTGATGATCTGCAGACGGATCCGGTTCTGATCCAAAAAGTGGAAGACGTCAAGCACGATGTGATGGGCTCGGCGCCAGTGCAGGATGCTGCCTCGACCATCTGGGCTCATGTGTCTAAGAACGTGATCCTTGCTGTGGAAGACGCGGACTCCCTGCTGCGCCAAAAGATTAAAGAATATGCGCTGGAGTGGGGTAACCGGATTCACTCCGATGATGCACTGCGTGCAGACCTTGGCGCGCGCATCACCAAGGCTGCAGCTTTCCTTGCGGACAATTATGCGGATCAGGTGACGTCGATTATTTCGGAGACCATCGAGCGCTGGGACGCGGATGAGGCCAGCGACAAGATTGAGTTGATGGTGGGTAAGGACCTGCAATACATTCGTCTTAATGGAACAGTCGTGGGTGCTCTTGCCGGCTTGGCCATCTACACTGTTTCATATTCACTCTTTGGGGTGTAAGCGGGGTTTAAACACTGTAGACACTGCTGATCCTCATGTATACATTCAAGGAATTCTCTTCATGACCTTTGTTTTCCTGATTTTTGGTTACCTTCTTAAGGCGGCAGTTTATCTTGCAGTGGCTGCTGCCCTGATTGGCGCGGGATTAGCAGCTGCAACGCGAGCCGATGCTTTTGAAGCAGGAGACCGACAGAACAAGTGGATCTGGGTGGGGCTGCTTCTGCTAGCGGCCCTCATGGTGTATCTAAAAGTCCAGTTCCTTTCTTGGATTGGATTGGTGATCATTGGCCTGTATTGGTTTGATGTTCGCCCTCAAATCAAGAACATCCTTAATGGTAACTATGGCTGGTGACCGAGGTATGGCTAGCGATAAGACGGTGGTGGTCACGCTACTGGATCCGCTGGCAACAGCTGATGATGTGAAACAGCTTGCGGCAACCGCCAGGCAACAGGGGATGGGAATCTGCGTGGAGCCCTCGCTATTGCACGCAATCGATGCAGCAACGAAGCACGCTGAACAATTCCCCGTGGTCTCCTGGGCGGGATACCCCACAGGTAAGCATCATGTGCTGATTAAGGCGTCTGAGGCTCGGCTCGCAGTGCAATCTGGGGCAACGATGGTGATTTATGTCCCTGATCCGGCTTCGCTTATCCACACCACCGGTGCAGCCTTTATCGGAGAGATCGTGGCAGCACGCGAGGCCGTGCCTCATCCTGCCCAGCTCGCGGTGCTTGTCGACGACACCCTTCTAGGTGAAGAGCTACGTGCCCGTGCACATGAGTGGTTGGCAAAAGTAGGCGTGGACGCGGTGGTCTCCTATAGCGTGGGTGATCACGAAAAGAGCGGAATCCCGCTGTACGTTTTATGCGATATAAGTGAAGCCCCCGTGCACAAGGCAGCGGGAGCTCATGGAGTTCTGGTAACCGGGCTTTAACGCGTGGGGGCTACCGGTTGCTGGTCCTTCTCTTTGCCTAGCTCGTTGAGATTGACATTCTCTCCGTCAACTTCAATTGTGACGCCATGCTCTACTACCTTAACGCTTTTAATCTTAAGATTTCCGGCCATCGTGCTGGCCTGATCGCGTAGACCCTTGGTCAGGGCGTCAGAAACTGTAGAAGGCAGCTCAACTCCGAGGAAGCTGGCGTTGGTGGCGGTGAAGGACAGCCGGCCGTCGACAGCCTCCGGTTTAAGCGTAAGTTTGGCTGCTCCACCTGTGATATCCACCTTCACCGTGCCATCTGCAGGGTTAGAGGTGATCCCAGTTACCTGAATAAGCTGTTGGAGGAAAGTACCTGCGAGTGCGCCCAGCTCGTTATCCTTTCCTTCGGTCGGAGCAGGTTGATGTGTCTGATTTTCGGCGATGCTTTTTTGGAGTACGGCTAGGAGGTAGTCGTCTGCCAGCGTGGTCCGAAGTGAGAGCGAAGCCGCGACTGGGTTATCGGGATCGGAAATATTTAAAGAATCCACGTTAATAAAGGCCTGAGGCGTGCCGGTGACCTCTGGGACGGCGTTGGCGCCGCCGGGGTGCTTAATATTGACAGTCGAAGGCGACTCAATAGTAACGCTAGGGATGTTTTGAGTTACGGCTGAAAAAAGTAAAGGAGTTGGCCCGAAGGAGATGCTGGCTTCTTGACCAGTGGAATTGGAACCCACAGCATCTTTGAGTTGTTTGCTGATGCTCCAGCGTACGCCGAACTCGGCCAGCAGCAGGAGGACCATCAGTACAACGATGATTGTGAGGATAAGTTTACTAATGCGAGAACCAATAGTTTTAGACACGAGTTCTAGTGTCGCCTATTTTTCATGGTATCGCCACTAGTGGAAAGAGCACTGGCCCGAATCCTCTGTGAGGATCCAGGCCAGAAGCTAGTTAAGGGACTAGCAACCCGCGAGAACGAAAAACGTTCTTAGTAAAAGCAACCGACTCTTCTGTCGGAGGCTTGACGTCTTCAAGATCGTACTGAAGGTTAAGCTCATGCCACTTATCCGCACCCATATTGTGGAAGGGAAGTACCTCGACGCGTTCTACGTTGTCTTTCCACTGCTCAACGATGTCCGCGACCTTATTGATGTTTTCTGGAGAATCGGTGAGCCCAGGAACGAGTACAAAACGAATCCATACGGGTTTGCCCACGGCGTGGAGACGATTGCCAAAATCAATAGTTGGTTGTAACTCGCGGCCAGTAACGCGGCGATAAGTTTCCTCGTCGCCTGCTTTGACGTCGAGAAGCACAAGATCGATGTTTTCTAAGTCCTCATCGCTGAGACGAGCACCCAGATACCCCGAGGTGTCTATGGTGGTATGGATCCCTGCGTCGTGTACTTCTTTGAGTACTCTGCGTGTGAAGGCTATCTGAAAGAGCGGCTCGCCGCCGGAGATTGTGAGTCCGCCGCCGGAGGCTTTGAAGACCCTGCGATAGCGCTTGATCTTCTTAATGATGTCTTCCACCCGTTCGAGCGTTCCCTTTTTCATCTGCATGGTATCGGGGTTGTGGCAGTACAAGCAACGCAGAGGGCAGCCCGCCATGAACATGGTCATGCGAGTGCCTGGGCCATCGACGGCGGTGACTAGCTCCCACGAATGCACCAGAGCGATATCGCCGGTCCGACGGGCTTCAATCAGCTCCTTGTGGGAGACATCCTCAAGCTCAAGATCTGTTCCGATGCCTGCGGCTGTGCCACGAAGACGCGGGCCATCTGAGCGTTCGACCGTAACTGTGGAGTTAATTCCATCGGCCATGAGGATTCCTTTCGATCGCGACGTACGCGGGCGGTAGATCTGCGGAGAACTAAAACTATGGGTGGTTGCTAGAACAGTGGCTGCCGCTGAAGTACAACAAAATTCTGGGCAAAAGTATGCCACCGTCTCAAGCGAACTCGAGGCGGTGGCAGCTAAAGATGCACGCTGAGCGCGCTACTCCTTATGCGGAGTGGTGGAAGGTACGCGAGAGAACGTCGAGCTGCTGCTCACGGGTGAGCTTGACAAAGTTCACGGCGTAGCCGGAGACGCGAACGGTGAGGTTCGGGTACTTGTCAGGATTCTCCATGGCATCCTCAAGCGTCTTCTGATCGAGGACGTTGATGTTTGCATGATAGAGACCTGCATTTGCATTGTTCTCGTTGCGCTGGGTCTTCATGTCGTTGAGGCGCTCTTCAAAAGTCTTGGAAGACATAAGTTTCTCCGATTTCTTATGGGAATGAATTGTTAGGGATGGTGCGAAGATTTACTCTTCATCCATGATAAACCCGGCATCGAGGATGCCGACCAGGTTCTTGACCTGCTCATCAGCCGTACGGCCAAGACCGGAAGGAGTGATGGTGTTGGTCAAGGAGATGCCGTCGAGAGCATCCTGATAATCCAACTTGCCTACCGAGAGCATGGAAGCGACCATGCCATGGGTATCTGCGCCATTCTCTGGGTTTGCGCCGGGGCTGAACGGGGTACCAGCTTTGTGTCCGGATGGGAATGCGCCGGTTGCCTTGCCGTACACCACGTTTGAGGTGATTGTGAGCACAGACTGTGTCGGGATGGCGTCGCGGTAGAGCGGGATCTCTTTAATCTTGGACATCACTGTGTGAACAATGGTTGCGGCAATGTCGTCGACGCGGTCGTCGTCGTTGCCATAACGTGGGAAGTCGCCTTCAGTGATGTAATCCACAATGAGGCCGGTCTCATCGCGTACAGGGGTGACCTTTGCGTACTTGATGGCAGAAAGCGAATCGGCGACGATAGCCAGACCTGCGATGCCACATCCCATGGTGCGGACGATGTTGGAATCATGCAGAGCCATCTCGATGGACTCATAGGCGTAGCGGTCATGGCAGAAGTGGATGATGTTGAGTGCCTCAATATAGGTGCCTACGACCCAATCGAGCATGTTCTCGTATTTTTCCCAGACTTCATCGAAGTCCAATGGGCCATCACCCTGGATGGGGGCGAACAAACCTGGTTCGGTGATTTGCTTGCCAGAGACCTCATCACGGCCGCCGTTCATTGCATAGAGCAGTGACTTTGCACTGTTGACGCGGGCGCCAAAGAACTGCATTTGCTTGCCAATAGCCATGGGTGACACACAGCAAGCGATGGCGGCGTCATCGCCCCATTGATCGCGAATCTGCTTGTCAGACTCGTACTGGATCGAGGAGGTCTCAATAGAGATTGCAGCGCAGAAGTCCTTGTAACCTTCGGGCAGCTCGGGGTCCCAGAAGATGGTGATATTTGGCTCTGGTGCAGGACCCAGGTTGCGCAGGGTCTGTAGCAGTCGGAAGGAGGTCTTGGTCACCATGGAGCGGCCGTCTTCTGCAAAGCCAGCGTCGGACCAGGTTGCCCAGTAAGGATCTCCGGAGAAGATCTGGTCATAATCGATGGTGCGCAAGAAACGGACGATGCGCAGTTTAATCACGAGAGCATCGATCATTTCCTGGGCGTCTTCCTCGGTGATCAGCCCTGAGGCGAGATCGCGCTCGAAGTAGATATCCAAGAATGCTGAGAGACGACCGATGGACATGGCGGCGCCATCTTGGGATTTAACTGATGCTAGGTAAGCAAAGTATGTCCACTGAACAGCTTCTTGAGCCGTCTTGGCTGGGCGAGAGATATCAAAACCATAGGCAGCGGCCATGATCTTCAGCTTCTTGAGGGCCTTGATCTGCTCGGAGTGCTCTTCGCGGTAACGAGCCCAGTGCTCAGAGAAGTTCTCAGTTGCTACAGCGTCTTTGGCGCGGTTCTTTTCCTCGATGAGGAAATCAACTCCGTATAGCGCCACGCGACGATAATCGCCGATGATGCGACCGCGGCCATATGCGTCGGGAAGGCCTGTGATGATGTGGGAAGAACGCGCTGCACGGATACGAGGGGTGTAGATGTCAAAGACTGCCTCGTTATGGGTCTTGCGGTACTTGGTAAAGATATTCTTAATATCTTCGTTTGCTTCTTTGCCGGCTTCTTTAATGGCGGTCTCAACCATGCGCCAGCCACCGAAAGGCATCATCGCACGTTTCAGCGGAACGTCTGTCTGCAGGCCAACGATGACGTTGTCGTCTTCAGAGATGTACCCGGCAGGGAATGCGTCGATGTCCGCAGGGGTGTCGGTGTCTACGTCAAAAACGCGCTTCTTACGCTCTACGGAAAGGTAATTCTTTTCCAAGGTGTCCCATACACGGAGCGTTTTCTCTGTGGGGCCTGCCAAGAAGCTGGCGTCGTCATCGTAGGGAGTGTAGTTGCGCTGAATAAAGTCCCGAACATCGATGTCTTCCTGCCATGGTCCTGCGGCAAAGCCTTCCCAAGCAGATACGTTCGTTTCTTGTTGGGCGGTGGTCATCGAGTAAGTGCCCTCTCTAAAATCGAGTGACTGTGATCCTTGTAGTTCAGGGATACGGAGATTCCTAGATGGCATAGCCGCTAGTTTTACTCGGTCCTGGGCGCGTACGTCGGGGGCTGAGCTATTTTTGACGGCTTTTGCCATGAACAAATCCGAGTGTAGTAAGAGTGACCCATCTCTACCTAAACGAAATTGGGTGAGTTATCTCACTCTAATTCGTTTTTACTTGCGGTACTTGGCGGCGTAAAGGGAGTGGGGCGTGCCGGGTAATTTTCCCGTCTTGAGCATGTGGGGGACGGGCGAAAATCCGTGTCCCCCTCGGAAATAATGATGCGCTAGCTGCTTAAATTGATGCTTGGGTTTTAGTATGCGTGGCGTAGGGGGTGGCGCGGGACGCATGTTTTCTGATCTCTTTTAAGAAGGCCTATTTATTAGGCCCGTCGCCCAAATAGGAACAGATGAAAATCATTTTGACTGGAATCACAGAATAAAACTCGTGACAGTTATAGAACGCATAATGTATACGCGCCTTATCTAGGTGGTGGCTCAGGACTTCTCTGGGTCTACGAGGGACCAGGGGACAGTGATTAGGTTGTCACGCACTGGGCGACGAATAGGCATCAAAGAGATTCCCTGCTCTACTAGGGAGGCGCGGGCTGCTCGCCAGCGCACGCGGGGCCCATAAGAGGCCCAGGGGGCGCTGCGGTTCCAGGCGGCGTCGGCAAGCGAAAGTAGCTGGTGGATCTTCTCACCAGGGACATTCCTGTGGATGAGTGCTTTGGGGAGTCGCTCGGCAATGTCGGAGGGGCGCTCTACGTCAAAGGGATCCCATGCAAGGGTGAGCGATAGGGGGCCTGAGCTATCAAGCAAAACCCAGGTGGAACGTCGACCAAGCTCGTCGCAGGTGCCTTCGATGAAAAAGCCGCCAGGTTGAAGTCGCGAGGTAACCATGTCCCATGCGGCGTGTACTTGGTCAACGTCGTACTGGCGTAGGACATTGAAAGCTCGGACAATCGTGGGCCGATATCCTGCTAATTCAAAACCTCCGAGCTCAAAGGTGACTCCATCGCGTGGTGGCAGAACCCGTTCGGGATCGATTTCTAATCCCGTTACCTGGGTATTAAGACGTATTGTGCGCAACCAGCGGGCCCACTCCACCGTGGTGGTGAAACTGGCGCCATAGCCTACATCCAGGGCCAGCGGGTTTTGGGCTCTACGCAGAGCTGTACGTATATCCGGGTGGTGCGCCATCCACCGATCGCATCTTCGGAGGCGGTTGTACCCCGTTGTTCCGCGGGTTATTACTCCTACAGGACGCGACGATGGCCGACCTTGCCCAAAGGAAGCTCGGAGATTATGGGCATGATCGGCCATCGGTCAAATATTAAAAAACGAGTTAGAGGTTCTCGGAGATCCACTGTGCGGTGAGGTTGCCTTCATTTTGGAAGAGCTCGCCGAGGGCCTCGCCGATCTTGGGCTCGATAGCTGCACCCATGAATGGAATGTTTACGGTGACTTCGTTTGCATAAGACAGTGTGGTGGATTGACCTGCACCGGTCAGGGAAATCTCACCATTGAAGTCCACAGGGGTGCCTTTTACGTCGGCAGTGTAGCTGATGGGGGCGGTGTCTCCATTGAGACCACCGACGGTTACTACACGCTTAACTTTCAGGGCCTGGCTGATCATTGCACGGACAGCCTCAGGAAGTATCTCGAGGGGGAGAACTTCAAAGAGCGTTGCCACAGCGCCACCGTTGGCGTCTGCGAACTCGTGAACCTGGCCGGGTTCTGGGCTCAAGTTTTCCACGACGAACGCCCAGTAATCGGGGTTGGTGAGGGCTGCATGCACCTTTTCAGCTGGCTGATTTATGGTGACAGTGTTTTCGCTACGCGTTGTCATGCATACAGACTACCCTTAACGGGGTGACGGATACATCGCTGGCCCAAACATTCGCCGAAATTCGCCCCGCGATCGAGCAGCATGCCGATATTCGCGTGGACTCTCTTTCCTTTTCTGAACTCACCACTCTCCATCTCGGCGGCACGCCTATCGCCGCTGTTCGTTGCGGCTCACGCGCGTCCGTGGTGCATGCGGTGAAGCTTCTCGACGCCCACCGTATTCCTCTTCTCATCGTAGGCGGTGGCTCTAATCTGGTGATCGCTGATGGCGATATTCCAGTCGTTGCTGTGATTGTGGAATGCAAAGAGATGTCAGCAGACATGCACACGGGAAAGCTTGTGGCAGATGCCGGTGTGGTGTGGGATGAGGTCGTCGCTTTTGCCGTTGAGGCGGGGCTTGGGGGGATCGAATGCCTTTCCGGAATACCCGGCTCTGCTGGAGCTACTCCTGTGCAAAATGTTGGGGCATATGGTGTAGAAATAGCAGACGTCTTGGTAAGCGTTGAACTTTTGGATCGTGCTACTGGTGAGGTCTCTGAGGTTCCTGCTGCGGAATTAGACCTGGCCTACCGGTACTCCAATCTAAAATTCACGGGGCGGGGCGTAGTGCTGGGCATCACGCTGCAGCTAGCGTTGGATGGTCTTTCAGCACCATTGCGCTTTGGGGAATTAGCGCGTCTGTTGGGCGTAACGGCCACTGGTGGAGAGCAGATCCGTTGGAACTCTAGGGAGGTTCGGGAGGCCGTCCTGCAATTGCGCCGGGGGAAAGGCATGGTCTACGACCCCGATGATCATGACACCTGGTCCGCCGGATCGTTTTTTACCAACCCGATTATTAGCGATGCGCTTCTGGCTAGCGTACGCACTCGGGTGGCGGAACTCTGCACTCCAGAGGATGCCGCAGCGATGCCGTGCTATGCGGCGGGATCTGGAGCATGGAAGCTTTCTGCAGCCTGGCTTATAGATAGGGCAGGCTATAAGAAAGGGTATCCCGAAGGTGCGGTGGCTCGTCTTTCCACCAAGCACACCCTGGCGCTGACCAATCGGGGTAACGCGAACACCGCAGATCTGGTGGCGTTGGCACGCGATATCCGTGATGGGGTCCAAGAAACTTTTGGGGTGGCTTTGGAACCAGAACCAGTATGGATTGGTGTCGAGTTTTAGCGGAAAAGCGGCAAAGTTAAACAGAACCCCTGCTTTCCCTATTGTCTCTGGAAAGCAGGGGGTTACACAGCAAGCTGTAATTCTGTAGTTTCTGTTACTTTTTAAGCTTCCGAATTAGTTCTGCCTGTACCTCACGGCGGCGGATCTTCCCTAGCTGATCCTTGGCAAGCTCTTCAAAGTGATAGAAGGTGCGCGGAACTTTGTAGCGAGTGAGGTTCTCACGGCAATAATCTTTGAGCCCCTCAGGGTCAAGAGCTGCGCCTTCATTGAGGGTGATTGCGGCGACAACAGACTCAGAACCATCACTACGCGGAAGACCCACTACGGCGGCGTCGAGGACGTCAGGATGCTGCCGGAGAACGTCTTCCACTTCCGCCGGATATACGTTAAATCCTCCGGTAATGATGACTTCCTTGATGCGGGCAACCAGGCGGATAAAACCATCTTCTTCCATGATGCCGACGTCGCCCGTGCGGTACCAATCATTGTGGAAGCTGTTTGCGGTGGCCTCGGGTTGGTTGAGGTAACCGGCGAACACCTGGGGGCCACGAACAAGAATTTCGCCTTCTTGCCCGTCGGGCATCGTCTCATCGAGGTTTTCAGGGTTAGCAATCCGAACTTCAGTGTCAGGGAATGGGATTCCTACATACCCGGGACGACGGTCTGAAGTCATGGGGTTGCCGACGATAACGGGGGAAGTCTCTGTGAGGCCATAGCCCTCCACGAGGAGGCCACTAGTGAGTTTTTCCCAGTATGCAACGGTATCCACGGGCAAGGCGGAGGCGCCGGAGAAAGAATTACGAACGCTGGATATGGATATACCGGATTTCTCGGCGGCTTCGGCGATCTTTTGGTACAAGGTGGGAACCCCGGGAACCCAGGTGACGGGTTCTTTCTTCATGGTTTTCATGATGAGTGGGATCTGTGGGGCAGGAAGCAACACCATCTCTCCGCCGATATAAATCGCCAGGTTGAGGACGATGGTAACACCGTAGGCGTGGAACATTGGGATGGCTCCGAGGAGGCGTTCATCTTGGTCTCCTAATCCCTGGATCCAGGCCTTTCCTTGTAGAAGGTTGGCAAAGAGGCCGCCGTGGGTAAGCTGAGCCCCCTTGGGGGCTCCCGTAGTGCCAGAGGTGTAGAGAATGAGGGCTACGGAGGCTTTGGTTACTTCGGGGCAAGAGACGATGTCTTCACCCTGGCCTCCAAGTGCACTACCAGTGAGGATCTGCCATGGGATGGTATTTGGCGCTGGTGCGGTAAGGGCATCGCGCTTTTTCATCAAGGTGGGGATAGGCAGCTTGAGTGCATATTTTTGCAGTGGAGGCATCGCATCGATCATGTTGACAGAGACGATGGTTTCTAGGGGGGTGGTGCGTCGCAGCTTCTCCAGAGTAGGGGCGGCTTTATCCCATACAATGGCCACTCGTGCGCCATGGTCAGTGAAGGGCGCTTCAAGTTCATGTGCCGTGTAGAGAGGATTATGCTCAACGACGATCGCCCCAAGCTTGAGTACCGCATAATGAGCGGCGACGTGCTGGGGGCAGTTGGGCAGACAGATGGCTACCCGGTCTCCAGCGCGGACGCCGAGAGCTCGAAGGCCTGCAGCCGCGCTGCGTACCTGCTTATCCAGTTCCGCATAGCTTTGACGTTTCCCAAAGAAATAGGTGGCTGGCTTGTCTGCGTTGATGGCCAAGTTATTGTCATAAATATCAAGGAGAGTGGTGTCTCCGTAATCAAGGCTGTGAGGTGTCCAGCTTGGGTAGTACTGCAGCCATGCTTTGGTCTCAAATGCTGACATGGTATTCCTTCGAGGTTGAATTAACTTTACGCACCGGTAAGTTTTAATACGAGCATAGCCTCATGTTTGAGTGCTGAGGGAATCTATAAGCTGGCGATTTTGGAAAAGTTATGGATTTGTGAGGCGAAGAGGGGTGTCGCTGCCTGGGTAAAATATGGTTAAAACAAATGGCTGGGGTCACGATAGCGCCTATCTGGTGACACCCCCGCATGTCACATGAGAAAGTGATTTAAACAATACAAAATGGCGTAAGGAGACAGGGCAAGGCATTCATATCTTGCCAACAAAACAAAACACGGATGCCCTTCTCCTCTTAGAATGGCGTATATGCGTATAGCCATGATTTCGATGCATACATCTCCGCTGCAACAGCCGGGTAGCGGCGATGCCGGTGGGATGAACGTCTATGTTTTATCGATGGCGAGGGAGCTTGCGCGTCGTGGCCTGGAAGTAGATGTTTTTACACGAGCGACGCGCCTTAGTCACGGTGAGACCGTCGATGTAGAGCCGGGGCTTCGGGTCATTAATATCGTGGCGGGCCCCTATGAGGGGCTGTCCAAGGAGGAGCTGCCCACCCAACTGGCAGCATTCGCGGGCGGGATAGTGCAGTTTGTTAAGTGCAATGCGCTGGCCTATGACGTAGTCCATAGTCATTATTGGCTGTCCGGACAGGTGGGGTGGCTTCTGCGTGATCTTTGGGAAATTCCGCTGGTTCACACCTCTCACACGCTGGCAGCGGTGAAAAATTTCCATAGCTCAACCTCGGACATGCGAGAGTCGGAGGCCCGCAGAATCTGTGAGCAGCAACTGGTGGATAATGCGGATATTTTAGTGGTAAATACTCCTGAGGAAACTAGTGACCTTGTCCATCATTACGATGCGTTGCCGGATAAGGTGGCGGTGATCGCGCCGGGCACAGACATTTCCCTCTTTACGCCGGGCACGCAACGCAATACGGAGGTCTCCCGACGCTGCCTGGGAATCCCCTTGCATATCAAGGTCATTGCTTTTGTGGGGAGACTGCAGGAGTTTAAGGGTCCACAGGTGCTGCTCGCTGCTGTGGCGGAACTGCTACGCCGCGATCCTGACCGTGAGCTTAGGGTTATCTTTTGCGGAGGTCCTTCTGGCGCCGCGGCTACTGTCGAGCACTACATTGAACTAAGCCGGCGTTTGGGGCTGGGTAAGCAGGTGAGGTTCCTTGATCCGCGTCCCCCAGAGGAATTGGTTTCCATCTACCAGGCGGCGGATATTGTTGCGGTCCCCTCTTATAACGAGTCTTTTGGTCTTGTTGCCATGGAAGCACAGGCAAGCGGCACACCAGTGGTTGCGGCACGGGTGGGGGGTCTGTCCATCGCCGTATCCGACGGGGAGACCGGATTGCTTGTCGACGGCCACGCGCCGGAAGCATGGGCCGATGCTTTGGCACAGCTGCTGGACGATGACGCATTGCGGATCCAGATGGGGGAGGATGCCGTTGGGCATGCAGCGAACTTTACGTGGGCCGCCTCTGCGGAAAAGCTAGAGGAGGTATACGAGGCTGCACTCGACATTGATGTTGATGAATGCAAAGAGCGCCATGCGGAAGGCTAAAGGATAAGGTTGCCTGAAGTACGCTTTTCGCCGTACGAAAGCCCGTTCGGGCATAAATGTAAACAATCCCACATTTTAGTGTGGTAGCTGCCAGTGAGAAATTTTCGTGGCAAACTGAGCATTATGACTATCGGAAAACTGATTCTTCTCCGCCACGGACAAAGCGAGTGGAACGCCTCCAACCAGTTCACGGGTTGGGTGGACGTTAACCTTACTGAGCAAGGCGAGGCCGAGGCCAAGCGCGGCGGCGAGATGCTGAAGCAACAAGATGTTTTGCCAACTGTTGTTTATACTTCTCTTCTTCGTCGCGCAATCCGCACCGCCAACATCGCACTCAACGCGGCGGATCGTCATTGGATCCCGGTCGTGCGCGATTGGCGCCTCAACGAGCGTCACTATGGTGCGTTGCAGGGTCTGAACAAGGCTGAGACCAAGGATAAGTATGGCGCAGATCAGTTCATGGAATGGCGCCGTTCTTACGGCACCCCTCCTCCGGAGTTGGAAGACTCAAGTGAGTTTTCTCAGGCAAACGACCCCCGCTACGCCGATCTGTCTCAGGTTCCTCGCACGGAATGCCTCAAGGACGTTGTAGAACGTTTTGTGCCTTATTTTGAAGAGGAAATTTTGCCACGGGCGAAAAAGGGCGAGACTGTCCTCATCGCAGCGCATGGTAATTCCTTGCGTGCATTGGTCAAACACCTTGACAATATCTCGGATGCAGATATCGCGGAGCTGAATATTCCTACCGGAATTCCGCTGGTATACGAGCTGGACCAGGAAGGAAAGGTTCTTAACCCGGGTGGTACCTACCTTGATCCAGAGGCAGCGGCAGCAGGAGCTGCGGCAGTTGCTGCGCAAGGCGGCAAATAACAGGTTACGATGGTGGGCTAGTGAACGTTTTACTAGCTTTCGTATTGGGCGCGGCTCTCATGGGCCTCGCCCTACCCGCGTTTAAATGGGTTCAAGGTCGGTCTGGGCGCTACCGTCGGGCGCTTGCAGGTGCCCATGCTAATCAGGTGACCACCGTAGGCCAGATGCTGCACTTGGCCGTGCAAGGATCACCCACGGGCGTTACCGTGGTGGATCGCACTGGCAGCGTCCTGTTGTCTAATGCGCGTGCGCATGACATGGGGATTGTGCATGAAAGAACCTTGAACCCTGATATTTGGGCGCTTTCCCAAGAGGTTTTTGAAGACCGAGAGACCCATTCCCTGGAGCTGGCTATTGCCGATAGGCGTACGCGTATCACGTCTGTGCGGGCGATGGTGAAACCTCTGACGTTGGTAGATGACCGATACGTGATCGTCTTTAGCACTGATGAATCGGAAAATCAGCGCATGGAGGCCGCCCGAAGGGACTTTGTGGCCAATGTTTCCCATGAGTTGAAAACTCCTGTAGGAGGCATGGCCCTACTGGCGGAAGCGATAACGCAGGGCTCGGATGACCAAGAGCAGGTTGAGTACTTTGGCAAGCGTCTGCAAAAAGAGGCGCACCGGCTCGCAGACATGATCAATGAGCTGATCTCACTGTCCAAGCTGCAGGGGGCTGAGGCGTTGCCTGATCTGCAGCCGGTTGCGGTGGACGAGATTATTGATGAGGCCCTGAGCCGGAACTATCTTGCCGCCGAAAATGCCGGCATCGAGCTAACGCGAGGGAAGAAGTGCGGCGTTGAGGTAATGGGGGATAGAAGCCTTTTGGTCACGGCGGTGTCCAACCTCATCAGCAATGCGATTAATTATTCTCCGAATGCAATGCCAGTATCGGTGACTACCAAAGTGCTTTTTGACGAGCTCGTGCTCATCCGCGTCATCGACAGCGGCATTGGTATCTCCCCGGAGAATCAGGGCAGAGTTTTTGAACGGTTCTTCCGGGTAGACAAGGCGCGGTCGCGCTCTACCGGAGGAACCGGCTTGGGGCTGGCGATTGTTAAACACGTTGCTGCTAATCACGGGGGTGACGTGAAACTGTGGTCCCGACCAGGGACCGGATCGACGTTTACCATTGACTTGCCGATCTATCACCCCGAGGAACCTGCCCCCGTAGATTCCGTTGATACAGAATCGGATTCAGATTTGTTGCTTTACCCCAGTGCATCTCGTGGGGACTCTCGCCGAAAGGACAAGGCTTAAATGATTACTATTCTTCTGGTCGAAGATGAAGAGTCCCTTGCTGATCCACTGGCGTTTTTATTGCGCAAGGAAGGCTTTGAGGTAGTTGTTGCTGGCGACGGTCCCACTGCCCTCGTGGAATTTGAAAAGAATGACATCGACATCGTTTTATTAGACCTCATGCTTCCTGGCATGTCGGGTACCGATGTGTGCAAGCGGTTACGCAAAGTATCAAGCGTTCCAGTGATCATGGTGACCGCCCGCGATTCTGAGATAGACAAAGTAGTAGGACTAGAACTCGGCGCAGACGATTATGTGACCAAGCCTTATTCAGCGCGAGAACTCATTGCGCGAATCCGTGCAGTTTTAAGACGCGGCGGCGAACCGCAAGTAGCAGATTATGAGGAGGAAGGCGACGACATCCTCGGAGGTGGCCGCGTGCGAATGGACGTAGAACGCCATACCGTTACCGTGGCAGGAGAAAATATTTCTATGCCGCTGAAAGAGTTCGACCTGTTGGAATACCTCATGCGTAACTCTGGGCGAGTCCTCACTAGGGGCCAACTTATCGACCGCATCTGGGGTGCAGATTACGTAGGAGACACCAAGACCCTGGACGTCCATGTCAAACGCCTGCGCTCCAAGATTGAAGAAGAGCCTTCTTCCCCTAAACACCTGGTTACAGTGCGAGGATTGGGTTACAAGTTTGAAGACTAAGACTCGGTTTGTGGGCGAGCAGCAGCCACACTAGCTGGATGCGGGCTAAAAATACTTGAGGGAACGCCGTTGCTTCGGGCGTTATCTCGAGTACGACATATGTGCGCTAAAAACTCGTATGAGGAGTCTCCCATGAGCGCTCTGAGCTCCGATTCATGAGTAACCCATAACGGATCGGCATTCTCGTGGCACCCCGGCGCAGTGGTGCAGTACCAATCAAAGTCCTCGCCGCCGTTGCCCCACCCGCGTCGCTCGTATTCTGTGATGGTGGTGCGCAGGATCTCTACGCCGTCGGCACGCTCTTCATATGCTTCAAGTCTGCGTAATGGAAGTTGCCAACATACTTCTGGTTTGACCACTGTGAGGTCTTGGCCGGCATCGAGCGCCCATTGGTGGATAGCGCAGCCAGTGCCGGTGGCCCAGCCCTCACGGTTAGCAAAAATGCACGCGCCATCGACCACCGTGGTTTTCAGTGCTGGTTCCGGTTCGCCGTTGTCGTCGTCTAGCTCATCCCACACCAACCACGGCTCTAGCTCTGCGGGATCGTCGGCGGAGAGGAATGCGTCCGTCTCTTCTGGGCGCAGCTGCCAGTAACGCGCAGGCATTTGTGTCACGGCATGTAGCAGCTGTTCGCGGTCCTCGTCGTCGGAGAGGAATGCCCCGTGCCCGCAGCAGCCTACGGAGGGGAGAGAGGCGTCGATGCCCTTGCATGATTCAGTGCCAAAGGCACAGGAATATGTGGATTCGATCCAGGTGAGATCGATGCTGAATTGGTGCGTAGGATCTTCCGGGTTGGTGAACTCAAACCATTGGCGCGGAAAATCTGGCGGTAATTCATCGCCGCGTCGGATCGAGTCTGCAGCCGGAGAGAACTCGGGGAAACCAAGGTGCACTGGAGCAGATTCGGGAGTGGTTTTGGGGTCATTCACAGTGGACAGGCTATACGGTCTACCCTGGAGTAGTGCGATTAGGTGTATTGGACGTGGGAAGCAACACAGTTCACTTGGTAGCGGTGGACGCCCAACAGGGTGGCCGTCCGACTCCGATGAGTGACTGGAAAACAACCTTAAAGCTGGTGGGTTATCTAGATAAAAAGGGGGCCATTACCGCCGCTGGTGTGGACAAACTTGTGGACTCGGTGGCGGAAGCTGCTGCGTTGGCCCAGCAGCTTGGGTGTGAAGAGCTTATGCCTTTTGCTACTTCGGCGGTGCGCTCAGCAACTAACTCTGATGAGGTGCTTGCGGAGGTTGCTAGGCATACAGGGATTAACCTTGAGGTACTCTCCGGCACAGACGAAGCAAAATTGACCTTCCTTGCCGTGCGACGCTGGTACGGATGGTCTGCCGGGCGGATTATCAACCTAGATATCGGCGGCGGATCGTTAGAAATGTCTACGGGGGAGAACGAGAACCCGGATGCGGCTTTCTCTCTGGACCTTGGCGCCGCTCGACTTACCCACGATTGGTTTGATACAGATTCTCCAGAGCGTAGGAAGATTAATCTTCTGCGTGACTTTATTGACGCTGAGTTGGTTGAAAGCGCAAAAATTCTTAGGACCTACGGCGAGGCGCGTCTGGCGGTAGGAACCTCTAAAACCTTCCGTACCTTGGGCCGACTCACTGGCGCGTCGCCTTCTCCCGCTGGGCTCTTTATCAAACGCGAACTTAGCGCTCCTGGCCTGCGGCAACTCATTGCTTTTATCTCTAGGATGACGGCCGCGGATCGTGCGGAATTGGAAGGCGTGAGCGCGAATAGGTCGCAGCAGATTGTAGCGGGAGCACTTGTTGCAGAAGCCGCCATGAGAGCGCTAGGAATTGAACATTTAGAAATTTGCCCATGGGCACTCCGTGAGGGCGTCATACTTCGGCGTATGGAACAGGGTATTGTGCCAAAGGAAACCCCTTTAGGAGAGAAGTAGGAGAGATGAGCGAGAAACAACTCACCGTTGCGGAACTACTGGCGCGTTCCGGTAAAAACGGCGGTAGCTCCGAAACTTCGCGACGTCGACGCCGCAACCTGGAAGATGGTGGCATTTCCGTTGCGGAGTTGACGGGCAGCATCCCCAAGGTGAACTCTAAGCCCACGGAGTCGAAGCACTCCAGCCAGCCTATAGACGTCCCTGCTGCCGCTGCCGCGTCGTCGAATACTCGAGAATCCGATAGCGCTGCGCAAGGTCCTCACTCACATCCTGAATCTTTTGTGGATTCTGCCTCCGCTGCTCCGTTCGCGGATGCGTTTCCTACTACTTCCCGCACCCAGGCACTCAAGCGTGATGCTGCCTTTACCGCGGTAAAAGAACAGGCAGAGAAGACTCAAGAGCGACAAGCCGCCGATAAGGCTGAAGAGCTGCTTGCTGCCGATAGCGCTGAGACTTCTACTACACCAGAAAATACTGCGGCAGCGATTCCCAGCAAGGAACAGACCATCGTTCTTAGCGTTGTGGATGAGAAGGACCCGGTTCGCCTGACCACTGATTTTTTCCCTGCCGTATCGCAGAACTCTCAACGTGAAGAAGTTCAGGTTGCGGCTGATTCCCTTGGTATGCCAGCCGTGGCTTCTGCCGAGCCCACAGACGCTCCCTCCTCGGAGACCCTCAACGCTGCTGAAGAGACCAGCACGTTCGCGGTGGTGGAGGACGAGGAGCCTTATGGCAGAGAAGATGATTATGAAGCCTACGAGGACTACGCGGCCTACGAGGAGTACGAAGACTACGAAGGCGCGGAAGAATTTAATGATGAGTACGACGACTATGACGAATACTACGAGGAGGACGAGGAGGAGCGAGTCTCTGCCATGGGGGTAATCCTCATGGCTTTGGCAGGAATCGTACTCGGCGTTGTTATTTTCCTCGGTTTCCAACAGCTCTGGGGTGCCCTGGGCAAAGCGATCGTGGCAGTGCTGGCTGTGGCGGTGACTGGAGCTATCGTGGGCGTGGTCCATGCGTTGCGTACTGAGCGGGATCGTGAATCCATGATTCTGGCAGGCGTTGCTGGTTTGATCATGACGTTTGGCCCTTTGCTCTTGTCTTAATCCCTGTAGAGAGGCTGTTCAAGGGCCGGCGGAGAGTAATCTTCCGCTGGCCCTTCGCTTTTGCTGTTGGCGTGATGAGCGTGGCAGAGTGGTCGCCATGACTTCAATTGCAGTGATTGGCGGCGGAAAGATCGGCGAAGCCCTTATCTCAGGGCTTATTGCCGCGGGTATGAACCCTAAAAATATCAACGTCACCAACAGGAACGCAGAGCACGGTCAGGCTCTTAAAGAAAAGTATGGCGTTGTATCTTTTACGGAGAACATCCCTGCCGTTGATGAGGTTGACGTTGTGTTTTTATGCGTCAAACCAAAGCAGATTATTAAGGTGGTCGAGGAGATCGCAGATGCGGTTGATAATAACTCCAACACCACCGTGGTATCTATGGCGGCGGGTGTAAATACAGCTGCCATCGAAGAAATTTTGGCAGCGGGATCGCCCGTGATTCGTGTTATGCCTAACACTCCGATGCTGGTGGGTAAAGGAAATTCTGCGGTCGCCCCTGGTCGTTTTGCTGATCAATCCGCGGTGGAACAGGTGCGCAAGCTACTTGAGACCGTGGGTAACGTCACGTTAATAGAAGAGTCTGATTTGGATGCTGTTGTAGCACTATCGGGTTCCTCACCAGCCTATCTATTTCTCTTTGCCGAGGCGCTTATCGACGCCGGCGTGAACCTGGGGCTGAACCGAGAGCAGTCAAAGGAACTGGCAGTCAATGCGTTCTATGGCGCGGCTGCAATGCTCAAGGAGACTGGGGAAGAGCCTGCACAATTGCGGGCCAACGTCTGTTCGCCAGCAGGCACCACGATTGCGGCTATCCGGGAGATGGAGGAAAGCGGCTTGCGTGGGATGGTGTATCGTGCGGCCGAAGCTGCCGCGAAGAGAAACGGTGAGCTTGGGTAATTTGTTAAAAGCTAAAGGGGTAGAAGAAAACTTCTACCCCTTTAGCTTTCCCCTTTTTATTGAACCTGTACTTGAGGGTTGAGACTTTAGTGTTTTCTCTGTGACCAGTTGTTTCTACTGAGAAGGCGAAGGTATTTGCGTGACTTATGTTGCGTGTGGGGAAATAAATTAACAGGTGGGTCGCAAGTGCCACACGTTTCACGCTAAGCTTTGTTAAGCACGTGCATGTTCGTTCTGTAGGAGGGGAAGCCTGCAGCGCGCGACTTGCTGAAGGGTTAGATAAATTATGGCTAGAGAAGATAATGGGACTTTTTTAACAGTCGCCGAGGTCGCGGAGATTATGCGCGTATCTAAGATGACCGTTTATCGGTTGGTTCACTCTGGTGAACTTCCGGCGGTTCGCGTGGGACGTAGCTTCCGCGTGCATGAAAAGGCTGTTAATGAGTACCTGGATGCCTCCTACTACGACGTGGGATAAGCATCTTTAGAGCTTTACCGAGGGGCAGTTCCCACCAGTATTTCTGGGGTGACTGCCCCTCGTTATTTTTGTGACTCATGGGGGCGTTTTTGGTCTCTGGTGTGAGCGTCGGTATTATTGTGACCATTCGTGTCAGACAACAGCCCCAACCGGCGGTTGCCGCATGTCTAATGAAGGTCACTGCCTTTGAGGACAAGTAGTAACCCTGCGCGGGCGGATGTGCACTTCGGCCGCGTATGCATTGCAAAAGAGACCGTGGGGCTTCTGGCAGGGAAGTACGTACACCGATCAATAAAGCGAGGGAAACCGTTATGGGTTCTGTCATCAAGAAGCGCCGCAAGCGCATGTCCAAGAAGAAGCACCGCAAGTTGCTGCGCCGTACTCGCGTTCAGCGTAGAAAGCTCGGTAAATAAAGCATTCACCGCCCAGGGATTACCCTGGGCGGTTTTGTTATGGTGGAACAAGGTTTTTCATAACAAAAGGAGCCCTAACTTTATGTTCTCAATAAAGCGTCCAGCGGTGTTGGCACTGCTTATCGTTATCCTTCTCATCGTGGGTATTGGTGCTTATACCTTGGGTCGTGGTTCTGCTGCGAAAGATGGAGATACCTCTGCAAATAGCGCCGGATCCTCACAAGGGGCAGGGCCTTCCTTGCCGCCAGGCTTTACTGGTAAGACCGGTTCCTCACGGGTGTCGCCTGGAACAAAAACCGATGGGCCTGTTGCGCTGGCAAATGGTTCTTATGACGCGATGATCTACGGCCCCGGAAAAGAACTGAAATCAGCCGAAGATATCCTTAACGTGCATCGTCGAAACGCAAAGGATCCTTTTGCGTTAGGCGCTCTGGATGCGCCAGTAGTGATCTCGGAATTCTCTGATTTTGAGTGCCCCTTCTGCGCAAAGTGGTCTAATGAGACTGAGCCGACGATTATCAAGGAATACGTGGAAAAGGGATTTGTCCGCATTGAGTGGAATGATCTTCCGATCAACGGCCCCGATGCTGTTTCGGCTGCTAAGGCGGGACGAGCTGCTGCCGCTCAGGGTAAATTCAATGAGTTCCGCAGCGCGCTTTTCCAAGCTAGTAAAACGATCAAGGGGCATCCTGAAAATAAATTGACCAACTTTGAGGAGTTCGCTCGGGAGGCAGGTGTGAAAGACATGGCACGCTTTAGTCGAGAAGCCTCAGATGCTACGTATGACTCCGTGGTCGATAAGGCTCGTGAATACGCCGGCTCTTTGGGGATCAACGGAACTCCCGGCTTTGTTGTGGGTACCCAGTACGTCTCTGGTGCGCAGCCCACTGAGGTCTTTATCCGCGCTATTGAAGCGGAACTAGCTAAGGTCGCGGATGGAAAGGTCGCCGTTCCTAGTGTCTGATATTGGATTACTTGGCGCATTCCTCGGCGGGATTCTGGCGCTGCTTAGCCCGTGTTCTGCGTTACTGCTTCCGGCGTTCTTTGCCTACGCATTCCAGCGTTCGTCGCAGATCATGGCACGGACGGGTGTGTTCTTCCTTGGGCTAGCGGCGGTGCTAGTGCCAGTGGGTACCGCGGCAGGCCGCCTTGGAGGGTTTCTGGCGCTGCACCGTGAAACCTTGATTATTGGCGGCGGAATCGTGATTGTTGCCCTGGGTATTTTTACCTTTTTTGGCGGCGGGATAACTCTCCCAGGTCTGTCAGGATTGGCGGGTCGGGTGCGCGGACGGGGATGGCTTTCTGTCTTTTTACTAGGCGCGGCTTATGGCTTTTCGGGATTCTGCGCTGGCCCATTGCTAGGGGCGGTGCTTACCACGGCCGTTGTAAGCGCCTCCAGTGCGTATGGGGCGCTCGTCTTAGGCTGCTATGCCTTGGGGATGGTTGTTCCCCTGGTGGTCTTGGCGCTGTTCTGGGAACGCATTCCGCATGGGGCGCTCGGAGGCAAGGTTGTTCATATAGGCCGGTTAAAACTGAATACTATGTCGATGATCTCTGGCGTGATTTTTGTGATCATCGGATTAGTTTTTATTTTCACACATGCTACGACTGGACTACCGGGGCTGCTTGGCATTGAGACTCAGTCCAAAATTCAAGCATGGGCACTCGACGTAGCAGCTAACGTGAGCAATCTAACGTCTGTATTGATAGCGCTAGGAATTATTGCGGTCGGACTCGTGATCTATATTCTTCGGACCCCGGAGAAAGGGAAACGAGATTAGCGTCGCCACGCTTTCCAGCCGCCGAGGCTGAAAGCCGCCGTGATCAGCGCGGGCAGGCCGTAGGTTCGCATGGCTTTGCGCAGGCTGCGGTAGTCGTGCATCTCCCAGCCGTGTTGTTTGGCTACCTTAGCCAGCGGACGGTCTGGGTTGATGGCCACTGCGGTGCCCACCATGGAGAGCATCGGCACATCATTGACGGAGTCGGAGTACGCGGTGCACCGGCTCAGATCGAGTCGCTCAATGGTTGCAAGTGCCGCAACTGCATGTAATTTGCCGGGGCCATGCAGAATATCGCCGACCAGTCTTCCGGTGAAAACACCGTCTTTGACTTCAGCGACAGTGCCCAAAGCTCCGGTAAAGCCAAGTCGCTTGGCCAGCGATTGAGCCAGCTGCACGGGAGTGGCACTCACAAGCCACACTTGCTGGCCCGCGGCAATATGTTGATCCGCGAGGGATTTGGTCCCCGGCCAGAGCTTTTCGCTCATATTATTGCCCACGATTTCTTCGCAGAGCTCCACAAGCTCGTCCACACGGCGGCCTTTAATAAACTCAAGCGCCTGTTTGCGCCCTTCTGCCACGTCTGCTGCGTTTTCTGCGCCAGTGACCCGGAATTTGATCTGTTTCCACGCGACAGGAAGGATCTCGCTGAGCTTAAAGTAACGTTTTTTGGCCAACCCCAAGGCAAAGACAACCAGAGACGAACCTTGAATCAAGGTGTTATCGATGTCAAAGAATGCGGCAGCGCCGAGGTCTTGGGGTATGTCTGGGTCTGGACTAGTGACATGGGTAGCGCCGGCAGCTTCGAATGATCCTGATACGGACTCTAACCCAGAAGTGTACTGGTCGAGCTCAATCCCGTAGATTTCAGCGGCGGCGAGTGCTGCAGCGGCTTCTCCAGCTTCGCGCTGTGCTTGGGCGTCGATAGGGGGTAGAGCGTGTTCCTCAAAGAAACGGCGGAGGTTGCCACGGGAGGTGGACCAGCCGGCCAAGAATTCTTGTGGGGTTTGGGGCCACGTGGGATCGGGTTGGGAGATGCTCACGGCTGAAGATCGGGCCTTTCGACAGAGTAGAGCTTTAAGAGTAGTCTCAGTCCATCGTAGTGTCGAACAGCAAAAAAGGCTGGTGATCTCTTTGTGTCTGGTGTAGCAAGCGCACGCGAAGTAGAGCTTATGACTCGTAAGACGTGTGGCTCATGCCAACGGGTGGCTGAACAGATCATTCCTGTGGTCGCTGCAGCTGGAGCGAAGTTAAGCATTGTCGACGTAGATATGGATCGCTTGTTAGCCGCTGAGTACGGCGATAGGGTTCCCGTCGTGGTTATCGATGGTGAGGAGTTTGCCTGTTGGGAAGTGGACAATGAGGAACTTGCTGCAGAGCTCGCTAGTTAGTCCATGCTTTCTTGTGACTTCCTTAACGCTTGACTAGCGTTGATGCATCAGAGGGGCGAAGGAACAGTCAATCTAAAGATTGATAGCGTTGCCTTTCTAGCTAAGATTTAAAGAAACCGATCAAATGATCCAGGTAGACGGTGTGAAAGCGGTGGTTTGTCCGTGAGTGTGCTGGTTGTTGGGATGTCTCACCGGTCGGCTCCAGTGACGCTCCTGGAACGGCTGAGCATGAATGACGAGGTGCGTTCCCAGACGGCTACGGATCTTATTGCTCGTCCCTCGTTGACTGAGGCGATGATCATATCTACCTGTAATCGCCTAGAGGTCTATGCGATGACATCTAGTTTTCATACGGGTGTCAATGACGTGGTGGAAGTGCTGCATGCCGTGAGTGGCGTAGATATGGATACCCTTCGGGGGTATCTCTACGTGCGTTATGCGGATGCTGCTGCGGAGCACATGATGGTGGTGGCTTCGGGCATGGACTCGATGGTTACCGGAGAGCAACAGATCATCGGACAGGTGCGTACGGCGTATCAGCAGGCTATCGAGTCGGGGACCGTGGGCCCGGCCCTGCATGGTTTGGTGCAGGCGTCCTTGCACACGGGGAAGCGCGTGCACACTGAGACAGACATAGATGATGCCGGCGCTTCCATGGTTTCCTTTGCCCTTGATCAAGCAATGTCCGGGGCTGGTCTGAGTGACCTACGCGGTAAAAAAGCGCTTGTCCTTGGCGCAGGAGCTATGGCTTCTTTGGCCGCTACCCATCTGGGTAGGCTAGGTATAGAGGGGATTATCTTTTCTAACCGGACCCGCAATAGGGCAGAACGGCTGGCTGAGCATTCCCGTGAGGCCGGGGTGCCCGCGGAAGTCGTCGATTTTGCATCACGAGGAAATGCCCTGAGTGGGGTGCATATTGCGATCTCTGCGACAGGCGCCCATACCTACACGATTTCAGCTCAAGACGTGCCGGAAAAACACTTAGGGCTGATATTTGTTGATCTTTCCATGCCTCGAGATATCAACGATGACGTTGCGGAAATCGCGGGAGTGCAGCTGGTCAATATAGAGAAGCTGCATGAAGCCAAGGCGGAGGGGAAAGACGCTGATGAGGCTGCCCACAAGATTGTTGCGGAAGAGCTCAGCGCATACACCTCCGCGCAGCGGGTTCGAGATGTGGCGCCAGCGGTATCGGCGTTACGTCGACACGCTTCTGGCTTGATAACCACCGAACTGGAACGTTTGAAAACTCGCACACCGAGCATGGGCGAAGAAGATTTTGAAGAAGTGCAGCGCACGATACGCCGGGTTGTGGATAAACTCCTGCATCAGCCGACGGTTCGGGTAAAAGAACTCGCGGCAAGCTCTGGGGCGGTTTCCTATGAGACGGCTCTGCAAGATCTTTTCGGCCTCCCAGTAGAAGCAAAGAGCGTAAAGCTTGGCGTGCGTGACTTACCCGATGCTGAGGTCGTAGCCCTGGGGGTTAGCGATGCCAACAAGATTATCCGAGCCATCAAGGAAGACTGACCATGACTTTTACTATCGGTACGCGCGGCAGCCTTTTAGCTACCACCCAATCGGGGCATGTGCGAGACGCCCTAATCTCTCAGGGGTATTCGGCGGAATTGAGTATTGTCACCACACCCGGTGACGTAAATATGGCCCCTGTGGAACGCATCGGAGTGGGCGTTTTTACTCAAGCACTGCGTGACGTGCTTGTTAAAGGCGGCTGCGATATCGCTGTACATTCTTTTAAGGACTTGCCTACGCAGCGCGACCCACGTTTTCACTTAATAGTTCCGGAGCGTGCCGACGCCCGCGATTGCCTTGTAGCCCGAGACGGCCTGACATTGGCGGAGCTGCCTCAGGGGGCGCGTATTGGTACGGGAGCGCCTCGAAGAATCTCACAGATCAAAGCTTTGCGCCCTGATGTGGAATGCGTACCGTTGCGTGGCAACATCGATACCCGGATGGGCAAGGTTTTTTCCGGAGAACTTGATGCGGTGGTTCTCGCTTATGCGGGTCTTTCTCGTGTGGGCCGTGGCGACGAGGCCACAGAGGTGTTTAATCCGGAGCGCTTCCTTCCCGCGCCTGCGCAAGGAGCTCTAGCTATCGAATGCCGCGTTGATGACGCTGCTGCTGTTGCGGCGATCAATGCAATCCGAAACGCAGAGGATGAGACCTGCGCGCTCGCTGAACGTGTAGTGCTCAACCGGTTAGAAGCGGGATGCACGGCACCCGTGGCCGCCCATTCTGTCATCATCGAGCAAGAGCTCCAGGTCACGGGAGCCGTTATCTCTCTTGACGGGAGCAAGGTCTTTCGCGCCACGATGACGGGGGGACTGTCTGAGGCTGTGGCTATTGGAGAAAAAGTTGCGGCAAAACTTATTCAGGATGGTGCCGCTGAGTTGCTGTCCTGAGACACTTGTTCCCTCCCATTTTGGGCAATAACCGAGTCAAGTAGCCTACGGCAGTATTCTGCTGGTTTTTATTAAACGCCTTGCTCAATTATCCTCAAAGGTCGTTGTATTACCACACGCTTGACGTCGCTCGATCACGAGGCCCCTCTTAGTGATCTATAGCGGCGTGAATTTGTGTTTAGCAGTTCCTCTTATTTTCGCCCATTCCACAACTCGGAGCTTTTATGGCTCCTAGAAATACGGATACTTGTTCATGAGTTCGACTCCGCAACCCACCCCGGTAACCCCTGCACCGGAGGGAAAAGTGATCTTTGTAGGAGCAGGACCAGGAAACCCTGATCTGCTCACCGTTCGCGCCCGCGAAGTTCTCAGCCATACCGCTTTTGCCGTAGTAGATGCAGAAGTTCTACCGGGGGTTCGCTCAGTGGTTGCACGTGAACTCGATGTGCCGATGGATAAAGTTCAGGCGGCTGAGGAAGAATACGAGCGGCTGTGCGCGGAAGCAAAAGAAGCTGGTGCGCGCCGTAAACCGCAGCGCCCGGACGCCCCGACTGCCGCTGAGATTACAGAAGTAGACGACGACGTTCCTGTAGTAGAGGTAGTGGAAAAGCTTAAGGAGCTTTTGTCCAGCGGGGAAGACGTTATTCGCCTGGTGCAGGGAAACCCCTTGTCATGTGACCGAACCCTGGAAGAAATTTCTGCGGTCAAGCAGGCCGGACTGGAGTTCCACGTGGTTCCCGGCATGTCCTTGCCGGCGACCGTTCCTGCTTTTGCGGGTATCGCTCTGGGCTCTTCTTATACAGAAACCGATGTAACTGGGGAAGACGTAGATTGGGAACAGCTTGCTGCAGCACCTCAGCCGCTGGTTTTGCAGGCAACTAAAGAGGATCTGCCTACAATAGCCGCAGAGTTAAAATCTCGTGGGATAGAGGCATCGACCCCGGTGACGGTGACAGCTCGCGGGACAACACGCTTGCAAAGAAGTTTTGATATTAGTTTGGGCGCCCTGCACAAGTTGGACGGGGACCTCGCCGGAACCCTCGTGGTTACTTTAGGCAAAGCAGCGGATGAACGTACCAAGTATTCTTGGTGGGAGAACCGTTCGCTCTTTGGTTGGAGAGTGCTGGTCCCCCGTGCAAAAGAACAAGCCGGATCAATGAGTGCATTGTTGGCTGCTCAGGGGGCAATCCCGCAAGAAGTTCCCACAATCTCTGTGGAGCCGCCACGTAATCCTGCGCAAATGGAGAAGGCCGTTAAAGGGATCGTGGAAGGCCGCTACCAATGGGTGATTTTTACCAGCGTCAACGCAGTGAAATCCGTGAGAGAGAAAATCGGTTCCTTCGGACTCGATGCTCGTGCCTTTGCTGGCGTGCGCATTGGAGCGGTAGGAACAAAAACTGCTAAGGCCATCCGTGAGCTTGGAATCACGCCGGAGTTGCTCCCTCCGAGAAATCGGCAAAACGCTGCAGGTTTAGTGTCAGTGTTCCCGGAGTATGTGGAAGACCTTGATCCAGTCGGACGGGTCCTCTTGCCCCGGGCGGATATTGCAACGGACGTCCTGGTGGAAGGCTTAGAAGGCCTTGGCTGGGAGGTCGACGATGTGGTGGCGTATCGCACGGTACGGGCCGCCCCGCCGAGTGCAGAAGTGCGCGACATGATTAAAAGTGGCGGTTTTGACGCTGTGTGCTTTACCTCTGCATCCACGGTAAAAAATCTGGTGGGCATTGCTGGGAAACCACATCAGCGCACAATCATTGCATGCATTGGTCCGATGGCGGCGGCAGCGGCAAAAGAATTAGGCCTGCGGGTGGACGTGATCCCCGAGGTAGCGGATGTTCCTCACTTGATTAATGGTCTTGCTACCCACGTGGCACAACTGCGCGCAGCTGGCCAGCTGCCGCCTCCTAGGAAGAAGCGGCGCGCCCGAAAAAATCGCGAGTAACGTTGTTACGGCGTTAGCCCCAACAATCTGGAAGAAGGCATTATTTATGAGCAACGCAGATCTCCACCTTATTCGTCGCCCACGCAGGCTCCGAAGTACGCCAGTTATGCGCGAATTAGTGGCAGAGACGACGCTTCGTCCCGCCGACCTGATTCTTCCTATGTTTGTCGCAGACGGGATAGCTGAGCCACGCGAAATTTCTTCTATGCCCGGCGTATACCAGCACACTATTCCCTCCTTAATCGAGGCCGTTAGAGAAGCTATTTCCGTAGGGATTAAGTGCATTGACCTCTTCGGAGTGCCTCTCGACGCCGACAAGGACGCACAGGGTTCTCAATCTTGGGCACCAGACGGAATCCTCAACCGTGGCATTAGAGCGTTACGCCAAGAGTTTGGCAATGATGTGATCATCATGGCAGACACGTGTCTTGATGAGTTCACAGATCATGGGCACTGCGGCGTACTCGACACTGATCGCTTCGGCGAGGCAGTTGTGGATAACGATGCCACTATCCCGTTGTATCAAAAGATGGCGGTGGCGCAAGCGGAGGCAGGCGCGCACATGGTAAGCCCCTCCGGCATGATGGATGGGCAGATTTTGGCA
This sequence comes from Corynebacterium pseudotuberculosis, assembly GCF_002155265.1. Taxonomy (NCBI): domain Bacteria; kingdom Bacillati; phylum Actinomycetota; class Actinomycetes; order Mycobacteriales; family Corynebacteriaceae; genus Corynebacterium; species Corynebacterium pseudotuberculosis. Next base: position 289,647 of record NZ_CP021251.1, read on the forward strand.
ATCCGCGACGCCCTCGATGCTCATGGCTTCCAAGACGTAGCCATTATGGCGTATTCCGCTAAGTATGCTTCGGCCTTCTACGGCCCATTCCGTGACGCAGTGGGTTCTTCTTTGGACGGCGACCGTAGAACATACCAGCAGGATCCGGCTAATTGTAGGGAATCACTGATGGAAGTCGACCTAGATATTGAGGAGGGCGCGGACTTTGTTATGGTCAAACCAGCCATGCCTTACCTCGATGTCCTAGCAGAGGTAGCCTCAACATCGTCCGTGCCTGTCGCCGCGTATCAGGTATCAGGCGAATATGCCATGTTGCATGCGGCTGCCCGTAATAACTGGCTCGATCTGGAACGTGTGATGATGGAATCGTTGATTTCTATCAAACGCGCTGGGGCAGACCAGATTCTTACTTACTTTGCCGTCGACGCGGCGAAAAAACTACAGCACTAGGGAAACAATGACCAACCACCAACAGCGACTCGAGCGATCACCATCTCAACAGACCACTCCCAACGCTAAGCGGGAGCGTCCCGACGCGATTCGCTGGGCGGTGCGCGCGTGGATTTTTGCCATCTGTGTGGAGGTAGTCCACCAGATCATCAATATCATTGTTGGTTTTGCCAACAAGCCAGAGTTGATCTCTAGGCTCAAAGACTCGATGAAGGATGAGAATCTTTCTCCAGAGATCATGAACGTGGCAGCAAGCTTGAGTATTGTTCTGGCAGGACTTTTCGCCTTTATCATGCTGGGAATTATTGCGTGGTTGGCTGCGCTTCTTTATAAAAGCAACAAATCCGCGACCCTAGCGCGCCGCATTCTTACATATTTTTCTATTTATTTTGGCGTGCGGTTGGTGACAGTCTTTCTGCTGACGCCAAGCTCGCCGTCTGTCCCCGTCGCAGTGTATGCCGTTGACGGTTGCATCCAGATCGGTATGGGCGTTGCTGCCATCGTCGCGCTCATTTTTAAGATGCGGCCCGAAAGCCTGATTTGGACTGGCGAGTGGGAGACATCGAGGGGGAAGAATGGGCGCGCCTAGCGGTAGTCGAGACTCTCAAGAGGGCGGTGTTCCTGCACGTCCTCTGGGAACTCAGGAAGGGCTTGCCGACGCCATTGAAAAGGCGAAGCGGGCTGCTGCACAGGCTGGCATTAACACAGGAGCTTTCCACGCAATCGATCCGGAAGAAGTCGCTGCTGCTGCTATCCACGCAGGGAAGACCTCTTTTGCGTTTGAGTTAAAGGGACTGACCAGCGCTTCCTCAGTCGCGGAAGTGGAGGAGGCCCTAGGAGAGTTGGAAGGGGTGGAAGCAAAAATTGTTTACCCTTCCTCGATGGCCTGGGTGAGCGCAAGTCGCACTATTGACCCGATGATGTTTGTGGATGTATTCCAGAGATTCGGTATTAGCGCAACACTTACTGACTCGTCGTTGCGGCGTCGGCTTGCCTGGTCCGACGTTGAGGAAGGGCGGTATAAGCGTTCGCGACGCCGCGATCGTAGGGTCAGCCGCTTTGGCTCGCGCGTGGATGAGGAGGAACGTCGCTTTGAGCTAGCTCGCAGGGCAGGCTTCTTGGAACGCCGCGAGGATGTCTCGCGTAAAGAGCCCAGCACTGCTGTTCTCTTCACCGCCCGCTCGCTGATGACCAAAACGCGTCTATTTACCAGCGCGCTTTTTACAATTCCTGTCGTAGCCATCAGCTACTCCAGAGACCTCCAGTTTGATGGCTGGCAGTGGGTTTTGGCTGTGCTTTCTATCCCCGTCGTGTTTTATGGCGCGTGGCCTTTTCACAGGGCGACGCTGGGCGGAGCTCGCCGTGGTATGTCGGCGTTGGATAGTGCCTCGTCGGTAGCAATCCTGTTGGCCTGGCTGTGGTCGTTGAGCATGGTGTTATTTACCGCTGTGGGCGACCCAGGGTATCGGGCGCGGCCAAAGTGGGTAGCGATCGACCCTACGATTTTTGAGTCTGGCGCGCTCTTTTTCGACGTAGCCTGCGGAATGACTCTGATCCTTCTTGCAGGAAAACTCGCTGCCCGAAGAGCTCGCAGCAGTCTCCAAGATGATCTTCTTAAATACAAGCCCAATCCCGCTTCTACGGTCACGGTGGTGTCTAAAAAACGGAAGTCGGGAGCTGTAGGAAAAGAAGATAAGGCGATCCAAAAACTGAACGTGGGGGATGACGTCATCGTTCCTGCTGGGGAGCTTGTTCCTGTCGACGGCATAGTGGTCGGCGGCGGAGGAACCCTGGACGGTACGGCTTTGGGCATCGGCTCATTTGACGTAAAAGTAAACGATCGGGTCTACGCAGGGTGTATCAACGGCAGTAAAAACCTGAAGGTGCGTGTATTGCAGACTGGGCATAGGACCTGGTTGGCTGCCATAAATCGGTGGGTGGTAGACGCTAATGTGCACCAGAATCGTTCGGATGCCATAGCCACCAAAGCAGCCTCGATGCTTGTTCCAGTGTCCTTTGTTATTGCGGCTACGGATTTTGCACTGTGGGCCTTGATCACCAATAACCTGAACCAGGCGTTTGCTACGGGTCTTGCAGTGCTAGGGTGCGTGGCCCCGGCAGCGCTGGCAACCTCTGCATCGCTGGCTATGCGGCAGGGCATCGAAGGCGCTGCCCGCCGTGGAACGCTCATTAAATCGGGCGAAACTCTGCGCAACGTTGACGAGGTAGATACGGTTATTTTCAATCGCGTGGGCGCTATTTCACGCCCTGAGATGTCTGTAGAAACAGTTACTGCGGACCGTGGGGAAAATCCTGATCTGGTGCTTCGGGTTGCTGGCGCATTAGCCATGGAAAGTGGGCATCCGGTATCCCGCGCTCTGGTGCGCGCGGCACGGGAAGCTCGAGATGCTTCTACCGATGATTCAATTCCTGGTTGGATTGAAGTCAGCCACTCGGAGGTGGACGAGGAAGGAAGCTTCCGCGGACACGTGGAGTTGCCCGTAGTCAATAGCGATGGCGAGGAAGAATTGCGGAGCGTGGAAGCCGTATTATGGCGTCCGCGTAACCTTTCTGACCTGCATGGTCGTTTGGCCGCCGCCGCGGTTTCTGGCAGTAGTCCGTTGGTTGTGCGTTGGAAAAACAAAGATCGTGGTGTGATCACGCTGTACAACGGCGCCAAAGACGATGCCGTGGATGCCGTGGATGCGCTTGAGGCGATGGGGTTGGAAACGATGATGCTTAGCCGGGATACGTACCCGGTGGCGCGTCGATACGGCGATATGGTCGGAGTATCCCATGTGTTGGCTGGCGTGCAGCCTGGGCGGAAACCTCAGACAGTTCGATCTGTGCGCTCTCATGGGGCGAATATCGCTATGGTCGGCGATGAATCGGTGGAGGAATGTTATCGGGTTGCCAACGTTGGCATTATGATTAGCGCGATGTCGGGGCCCCAGGGGGCGCTTGCGCTTGAGCACCCCGCAGCAGACGTGGTCATGCTCAAACCAGATGTGGCGCCTATCCCTCGCTTGTTCCATTTTGCACGTCGCCTGAATCGTAGGATTCGGGGAAACCTGATCTTTGCGTGGACGTATAATCTGCTGGCTATTGTGGCGGCGGTAGCGGGAGTACTGCATCCTATGATCGCTCCTCTTCTGATGTTAGGGTCGAGCGTGATCATCGAGGTTCGCTCTCATTGGCTGCGTAGCATGTAGGTAGCCGAAGGCTACTGCCGACGCTGGATAATGGAACGATAGAACCCCATCAATCAAATGGTTGATGGGGTTCTCGCCTAAAATAGGGTCGGCTTGCTTTCTTTTGGCCGTTTTGTTGTGCATTATTAGTGGCATGTCACAACCTTTCAACGCGCCAATTCTTGACGCTATTCAGGGAAAAACTCCCACGCGTCGTCCCGTATGGTTTATGCGCCAAGCCGGCCGCTCGCTACCTGAATATCGCAAGGTGCGGGAGGGTATTGGCATGCTGGACAGCTGTTTTATGCCAGAACTTCTTGCGGAAATTACTCTGCAGCCGGTGCGGCGACATGACGTAGACGCTGCGATCCTATTCTCAGACATTGTGGTGCCGCTTAAAGCCGCCGGGGTAAAAGTGGAAATCATTCCTGGCCGTGGTCCTGTTATGGACCGTGCGATCCAAAGTCGTGCTGACGTGGATGCCTTGCCGATCCTTGAAGAGGACGTCCTTCAGGTAGCCCGAGGCATCGAGATTATCCGAGATGAGCTGACGGAACAGCAAACCCTGATTGGTTTTGCAGGCGCACCCTTTACACTGGCGAGCTACCTTGTCGAGGGCGGCCCCAGTAAGAACCATGAAAAGACTAAGTCCATGATGCATGGGGACCCAGAAACCTGGCATGCCCTTATGCAGCGTCTGGTTCCTACCATCGTGCGTTTCCTACGCACCCAGATCGATGCAGGCGTTCAGGCCATGCAGTTTTTCGACTCCTGGGCGGGATTCCTCACGGAGCGCGATTACCGTAATCACGTGCTTCCGTATTCCACTCAGATTTTGGAAGAGGTAGCGGATGTGCCGCGCATCCACTTCGGGGTAAGCACTGGTGAACTGCTCGCTACGATGAGCGAAGCTGGCTCTGAGGTAATGGGTGTGGATTGGCGTGTTCCCCTGGACGCTGCTGCCGAGCGCATTCACGCGCGTTCCGGGGCCAAGGTGCTGCAAGGAAACCTCGATCCGGCGTTGCTTTTTGCGGGAGACGACGTACTAAAAGCTGAGATTGAGCGTATCTGCATGGAAGCCGATCGCGCCATCGCCGCAGGGCATGCCACAGGGCATATATTTAATCTCGGACACGGAGTATTGCCGCACACGGATCCTGAAGCAATCACTCGTGCGGTGGAACTCATTCATCGTTTTTAAAAAGACTCGCTCGGTGTCTCTTTCACTCAATCCCTAACGAATGTAAGTTTCAAGGAAGGTTCTCCACGTGCGCATTGCCATCATCGGTGCCGGTTTAGCGGGGCTAACGGCTGCTTATGAGATTCATAAACTCGCCCCTCACGCGGACGTAGAGGTGTTCGAGGCGACAGATCGAATTGGCGGCAAACTGTTCACGGTTCCGTTTGCCTCCGGTCCTACTGATATGGGCGCAGAAGCATATTTAGTTTTTCGGGAAGATACCACTGAATTTTTCAAAGAGCTAGGACTCGAGGAGAGTTTGCGTTCTCCCTCGGGGTTGCCTTCTTTGCTATACCAGGGAGGCAGCCTTCATAGCATGCCTTCCAACACGATCATGGGTATCCCCGGCACAAGTGAGGACCTAGGTAACCTGGTCAGCGAGGAAACTCGCAAACGCATTGACTCGGAAATAAACGCGGAGTCTATTGAGTGGCCTCAAGAAATAAGCCTGGGTGCACTCCTGCGGGAACGCTTGGGTGATGATGTTGTAGATCATGTGGTGTCGACGCTGCAAGGTGGCGTTTATTCTTCTACCTCGGATGATCTCAGCGTGCGCGCTACGGTACCGCAGCTAGCGCGGGCCTTAGACAAGCTCAAAGAAGAGGGAAAGCCCGTAACCATCACGGGTGCTGTTCAACGGCTTTTGTCTGAGCGAGAGGAACGTAACAAAAAACGGGGATATACCCCGAGCGTTTTTGCGTCTTTCGCAGGCGGTTATGCGGAGATGTATGAGGCTCTTGCTGAGCGTAGCGAGGCAAAGATCCACATCGATGCCTTTATTACCGCAGTGGATAAAAAGCCTGAGGGTTTTGTGCTCAAGGGTGCTGAAGGGGTCTTTGATAAAGTCCTGTTGACGGTGCCGGCGCCCACGGCGGCTCTGCTGCTTAAGAACCTTGTTCCGGAGGCTGCACAACAGCTTAAAACTATCAAGCTAGCGAGCTCTGCCGTGGTAGGAATGAAGTTTGATAATTCCGCGGGACTCCCCGATAACTCTGGGATTCTTGTTGCCACTAATGCCCAAGATGTGAGGGCAAAAGCATTCACCTTCTCCTCTAAGAAGTGGCCTCACCTGGGGGAACGTGGCGGTGCTTTAGTGCGGGCCTCTTTCGGTAGGTTTGGTGAGGACGCTATCGCGCGCGCAGACGAAGACGAGCTTGTCGACGCAGCCCTCGACGACCTACAGACCATTACGGGATTCGACGGACGTGCTGCTGGATTATCGGAGATCTTTGTCCAGCGATGGTTCGGCGGGTTGCCAGTGTATGGTCCTGGGCACTTGGACACGGTTGCAGCAATCAAGAAAGCACTGGCTCAGGTCGAGGGCATCGATGCTACTGGTGCGTGGGCCGATGGCGTCGGCGTTCCCGCAGTGATCGATGCTGCGAAAGCAGCGGCCAAACGAGCACTTGCCTAAAATGGTTTAGCTGTCTCGGCGTGTCAGCATCACGGAGAAATCCTCATCGCCATGCCCGGCCTGCTGTTGTTCTTCCAATGACTTTAGTGCTGAGGCGACTGCGGGAAGCGGTTGGTCCGCGGTGTTCAGCATCAGGCGAGCATCCTTTGCTATCGCATCTGCTGTGAAGTCTCCAGGTGCGGTGGGACGCTCGCCCACAACAAAGGGATGCTTCATCCCGGCGATAAAGGCCAGGCCGGTGGACCTAAGCATGGTGAGGGTTTCCTCCGGGGACAAACCGCTGGAGTCTCCGAGGAGCAGCGCCTCCTTAAGCCCCTGGGCGCTTACTGCAAGGGCGAGATTAGCCAGCAATTTTCCTACGGCAGCTTTAGGGGCGGCGTCGACAAGCACAAGTCTTTCAGGATCTGCCCATGGGGCGACGAGCGCAGCAGCGGTATTGCGGTACTGCTCATCGGTGCCGCCCACATAAACTCCCAAAGAGCCGGCGCGAGCTGGGCCGAGGGTACCCACCACGGGGGCTGCGACATAGCTAGGCACTGCATGAGCAAACTCAATGCAGTCTTCCGGGCTGACGGTAGTCGTATCAATCCACAGCACCCCATCCGGGATAAGGCGAGGGGTAATAACTACGTCTCGCACTGTATCGGGGCCAAAAAGCGATGTCACAACGATATCGGCAGCAGCGACCGCTTCCTCGGGGGAAGAAGCGAGCGTGGCACCTGCTGCCACCAAGCGCTCTGCTTTGCTTGGGGTGCGATTCCAGACCACGAGTTCGTGTTCTTTGAGCAGATGGAGTGCTAACTCTGTGCCCATTCGACCGGTTCCAAGAAATGCAATAGTCATGGCGCCATGATAGAGAAGGCGTGAAGGCTTTGCAGTGTGTAGAGAAAAGAGTGGCTCTAAAGTTTGTGAGCTAGTTACGTAATAGGATGGTACGCATGACTGTTATCCCGACTTCCTCTAACGTTCAGCGTTCCCGTGAGCTTTTCGATCAAGCATGCAAAGTAACCCCAGGTGGTGTGAACTCACCGGTGCGCGCTTTTGGATCCGTGGGCGGTCAGGCGCGTTTTATCGCGTCGGCGCAGGGCTCCAAGCTTTATGACGTAGACGGCAATGAATACGTGGACCTAGTGTGCTCTTGGGGGCCGATGCTTTTGGGGCACGCCCACCCTGAAATCGTTGAAGCAGTGCAGAAGGCAGCGGAGAAGGGGCTATCTTTTGGCGCTCCTACTGAGGCTGAAGTGCGCATAGCTAACATGATCGTTGAGCGTACCTCTGTGGAGGAGGTTCGCATGGTCAACTCGGGCACAGAGGCGACCATGTCTGCAGTTCGGCTGGCTCGGGGGTTCACTGGCCGCCCCAAGATTATTAAATTCGACGGGTGCTATCACGGACACGTTGATGCGCTGCTGGCATCCGCAGGATCCGGGGTAGCTACGTTCGCATTGCCGGATTCTCCAGGCGTGACGGGTGCTTCCGCCGCGGATACCATCGTGGTGCCGTATAACGACATCGAGGCGGTCGCGCAGGCTTTTGCAGAGAATGATGGGCAAATCGCCTGCATCATTGCAGAGGCCGCGGCAGGAAACATGGGCACGGTTGCCCCACGCAATGATTTTAATGCCAAGCTCAAAGAGTTGGCACATGCTCATGGCGCATTGCTCATCTTGGATGAGGTGATGACGGGCTTCCGTACCTCCTACAACGGTTGGTTTGGCGTAGACCATGTGGCCGGAGACCTGACCACCTTTGGCAAGGTCATCTCGGGTGGTCTCCCAGCCGCGGCTTTTGGTGGACGTGCGGACATTATGAAGTACCTGGCCCCTGAGGGGCCGGTCTATCAGGCGGGGACTCTCTCAGGTAATCCGGTGGCTGTGGCCGCCGGCATGAAATCTCTTGAGCTTGCTACCCCTGAGGTCTATGACATAGTGCGTGCTAATGCTGATCGCCTGGCCGAGTTGCTGAGCAGCGCGCTAGAGCGTGAAGGGGTAGCTCACCATATTCAGAGGGCCGCTACGATGCTATCCATCCGCTTTGCAGAGGGCGAAGGCCACAACTTTGATCAGATGAAGTCGGCTGAGACATTCCGATTTTCTCCTTTCTTCCACGCTCTCATGGATAATGGCATCTATGCGCCGGCGAGTGTGTTTGAGACCTGGTTTGTGTCTGCGGCGCTTAGCGACGAAGATTTCGAGAAGATCGAGAACGCCCTACGCCCAGCGGCTCAGGCTGCAGCTGCCGCAAACAAGTACTGAGAGGCCACATGAGTACCACCATCGTTCACCTCATCCGGCACGGAGAAGTCTTTAATCCAGAGCGCATTCTGTATGGGCGCATCCCTGATTACCACCTCTCCTCACGCGGGCACAGCATGGCTGCTCGGACAGCTAGCTCCTTTGCCGGACACGACGTATCCGTTCTGATGTCCTCTCCTTTGGAGCGCGCGCAGGAGACAGCAGCGCCTTTTGCGGAGAAGCTAGGACTTGAAGTGCGTCTCGACGACCGTCTTCTGGAGTCCGGCAACCGTTTTGAAGGCCTGCGCGTCAAAGGCTTGAGGTCTCAATTGTGGAACCCCGTGAGGTGGCCGCTCATGGCCAACCCGCTGCTGCCCAGTTGGGGGGAGCACTATGTGGATCAACGCGATCGCATGATGGCAGTAGTAGAAGATGCTCGGCGCGCCGCTGAGGGACACGAGGCGATCTTGGTGAGTCATCAATTGCCTATTGTGTGCGTGCAACGGCATGTTCAAGGAAAACCTCTGGCGCATAATCCGGCGGCTCGACAGTGTAACTTGGCTAGCGTCAGCTCGCTGGTGTTTGAAGGCGACCAGCTCGTTGACTATATTTACACGGAACCAGCACAGGAGATCTAAGAGTGAAGAGAACTCTCGCTGCGACGATGATATCGAGCCTGCTTGTGCTTAGTGCGTGCAGCTCTGAGGACACTGCAGGAACGGACGCAGTGGCTATCGGTGGGACGTTCCAATTCCATTCACCAGGTGGGCAAACGGAGATTTTCTATGAGGAAGCAGACCGAGCTCCTGTTAAGAACATCTCTGGCGAGTCTTTGTCCTCGGACGCAAAGATCAGCCTTGATGATTACAAAGATCAGGTTGTTGTTTTGAACGCATGGGGTCAGTGGTGCGCGCCTTGCCGCAGCGAGTCCGATGACTTGCAAACCGTGCAGGAGTACCTGGAAAAGGAGCAGCGCGGTACAGTGCTGGGGATCAACGTGCGTGATTATTCCAAGCAGATTGCCCAAGATTTTGTCAAAGATAACGGGTTAACCTATCCCAGTCTGTATGATCCACCATTTAAATCTGCTGCACAGCTCGGAGGGGTCCCCGCTGCCGTGGTTCCTACGACTATTATCCTGGACAAGCAGCACCGTCCAGCAGCGGTTTTCCTAAGAGAAATTACCGCTAAGGACGTTATTGACGTGGTTGAAAGAATTGTATGACTGACGTTTTAGCTAGTGGTATTGGCGAGCAGATCGCAGACGTTGCGGCCACAGGGCCACTACTGCTTGGCCTAGCGGCCGCAGCGCTTGCCGGTTTAGCCTCTTTTGCCAGCCCTTGTGTGATTCCATTGGTTCCGGGGTATATGTCTTACCTGGCGGGAGTAGTAGGCGCAGAGATGGAGCTCGGTGAACAAGGCCCGCAAGTAGCAAAGAAGGGGCGTTGGCGGGTAACCGGGGCGGCCCTACTGTTTGTTCTTGGGTTTACCGTGATTTTTACCCTGGCCACGGCAACCGTTTTTGGTGCCATTAGCGCCCTCACTCTCAACGCGGAAACCTTGATGCGTATCGGCGGGGTGGTCACGCTGCTCATGGGCGTGGTGTTTTTAGGCTGGGTGCCCTTCTTGCAAGAAGATAAACGAATGGCCCCTAAACGCTGGTCTACCTGGTTGGGTGCGCCGCTGCTCGGAGGAGTTTTTGCCCTGGGGTGGACTCCCTGCTTAGGGCCTACCCTAGCAGCTATTATTTCTATTTCTGCTGGTACAGAAGGAACAACCGCAGCTAGGGGAGTGGCCCTCATCCTGGCGTACTGCGTGGGATTGGGATTTCCCTTTGTGGCGGTTGCACTGGGTTCTGCGCGGGCAATGCATGGCATAGGGGTGCTGCGGCGGCACTCTCGTACTATCCAGATCGTGGGTGGTGTGGCATTGATCGCAGTCGGCACGGCGTTAGTCTCTGGAACGTGGGGGATATTTATTAACTGGGTGCGTCAGTGGACCGTCGAGTATGGTGCAACTTTTATTTAGAAAGAGCATGTGAATGAGTAAGCGGACGAGGAAGCTGCTGAGCTACCCATTAAAGGCATGGCACTGGCTCACGAGCATGCGCACGGCGTTGGCCCTGCTATTTCTTCTAGCATTAGCCTCCATCCCAGGCGCATTGTTGCCGCAGCGTTCCCTTAACCAGTCAAAGGTTACGGAGTACATCGCTAATAATGGCCGGACTGCTGAAATTTATGACAAACTGCAGCTTTTCGACGTCTTTAGCTCTACCTGGTTCACTGCGATCTTTGCCCTGCTGTTCCTTTCACTCATCGGATGTATCATCCCGCGCTCGTGGGATCACTACAAGGCCATGAAGACACCCCCGGTTCGGGCTCCAAAAAATCTGAGCCGGTTGCCGCTGCACGGCGAGGGCAGTGTGGAAAAACCGCTGAGCCAGGTAGAAGAAGACATACGAGCGCAACTCAAAGGGTGGAAGCTGGCAGAGTACACCCCAGAGGAAGACCGAGCCGGGATGCGGTCGTTTTCCGCTGAGCGGGGGTATCTGCGAGAATTTTTCAACTTAACATTCCACCTTGGTCTGGTGGGTATGTTGGTTGCGATTGCAATGGGCAAGCTGTTCTTCTACGAGGGACAGGTGATCATCGTTGCCAGCGACGATAAGACAAAAAGCACGGAGTTCTGCAACACTGCGACGGCAAACTACGATTCCTTCCGGGCCGGCTCGCTTTTCGACGGCACTGGCTTAAACCCTTTTTGTTTTATCGCACACAACTTTTCTGCTGATTATCTTCCCAATGGGCAGGCGAAGATGTTTAGCTCTTTGGTCTCCTACGCAGCGGGAGAAAAGATCTTTAATGATACCGAGACGTGGCAGCAATACACCCTTAAAGTCAATCATCCCCTGCGCATTGCCGGCGACCGCGTTTATCTGCAAGGACACGGCTACGCACCGACCTTTAGCGTCACGTGGCCCAACGGGGAAAAGAGAACCCAGACCGTTCAGTGGCAGCCGACTGACCTTATGAACTTCCTCTCGGACGGTGTGGTTCGTTTTGACCCGCCGGCCGGAATGTACAAAGACGCCTTTGAGAAGCGTCAAAACCAGCTGGCCATTCAAGGCTTGTTTGCGCCGACTGCCTCCTGGGAAGGCGAAAACAAAGCCTTGCTGACTTCCCGGTATCCAGCTATGACCAACCCCGCGGTAGCCATTGACATCTATCGGGGAGACAACGGCTTGGATTCCGGCAGAGGACAAAACCTCTTTAGCTTGGACAGTGCCCTGACCCACTCTGGTCAGCTGCAGAAGCTGGAACGCGTTAACCTGAGCGTTGGGCAGTCCGTGACCCTGGATAACGGAACAGTGGTCTCGTTTGACGGTGCCGAACAATTTGCTAACTATCAGATCAGCCATGATCCCGCACAGCTCTGGGTGCTCTTTTTCACCGTCATAGCGCTGTGCTCTCTCGCCGGTTCATTATTGATCCGACGCCGACGGATCTGGGTGCGCGTGCGCCCTGTTTCCAGCACCGTTACCTGTGTAGAGACCGCAGGACTCGCCCGAACTGACCGCGCCGGGTGGGGAAGGGAATACGAGCGGATTCATCGACGCATCCTTGGGCTTCCCGATCCCGACGAGGACTAGAAATCATGAGGCTGTGGGCCAGATTCCGTAGATGAGATAGTCATCGAGCCACTGATATAGGTGGCCCGTTTCTGAGCATCCCGCGGAACGCAGTGCCGCGAGGTGGTAGGTGCTATCTACTTTTACCGTGGCAGACTTGTTGGCCCAGCGCTGATGCCATAGATCTGCTTCTTTCTCCCAGCCTGGCATTTGGAAGGCTGCATCCCACCAGGCCTCCCACGTAAAAACTCCCGAGGAAACTGTGCGGGCGCGGAAGTCCTCCCGGATTGTTTCAGAAAGAGAGGCTAAGACTGGATTGTGGTGGGCGTCGTAAAGCAAATGGTCGGCATTCATAAAGATCGCACCGGGTTTAACCACCCGAGTGAGGTCCTGATAGAGCTGAGATAACTGGTCGGGTGCGAACCAGTGCAAAGCGGTGGCACTGATAACGGCATCAAAGTTTGTAGCGGGGAGTTGTTCTACCCAAGCGGAGTCGGTGAGGTTGGCGTCGACAAAGCGGAGACGCTCACCGAATTGGTTTGTTTCTGCCCCTAGCCGTAGCAATACCGGGTCCCGGTCCACACCAACGACCGTGGCGTTAGGTAACTCCTGAAGGATCTCTGTGCCGAGGCTGCCTGGGCCACATGCAAGATCGAGCACAGAGATGGGAGCATCCCCATACCGTGCTTTAAGGACCTCGATGAGCGTGCGGGTCCTGAGCGCTCGATGTTCTATGAAAGCCGTCTGCTGTTCATGCCAAGCCATAAGCAGTTCTTGGGGTGTCATTGCGTCTGTCCTTTCGGCGCTAGGAAGCACGAGAAGATAGTGGTGAAAAAAGAAATTGGGGAGATCCTCTGTGCTGAAGGATCTGCGCGTGGAGTCCGAAGACCTCAGCAAACATCTCTGCGTTAAAAACGTGATCAGGCTTGCCTTGAGCTACGACCATGCCATGGTTAAGAACGATGACCTCGGTGCAAAAACGTGCTGCGAGGTTGAGATCATGGAGTACAACCACAGACGTTGATCTGAGGGTGGTGACAAGTTCCATGATGGCAAATTGATGCGCGAGGTCGAGATGATTGGTGGGTTCGTCGAGAAGCACATGGTCAGCTTGTTGCGCGATGGCGCGAGCTATGAGCACACGCTGTCTCTCGCCGCCGGAAAGCTCTGAGATCAACCGGCTACCAAATCCAGAGAGCCCTACTTGTTCCAACGCCGACGCCACAATCATGTGATTGTGTGCGTTGGAGTAGGACAATAACGTGCTTTGCGCCAACCGCCCCAAGCCCACGCAATCGGAAACGCGTAGAGGTAGGGAAGAATCGCGTTCCTGCGCTACCACCGCAACCTTTTGCGCGATCCGGCGCGGGGTGAGTGAAGACAAATCTTCAGTATCTATTTCTATTCGCCCGCTCTGAGGCGATAAGGACTTGTAAAGGGCGCGCAACAGGGTGGTTTTTCCACTCCCGTTTGGTCCCACGATGCCGATCGTGTGCCCACCCTGTGCACTCAGATTTACCCCCTGAAGTATGGGGGTGCCTTGGAAAGTGATGTTGAGGTCGGTAGCCGTAATCATACAATGCTATTTGATTAGATTGTGCAGGTAGGACGCGCCTTCTACAGACAGCGTGGTGGGAGGATCTGTCAGGATGAAAGGCATGTGTGCAACGTGATTATTCTGGACAGCCTTGAGATCTTTCGCTCCCGGGAAATTTAAGAAAGTCTTCATGGCAGCGTCGGAGTCTGAGGATTCAGAGAGCAGGACAATCCGATCAGGGTTCTTAGCCAGTATCTCTTCCATAGAGGAATCAAAGACTCGCTCTGGGTTGTCTGCGTAGACGTTCTTGAGTCCATTGGCCTCCAAAATAGGTTGCACCATCGAAGTGTTGCCATAGGCATAAAACTCATCCGAACCGGGGGTGATATAGAGCATGACGGCAGACGTATCCCCTTGGGTGCTGCCTTGCTGCTTGAGCTTGTCTTGGACGGACTTCTTAAGCTCTTCCCCTTTGCCTTTCACATCAAAGATCGTGGCAAGCTTGTCTATCTCATTGTTCACTAAGCCCCAATCGGCTTTTTTAGCGGAGGCATTGGGACAGAACGCGTCTGGAGAATATAAGGGGATTCCAGCGTCCTTTAATGCTTGTCGGTCTGCCCCTGTGTCAAAGCCGATAACAAGGTCAGGCTTGAGCTCAAGAATGGCTTCCGTGGAAACCTTTGCGCCGCCGGTGTCTAATTCGCCGGCTGCGATAGTGGGAATGTTTGCTATTGCCTTCTCTAGACTCGGACTAATGCCTTCTACCCGCTTGGCGCCAGCTTTTGCCACGACTTTGTCTATCACGTCAAGGTCGTGGAGGATCGAAATGTCTGTTTCTGACATGACCAGGACTTTCTCGGGGGCCTTGTTAAAGCTCAGTGTTTCATCACAACTAGCCACTTGTATTTTGGCTTCCGATGCAGCGGTCTTATCGTGAGCGGCCTGTTTATCCGCCGCGCTTTCGCCGCAGGCAGTGAGTGCTAAGGCCGCAACGGACACTAGGGCTAAATATTGAGCAGTTGTCTTCTTCATAAGGTCTCCTCGTAGGAATTGAATAGGAATTGGATCAGGACAGGGAAGCTATACGTTTGTAGTTCGTCGAATAAGGATTGCTAGAACCGGTGCGCCAATCAGGCCGGTGAGCACTCCGATAGGAAGCTCTTGCGGGCTAATCAGCACCCGCGCCAAGGCATCTGCAAGTACAAGAAATAACGCAGAGGCCAAAGCGGTATTGATTACCAACATGCGGTGACTATAACCAGAGACTATGCGCATTATGTGGGGGACAATAAGACCAACAAAACCGATACCGCCGGAGCTACTCACGGCTATTGCCACGGCGGCAGATACCACGATGAGAACGAGTAACCGAGTAATTTCAGGGGGCACGCCTACAGCCCGTGCGGTCTCATCGCCACTGGCCAGAGCATCCAAGAGCGGTCCGATTATGGCCATAAGCAGAGTCAAAAAGATGGCGACAATAATTGTTGCAACCACCGCTTGCCAGCGCGCTCGGCCTAGGGAACCCAACATCCAGAACATCACTGCTTGGTTTGTCTCCGGAGAGCCGTTGGTAAAGATGATGAAGTTGGTAAAAGCCTGTGCGCCAAATCCGATTGCTAATCCAGAAAGTATGAGCTTGAGTGGGGATGAGCTGCGACCTGCAATGATTAGAACAGCACATGTAGCAATGACAGAACCGGCAAAGGCAAAGAATCCCATGGCCCACGCGGAGCTTAAACCGAGGATAATCAAGGAAAACGCCGCGCCGGTGGAAGCCCCAGAGCTTACTCCCAGGACGTAGGGCTCCGCTAAAGAATTCCGGATTACGGCCTGGAAGACTACTCCAGAGACGCCCAATATTGCGCCGACTGCAAGTCCCAGTAGCACTCGCGGAAAACGGTTGTGCCAGATAATCGCATCGGTGGCTCTATCCCAGCTGATATCGACGGGTACATGCGGGATGTGGCTTAAAATGACGCCAAACACATGGGAAGGCGCGACTCCCGCAGCTCCGATGCATACGCTTAATGCCGGGATAAAAAGCACCATGATACTGAGCACCAGCGTGGTTATCGTGGTGCGCTGCCCTGTGTATTGCACTGTGAGTTGGTGCCCCTGACTGATAAACAAATTGAAAATGATTTCCAATATTAGATTAGTGGGCCTGAGCGTTCATTGAAAAATAACTGGTGCAGGCATGAGTCGGCACAAGTATGTACTAAGGAAAACTGGTGTAGAAGAAGAGTGCAAAGGTTAACGTCTTTTGGGGTTAAAACTCCTAAGACAAAAGGAACATGTGCTGGTGTGGTAGACATCAAATTTTTTGCGGGTATTCTGTTCCGAGATCACTAACTCTGATTAGAGGTACCATGAACGTCAACCCGAATCTTGCGTCGCTATCCGATATGGCATTTGCGTCGAGCTTCGTCATCTATTTTATTGCTCTTGTACTCTCGATTGTCTTTTATATGAAAACGAGAACGTTCATTGACCTGGAACGGGAAAGAGTCAATGAACGGGCGCTCGTGACCGTGGGGAGCGAATCCGATAGTACCGAGGGGATGGGCACCGAGCTGGATTCTGCGGATGATCAAATCTCTAAGGTGGGAGCATCTGCAGAAAAGTTTGCTGGTATGACCCAGATGATCGTGTGGTTGGGCGTTGTTGTTCACGCCGCCTCTGTGATCTTGCGCGGTCTATCCGCTTCGCGGTTCCCCTTTGGCAATCTTTATGAATATGTCTTGGTGATCAGCTGTTTCGCGGTAGCGATTGCGGCGTTCTTCTTGCAACGGCGAGAAATGCGCGTGTTGTGGCCATGGGTTCTCACCCCTATCTTGGCTCTGCTCTTTTTTGGTGGGACCAAGCTCTATGCTGATTCCGCTCCGGTAGTACCTGCTTTGCAGTCGTTCTGGTTCCCGATCCATGTATCTACAGTGTCTATAGGCGCTTCTATCGGCATGATCTCTGGCGTTGCTTCCGTGCTTTATCTGCTGCGTTTATACCAGGAGCAAGGCAAGGAAAAGGGCGTGCTAGGGGCACTGGCCAAGCCGTTGCCCTCTGCAAAGCTTCTCGACGCCATCGCGTATCGCACAGCGATTATCACTGTGCCGGTCTTTGGTCTAGGCATTATTTTAGGAGCAATTTGGGCAGAAAGTGCGTGGGGGCGCTTCTGGGGATGGGATCCTAAAGAGACCGTGGCTTTTGCTACTTGGATCCTTTATGCGGCTTATCTGCACGCACGTGCTACCTCAGGATGGCGGGACTCCCGGGCTGCGTGGATCAATATTGTAGCGCTTTGCACCATGGTATTTAATCTCTTTTTTATTAATATGGTGGTCTCCGGTTTGCACTCATATGCGGGTCTGAACTAATCAAACATGAGCCCGAGAGTTCCTTTTCCTATATTGATCGGGGCATGAAAAAGACGCTGTGCTTTTATTCCAAGGGGAATCTAAGCACAGCGTTGTCATAACAACTGCGTATTACGCTAAAGCGCGATGTTAGGCGCTTGGGGTCCCATCGTCTTGCGACTTCTCCCGATCACCATGGGAAGTATCTTCTGTGGCTTCGCGCTTCTTTTGCTCAGCTGCTTTGCGCTTGGCTTCCTCCGCGGCGCGACGCTTTTTAAATTGATCTCTTTCCAAACGCCACAAGAATTCTTCATCGTCATCTGGGCCTTTGATACGAGGAGGCTCGGGGATGGCGCTCTTCTGCCAAGTTTTAGGGCCAAACGCCTTCCACACCAACACGATGGCTGCGATAAGCAGGAGAAGAAGAATAAGACGGCCCACGGAAGATCCTTTCAAAAAGATGAATTTATGGGATTATGTGACTGTGAGCCTAGATTACCCCGAAAGAAGAACTGTTGAGTAGGGTGCTGAATGTGAGCGAAACTGCAATGTCAGAGAATTCTCGTCCGATCGTCGATCCGCAGGTAAGAACTGCTGCCCGGAAAGCCGTCATCGTGTACGGTATCGCACGATGCGCACTTTTTATCGTGCTGACCGCCATCATTCAGGGGATTGCGGTAGCCATCGGCGCCCCAGTGCCAATCCTTATTTCAGCCACGCTGGCATTAATCCTGGCCATGCCTCTATCCATGTTTGTGTTTAAAGGGATCAGGGTTCAAGCTACTCAGGCCGTAGCGTTATGGAGTGCACAACGCAAGGCCGAGAAGGATTGGGTTAAAAGCGAATTATCCAGCCGCTAATGCTATGGCAGTTGCTACGGCCCATACCGCCATGGACTTTCCAGTAGCGCCGAGTACCGGGATAAGATCCTGAGCGTGGCGTCCTTTCACCACAGGTTGTGCTGCTTTTATCACAAGCGGAAGGGCGATAATGCCGATGCCAGCCCAGGGTGAAACTGCAAAGAACGCAAGGGAAACCGCAAACGGTATGGCTACGAGGACGCAATACAAGCGGCGGGTTGCGGTATCGCCAAGAATAACCGCAAGGGTAGTTTTCCCTGCGGCAGAATCGGTGGGAATATCGCGGAGGTTATTTACAAGGTTTACCCCGGCGGACATTGCTCCTACCGCTACGGCACAACCGAAACCAACCCACGTGACTCTGCCGAGCTGAGTGAACTGAGTTCCTAGTACTGCAACAAGGCCAAAGAATACAAAGACTGAGACTTCGCCGAGTCCACGGTACCCATAGGGATTTTTCCCGCCGGTATAAAACCAGGCCCCGAGGATGCAAAGAGCGCCCACGGCAATAAGCCACCATGCGCTTGCTAAACACAAGGCGATGCCGGCGATCGCTGCTACTCCGAAAGCTAGAAAAGCAGCTCGTTTAACGTCCTCCGGTTGCGCCAATCCAGATCCCGTTAGCCGTAGTGGGCCAGTGCGGTCATCATCTGTACCGCGGATTCCATCTGAATAATCGTTTGCGTAGTTCACTCCTACGATGAGTGCCCATGCGACAACGAGCGCCAACAGGGCCCGCCACCAGCTAAAACCATGGGCTTGGGCTGCGGCGCCAGAACCGATGATGACGGGGGCAAAGGCATTGGCCCACGTGTGAGGACGGGCGCCTTCTTTCCAATCGGCAAAAGTAGCTTTTGACATGCTGTCTATTGTCTCACTGTTGTGTGAAAAGGGCGGTGACACCCCTACGATCAATTTTTCCGGGGCCGATAAGTGGCAGAGATTCCACTCGACGGATGTCCTTGGGCAACTGCCAACGAGGGAGATCATCAAGCGCGGAAATGATAGTTGTAGGATGTGCATTGCCCTCATAAGCTGCGACAATAATGTGGCCGAATCGCCTGTCGGGTAGCCCCACTACGCAAGCCGCCGTGACTCCAGGGACATCGCAAAGTTTGCGCTCCAAAACTTCGGGGTGAATCTTTAAGCCACCAGAGTCGATAACGTTATCGAGCCTGCCTACAACTTCAAGTATTCCGTCATTGAGGATGCCCGCGTCGGAGGTAATAAACCAGCCGGGTTGAGAAAACGCATGGTGATCGGGGATATTACGGTATCCCTGCGCTATCATAGGGCCGCCAAGGTGAATGCGCTCGTTGATAACGCGTATCGTCGCGCCAGGCACCGGGCGGCCGTTATATACGCAGCCTCCGGATGTCTCTGAGGCGCCGTAAGTGGTCACCACGTTGATGCCGAGTTCTTTGGCCGCGCGGCGGTCGTCGGCACGCAAAGGAGCGCCGCCCACCAGGATCGCCGTGAAGACTCGAAGAGCCTCGATGCCCACCAAAGTATCCATTGCTTTAAGCAATTGCAGGGGCGTCAATGATGTGTAAACCCGTTCGCCTTCGACGCTTGCTGCGGCAGCGGCAAAAGCAGCCACGTTAAAGCCGCGTGAAACATCGACAACAATGGGATCATAACCAGCAATGATCGAGCGAACCAGTATCTGCATTCCCGCGATGTGATGAGCCGGCATAGCCAGCAGCCACTGGGCCTCGCCACCGAGAAACTGGTGCGTAGCGTCTGCAGAAGACACAAGGTTGCCCGCGGTGAGCATAGCGCCTTTGGGGATCCCGGTGGAGCCGGAAGTACTCATGACCAGAGCAATATCTGGATCGATGGGGTGACCCACGCGTTGGGTTCTGCGCAGTAGTTCGGCCCGATCTTTATCGTCGGACGGAAGGGGGAGGAAGCTACGCTGCCCCACGATGGCCTGTTCCAAGCGGTCGAGGATGCTGGCAGGATTATGCGTGGGGACAACGAGGGGCTCAAGTACATGCACAATTAAAGTTTAGTGCTAATAGTCATGAGGTCTGGAGTCCCTGTCTCGGATTGAGACGTTGCTTAGTAGTAATAAGGAAAGTCATTCCAATCAGGAGCGCGTTTTTGCAGGAAGGCTTCTTTGCCTTCCACCGCTTCATCCGTCATATATGCCAGGCGAGTGGCTTCACCGGCAAAAACTTGCTGCCCCATGAGGCCGTCGTCGGTGAGGTTAAAAGCAAACTTGAGCATGCGTTGGGCGGTAGGGGACTTGCCGTTGATTTCGCGGGCCATCTGAATGGCCTCGTCCTCTAGATTCTTGTGATCTGCAACGATATTTACAGCACCCATGCGTTGCATCGTCTCGGCGTCGTATGTACGCCCAAGGAAAAAGATTTCACGAGCAAATTTCTGCCCTACCATTTTTGCTAGATATGCGGAACCATAGCCGGCATCAAAGGATCCCACATCGGCATCGGTCTGCTTGAATCGAGCCTCCTGGCGGGAAGCGATTGTCATGTCACACACAACGTGTAAAGAGTGCCCGCCACCTGCGGCCCAGCCGTTGACTACCGCTATAACCACTTTGGGCATGGTGCGGATGAGTCGTTGTACCTCAAGAATGTGCAGCCTGCCACCTTCGACCTTTTCCCTGGCAGTGTCCACTGTTGATTCGTCTGCGGTGGCGTCGTCGTGAGCGTGCTCAGTGGCGTACCTATATCCGGAACGTCCGCGGATACGTTGATCGCCGCCGGAACAGAAGGCCCAGCCACCATCTTTTTCGCTCGGCCCATTTCCGGTAAGCAGTACGGTGCCCACATCGGGTGTGCGGCGAGCGTGGTCGAGTGCGCGATAGAGCTCGTCGACAGTGTGGGGTCGGAAAGCATTACGGACTTCAGGGCGGTCAAAAGCTATGCGCACAATTCCGTTTTCTCGTCCTTCACCTACGTGACGGTGGTACGTGATATCAGTAAGATCCTGGAACCCCGCGACGGTCTCCCACTGGGAAGCATCAAAAGGATTATCGGTACTGTATGTTTTCTGCTCATCCATAATTAAAGAATCTAGTCTTTCAACCTGAGCCCCTTCCAAGAACTGCCTTTCTGAGGCGTATGCTGCCAGCTTCTTTGCTGGCTGCGACTTGGTAGTGCGATGCGATTGGACAGGGGCGAGGTCAAGGTAGGTTAACCGATAAATAAGAACGCAAACAGTGTGTTGAGAACTGTTGCAACAACCATGGGAACAAGGGTGCGTTTGACCAGTCGAATCGGGTTGACTTTGATGGCGCCGGCGACGATAAGCACTGCCGCGTTGACCGGAGAGATCTGGCGCATCAGATTAGACGTGCCCCAGATTGCAGTGAGCATTTGCGGTGCGTGGATGGAAGACTGTGTCGCTAAAGAGGGGACTACCTCGGAGAACGCAAAATAGGGGGCAGTTCCGGAGCCGGTGAGAGTGGCCATGGCGGCGGTAGCGACCACAAAAATGAGAACGATGAGTATGGCTGCGCCGGAAGAACCTTCGGCTGCTTGGATGAGCATGTCGATCACGCCCATCTGGGTAATACCTTCGACTAAAACGGCAGCGGCTACGAGTAGGGAGACTACGCCTGCTGCGCCTTCACCCATGCCTTTGAAAAAACTTGCTACCGAGTCGATGGCGCCCGTGATTGTGCGTTTACGCAAGGATTCGATGATGAGCGCAACAAAAAGAGATACCACGGTAACAGGTAGGATTCCGGCTTCAAAGGGGAGCACACTAAGGCGCTTTAAAAGGGCTGAAACGACGATCAAAAGAAGGGGCATGAGCGGGAGGACCGCGTAAATAGCCGGGTAGCCCAGACGCGCGCTCAAGGGCGTCTCTGGTAGCTGCATCGGAGTCGCTTATTTCTCGGTTTTCTGCGTTGTGCTGCGTTCCCTCGTGGGCATGGCGCGTATCGACGATATCGCAATGGCGTTGCCACCACATGTGTACAAAAGCGGTGATTATCAACGCCGGCACGGTTGCCCATGCGACATGGCCGTAGACAAATTCTGTGACGGTCATGCCGGTAAGGTCAGCACCTTGAATGAGCCCCGCCTCTAGCGGGGTAGGGATGATCGTGGAAGACGTGACCACGATGGCTCCTACTGTCAAAGGGGTGAGTCCGGCGGCTATGAGCGCGGGTAGGAGCGTTGCCACGAGGAGTAGTGAGAGCGCGGAAGCTGAGGGAATAACCAGTGACAAAAGGTTTCCTATTAAAAATCCCACTGGGACGAGCCAATATGATCCCTTAAAACGGCGTAATGGTGTGGAAAGTATCACCACGGTTTTGGCATCGGCACCAATATGGCGCATATAGGAAACAAAACCAAAAAGCACCATAATGGCCATGCCGATTCCAGAGAAACGACTCTTAAAAAGAGCTTCTACCACGAGTAGTTGGTCATAGAGCGCGTTCCCGGAAGAAGTGATGTCCGTGGAACGGAATTCTGCCCGGCCTGTGAGGGCGGCAATCATGAGGAGCAGAACGCCTACAAAGAAAATGGCTGCGGCAGCGTGGACCTTTTTGACTATGAGATAAACCACTGCGGCGACAGCCAGAAGGGCGATGAGGATGTAAAGCATACGAGAGTCCTTTTAAAGGGATATCTGGTTATAACCAATCCCCATTTACGTTAGCAGGATTGGTCACATTTCAGATTAAAAGTGACTTTTTTCATTGATTAGACTGTGGTTAATGGTCCGATGGCCTAATATCGATCGACTTGGGTGTCCGTTGTCTTTTGCTGTGTCCCGCTGTGTTCTGTTCGCCTGTTGGGGTGGCGTGCGAGCTCAATGCGTCCGTATGGTGCAATCTTGAATATTCAACAAAGCAAACATTTTTATTCTTAATGATGAAGACTGGCGATAGGGCGGTAACCTAGCTGTATGACACAAGCGAAACCCCTATCAGCGTGGGGCGCCACAATAGATGAGGTACTTGAGCGCGCCCACGTGGTTGCACTTCCTATGAGGGTGCCTTTCCGTGGCGTGACCACGCGTGAAGCCCTTCTGTTCCGAGGTCCGGTCGGCTGGGGAGAGTTTGCACCCTTTTCGGACTATAGCCCTGAAGAATCCGCCTATTGGCTTTCTTCGGGTCTGGAAATGGCTTATCAGGGCCCACCGAAGGCTATGCGTGACTGCGTAGAGGTCAACGGCACCATCCCGGCAGTGATTCCAGAGCAGGTGCCTGAAGTGATGGCGCATTTTGATGGATGCCGGACTTTCAAAGTAAAAGTTGCGGAGAAAGGTCATTCACTTTCGGATGATGTTGCTCGTGTGAATGCTGTTCGGGAGGCCATGCCCTCGGCAATAAT
This sequence comes from Corynebacterium pseudotuberculosis, assembly GCF_002155265.1. Lineage (NCBI taxonomy): Bacteria > Bacillati > Actinomycetota > Actinomycetes > Mycobacteriales > Corynebacteriaceae > Corynebacterium > Corynebacterium pseudotuberculosis. The sequence continues at coordinate 312,872 of NZ_CP021251.1, forward strand.
ACGCGTTGACGCGAACCGTGGTTGGTCTGTCGAACAAGCCTTTTGCGCCGCCAAGCAGTTGAGCCCTCTGGACTATATGGAGCAGCCTTGCGCAACGGTTGCGGAACTTATTGAGCTGCGCCAGCGTCTTATACGGGCCGGTTTGTTTGTTCGAGTTGCCGCGGATGAGGCGATACGCAGAGCAGAAGATCCTTATGAGGTGGCGCGTGCACAAGCGGCAGACGTCGCAGTGGTAAAAGCGGCCCCCCTAGGAGGACCACGAAAATTGTTGCAGATCGCCGAGTTTATGCGTGCGCGTGGTCTAGACATAACAGTGGCCAGTGCTCTAGACACAGGCGTGGGGATGAATGCCGGGCTGGCAGCAGTCGCGGCTTTGCCTAAACACACTGATGATGAAGACTTTGACGTGCCCCCGGCAGCGGCAGGGCTGGCTACACAGCGGCTTTTTGTGGAGGACATCACTGCACCACGTCAGATCGTCGACGGGCAGCTGGCTGTGGAAATGCTCTCCCCGGACCCCGATCGGCTCTCGGAATTTAGTGTTAAAGATAGTCGCCGCGATGCGTGGTTGCAGCGGCTACAGGAGGCGTGGGAATTCCTAGAGCGTTAAGCGAAAGGCCCCGGTGCCTGCCCCACTGCCCTCAGCGGAGCGGAAACGCTTAAAATATGGGACATGATTTCATCGCCCCAGCTTGCCCGCGCCGTCGCTGCTAAACTCGCCCACTATCTCACTGATGTGGTGATCTGCCCTGGCTCGCGTAATTCTCCGCTCTCCTTGGAGCTGCTTGCTCGGGATGATATTCGAGTGCATACGCGTATCGACGAGCGCAGCGCAGCATTTTTAGCGTTAGGCATGGGGCGGGCATCTGGAAGACACGTGGGAGTTGTTACGACCTCTGGAACAGCGGTGGCTAGCTGCCTGCCCGCGATGGTGGAGGCCTATCACTCTCACGCACCATTAGCCATGATTTCGGCGGATCGTCCAGCGCACTTGCACGGGACGGGGGCAAATCAGACGATCAACCAGACGGGAATCTTTGGAGTGGTTCCTACCACTTCTGTGGCTGCGCTTGCAGACGTAGAGCTGATCGATGCGGCCTTTAAGAGGGGACAGGTTCACATCAATGTGGAGCTGGATACGCCTTTGGTAGAAGATTGTCTACCGGCACCAACTACTAAGGGAGCGAAAAAAGCACCGATAAAAGGTGATTTCACAGATCATGGGGAGGTTGAAATAGATCTCAGCCGTCCTACCCTTGTGATCACCGGTGATGAGGCATGGGATGTTCCTGGGCTGGAAGACGTTCCTACGATTGCAGAGCCGAGTGCCCCAGCCCCGTACCATCCCGTGCACCCCTTGGCGACCAGCATATTCGCGCATGAACAGGTCTCAGCCGAAGGCTATGTGGTAAATACCAAACCAGAGCAGGTAATTGTGGTGGGGCATCCAACGCTGCATCGTAGCGTTTTTGACCTGATCGCCGATCCAGCAATCGAGGTAACCGTATTAACGCGCACCGATACAATTACCGACCCCACCCACAGCGCGCAAAAAGTTGCAACCCGGATAAAAACTACAGGGCGCCCCTCAGAACAATGGCTCAAAATCTGTGAAGCCGCCTCCGAACTGGCTGCAGAGGCCGTTCGCGACGTACTCGCTCAGGACTTTCGATTCAGCGGTCTGCATGTTGCCGCAGCAGTGGCGGACACGCTTGCTACCGGTGACACCTTAGTACTTGGTGCATCTAATCCGGTTCGGGATGCCTCCTTTGTAGGTCTGCCTTTTTCCGCAGTGGATACCTACACACCTCGTGGCACAGCGGGCATCGACGGTACCGTGTCCCAAGCCATCGGCGTGGCTTTGACCGTTCAAGCTCGAAACCCTGAAGAAATTCGCGCTGCTCGCACCGTGGCGCTCATGGGAGACGTCACATTCCTTCATGACGTAGGCGGGCTCTTTACCGGCCCAGATTCACCGCAACCGGAAAACCTAACAATCGTAGTGGCCAATGACTCCGGCGGCGGAATATTTGAGACTCTGGAAGTGGGAAGCCCTCAGTTGCGGGGCAGTTTTGAACGCGCCTTTGGCACTCCCCATGAGATAGATATTGAAAGTATTGCCGCCGCGTATGGTGTGGAATACCAGCTTGCAACTGACATGCAAGGACTAATTGAAAAGCTTATCGACGCCACCGACACCGCAGGATTTACCCTCATTGAGGCTCGGACTACGCGCGCTGACCGCCGAGCCATGCACGAGGCGCTGGTTAAGAAGGTGAACATGTGAGTCGGCTGCCACACTATCCGCCGGCGAGCATCAGGAGGCGCTTGCACCAAGCCATACTGGCACTTTTTGTCGCGGCCACGGTCGGTTGCATCAGCATGGTGATAGGTCCTGCTCTTAATGACCGCGAGATATCAAAGGCGCCGGGTCGCACGCTGGCTAAAGTCATTGATGTGGGTACCTTCCGCTCCACAGTGGAATATCAGGATGAGGAAGGGGTCTATCATTCTCCACGCGGAGGCTTGCTTTATCCCACAGGGCTGGGCAAAGGACAGCGCGTCTGGGTCACCTATGCCAAAAGCAATCCAGACCTGGTAAAGGTGCAGGGGAGGGGATGGACGCTCGCACTTATCCCGGCGCTGAGCACCTGGGTGGTGTCCTTTATGATAACGATGACCCTGTGGTGGGTTGTCACCCTGTGGTACAGAAAACATGCGAATAGCGATAATCGCTGAATCCTTTCTCCCCGCTGTCAATGGGGTAACCAACTCAGTGCTGCGCGTACTCGAGCACACGCAGCGATGTGGGCATGAAGCCATGGTGATCGCGCCGGGTGCACGAGATGGCGAAGAAGAAATCCGTTCCTATTGTGGAGCGAGTATTTATCGAGTGCCGACTGTGATGGTGCCGCTCATCAATTCCCTCCCCATCGGAATTCCTTTAGGTCTTCGGGAACTGTTGCAAGCTTTTAGGCCCGATGTAGTGCATCTCGCATCACCTTATGCATTGGCTGCCCGCGGCGCCTTTGTTGCGAGAAATCTAGGACTGCCCTGTGTAGCGGTCTTTCAGACAGACATTGCGGGCTTTAGCCACAGGTACCACCTGCGGTGCTTGGAACGCACTAGTTGGGCTTGGACACGGGCTTTTCACAATGCAGCTACCCTTACCCTTACCCTCGCCCCTTCTCGGTCGGCGGCGGCAGCCTTGAATGTGCATGGCATAGAACGGGTTAAGCCCTGGGGGCGTGGAGTAGATCTGGAGTTGTTTCATCCAGATCGTAGGGACGAAAAGCTTGCGCGCAACTGGGGCGCGGATAATCGCATTGTGGTGGGATATGTGGGCAGACTAGCTGCGGAAAAAGGTGTGCATAGACTCGTCGATCTAGCGTGCGACAACAACATTCAACTGGTGATCGTAGGCGATGGGCCAGAGCGTAAGAACTTAGAAAAACAGCTTCCATGCGCGATTTTTACTGGAGGGCTCACGGGCCTTGACTTGGCTAGGGCCTATGCCAGCTTCGACGTGTTTGTGCATCCTGGCGAGTTTGAGACTTTTTGCCAGACAATTCAGGAGGCCAAAGCCTCTGGTATCCCGGTTATTTCTGTGGCGGAAGGCGGGCCGAGAGATTTGATAGATAACAGATCGGGTGTGTTGTTACCGCTTATCCATGACTCACTGGTGGGACTATCACAATCCGTCTATGAGGTCTTTGAAAATCGCGAAGATTTGAGCAAAACTGCACGCCAGAGCGTGGAAGATAAGTCGTGGGCCCGAGTTTGTGATCAACTTTTCCGCTATTACCAAGAAGCGATGATTACACTGGATAACCGTGGCTAAGGCATCTTTGGAAAAGAACCCCTTCGACGTGGCAAAAATGTTCGATGGTGTGGGAAAGAATTATGACATCACGAACACCGTGCTGAGCTTTGGGCAAGATCGCAAGTGGCGTGAGAAGACCCGCGAACGCTTAAATCTTCAGCCCGGTGAAAGGGTTCTGGATCTAGCAGCCGGTACCGCAGTATCTACGGTAGAACTAGGAAAATCCGGGGCATGGGTTGTGGCCTGCGATTTTTCTCAGGGAATGCTCGCCGCGGGGAAAGAACGAGACGTTCCCAAGGTAGTGGGGGACGGGATGCAGCTGCCTTTTGCTGATAATTCCTTTGACGCGGTCACTATCTCCTATGGCCTGCGTAACGTCCATGATTTCCAGGCGGCTCTCCGCGAGATGGCGCGGGTGACCAAACCTGGTGGCCGGCTTACTATAGCGGAGTTCTCCACTCCTAACGTCCCCGGCTTTAAAACTATCTACAAAGAGTATTTGACCAGGCTCTTGCCGCTGATAGCTAAAGCGGTGGGGACAAACCCAGAGGCTTATGAATACCTCGCTGAGTCGATCCGCGCTTGGCCAGAACGAGAAGAGCTGGCTCGTGCTATTAATAACAACGGCTGGTCTGATGCCGGTTGGCAGAATCTCTCTCTTGGGATTGTTGCGCTGCATTCTGCTGTGAAGCCTGAACATAACGGCTAAAAGTAAAAGTCAAGGCCTCCCTGCTTAGGCATAAATGCAGCGGGGAGGCCCTGACAATGCGCATCTAGGCTATGCCTGATTATGAGCTAGCTCGGCTTACTGTCTCACGGATAAACTCGGCGGATTTGTGTATTTGCTCTAGCTCCCAGTCGTTGAGCGTTGGGGGCATCTTGCGGAGCGCTCCAGCATTACCAATGAGGGTAGGCACGGACATGGATACGTCGTGAAGCCCATATTCGCCGTCGAGTGGGGTACAGATGGGATGGACGGCGTGCTCGTTAAGCAGCACGCATTTAGCCAACTCATTAGCCGATCGAGCCACTCCCGCATTGGTCCAGCCCTTAGCCAAGAGAACATCATAGGCTGCCTTGATCACGCGTTCTTGGATCTCCGGCGCAGTGGGAAGAGGACTGCCTCGCCATGCAGAAAGCTCATCCCAGCTGAGTCCTTGAACGTTGACCCGAGAGAGGATCGGCACAGATGTGGAGCCATGCTCGCCCATCATGTAGCCAGTGACCGATTTGGGGTCAATGCCAAGTTCAGTGCCTATGATCCAACGCATGCGTGCAGAATCTAGCATCGTTCCAGTCCCAAAGATTTTTTCAGTGGGATAATCAAATTCTGTGGAGGCGATGTGCACCATAGCATCGAGCGGGTTGGTGATAAAGATAACCACGGCATTCTTAGTATGTGCTGCGATATTCCCCATGACATCGCGAATTACCGCGCCGCTGATCTCCGCGAGTTCTGCCCGGTCGGGCATGCGCTCCGGATCGTCTGGGTCCGGAAGGATCGAGCCGCCTGCGGCGACAATAATCACGTCAGCATCGGCGCAATCGGAATAGTCGCCTGGGTGACAGTATGTGTATGCAGTGCCGGGGACACCTGTGGACTGAGCTTGATCTATGGCCTCACCCTTGGACACACCCGGTTTGATATCAATCGTGGCTATCTCTGAGTAGAGCCCTGAATCCATTGCGTAGCTAAGAACGTAGGAGCCAACATGCCCCACGCCAACAACAACTAATTTCGAGGTATGCATACTTTCTCAGTTTAGAAGGCCTCAGGGCGGACCTCCACCGGAAAAAGCATGGTTAACGCCACATTGCAGTAAAGCTACGCATGTGCAGAGAGTGATCTTATGACCACAAGGGGCTATCGCGGCGCCAGCGGCTCACGCCGGTTCCTGCAAAGCGCCAGAGCCGCGCAACAAGATCTCGATCGGAGTCCGAGACAAGGTTGCCCATGAGCCGTGCGGCCGCTGGCATAATGACGGTGCCTAGCGGCTTGCGCAGAGCAAGCGGACCTGCGATGGGCAGCAGCCGTGGGTAGGTGAGTAATCTTGCGGCAGTACGGGCGAGCAAGAATGCCTCCCCATATGTGGAGCGCAACAGCTCAGGCCATGCATGAGAGAGATCCGCATCAGTGCCCATAAGGCTAACTGCCAGCGCCGCAGTCTCCATGCCATAATCAATCCCCTCGCCGTTGAGAGGGTTCACGCAGGCTGCTGCGTCTCCAATAAGCATCCAGTTGGGGCCAGCAACATTGCTTACGGCGCCTCCCATGGGCAACAAAGCGGAGGTGACGCGCTGCGGAACCCCAAAACCCCATTCGTCGCTTTGCTGTTGGGCGTAGCTTTGAAGAAGTTTTTTGGTGTTAACCTTTGCTGGTCGCGCGTCCGTGGATAGGGCGCCGCATCCGACATTCGCGGTGCCGTTTCCTAATGGAAATATCCACCCGTATCCGGGTTGTGCGGTGCCGGTATCGTCGCGAAGTTCCAAGTGGGAATGCATCCATGGGTCATCACCCCTGGGGGTCTCGCAATAAGATCGTGCCGCAATCCCGTACACCTCGCCGCGGTGCCACTGTCTGCCCAAGAGTTTTCCAAAGGTGGAACGCACACCGTCTGCAACGATGACAAAAGCGGGAGCAACTACGCGCCCGTCGTCCAAAGTGACAGTGCGGATGCGTCCGGCCTTGGGAAACTCGCTCGTGGGCTGGGAGCTAGCGGGGGAGGCTTCTACAGAAACCGCAGTGACTCCTTGCCATACCTGCACGTTACTGTGCTGCTGAGCCGTGTTTAAAAGCAGCTCATCAAACTCTGAGCGCGGCATGGCAGAACTGATTGTCCCAAAGGGAGACTGCGGCCACGGGGCAGTGACTGATCCCCCGAAGCCATGCAATTTAAGGCCTTTGGAGGCATAGCGAGAGGTGACATCAATCCCAATTTTTTCTAATTGGTGCACTGCTCGGGGCGTGAGACCATCGCCGCAGGTTTTGTCGCGGGGGAAAGTGGCGGCGTCGATAAGCAAAACCGTTGAACCGCGCTGTGCGGCATTAATGGCTGCCGTGGAGCCGGCAGGGCCAGCACCTACCACGAGCACGTCTACAGAAAAAACGGAATTATTCACGCGCACTATTGTGACAGCTATGCGCCTTCCTTCACACCCCGGGGTGTGTAAGCCTGGCAGTTTCGACTACGGTTAGGGGGTTAGTTGTAGAAAGCTAAGTGCGGTTGTCCATCCCGATGTGGGGTGGCTGCTGCCATGACCTTGTAAAGGCAGTTTTGGAATGAGCAACGGTGCCGAAGGATTAAGCACGTCCACCGGTACGCGAGTTGACCTCGGTAACCCCGCCCTCAACGAGGATATTTCCGCCGGCATGACTCGTGTCGAGGAACTACTCCAAAAGGAGCTCTGCGTCGGCGAAGACTTTATCGTGGAGAAGGTCAAGCACCTCGCGAACGCCGGTGGAAAACGTTTCCGGCCCATGTTCGCCCTTTTGGCATCTCAATACGGGGATCATCCCGTGTCTGAGGACGTGATCAAAGCTGCCGTAGTCGTTGAAATGACGCACTTGGCCACCCTCTACCACGATGACGTGATGGATGAAGCTGCTAAACGACGCGGCGTGGAAAGCGCCAACGCGCGTTGGAACAATTCCGTAGCCATTCTGGCCGGCGATATTCTACTGGCCCACGTCTCTCGACTCATGGCTGATTTGGGCACTGATACGGTACGTCACTTCTCCGAAACCTTCGGCGATTTGGTTACTGGCCAAATGCGAGAAACCATCGGTGTGGGGGAAGGCGACCCGATCGAGCATTATATGGCTGTGATCCGGGAAAAGACGGGGGTGCTGATCGCTTCCGCTGGCTACCTAGGCGCGCTGCATTCCGGGGCGACTGCCGATCATATTGAGGCACTCCGGGCATACGGTGCAGCAATCGGTATGGTCTTCCAAATAGTCGACGACATCATAGATATTTTCTCGGATTCTGAAGACTCGGGTAAGACCCCGGGGACCGATCTGCGTGAGGGCGTGTTCACGCTTCCGGTTCTTTATGCACTGCGTGAGCAGACACCAATAGGCGAGGAGCTTCGTGCAACGCTTACAGGGCCAGTGACGGATGACACGACCGTTGCTCGGGTGCTTGACTTGCTGACCCAGTCCACGGGGCGAGACCGGGCGCTTGCAGATGTTCACCACTACCTCAACGAGGCAGAGGCTCAGCTGGAGCTTTTGCCCCAGAATGCAACAACAGAAGCACTGCGCAACCTTGCTCGTTTTACCGTGCAGCGCGTGGGGTAAAGGGCAGGTCAGGGTAGTGATTTGCCTTTGCCTACTAGATTCGTAGTACAGTATGTAGCGCACCATGAACATGGAGCACGCCAGGTTGCCCGAGCGGCCAAAGGGAGCGGACTGTAAATCCGTCGGCATTGCCTACAGAAGTTCGAATCTTCTACCTGGCACCAACTAAGCCCCAGCAGTAAAATGCTGGGGCTTTTTGGCGTCTTTAGCCTTACTTGGGGTGGGGCGTTGTGGCGTGCAAGGGTGCCATGGGGGGCTGGGTGATTTGGCAGCGAAGGGGGGTGCGGTCGAAGGTCCTTCTTGGAGGATTTCTTTAAAAGGAAGACTGTACGTGTTTTAGATGTGTGTTTTCGGCTCTTAAAAGTGTCATGAACTGGTGATTTGTATTAATGGCTATGATCGGGTTAATCTTTGTGAGGCTTCAACGGAGCGGCCCAGAGAAATCTGGTTCACAACAAGAGGCTGCGCCCCCTTAGCTCAGTCGGCAGAGCGTTTCCATGGTAAGGAAAAGGTCGACAGTTCGATTCTGTCAGGGGGCTCTGTTCTTTTATCTGGCATTGTTCAGGTGGGAGATTGGGGCGGTGTAGCTCAGTGGTAGAGCAAGCGACTCATAATCGCTGTGTCGCGAGTTCAATTCTCGCCATCGCTACTAGGGAATATGCTGAATGGCTATGCACTGGGATGCTTTCCGGTGCTTTTTCCATAGGAATTCCCTTTTGTTGGGTGGTCTAGTAAGGTTGCCCATGTTGCTTTCGAGTGATCGAAAACAACCGCCTAGGGGCGTAGTTCAATTGGTAGAGCAACGGTCTCCAAAACCGTAGGTTGCAGGTTCGAGTCCTGTCGCCCCTGCAAAAGAAACCGGCAGATGCTAAACATCTGCCGGTTTTGCTGTTAAAGTGTGTGATTTCTTCGATGTTGAAAGATGTTATTGAGCTTAATTCCTAGCCTTAAAGAAGTCTGATATAGTCGTCACGATAACCGGGGACAGGTAGTATGCCTATCCTCAAAACGGAGTTCTTTGACCTGAGCTTGTGTTGTGGCTGTGTGGCTTGCTTGCTGCGCTGTTAGCTTTGCAGGCGGGTACCAAGGTACGGTAACGGTAAAAGATGCTCTGGAAGCGACGGTGTGTAAGAGCGTCGTACAATCGGCATCGTAGACAACAACGAGGAGAGCTGTGACTGAACAACAGCCTGAGAAGGTGGGCGCTGCATCGCGTCCTACCGGTAAACGCCAGCTCGCTGGTGTGAACACCACCTCCACTTCTTCTTATGAGGCTAAGAAGGTCGCACCTGCGGGAGACAGTGAGGGCAAGAAGAACAACAAGGTTGTTGCCTTTGTGCCTGAAGTTGCCTCGGAGATGAAGAAGGTCATTTGGCCTACTGCTAAGCAGATGATCAACTACACACTTATCGTCTTCGCATTCCTTATTCTCATGACTGCACTTGTTGCAGGCGTAGATTTTGTTGCGGGGCTGGGAGTTGAGAAGGTCCTTACCCGCTAGGTAGGATGAGCGTAAAGCTAAAAACATCCCGTCGGATCCCCTGGATCGGCGGGATAATTTATTGCACGTCTCGGGGTACCATGAATTCCGAACGTCAACACTTCAGGAGAAAAGACACATGAGCGACGAGAACAATAGCGGTTCATTTGCCGAGGCTTTTGATGACGCCGTAGAGGCGACCATCGCCGCGGAGACGGAAGCAGCAGAGGCTGGGGTCGAGTTGGATGAGGCAGTCGAGCAGCCTGTCCAGGAAGTAGACGCGGAGGCAGCACTTGCCGGAGCTGTTGAAGATGGCGATGCCGAATATAAGGCGCGTCTGCGTAAGTACACGCGTGAGCTGAAGAAGTTGCCGGGTTCTTGGTATATCATCCAGTGCTATTCCGGCTATGAGAACAAAGTGAAGACCAACCTGGACATGCGTGCGCAGACTCTTGAGGTTGAGGATTCTATCTTTGACGTTGTGGTCCCGATCGAGCAGGCTGTTGAGCTTCGCGACGGCAAACGTAAGCTGGTTAAGCGCAAGCTTCTTCCTGGCTATGTCCTTGTTCGTATGGATATTAATGACCGCTCTTGGTCGGTTGTTCGCGATACCCCTGGTGTGACCAGCTTTGTGGGTAACGAGGGCAACGCAACCCCGGTGAAGCATCGCGATGTGGCTAAGTTCCTCATGCCGCAGGAATCTGTGGCTGGTGACGGCGGCGAGAGCAATGCTGTTAACGCTGAGGGCGAGAAGGTCGTGGCTATGCCGGGCGCATCCAGCAAGCCTAAGGTTGAGGTTGATTTCCAGGTTGGCGAGGCCGTTACGATTCTTTCCGGCGCGCTTGCTTCAGTTTCCGCCACGATCTCTGCTATTGACACCGAGAACAATAAGCTGCAGGCACTGGTGTCTATCTTTGGCCGTGAAACTCCGGTTGAGCTCAACTTTGATCAGGTGGAAAAAGTTAGCTAATGAGTTTGGCTCTTGTCAGATAGGATGAGGGCCAACGCGCCCAGGTGGCGCTCGAACTTTTCTCCCTTTCCCCGCTATTTTGCCGTTATGTTTTGGCAGGTAGCGGGGTTTGCTGTAGCATGGTAAAACGCGTGTTTTTGCGCAAAGAAACGTACATTCCCGGTGGCCGGGTTACGGGCTGAGCAGCAACTATAGTGTTGTTGCGGAGGCTTGGGGCTCGGCATCCGGACGGCAGTAGTGGTTCCTATAACCATCGAATTGCCACTACTACTGTTAACAAGGAAGCAGGTAAACGATGGCTCCGAAGAAGAAGGTCACCGGCCTTATTAAGCTGCAGATCCAGGCTGGCCAGGCTAACCCGGCTCCGCCAGTTGGTCCGGCTCTTGGTGCTCATGGCGTGAACATCATGGAGTTCTGCAAGGCTTACAATGCTGCAACGGAGAACCAGCGCGGCAGCGTTGTTCCTGTTGAGATCACCGTTTATGAAGATCGCTCTTTCGAGTTCAAGCTGAAGACCCCGCCAGCAGCTAAGTTGCTGCTCAAGGCTGCTGGTCTGCAGAAGGGCTCCGGCGTCCCGCACACCCAGAAGGTGGGCAAGGTCACCATGGAGCAGGTCCGCGAGATCGCTCAGACCAAGCTGGAAGACCTCAACGCTAACGACATCGATAACGCTGCTCGCATCATCGCTGGTACTGCCCGTTCCATGGGCATCGTTGTTGAGGACTAATTCCTCAGTTATTCCGTGGTAGGGCCGGCTCCGGCCCGCATACCACACATCCTCATCTAGAAATTCAAAGGATTTACAATGGGCAACAAAAAATCTAAGGCATACCGCGCCGCCGCTGAGAAGATCGACAAGGGTCGTCTCTACACCCCGCTGAAGGCTGCTGAGCTGGTCAAGGAGACTTCCTCCAAGAACTACGACGCAACCATCGACGTTGCTATCCGTCTCGGCGTTGATCCTCGCAAGGCTGATCAGCTGGTTCGCGGCACCGTTTCCCTTCCTAACGGAACCGGTAAGACTGTTCGTGTTGCTGTTTTCGCTGAGGGCGAGAAGGCTACCGAGGCTGAGGCAGCAGGCGCAGACATCGTGGGTACCACCGAGCTGATCGAGCAGATCACCGCTGGCACCATCAACTTCGATGTTGCGATCGCAACCCCAGACCAGATGGCTAAAGTAGGACGCGTTGCTCGCGTTCTCGGCCCCCGTGGTCTGATGCCTAACCCTAAGACCGGTACCGTTACCACTGACGTTGCCAAGGCAATCGCCGATGTCAAGGGCGGAAAGATCTCCTTCCGTGTGGATAAGGCTGCTAACCTGCACGCTGTTATTGGTAAGGCTTCCTTTGACGCTAAAGCTCTCGCTGAGAACTATGGCGCACTGCTCGATGAGATCAACCGCATCAAGCCTTCCTCTTCTAAGGGCATTTACGTTAAGAAGGTCACCCTTGCATCGACCTCCGGCCCTGGTGTTCCTGTTGACACCTCCATCCAGAAGAACTACACCGCTGAGTAAAATCTCGTAGTGTAGGTGCTTTAAGCACGGAATACCTCCTACCCCCACACAACGGGTAGGAGGTATTTTTTGTGGTTTCTATAGGCGGTTAGGTGTATAACCGTCACCATGAATTCCTTTGTCCCGCTTAACCAAGAAACCCTTGCGCATTTGCGCTCGCAGCTGCTTGATGATCTCGCTGCTACCCGAGCTCGCAATGCGGTTACCTCCGTGGGGATTGATGACGCCGCACTTAATAGAGAGGCTGTGGTCAAGCTCGATCACACTGTAGAACACAAGCTTGACTCACTGGCGGTGACCGACCAAAAGCGCTCGGGACGGTGCTGGTTATTTGCTGCATTGAATGTGCATCGCCATGCAATAGCAAAAAAGCTTAATCTGGAAAATTTTAATTTTTCGTACTCGTATGTGCAGTACTTTGACAAGTTGGAACGCTCTCGGTTCTTTTTAACGGAAATACGAGCACGAAGAGACCAGGATATTGATCACAGGGTGATTGCACAGCTGCTACGTTTCGCGGCTGAGGATGGGGGATGGTACGGCTATGTTGGAAATCTGGTGCATAAATATGGTGTGGTTCCGGATTATGCCATGCCAGAAGTCGAGTCTGCGGGAAATACCAGGGAACTGAATCGGGCATTGTCACATGTCTTGCGTCGCGGGGCATGCCGAATACGGGATGCCGAGAGTGACACGGAAGCTGACGCCATCGTGGATGCCACGCTTAGGGATGCTCAGCGTGTGATCACTGTGCATTTGGGGGCGCCGCCGACTGAGTTTATGTGGCAATACCGCACTAAAGACGACACTTTTGTCAGGGAAGGTATGTTTACGCCACGTGAGTTTGCAGAAAAGTATTTGCCAGATTTTAACAACACGGTAGTGCTTGCTGAGGACCCGCGGAGTGACAAGCCAAAGAACACCCGTTTCCTGGTGGAATTGTGCACCAACGTTGTTGGCGCACAAGAGCATAACTACGTCAATATGGATATGAGCGTGCTTAAAGATGCCGTGGCCGCAAGCATTGAAGCGGGGGAGCCTGTGTGGTTTGCATGTGACGTGAATCGGCAGTTTAACCGCAAACTAGGAGTATGGGATCCCTCGATCCTTGACCTGGCCGGAGTGTATGGCGTGGCGCTCGATTCTACAAAAGAGGAGCGTTTCATTTCTGGAGAATCTCAGCCGACTCATGCGATGGTACTCAGTGGCTTTGACCGTAATAGTGACGGTTCCATACGTGCTTGGCGGGTGGAAAATTCCTGGGGTTCCCAACTGAATGACCAAAAAACAGAGCTCGTGGGCGCAGGCTACGCCACCATGTCGGACGAGTGGTTTGAGGATAACGTTTTCTATGTTGCTATAAAACGTGATTTTGTTCCGGAGAAACTACATAAAGTTTTGGACACGGAGCCTGTCCGACTTCCGGCTTATGACCTGATGTTTTAGACACCGATACCGCATAAGGCTTAAGGAACTTAAAGACTCATGACTGAACTAACTATGAACTCGGTGTCTGCGATAAACACCGAATTGCTCAAAGACCCGACTCTGCGATTAGCCCGCAATGCCGTTGCAGTGAGCTCAGCTACTAAGGTTGCGCTTAACCGTGAGGCGGTGCGCTCTCTAGACACTTCTGTGTCCACCAAAGTGGATTCCTGGACCGTAGCTAATCAAAAGAAATCCGGTCGCTGCTGGATCTTCGCGGGGTTGAATTCTTTGCGTGGTGCGATCATGAAGGAAACCGCCATCAAAGACTTTGAGTTATCCCAGACATATATCCATTTTTGGGACAAAGTAGAAAAAGCAAACTACTTTCTCTGCGCGATGGATGAGCTGCGGGACCGGGATCTGACGGATAGGACCGTAGAAAAGCTATTGCACGACCCGATTGATGATGGTGGTCAGTGGAATATGTTTGTTGCCTTGGTTCAAAAATATGGTGTGGTTCCGCAATACGCTATGCCCGAGACGTTCTCCAGCAGTAATACCTACGCCATGAACCGAGATTTAGCTTCTGTTTTGCGTCGAGGAGCCCTCCGCATAAGAGACGGCGTTCCGGGTGCCCGCGAAGAAGCATTAGAAAGCGCTTTTAAGGTAATTACTACGCATCTTGGTGTCCCCCCTGAGACATTCCAATGGCAGTACCGCACCAAAGACGATGATTTTGTACGTGAGGGGACATTGACTCCCCTGGACTTTGCACAACGTTATCTTCCTGATGATCTCGGCGATTATGTTTGTGTGGTCAACGACCCACGTAACGCGTTCGGCGAACTCTATACGGTGGAGTACCTAGGTAATGTTGTCGGGGCACCTCCGGTGACGTACGTCAATGCCCCAATAGAGGTATTGCGAGATGCTGTCCGAGATTCGCTTATCGACGCCACCCCGGTGTGGTTTGGCTGCGATACCGAGGTGCAAGCATATTCAGATGCTGGGCTGTGGGACGCCCACCTGTTTGATTATGAGGGTCTATATGGCGTGAATTTTGATATGTCGAAGACCCAAAGACTCTTGACCGGTGATTCTTTGATGACTCACGCGATGGTGTTTACTGGTATGGACCTTGCAGAAGACGGCACAACCGTGAATCGTTGGCGAGTAGAGAACTCTTGGGGAACAGAAAAGGCCGATAAAGGTTTCTGGACAATGAGTGACTCCTGGTTTGAAGAGTATGTTTTTGAAGTCGCGGTGCCGGCCTCGCGGCTTCCAGAGGAATACCGCCAGGCATTAACTAAGACCCCTCACGTGCTCCCGGCGTGGGATCCGATGGGCGCCCTGGCATAAACAACGAGCTGGTATAAAAATAGCGCTCTGAACAGGGAGAGAGTGATAACGCGGAATGATGTGGGTCTTGAGGCTGTTGAATGGCTTCAAGACCTTATTTATTAATCGCAGAAAGGTGCTTCGCCATGACTTCACTTTTTACTTCTGCTCAAGCGGGAGCTTTAAACCTCCGCAACCGGATCACGATGGCGGCATTAACGAGGCTCCGCGCGGGTGAAGACGGTGTCCCTGGCGCGCTGCACGCTGAATACTATGCGCAGAGGGCGTCGGCAGGCTTGATTGTTACGGAGGGAACGTATCCGACACTTCGTGGCCGTGGTTTTAGCGGACAACCGGGCATTGCCAATAGTGCGCAGCAGGAGGGATGGCGCAAGGTCGCTGAGGCGGTTCATACGGCAGGCGGGAGCGTAGTTATGCAAGTGATGCATGCTGGGCGTATGAGCCATGAGTCGATGAATGGCGGCGTGTTGCCCGAGGCCCCCAGCGCAGTTGCCTCGGGAACGCAGATGCGTACTCCTGCTGGAAAAATTGATCTTCCCGTTCCTCATGCCCTTGAGGCAGAGGAACTTGAACGAGTGAAGCAGGAGTTCGTGGCAGCTAGCCGTCGTGCCGTCGATGCTGGTCTTGATGGCGTGGAACTGCATGGCGCAAACGGTTATCTGTTGCACGAATTTTTAAGTCCTTCCTCTAATGTGCGTACGGACGAGTTTGGCGGCACGCCCGAAAACCGGGCCAGGTTTGTGATTCAGGTTGTTCAAGCAGTAGCTGAGGAAATCGGTGCACACCGGGTAGGCCTGCGTATTTCACCGGAGCACAATATTCAAGGTGTGTTGGAGACTGATCGTGAGGAGACCTTGGCCAAGTATCGGGTGCTTCTCAATGAAATCCGCAGCTTAGAACTCGCGTATCTCTCCATACTCCACGCGGATTACCGCAGCGACTTTGTTCATCAGCTTGCGGAGGCCTTTGGTGGATTTGTGATACTTAATTCCGGATTCAGTACTTATACCGAGTACGCAGAAGCCGTGGGCATCGTTGAGTCGGGATACGCCGACGCAGTGGCCGTGGGGCGTGAGCTCATTGCTAATCCTGACCTAGTGCGCAGGTGGCAAGAAGGCATAGAGCTTAATGTCCCTGATCCCGATACCTTTTATGTGGGAGGACCTAAAGGCTATACGGATTACTCTTTTGCAGAGTAAAAGCTGAGCTAAAGACCAGGATGCACGAGGCGGAAAGTCGCGTGAGGCATTTCGATTTGCTAAAAGTCACGTTGTGCATTAGCGTTATCGCTCGAAGTTTGAATGAGTCGAATTCGGCTCGTACTCAAGTTTCACCGAAGACCGTCGGTCAGCCTTAGGCTCGAAGGATTCCAAGAGATTGGAACGGCCCACGCAGGAGACACTTAGAGTTCACACTCCTTTCGGAGTATGTGCGCCCCTGTGCTCTTGCACGGGGCTTTTTTATTGGCTAGCGCTGGTGAAAGCCTCGGCGGATCAGATACCCAAGAGATACAAGAGGAAGGAGGCGAAGTAATGGCAAACCCGAAGAACGTATCGTCGCTTGCAGAGCTCAAAGAGCGCTTTGCAGATACCGACTCCATCGTTATCACCGAATACCGCGGACTGACCGTTGCTCAGATTACTGAGCTGCGTCGTTCGCTCGGTGCGGATGTCCAGTACTCCGTCGCCAAGAACACCCTGCTGAAGCTGGCTGCTAAAGAAGCTGGCGTCGAGGGCCTTGATGATCTCCTCTCCGGCCCAACCGCTATCGCCTTTATTAAGGGCGAGGCTGTTGATGCCGCTAAGGCGATGAAGAAGTTCGCTTCTAACAACAAGGCATTCGTAGTCAAGGGTGGCTACATGGATGGCGATGCTCTGAACGCTGATCAGGTCAACGCTATCGCCGAGCTGGACAACCGCGAGACCACTCTTGCGAAGCTGGCAGGCGCCATGAAGGGCAACTTGGCAAAGGCCGCTGGCCTGTTCAACGCTCCTGCTTCTCAGGTCGCACGCCTCGGCGCTGCGCTTCAGGAGAAGAAGGAAGCTTAGGTCGCCGAATCCGGTACTTAAGCAAAAACCACATACTTTTGGGCTGGTGCACAGCCCGCAATCGAAAGGACTACCACTATGGCTAAGCTCACCAAGGACGAGCTCATTGAGGCTTTCAAAGAGATGACCCTGATCGAGCTCTCTGAGTTCGTCAAGGAATTCGAAGAGGTCTTCGAAGTTACCGCTGCTGCTCCTGTTGCAGTTGCTGCTCCGGTCGCTGCTGGCGCTGAGGCTGCTGCTGAAGAGAAGACCGAGTTCGACGTTGTTCTCGAGGACGCTGGCGCTAAGAAGATCGGCGTGATCAAGGCTGTTCGCGAGATCGTTTCCGGCCTGGGCCTGAAGGAAGCTAAGGAGCTCGTTGAGTCTGCTCCTAAGGCAATCATCGAGGCTGCATCCAAGGATGACGCTGAGGCTGCTAAGGCTAAGCTCGAAGAGGCTGGCGCAAAGGTTACCCTCAAGTAATCTTTCGATTACTACAAACATCACTCCCACGGGAATAAGCAGGATGCTTTCCCGGTGGGAGTTTTGTCTTTATATGTTCTTTTTTGATTTTTAAGCGGTTCTGTCCTGCCAAAATACGGTAGGGATCCTGTAAGCGTATGTGGCAACACCGGAGATGCGATGTAAAGCTGGCACCGGGTGGATCTGGTTCCTCGCGGAAATTAAAAGGAGGGGAGAAAAAGGGGGCGTTTGCTTATTGCAAATGAACGCAATTCCCATTATGATTAGGTCGTTCGGCTGAACCTTATAGCTGAGATACAGAACTAAAAAATGCCATATAAGTAAAGGAATTCCGTGTTCACTCGCCCTCTTCGCTCCTCACGTACTTCACGGATCGCGGCTGCTAGTGCGGTTGTTCTTGTTGGGTTGTCTGCCAGCTTTGTGCCGACGGCGTGGGCGGAGGATCTAGAGCTGGATTCCGGGCATATAGACGTTTTTAACGTAACAGCCGATGGGGGAAACCTTAAACTTGATCTTAAGGAAGACGTAACAGGTTCTCATGTGTTGCGTGATCCTGATTCTGTAACGCTGCGGGTAAAAGAAGAAGCATGGACGGATAAGACGGCACAGGTCCCTGAGGTCGGAACTTCAGGCTATTATCTTCCGCAGACTCAGGATCCAAATCTTATCTGGCCGGGCTGGGATACCAATGGTGTCCGCTCGGGTGGTTTCGGCGAGGTAGACATCAATTTTGTTAAAGTCTCTGGCCCCGGGCAGATCTATGCTTTTCAAACAGGTTCTTTTGGCGGCAATACTCCGATCTTGGCTAATAACGGCTTTGAAGTTAGAAGCGGTGAGATGATCACCCAGCAGGAACCCGCGCATGTGCATACCAACTGGGTTTTTACCGCACCCGGTACCTATACCATGTGCGTACAAGCAACTGCAGATGGTGCATCGAGTAATGTGGCGCGTTATGTGTGGAGCGTGGGCAACGGAGGTCCCAACACGGTAGCAAGCTGCGATGGTGAAGGAGAAGCTGTAGCGGTGGCTGCCCGTAGCGGTAACGATGATAGGAAGAACCGATCATCCAGCACCTCTTCGAGCCGTTCCACCTCTAGAGCCACCACATCCTCAAAGCCTACTTCTTCTAAACCTGCGCCGGCGGCTGCTCCAGCAAAGCGTAATTCTTTGCCGGAGACAGGTCCTTCCTATATGACTGCTGCTTTCTTAGTCTTGGGCGTTGGTTTGGCGGTATTCGGCGCCGGAACAGTTCGTTTGGTTAAGGCGATAACCCGCAATAAATAGCTCTGATCATGTATTCAAAGACAATACTCAGCGCCTATCAAAGGTCGGTGGGTGCTGGAGCATTGGTTGCTTGTGCTTTCCTCGTCGCTGCATGCGGAACAGACACCAGGGATCTTCCTAGCCGTGTCGACGGCATTACGGACGTCGTTGCATCTACGCAGATCGTTGCAGATATTGCGCGCAATGTGGCAGGAGACCGCGCTCGTGTAACAGCCCTCATGCCACGAGGTGCAGACCCTCACACCTATGAGCCTTCTCTGAGAGACGTCCGCAACGTAGCTAACGCGGATGTTATCTTTACCAACGGGCTGCTTCTTGAGCAACAATCTGTACTACGAGCCATCGACAATGCCGTGGTGGCACCTGCTAAGGTGGTTGCGCTTGGAGAACAGTCCACCAAACATGGTGCACATTTACTGCAGTTAGTAGAAGACGTCACCTTGGATTCTGTATGGCTGGGCATGCGCGTAGAGGGCACCGGAGCACAGCTAGGAGCAAACTCTCATAGTGAGATAAATATTCATGTTACGGGCGTGCGCGGGATAGACGGCTCGGAGGCCCCGGGGGACGCTGCTGCGTATCTGACCACGGCTTTTGGCAAGCCGGAAGTGTACTTTAATTCGCGCGATGGCTTCCACCCTGAGCGTGGATATGACGGCGATACCATTACGTTGCCCGCTGCTGCGCATACCCATGTGAGTTGGGCCTTTAGTAAACCCGGTGTGTATGTCATTGATATTGAGGCGGAATTAGTTACTGAACGTGGCGCTCGACCTATTCCGGTAGGCGCAAGCTCAATCACCATGGCAGTAGGAGTACGCGGTGAAAGTGCGCTCCCTGGTACCTCGGCCACAGTGATCAACCAAGGCCATCAGGATGTCTCGATTAACCTAAATAGCAAAAAAATCGAGATTCAGGGAGATTCTGCCAACGGCAAGGACATAGCAACCGTCTACGATTCGGCTTCGACAGTTATAGAAGTCCCCAATAATACGCTGCAGAAAATCCCCGCAGGATCTCAGTTCCGTTTCCTAGGAACGCCGGGGGACGAGGTATATGTACTGCCTCAAGCTGTGCTGGGCAAACACGTGCATGGGGAAGTTGACCCACACTTGTGGCATGATGTGGATAACGTCATCGCGTTTGTAAAAACGATAAGGGACGAGCTTATTTCAGCGGATCCGCAAGGTGCCCGGGAATACACAACAAATGCAGATGCGTATATTGACCAGCTAGGTAAGGTGCACCAGGAAGTAAGAGATGCGATTGCCGCCATCCCGGAGGAGCATCGCCACTTGGTGACCACCCATGATGGATACTCCTACTTAGCGCATGCCTATGGGATAGACGTAGCGGGATTTGTTACTCCCAATCCGGGAGTGGAGCCTTCTGCCCGCGACCTCATAGCCTTGACCAATACCCTGAAAAATCTTCATGTGCCAGCGGTCTTCTTAGAGCCGCAGTTGGCTGTTGCTTCCACGGATTTATTGGAAACTGCTAAGCGCCTCAATATCCGAGTCTGTCCCATCCGAGGAGATTCTTTTGATGAAGACGTGACTACCTATGTGGATCTCATGCGGGCAAATGCGGCGAGTCTGCAGCAATGCCTGGGGGATCGTCGAGATACGTCTTAAACATTAAGCACCAGAAAAACTCATCACATCCTTTATTAAAGCGAGCGCCTTATGTTTTCTGAGGCATCGATCATCAATCGGAGCAAAACCAGTGTCTACCAATCTTAAATTTAGGATCCCAGTTGCCTGCCTTAGCAAGGCACGCGTCGGAGTGCTTGCAACAAGTATGGTGATTGCATCGAGCATTGCGGTGCCGGCTGCTCATATTGCATTCCCGGCCGCTGCTTTGGCTCAGACGCAGGATGACCCATCCTTAGAACAGACAGTGACGGATTCCGAGGATGTAGTGCCGCTTGGCACCCAAAAAGTGTTCGATCATGGGCACGCCGATCTAGGACCTGTAGTGGATTCAGACTCCGGAGAAACTCGGTTTCTGGTGCGAGATGACTCAGAGTTTCCACCAAAGTGGCGTCATTTATCAGACACCATTTTTCTTGTGGATGACAGCGCCAAGCAGACTTTGCCCGAGGAAGCGCAATCCTTTGACTTTACTGGTGCACAACCTGGCTCTCAGGTGTGGGTAATTCCACAGAGCGAGGTACATGGGGTCCCTTGGCTGGGATGGAATACCCAAAATCCCACGCTGACCAAGTCCGCTGACCGTGGTATCACGTTGGAATTTGCCGGACACGAGGGGGATGGACAATTCTCTTTGTTCCTGCAAAATGGTGGTTTTGCAGAGCCTCAGGTGCTGTGGACCTCAGCAAAAAAGGAGTCTCAGCCGATGTGGGTGGATTTGAATACCCACACGCACGCTAACTGGGTGTTTACGCAACCAGGCGTGCACAAGGTGGCAGTACGAGCGCTCATTCCGCTTCTCGACGGCACCACCAAAGAGTTCACCGAGGTGCTCACCTTTGCAGTAGGCAAGGACGCCTTGGAAGAAGCGAAGTCTGCACAGTGGGAAGGTGAGTACCTCCCGAGCTCAACAAAGGGCGAGGAGAAGGGGGCGTCGGCAAGCTCTACGGCGAAGGGCGCGCCCGCCTCGGAAAAATCAAGTTCCGTGGCCGTATGGATCTTTGTTGCGATGATTCTTATAGCTCTGGGATTCGTGGTCGCTGGGCTCCGTATGCGGGCGTCAGCAAAGAAGCGTAAAGAAACAGCTGCACAGAATGGGCAACGATGAGTAAAGCCGCATCCGTCATTGAAGTGCGTGGTCTAGGCGTGAGCCTGGGAGGCCGCACAGTAATGAAGGACATAAATTTTGATGTGCGAGCCGGCGAGTTTATAGGGCTGATTGGCCCTAACGGTGCCGGAAAGACCACCATGATGCGTGCGATCTTGGGGCTTATCCCCACAGATTCTGGACGCGTAACCATATCGGGTGTCCAGGGGCGCGGCGTGCGTAACCATGCGGGTTATGTTCCGCAGCGTCATGAGTTTGCTTGGGATTATCCCATTGATGTGCACGGTCTGGTAATGAATGGTCGTACTGGATTGATCGGTTGGTTTAAACGTGCTGGTCAAAAGGACTTTGATGCTGTGCACCGTGCGTTGGACATGGTGGGAATGGCGCATTTGTCAGACAGGCCGATAGGAGAGCTCTCTGGGGGCCAGAAACAACGGGTTCTTATCGCTCGCGCGCTTTCTATCGCCCCCAAGGTTCTTTTCCTTGACGAGCCCTTTACTGGTTTGGACATGCCCTCTGCAGAGTCTCTATTAGAGCTATTCCATCGTCTGGCCCAGGAAGGCACCGCCATTGTGATGAGCACTCACAACTTGGTTGAAGCGATAAGTTCCTGTGATCGCATTCTCCTTTTCAACGGCCAGATCGTGGCGGACGCAGCCCCAGAGGATTTGGAACGGCCGCAACCCTGGATTGAGACGTTTAGCGTGAGCGAACACTCGCCTTTGCTCGTATCTGTTGGCGCTTTACGTCGCGAGGATGCGCGTAGCGCCCAGAAAGGAATGCCCGCACCATGATTTCGCTCGTGGAGTTCTTTTCTGACTTAAGCAATCCCGCCCTGGCCTTCTTGCCTAAGGCCTTGTTGATCTCAGTGATCAGTTCCATCGTGTGCGGAGTAGTGGGCACTCATGTGGTTTTACGGGGCATGGCCTTTGTAGGAGACGCCGTGGCTCATGCGGTCTTTCCGGGCATCGCAATCGCCTTTGTTTTGCAGGGCTCGGTGCTGCTGGGCGGCGCAGTCGCCGGAGCCGTAGTAGCCCTACTCATCGCGATGTTCTCCCAGCGGCGACGCGTAAAAGAAGACACGGTTATTGGTATCTTCTTTGCCGCGGCTTTTGCCTCGGGTGTGGTTTTTATTTCTCAAGTTGATGGCTACACGGCATCACTAACCAGTTTTCTCTTCGGTTCTATAACTGGCGTGTCCACGGAGGACATTATTCTTACCGCAGTCGTTGGGCTGGTTGTAATAGTGCTGTTAGCCCTTCTTGCACCGCAGTTTACCGCAGTCACTTTGGACCGAGAGACCGCACGCGCAATGAATCTGCCCACGATGCTTCTCGACGTTCTCTTGTACGTGGCGGTCACCGCTGCTGTGGTTATTTCGGTCCAGACTATTGGAAATATCTTGGTGCTTGCATTGCTGGTCACTCCCGCAGCGACAGCTCGAATGCTGACAGATAAATTTAGCGTCATGTCTGCGATTGCAGCAGGGGTGGGCACGTGTTCGTCCCTGGTTGGCGTCTATCTTTCCTGGGCCTTAGACCTTCCTACAGGGGCAACCATCGTGCTTGTGGCCACAGCCTTTTTCCTTCTCTCGTGGTGTCTTTCACCCCGCCGCGGATTATTCAAACGCCGCATCTCGGCAGACAACTCACAAGGAGCCGTTTTCTCATGAGGAAACAACGTATCACTACTCGTATTGGACGTCCATTGGTTGGTGTCGGCCTAGCTGCGGCTCTGTGTGGCCTGCAAAATCCTTTGGGCTTGGCGCAAGAAGCAGCAGATCCGGAACCTACCGCGGCGTTGGAAAGCAACTCAGAGACAGATAAAAACATTGCTCATGACTTTGAATCCATAAGGAAAAAAATCAATAGCTTTACGCTACCCATTGGTAGCGTTGCGCCTTCTGATAAAGAGCCCACGCTAAAGCCATCTGAAAGCACTGAAGATCTACCCGAAGAACCTGAAACTTTAGAGGGCGGTTCGGAGGAAGAATCTGAGCTTCTTCCTGAGACGTTGGAGAAAAAGCTTATAAAAGAGGGGAAAAAGCTTGAGGCGTCAGACAGAGATAACAGCAAGCTGAATGATCAAGAGGTTCGTTCCCTGTGGGAAAAACTTATCCAGAAGACCAAAGCTCCGCAGAAGGTTCTTCGTAAAGGCGACATGAGCATTACGATTCCGGGGCAAAAGACTGGAGAGAAACACGACGCTCAAAACGTGGCTTCCTTGGTAGTGGCAAAGGAAGAGAAGGACGTTTTAACTACAAATACTGAGGTCCCTCAAACATATGCCTCGGGTGAAGCTTTGCTCGCCATTGGTGATGCAGCGCGAGTTCCAGGTGCTTTGCTGGGGTTGAAGGAAAAGAAAGACTTAGCCCCTGTTTGGTATCTACCACAGGAAAAAGACGCTAATCCAGATGCGCCTTCCGTGGGATTTAACTTTGAACAAGTTTCGGCTACTAAGAAAATCACGGTATCTCTCACGGATTATCATGGGCCAGGGCGCATGGTGACTGCAGAAATGGGCGAGGAGAAAGCGGAGACCGCTTTTGACTCTCAAGATCTTGAACAAGCATGGGAATATGAAGGCGGGGCTTCTTACCGTCAAGCATTCGCCTTTACAGAACCAGGTGCGTACACAGCAACGTTTAAATTCTTGGTGGAAGACCAGGAATCTCAAGGTAAAACTGCATCCCAGGAGTATAGTTTTAACACCACATTCTTGGTAGGTTCCGTGAAAGAAGAAAAAGTAACTCCGCTCAAGGAGATCGTAGAAAAGTCTGTTAATAAAAAGCCTTTGAAAGAAAAAACTAAGGAAACAGACGCTACAGAAACTGAGCGGAAAACTAACAAAGACAATAAAAAGGAACAGTCTAAGGCGCCGGGTTCTCAAGAACCACAGACTTCTGTTCCAAAAACGCCGGAGACGGATGTTCCCCAGAAAACTCCGGAGAAAGACCCAGAGAACGTAGAACCGGAAACCAAGCACCCCGAGTCCAAAGAGCCACGCGCGGAAGAGCATGCGCCGTCTGTACCTTCCCCGATCGTTCCGGTTGACCTAAAGGGTTTGGCCAAAGAAATCCGTGAGCTCGATCGAGAACTAAATGCTATGTCTCGACAGACTGACTCGCTCTTCAAAGCGATTAACGCTAATGAGCCAGAGCGGAAACAAGAGCAGCGCAGACCGGCCTCCAACGCCTCAGGGCGCACTGAAACCGGAGGCAGTGAGCAGGGATCAGGAAACCAGAATGCTCCTGCGCCAGTCCGTTCTTCTAGCGGCGGGAGCTCCGGTCGCGGTAGTAATGCAGCAAAGCCAAATAAACCGCGTAACAGTGCAGCTTCGGGCAGCTCTTCTGCTAAATCCTCGGATAAAAACAAAGAATCTTCTAAAGATAAGAAGAAATCTGCTAAAAAATCCACGGAAAAGAAAGCATCAGCAAAGTCTGCAAAGAAAACAACAGAGGGCAAAACGGATGAGGCTCAAGGGGCCAGCAATGAGAAGATTGCTGCAACAGGGGAGTCTATGAGAAAACGTGGTTGGTGGACTGGTTTTCTCTTTGGCCTAGGTGCTATGGCTATGCTCGGTGGAGTGGTGTTCTTTACTCAAGCCAGGAACATAGCAAAGCGGAAATAGCTTGGCATTAGCCTCGAGAGCGCCCATAGATTTATAGGACTGGTAAACACTGCGTGGAGACCCCGCTCAGACTGAGATTGAAGAAAGAAGGTAACATCACCGTCATGCTTCCTCGGTCACGGATCCTCGCAGTGTTGGGCCTAGGGCTTGGGCTTGCCTTTATCATGTGGGGGGTGCTGGCTCCTCGCTTCTTAATAAGCGACGCCCGATTGCCTCTTAATCTCTCTCACACCACGCTTACTTTGCGGGATGAAAAAGCTACTACTCGCGTTGTCGGCAAGGATCTTGTGGTGCAAGCTCCGGTAACACGTCAATTTCACATGGAGATATTGCCTCCGAGCGATAATGTGAACGCCACGGTTCGAATCGGTGTGACCGATATGCGGGAAAGTTTACAAAAAGATCTTGACCGTCTTATTAACGCCACCATATGGTCTTATTCAATTGATCGGCTCAGTGGCGCCGCAACATCTCAGGCCACAGTGGCGGACCAGCTAGCTAGCCCTACGCGCAGCGTAGACATTGACGGGCAGTGGCTAAAATTTCCCACCAACGCAGAAAAAACCACCTATGAGGTTTTTGATGTCACCCTGCGTAAGACCCTCCCCGCGGTTTTTGCAGAGGAAGCTACTAAAGAAGGGCGTACGCTATACCGTTACCGCCAGGAGATTCAGCCTACCAATGTTGCACAGCTCTATCAGTCGGTGTTTAACACTACAACCTTAGGCAATGGGGAAGATGCCGCTCCCGGTTATCTCTTTCACTCTGGCACTAGAGACTGGTGGGTGGATCAAAAAACCGGCCTGATAGTTGACGTGGAAGAAAAAATCGATGATTATTTCGGTGACGCAGAAGGCGCGAAGCACGAGGATGTTCTTACCTTTAATGGAAAAATAAGTGAAGAACAGGTGTCTGAACTTTTGCACCAGGCATCTAGCGTGTCGGACGGCAAGATTGTTCGAGTTATTAATTATGTTGTGCTTGCGGTCGGAGTGATTCTGACTATTGTTGGAGCCGTTGGCGCTTTTGGGCCTCGTAAGCGATGAGGCACTAATATGGCACCCCCTTTACAATGGGGAAAGTATGGTATAGGCTGTTTCGTTGCGCTGGAGTATGTATCTGGCTAGTTCGACGACCTTGATCAGTCCGGTTGAAAAAACCGATTTGACAAGGTCATTCCGTGCTATCTAGGTGCATTATCTCCTCAGCAGACCGATTGCTCAATTACCAGCGGTTATGGTGGTCAATATTGCGGGGCCACCGCCGCGTGAGGTGCTGGAAGGACCCATCTTGGCAGTCTCCCGCCAGACCAAGTCAGTGGCCGACATCCCCGGGGCTCCCGAACGTTTTTCGTTCGCCAAAATTACGGAACCTATTGAGGTCCCGGGACTTCTTGATATTCAGCTAGATTCCTTCGCATGGCTCATTGGTACGCCCGAGTGGCGTGCTCGTCAGCAGGAGGAGCTAGGTGAAAGCGTCCGCATAACCAGCGGACTGGAAGAAATCTTGGAGGAGCTATCTCCGATTCAGGATTATTCCGGAAACATGTCATTGTCTCTCTCGGAGCCCCGCTTCGAGGACATGAAGAACACTATCGATGAGTGTAAAGACAAAGACATTAACTATTCTGCGCCGCTTTATGTGACTGCAGAATTTATCAATAATGAAACTCAGGAGATCAAGTCCCAGACTGTCTTCATCGGCGATTTCCCGATGATGACCGACAAGGGAACCTTCATCGTTAACGGCACTGAGCGTGTCGTGGTCTCCCAGCTTGTTCGTTCGCCTGGCGTTTACTTTGACCAGACGATTGATAAGTCCACCGAGCGTCCGCTGCACTCTGTGAAGGTGATCCCTTCTCGCGGTGCGTGGTTGGAATTTGACGTGGATAAGCGCGACACCGTTGGTGTCCGTATTGACCGCAAACGTCGCCAGCCGGTGACCGTTCTGCTCAAGGCTCTTGGTTGGACCACTGAGCAGATCACGGAGCGCTTTGGTTTCT
Organism: Corynebacterium pseudotuberculosis; assembly: GCF_002155265.1. Classification (NCBI taxonomy): domain Bacteria; kingdom Bacillati; phylum Actinomycetota; class Actinomycetes; order Mycobacteriales; family Corynebacteriaceae; genus Corynebacterium; species Corynebacterium pseudotuberculosis. Next base: position 339,940 of record NZ_CP021251.1, read on the forward strand.
CCGAAATTATGATGTCCACGCTTGAGTCGGACGGTGTAGCTAACACCGATGAGGCTCTGCTGGAGATCTACCGCAAACAGCGTCCGGGTGAGCAGCCGACTCGTGACCTCGCGCAGTCGCTGCTGGATAACGCCTTCTTCCGCGCGAAGCGTTACGACCTTGCCAAGGTTGGACGCTACAAAGTGAACCGCAAACTCGGTCTCGGTGGGGACAACGAGGGTCTGATGACTCTCACTGAGCAGGACATCGCAACCACTCTCGAGTACCTCGTGCGTCTCCACGCTGGTGAGAGCACTATGGTTGCACCCAATGGTGATGTTATCCCTGTGGATACGGATGACATTGACCACTTTGGTAACCGTCGTCTCCGTACAGTCGGAGAACTGATTCAGAACCAAGTCCGCGTGGGCCTGTCCCGCATGGAGCGCGTGGTTCGTGAGCGCATGACTACCCAGGACGCAGAGTCTATTACTCCTACCTCCTTGATCAACGTGCGCCCGGTTTCTGCTGCCATCCGCGAGTTCTTTGGTACCTCCCAGCTCTCGCAGTTCATGGATCAGAACAACTCCTTGTCTGGCCTCACACACAAGCGCCGTCTCTCTGCTCTGGGCCCAGGCGGCCTGTCGCGTGAGCGCGCTGGCATTGAGGTTCGAGACGTTCACGCTTCTCACTATGGTCGTATGTGCCCGATTGAGACTCCCGAAGGTCCGAACATTGGTTTGATCGGTTCCTTGGCTTCCTATGCTCGGGTAAACTCTTTCGGCTTCATCGAGACCCCCTACCGCAAGGTGGAAAACGGTGTTCTCACCGATCAGATCGATTACCTCACCGCAGATGAGGAAGATCGTTTTGTGGTTGGTCAGGCTCACGTCGAGGTAGACGCACAGGGCAAGATCACCGCAGATAGCGTTACTGTTCGTGTGAAAAATGGTGACATCCAGGTCGTGGCACCGGAAAGCGTTGATTACCTAGACGTTTCCCCACGCCAGATGGTCTCTGTGGCTACCGCCATGATTCCGTTCCTTGAGCACGACGACGCTAACCGTGCCCTCATGGGCGCGAACATGCAGCGTCAGGCTGTGCCGCTGGTTCGTTCAGAAGCCCCGTTTGTGGGAACCGGCATGGAGCGTCGTGCTGCTTATGACGCCGGCGACCTCATTATCAACAAAAAGGCTGGCGCTGTAGAGAACGTCTCCGCTGATTTCATCACCGTGATGGCTGATGACGGCACCCGTGAGACCTACATGCTGCGCAAGTTTGAGCGCACCAACCAGGGCACCTGCTACAACCAGATCCCATTGGTGAACTTGGGCGACCGCGTTGAGGCCGGACAGGTTCTCGCAGATGGCCCCGGTACTCACAACGGTGAGATGTCGCTCGGCCGCAACCTTCTTGTTGCGTTCATGCCATGGGAAGGCCACAACTACGAGGACGCTATCATCCTCAACCAGCGTGTTGTGGAAGAGGACATTCTTACTTCGATCCACATCGAGGAACACGAGATTGATGCCCGAGACACCAAACTTGGTGCGGAGGAGATCACTCGTGAGATTCCCAATGTGTCCGAGGATGTGCTCAAGGATCTCGATGAGCGCGGCATCGTTCGCATCGGTGCTGATGTCCGCGACGGCGATATCTTGGTGGGTAAGGTCACTCCTAAGGGTGAGACCGAGCTGACCCCTGAAGAGCGCCTGCTGCGTGCAATCTTTGGTGAGAAGGCACGTGAGGTTCGCGATACCTCTATGAAGGTGCCTCACGGTGAGACCGGTAAGGTCATCGGCGTTCGTCGTTTCTCCCGTGAAGACGATGATGATCTCGCGCCTGGTGTTAATGAGATGATTCGTGTCTATGTTGCCCAGAAGCGCAAGATCCAGGACGGCGATAAGCTTGCTGGTCGCCACGGTAACAAGGGTGTTGTTGGCAAGATCCTTCCGCAGGAAGACATGCCATTCATGCCCGACGGTACCCCGGTTGACATCATCCTGAACACGCACGGTGTGCCTCGTCGTATGAACATCGGCCAGGTGCTGGAAGTCCACCTTGGTTGGTTGGCTGCTGCCGGTTGGAAGATCGACCCCGAAGACCCCGCTAACGCCGAGCTGCTTAAGACGCTTCCTGAGGATCTGTACGACGTTCCTGCTGGTTCGCTTACCGCAACACCAGTGTTCGACGGTGCTACCAACGAGGAAGTTGCAGGCCTCCTAACCAATTCTCGTCCAAACCGCGACGGCGATGTCATGGTGGACGCAAACGGCAAGGCACAGCTTTTCGACGGTCGTTCCGGCGAGCCTTTCCCATACCCAGTGTCTGTCGGCTACATGTACATGCTGAAGCTGCACCACTTGGTTGATGAGAAGATCCACGCACGTTCTACCGGCCCTTACTCCATGATCACTCAGCAGCCGTTGGGTGGTAAGGCTCAGTTCGGTGGACAGCGCTTCGGCGAAATGGAGGTGTGGGCAATGCAGGCTTATGGCGCTGCCTACACGCTTCAGGAGCTTCTGACCATCAAGTCTGATGACGTAGTCGGACGTGTGAAGGTCTACGAGGCAATCGTTAAGGGCGAGAACATTCCAGATCCGGGTATCCCTGAGTCCTTCAAGGTACTCCTCAAGGAGCTTCAATCGCTGTGCTTGAACGTGGAAGTTCTTTCTGCAGACGGCACTCCGATGGAGCTGTCCGGTTCGGATGACGACGAGTTCGACCAGGCCGGTGCCTCACTGGGCATCAACCTGTCTCGCGACGAGCGTTCCGACGCCGACATCGCCTAATACATCAGGTCTGCATGGCAGCTAAAGCTGCTAAGCAGGCGGAATTTAAAGCATCATCATTTTTTGAAACGATCCCCTGGGAGAACCGGGGGGAAAGGGAGTTACGTGATCGACGTCAACTTCTTCGACGAGCTCCGCATCGGCCTGGCTACTGCCGACGACATTCGTCGTTGGTCCAAAGGCGAGGTCAAAAAGCCGGAGACCATCAACTACCGCACCCTGAAGCCGGAGAAGGACGGCCTCTTCTGCGAGCGAATTTTCGGCCCAACCCGCGACTGGGAGTGCGCTTGCGGTAAGTACAAGCGTGTCCGTTACAAGGGCATCATCTGTGAGCGCTGTGGCGTTGAGGTGACCAAGTCCAAGGTTCGCCGTGAACGCATGGGCCACATCGAACTGGCTGCGCCCGTCACCCACATTTGGTACTTCAAGGGTGTCCCGTCTCGTCTCGGTTACCTTTTGGACCTGGCTCCAAAGGATCTCGAGCGCATCATTTACTTCGCAGCCAACATCATCACTGGTGTTGACGAGGAAGCTCGCCACAGCGACCAGACCACTCTTGAGGCAGAAATGCTTTTGGAGAAGAAAGACGTTGAGGCTGACGCAGAGTCTGAGATCGCAGAGCGCGCTCAGAAGCTGGAAGAGGACCTTGCCGAGCTGGAAGCCGCAGGCGCTAAGGCCGATGCCCGCAACAAGGTGCAAAAGGCTGCAGATAAAGAGATGCAGCACATCCGCGAGCGGGCTGAGCGCGAGATCGATCGTCTTGAGGAGATCTGGCAGACCTTTATCAAGCTTGCTCCTAAGCAGATGATCATTGATGAGACCATCTATGAAGAGCTCGTGGATCGTTACGAGGATTACTTCACCGGTGGTATGGGCGCGGAGGCCATCCAAACCCTTATCCGCAACTTTGACCTCGATGCTGAGGCAGAGGAACTGCGCGAGATCATCAACAATGGCAAAGGCCAGAAGAAGATGCGTGCCCTCAAGCGACTCAAGGTTGTTGCTGCATTCCAGCGCTCGGGCAATGACCCAGCTGGTATGGTGCTCGACTGCATCCCGGTGATCCCACCGGAGCTGCGTCCGATGGTTCAGCTCGATGGTGGCCGTTTTGCTACCTCCGACCTGAACGATCTCTACCGTCGCGTGATTAACCGCAACAACCGCCTCAAGCGCATGATCGACCTCGGTGCTCCCGAGATCATCGTGAACAACGAGAAGCGTATGTTGCAGGAGTCCGTCGACGCGCTCTTTGATAATGGTCGCCGTGGTCGTCCGGTCACCGGTCCTGGCAACCGTCCGCTGAAGTCCTTGAGCGATTTGCTTAAGGGCAAGCAGGGTCGTTTCCGTCAGAACTTGCTGGGTAAGCGTGTCGACTACTCTGGTCGTTCCGTTATTATCGTCGGTCCACAGCTGAAGCTGCATGAGTGCGGTCTTCCAAAGCTCATGGCTCTTGAGCTCTTCAAGCCGTTTGTTATGAAGCGCCTTGTGGAAAACGATTACGCGCAGAACATCAAGTCGGCTAAGCGCATGGTTGAGCGTCAGCGCCCTGAGGTGTGGGACGTTCTAGAAGAGGCAATTTCTGAGCATCCTGTGATGCTTAACCGTGCACCTACCCTGCACCGCCTAGGCATCCAGGCCTTCGAGCCTAAGCTCGTTGAGGGTAAAGCTATCCAGCTGCACCCACTCGCGTGTGAGGCCTTCAACGCTGACTTCGACGGTGACCAGATGGCTGTGCACTTGCCGCTATCTGCTGAAGCACAGGCCGAGGCGCGCATCCTCATGCTTGCCTCCAACAACATTCTCTCCCCGGCATCCGGTAAGCCACTTGCCATGCCGCGTCTGGACATGGTGACTGGTCTTTATTACCTCACCATGGACAAGACTGAGGGTGAAATTGGTGGTCAGGGTGCATACCAGCCTGCTACTGAGGATGGTCCAGCAACGGGTGTGTACTCCTCCTACGCTGAGGCACTTATGGCTCGCGACCGTGGCGTTCTTGGCCTGCAGGCCAAGATCCGGGTACGCATTAGCCATCTGCGTCCGCCGGTAGAGGTTGAGGCAGAGCAGTTCCCAGAGGGTTGGGAGCAGGGACAAACCTGGTTGGCTGATACCACTCTTGGCCGCATCATGTTCAACGAGCTCTTGCCGTGGAACTACCCGTACCTTGAGGGCGTTATGGTCCGTAAGGGTGGAGGATCGAACAAGATTCTCTTGGGCGACGTGATTAATGATCTCGCTGCGACCTATCCAATGATTACTGTTGCTCAGACGATGGACAAGATGAAGGACGCCGGTTTCTACTGGGCAACCCGAAGCGGCGTGACCATCACTATGTCTGACGTGCTCGTTCTTCCTAATAAGGAAGAAATTCTTGACCGCTATGAGGCCGAGGCTGCAAAGATCGAGCGGAAGTACTGGGAGCAGGGTGCTCTGACAGAGCGCGAGCGCTACGACCGTCTGGTCGAGCTTTGGAAGGAGGCTACCGACGAGGTCGGTAATGCCGTCGAGAAGCTCTATCCGGATGACAACCCGATTCCTATGATCGTGAAGTCCGGTGCTGCCGGTAACATGCGTCAGATCTGGACGCTGGCTGGCATGAAGGGCATGGTTGTGAACTCAAAGGGTGATTACATCACCCGACCGATTAAGACCTCCTTCCGTGAAGGCCTGTCGGTTCTTGAGTACTTCAACAACTCTCACGGTTCGCGTAAGGGCCTCGCCGATACCGCTCTGCGTACCGCCGACTCGGGTTACCTCACTCGTCGTCTGGTGGACGTTGCGCAGGATGTTATCGTCCGCGAGGATGACTGCGGCACCAAGCAGGGCATTCGTGTCCCAGTGGCCGTTGAGGTTAAGGATGCTCAGGGCAACGTCACCGGTTACACCGGACACAGCCTCATCGAGACCTCTGTTGCTGGCCGCGTGGCTTCCGTTGACATCAAGGATTCCGAGGGCAACGTTCTGGTACCAGCTGGTGAAAACCTCACCGATCAGCTCATCGAGAAGCTCATCGCCGCAGGCGTTGCCGAGGTCAAGGTTCGCTCCGTGCTTACCTGCCAGACCCCGACCGGTGTGTGCGCTAAGTGCTATGGCAAGTCCATGGCTACCGGCAAGCTCGTTGATATCGGAGAGGCAGTGGGCATCGTCGCTGCTCAGTCCATTGGTGAGCCCGGTACCCAGCTGACAATGCGTACGTTCCACCAGGGTGGCGTCGGTGGTGACATCACCGGTGGTCTTCCTCGTGTCCAGGAGCTCTTCGAGGCTCGTGTTCCTAAGAATCGCGCTCCGATTGCTTCTGTGGCAGGTACCGTACACCTTGAGGATGAAGGTAACTTCTACACCCTCACCATCAACCCAGACGATGGGTCAGATGTTGTGGTCTACGAGAAGCTCTCCAAGCGTCAGGGTCTTGCTACCGTGCGGGTTCCTATGGAATCCAACCCGGGCGCCATGATCGAGCGCACCTTGTCAGAAGGCGACCACGTGAACGTGGGCGACCGTCTGCTACGCGGACCTGCTGATCCGCACGACGTGCTTGAGGTTCTTGGCCGCCGTGGTGTTGAGCAGCACCTCGTGGACGAGGTTCAGGACGTGTACCGCGCACAGGGTGTGGCTATCCACGATAAGCACATCGAGATCATCATTCGTCAGATGCTGCGCCGCGGCACCGTCATCGAGTCCGGCGCGACAGAGTTCCTTCCGGGTACTCTCGTTGACCTTTCGGAGGCCAAGGCCGCTAACGCTGAGGCTATTGCTGCTGGTGGACATCCCGCTGAGCTCCGTTCGGAGATCATGGGTATCACCAAGGCGTCGTTGGCTACCGAGTCGTGGCTGTCCGCTGCGTCCTTCCAGGAGACCACACGCGTGCTTACCGACGCCGCCATTAACAAGCGGTCCGATAAGCTGATCGGCCTCAAGGAGAACGTGATCATCGGTAAGCTGATCCCGGCGGGTACCGGTATTTCCCGTTACCGCAACATCTCCGTCAAACCGACTGAGGCAGCTCGCAATGCGGCTTACTCAATCCCAACGTATGGAGATTCCATCTATGGCGATGACAGCTACGGTGAATTCACCGGCGCTTCCGTGCCACTGGATGAGGCCTACGATCTCTAAACGGTCCTAGCCTGATAAAAGCTCCCCAGAAGTTGGTCTAAGAAATTAGATCTGACTACTGGGGAGCTTTTGCTATGCGGGGGGGCTCTGGATAAGTTGGGATACTCATACTGTGGACGGATGCATACAACTACTCAGTTGTTATAGCTTTTGTTTATCATGAAATATTTTTCTGCACTCACACGGCGCATAGGTGCGCACGGATGGATCTGGGATCATGGATTCTGGCTGCAGCTCATAACTCAGATTCTTGTAGGAGGGTTCCTCTTCCTCATGGCTGTGCAGAACATGATGAGACCAGAGGGCCCTCATAGCGCGCTGGTCTATCACTCAGTAGTTTTTATTTTATTGTGGATTGGCGGGGGTGCGCTTTTCATAGGACTGCTTGTTCAGCGAGCTCGCAAGATCCTGGGCCTGGGGATTGTGATAGCTGCATTGCTACTTCTTGCCTTGGGTCCTCCGTTGGTGGCCCCTTTGGGCTATGTGGTCGTCTGCTATCAGTCTTGGTTTATTTCTGCCTATATTCAGCGGCATAGATGGGCGTGGGGAATAGCGCTTGTCTTTGGCAGCGCTATAGGCCTGACTTTGATTCCTCTGAGCAACGCGCTGCGGGGGAAAGCATTTCTTACCAGTCACGCGGTGAAAGAACCGAATTTTTGGGTTGGGGGAGCCGGGGTTCTAATTATTATCATCATCTCTATTTCTCTGTGGTGGCAGATAGGACTTAACACCAAGCGCAAGAATCAGGCGCTGGAGGAGCTGCGCGCTAAAGCTGAGCTGGCGGCGTTAGCAGAAAGAAATCGCATTGCGCGCGAGATGCACGACATTGTGGCACATTCTTTGACCGTAGTAATCGCGCAGGCAGACGGTGGGCGATACGCGGGGAAGAAAGACCCCATGATTGCTATTGAGGCACTAGAAACTATTTCCTCGGTAGGGCGCGACGCGCTATCACAAATGCGGGGTTTGCTTACTGTGTTGAGAGAGGCCACGGGTGAGAAAGACGAAAGAGAAATCAATGCGACGCCTGGTTTTGCTGAAATAGGCAGGCTTATAGATGAGGCCTGCTCCGCCGGTTTGCAAGTAAATTTTTCAGTGTATGGCGAGCCAGTAGCAGTAGATGAGTCACGTGGGCTGACGGTTTTCCGCGTTATCCAAGAGTCTCTGACCAATGTGCTCAAACACGCAGGAAAAACGGTGGTTGATGTTACTTTGGATTGGGGAGTACCCAAAGACAAAACTTTGCATATTTCAGTGGATAATGCGCACGGCGAGGCCTTGGTGAACTACAAGTCCGATTCTGTTGGACGCGGTTTATCAGGTATCAAAGAGCGTGCTTTGTTGCATGGTGGGAAGGCAACGTGGGGTGCGTCGTTAAGCAATGCCGGCGGCTGGCGCGTGAATGTTGAAATTCCGTTGTAGAGGTTAAGGGAAAATGATTAACGTAGGGCTTGTCGACGACCAGCAGCTGGTGCGAGCCGGATTTAATATGGTGCTTAGCTCGCAAGATGATATTCAGATTGCATGGGAAGCAAACAACGGGGCAGAAGCGTTGGAACGCATAGAAGTAGAACCTGTTGACGTTGTGTTAATGGATGTGCAGATGCCTATCATGGACGGCATATCTGCCACTAAAGAGCTGGTAACACGAGGCCTCATGGGGCCTAACGACGAGCCGCTTCGAGTGATTATCCTGACCACCTTTGATAGCGAAAATTACGTGATGGAAGCTGTGGAAAATGGAGCGTCAGGCTTCTTGCTTAAAGATACCGCACCGGAAGAGCTCATTGAGGCGGTCAGATCGGTGGGCGAACAAAGCGCGGTGATTAGCCCGGCGGCTACCGCCAAATTATTTCGGCGAATACGATCTGGGCAGACGGATAAGAAGCCCGATGGTCTTAAACATATAAATGAGGACCTCATTGAGCCGCTGACACCGCGTGAGTTAGAAATTCTTGAGTTGATTGCGATGGGTAAATCCAATGCAGAGATTGCCGCGGAACTCTTTATCTCTTTGCCAACAGTAAAGACGCACGTGGGAAGGGTTCTTACCAAAACTGGTTCGCGTGATCGAGTCCACGCGGTGTTGTTTGCTTTTAAACGCGGAGTGGTTACCCAAGATGCGCTTTTAGATAATTGATCTATGGTGAAGCATAGTAAGTAATTCTTCCTCCAATGATTCCGAATTCTCGCTATAAATTAGTGTTCGAACTTCACCGTAAATGAAGTGTCTTTCGAGGTGAGAAAGATATTGTACTCTATGAACTCATTGAATTATATTGCACACAATTTTTTCATTGTGCACAATATGTTTTGATCTCCTAAAGAAGTTGAATAAAAGAGTTTCTGTGATTCCGTATGCGTTTTATCCCTATCTGGGGAGATTTCTTTCTAAGCGGATAGGGCTAGAAATTGAGAAATTTTGGCAACGCATTTACATAGTGTGGCTCGTCCTTATTTCCCGCATCATGATGTTAGGAAAAGCTGTGCTATTAGGGGAGGAAGAACAATATTGTGCGCAATAGAATCGTGAGTAATAAGGGGGATTGCGCTTGTGTGTAGTCATACCTAGGGGTGACATAAAAGATCGGCCCCTGGCAGGATTACACAAGTGAATAATTAAAGAATCATGGAAAGCATGATTACAGTTCGACACCTGAGTAAGAAATACGGGTCCAAGACGGCTATTGCTGATTTGAGTTTCACGGTTCCTGATGGGACCGTGACTGGATTCTTAGGACCGAATGGCTCCGGTAAATCAACAACGATGCGGTGCATACTTGGCTTGGATAGGCCTACGCACGGCGATGTTGAGTTTTCCACTGATACGTATACGGGAACGTTTGCCAACGTAAATGATAAGCCAAAAATGGCTGGTGCAATTCTTGATTCTAGTTGGTTTAATCCAGCTAGATCAGGCCGTAATCACCTCCGGGTGCTCGCGCGAGGCGCGGGTATCTCCGATAACAGAGTGGAAGAATGCCTGGACATCGTGGGGTTGCAAGAAGCAGCTAAAGGGAAAATCGGTGGTTATTCCCTAGGGATGAAACAGCGTATTGGTGTTGCCGCTGCCCTGTTGGGGGGACCCACAGCACCTTATCCTCGATGAGCCTGTCAACGGTCTTGACCCGGAGGGCGTGAGCTGGATGCGGAATACTATCCGCAGTCTGGCGCGTGAGGGGAGAAGCGTCTTGGTTTTTTCCCACTTACTTTCGGAGATGCAGCTGACGGCGGATCGATTGGTTGTGATCGGTCGAGGACACATGATCGGTGAGTATTCTCTGGAAGAATTTCTGGCGGATGGCACCCGGGTGCAGGTAGAAACGCCGCATGCTGTTGAGCTTGCCGCGAAACTGCAGAGCCAGGGGTTTGAGATTGTAGATCTACAAGAAGCCGCGGGATTTAGCGTCAACGTAGATAAAGACGCAGACGAGCAGGCGGTGCGCACGACGGTAGCCATGACTGCTTTGGCAGCTCAGCTTCCGGTTCTTGGTCTAAGCACCATTCAGGACAACCTAGAGCAAAGGTTCCTCGCAGCTACCGCAGAGGTACAGGAATATCGCACCAAACAGGCCGTGGATAGTGCTGTGGGAGACACAGCTTTGAGCGCTACCCAGTAACAGTTTTTACTCATAGAAATGAAGGGATCAATAACCACATGATAAATGCTTTGCGCTCAGAAATAACCAAATTATTAACGTTACGCAGCACCTGGGTATGGGCGATTCTCCTTACCGGCTCACTCTACGGCCCCGTCGTGCTCATAGGCCTGTTTAGCGGCGAGGTTTCAGACTATGACTGGGGATTTGCCCTTCCCGGCGCGATGATCTTTGTAATGCTGGCTGTATCTTTTAGCGCTTCAGCCATGGCGGGGGAGTTCAATGATCGGATGCACGCCCAAGCCTTCTTAACTCAACCACGGCGCAGCCTGTGGTTTAATGCACGAACACTCGTGATATCAGGCTTTCTTCTGATCAACTACCTAGTGGGAGTGGGGCTTATCTACCTGGTTTTTCTTGTCTTTCCTAAGATCACATTGGTAAATGAAAAAACCGTGTTGATCCTGGTGGATGGCGTGTTATTCCTGGTATTTAGCTTTATCGCGATAGGCGTAGCTGCTCTGACTCGTAACCGAGTTGCTGCCATGGCAGTACCACTTGCCTGGTTCTTAGCCATCGAGCGCCTGATCACCGTAGCTGCATCACAGATCGCTGCATTTATGCCATTATGGCTAGTAACTCCTGGAGAGCGCGTCAGTCAGCTAGCCAAGTATGGAAAAGACAACGCTGAGTTTTCCTCCATTGGGTGGGACTTTATGGATGTACAACCGTTGGGCTACAACATAGGCATTATCGTGGCCTGGACCGTTGTGTCACTACTCCTAGGGCTATGGGTCAACGCGAAAAGAGACGTCCGCTAGCAGGACTGATAAAAGCCAGCAGCGCTAACAGCAAGCGTATGACGGTGCAGTCTGCACAGTTAACCGATAAAGTCAGGGGGCGGACTTGCCAGGTTGGAAGAAAGGCTGCACCCTCTAATATATGAATATTGGGCAGTCACACACGGGACCAGCCAAGGGCACTGCCGTTGGCGCTTTTGTGATTGCAGCTCTTGGGGTGCTGCTGCTTACGGAGTCAATAACCGGGGGCATTAACAACTACCTTCAACCGGCCTTTCGCCCTTGGACCTTATTGAGCGGTGTGCTGTTGATAGGACTTGGCTGCTGGAGCATATATAGCGCACGCCGGTATCCGTGTTCGCATTCTCCCATGCACACTACTTCCTGGCTGCTGTTGATCCCAGTGATACTCGTAGCGCTTTGCGCACCGACTGCGCTGGGGGCGGCGTCGTTACGCTATACCGCGGAAAGTACCAGTGCGACAGTACGGAGAAACTCTTTAGATGATCTAGCAATGGAACCATTGCGTGGCTATGGCACAAACGAGATCACTCTAGAGGAGCTCACGGCGCGGTTTTTGCGTTCAGATAATACGTCGATGCTTGCTAAGACTGTGTCTGTGGCGGGGTTTGCTTCGCGCTCGATAGACGGCACATGGCGGCTTAGCCGATATAAGATTTTTTGTTGTGCCGCAGATGCGATGGCTTATACCGCATCATTGGCGGGGGCAACAGAACTCGTAGAAGACGAGTGGTATGAGATCACCGCCGAGGTCATAGCTCCGCCAGAAGGCTTTAACCCCCAGTTCCCTGTACTTAAAGTGGACCGCGCTACACAAATCCCGCAGCCGGAGCAGCCTTACTTATGAGGAAGGGACTTGGCCAGTACGGAGCGGTTGCAGCTCTTTTGATTCTTATCGCATTGTTCATCTTTGGGCCGTTGATTCAACTGCATGGCATAGCAGAGGCATGGGCGCAGATAAGCATTGCGATCATATTGCAAGCGATTCCTTTTCTTATCCTCGGGGTGATCATTTCAGGATTCATCGAGGTATTTGTTCCTGAGGCAGCTTTTCGACGCCTACCACGATCCCAACACCTCGCCGTTCCCACAGCGGCCGCCTCCGGGATGCTGCTCCCAGCCTGTGAATGCGCATCAGTGCCGATCACCCAGTCTCTTATCCGCAGAGGAGTACCCCCTGCTGCGGCTCTCGCCTTCCTCCTTGCCAGTCCCGCGATTAATCCGGTAGTGCTGGTATCCACTGCGGTTGCTTTTGGCGGAGACACTCGTATGATGCTTGCCAGATTTGTGGCTTCCCTTAGCGCAGCGGTGTTAGTGGGGTGGATATGGATTAGCGGGCGTGCGGAGCTATCTTCTGGAGAATCCCGCTCACACGAGCATCAGCATCATGCGCCCTCCGCATGGGAACGATTGAGAGAATCTTTTCTCCACGACCTCCTCAACGCTGGAGGCTACCTTGTCCTGGGAGCCTTGCTCGCAGGGATGCTTAAGCTCTTTATCCCCAGGGATTGGTTTCTCGTTCTTGGTGATAAGCCCGTGCTTGCCTGTCTAGCTATGGCGGTATTGGCTGTGCTCCTTGCCTTATGTTCCGAGGCGGATGCGTTTATCGCGGCTTCTTTCACCATGATGCCACCCACAGCCCAGCTCGTATTTTTAGTAGTTGGGCCGATGGTGGACGTCAAACTTATGGCGATGCAACGCGGCGCATGGGGTAATGGTTTTATTGCGCGTTTTGTCCCGCTTACCTTTGCGGTCGCGTTACTTACAGCGATAGGAGTCGGCGCGCTGTTCTTTGGTGATATTTAAAAGCAGCAATCAGGTGTCCACGGACTTCCATCAGCAGCCCGTGCATGTTGAATGACGAGCTCCACGGATGAATCCATGCTGCGATTCTTAACCACAGAACGTAGCTCGTCGATGTTTTGCTCAATGACAGAGCCCTCCCACAGAGTGGTCCGGAGTGTCACATCAATCTCGGATTCTTGCAGAATCCGCAGCGAGTCCCAGACAGCGGTTGCTACCCGAGGAGAGCAGCCCGTGACCTCACGCATATGCCTGGGTAGTGCCTTGATATCTAGTCCAACCCAGTCTGGAGTTGTAGCAGGGTCTCGTAGCAGTTCCGCAATGCGGCTTGGGGCATAACCACAGGTGTGTATCCCCACGGGAAAACCGATGTTATGAATAGCCGCAATAGCATCTCCTAGACCACGGACTGCGGTGGGCTCGCCGCCTGAGATGACGGCGGCGTCGATAAGCCCATGCCTAGAGCTCAAGAGGGAGAGAAACTCCGCAAGCGAGTGCGCGCCGGGTGTGAAGGCCTGTAACTGCGAATTATGGCAATACACACACCGTAGGGGGCAGCCCTGTGTAAAGGCCGCCGCCACCAGCTTTCCTGGCCAGTCAGTTGCAGAGAAAGGAATGATCCCCGCAATTGGCAGCTCGGCAGCTGTTTGATTAAGCAAGCGTTTCTGCAAAGTAGGTGCGCTCATGGAACTCGCCCTTCTTTCCAGTATTAAAACTCTGAACCGGGCGGAAGTAGCCCATTACTCGGGTCCACATCTCAGTGTGTTCGCCGCAGTCGGGGCATTCTGGATGCTCACCAGAGATATAGCCGTGAGTGGGGCAGATAGAAAATGTCGGAGTGATAGTGACGTATGGAAGCCGGAAGTTTTCCAAGGAGCGCCGGACGAGTTTTGCACACGCCTCACCGTCGCTCATCGCCGCGCCCATATAAAGGTGGAGCACGGTTCCGCCGGTGTATTTAGATTGCAGATCTTCCTGGAGCGCAAGGGCCTCAAAGGGGTCTGGGGTATGAGACACTGGTAGCTGGGAGGAATTGGTGTAATAAGGCTCTTCCTCCGTGCCTGCGTGAAGGATTCCGGGATAACGCTTAATATCCTCCTTAGCCAGTCGGTAAGTGGCGCCCTCGGCGGGAGTGGCTTCAAGGTTGAACAGGTGGCCTGTGCGTTCTTGGGCTTTAACCAATAAATCGTTGATGTGATCAAGTAGGCGAGCTACCTGTGCGTGGCCCTGGGGGTCGGTGAGATCGTAGGCATCATGGGTGAAATTACGAATCATCTCATTGCATCCATTAACGCCGATAGTGGAGAAATGATTGTCCAAGCTGGGGAGCCATCGCGAGCTGTAGGGATAGAGACCTGCATCCATTTGTTTTGCCACAAAAGCCCGACGGCGCTCGAGGGTTTCTATGCCCAGCTGAACGAGCTTATCCACGTTCGCCAGAAGGCCTTCCTCATCATCGGCATGGAGGTATCCTAAGCGAGCGCAGTTGAGGGTGACCACACCAATGGAACCGGTCAGCTCTGCTGAACCAAATAGCCCATTGCCTCGCTTGAGCAACTCGCGGAGATCGAGCTGCAGGCGGCAGCACATGGAACGGATCATGCCGGGATCAAGGTCGGAGTTAATAAAGTTCTGGAAATAGGGCAGCCCATACTTCGCAGTCATGGTGAAAAGAGCCTTAGAATTCGACGAATCCCAGTCGAAGTCCTTGGTGATGTTATACGTGGGGATCGGGAAGGTGAAGGGGCGGCCGTCCGCATCTCCTGCGCTCATGACCTCAATGAATGCGCGGTTGATGATGTCCATCTCTGACTGCAGATCGCCATAGGTAAAAGGCTGTGGCTCCTCGCCGATAAAAGGAACCTGATCTTGCAGATCCTCGGGGCAGGTCCAGTCGAAAGTGAGATTGGTAAACGGTGTCTGCGTTCCCCAGCGTGAGGGTACATTGAGGTTGAAAATGAACTCTTGCATCTGCTGGACAACGTCGTTATAGCTGAGGTTATCTAGTCGAACAAAGGGCGCCATGTATGTGTCAAAAGAACTGAATGCTTGGGCCCCGGCCCATTCGTTTTGCAAGGTCCCAAGGAAATTGACTATTTGCCCGCACGCGGAGGAGAAGTGCTTTGGGGGATGGGAAGAGATTGTGCCTGAGACTCCGTTGAAACCTTGTTCTAGGAGTTGGCGCAAAGACCACCCTGCGCAATATCCGGAAAGCATATCCAGATCGTGAATATGGATGGTGCCATCGCGATGGGCTTGTCCGGCCTCTGGGCTGAAAACGTTATCCAGCCAGTAGTTGGCGGTGATCTTTCCCGCAGAATTGAGGATCATTCCGCCTAGGGAATAATCCTGGTTGGCGTTGGCGTTGACGCGCCAATCCGATCGGTCGAGGTATTCCTCAATAGTAGAGCGGGAGTTAACGTGGGATTCGGTCATAGGAAATAACATAGGCGGAATTATCCCCATGTAACTACAGTATATAGTTGTTGAATTGTCGCCAATTACTATATGTAGTGGTATTGCCGTAGCTTGCCTTGCGGAAACGTTAGTGCATCTTGTGTGGGTGATATTTGTCGTCTAATTCATTTCTATCACGTAACTGTGATTTGAATTGCCTTACTATGTGCGATGGTGTCGGCTTTAATGGCGTGGAGTGACACTCTTGATGCTGTTGCGAGTAATCTCGGCGACTGCAATAAAAAATGATGAAGGAATGAATATGTCTTACAACTCTTATGTGGCAGTCGAGGACTGGATTCTTGACGACCTTCGTATCAAAGACGATGACCTGGTAGAGGCTCTATATATGGGAGACCATGGAGAGCTTTTCGACGTGGCTGCTGCATGGATGGATGTGCAAGAGTTTCTGCATTCGGAGGGGCTGAGCACTGCGGCGGTTGATGGAGAAGAAATTATTGTGGGGGACCCGATGGTGGGGATTGTTGCCCCTCAGCGAGTAGAAAAAGTGCTTTCGGACCTCTCTTCGGTGGATGATGCTGCGGTGCGGGAAGCCGGCCTGGGGGAGGCTATCCGTTCCTTCACTGATTTTTACGAGGGCGCTCGTTCTTCCGGGTTGGGGGTTGTGGTTTTAGCAGGGGAGTAGGCTTACTCGGAGTTCGGGGGATTTGGTCGTCCAGATGGTAAAAATGTCATTTTTGAGAACGCTGGAAAGTTTTTAGGGCTCTTGTTGGTGGGTAGGGGGGCTAGCGTTCTCAAAAACGATAATCGCTGTTGAAGCTGCTGTGGCTTGCTTGTGAGATTTGGATGCTGTAGGTTGTGTGCTAGTCCCACGTGTTTGATGGTGGGAGCCTGACGTTTTGCCTGGTTGGTGCTGGCATGTGATCTTTTGAGGGATTACGTACTCGCCCACAGTGGATTGAAGCGTTGTGGTAAATGCGGAAGCGGCCCCGGAAAAGAGCCCCTTTTTTGGTTTGTCTAGGGTCTTTTAGGCCCTGTTCCGCACTAGCCAGGCACATGAAGCGATAACTTCTTCGAGGTTTTCAGCTTCGAAGAAAAGTACCGATTGAGAAAGACGGCTATGCCTACTATTCAGCAGCTGGTCCGCAAGGGCCGCCACGATAAGACTGCAAAGGTTTCCACTGCAGCCCTCAAGGGCTCCCCGCAGCGTCGTGGCGTGTGCACTCGTGTGTACACCACCACTCCTAAGAAGCCGAACTCCGCTTTGCGTAAGGTTGCCCGTGTGCGCCTTACCTCGGGTATTGAGGTTTCCGCTTACATCCCAGGTGAGGGCCACAACCTCCAGGAGCACTCCATGGTGCTCGTGCGTGGTGGTCGTGTGAAGGACCTTCCTGGTGTTCGTTACAAGATCATCCGTGGCGCACTGGATACCCAGGGCGTGAAGGATCGTAAGCAGGCTCGCTCCCGTTACGGCGCAAAGAAGGAGAAGTAATCAATGCGTAAGAATGCAGCTCCCAAGCGTCCTATCGTTAAAGACCCAGTTTTCGGCTCTGAGGTTGTTACTCAGCTGGTAAACAAGGTTCTGTTGGACGGTAAAAAGTCCACCGCTGAGCGTATCGTTTACGGCGCACTAGACATCTGCAAGGAAAAGACCGGTACTGATCCGGTTCTTACCCTCGAGAAGGCTCTTGGCAACATCAAGCCTGATCTTGAGGTTCGCTCCCGCCGCGTCGGTGGCGCTACCTACCAGGTTCCTGTTGAGGTTCGCCCGGGCCGTGCAAACACCCTGGCTCTGCGTTGGTTGGTTACCTTCACCCGCCAGCGTCGCGAGAACACCATGATCGAGCGCCTGGCTAATGAGATTCTCGATGCAGCGAACGGCCTCGGTGCTTCCGTGAAGCGTCGCGAGGACACCCACAAGATGGCTGAGGCCAACCGCGCCTTCGCTCACTACCGCTGGTAATTCGTATGCGTATTGTGACCCGACTGGGATGGCTCAGAGTTTTCACCCTCGTTGCGCAAGTGTAAAACCACGGCGACAAGGAGATGTGAGAAGCTACGCGCCGCCAGTTGGGTCACTTTTCCATAGGAAAGATCTCGTAAACTTTCACGTTTTGTTGGAACTCGGCTGAGAATTCAACGAGTTTTTGGCAGAATAAACACGAACTATCCGTGCAGTGAGTGCGTCTTCCTTGAGCGTTTAACGCGCTAGAGTAAAAGACCACTCCGGCTACATAAGTTAGGGACAACTGTGGCACAAGAAGTGCTTAAGGACTTGAACAAGGTCCGCAACATCGGCATCATGGCCCACATTGACGCCGGTAAGACCACCACCACCGAGCGCATCCTCTTCTACACCGGCATCAACCGTAAGGTCGGCGAGACCCACGACGGTGCTTCCACCACCGACTGGATGGAGCAGGAGAAGGAACGCGGCATCACCATTACCTCGGCTGCTGTTACCTGTTTCTGGAACGGCAACCAGGTCAACATCATTGACACCCCAGGCCACGTGGACTTCACCGTTGAGGTTGAGCGCTCCCTTCGCGTTCTTGACGGCGCAGTTGCAGTGTTCGACGGTAAAGAAGGCGTTGAGCCGCAGTCCGAGCAGGTGTGGCGTCAGGCTGCTAAGTATGACGTTCCCCGTATCTGCTTTGTGAACAAGATGGACAAGCTCGGTGCGGACTTCTACTTCACCGTTCAGACCATCATCGACCGTCTCGGTGCTAAGCCATTGGTCATGCAGCTGCCTATCGGCGCTGAGGATGACTTTGATGGTATTGTTGACCTTCTTGAGATGAAGGCCATCACGTGGCGCGGCAAGGTCGAGACCGGCGCTGAGCCAGTCATCGAGGAAATTCCAGCTGACTTGGCTGATAAAGCTGCTGAGTACCGTGAGAAGCTCGTTGAGACCGTTGCTGAGTCCGATGAGGCTCTCATGGAGAAGTACTTCGGTGGCGAGGAGCTCACCATCGAGGAGCTTAAGGCTGGTATTCGTAAGCTGACCGTTAACTCTGAGGTTTACCCAGTTCTTTGCGGTACCGCTTACCGTAACAAGGGCGTTCAGCCACTGCTCGACGCTGTTATTGATTACCTCCCAACCCCATTGGACATCGGAGAAGTTCACGGCCACAAGGTCGGCGACGAGTCTGTGGACTTGGTTCGTAAGCCTTCAGTCGACGAGCCTTTCTCTGCTCTTGCGTTCAAGATTGCAGCTCACCCGTTCTTTGGCAAGCTCACCTTCGTCCGCGTTTACTCCGGCATCGTTGAGCCTGGCGCTCAGGTTGCAAACTCCACCAAGGGTAAGAACGAGCGCATCGGTAAGCTGTTCCAGATGCACGCCAACAAGGAGAACCCTGTTGACGAGGCACGCGCTGGTAACATCTACGCGTTCATCGGCCTGAAGGACACCACTACTGGTGACACCCTCTGCGATAAGAACAACCAGATCATCCTCGAGTCCATGGACTTCCCGGATCCTGTGATCAAGGTTTCCATCGAGCCAAAGACCAAGTCTGACCAGGAGAAGCTCGGTACCGCTATTCAGAAGCTTTCTGAAGAAGACCCGACCTTCACCGTTGAGCTCGATGAAGAGTCCGGCCAGACCGTTATCGGCGGCATGGGCGAGCTTCACCTCGACGTTCTCGTTGACCGTATGAAGCGCGAATTCAAGGTCGAAGCTAACGTTGGTAACCCGCAGGTTGCATACCGCGAGACCATCCGCAAGCCCGTCGAGAAGCTTGAATACACCCACAAGAAGCAGACTGGTGGTTCTGGTCAGTTTGCTAAGGTCATCATCGGTATTGAGCCTTACGCTCCTGAGCAGGAGACCTTGGAAGAGGGCGAGTCCGCAATCTACAAGTTCGAGAACGCTGTTACCGGTGGTCGTATCCCGAAGGAATACATTCCTTCCGTGGACGCAGGTATCCAGGATGCAATGCAGTATGGTTACCTCGCTGGCTTCCCGCTGGTAAATATCAAGGCAACGCTTATCGACGGCGCATACCACGAGGTTGACTCCTCTGAAATGGCCTTCAAGCTTGCTGGTTCTCAGGCTCTGAAAGAGGCTGTGGCAAAGGCAAAGCCAGTTCTCCTTGAGCCTTTGATGGCTGTTGAGGTTATTACTCCTGAGGAGTACATGGGCGACGTTATCGGCGATATCAACTCTCGCCGTGGCCAGGTCTCCGCTATGGACGACCGCGCTGGCGCCAAGGTAGTCAAGGCAAAGGTTCCGCTGTCTGAGATGTTCGGTTACGTCGGTGACCTGCGTTCTCGTACTCAGGGCCGTGCTAACTACACCATGATCTTCGATTCCTACGCAGAGGTTCCGACCAACGTAGCAACCGAGATCGTTGCTGAGCGCAACGGCACTGCCTAAGCGTTAAGCCTTCTCGTACTATGCCTTTTTCCTTCCTGTGCTGGTGAAGGAAAAGGGCGGTACGAAAAGGGGTAGCGGCTCGTTGAGTGTTTCAGCCTATGGAATGCTGAGCCGGCCGTTACCCTGTAAGATCCATCTGGATCCTTCGGTGGTTTGATAAAAACACCGTGTGACCCTAGGATCATGTAACTGGCACATTAGTAAATAGCTGTACTGCCAGACTGCCGAATTAGCGGTCAGAATGTACAGCAACTGTCAACTCGTGGCTGCGAAATCGTAGCCACCACGAAGTCCAGGAGGACACACAGTGGCAAAGGCTAAGTTCGAGCGTACTAAGCCGCACGTTAACATCGGTACCATCGGTCACGTCGACCACGGCAAGACCACCACTACCGCTGCTATCACCAAGGTTCTGGCTGACGCATACCCGGATCTCAACGAGGCTTTCGCCTTCGACGCCATTGACAAGGCACCGGAGGAGAAAGAGCGTGGCATCACGATCAACATCTCCCACGTTGAGTACCAGACCGAGAAGCGCCACTACGCACACGTGGATGCTCCGGGTCACGCCGACTACATCAAGAACATGATCACCGGCGCTGCTCAGATGGACGGCGCAATCCTCGTGGTTGCTGCTACCGACGGCCCAATGCCTCAGACCCGTGAGCACGTTCTGCTCGCTCGCCAGGTTGGCGTTCCTTACATCCTTGTTGCTCTTAACAAGTGCGACATGGTTGACGATGAGGAAATCATCGAGCTCGTCGAGATGGAGATCCGTGAGCTGCTCGCTGAGCAGGATTACGATGAAGAGGCTCCTATCATCCACATCTCCGCTCTGAAGGCTCTTGAGGGCGACGAGGAGTGGACCAAGTCCATCCTCGAGCTCATGCAGGCTTGCGATGATTCCATCCCGGATCCAGAGCGCGAGACCGACAAGCCATTCCTCATGCCTATCGAGGACATCTTCACCATCACCGGTCGTGGCACCGTTGTTACCGGCCGTGTTGAGCGTGGCCAGCTGAACGTCAACGAGGACGTTGAGATCATCGGTATCAAGGAAAAGTCCACCCAGACCACCGTTACCGGTATCGAGATGTTCCGTAAGCTTCTCGACTACACCGAGGCTGGCGACAACTGTGGTCTCCTCCTCCGTGGTATCAAGCGCGAAGACGTTGAGCGCGGTCAGGTTGTTGTTAAGCCAGGCGCTTACACTCCTCACACCGAGTTCGAGGGCTCTGTCTACGTCCTTTCCAAGGACGAGGGCGGCCGCCACACCCCGTTCTTCGACAACTACCGTCCTCAGTTCTACTTCCGCACCACCGACGTTACCGGTGTTGTGAAGCTTCCTGAGGGCACCGAGATGGTTATGCCTGGCGACAACGTCGACATGTCCGTCACCCTGATCCAGCCTGTCGCTATGGACGAGGGCCTGCGCTTCGCTATCCGCGAGGGCTCCCGCACCGTTGGCGCTGGCCGCGTCACCAAGATCATCAAGTAATGATCTTTTAGCAGTTCGCTGCTAGGCTTTTAAAAATCCGCTTTGGTCAATGTACCAGGGCGGATTTTTTGTGTTATGGGATAAGATCGGTAGCCATGATGGATCGCCCCCACATGGATAGAATGCTTGATGCCGTCCGAGAAGTGTGGGAAGGGCAGCCGGATTTGGATTTTGCTGCGCTCATGGGCATGTTGAACGCCCATGGTCTCACGTGGGGAATTTCAGATAGTGATGCCCTGGATATATGTATGATGATTTCCACTACCTATCCGGGAGCGCTCTCCAAAGTCGCCGGGCAACACAGTGTGCTGCTTGCCAACGGCACCACCGCGGTGCTCACTTCCGAGCAGGTTGTGCTGCTTCGCGGTTGGCAGCAACCTATCTGGTGGAACTATGAGTCCCTTGTCCAAGCACAGGTGGGGTTACCTCTAGTGCTAAAGGATCGTGAAGGCATCGAACACCGGCTGGATATGATTCATCGTATTGAGAAGACCATGGTGGTGGAAGGCATGGATACCCGCGTGATTGAGCTTGTCGACGCCTCCGTGATCCTACAAAGGGGACACCATGCTCGCCATTTTGTGCGCAGGCGTCGTGATCTGGTGACTAAGGACTATCAGGTTCCGCGGGCTTGGGTGCCGGGGGAAGGAAAACCAGCAAGGTTACTCACTAGAGAACAAAACATAGTGGAGTTGCCTGCTATAGCAACGATTATCCTTGGCTGAGGAAGTCGGTGCTTTTACTTATGCTCTGAGTACTCGAGGCATGATCCTTGAGCCCACTGTAGAGTTCTTTGTTTTCAGGGAAAGAACTCCAGTGACTCTTGATCTTTCGCGGGGCGTCGTTGGGGTAAACCGACTCTGTTCTTAATCCTCAACTTTAGCCATATGTACGCGATATTCCGTACGAATGGGAGTTTCTGGTAAGGCTACTGCAACGTCCTGGTCTAGCTGTTGAAGGGACTGTTGAATGCTCAGCGCATGTGGCACTGACTCTAATAAGATATCGAGGATAATGACTGTTTCCTGCCCACGGCTTTCCACATGTCCGTGGGCGGAAATGACGGGTTCGAGCTCTTCTAAGTCCTCGGCTGCTAGTTCTGCTATGTGATCTATATTGACGCTAATTTTCCCATTGTTTTGAGTGACGCGAGAAATATGATTGCGGCGCAGATTGGCAACTACTATCCATATGCCGCTGATTAGGAAAAAAATCGCAGCGAAAAACAAAGCGACATCGAACCAACGTTGCTGAGAAGCTTGGTGCCATTGAGGAAATTCGGCGAGATCAGCGAGCTGTTGCGCCCACAGAAGATCAAATTTTAGGGCAATAGTCCATACCGCTAGAGCGCCGAGAAGAACACCGACGAGGATGCAGAGGAGACGGTCAAAACTGGCTGTAGAGCGTTTCATATTAACCTTCACCTCTTACTACAACTTTGAGCTTGGGATGTGTTTGCAGTTTGAGGGCGATGGGCTCAACGACAGAACGAATGCGTTCTTCATACTTTTTGACCTCGTCGAGGTGTTGAGAATCGATGGATGCCACCACCCTAATAGAGCGGGCGGAACTATTCACTGTGGTGCGTGCCTGAGTAACTCCAGGGATTTGTTTAGCGTTCAGCGTGGCTAGGCGAGCGATATCAAGGGGGCGCATATAACAAGTGACACCGTCGATAAAAGCCACGTGGGTCCGAGGCCTAGGCTTGAAAGCAATAGCTATCAAAATTAGAGCGAGGATCGCCGTTGCTACGCCAGCAGCTAACATCCAGGGTTGGTAGGTGACTGCAGAAATGAAACGCAGTATTGGATCTACCCAGGCATGACGATGGTTACCTTCAGTGCGTACCCACCAGAGTTCCCGTGCGGCGACAAAACCGATGCCTATAGCCGCCAACCCAATGAGAATCGCGGCAAGGCGGGCGGCAGGACGCCCTTTGATAGCAGTGGGGCTGGGGCTATCCATGACTCCTCCTTGGCTCGATTCTTCGGATAGCTATTGGCTTAAGTGGTCGCGGAGGCGCGGTAACGATCGGCATAAGCACTTGGTGATCGGGAACCTGGGGATGTGTTACCTCTGGTGGCTGTATCTCATGAGTAGCCGCGAAGCGTGTGCCATGATTAAGGGCCGTGACCACAACATTCACGGGAACATCGTGAATACCTGCGTAAGCGGAAAACCATGTGGAAATCGCAGCAGCCACATTTTCCGCCACACCCGTTACTGGGCTGGGCCACGTTACTGCTATAAAGGCTTCTACTGTGGGCGGTGAGTGGAGGTCATCGCGGCGGACGTCGATACGCGGAAGCGAGCGACCGGCACGACGGGAAACGCGGACTGTGCCAGGGACTGAGTGAACTGCTGCTTTAGCCAGTTTGGTGAGCGCCCGATCCGTAATAGTCACCGGAGGGGGCGTCATTATCCGCGACCTCCGCGTCGGACGTTCTCAATGAGGTCGTGAAAGATCTTGTAAAGATTTATTTTTCCGTCACAATGCGCGCCAATAAGAGCACCTATACCTCCAGCAACTGCCAATATGAGGAGCAGGAATACATGGCCGGATAAGATCGCAAAGGCCACCAGAACACCGAGGATTGCGCCGAGAAGGGTTTTATTCTGAAACATTAAAGCTCCTTATAGCTGGGTTAGCTTTACGACGTCGCTGACGACCACATCAATCGAAGCCGCGTCGCAGAGTCCAGAATCCGTTACGGCAGCGACGATTGATTGAGCAAGATCGGTGAGACTATATCCGTAATAAGCGGCAACATTAACCTCAAGGGTCTGATGGCCTTGGGCATCGTCTAATCGGAGTCCGATGACTTTGTGCCGCGGATAGAGCAGTGCGACTTCACCAAAACGTCCGCCGCGGAGTTCCGCAACACCATCAATCCCAAGAATTTTTTCTGCTAAGGCTTGCGCAGATTCATATGAGGGGAGATTGGGAAGCCCCGATGGTCGCGGGGTTGACACTATGAAAGCTCCTTAGTGGACGCGGGTATGGGTAGGCGAATCGTTGGCTTCGCCTTCGTCTTCATCGAAATCCAGGTGGACATCATGAACGGTGACATTGACTTCGGTGACCTCAAGACCGGTCATTCTTTCAATGGCGTTGATAATGTTTTGCCGAATTGCTTGGGCCAGCTGATGGATAGCGACCCCGTATTCAGCAACGATAGCCACGTCTACGGCCGCTTGCCGCTCTCCAACTTCCACCTCAACGCCCTGCTGAAGATTAGTGCGGGACCCAGGAATGGAATCGCGAAGTGCTCCGACTACGCGTGCGGTATTGCCTCCGACGGCGTGGACTCCTGACACTTCTCTGGTAGCTAGACCGGCAATCTTTGCCACCACGGTGTTTTCAATAACGGTTCTGCCATGAGTGGTCTCCAACGTTGTAGGAGAACCAGCAGTTGAGGTATCTGCTGCTGGAGTATTCTGTGCATCGGACATGAGAGGATCCTCCTTGTATGTGGCGGCGTGGTAAGCACGCAGCCCGTTTTCTAGCCCCTGAAGTTATGGATTCCATACTAAAAGGGTTTTTCTTAAAAGGGGAGGGGACGAGTCCTCTATGTGGATAACAATGTGAACACTTTTTGCCATAGTGCTGTGACGCGCCGCAGGAGGGCGTTGAAAAGCTAAAAATCTTTACTTGTGATGAATAACACATTAAAAGTGTGGATAAAGTTCCGAGAAAGGTTGTGCTGGATGGCTATTGATGTTTGAATACAAAGGTTGCTTTGACACAGTAAATGCAAGACTGCTGCATGAATAAATGTGGAAGTTTTGGATTACTGCTGGTGAGGCAAACATGACACCTTTAAGGTGAACCTCTGAGCGGAAACGCGAATGAGGGAATCGGAAGGATCCTTGAGAGATTTGAGTGCAATGCACGTTTTTCTTGAGGGCCGGAGTGAAGGGGCATGGCAAATAAACAGCGGCAGTACGTAAGGGCCACGCTTATCGTGAGATATTTAGGTCCCTTCCGGCTTGACATACGGGTCTTGTACCCCGTCAGGTGCTATGGCGTGTGTTTGTGTCCACGCCCGCTAGCTCCACCAAGTCGTTATAGACAGTCAAGTAAGAACTGGCGTTGCGCCCAGGCCCTAAGGTCCGGACAACGTTATAGAGATATTAAGAGCGATTCCCACCAATCCCTAGGATGTGGGACAAGCGAGGAAGAGGATAAGCGTGGCGGGACAAAAGATCCGCATTCGGCTGAAGGCCTACGATCACGAGGCGATTGATGCGTCTGCACGCAAAATCGTCGAGACCGTGACCCGTACGGGTGCACGCGTCGTCGGCCCGGTGCCGTTGCCCACCGAAAAGAACGTATACGCCGTTATTCGTTCTCCCCATAAGTACAAGGATTCTCGCGAGCACTTCGAGATGCGCACTCACAAGCGCCTGATCGACATCCTCGACCCGACGCCGAAGACGGTTGACGCTCTTATGCGCATCGACCTTCCGGCCAGCGTCGACGTGAATATTCAGTGATCGACGAAATTTTTGGCAGCGGAGAATAACTTATGAGTGAAACTGAGATCAAGGGCATTCTGGGCACCAAGCTCGGCATGACCCAGATCTTTGACGAGGACAACCGAGTAATCCCGGTTACCGTCGTTGAAGCTGGGCCATGTGTGGTCACCCAGATTCGCACCATCGAAACCGATGGCTACAACGCCATCCAGATCGCCTACGGCGACATCGACCCTCGCAAGGCAAACAAGCCTGCAACTGGTCATTTCAAGAAAGCTGGCGTTACCCCCCGCCGTCACGTTGCAGAGATCCGTATGAACGACGTTTCTGCATACGAGCTCGGCCAGGACGTTACCGTTGAAATCTTCGAAGGCATCACCTTTGTTGACGTCACCGGAACGACCAAGGGTAAGGGCTACGCAGGTGCTATGAAGCGCCACGGCTTTGCAGGTCAGGGCGCTGCCCACGGTAACCAGGCTGCACACCGCCGCGTCGGTGGCATCGGCGCCTGCGCTACCCCAGGTCGCGTTTTCAAGGGCACCCGCATGGCAGGCCGCATGGGTAATGATCGCGTCACCACCCAGAACCTGAAGGTTCAGAAGATTGATGCAGATGCCAACCTGATTCTGATCAAGGGCGCTATCCCTGGCAACCGTGGTGGCATCGTTACCGTTAAGACTGCAGTGAAGGGCGGTGCACACGCATGACCAACCTAAAGTTGGACGTCCTCACCGCTGAGGGCAAGACCGACGGTCAAGTCGAGCTGCCAGCAGAGATCTTCGATCGTGAAGCTTCTGTGGCACTTATGCACCAGGTTGTCAACGCACAGCTTGCTGCAAAGCGTCAGGGTACTCACTCGACCAAGACCCGCGCTGAGGTCTCCGGTGGCGGACGCAAGCCGTTCCGTCAGAAGGGTACCGGCCGCGCTCGTCAGGGCTCGATCCGTGCTCCTCACTTCACCGGTGGCGGCATCTCGCACGGCCCTAAGCCGCGCGATTACAGCCAGCGCACCCCGAAGAAGATGATCAAGGCTGCTCTCTACGGTGCACTGTCGGATCGCGCTCGTCACGAGCGTATCCACGTGATCACTGAGCTGGTTCCTGGTCAGACTCCTTCCACCAAGTCCGCACGCGCTTTCGTAGAGCGCATCACTGATCGTCGCAACGTTCTTCTCGTTGTCGGTCGTGAGGACACCACCGCACAGAAGAGTGCTCGTAACCTGCCCGGCGTTCACATCTTGTTCGCTGATCAGCTGAACACCTATGACGTCCTCAAGTCTGATGACGTTGTGTTCTCTGTCGAGGCTTTGAACACCTTCATCAACCGCGTCACCGGCGCGGCTCAGGAGGAGAAGTAATGGCTAAGATCGCAGACCCCCGTGACATCATTCTCGCCCCGGTCGTCTCCGAGAAGTCTTATGGCTTGATGGAACAGAACACCTATGTGTTCTTCGTTTCTCCTAGCGCCAACAAGACCGAGATCAAGATCGCAATCGAGCAGATCTTCGGCGTCAAGGTTGCTTCCGTTAACACCGCTAACCGTGAGGGCAAGCGCAAGCGCACTCGCTCCGGCTACGGCGTACGCAAGGCAACCAAGCGCGCTTACGTGACGCTTCGAGAGGGCAGCGACGCAATCGACATCTTCGGCGGCTCCGCCGCTTAAGGTTCGAGGTAAGGACAAATTATGGCTATTCGTAAGTACAAGCCGACAACCCCGGGTCGCCGCCAGAGCTCTGTTTCCATGTTCGAGGAGATCACTCGTTCAACTCCGGAAAAATCTCTGGTTCGCCCGCTCCCTAAGAAGGGCGGCCGTAACGTTCACGGCCACATCACCGTTCGCCACAAGGGCGGTGGACACAAGCGCCAGTACCGCGTCATCGACTTCCGTCGTAATGACAAAGACGGCATTCCCGCAAAGGTCGCTCACATTGAGTACGACCCGAACCGTACCGCTAACATCGCACTTCTGCACTACGTAGATGGCGAGAAGCGCTACATCATCGCTCCTAAGGGCATGAAGCAGGGCCAGATGATCGAGTCTGGTGCTGCTGCAGACATCAAGGTTGGTAACAACCTTCCGCTGCGTAACATCCCTGCTGGTACCACCATTCACTGCGTCGAGTTGAAGCCGGGCGCAGGCGCTAAGCTGGCTCGTTCCGCTGGTGCCTCCATCCAGCTCCTCGGTAAAGCTGGTAAGTACGCAGTTCTGCGTATGCCGTCTTCGGAAATCCGCCGCGTGGATATCCGTTGCCGTGCAACCGTGGGCGAGGTCGGCAACGCTGACCAAATCAACATCCGCTGGGGTAAAGCCGGCCGTATGCGCTGGAAGGGCGTTCGCCCGACCGTCCGTGGTGTCGTTATGAACCCGGTCGATCACCCACACGGTGGTGGTGAGGGTAAGACCTCCGGTGGTCGTCACCCTGTTTCCCCATGGGGAAAGAAAGAGGGACGCACCCGCAACCCCAACCGTTACAGCAACAACATGATCGTGTCGCGTCGTCGCACGAACAAGAGCAAGAAGCGCTAAGAGGAGGAAAACTTAGATGCCACGCAGCCTTAAGAAGGGCCCGTTCGTCGATGAGCACCTCCTCGCAAAGGTCGATGCTCAGAACGAAAAGGGCACCAAGCAGGTCATCAAGACCTGGTCCCGCCGTTCCACCATTCTCCCGGACTTCATTGGTCACACTTTCGCCGTCCACGACGGCCGCAAGCACGTGCCAGTGTTCGTGGACGACTCTATGGTCGGCCACAAGCTCGGTGAGTTTGCACCCACCAAGACCTTCAAGGGTCACATCAAGGACGATAAGAAGGGACGTCGATAAGCGATGAGTGAATCTGTCACCTCCGCACGCGCTACCGCGCGCTTCGTCCGTGTTTCTCCTATGAAGGCACGTCGTGTGATCGATCTGGTCCGCGGCAAGTCCATCGAGGAAGCACTCGCAATCCTGAAGTACGCTCCACAGGCTGCTTCTGAGCCGGTTGCAAAGGTCGTTGCTTCTGCAGCCGCTAACGCTGAGAACAACTTCGGTCTAGATCGTCGCTCCCTGGTCATCTCTGAGGCTTTTGCCGACGAGGGTCCGACCATGCGTCGTTTCAGCCCCCGCGCTCAGGGTTGTGCTTTCCAGATCCGCAAGCGCACCAGCCACATCACCGTGGTTGTTGAGAGCCAGAAGGAAGGGGCCAAGTAGTGGGCCAGAAAATCCATCCTCACGGCCTACGTTTGGGCATCACTTCCGAGTGGAAGTCCCACTGGTACGCCGACAGGAACTACTCCGAGTATGTTGCTGAGGACATCCGTGTCCGCGAGTACTTGGTTAAGACCTTGGACCGTGCAGGTATCGCCGATATCGTTATCGAGCGCACCCGCGATCGCGTCCGCGTCGATATTCACACCGCTCGTCCGGGCATCGTGATTGGTCGTCGTGGTTCTGAGGCAGACCGTCTGCGCAAAGAGCTGGAGAAGCTCACTGGCAAGCAGGTCGCCCTCAACATCCTTGAGGTCAAGAACATTGATGCAAACGCTCAGTTGGTGGCTCAGTCCATCGCAGAGCAGCTGACCAACCGCGTGGCATTCCGTCGCGCAATGCGCAAGGCTATCCAGTCTGCAATGCGCCAGCCACAGGTCAAGGGCATCAAGGTTGTTTGTTCCGGTCGTCTCGGCGGTGCCGAGATGTCCCGCACCGAGCGCTACCATGAGGGTCGCGTTCCGCTGCACACCCTCCGCGCCGAGATCGATTACGGCACCTACGAGGCACACACCACTTTCGGCCGCATTGGCGTGAAGGTGTGGATCTACAAGGGTGATGTTGTCGGTGGTCGTCGTGAGAGCGAGATCAATGCACCCGCAGAGCGTCGCCGCCGTGGTGACCGCAACGCACGCCCGCGTCGCGGTGGCCAGCGTCGTAACCGCGCTGAGCAGAAGCAGGAGGGCTAAGAATGCTTATCCCTAAGCGCGTCAAATACCGTCGCCAGCACCGTCCGACTCGTAGTGGCGTGTCCAAGGGCGGTAACCGCATCACTTTCGGTGACTACGGCATCCAGGCTCTTGAGCCTGCCTACATCACCAACCGTCAGATCGAGTCTGCACGTATCGCCATTAACCGCCACGTCAAGCGTGGTGGCAAGGTGTGGATCAACATCTTCCCGGATCGTCCTCTGACCCAGAAGCCGCTCGGCGTTCGTATGGGTTCCGGTAAGGGCCCCGTGGAGAAGTGGATCGCTAACGTCAAGCCGGGTCGTATCCTCTTCGAGATGAGCTTCCCGAATGAAGAGGTAGCTCTTGAGGCTCTGCGCCGTGCAGGCCAGAAGCTTCCTTGCAAAGTTCGTATCGTTAAGAAGGAGGACCAGTTCTAATGGCTAACGGTACCCCCGCACACGAGCTTCGCGAGCTGAACGCCGAGGAGCTGAAGACCCGTCTGACCGAGGCTAAGGAAGAGCTGTTCAACCTGCGCTTCCAGGCTGCTACCGGCCAGTTGACCAACAACCGCCGCCTTCGCACGGTAAAGCGCGACATCGCCCGCATCTACACCGTTATTCGCGAGCGTGAGCTGGGCCTGTCCGAGGTTCCGGGAGCTGAGGCTTAAACATGAGTGAGGCAAACGTGAACAAGAAGGAAAAGGGCGCACGCAAGGTTCGCACCGGCTACGTGGTTTCTGACAAGATGCAGAAGACCATCGTCGTTGAGCTTGAGGACCGCAAGCAGCACGCCAAGTACGGCAAGACCATTCGTACTAACTCGAAGGTCAAGGCACACGATGAGGACAGCATCGCCGGCGTCGGCGACCTCGTCCGCATCGAGGAGACTCGTCCGCTGTCCAAGGACAAGCACTTCCGTCTCGTTGAGATCATCGAGAAGGCTAAGTAGTCTTTGACAGTGAATTAGTTCCTAGCTAATTACAAAAACGCGGTTTGTATCTTGAGAAATTGAGATACAAACCGCGTTTTCTTATGCGCTGTTCTGGGAGAACAGACCGGATCAGAGTGAACTAGTGGAGATATTCAGAACTGCGATCCGGTTTGTACTTTTATTCGGAAGCCCAACCGATGTTTTCTACAGGCACGTTTGCAAAAGCATAGGCGCCGTAGTTAGCAAGCCCCTTCTTCACCGCTACGATGTTAACGCCGTTGAATTGGGGAATTACTCCGTATCGGGCGAGAGCCTCTACTTCTAATTCGTTTGCACGTTTGTTTTGCTCATCACGAGTAGGAAGTGCCTGGAGCTCACGAATCTTAGCATCGAGTTCAGGGGTTCCAGCGTGAGAACGATTGAGCTGGGAATCAGAGAGATACGTCTGGCCGAAGTACGTAACACCAAAGGGATCGCTTGCGGTGAAACCGATGGGGAAGATGTCGTAGTCATCACTAGATACGAGTTTGGAGAAGTCAGAAGACGGATGGGTCTCGATCTTCAGGTCAATACCGATGTCTTTGAGCATCTTCTGGCTTGCTTTAGCAATAGACGTGGTCTGCTCGTCTTCACCAACTAAAACATATCGAAGCGATAGCGGCTTGCCGTCCTTCTCCCGGATGCCGTCAGGGCCCTCAGCCCAACCGGACTCATCAAGAAGAGCCTTAGCCTTGCCAGCGTCAAAGGTAGCTACCTTGGAGAAGTTGTCTTGATAGTTCTTCTGGAAGGGGAAGTTGATCAAAGATCCGGGGGGATCCTCGGTGTAAGGAACACCTTGGAACCATATTGAGGACAAAAGCTTACGGTCTAGGCCGCGTGATACTGCCTCGCGCACCTTGATATCTTGCAAAACATCGGACTTGGCGTTGAGCACCAACAGTGCATTCTTAGGCAAGCGACCAGTGCGAAGCTCGATACCCTGCATATCCTTGACGGCAGCGTAGCGGTCTTTCGACGGGACGGCTGTGGCGTCAATCTCGCCGTTTTTAAAGGCGTTGACAGCAGCAGCGGTGTCCATCTGACGGAAGATACGCTTATCTAGTTTTGGCGTATCGCCCCACCATTTTTCGTTAGGAACAAATGTGGCTTCGCCCCGGTTGAAATCAATGGATTCCACTTTATAGGGACCCGCGCCCCATTCAGGATGCACTTTCTTTACATAGTCATTGTAATTATGAGGGTCATTCAACGCTGGGTGAGCGATGATGCCAAAGAGTCCCTGCCACCAAGGGTAGGTGCTCTCGAATTCTACGACAGCTTGTTTATCATTAGCTCCCTTAGTCACCGAGGCGATGTTTTCATACCCGTCGGTAGAGGAAGGGGAAAAAGCGGGATTCTTGCCGTTATTGATCTTCCAGGTGGTCTCAAAGGCATGCCAGTCTATGGGTGTTCCATCATTGAATACAGCTTTGTCATTGATGGTATAGACAATCTTGGTTTTGGAGCCCGAAGACTCTTCCTTGGCGTCTGTCACATAGTTCTTGTTAAAGGATGACTCGCCCTCAGCAGTGGACTCGATAATTGATGGGTTGTACCATTCCCACAGCATGGTGGTGTAACGCGTGGAGTCTGCATGGTGGCGATTTTGCTGCTCGGAGATTTCACCAATAGCAGTGGTAAATGTGCCTCCCTGCTTAACCTTGTCGCGATCCAAAGGGTTGTAATCAGCGACGCTGATGCTATCGGCATTCTGCGCATTCTTAGAGGTGGAGGAATCGCCACCGCATCCTGCAAGCAACAATGCACTTGCAGCAAACACAGCGGCTAATTTCCCGCTGGGGCTTCTTAGTTTCATGGACATGCCTTTCTACCTAAGTTAAGAGGATTAATTGAGAGGGGTACCCGCAAAGTGGCAAGCGTGGAGATGATCTGGATTGTCTGAGTTGTCTAGGCTGCGTACCTCCGGTTCTTCGGTGCGGCATCGTCGCTGGTGGGCGTCGCCAAGCGTGACGTAGAGCGGGCAACGTCCCCGAAACGCACAACCCGTGATTTCCTCTGTGGGGGAAGGCTGTGAGTCGGTAAGGATGATCCGTCTTCGATTACGCTCGGCGATGGGATCTGCGAGGGGAATCGCCGAGAGCAACGCCTTTGTATATGGGTGCTGGGGGTTATCAAAGAGGGAATCTGTATCGCCTTGCTCTACAAAACGCCCCAGGTACATCACGGCGGCACGGTCTGAGATATGCCGAATAACGGAGAGATCGTGAGCCACAAAAAGATAGCTGATACCCAGGCGCGCTTTGAGCTCATCAAGGAGATTCAGCATTCCGGCCTGGACAGAGACGTCCAGGGCAGACACAGGCTCATCAAGAACAATCAACTTGGGATTGGCCGCAAGCGCACGGGCAAGAGATATACGCTGGCGTTGTCCACCGGAAAAATGGCCAGGGAACCTATCAATATGAATATGAGCAGGGTTTAGCCCGACTAACTGGATGAGCTCGCGGATACGCTCATTTTTATCGCCATCCCAGCCCAAGGAATCCAGAGGCTCCCGGAGAATCTCTGCGACAGTGAGGCGCGGATCAAGAGCCCCCATGGGGTCTTGGAAAACAATTTGAATGTCTTTTCTTAGAAGACGCCGTTGACGCTTGGAGATGCCTGCGACGTCTTTCTCACCTAATTGGATTTGAGTCGGCGCTTGCGGGGCTAGATCCATGATCTCCAGCAAGGTGGTGGTTTTCCCGCATCCGGATTCGCCGACGATAGCAAAGCACTCGCCTTCTTTGATATCAAAAGTTAAACCGTTAACGGCCCGCACTTCTCCCACAGTTCGTTTAAGCAGGGCGCCTTTGACCAAAGGAAATGTTTTAGTCAGGTCAGAGACGCTGAGAACGCAGGAGCGCTTTTCCCGAGGAATCCGCATGAGAGCACCCTCGTGAACGGGCGGCGTGGGGAAAATCGGAGCGCCGTTAAGTTCTCCATGGCTGATCTCAGTAGAACGGATGCATGCCGCCTGGTGCTTATCATTGATGGATAAGAGCCCGGGCTCAGTTTTAAGGCATTCGGCTGTAGCTATAGGGCAGCGGGGAGCGAAGGAGCATTCGTCGGGAAGATTAACCACGATAGGAGGGCTGCCCTCAATAGTGGTGAGGGAGACTTTCTCACGTTTGCGCACGGAGGGAATAGAACCAAGCAAGCCGACGGTATAAGGCATTTTGGGCTCACTGAAGAGCTCATGAACGCCGGCGTATTCTACAGGGCGTCCTGCATACATAACCATGACGTTGTCTGCGGTACCAGCGACAACACCCATGTCATGAGTAATCATGATGGTCGCGGCGTTAGTTTCCTTTTGCGCCATTTTGATCAGATCGAGGATCTGGGCCTGGATTGTCACATCGAGAGCAGTGGTGGGCTCATCGGCGATAAGCACTGACGGATTGTTGGCAATAGCTATGGCTATCACCACACGTTGGCGCATGCCACCGGAAAATTCGTGGGGAAAAGCAAGAGCACGACGCTTGGGATCTGGTATGCCGACGAGGTCTAGAAGCTCGATAGCCGTATCCCAGGCTTTGGCCTTGGTGATTTTTTGGTGGCATCGGAGAGCTTCGACGATCTGAGATCCCACGTTGAACACGGGGGTCAACGCCGAGAGCGGGTCCTGGAAGATCATTCCTATTTCTTTGCCGCGTATTTTGGACATGGCGTCGTCGGAAAGCCCGATGAGCTCACGGTTATGCAGTTGAGCGGAACCCGTGAATGTGGCGTAATCAGGAAGTAATCCCATGACCGCCATAGAGGCCACGGATTTTCCAGAGCCCGATTCCCCTACTATGCCAAGTGTCTGACCGGGATAAAGATTAAAAGAGACACCGCGAACTGCGTTGACGTTTCCGGCTTCTGAGGGGAAAGTGACGTTGAGGTTCTGGACGCTAAGGACAGGGTTAGTCATGATTTAAGCCTTTCCAACTGCTGCGGAATTGGGATCGAGCGCGTCGCGGAGACCGTCGGCGATAAAAGCCATGGAGACGGTAAGGAGAGTGAGCACGGCAGCAGGGAAATAGAATTCCCAGGGTGAGGACAATAATGAATTTGCGCCGGTAGATAGCAAGGTACCAAGGGAAACGTCGGGGATCTTGACGCCAAGTCCCAGGAAGGACAAACCGGTCTCGCTCATGACCGCGCTTACCACTCCCAGCGTGGCATTAATAACAAGAAGCGAACCAATGTTGGGGATAAGGTGGCGGCGAATGATAGTGAAGTTGGAAACCCCCATGTAACGAGCCGCTTTGATATATTCCCGTTCTCTTAAAGAGAGCGCCATAGACCAGATCACTCGGGCGTAGTACATCCATCCGAATACAATCAAAACCACGATGAGCAGTTTCCAGTCGCCACCAGAGCCGGAGACGATGAGGGCAATGATAAGGAAGGAAGGGATCACTAGGAGGAAGTGAATAATCCCTAAGATCGCACGCTCAGGGCGGCCGCCGAGTAATGCTGCAGTGGAACCGACAAATGCGGAGATGAGGGTGGTTGCCAAGGAGACGGTGATGGCAATGGTGAGCGAACGCCCCAGACCGTGAACCACCATGGCAAAAAGGTCATTCCCGGAAGAGCTCGTGCCAAACCAATGCTCGGGAGAAGGCGGGCTGCTCAATGCTAAAAAGTCTGGATCATCAAAGCTCCACTGAGCTACCAAAGAACCGAAAACTGCAAGTAGGAAAAGCAGAAAAAGGATTATTGACCCTATTACTGCCATCTTGTTGCGTAGGAAACGGCGCAGATAGAGGCGGTATTTCCTCATCGGATTTTTTCCGGTGACATGCGCTGTCTCAATACCCTGCTGAGCATTGAGTATTTCTGATTCTGTGACGCTAGAGGTATTGGTTTGCGTCAGCGGAGAGCTGGAAACCGTAAGATCTGCGGTAGGTAGAACGTTGGGGGAGAGGTCTTCGTGTCGATCCTCACCGTTGTTGCGATATTCCTTGCGCATGTTAGCTCACCCGGACTCGTGGATCGAGAATGACAACAAAGATATCTGCGAGCACTGCACCTATGGCTGTCATAAGAGCACCAAAGGCAGCGACTGCGACAACTCCGTGGATGTCATTCTTATTAATGGTGGAGACAAAATATTGCCCCATGCCCTGCCAACCGAAGATCGTTTCGGTCATAATCGCACCGGTAAAAATTCCGGGTATAGAGAACGCAACGGTGGTAGCTACAGGAATGATGGACGTACGCAGAGCGTGTCGACGCACAGCCTGTGCCCTGGTTAGCCCCTTTGCGCGGGCGGTACGCACATAATCGGCATCGATATTGTCGAGCAATATTGAGCGTTGGAGGAAATGGTAGCTCGCGTAAGAGATGATTATGAGCGAGACGGTAGGCAGGATGAGGTGCTGCGCGTAGTCGATGAGTTTAGGAATAAAACCCTCAACCCCTACGGACGATGAACCTGTGACAAAGAAGAGGTTGGTGCCTAGGGCTTGGTTAGTTTTAATAGCAATCCATACAACCACTATCGATGCCACTATAACGTGAATGTTCATGGCCAGAATGGAGATGAACTGGAATACTCGATCGTCTGCTTTGTATTGGCGGGAGGCCGTGAACACGCCGATTCCCACGCCGAGCAGCACGGAAATGATTGTGGCGAGGAGTAGCAGCTGGGCAGAAACCCAAATTCGGTAGGAGATCTGAGAGTTTATGGGATCGCCTAGCGGTGAAGATCCCCAGTCCCAGTGCAAGACCACATTGGAAAGCCAGTGCCACCAGCGCTCAAATATCGATTCTTTGTCATTGAGATTGAGCGGAGTCAGTATTGCGTCGATACGTGATTCCGGAACAGGGGGCCGTCGACCTGCATAGTTTGAACGTGGATCGAGGAAAAAAGACGCGAGGAAGTATGTAAGGTTCACCGCGAGAAAAATCATGGCCAACCAGCCAAGCGTTTTCTTAACTAAAAACTTGATCATAGTACGGGCTGCCTGTCGTGATTTTATGTATCAGCGTTGGGTGAAGCCTCAACTGTCAACAGTAAAGGGGATCACTAAACACTTTTAACGTGAGTCAGTTCATATTAATTATGAAAATTAGCAGAGTTGAGCGTGTTTTTGTGTGATTTTTTCAAGAAAGCTGAAATTAATTATTTCCATGGCCCTCTTTCCTGCTTCTTTTCTTCTTTGTTCTTTAGCCTTGGTAAACACTTTAAACCGATAGGGATTTTTAGTCTGGAAAAATTCCTCCATTTGCATTTATTGCATCTATTCCTGTTGGTCAACAGGCCGTTTGTGAAAAATTTTCAGAATGAAAAGTGTCCACATTTTCCCTATTTGGGGGTGGTTTATGGGGCCTGGGGTGACCCAAGTTGCTGGCGTGTGGGCGGGTGAGGATGCGGTGTGGGAGTGCTCTTTTGGAATGTTGTGAATTGGCGCGGGCACAGAAGGGTTTTAAAGGTCCCCCTTGAAAAAGGGAATCTTGACGTAAAGCTTGCTGGAGTTCCTGCCCTTGTGCTTAAATGTTCAGGTTGCCTATATAGGTCGGTTGATCGCGCACTAGTTTCCGAGTGCTACAGCCGAGACCCCTCGACCATTTATGGTTCGTTGAACATGTATAGGTAGTTGTACATAGACCGCGTGCGTCAGTTCGGAAATCTGCCGCACAAACATCCAGGTCAGGAGACCCATAGTGATTCAGCAGGAATCGCGTCTGCGGGTTGCCGATAACACTGGTGCACGAGAGATTCTGTGCATCCGCGTTCTTGGCGGCTCCACCCGACGCTTTGCTGGCATTGGCGACGTTATTGTCGCAACTGTCAAAGAGGCAACCCCCGGCGGCAACGTTAAGGCTGGCGAGGTTGTTAAGGCTGTTATCGTTCGCGCAAAGAAGGAGACCCGTCGTGCAGACGGCTCTTACATTCGCTTTGATGAGAACGCTGCCGTTTTGATCAAGAATGACAACGAGCCCAAGGGTACCCGTATCTTCGGCCCCGTTGCTCGTGAGCTGCGCGACAAGCGCTTCATGAAGATCGTTTCTCTTGCTCCGGAGGTGATCTAAGAATGAAGGTCCATAAGGGCGATATGGTTCTGGTGATCTCCGGCCCCGATAAGGGTGCTAAGGGCAAGGTCATTCAGGCTTTCCCGCAGACCGAAAAGGTCCTCGTTGAGGGTGTTAACCGTGTGAAGAAGCACGTTGCCAACTCTGCTCCAGAGCGCGGCGCTGAGTCTGGCGGAATTGTCACCCAGGAAGCTCCGATCCACGTCTCTAACGTCATGGTTCTGGACTCCGACGGTAACCCGACTCGCATCGGCTACCGCTTCGATGAGAACGGCAAGAAGGTCCGTATCTCGCGTCGTAACGGGAAGGACATCTAATCATGAGCGAGAACTACACCCCGCGTCTGAAGACCCGCTACCGCGAAGAAATCCGCACCGCGCTGAATGAAGAGTTCTCCTACGAGAACGTCATGCAGATCCCTGGTGTGACCAAGGTTGTTGTCAACATGGGTGTTGGCGACGCTGCGCGTGATTCTAAGCTGATCAACGGTGCGCTTGAGGATCTGACCCTTATCACTGGTCAGAAGCCTGAACTGCGTCGTGCAAAGAAGTCCATCGCTAACTTCAAGCTCCGTGAGGGCATGCCTATTGGTGCACGCGTTACCCTTCGTGGTGACCGCATGTGGGAGTTCCTGGATCGTCTGCTGACTGTCGCGCTGCCTCGTATTCGCGACTTCCGTGGTCTTTCTGACCAGCAGTTCGACGGACACGGTAACTACACCTTCGGCCTCGCAGAGCAGACCATGTTCTACGAAATCGACGTGGACAAGGTTGACCGTCCTCGTGGTATGGACATTACCGTTGTTACCACTGCAACCAACAATGAGGAAGGCCGTGCGCTTTTGCGTGAACTCGGCTTCCCTTTCAAGAAGGCTGAGAACTAAGAGTTCTTCTCCTGATTGGCTATAGCTATATAAATGGTTTAAAGCTAAGAAACAAAGTCACCCACTGGGAATCAGTGGGTGACTTTGTTTTTGTGTCTTTTGGCGCTTTTAGGCCTCTCTTTTTGGGATTTATTGGCAGGAAATTTCTTAAAAATTGTCTGCTTAGGGGGTGGGGAGGGAACGAAAAGCAGTAATCGGACATTTTTGTTTTCTTCCGAAAAGATTGAAAAGTGTGAATTGGGTCGGAGTAGCACACCTTCTATGGTGATAAAGATCCCATTCTTTGGGCGGTCTATCGAATTATAGAAAAAAATACACACCAGTTTGTAATGTGGGGTTAATGGTGTCCGTTTTGTTGAGCTGCACAAATGGGGGATATGTCACACATTACCTAGTGATCAATTGTTTTTTAAAAATCAAGGGTCCACAAGGGAGATATTAATTACATAAAAATAGCCGCTTAATATTTTTAACCTGCGTGCTTACGTGGTTATTGTCCAGGTGTAACACCAAAGACAGAAGGATGTTAATGGTAACTGGCGTCACACGTTGACGTTGGCCCTGTTCTTGTTGTCCCAATGTTTATTCTGAGCCTCCGGCATGATGAGGCGGGGAATATACAGGGGCGGATAAGAGTGACAAGGACTTCCTGAATTCTTTGGTTTGGAATTCGCGAGAATTTTTGGAGAACCCATGTCGCAGACAATTTCCGTGCCAGCAAACTCAGGCTCGGCCGATTCATCATCGTCAGACTCGTCGCCGTCTCACTCGACATCGGCACCGAAGTGGCGTAAAAGTGACACCGTTTGGGCCCTGAGCCTTTTCGGAACCGCCATCGGTGCCGGTGTCCTTTTCCTACCTATCAATGCGGGTATTGGCGGTATCATCCCGCTGATCGTCATGACGATCGTTGCCTTCCCTATGACGTACTGGGCTCACCGTGGCTTGACGCGCTTCGTTCTTTCTTCTTCTAGAGGAGGCGGAGACCTCACGGACGCAGTCGAGGAGCATTTTGGTCGGAAGGCAGGCGCCTTTATGACCATTCTTTACTTCCTCTCCGTGTACCCGATTCTCCTTGTGTACTCGGTGACCATCACCAACACTGTTAACTCATTCCTGGAGCATCAGCTCGGAGTGACTCCCTGGCCGCGCTGGCTCATGTCCCTCATCCTTGTCGGCGGTTTGATCTTTGTGGTGAGCCTTGGGCGTGACGTGATCGTCAAGGCTATGAGTGTGCTGGTCTTCCCATTCATCGGCATTTTGGTTTTGTTGTCCCTGTATCTGGTGCCTAAGTGGAACACCTCGCTGTTTGAGACTTTCTCCTTGGAGTCCGCTTCTGCTGCTACCGGCCACAGCATCTGGGTTACCTTGCTGCTTTTGGTCCCTGTTATGGTGTTCTCCTTTAACCACTCGCCGATTATTTCCTCCTTTGCCGTGGAAAAGCGCGAAGAGTATGGCATTTATGCTGATGAGAAGACCGGTAAGGTCCTCAGGGTTGCTCAGATTCTCATGGTCTGCGTGGTTATGTTCTTTGTCTTCTCCTGTGCACTGAGCCTTTCTCCGCAGAACCTAGCCGAGGCAAAGTCCCAGAACATCACCATCCTGTCTTACTTGGCCAACCACTTTGATAACCCCGTCATCCAGTGGGCTGCTCCTGTGATCGCCATGATCGCTGTGGCTAAGTCCTTCTTGGGCCATTACCTTGGTGCTGCAGAAGGCTTCCAGGGCCTGATCTCTAAGAAAGGCGCAGAGGCTCCAGCCGGCGCTAAGGGGGATCGCAAGCTCGCCTTGATCACGCTGTCCTTCATACTGGTTACCGCATGGCTCGTCGGTTGGCTAAACCCATCCATTCTCGGAATGATTGAGACTCTCTGTGGTCCTACTATCGCCATCCTTCTCTTCCTGATGCCGATGTATGCCATCCACAAGGTGCCTGCTCTGCAGAAGTACCGTGGGCGTCTCTCGAACTACTTCATCTTCTTCATGGGTCTTGTTGCCTTTGGCACGATCTTCTACAACATCGTTCAAGCAATCTAAAACACCCCATAGTTTCCCGCGATAACCTCGCACTGTTCCTTAGGAGCAAGAATGTTTATCAGTAGTTTCGATATGTTCAAGATCGGCATCGGTCCTTCGAGCTCACACACGCTCGGCCCGATGAAGGCAGGAAAGGCCTTTGCCGATGAACTCGAGACACGAGGGCTTCTCGACGCCACCGTCCGCGTACAAGCAGACGTTTATGGTTCTTTGTCCCTCACCGGTGTCGGACACGCAACCGATAAAGCCATCATCATGGGTCTTGCTGGTTTTGAACCAGAATCCGTGGACATTGATGCGATGCCAAGTTTCTTGGAGGAAGTAGCTTCTCTTCAGCGCCTGCCGTTGTCCGGCGGGAAGAAACTGGTGAATTTCCCGCGTGGGAAGGACATCGTTTTCCATAACACCTGCCTACAGCTGCATGAGAATGGCATGACCATTACTGCGTTTTCAGAAGAAGAAGTGCTTCTGCATAAGACGTATTTCTCTATCGGCGGTGGATTCATCGTAGATGAGGAGCACTTCGGGGTAGTCGATGAGGATACTTCTTC
This sequence comes from Corynebacterium pseudotuberculosis, assembly GCF_002155265.1. Lineage (NCBI taxonomy): Bacteria > Bacillati > Actinomycetota > Actinomycetes > Mycobacteriales > Corynebacteriaceae > Corynebacterium > Corynebacterium pseudotuberculosis. Next base: position 381,207 of record NZ_CP021251.1, read on the forward strand.
TGTTCCGTTTGCTTACCGCAGCGCAGAAGAGTTTCTCACGATGTGTGATATCGAGGGACTTAGTATTCCGGAGTTAGAGTGGCGCAATGAAACAGCTGCGGCTTCAGAAGAAGAGGTGCGTGCTCACCTAGCCAAGGCCTGGAATGTCATGCGTACTGGCATCGAACGCGGATCGAGCGCCGAGGGGATCCTCCCCGGTGAGCTACGAGTGCCGCGTCGTGCGAAGGCCTTGCGGACTCGCTTGGAAAACACAAGCGAGAACGAACCATTGCGCATGATGAGCTGGCTTAACATGTTCGCCCTGGCGGTAAACGAGGAAAATGCTGCCGGTGGTCGCGTAGTTACGTCCCCCACAAATGGTGCTTGTGGCGTTCTCCCCGCTGTCCTGTCTTATTGGGATAAGCTGGTAAAACCGGTGGATGAGAAGATGTACACCGATTATTTCCTTACCTGCAAGGTAGTGGGGGCTCTCTATAAGATGAACGCGTCTATTTCTGGTGCCGAGGTCGGTTGCCAGGGAGAAGTAGGCGTCGCTTGTTCGATGGCTGCAGCTGGTATCGCGCAACTTATGGGCGGAACACCTCAGCAAGTCTTTATCGCGGCTGAGATTGCGATGGAACACAACTTAGGTCTTACCTGTGACCCAGTATGCGGACAGGTGCAGGTTCCCTGCATCGAGCGCAATGCTGTGGCCGCCGTGGAAGCTGTCAATGCTGCAAACATGGCTTTACAGCGGGAGTCAAATCCGACGGTGTCTCTAGACCAGATCATCGCAACGATGTATCAGACTGGCAAAGACATGGACTCCAAGTACCGCGAGACCTCCCTTGGAGGTCTGGCTAAAGTTGTACTTCCTAAATTGATGCCGTGTAGCTAACTTTCTCTTTTGCCTTCCAGAATGTTTGGGGAGGCAGATAAGAGGACCTTACTAAGCACCTTTGCGTGGGAAAATTATTGTGACGCTAGTTTTTCTCACTCGTACCTACGCAAAGGTGCTTTTTGTATTCGCATATTTTACTTTTAAAACAGCGCGGCAGCTGGAAAAGAACTGTCGCACTGGTTAGCAAGAAAGAAGGTAAGACCGCATGACTCAAATTTTCTCTCGGCGTCGCTTTCTCGGAGCTACGGCTCTAGCTGCAACTGGTGGCATCGGCGTGCTTACTGCGTGTGCGCAGGAAGAGGCTAAACCTAAGTTGGGTAAGGAGGAAGCCACCAAAGACGTAGACTATTCAGCAATTTCTGGGCACTTAGTTGTCTTGTCAACAGGCGGCACCATCGCCAGCACCAATGTTGACGGCGCCTTGGTCCCCACGGTAAGCGGCGAAGATCTTGTAGCCCCTGTTTATAAGAAGTTTTCTAAAGATAAACTCACAATTGAAGTACGCCAGGTGAGCCAGCTGGATTCTTCTGCCATGACGCTGAAGGACACGGATAATATTATCCGCGAGGTACTCAAGACCGTGAAGGAAGACAAGGTCACAGGCGTAATAGTCACTCACGGTACCGATTCGATGGAAGAGTCGGCTATCGCAGTGGATACCTTCCTGAGCGGCGACAAACCTGTGGTCTTTACCGGTTCCATGCTGCCTTTCGACGACCCCCACACAGACGGGCCGGACAATCTGACTCTGGCTGTCACTGCAGCAACAGACTCTAAGAACCAAGGGAAAGGCGCTTTTATTGCTTTTGGCGGAACTCTGATCCGGGCACGGGGTGCATACAAATCTCATACTTCTGAAAACGATGGCTTCCGTACTAACGCCAGCGAGGATTTGGTTCGGCCTAAGGCTCTAGATTTTAAGCCCCTAGAGTCGCATAGAGTGGATATTATTGCGGCCTATCCAGGTGCGCCCCGGGAGCTTATCGACGCCGCCATCTCTACAGGTGCAGAAGCACTAGTCATTGAGGGCATGGGTGCAGGAAACGTCGGCGGCGATATTGCAGAAGGAATCGTGGCTGCCGCAGAGAAAAATATCCCCGTAGTCATGACTACGCGTGTGGACGCCGGGCTTGTTGAAGGAACCTATGGCGGCGCAGGTGGCGGAGCTACTCTTGCCCAAAAAGGCGTGATTGGATCGAATTATTTGCGGGCAGGGCAATCTCGGATTGTACTTGCAGCGGCTTTGGCCACAGGCGCTGATCCCAAAACGTTATTCAGCTAGACCTCGCGGGCTGGAGAAGAAAGAAAGATAAGCGTCGGCTGGGAATGACCAGCCGACTATAAAGAACAACATTAAGACTTTTTCTGCTTAATTAAAGCTTCATGCTGTGAAAGTAATACGACGATGACGTCAATGCCAGAGGCTAAAAGGAATATATTCTGAGTGTGAGGCAGTAGAGGGGGATAGTCTCTACACAGTGTTGCTTTAAAACGAAAACAAGATTTATTGTTAACAATCTTATAATGATGTGCAGAATAGAAGTAGAAAAATATTCTTGACCAGAGATACGTTAATTTTCTACTGAATTACCAGGGTGTTTTGTACACGTTAAGTGCTGCACTCTCTATGTCTCTGTTTATAAGATTCATATATTGGTAGGGGTGAAGTGTCGTGATGGCATGCGTCGCCGTGGTAGCGCCCTGGCAGAGACATCCAAAGTTGCGCTATGCCGTATAAGGAGAAATCTTGTCCAAGACAAAATGCAGGCTGCTAGGAGTACTCTCCTCTGCAACTTTTATACTTTCTTTGGTCACGCCAGTAAATGCACAGCCAGTGCTTCAGGTCCCTTCGGATTCAAGCGTGGGGGCATCGTTGGCGTCGCCAAGCGTCTTACATCCAGGTGCTCCAATCCCGCAACCGTTTGGTCCGGCGGATTATATTGGGTATATCTCCGATATTAGCTCTTACAGCGGTGGAATCTATTACGACGTGGTATCTAATTTTGAGGATTTGCGCCAAAATCATCCAAAGGCGATGGAAGAAAATTCAGCAACGTCGATCCGCATTAATAATGAAGCTACGGCAGAAAGTGTAGCTCGGGCTCAGCGTGATGCTCTAACTGAACATGACGGTGTGCTCGTGGCTTTTTCGGATGCTTTAGGTCCCAGGCTTGGAGAACATTTGCGGACTGCGCTTGCAGAGAACAGGCTACCTAAGCTGCAAATGCTTCTAGGTGGCTGGACAGCTCGCGCTGGAGGTTTAGCAAGCTCTACATTCGTGGAAAAGAATATTTTCCGTAATCCACGTCCATACATTGCTCATGCTGGTTCAATTCGCCAATATCGAGTTTCCCATCATGATCTCTATCCGACGTCAGGTTCTTTCCCGTCGGGGCATACGAATCAAGCAACATGGACGACTGCGCTATGGGCATATATGTTGCCTGAATTCTCGGCTCAGATATTGGATAGGGGATCAGAGGCAGGGTTTAATCGTGTGGTACTCGGTGTTCACTATCCGTTAGATGTGATTGGTGGGAGAATGACGGGGAACGCTGCAGCGGCAGATCGCCTCAACGATCCAAAAATGCGAATAGCGTTGGATGCTGCTGCAGCAGAATTACGTGCGGAACTGGAATGGCGTTGTGGGAAGAGCTTGCTTGAATGTGCCACTGATACAAGATCAAAGGAGCAAGCGGTACAAAAATACACAGAGCGTATGACGTACGGAATGAAGACTCGCGTTTATTCCTCAGAAGCGCCAATGGTGGTTCCTCAAGCGGCTCCCGTGCTATTGGCATCTGCTTTCCCAAGTTTGACCTGGGGGCAGCGAGCGGAGGTATTGCGTCAAACCGCGTTCGAGGCTGGCTACCCATTAGATGATCAAAGTACTCGCGGATCCTGGCAGCGGATTAATTTGGCGCGTGCTATGGCTGCAAGCGTAACGGTGGGGGCGAACGGTGTAGTAAGCGTGAATTAGCTAGTCGAACAGGGGAACCGAAAAATATTTGTAAAAAGTTGGCAAGAAGGAAGACATAGGGTACATTGTCCACTTGGATTCGTGCGCCCTTTTAGCGGCGTAGTCGAGACCATTGTACAAATTATCAAACCTACTTTGTTGTAGGCCCCTCGCCTTATGCGACCGTGTGGACATGTGGCAGCGAGCGCCTCAAGCTACTGAGCTTGGGGAGCGTAAGTGGCCCGAGAGCACGCGGTAACGCACATTTAAAGGTGGGTAGGAACCGCAACGAGAAAGGCGTTAGGTCACTTCTATGACCATGACCGATCCAATCGCCGACATGCTGTCGCGCGTGCGCAACGCAAACCACGCGCGCCACGACGTTGTGTCGATGCCTTCTTCCAAGCTCAAGGCAAATATTGCTGAGATTTTGAAGCAAGAAGGTTACATCGCTGACTACAAGGTTGAAGAAGTAAAGGTTGGCAAGACCCTTACCCTAAACCTGAAGTACGGCCCAAACCGTCAGCGCTCCATCGAGGGTGTTCGTCGCGTTTCCAAGCCAGGTCTGCGCGTGTACGCAAAGTCCACCAACTTGCCTAAGGTCCTAGGCGGCCTGGGCGTGGCTATTATCTCCACGTCTCAGGGTCTGCTGACTGATCGTCAGGCTACCGAGAAGGGTGTAGGCGGAGAAGTTCTCGCCTACGTCTGGTAAGGGAGGAGACGAAAACATGTCACGTGTAGGTAAGGCACCTATCGCTATTCCGTCCGGCGTGGAAACAAAGATTGACGGCCAGCTTGTTGAGGTTAAAGGCCCTAAGGGAACCCTGAGCTTCGAGCTTCCAGAACCAATCCGTGCTTCCATTGAAGACGGACAGATCTCCGTGGTTCGCCCGGATGATCACCGCAAGAACCGTTCGCTGCACGGTTTGTCTCGTTCCCTGGTTAACAACATGGTTGTTGGCGTGAGCGAGGGCTACACCATCAAGATGGAAATCTTCGGTGTTGGCTACCGTGTTGCTCTTAAGGGCCAGAACCTCGAGTTCTCCCTTGGTTACTCCCACCCGGTCCTTATTGAGGCTCCGGAAGGCATCACGTTCGCTGTTGACGGCAACACCAAGTTGTCTGTCTCCGGTATCGACAAGCAAAAGGTCGGACAGATCGCCGCCATCATCCGTCGCCTTCGTAAGGATGATCCTTACAAGGGCAAGGGTATTCGTTATGAGGGCGAGCAGATCCGTCGCAAGGTCGGAAAGACGGGTAAGTAAGCAATGAGCAACAACGAGAACAACAACGGCAAGCGTCTGCCTGTGGGCAAGGACATTTCCACCCGCCGTCGCATCGCTCGCGCGCGCCGTCACAACCGCATCCGCAAGAACCTGTGTGGTACCGCCGAGACCCCACGTCTCGTCGTCCACCGCACCTCTCGCCACATGCACGTTCAGGTCATCGACGACTTCGCTGGCCACACTTTGGCTGCTGCCTCCACCTTGGAAGCGGAAGTTCGTGCAATCGAGGGTGACAAGAAGGCCAAGGGCGCAAAGGTCGGTCAGCTGATCGCCGAGCGCGCTAAGGCTGCTGGCATTGAGTCGATCGTTTTCGACCGCGCTGGCTACAAGTACCACGGCCGTGTTGCTGCACTGGCCGACGCAGCTCGTGAAGGTGGTCTGAAGTTCTAATGACCGCTATCTCCATGAACATCAACGGAAGGATTGCGTAATGCCGGGACGTGAACGGCGTGACGGCGGACGCTCCGCCGACGACAACCAGAAGAAGAACGATCGCCGTGGCGGACGCCGCGATGATCGTCGTAACCAGCAGCAGGACGAGCGCTCTCAGTACATTGAGCGCGTTGTGACCATCAACCGCGTCTCCAAGGTTGTGAAGGGTGGTCGTCGCTTCAGCTTCACCGCCCTCGTGATCGTTGGCGACGGCAAAGGCATGGTCGGCGTTGGCTACGGCAAGGCCAAGGAAGTTCCAGCTGCAATCCAAAAGGGTGCTGAGGAAGCTCGCAAGAACTTCTTCCGCGTTCCAATGGTTGCCGGCACCATCACTCACCCAGTCCAGGGTGAGGCAGCGGCAGGCATCGTTATGATGCGTCCGGCTGCACCTGGTACCGGTGTTATCGCCGGTGGCGCAGCTCGCCCAGTGCTTGAGTGCGCTGGCGTTCAGGACATCCTTTGCAAGTCTCTTGGCACCGACAACGCCATCAACGTAGTTCACGCTACCGTTGCCGGCCTGAAGCAGCTCAACCGCCCTGAAGAGGTCGCTGCTCGTCGTGGCAAGACCATGGAAGAAGTTGCTCCGGCTCGTATGCTGCGTGCACGCGCAGGACAGGAGGCGTAACTATGGCCCTGAAGATTACTCAGCATAAGGGTCTGGTTGGTGCAAACCCGAAGCAGCGCAAGAACATGGCTGCTCTTGGTCTTAAGCGCATCAACCACTCCGTCGTACACGAGGACACCCCCGCAGTGCGCGGCATGATCAATGTGGTCCGCCACATGGTGTCTGTCGAAGAAGTGGCAGGGGAGTAAAACATGAGCGAACCAATTAAGCTCCACGATCTGCGTCCTGCAAAGGGCGCAAACAAGCCAAAGACCCGCGTTGGCCGCGGTGAGGCTTCCAAGGGTAAGACCGCTGGTCGCGGTACCAAGGGCACCAAGGCTCGTAAGCAGGTTTCTGCTGCTTTCGAGGGTGGCCAGATGCCGATCCACATGCGTCTGCCAAAACTCAAGGGCTTCAAGAACCCTTCCAAGGTTTACTACCAGGTTGTCAATGTTGCTGACCTGGAGAAGGCCTTCCCTAACGGTGGCGAGATCGCAGCTGCAGATATCGCAGCTGCAGGTCTTGTTCGCGCGAAGCAGCCTGTTAAGGTTCTTGGCGAAGGCGAGATCAGCGTTAAGCTGACCGTTTCCGGCGTCAAGTTCTCTAAGTCTGCTAAGGAAAAGATCGAAGCCGCTGGCGGCTCGATCGCTGAGGCTTAAATCAGTTAAGTAACTGATTAGTTCTCACTAAAGCCGTACCTACTCCGCTTTTGCGGTGGTAGGTACGGCTTTTTCTTATTCCAATTTCTACTTTTAAAGTATGCATATATTAAAAATTGACCAAAAACTTATTCGGTATTAATATGAAAAAAGCCTAACGCACTGGGGATTTTTATAACCGATCCCTATCGTGCGTCTTTTCTCAACTCTCAAAAGGAGATCCCTCATGCAAAAAATCAAAGTTTCACTTATCGCCGGTGCGGTGTGCTGCCTTACCTTGGGCGGCTCGGTGGCGGGAGCCTCGCAAATCCTGCTCACTGAAGATGGTGGACGAGAAACTAATGTGCGTGAGAGTGTGGAGAAGCTGGGCGACACCTGGAGCTGCAAGCGGGAATGGGATGTTACCGATAGGGGAGGGTCGTACCCTGTGGTCTTCCAACGCCCCTGCACGGTCTCGCTGCTGGGGAGTGCCTATGAGAAGCTGCAGTCCAGCGATAAGCAAGAAACTCGGGGATTGCGGGCTGATTTGAGGGAGGCCTCAGCGGAGAGGGATTACTATAAAAAGCTGAGCAAGGATCAGTGGGATCTGATTGAAAAGCTGGCTAAGAATGATGATACATATAAAGCAGAGGTAGAAAAGCTAAAGCCGCGGCTTTCCGGTCCAAGCCAAACGGGGCGTTAATCCATTTCCCTAGATGTGTAAAGCATCTAGGGTTTTCTTATTTTTCGGGGCCTTTTTGGGTGATAGCCAGTCCCAGTGGTTAAGATCTCACCCCCTCCGATCTTGGTTATTACCTGTTCCGTTTGGGTGGTCTTTTTGGGGGTTTCTTGCCCGTTGAAAAAGGTAAGAGGTCCGACCAATCGCCAGCTAGAAGCTACTTTATTCACACTTTTTCTCTTATCGATTTTTCCTCAAAAAGGGGCAATGGTGGCTAATTGGTGCTGGTGGGGCTTGCAAAAGGGGTAGATCGACTGCAAGTATGGGGGTCTGTGAGTTAGTGCATAAACTTTCGAGTTACTCGGAAGTGTCACAGGAGGTTAAGCTAATTGCTTGACAGGTGATTACCACTTTAAAAATGTCTTATTCGGGCATGAGGAAAAGCGGTAGTTGTTCCCAACTTATCCCCCTAATCTCTAAAGGCGGTGAAGTGGATGAAGATCCACGCAAAGAAAGCCCTCAGCGTATTGGCCATCTCAACCCTCGTTCTTGCCGGTTGCTCTAGCGATAAGGACTCTAAGGGTGCGAATGGTTCGGGTGACTCTAAAGGCGGCAAGATCACTCTGAGCGTCTGGAGCTCGCAGGAAGATCAGGACGGCTCAGACGGATGGTTGCAGTCCGTTGAAAAGAAGTTTGAAGAAGCCCATCCGGACTATGACATCACCTGGAAGAACTCGGTGGTTGGTGCAGATCAAGCTGCAACGACCGTAAACCAGGATCCTTCGGCCGCGGCTGATGTTTATGTCTACGCTAATGACCGCTTGGGATCGCTCTTGGATTCAGGTTCTGTGGGGGAGCTTTCCGACGCCAGCATGAAGCAGCTCAGTGAGCAAGCAGAAGACACCATTGCCGCTAGCGTTAAGGGACAGGATGGCAAGGCTTATGGCCTGCCGATTGAGCCGAATACGTGGTTCATGTACTACAACAAAGCAAAACTGAACCAGGAAGACATTAAGTCTTTTGACACCATGCTGTCTAAGGCTAAGGTTTCTTTCCCTATGTCTAACTCCTGGTACTATCCAGCGTTTTATGCTGGTGCTGGCGCCTCTTTCTTTGGCAAAGATGGCTTGGATGAGAAGGCCGGCATCAAGCTGGGGGACAAAGCTGGTGAAGTAACCAAATACCTGACAAGCGTGGTAAAGAACCCCAACTTTGTCAACGACTCTGAAGGATCCGGCATCGGTGGTTTGGCCAACGGCTCCGTGGACGTTGTTTTCTCCGGTTCTTGGGATGCCAAGAACATCAAGAAGGCTCTAGGCGATAACTACGGTGTTGCTAGCCTCCCGACCTTCAAGCTTGATGGCCAGGATGTTCAGATGAAGGCTTTCTCCGGTTCAAAGGCAATTGCGTATAACCCAAATACTAAGAACCCCAAGGCCGCTTCTGAGTTTGCAGCATTCCTAGCTTCCACAGAGTCTCAGAAGTCGCACTTTGATAAGAACGGCGTTATCCCAGCAGACAAGTCACTGGCAAAAGACGCTGCTATCGCCGCTGATCCTGTGGCAGTTGCGCTGTTTGAGACTGTCTCCAATGCTTCGATTCTGCAGCCAACCCTGAAGCCAATGACTGACTTCTGGGATCCTGCAACCACTTTTGGTAAGGCCTTGGTCAACGGCGAGGTTAACTCCGAGAATGCGGTAGCTAAGACCGATGCTTGGACCTCTAGCTTTAGCAAAAAGTAATCCCTGAGTATGAGTATGTGGGGCCCAGTCTGAGTACTGGGCTTCACGTGTGCATAAGCAGTTTTTCACAACACATTTTTAAAAGCCACAGGAAGGGGAGTGCGGACTCATGAAAGCTGGAGTCCACCGCAGTGGCGTGCTGACTAAATCGAAGTCGAAGACACAAAAACGCAATGATGAACCGAGCCTTTATTCGTTGTCTCGTGCGTGGGCCAACGGAGATAACGTCACTAAAGCATCATTTGTTGTCTTTGGCCTTGGCAACCTAGTACGCAAACAATTTCTCAAGGGGATAGTGCTCCTTGCCATAGAGATAGTTGCTATTGCGCTGTTCTGCGATAAGGGCATCAAGGCGCTTCAAGAGTTGCCAGGACTAGGTACTGGTGAACAAGGCCGCGTCAAAGTAGACGGATTCTGGGTTTATAAGAACAGTGAACCGTCGGTTGTCTTGTTGCTAGAAGGCGTGGCTACGATCTTCCTCATTATCGTCTTCCTATGGCTGGCCACGATCGCGCTGCGTAGCGCATACAAGGCACAGACCTTCGTGGAAAAGCAGGGGCGTGCGCGTACTCTGAAAGAAGATCTGCACGCGTTAACTGATGAAGACGCACCGATTACCCTGATGTCGCTTCCCACTGCTGGCATTTTAATCTTCACGGTTCTGCCGCTGATTTTTATGATCAGCATGGCATTTACCAGCTATGATTCTCGGAATGTCCAGAAGTTTGACTGGGTAGGTCTAGAGAACTTTGGCAAAGTGTTCTCTAACACTGGTGGTGAAGTTAACCTGCAGATTTTTATCGGCGTGCTCACCTGGACCCTCGTATGGGCATTCTTTGCCACATTCCTTAATTACTTCCTGGGCATGTTCTTGGCCATGATTATTCAGCGCAAGACTACCCGGGGAAAGACATTCTGGCGTGCGATTTTCTCCCTATCTGTGGCTGTCCCCCAGTTTGTTACTCTCCTCGTGTTGCGCAGCATGCTGCAGCCAGAGGGCATCGTGAACCGTTTGTTGCTCAATTGGGGCTGGATTGACAGCAGTCTGCCGTTCTTTACAGACGCAACGTGGGCGCGAGTGACCGTGATCATTGTCAACCTCTGGATTGGTATTCCGTACACAATCATGCAGGTCACAGGAATTCTGCAGAATATTCCGGGCGAGCTCTATGAGGCTGCACGTCTCGACGGCGCCAGCTGGTGGCAGACTTACCGCAACGTGACCCTGCCGTACATGTTCTTTGTGATGACTCCGTATTTGATCACCACGTTTACCGCTAACGTGAACAACTTCAATGTGATCTACATGCTCTCTAGAGGCGACCCCACCCCAATCGGCGCCTCGGCTGGTAAGACAGATCTTCTAATCACCTGGTTGTACAAACTCACGGTTGACCGTGGTGATTACAACGTGGGTGCGGTGATTGGTATTTTGACCTTCATCGTTCTTTCCACCGTGGCACTTATTACGTACCGCCGAAGCGGCTCTTATCGCAACGAGGAAGGATTCCAGTGATGAGCACCAAACAAGTAGGGATCCGCGGAAGCCAGCGTCGCACGCGACAGCTTGTAGACTTCTTCGTTCACCTCTTTCTTACCGTCCTGGCAATCATTTGGGTGATTCCCATCGTCTGGGTCGTGGCAGAAAGCTTTAACAAGAACACAGCTCCGTACACGAACACCTTTTTGCCCACCGAGTACAGCGTGGACAACTACGTTCAGCTCTTTACCGATCACTCGGTGTTGAACTTTCCCAAGATGTTTGTGAACACTCTCATCATTGCTTGCTTTACGTGCGCAATCAGCATTGTCTTTGTGCTCTTTGTCTCCTACTCGCTGAGCCGCCTGCGCTTCCGGTTCCGCAAGGTTTATATGAACACCGCGCTGATTTTGGGCATGTTTCCCGGCATCATGTCAGTGGTGGCCATCTATTTTATTCTTAAAGCGATCGGCCTTACCCAAGACTGGACCACTACATTTGCGTTGATCATCGTGTATTCCGCTGGAACTGGCATGGGCTTTTATGTGATGAAGGGATTCATGGACACCATTCCAATTTCATTGGATGAGGCGGCGCTTCTCGACGGCTGCACCCGGTGGCAGGTCTTTACCAAGATTATTCTTCCGATCTCCAAGCCGATGATCGTGTATCAAGCGATTGTGGGATTCTTGACCCCTTGGCTGGACTTTGTGCTGGCAAAGGCGATTGCTCGAACGCAGGAAAACTACACGGTTTCTCTAGGCCTATGGAAGATGCTGGAGAAAGAATATATCTACGACTGGTTTGCACGCTTTGCCGCAGGTGCCGTGTGCATCTCTATCCCGATCACAATTTTGTTCATAGTGATGCAGCGTTACTATCAAGAGTCGATGGCCGGTTCTGTTAAGGGATAGTAAAGCTAGTAGCTTATACGCCAAATGCCCTCGTGTTGGTTATGCACCAATAAAACACGAGGGCATCCCGCTGTGATGAGCACCGTCAATAGACACCCCAAGAATTGTTTGGAAACAGGAGTGAGGAAATAAATGAATGTTCAGCTACGCCAGCGGGGATTGAACGCTCATAAGCTGGCTGGCTTAGCAGGGTTTTTCATCCTTGCGTCCTCGCTGGGGTCTCTCATGGTCCGCCCCACGGATACTGGGTATGTGGACGCCGGCTTGGGTTTACTGACTGTAGGAATCGTGATGGAGGTAATCTCTTGGTGCGCGATTCCGCTCGTCGCTTGGCTTTACACATGGGCGATCAAACGAGGAATAAATCGATGGCGCCTTGCCGCATGGACATTCGTTATTGCGGCGGTTAGCGAGGTTCCGTATGACCTAGCTTTGGATCGTCGGGCGTGGAGTACTGAGTCTCAAAACCCCGCGTGGGTGCTCCTAGTAGCTCTGGTAGTGCTGGCGGCTATAGACATCACTGCGCAGTTGTCTACCGCCTTGAGGTGGGCTGTGATGCTGGGGGTCACTCTTGCCGCAGTATTTTGGATTGTGGCGCTTTCCCTGGGCACCCGTCTTGGAATTCTCCCCATGGGGATTGCTTTGCTCGGATTTGTCATAATTTTTTATCTCTTTTGGGGTGCCGAGAATCGCATGATGTATTCCGCTGGTGCCTTTGGCGCCGCGATGTTTATTTCGCCGGCGTTAGGGACGGTGTTTTTGCATTATCGTCAGCCGCTGCTTGATCAGGAAGGCACTCTGCCTGCAGCGTGGGTCCCGTGGGCGTATCCTGTGATCCTCCTATTCACGGGACTTATTGCCACCGTGCTGCTATAAAAGCCGAACCATCGCCTACGCCCTGGCTGAGAATGTGAATAGTTTCTCACTCTCCTCAAATAAAGAAGAGATGCTCTAACATCGATCTGTTACGTTCGCGCGAACCGATGCCTCCTTCACCGGGGAGTAGCGCGGACTCATCTCGTTTTTTAGGAAAGGCCGTGCACGTTGACCGCGCCCGTATCGCTCACAAATAAAGTCTCCTCAGCAGTGGCAAAGAAGGTTGTCCTCTTTGAAACTGATTTCTGGCGGTATTCTGTCCGCTGCATTTTCGCTGGTGTTTACCTAACACTGGGAACCGCTTTCGCCGTTACCCTTGGACAAAAGCTTGATCATGTTGTTCACGGTGTGGGATACCCGATTTTCGGATTGATGTTCTTTGTCGGCTTGTACACCATAGTTTTGCTTAATGCCGAGCTGGCCACGAGCAACATGATGTATCTGGGGTTCGGAGTTGTGCATAAGAAACTGTCTTTGCCCAAGGCCACCCAAATACTTCTTGTGTGTACCTTTTTCAATCTTGTGGGCGCTGTACTCGTAGCCTTCCTGCTGAGCAGAGCGGTTGTTTTTTCCCATGTAGATGCAGAGAGCTTGGTTTCTACTATCACAGAAACTAAATTGGGCAAGTCATCTTTGGGACTCCTCGTCGAAGGAATTCTGGCTAACGTGGCAGTCAACATGGGCATCATCGGGGTGGCCATGGTGAAGGAGTTTTCCGGCAAGTTTCTTACCTTGGTGGTTACCATCAGCATGTTTACCGTGATGGGCCTTGAACACGTTATTGCAAACTTCAGCCTTGTTTCTTTAGTCGGTTTTAGCGCCGAGTCACTTCCATCCCATTTTGATGCTGCGCATATTGCTCGCAACTGGGCGATCGTTTTTATCGGTAATCTCATCGGCGGTGGCGTATGCATGGGAGCCGCCTACGCGTGGCTTAACCGGGGGAATGAAAAATACCGCGACTAAAAAGCTTATCGACGCCCCCCTTAATCCTCTGACAGCTCATCGTGGGGGTCCTGGTCCAACATCCGTTCCTCATCTGGCCGATGAGGCAGGATGGTCTTCGCGTAGTCTACTGCCGCGCTATTCAGTGGTATCTCGTGTCCAGCTTGCTCTGAGAGATACCACTGGTGTTCGAGAACCTCATGGAATATCTGTGCAGGCTGTAGTCGTGCCGAATATTCCTTAGGGATAGCCGCAAGCGTGGGCTCAAAAATATGGGTCAGCCACTCATGCGCGATAGTGCTCATCGGCCTGTGGCTATCGGAATGGATCGCTCGGTAGGTCTCAATGGCATTGAGAATGCGCCGGGCTTGATTTTCTTGTACATCTAGGCCCGTGAGCCGCATGAGCGCGCGGTGATGGTGTCCGGCGTCGACCACCCTAGGCCTAATATGCACGGATTGTCCCTCATCGGAGCTAGTGAGCTTGAGTTCCCCCACATCAAAGCCCAAGGCATTGAGCTTGTCGATGCGCTGCTGCACTTTCCAATGTTCGTCTGGCTAATGGTTTGCTCGGCAGTTAATTCCTCCCACAACAGCGAGTACTTTTCTACGATGCGGTTGCCTATTTCTATAGCGTCTACGTCAGGGGAAAGGAGCTTGCCGCTTTGCAGATCCATGAGCTCGCCGATGATGTTCACCCGAGCAATGTCTACGTCGTAAAGCCTGCGTTGATCGCTGAGCTTAGGCTGCAGCTCGCCGGTTTCGGCGTCCACAAGGTACCCCGAAAAAGAGTCCGCGTCTCTGCGAAACAACGTATTGGACAAGCTGACGTCGCCCCAGAAGAAATTCAGCAGATGCAGGCGGACTAAGAGAACCGCGAGGGAGTGGATAAGCCTGGTGGCTGTTTCTGAGCGCATGGACTGGGAAAAAACCGCGCGGTAAGGCAAGGAAAACTTTAGATGTTCCGTGACCAGCGCCGCTGTGAGGGGTTCCCCGGTGGCGTCGACACGCCCGGTAATCACCGCAAGGGGGCGTACTGACGGCGCCCCTAAGCGATTAAGATCCCGCAGCGTTTTGTATTCGTGATAGGCAACTTTTTGCCCGATCTCTTTAATCGCGAAAACCCGGCCGTCAATTCCCACAAAACGCACCACATGGCGCGAAATTCCTCGTGGGAGCGACGCCAAATATTCTTCAGGCCAATCTTCTAGCGGAAGAGACCACGGAAGCTGCAGTAACGCCGGGGCAATCGTACCGTTGGTTATCTGCATAAAAGGGGTGGCGGGCATGATGACTCTTTCACAAAGGTCGCGAGGAAACGAGGGGCACAGACAAAGGCTGGTTGCACGAAAGCCCACGCGGGGAAGTTCCCGTGTGGGCAGCGGCAATAAAAATGAGACGTGCTTATTCTGGCAATCGCATGCCAGTGGACTTGGAGAAGTTATGCTGAGCGCCCTCACGGATACGGACATGGATGATGGAACCGATGGGGGGTGCAGCGTGTGGGGCGGTGCGAATGATGATCTCATCGGTGGACTCGTCATCGGGGTTAGCGTCAGTTCCAGAGCCTAGGGATCCGCCGCCCTCAAGCTTGCCGTACATGTAGGCATCCGAACCGAGCTCCTCGACCATGTGCAGCTTTACCGGAATGGTATTTGGCTCGTTTTCAGAAACAACCTCAAGCGCCTCCGGACGGAAACCGATAGTAATCTTGCCATTATCAGAAGGCGTAATGGCCGCACGAGTAGCAGGGCTCAGTGGAACCCGTGCCTTGCCCAAAACCGCATGATCACCCTCGACTGTGAAGGTGCCCAAGTTCATTGCTGGAGAACCAATAAAACCAGCTACAAACTCGTTAGCAGGGAAATCGTAAAGCTCACGAGGCGTACCCACCTGCTGCAGCACGCCAAACTTAAGCACCGCAATACGATCGCCCATCGTCAGGGCCTCTGTCTGATCATGGGTCACGTATAAAGTGGTGACGCCAAGTTCGCGCTGAAGCGCAGCGATTTGGGTTCGGGTCTGCACACGAAGCTTTGCATCTAGGTTGGAGAGCGGCTCATCCATAAGGAAGACCTCGGGCTTGCGGACAATGGCGCGTCCCATAGCCACGCGTTGACGCTGACCGCCGGATAGCGCCTTAGGCTTGCGGTCGAGATATTCGGTGAGATCAAGAGTACGAGCAGCCTCTTCAACGCGGCGGTTGATTTCTTCCTTTGGCTTCTTATCAATCTTGAGCGCAAAGCCCATGTTCTCACGGACAGTCATATGGGGATACAACGCATAGTTCTGGAAAACCATGGCGATGTCACGATCGCGTGGAGGGATATCAGTGACATCGCGGTTCCCGATGGAGACGCGGCCAGAATTGACCTCCTCAAGCCCCGCCAGCATGCGTAAGGTCGTAGATTTGCCGCAGCCTGAAGGCCCCACGAGGACTAGGAACTCGCCGTCTTCAATATGAAGGTCAAATTCATCCACGGCTGGTTTGTTCGCGCCGGGATAAACGCGGGATGCTTTTTCAAAAGTCACTGATGCCATAGTGAGGCAACTCCATTTCTTTATCGGCAGGTACGTGCCGAACGGTCCGTAGTAAAGAATCACGTGGAAGCAGGCGAGGGTTTAAAAATCGCTCGCATACTAACTATGCGCAGCAACGTGGCATAGACATGGTTATTGTACGGGGAAACGCGTGATGTGGGGTTAAAACGAAAAAAGTTGAGATGTATGACTCATCTACTGCAGGAAAGATTTGAGAGATAGGTCGGTGAGGTCGGGGGATATAAGGGACATATAGTCAGCGGAAAAGGGCAGGATGGAGATTGTCTTGCTTGGCTTAATTTGTACGCAGCGGCTTTCTTGGTGACTTAGGGGGACCTAAAACTAAAAATAACCTTAACTGTGTAGTTGGTGGGGTGCGGTGGTAGAGTAAAGCGGTCAATCATGTCCAACCTCAACTTTTGATGGAATGTGAGCTTGTGCAAGAGGGCCTGGCAGGAATAAAGAGAGAGAAGCCCATAGTGGGGGAATCTCCTAAAAGGGCAGTTGAAGTTATATTTTCTGCGCTTGATTTTTTTCTGCGAGTTGCCTTTTTGAACAAAGATTGCATTGTTCAACGGTTAGAGAGAACGAGTTTTATTTAAACCTTCCATCCCTTGAGAGATGAAGACGGAAGCGTGATCAGTGTTGAGCTGATGTATCGTTGCGGCTTTATTGCGGGGGTATGTGAAGCCAGGAGGCTAAGTGTCCGCCATTTTTCAGGCATTCCGGGACGCGGATCTGCGCAAGAAGATTTTGATCACCCTTGCGTTGATCGTTCTTTACCGGATTGGTGCGCAAATCCCGTCACCCGGAGTAGATTATGCGTCTATTAGTGGGCGTCTTCGTGAGCTGACCTCAGACTCCTCAAGCGTCTACTCGCTCATCAATCTGTTCTCAGGTGGTGCGCTGCTGCAGCTGTCGATTTTTGCGATCGGCGTTATGCCGTACATTACGGCCTCGATTATCGTGCAGCTACTCACCGTGGTGATTCCTCGTTTTGAAGAGCTGAAGAAGGAGGGGCAGTCTGGTCAGGCGAAGATGGATCAGTACACTCGCTACCTCACTTTGGGCTTAGCTTTGCTGCAGTCTTCCGGCATTGTTGCTTTGGCGGACCGTAAACAGCTTTTGGGTGCGGGTGTGCAGGTGCTTATGCCTAATGCAGGCCTGTGGACTCTCATCATGCTGGTACTGGTTATGTCTGCCGGCGCGATGCTTGTTATGTGGCTGGGTGAGATTATCACTGAGCGCGGTGTGGGCAATGGTATGTCTTTGCTTATCTTCGCTGGTATCGCGACTCGTCTTCCGTCCGACGGTGCAAATATTTTGAATTCTTCCGGCGGCGTGGTCTTTGCCGTTGTGCTGGTAGCCGTGATCATTCTTGTGGTCGGCGTTGTGTTTGTGGAGCAGGGCCAGCGCCGTATCCCCGTGCAGTACGCCAAACGCATGGTGGGGCGTCGTCAGTATGGTGGCTCTTCTACCTACCTGCCTTTGAAGGTAAACCAGGCCGGCGTGATCCCCGTGATCTTTGCGTCTTCACTTATTTACATGCCCGTGCTGATTACTCAGATCATCAATTCCGGTTCTCACGAGGTTTCTGATAACTGGTGGCAGCGCAACGTCATTCAGTATCTGCAGACTCCGTCTTCATGGCAGTACATCGTGCTGTACTTTGTCTTGATCATTTTCTTCTCCTATTTCTACGTGTCGGTTCAATATGATCCGAATGAGCAAGCGGAGAACATGAAGAAGTACGGTGGATTTATTCCGGGAATTCGACCTGGTCGGCCTACTGCTGAGTACCTAGGCTTTGTGATGAACCGCCTGCTGTTCGTGGGTGCACTCTACCTTGGTATCATTGCTGTTCTTCCTAACATCGCCCTCGATTTGGGGGTAGGTGCAAGTTCTGCGGGCTCCACACCGTTTGGTGGCACGGCTATTCTGATTATGGTCTCGGTTGCACTGACTACGGTTAAGCAGATCGAATCTCAGCTTCTACAAAGTAACTACGAAGGACTCCTCAAATAATGCGTCTTGTACTCCTTGGACCCCCCGGTGCCGGCAAGGGCACTCAGGCTGCGATCCTCTCCGAAAAGCTTGGTATCCCGCACATTTCCACGGGTGACTTGTTCCGGGCCAATATTGGTGAGGGAACCCCGCTGGGGATCGAAGCCAAGCAGTACATCGACAACGGCAAACTTGTTCCCACCGACGTCACCGCGCGCATGGTGAAGTCTCGTTTGGAAGAGGAAGACGCCAAGGATGGCTTCCTCCTCGATGGTTTCCCTCGCACCGTGGAGCAGGCAGAAATCCTTGAGGGTTTCTTGGAAGAGTTTGGCACCACGTTGGACGGTGTTATCAACTACCAAGTTTCTGAGGACGTTGTTGTAGAGCGTATGTTGGCCCGCGGCCGTGCAGATGACAACGAAAGTACGATTCGTACTCGTTTGCAGGTGTACCGCGAGGAGACTGCGCCATTGATTGATCACTACGGTGAGCAGATTATTGCTATTACTGCTGAAGGCACCGTGGAAGACATTAATTCTCGGACCCTTGAGGCCCTAGGAAAATAAAACCTGATTGACTGCGAGCCGAGCCTGACGCGTGACTATACACCCGGTGTATAGCGTTTGTCAGTGCTCGGTTTTTGCTTTTTTAACTCGTAGAGACACTCGTTTGCTGCGGCTGTCGCAGCAAAGAATCGCCCTGATAAGGGGACTGAAAGGATGTGATGATGGGTTTTCGATCCAAACGCAAAGTAATTCCAGCTAAAACCCCTGCCGAACTTGATGCGATGCAAGCTGCAGGCGAGATTGTGGGTAAGGCTCTGCAGGCTGTTAAAGCTGCAGCAGGACCAGGAGTAAGCACTCTGGAGCTCGACGCGGGACGATTCGATCCTGTGGCGCTATCCCCACGTTTAAGGGCTATGAAGGCTTTCCTGGATCAATCTGCGCCTCAGTGAATGAAGTGATAGTTCACGGAATCCCAAATGCAGAGACCGTTTTAAGGGAAGGCGACCTGGTCTCTATTGATTGCGGAGCTACCTTTGAGGGCTGGGTAGGGGATTCTGCTTGGACTTTTGGGATAGGCAAGCTTGCTGCTGATGTAGAAGCGCTTAACCAGGCCACCGAGTGGGTGCTTATGGAGGGGATGAAGGCGATGATCCCTGGAAATAGGCTTACCGACGTCTCCCACGCACTAGAAAAAGCAACGCGTCAAGCGGAAAAACGCTTTGGTGTAAAGCTGGGGATCGTGGACGGCTATGGCGGTCACGGCATTGGACGAACCATGCATGAGGAGCCCTACCTGGCTAACGAGGGTAAACCGGGTAGGGGGCCGATGATTCAAGAAGGATCAGTCCTGGCTATTGAACCCATGTTGACGCTGGGGTCCGTGGATTCTTTTGTTCTGGAAGACGAGTGGACTGTAGTTACGGATGACGACTCATGGTCTTCCCATTGGGAGCACACTGTGGCGGCCACAAGCGAGGGCCCCCGAATTCTTACCCCCCGTAAGTAGTTACATATTTTTTAACTTAAAGTGGCCTGACGTTCTGCACTTGGTGCTCTGTTGGGTCATTTTTTGTATATTTTTGCTGGCTGCAGGGTATTTCTTCTGTTATAAATACTTTATTATTTTGTAACTTTGACGTGATCTTAAAAGCATTACCCCCATCAGTGGAGAAAAGCACATTTGGAGGAAAGCTTCCAAGCCCGCCTGTGTGGTTGCTAATCTTCTAGATAACACCATTTGCATGTTCCGTCATCGATTAATTTTTAATGTGACGCATGGCCCCCAGTTTCTTCCAAGTCTGTGGGACACCTGCCGATATAAGAGGTCGGACGTCTGATGTGTTGGCTGTCTCATTTTTGCATGTTTCATCCATCTCAACGAAGGGAGTTTCCAATGACGGATTCACACCGCCGTGGAACTCGCAAAGCGCTGGTAACACTCACAGCAGCGCTGGCGCTCACCACTCAAGGCCTTACGGCTCCTGCGACTCTTGCTGAAGAGGGTTCGACCATCGTACCTGCGCCCATTGATAATAATGGGCTTTTCGACGCTGCCCCGCCCGCGCCCGTAGCGCGTGGTGCAGTGGGGGAGGGTAAGCTTCCCGACCCTGTAACCAGCGAATTTTTTGATTCGAAGGTTATCAGAGACGTAGACCCGGCAGGGCAGCGGTGCTTCCGTATTCCGGCTATCGCTACGGCAGTAGACGGAACTCTTTTGGTGGCTTTTGATAACCGCTATGGACCAGATGCGCAGAGCAGGACCTGGTGTAGGGATGCGCCTTACGAGAACACGAAACGTAATTCGCGTGAAAAGCAGACGGATATTGAGATTTATCGCTCTCATGATTCCGGTAAATCCTTTGAGGAGGGCGACTTCATTGCCAAGGGGACCGAGGATCCGCGGGATCTTTCCTATACCGATCCCTCAATCGTTGTAGACCATGAAACAGGGAAGATATTTGCAGTCTTTGTGCGGGGTTATGACTACCGCTTCTTTGATGCGACTGCAGGTGTAAATAGAGGTTCCGTTGAAGATCCAATACAGAAAAGGTCGGTTCAGGATACCGTCATAATTGAATCGAACGACAACGGTCAAACCTGGGGAAACATGAAGCTTCTCAGCGAGTTGACGGAGAAAATTAAAGTCCGGCACAAGCCTGGGCAAGAGCTTGCGGGTCGTGGAAGATTTGCGACTTCTGGTAACGGAATCCAATTAAAGTACGGGGAAAATGCGGGACGGTTACTTTTCCCAATGTCGGTGCACTACAGCCCAAATGGTGCTGGGGCTGTAGCAAACGTAGCGCTTTATTCCGATGACCATGGGGCGACCTGGAATGTTGGACAAGGCGTCGGGGGCGAGGGAGAGACGAACGGGGATGAGAATAAGCTAGTGGAGCTTTCCGATGGTCGAATCATGATGAATTCGAAGAGTACGGGAAGTAATCCTAGTAATCCGAGAGGCGCAGAGCGTTGGAGGTCTTATTCAGAGGATCAGGGAGAAACCTGGAGTAAGCCTGAACCGGTAATCGTTGCGCCACCTCAGCACCCATTGCAAAGAAATACTGGTATCAATGTTTCTCTGATTAAGGCATACCCTAGTGCCCCGGAAGGCAGTGCTGCCGCGCGGGTGCTCTTGTACTCTGCTCCGATTGATACCCGAATTAAAGGAGAATACGGGCAAGACGGGCGTAGCAATGGTTGGGTCATGGCCTCCTGTGATGACGGTAGGTCGTGGACGCACGGGCGTCAGATCGAAGCTGGCCGTTTTCAGTACTCGGTCATGACTCCTATGGCTGACGGCAATATTGGCATGGTGTATGAATCTGGCGATAAGGAAAGGGGAATGACCCTCAAGTTTGCCAAGTTCAACATGGCTTGGCTGGGAGCCGATTGCTTGAGCAACAAAGCCTTGGGTATTACCGATTTGCCGGATCCTGCTTTGGCTAAGGCTATTGAAGACGCGAAGGCTGCGACGGCTAAGGCTGAGGAAGCTACGGCGAACGTGCTAAAGCTAACTAAGGAACTAGAAGAAGCCGAGCTTGAAAACGAAGAGCTTGCACAGGCTCTGGCTGAGGCTAAGAGCGCAGCACAGGATGCTATCGCTGCCGCTGAGGAGGCTAATGCTCGGGTTAAAGCAGCTGAGGGAGCTACGATTGAGGCTGAAGAAGCTGCAATGAAAGCAGAGAATGAGGCTAAAGCGTTAGCGGAACAATTGGCTAAGGTTGAGGCGGAGCTAGCAAATTCCCAAGATCAAGCCAAGGCCTTGGCTGAGGCTAAAGAGGCTGCTGAGATTGCTCGGAAGGCAGCGGAAGAGGCCCTTAAGCTGGAAAAGGAGAAGTCTGGAAAAGCCGGCGGTACAGATAACACTGAAAATAAAGGTTTTTGGCAAGAACTTTTACGGATTTTTCCGGGATTTGCACCTATTTTCAGTTTCCTAGCGTCGATATGGGGCGGCATGCAGAAGCTGCTGGCATTTTAAAGCCAAGCAGACCGAAGTGATGTAGTTGCTGAAAAAGGGGGCGTGCGGAGCGGAAAGCAAGGCGCGCCCCTTTTCTTGTCTCTTGTTAAAAGTTGCCAAATTGTTATGTGCGACACGCCGAGAGAGGCCTGCTTAGGTTCCTAAGTTTTTGCTCAGTCGGGATATAGTGGTCAGCATGTCTTATAAGCCGCGTCATGCGAAGCAGTCCGTGGCCCGTCGTCGTATTGCGGCGATGGTTGGAACTGCAGCAACTTCCGCAGCTCTTCTGGTGAGCCAGGCTGCCACTTCTTCCGCACAGGACTTTGGGTCGAGCAATCTCAGTAGCTCTTTTGATCAGCAGCTGCAAAATATTGGTCGACAGACTCGTGACGGAGCTTGGGATTTACGTAATAACTTGCGGGCGCAGGCTGATGCAGGTTTGCCTGTCGACGCAGCTGCTGCGGTGAAACAGTCCGTTGACAATGCTGTTAACTTTGCCTTCCCGGGTCTGATCCAAGAGCGGACTGCACCGCCGGTTGTGCCAGCTCCTGCTCCGGCCCCTGTTCCCACCCCTCCGGCTTTTGATACCGGTTCCTGCCCAGCTTTTGCTCGTGCCTGCATTGACTTGGCGGGGCAGCGTTCATGGCTGCAGAATAATGGACAGGTCTCTTATGGTGCGGTGCCAATTTCTAGCGGACGTGTGGGACATGAGACCCCCAAGGGCGTTTTCTACGTTAACCGCAAGATCAAGGATGAAATCTCTCGAGAATTCAACAATGCACCGATGCCATTTTCCGTGTATTTCACTCATAACGGCATCGCCTTCCATGAGGGGAGCCCACAGGTGCCTTCGCATGGCTGCATTCACCTAAACCATAAAGATGCAGTGACCTTCTTTAATCAGCTGCAAGTTGGAGACGTTGTATACGTGTATTAATCAGCACGTATTTTTATGGCTCATGGAAACAGGCCACGGCATCGCGAGACGATGTCCGTGGCCTTTTCTTGTAGGGGTGGTGGGGGAGTGTGGACAAGTTAAAAGCCATACTGAATGGTGGCGCTGATAAAGAGCTTGGAAAAACTTGGTTTCTCGGGTGGGGTGCTGTACTGTTGTTCGTTGGTGTATTGCCAAAAGGTGAAACACCTGTAATAAGCAGTGATTATGCGGCATCGAACGATGAGCCGGTTGGGTTTTCAACCGATTCTCGGTATTGATGTCAGGAATGTGGAGGCTATGGCTAAGGAAGGCGCAATCGAGGTTGAGGGTCGTATCATCGAGCCTTTGCCCAACGCAATGTTCCGCGTCGAACTCGATAACGGACACAAAGTGCTTGCACATATCAGTGGCAAAATGCGTCAGCACTATATCCGTATCCTCCCTGAGGACCGCGTAGTCGTGGAACTTTCTCCTTACGACTTGAACCGTGGTCGCATCGTTTACCGCTATAAATAACTCGACTTAGTCGTTTATTTCTTTTGAAGCCTCCATGCTTCACTGATGTTTCGGCATCACCCACACCTTTGGCCGCGGTGGCCAAAGCCTTGCGCATCTCATCCCATCGTCCGGCATCCGTCCGGGCAAAGTGATGTTTGGTAAGGACGAGCATGGAGAAAACCACCGTAACAACCGGAAAGGTACTGCCCTTATGGCACGTCTAGCTGGAGTTGACCTTCCGCGCAACAAGCGCATGGAGGTTGCACTCACTTACATCTACGGTATCGGCCCTGCCCGTGCCGCCCAGCTGCTCAAGGAGACCGGCATCTCCCCGGACCTGCGCACTGACAACCTCACTGATGAGCAGGTTTCTGCTCTCCGTGACGTTATCGAAGCAACCTGGAAGGTCGAGGGTGACCTCCGCCGTCAGGTTCAGGCCGACATTCGTCGCAAGATCGAAATCGGCTGCTACCAGGGTCTGCGCCACCGTCGTGGCCTGCCCGTCCGTGGCCAGCGCACCAAGACCAACGCACGTACGCGTAAGGGTCCGAAGAAGACGATCGCCGGAAAGAAGAAGTAATTCATGCCTCCTAAGACTCGCAGCACGGCTCGCCGCACTGGTCGTCGTGTAGTTAAAAAGAACGTGGCTCAGGGCCACGCATACATCAAGTCCACCTTCAACAACACCATCGTTTCCATCACGGATCCTTCCGGTGCTGTCATCGCATGGGCATCCTCCGGCCACGTCGGTTTCAAGGGTTCCCGTAAGTCCACTCCGTTCGCAGCTCAGCTCGCTGCTGAGAACGCTGCTCGCAAGGCAATGGACCACGGCATGAAGAAGGTTGACGTGTTCGTTAAAGGCCCAGGTTCGGGTCGCGAAACCGCTATCCGCTCTCTTCAGGCTGCCGGCCTTGAGGTGACCTCCATCTCTGATGTCACCCCTCAGCCGTTCAACGGCTGCCGCCCACCGAAGCGTCGTCGCGTTTAATAGGAAAGGAAAGGTAACTTACAATGGCTCGTTATACCGGCCCAGCAACCCGTAAGTCCCGCCGCCTCCGCGTCGACCTCGTCGGCGGAGACATGGCATTCGAGCGTCGCCCCTACCCTCCGGGACAGGCTGGCCGCGCACGTATCAAAGAGTCTGAGTACTTGCTTCAGCTGCAGGAGAAGCAGAAGGCTCGCTTCACCTACGGTGTTATGGAGAAGCAGTTCCGTCGCTACTACGCAGAGGCTAACCGTCTTCCCGGCAAGACCGGCGACAACCTGGTTATCCTGCTCGAGGCTCGCCTCGACAACGTTGTGTACCGCGCAGGTCTCGCACGTACGCGCCGTCAGGCACGTCAGCTCGTTTCCCACGGACACTTCACTGTGAACGGCAAGAAGATCAACGTTCCTTCCTACAAGGTTTCTCAGTACGACATCATCGATGTTCGTGAGAAGTCTCGTAAGATGATCTGGTTCGAAGAGGCTCAGGAGAACCTCCTCGACGCAGTTGTGCCAGCATGGCTGCAGGTCGTTCCGTCCACCCTGCGCATTCTCGTACACCAGTTGCCAGAGCGCGCTCAGATCGACGTTCCGCTGCAAGAGCAGCTCATCGTCGAGTTCTACTCGAAGTAATTTTCTGTTCTCCTGCTTTCGTGGATTCCACACAACGGGATCTATGGAGCAGGACGCGACAGGAATCTTCTTTAAGTCCTTTCATCCTTTCCGCCTATAGACGTCAAATAGCGGTCGTCACTCACAGGAGAGTTCTTAAATGCTCATTTCCCAGCGCCCCACCCTCACCGAGGAATACGTTGATTCCGCTCGTTCGCGCTTCATTATTGAACCGCTTGAGCCAGGTTTCGGTTACACCCTTGGTAACTCGCTGCGTCGCACCCTGCTTTCGTCCATTCCGGGCGCTGCAGTGACCAGCGTGAAGATCGACGGTGTTCTTCACGAGTTCACCACGATCAACGGTGTGAAAGAAGATGTCTCTGACATCATCCTGAACATCAAGGGTTTGGTTCTGTCTTCTGACTCTGATGAGCCAGTTGTCATGTACCTCCGTAAGGAAGGCGCTGGCGTTGTATCTGCTGGCGACATTGAGCCACCAGCAGGCGTGGAGATCCACAACCCGGACCTTCATATCGCAACTCTGAATGAGCAGGGCCGTCTTGATATCGAGATGATTGTTGAGCGTGGCCGCGGTTACGTTCCAGCTTCTCTCTACGCAGGCACCAATGAGATCGGTCGCATCCCTGTTGACCAGATCTATTCCCCGGTGCTCAAGGTGAGCTACAAGGTCGAAGCTACTCGTGTTGAGCAGCGCACCGACTTTGACAAGCTGATCATCGACGTTGAGACCAAGAACTCTATTGCTCCGAGTGACGCTCTCGCGTCTGCTGGCAAGACCCTGGTTGAGCTGTTTGGCCTCGCACGCGAGCTGAACACCGCTGCTGAAGGCATCGAGATCGGCCCTTCCCCGCAAGAGACCGAATATATCGCTGCTTATAGCATGCCGATCGAGGATCTGAACTTCTCCGTTCGTTCGTACAACTGCCTGAAGCGTCAAGAGATCCACACCGTTGGTGAGCTCGCAGAGTGCACCGAGTCGGATCTGTTGGATATCCGTAACTTTGGTCAGAAGTCGATCAACGAGGTCAAGATTAAACTCGCTGGCTTGGGTCTGTTCCTGAAGGATTCTCCTGAAGACTTTGATCCCACCCAACTTGAGGGCTACGACGCCGCTACCGGCGACTACGTGGACACGGATCTGGAAGATTCCGAGTAAGAAGCCCAGTAGGGGCCTGGTTCTTGCAACCAAGGTCCCAAGCGCTCAATAAAACTTGTACACGAGGAGTACACAATGCCTACCCCTAAGAAGGGCGCCCGTCTCGGCGGTTCCGCAAGCCACCAGAAGCACATTCTGTCAAACCTTGCGGCACAGCTTTTCGAGCACGGCGCTATCAAGACCACCGATGCTAAGGCTAAGCTCCTGCGTCCTTACGCAGAGAAGCTGATCACCAAGGCTAAGAAGGGCTCTGTTGCGGATCGTCGCAACGTGCTCAAAGCAGTTCCCAACAAGGACGTCGTTGCATACCTATTCAACGAGTTGGCTCCGAAGTTTGAGAACCGTGAGGGTGGCTACACCCGCATCATCAAGCTCGAGAACCGCAAGGGTGACAACGCTCCTATGAGCCAGATCTCCCTCGTTCTTGAGGAGACTGTTTCTGCAGAGGCAAGCCGCGCAACCCGCGCAGCTGCTTCCAAGGAAGCTGAGAAGATAGAGGAGCCAGCAGCTGAAGAGGCTGTTGCAGAGACCTCCACCGACGAGGCTGCAGAAGAGAAGTAGTCTTAAAGGGCTGTAACGCCTGGACATAAAACGTCCCTCATCGCCGATAAGAGCAGATGAGGGACGTTTTGCTATGGGGATAGAAACCATATGTGTGCTCTTTGTTAAATTAGAATGCGCCCGGTTCCGCGTTGATGGAACGCGCGAGGTTGAGGTGGGCGTCGAAAAGCAAAAGCAAGCACTGCTTCAGCATCCTTCGTGGAGGAATAACAAAAATGGAGACCAATCAGCCAACTGTGCGTATCCGCCTCGATTTGGCCTACGATGGCACGCATTTTCATGGGTGGGCGCGCCAAGGAACCTCCCAGTTGCGCACGGTGCAGCGGGTGCTTGAAGATTCGCTTGAACTTATTCTGAGACACCCGATTCAGCTGACCGTGGCTGGACGCACTGATGCCGGAGTCCATGCCGCGGGGCAGGTGGCCCACTTTGACGTGCCGGCCATTGCTCTGGACACGCGAAGCATCGACGGTGATCCGCGAAACCTGGTACGCCGCCTGGCACGTTTGCTTCCCGAGGACGTACGAGTCCATGCTTGTACGCTAGCTCCGGAAGGATTTGACGCGCGCTTTTCTGCTTTACGACGCCACTACGTCTACCGCCTTACCACCCATCCACGAGGTGCTCTTCCTACTCGCGCAACAGATACAGCGCACTGGCCTAAACGGATCGATATAGATGCGATGCAAGCGGCGGCAGACGTTCTCATTGGTTTGCATGATTTTGCTGCCTTTTGTAAACACCGAGAAGGTGCCACAACGATCCGCGACCTGCAAGAATTCACATGGCATGACGTCTCCACCTCGCTCGAACCGCAGCTTTATGAAGCCCATGTGACGGCCGATGCCTTCTGCTGGTCCATGGTTCGGTCACTTGTTGGCAGTTGTCTAGTCATAGGAGAAGGAAAACGGCCGGAGGGATTCGTCGATTCCTTGCTCACGGAAACCTCCCGATCCTCCCAAGTCCCAGTTGCTCCAGCCAAAGGGCTAAGCCTTGTTGGAGTCGATTATCCCGTGGACAGCGAATTGCTTGCTCGCGCAAACACGACCCGTGCAGTGCGCACTGCTGAGGACATTTCAGGGAACCTCTAAAGCCCCCGCATCCGTCTAAGTAGATGGCCCATTTAAGGGGCTGTCTAGTCAATTTCCTATGCGCATGAGGACGGATGACATGGCCAAAAGAATAACAACACCCCACGAGGATGTAAGACAACGCAAAGGTATCGCCCCCGCAACAAAAGCCCAGGTATCAGGGCATAGGTTTCTTGTTCGTCGTGCAGAGTTAGGACTCTTGCTTGGCGACGTCCGGATGATCCACGACCCGCTAGGAAGGCTGCGTCGAGCCATTGCGTTTGGGCTCAGCGCGGTAGGTCTTGTGGCCTTAGGAGCAGGCGCTTTAGCGCTTTTTAGTCCGAACCCCGATCCCGGCGACGCGCGCATTCTCTCTTCACAACGAGGCGACCTCTTTGTGCGCGTTGGCGAACAACTCCACCCGGTAACCAATCTGACCTCGGCGCGGCTGGCGGTGGAGGAAGCCGCGACACCAGTAAAAGCTGGTGATTCCGTGCTTGGGAGTAAACACATAGCGGTCCCCATCGGCATCGCGGATGCACCCAGCATCTTTAACAACACCTCTGATACAGAGCCTGTCTGGCAAATTTGTACATCTACGCCTGGACCAACGGAGTCGCATTCCCCACGGACGACTTTCCTTATCAACCACACCACGCCCTTTGAACAAACCCCACAATTAGAGGCGGACGAGGCTCTTTTGGCAACAAGCCACATGGGTGACGTGGTTGTAACCGCTGCAAACAGGCGGCTTCTTCCTCCAGCGGAGACACCTGAGGGAAGGAGCATCCGCCGGAGGCTTGGCATTGGCTTTGAAACTCCTCGGTGGCACCCAGAGGCAGATGTGTTGGCGATTATTCCAGAGGCGCCCCAGTTTCACCTCCCCGTGGGGAATCTGGAACTTTTTGTAGCTGATGGAGAATATTGGTTAAAAAATGACTCGGGGGTGGTTCGCATTACTTCTTTGCAAAAGGACATCCTCACAGATTTAGGTTGGGAACTTAAAACTGTCTCGAAAACAGAGATGACAGCGCTACCTGACATAGATCTTCACATAGCTTTTCCCGATAAGCCGTTACGTTGGCAAGATTCTGATAAAGCACATACCTGCATATCGGTGTCTTTTACCCAAACGGACACGGAACCGAGTACGTCTGTGGGTATCACAAATTCCGCTGCTACTTTTGCGTCTGCAGTCGAACTTTCGGGAGAATCCGTGGCGACACATTTTGTAGGAGGCGGAGGGGCCGTAGCTGTAGAAACAGGAGCCGGGGTACATCTCATATCCGAACATGGACTGCGCCATCAATTGGCGCATAATGCCGTTTTAGAACATTTGGGTATACAGAAGGTACGGCGTGCATCATGGTTTCTACTTCGCTTGCTGCCGGCAGGAACTACGCTGAGCAAAGAAGCAGCATTAACGCCGCTCTACTAGCGTGTAGACTTCCTTTCGAGTCTGAATAATTCTGGAGGACTGTACACGTTTTTGTTATCACGCCGCAAGGGGAAAGGAACGCGCATGAGCTCGATGCGTGACGCAGTTGCGGACAAGCTTGCCCAAATCAATCAACATTATGAGAACCTCAAGCGCCATCGTTTTGGGTTTCTTGTGCGTCCGACTGTTCTCATCCTTGGATGGATAGTTGTGATCGTGGGGATTATAACTATTCCCTTTCCCGGCCCTGGGTGGCTTACAGTGTTTGTGGGAATTGGGATCCTGTCTTTGGAGCTCCATTGGGCAAGCGGCCTTTTAGCATGGGGCGTGAAGCTCTATGATCGCTTCTTTTCTTGGTATCGTGTACAGCCTAAAAAGACATGCTACTCCCTGATCGCAGGCACTATAGTGGCTGCTTGGATTGCTGGCATCGCAATTGTTTTGGTGTTATGGAAGTTGGGATTTGTGCCATTTTTAGATCCCCTATTGCCTATACTGATCGGTTAATTTTCCAGGTGTCATCCTGGCTAGGGACGCACCCGCGAAAGTAACAGCGCTGTGGCAGTGAAGGTTATGAGCAGCAAGGACGTCATAATGATGGCAATCATTCGCCCCTGCGTCCCATACTGGCTTGGCTGTGTAACTGTCACGAGCGATGGGTGTGATGGTGGAGAATCCCTTGGAAAAACCTGCGTAACAGCTAACTCAGGATCAATAGCACCGGTCATTGGATCGACGCTGTGATAGAGCAGCGCCCTGATATCAGCAGCAGTAGCCTGCGGATAACGTTCCCGGAGCAAGGAAGCAGTACCTGCTACAACAGGCGCTGCGAAGCTAGTCCCCTCAAAAGGAACAATCTCGCGATCTTTGTGGGTGCCCTGAGATAAAACATCACCTTCGTGCGATAGCGCCGCTGCTACGTGTCCCGAGGCACTGAGCATTGGGTGTGGGGACGGCAAGGAATATTGCGTAGGAAGGCCATTGCTGTGCAAGGCAGAGACCGCCAGCACCCTATCCAAATGAGCTGGGTAGACATGATCGCCTGGTTCACATGAAGAAGAACTGGCATTACCTGCGGCAGAAACCACAACTACGTTCGCATTTTCAGCTCGATCGAGGGCTGTATGTAAATCGGAAAGATCTACTACGGTATCTCGACGCACGCACGACACCACGGAGATGTTGATCACGTGCGCGCCATGGTCGATGGCTGCATGGATACTCTGGGCCAAGGTAGAGAGATTTCCACTAGCAGTAGGTGCCGCACCCGGGGAATAGTTGTGTCGTGCGCTCATCTGTTTGACAGAAATGATGGTTGCGGCAGGAGCTATCCCGATTACTCCATCGGGACCATCACGTGTCGCAATAATTCCGGCAACAGTGGTTCCATGAGCATCACAATCGTAGAGGCCAGTGCGGCGCATGCCGTCGTTGATAAAGCTTCCCCCATCTTCTACCGGGCCAAGACGTGGATGCGGAGAGACACCGGTATCTATTATCGCGACTCGTATACCAGCGCCGGTGGCGTAGCGGTGAGCGCGTCGAAACTTTTGAGAAGCGGCAGCTTGATTGTGGATATTTTCTGTTGATGCATGAGCTGCTTGAACACAGGATCTTTCTTGGGCATATCCCAATGGACAGAAAACTATTCCAAGACTAATGATGAACAGTGCGCAAGTCAGTCTGGAAAATCGAAGTATTGGCATAGCTATCCCAGTCCTCGAATGAGCGAAAAGACTCCTATGAGTTGGCACGATAACGGGAATACCGCAGCAAGAGCCAACGCCTCACATCTGCCGATCCATAGTGCAGTGACCGGCGTGAAGCGGGGGAGGAGCTTGGCCCAAAGGGAAGCCGTTAGCGCGCACAGCGAGACTGATAAAGACACGATCGCCAGCCAATGAGTGGACACATCGATAGCTAGGGACAACCCGATAATTCCGCCGAGAGCAATGAGCCATAGCATCCATACCGACACCCCAGTCGCATGACGATGCGAATGCGCTGCGGAGCAGATAATGACGCAAACACAAAGCCCACAGGCATACCCGTTGCCGTTTGATAGGTAACCAATAACTAATAATGCCGTAGTGGCGCTTGCCGACGCCCCCATCAATATGCCCTCCATCAACAAGAGGGACTTTCTGGCCAGGTATTTGAGGTGTTCGGCTGAGATCTGTGAGTAGGCTACGCTAAGATCTTCGCCCGCGCTGGGGAGACGAGGAACCTGAACACCAGCTAATTTGACTGCCAGAGTCGGGGCCAAGACTACTGCGGTAAGCGAGCAAACAATGACTGCGCTAGCGGCTCCCAGGAACCAACCATGTGGTTGCGACTCGGGTGATTGATAAAGCAACCCCACCGCAGCCACGGGAGAAGCTGATAGAGCACAAGAGATAATCGCGCTGAGGCATCGTAAGTGGCCGAGGGGCTTTTCATCGAATGGCGTAGTGGCGCGAGAGGGGCGTCGAAAAGCAAACAAGTGCAGTGAAACAGAGCTGGCTATCGACGCGAAATTGGCTGCTAAGACTGCGGCCGCAATGTCAGGCGCTCTGGCTTCTGACACCGGGAAGTCCACGACAAAGAAAAATGCTGCACAAGCGCAAAAAGCTGCGAATGTTACCAACACCAAGGCGTTGCGGGTCCATAGATAAGCGAGTGCAGCTAAGCAGCACAGAATCAGCCATCGGAACTCAGGCAGGCCAATTGAATTCATGCGCATGATGAGGCAAGCACACCCCACGATCCCTAAGAGTTCTGTGGCAGCAGCAATACCTCGTGGGGGAAGAGAACTCTTGCTGCTGTGCGCGAGAGTTTCCGCAGAATCGCGCACAACAGGTGCTTTCGAGGCTTGTCGCGGTCTCAGAAGGACAACCGCACCGTCGGGGAGCCCCGTAGTGTGAAGGGGATCGGAGGCGTCGATACGCAATCCAGAAGCCGTAATGGATTGCCACGGTGTAGTCCCCACCTCTACTCCTGCGAGCGACAAAATATCCGGGATTACCTCTACCAATGCGGAAGACCTCGGGACGGAAATATCTACATTGACGCATGCAGCAGGTGACGCGCAATCCTCAGAGAGATCAGTGGACTCATCTCTTGAGAGCTCAATACGAAAATGAAGCCGAATATCTTGATCTATCAAAGAAACCCCCCTCTTTTGGTACCCCCTACCAACTACTGTCCATCCTGACCTATGATCGCTTCAGTGTCTAGCCCAAGGGGGAACTTCGGGTGGAGCACAAAGGGGAATCTGGGAAGTAACATTTCCACGCGTACGCAAGGGGGAAAATGGTGGGGACCAATGTATCCACTATTCAGAAAAACGATGATGCGAAGCTCTCTGAACAGCAGTTTTTGTTCAAAGGAGAATCCTCTTGTGCCTCTGCAACACCACAGAAGAACGAGTCCAACAATAAGGCTGACCGCGGGATAATCCCACAACTCAGTGAGGACGAAAGGTTACCCGCGCCGCCGCTTCCAACAGGAAGTTTAAAACCGGAACCCGTTCCAGAAGCTGCGCGTGCGCAACCTGTTCCCCTGCTCAAGATGCTCATGCCGCTAGCCATGGTGGTAGCGGTCATAGCAATGGTGGGACTGCTTGTTATCTCGGGTGGGGCGCTGAACCCGATGATGCTCACGCTGCCGCTCATGATGGGGATGTCTTTGCTCATGATGTTTTCCCCCGCGCCGGGAGAAGATACAGCTGAGATGCGCCGAACATATCTACGGCACCTGGTGGCATTGCGTGAAAAAGCAATAGAAAACGCTGATGCGCAGCGCGCACACGAGTTATACCGGCATCCTTTGACTTGCGAGCTGTGGTCGATAGTCGGAACCGAATGGATGTGGGAGAGACTTGGGGATGCTTCTGACGCCTTAGAAGTACGCATTGGCACAGGAAGTACCGCGTTATGCACGCCGTTTGAGATATCAGATTCGGGTGCTACAGAAGATCTGGATCCGGTGTGTGCGGTATCTCTGCGTTCTATGGTTCAGTCTTTGAGCTCCGTCCACGACATGCCGCTGATCATACAGCTCCAGGCGTTTCGCGTTATCAATATTTTAGGAGACGCTGCACCTGATTTAGCTCGTGCCATCGCAGCCCAGCTGTGTTTTTATCATGGTCCTGAGGCCGTGGGAATAGGTCTGGTTGCAAGGACGGAAACAGCGAGTGTTTATCCAGATGCTGAGGAGAGTTGGGCTTTTATCAAATGGCTTCCGCATCACCGAGAACCACAAAACGCACAACATAAAATTTTCATTGTGGACTGCGCAGGTGCGAAAACCTCCGAACTAGACGTACTTGATATAGGAAGCTGGGACGTGATCATCGCAGTTAACGCGCATCCAAGCTCCGATTTAGGTGTGTGGGCTGAAGAGGAAGGAATTGTATTACAAGCAGATTCTAACCTTGGCGTAATCACAGAAAATGGGTTTGAAAGTATTGGCACTCCTGAAAGTTTGAGTAACAGCGGGGCGTTGCTCCTTGCACGGCTTCTCACCAGATACAAAAGGGCAGAATCTGAGAACACGGCCTCCTCTGACCTGCGTGCCCTCTTAAAGCTTCATAGCCTAGAAGGCCAGCTTGATGTGGGTTCTTTGTGGGAGCATTGGAATACTAAAAGCGCGAAGAACCGACGATTGAGCATTCCTTTTGGCCTTAACGCATCGGGAAAACCTGTGGTGCTTGATATTAAGGAATCTGCACACGGCGGAATGGGGCCGCATGGTCTTTGCCTAGGTTCCACAGGTAGCGGAAAATCTGAGCTCTTGCGGACGCTAGTTGTGGGGCTTGCTGCTACGCATAGCCCGGAGGACCTCAATTTTGTACTTGTAGATTTCAAAGGTGGCGCCACTTTTTTAGGGTTAGACCAGTTGCCGCATACCTCTGCGGTGATCACTAACTTGGCGCAGGAAACTGTCCTTGTAGAACGAATGCATGATGCGATCTCGGGGGAGATGAATCGACGCCAAGAGATGCTCCGTCAAGCCGGAAACTTTAGCAACGTTAGTGAATACACTGCAGCGAGGCAGCATAGACAAGAGCTACCGCCAATGCCGGCGCTACTTATCATCGTTGATGAGTTTTCGGAGTTATTAGGGCAGCACCCTGATTTTGCTGATCTTTTTGTGGCAGTGGGTCGTTTGGGTCGTTCTTTACACATACATCTGCTGCTAGCTAGTCAACGGCTTGATGAGGGAAGGCTGCGAGGCCTGGACTCCCACTTGAGTTATCGAATCGGATTAAAGACGTTCTCTGCAGCAGAATCCCGTCAAATACTGGGAGTTCCTGATGCACACGAGCTACCCAACCAGCCGGGCGTCGGTTTCCTTTCCACCGGAGCAGGGGAACTACAACGCTTCAGGGCGTCCTATGTGTCCGGTCCTATGCAGAATCTTGACGCTGAGAACAACAGGAGCCGCACAGTGCGGTTGTGGACTGGTTGGGAAGATCCTGAACCACAGTCAGAAAGAACACCCCAAAATATCCATGCCAAGGGGAAGACGCTTGTTGACGCTATCGTGTCAGCTAGTGTGCACGCTGCAGCACAGCAACAATTAAGGGCGCATCGTATATGGCTTCCGCCGCTCCCAAAAACTATAAGTTTAAGTTCTTTGGCGCCCAATCAGGCATTCTTAACTGCATCAGTAGGGGTTATTGATCGTCCCTATCTACAGCGCCAGGACTCTTTGATAATGAATTTTCTTGGTCAAAGCGGACATGCCGCACTATGCGGCGGTCCGCAAACTGGGAAGAGCAATGCGTTGCACACCATCATGGCTTCGTTGGCTATCGCACATTCCACGCATGACCTCAGGTTTTATGTATTGGATCTGGCTGGAACAAGTCTGGCCGCAACGGTAGCGTTGCCCCACGTAGCTGGGGTTGCACACCGAACTGAAGTAGAAAAGGTGCGAAGAATCGTAGATGAGGTTGTGTCCTTTATTGATGCTCCTGAAGAACGCCACACTTTTCTGGTAATCGATGGATGGCATGTGGTGGGACAGAACTTTGAAGACTTGCTTGAACCTCTCGCTCGCATAGCCTCCGACGGGCTATCCGCACATGTTCATTTGCTGATCTCCACCCCGCGATGGACCGCTCTGCGCCCAGAGATCCGAGACCTGATACCGCAGAGAATTGAACTAAAACTAGCCGAGTCTTTGGATTCTCTCATTGATAGGAAGGCACAGAGCAAACTTCCTCTTGCCGCTGGCCGGGGTCTGAACACAGATAAAGAGCATATACTTTTTGCGTTTTCTACTCCGCAGGACTTAGAACAAGCGGCGTTAGCCTCTGCACGCAGAGGAGACAGCGTTGTACCTAAACTCAAAATGCTTCCTTCTCTCGTATGCGTTTCAGAATTGACCGCAGGCTTGGAAAAGCAGGAAATCCCTTTTGGTATAGGTGGCAAAAATCTGAGCCCATTAACCTGGAAATTCCAGCATTCGAGTCATCTCCTGTGCGTAGGAAATCAAGGTTGTGGGAAGAGCACTTTGATGCGCGCAATAACCACAGGCATCGAAGCTATGGGGAAAGAGCACGCTCGTATTGTGATGATTGATCATCGACGGGCGCACCTTGGAGCGATACATGAGGATATGCTTGCGGCGTATTCTGCAACTTCTCAGGACACTGAAAGACTGATAAGCGATGTGATCGTGACGCTTCGTTCGCGGTTGCCTAACTCGGACGTGACCGCGGAACAACTAAAAAATCGTTCGTGGTGGTGTGGCCCTGACATATTTTTGCTTATCGACGATCTAGATATCCTCCCCGACGGTTGTTTATATCCGCTGCTTGAGCTTCTTCCACACTCAAAAGATATTGGTTTGCACGTGGTGGTCTGCAGAAAACTTGGAGGTATGCAGCGAGCTTTGTATCAACCATTTCTCGCAGAGCTAAGAGATCAACAACCTACGGTTATCATTCTCGACGGCGACAGGGACGAAGGTCCTATCTTTGGGGTAAGGCCTAGCCAATGGCCTCCGGGACGCGGAATTTTGGTGGAACGCGGTAGCAATATGGGAGTCTTCCAGATCGCTGTTGCGGGTACCTGCTCGACTACTCAGCCAGACGGTCCACAGGAGGCTGGGAGTGCAAGGGCGAATGGTTGTGGGGAAGAAGAGCATGTCTAAATCACACGATCTGGTGATTACTGTTTTGGATACTGCAACAGTTTTTGAAGGGACAGAAGAAGCATTTCGTTATGATCTCACTGGTGCCGGGATCGTGGAGGGGTGGGCTATTGAAAAAATCATCGAGCAGGCTAAGCAGCTGTTGCCCCAGTGGCCTGCAGTAACAATCCACATCACTGCGGAATCAAAGATTAAAGAGATTCTTACAGAGTGTGTATTGGAACACGGAGCGGCGGTGACGTCGGTAGCGGCTGAGGAGATTTCTTATATCAAAAATGACCCGATGGAAGGTGAGCGCCTTGCGTATATGCGGGAACCGCAGTTAGGCGAACCACAATTAGATAAGGAAACAAAAGGTGTGAGGAGAAAAACCGGCCGCGCGAGAACCTCAGTTTTCAGACGTATCGCGGGGACGGAGAAACTGCACCCTCTTCATGGCGTGCTCGTCGTACTTGTTGTAGTCGTGGCCGCGGTTTCATGGTGGGCGATGGGAAAAGGCCTTAAGAATCCCTCTATCGGAGCATCGGCGGCGCACATTGCGGAGGATCGAGAGTTAGTCGATAAACCTCAGAACGCACACACTGAGGTAACACCAATTCCGACGACGAGTGCTTACCCACCTCCCAGCAATGATGTGATGTTGCACCATGCTCGTATCCAGGTGAGTTTACCTAGCAGTTATCACTTGTCAGAAAAAGAAGGAATGAATGGCATGGTGATAGCTGCCGGCGATGATCCAGACCTGCGGATCTTGTTGTCTATAGATCCCATGGGGTCAGCAGACATAGATGCCGTATATGCAGAGCTAGAAACTATGATTACTCATGATCCCACCTTGACTAAAGGGCAAGCTCTGGGGGTGACTAAACCAACACGTTTGGTGGCATATGAAGAACGTCCCGGTGACGGATCCTATGCACGCTGGTGGTCCTGGGTGGATAACGGGCACATATATTCCGTGGGATGCCACAGCAAGCGGATGTCCACTATTCCTCAGCGAGCAGTATGCCGCAAGGCAGTAGAGAGCATGTCACTGCGTAGTTTCTGATGGCGGGTATGGGAAGAAAATGTGATGGTGAAAAAGATTAAAAAGGGAACCGAAAGAGGAGACGTTACGTCTAAAAGATCAAGGCTGATGTAACAGCCGATGGAAACCCCGCGTAGGGGAAACACACAATTTATGGGGGAGGGATTATGTCCGGTCAATTTAGAACGGAAGCGGACGTGATGGTGGCTACTGCCAGTCGCGTTGATAACACCAATGCTGAGGTGCAGTCGGAACTTGCTCGATTGCGGGGGATCGTCGATGGGGTTCGAGGCTCTTGGGCAGGATCTGCTCAGGCAAGTTTTGACAACTTGATGCAGCGCTGGGACGCGTCGGCAGGCAAACTTCGCATGGCGCTGCAGTCTATTTCAGACAACATCCGTAGTAATGCGACTTCATTTGATCAAACCGAGGCTGATAACAAAGCAGCTTTCGCCTCCGTGGGGGCGCAGGGGCTTACTCTATAACGAATATTTAAGGGGACGATATACATGATTAAGTATGGATTCGCGGCTATTGAAGGCGCGGCGGGGGATATCCAATCTACGTCGGTTCGGATTAGCTCTTTACTTGAAGAGCTCAAGGCGGGTATCCGGCCGATGGTAAGCACCTGGGAGGGAGATTCCGCTTTGGCCTATCAAGAAGCCCAATCCCAGTGGGATCAGGCAGCGTATGAACTCAATACAATTTTGTCTACTATTTCTCAGACGGTTCGAGCTGGCAATGAGAGAATGAGCGAAATAAATAGAGTCGCCGCTGCTTCGTGGGGATAACTCGATGTTGAGCTCAGATAGTGGGTCCGCAGCTGATCGCAAAGAAAACCAAGGCAGGCTGTGATAGCTACGGAGTGGAAGAATGGGCGCTTCTCCTACTGTCGTCGAGCTGGGGCATACGGCATCTTATGCGGCCAGTCGTATGCCCCCTTTGTATTTCTCAATAAAGTTGTCTAGACCTCATAATTCGCGTAATGTTAAACGCCTGTGTGTTCAGAGCTCCGTTAATGCGGTGCAGCAGTGCACGATCGGGTCACCACCGGCCGCCGTTCGTGATTTCCTCTTGAATAACACCTGGCTGGCAGTTCTAGACAGACTTAAAGGAGTCATCAGTGTCTACTTACCACCCGAAGAGCGGTGACATCACCCGTAAGTGGTACGTCATCGACGCCACTGACGTGGTCTTGGGTCGTCTTGCTACACACGCAGCTGATTTGTTGCGCGGTAAGGGCAAGCCTCAGTTCGCACCGAACGTTGACTGCGGTGATCACGTGATCGTTATCAACGCTGACAAAGTTCACATTTCCTCCAACAAGCGCGAGCGCGAGATGCGCTACCGTCACTCCGGTTACCCGGGTGGTCTGAAGACCATGACGCTGGGACGCTCTCTTGAGGTTCACCCAGAGCGCGTGATCGAGGAATCCATCCGTGGCATGATGCCGCATAACCGTCTTTCCCGTGCTTCTGTAAAGAAGCTTCACGTGTTTGCAGGTTCTGAGCACCCATACGCTGCTCAGAAGCCCGAAACCTACGAGATCAAGCAGGTGGCCCAGTGAGCGATCAGAACGTAACCGAGAACTTCGAGGCAGATGCAGCGGATATCGCCGCAGCAGTAGCAGCTTCTGAAGAATTCACCAACACCATTGGTGATGTTGTTGCACCTGAGGCTGAGGTTGAAACCGCAGCTCCAGTTCTGCACGAAGGTCCGATCCAGACTGTTGGTCGTCGTAAGCGTGCCATCGTCCGCGTCCGCATGGTTGAGGGCTCCGGCCAGTTCACCTGCAACGGCCGCACCTTGGAGGAGTACTTCCCGAATAAGCTGCACCAGCAGCTGATCAAGGCTCCTCTGGCGCTCATCGATCGCGATGGCCAGTTTGATATCCAGGCTACCCTCACCGGTGGCGGCCCGACCGGCCAGGCGGGCGCATTCCGTTTGGCTATTGCTCGTGCACTCAATGTCTACAACCCGGCAGATCGCGCAGCCCTGAAGAAGGCTGGCTTCCTGACCCGTGACGCACGTGCTGTCGAGCGTAAGAAGGCTGGTCTGCACAAGGCACGTCGTGCCCCGCAGTACTCCAAGCGTTAATCTTTTTTCGCTGGCTCAAGCCGCTTCACCTTTGTGGTGGGGCGGCTTTCGCCGTTTATGTACTCGTGTGCCGTAGGAGCTAATCGCGCGTATCCGTCGAATGGTAGTGGACAGGGAAAGTCCACTGTAGGAAAAGCTTTGGAGCGCTTAGGGAGCCAACTATAAGAACATAATGCTAGGCGTGCATAATAGAACGCATGACTCGACTCTTTGGAACTGATGGTGTCCGCGGCCTTGCCAATAAAAAGCTTACGGCTTCTCTAGCGTTGAAATTGGGGGCTGCAGCTGCCGAGGTATTGACCAAAGACAACCGTAGCGGTAGCCGGCGTCCAGTTGCCGTGGTCGGTCGTGACCCTCGCGCATCTGGTGAGATGCTGGCAGCAGCTTTATCTGCTGGAATGGCGAGTCGGGGAGTGGACGTGCTTAGGGTGGGAGTTTTACCGACCCCAGCGGTCGCGTATCTGACAGATTTTTATGGTGCGGATATGGGGGTTGTTATCTCTGCCAGCCATAACCCTATGCCGGATAATGGCATAAAGTTCTTCTCCAAAGGTGGGCATAAGCTTCCGGACTCGGTGGAAGACGAGATAGAGATGATGATGGAGACCATCTCAGATGGTGGACCCACTGGGCATGGCATTGGGCGGGTGATAGAAGAAGCCGTAGATGCGCAAGAGAGCTATCTGAAGCATTTGAAAGGCGCGATCCAGCAATCGCTTGAGGGGATTACGGTGGTCGTTGACTGCGCCAATGGCGCGGCAAGTGAGGTGGCTCCGCTGGCTTACTCCACAGCGGGGGCCAACGTCATTGCTATCCATAATCACCCCAACGCCTACAACATCAACGATAACTGTGGATCCACTCATATAGACCAGGTAATCGCAGCGGTAAAGGAACACGGAGCGGACCTCGGTCTGGCCCACGACGGCGATGCTGACCGTTGTTTAGCAGTTGATGCTGAGGGTAACGTTGTGGATGGTGATCAAATTATGGCCATCCTCGCGCTTGCCATGAAAGAGAATGGTGAGCTGCGTAAATCCACGCTTGTGGCTACCGTGATGAGTAACCTTGGCCTGCGTCTTGCAATGAAAGAATCCGGTATCAATCTCATAACTACTCAAGTCGGCGACCGCTATGTGCTTGAGGCGCTCAATGCTGGTGGTTATAGCCTGGGAGGCGAACAATCAGGCCATATCGTGTTGCCAGATCATGGGACAACTGGTGATGGAACGTTGACAGGGCTATCGCTCATGGCGCGCATGGCTGAGACAGGGTTGTCTCTTAAAGTACTTGCCGGTGCAATGGCAGTTTTGCCGCAAGTCCTTATTAATGTCCCAGTTTCTGACAAGACCATAATCATGGAGCATCCAGAAGTGATAGCGGCGCTAGAGCAAGCTACCGACGCGCTCGGTGAAACTGGACGCGTATTGTTGCGAGCCTCTGGCACGGAAGAACTTTTCCGCGTCATGGTAGAAGCAGCCGAGGAAGAGACGGCTCGTCGAATAGCTGGTGAACTAGCCGCATTAGTAGCAAAAATTTAATGTTGGAACCGCTGGTCCCCTTTCATACGTCTAAGCCTTATAAGCAAGATGACGTTTGGAGGGGGATTTTGTGTTTGATGTGCTCATTGAGCCGACTACTGCAGTGCGGATCATTAAAGGCTTTATTAGGGAACTCGATAGCCAGGAACGCAAGCATGGCCAACCCCCAGAGTTTGATCCGGAGGCATTGGGAAAAGCATTTGCACACCACGGGGAAAAGATTTCTGAGGCATTGTGGCTGATACATCGTAGTAATGGAACGCGGCTGCAGCGGCTTAATGCGGGAGTAACTAAAGCATTGGCTGATACGCAGAAGCTTATCGACGCCGACCTCATGCATTCTGCGAGTCTCAAGGCCAGCGGGGAATAACAATGGGATTCTTTTGCATAGTAGGTGGGGGCTAATGGCTAAGCCTGATCTTAGACAGTATGAAAGAGCAATTACTATGCTCCGAATGGTTTCAGAAGGAACCTATTCCGGTCCTTTAGTGAGCAGCTCAGAGGTGGAGCAAGCGGCGTCGAGCACAGAGGGGCTTAACACCAAGGCCCTGCGTCAAGCGGCTATTGGGGCAGTGGGAAAAACAAACTTTTCCGCCAAGAACAAGCTATGGCCTGTGCTGTTCAACGTGGTAAAGCAATTTGCGATGACACTCATTGCCAGCGGGATTGCAGAGCTTGCAATGACATGGTTGGGAGGGCTGAGCGGAGCTAAAAACCTTGCTCAGGAGGCCAATCAAGCAGGGGACGCTATAGATGAGGTCGATGCGCACGCTAATAAGGCTATAACTACCGTTTTGTCCCAGTTAACGGTGGCCATTGAAAGGTTGGCTGAGCAGATAGGGACCATAGATAAAAAGGAAGATCCGAACGGTTTTCTTCATTGTGTTCAAGCCGGGGCTGATTGCATAGATTCCGCAGCCAAAACCATAACCTTAACTTGCCGAGACCGAGACAAGGCCATTGAGGCGTGTTATTCCCAGCTGGGGGCGTCGTTAAGCAAAGAATGCGGAAGACAAGACGCTCAGAAGGCTTCCGGTGCCGTTAAGGGGCAGGGGATAACGGTGATGGCGCAGGCAGAGTCCATTTTGTTGGGAACCTTTGCAGCGTCTACAGAAGAGCAGATGAGTGAGCCAGCGTCACAGCCTTGTGCACAGGAGAAAAGTATGGAAAAGACG
This sequence comes from Corynebacterium pseudotuberculosis, assembly GCF_002155265.1. Lineage (NCBI taxonomy): Bacteria > Bacillati > Actinomycetota > Actinomycetes > Mycobacteriales > Corynebacteriaceae > Corynebacterium > Corynebacterium pseudotuberculosis. The sequence continues at coordinate 423,409 of NZ_CP021251.1, forward strand.
CGAGAGCTGAAGGCAGAAGCCCTGGCGAGACATACGATGCACGGGGAAACCAATGAGGGGCTGTGTGGCGTCCTAGGAATATTCGGGGTGGGAGTCGCGCTTATAGGGCTTAGTCTGATCGTTGAGGCGGTCTGTGGAGGCTTAGACAGCGATGTTGGATGCGAAGAGAAGGCCCCGGATAATCCTGAAAAGCCAGAACCAGAGCCTGCTCCACCACCGCGGACGGAAGAGCCTACCAAGATATCAAAGGTGCCTCCACCAGCTGTAGAACAGGCTGAAGGATTTGATAAACAGAAGTTCATGCCTAAGCAGCAGGAATGCGTGCCACAAGAAAATAAGGGAGTAACGATCAAGAAAGCCGGTGCATGGTGAACGCTGAAGAGGAGTTTCAACGGCGCGTTGAGAATCTAGAAAAGCAACGGCAAGCGGCTGTTAATAATTATGCGGATTTTGCCAAGGAATTTCGCGCAACCGTAGCCAGACGAATGGAAGAATTTGAACGCGAGTTAAAAAAGTCGCAGGAGATCGTGGAGAAAGCCCGTCAGCGTGGGGAGGCTCGTGCGGCAGAAAAATTCCGGAGTGATCGGATTGATAACGCGAGCTCGTTACGGGGTATGGCTCCCGATCGCGGAAGGCGTGGTCGTGTGAAAAGCGTATTGCGTCGAGTATGAAAAGAAGCCTCTCGGAGTGAGAGGCTTCTTGCATTATGAGAGTGTGGCTTTAGATTGATTCTGGTTCAGCGGAGATAAGGGCGCGCTTTTCTAGTGCGTCACCCCAATAAGAAGTTATCTTTTTAGATTCTGCCTCAGGTTGGGAGAACGCCGAGTACTTGTTTTCATTGGTGAGACGGTGGAGCAAGAAGCCGGTGACAAGTCCACGGATTTTTTCACGTGAGGTGGCCTTAGAGCGTCCCTGTCCTGTGACAAGTTTGAAAAAGGTATCTTCGGTGATTGCGTTATGGGAAGTCCCATCGATTTCTCTATAAGCGACCTCTCCCTTCCAATGCGCTGCGAGTTTAGCAGCGTTACCGTAATCGAAGAGGGCGTTATCTTCAGTACCTAATATCAGACCGGGGGCCTCCACGTTGCCTGAAGCCAGTTCAGCCGAAGGTGTGGTTTGTGAAGGATAGAGAGCAGCTATGGCAGCTAATTGTGGGCGGTTGACTGCCGCTAAAACAGCTGCACCAGCGCCCATTCCGTGTCCGACGATTCCGAGGCGGCCAGGAGCTACCGTGATGTTGCCGCTACCAAGCTTCACCCCCGTGAGGATCTGCAAGCTTGTTTCTATGTCTGCAGCAAAACCGCGGTGGTTTGGTGAGAATCCCTTTTCCGTGTTGGGTGCTGCCACGACAAAACCCCAGCTGGCAAGATGCCTCAGAGTTGCGTGGTAAACGGATATATCCTTCAACCAATCGTGGGCAAACACAATGGCGGGAAGCCCATTGCCCTCAGCCGGAGTATAAATTTTCCCTGGTAAACCTGCGTAATCGAGGTCACCAACGAGAACGCGATGCCGGCCGCGCTTGGATAGGGTCGCTAGATGTTTTGAGAATTTATCAGCCACATTTTCCAAGGATAGTGGAAATTAGTATTTGTTATGGCTGAAAAGGTGCGCCACTGGGTTTGCGATAAGGCATTTTGGGGGAGTTTGCTGAGAAAATCCCTGAAAAGTAGAGGTAGTTATTCGTGGGGAAAATAACAGTGGCACAATGATTCACCATGAACTTGCTCGAGGCCCGTATCGATTTGGCCGCCATCGCACACAACACCCGTCTGATTAAAGATAAAGCTGCGGCACAAGGTGCGCAGCTGATGTGCGTGGTAAAAGCCGATGGGTATAACCATGGCGCCGTGGAAGTGGCCACAGTGATGGAAGAAAATGGCGCGGATCAGTTTGGTGTAGCGACTATCGGGGAGGGCCTTGCGCTAAGGGAGGGTGGGATAGAATCGTCGATTCTTTCCTGGATTTGGTCGCCGGAGCAAGACCTCGGGGCGGCGATTACTGCAGAAATTGATCTGGCTGCGATCTCGCTTGAGCATGTTAAGGCGTTGGTGCGGGCGTCGGAAAGCTATGGCAAAAAACCTGTACGTGTCACCGTAAAAGTAGACACTGGCCTGCATCGTTCTGGTGTGGATAAGCAGGATTGGAGAGAGTCTTTCTGCATGCTGCGTGATGCCGAGAATATTCAGGTCACAGGGGTGTTCAGCCACTTTTCTAGTGCAGATGAATCGGATTCTACAGAGACAGAACAGCAGGAGAGGGCTTTTCTCAACGCGATTGAACTCGGGCGCTCGCTGGGCTTGGAGCTTCCTGTCAATCACATTGCTAATTCGCCTGCAACGCTGAACCGGCCAGATTTATATTTTGATATGGTTCGTCCTGGCCTGGCCCTTTACGGACACGAACCGATTCCTGGAGAATCTCATGGTCTACGTGAGGCGATGTCTTGGGTTGGGCGAGTAACGGTGGTAAAACCAATCGCCAGGGGAGAAGGGACTAGTTATGGTCTCACGTGGCGTGCAGAGCAGGACGGATACCTCTGTGTTGTTCCTGTTGGATACGCCGATGGGTTGCCGCGCTCTGCGCAAGGACATTTAGAAATCACGATTGGTGGACGAAGGTATCCGCAAGTGGGTCGCGTGTGTATGGATCAGATCGTGGTGGCTTTAGGCGAGAACCCTTATGGTGTGGCTCAAGGCGATGAGGCAGTCATTCTCGGTCCGACGGGCATGACCGCCACGGAGCTCGCCACAGCAATGGGGACAATCAACTATGAACTCGTGTGTCGTCCTTGCGGGCGCACCGTGCGAGTATTTGAGCACAGCGATTAATACGGGGGCATCGACGGCGCGATAAAAATGCAATGATGTCGCGTGACCCGATGTCGCGTGACCCCCGAAAATCCCCCTAAAACTGGGAATACGAGCAATATAGGATGAAAAACACGTCGACTTCCCTAGTGTCAGAGGAGACACACTAAGTATGAGAGATTCTTTTCCTTCCAGCGGCGAGCGCCGCCTTGAGCTTCCTGCTGACACTCAGGCTTTGGCAGAGCAGCTGGGGGCTGCTTTGGAACCGGGAGACGTGCTTATTTTGGACGGGCCCCTTGGAGCTGGCAAGACCACCTTCACCCAAGGGCTAGCCAAAGGACTCCAGGTCAAAGGGCGTATTACCTCGCCTACTTTTGTTATTGCCCGCGAGCATAAGTCTCTTATAGGGGGACCCACGCTCATTCATGTTGATGCGTACAGACTTATCGACGAAACCGCGGGGGCCGCTGATCCCATTGGCGCATTGGACTCTTTGGATTTGGAGACAGAACTCGAAGATGCCGTGGTGGTAGCAGAGTGGGGAGGGGATCTTGTAGAACAGATTTCTGACTCCTACCTGCGGATATCCATCGATCGAACCACAGCCCATATGGAAAATCCCGATTCAGAGGCCCGGATCATCCGCTGGGAAAAGATAGTTTCTTAACCGCATCAATCGTTGATTGATTTGCGTATTACCAGTTCAACGGGGTTCTTTCTTTAGCTCTTCGGATTTCTTATAGACCCTCAACAGGATGCAGCACGGGGCTCGGCTCATCACATTAGACATGTTGTGACCGAGGCGTCTGATCACAGCCGACAAACAGTGTGACGGAATTGTGTTTTTAGATAACCCATATAACAATGTTGTCTGTTCACGAGCAGAAACCATGCACCTGGAAAAATCCGTGGTCTTGCGCAGACATGACGGATCCGAGTGAATCCCCGTGTACAAGAATGCTGAGGTTACAGCTCAACAATTTTATGGTTGTTGCTTTCAGCTAACGACTCTCGTTTTTATCGGCTCCTGAATTTTTGGCTTCCCCACGATTCCTTAAATTCTTGTGCTGCCCAAAAACTAGGCCAGTTGTTCAAACACCGGGGATAAACGCTTCCGTGGGGAAAGTGGGCGTAGCCATGCTGCGATCGCACCTGGTTCTGCGCGAGGAACAAGTCCTTGTATCTTCAGATTGGAGTCTCGAAGCGCCGTGCTCGATTATCTTGCGACGCAACCCCTTATCACTCTGGTCCTCATCCTCGCGTTGGGATTAGCTCTGGGGAAGATCCGCCTATTCGGCATTTCTCTCGGCGCTGCGGCCGTCCTCTTTGTCGCACTCGCCCTTTCCACTATTCATCCAGCTCTGCAATTGCCCCCACTAATTTTCCAGCTGGGTCTTGCGATGTTCGTGTATGCCATAGGCTTGAACGCCGGTGCTGCTTTCTTCGCAGAGTTTAGGCATCGTGGTTGGAAGCTCACCCTGTATGTGATTGGTCTACTGGTGGTGCTTATGGGGATCTCTTATGCCCTTATCACCACATTTGACCTTGGTTCGCGCGCTGCGGGAGCAGGTATGTTTGCGGGGGCTATTTCTTCTACTCCTGGTATGGCCGCAATGGTAGCGATTCTGGAAGGAATCGACGATTCCCTCGTAGCAGAACCGGTGGTGGGGTATTCGTTGGCGTATCCCGGTGCCGTTATTGGTTCGATCTTGGTTGCTGCGATTGGTGCTCGTGTGTTGAAGGTTAACCATACCCAGGATGCAGAGGAAGAGGGCCTGGTCATGGATCCCCTGGAGTGGACCGGCGTGCGCATCGGCCCGAGGATCACGGGAACTATCGCTCAGCTTCCATCGATAGTGGGCGAAGAAATTATTGCTACCCGCGTGGTGCATTCCGATAGTTTTCATTCGCTTGCGGATCCCAACGATCGACTTTTTGAGGGCATGGTGCTGGTTATCAACGGCACGACTGAAGCATTGGACCGGGCGATCGCCAAGCTTGGCGCGCCTGTAGAAGTAAAGATTGAAGATACCGACCTTGAATATTTGCGGGTGACGGTTTCTAGCAAACACGTAGTGGGGCGGAAAATCTCTGAGCTAGACACTGTGCGCTCTGGTTTTATCATCGCTAGGTTGCGCCGCGGCGATGCTGAGGTTGTTCCAGAGGCGGATGATGTCTTGCACTATTCTGACCGCGTACGCGTGATCGCGCCGAAGAATCGGATGAGTGAGGTGCGTCGTTTTCTTGGTGACTCGGAACGTCAGCTTGCCGACGTAGATTTGCTTCCTTTTGCCATCGGTTTGTCCTTAGGCCTGCTGATCGGGGCTATTCCGATTCCGCTGCCTGGCGGAAATACCTTGTCCTTGGGTTTTGGCGGTGGTCCTATTGTGGTCGGCTTAATCCTGGGGGCCATGCACCGTACGGGTCCGATTCGCTGGTCTTTGCCGTACCATGCGAATCGCACGATCAGTACTTTTGGTTTGGCGATTTTCCTTGCTGGCGTGGGGACGTCGGCAGGCGTTGGCTTCCGCCACGCGCTGACAGATCCGTCTTCACTAAAACTTATTGCGGCAGGTTTTGTGGTTACCTTGGCTTCTGCCTTGATTACCGCCGCGGTATGTATGCCGTTGCTTAAACTCAAATGGGATGAGGCCATGGGGGTGGCTGCTGGTGTAACTACAAACCCGGCGATCATTTCCTACCTGAACGGACAAACCGGCACGGAATTGGCTACGCGTGGCTACGCTACGGTGTACCCAACAGCCATGATCGGAAAAATCGTGGCTAGCCAGATGCTTTTGCTTCTGCTGCTCTAAGAAACGAGTTTATCCCCGCACGCCCCGTGTCTGTTTGCTATTACAGCGGATGCGGGGCTGCTTACGCTCATGGAAAACTCAGTCGGTGCAGTGGTTTATGCTCTCAACGTAGTACGGTTTTAGCTCAAGAGGCTTCCATAACGGTTGACCCACCCCTATTGTGCAATCCAGGAGCATTACGAGCCCATGAACAAACTTGCCCGTGGCCTATTTGCCGCTATTATCGTTGCCTTTCTCGTAGTTATCATCGCGATGATCGCCATGGCACATGGTCGGAGCGGGACTACCAACAAAGAAGGCGCTTTGGAAAGCACCCTGCACAAAATTGGTAGTTCTAATGTCCACGTCACTGCGCTATCTTTAAGCGATCTCTATGGTCCGGAGTGGGTGGCTGGCGCAATGATCTGTCCCGGCGCTACTGAGCAGAGCATCGCTCAAAACTATGGTATTGATACCACCGATTTGCATCTCAATGGCGGCCAAGTGCCCGAGGACGTGAACTACATTGTGATGGCGAGCGGCGACGGAGACATTCGTTTTGAGCAGCTCAATCGTAATGAGATCGATGTATGCTCCGTTGGCCCGCAGGGTGGTTTTGAGACTTCTTCCCTGATCCCGTTTATTAAGCAAGACGGCGTGTGGAAAATTGGAACCGGCCACTAAAAATAGCTTGATCTTTCAGAATTTGGCAGCTCAGGGCTAGGGCTCTGTAGGTTTAAGCCGATGAAGAACTAGGTCTTTGTAACAAGCACGCTTAAGAAGCGACTACGCTTCTTAAGCGTGCTTGTTCTTGCTTTGGATACCGCCACCCCAGATCTCATAGTCGGACTCGTCCGAGTTCCCTCGGATACAGACACTGGGGTTGTTGTTGCGCAACGGATTTTGACGGATAGTCGGCAGCATAATGAGCTGCTGACTCCCACTGTCGTGGAGATTTTAGAAGAATCAGGGCAAAAGTTCGCTGATATCGACCGCATTGTGGTCGGCTGTGGGCCGGGGCCTTTTACCGGCCTTAGGGTAGGGATGGTAACTGCGGCAGCCTTTGGTGATGCTCTTGGTATTCCTGTGCACGGTGTATGCACTCACGATGCAATTGCAAACCAACTTGACGGGCAAGCTCTTGTTGCCACGGACGCAAGGCGCAAAGAGATCTATTGGTCGCTCTACTCAGACGGCGTGAGAACGATGGGTCCAGGCATTGTTGCTCCGGCAGAATTGTCGATTCCTTCCAGAATCTCGACGGTCTCCATCCCCGAAAAATTAGGGCAACTGCTTCCCGGCCCCCTGAGGGACGTACCTCAGGTAAATTTGCGTCCTTTGCCGGAATGCCTTGTTGCTGTTGCTGATTTTTCGCAGACTCCTGAGCCTTTAGAACCGTTGTATTTGCGCCGTCCGGATGCGAAAGAACCGGCCCCAAAGCCAAGGTCTTCGGCCATCCCGAAGGTGGAAATCTAAGTGTTTCTCCGCGAACTAACTGCTGCCGATGCGCCACGGTGCGCGGAATTAGAAACGCTCCTTTTTTCCGAGGAAAATCCGTGGTCGGTAGAGGACCTGCGTGCGGCGATAAATCATCCGCACACGCTATATATTGCAGTTGTGGATTCGCTTGAGAAAGGCCTCATACTTGGATATGCGGGCTTGGCAATGCTGGGACCGGCCCATGACCCCGAGTTTGAAATTCATACCATTGGGGTGGATCCTCAGTTTCAACGTCAGGGGGTGGCTCGTTTGATGATGGACAACATAACGTTTGTGGCGGATCGTGCCGCGGGGCCGGTTTTCCTAGAAGTACGGACAACAAATGAGCCCGCCATACGTTTGTATGAGTCGTATGGTTTTGAGCGACAAGGGGTTCGGAAAAACTATTATCAGCCCTCAGGCGCGGATGCCTATGTGATGATGCGAACGCCATCCGCTGTGGAAAGCAATGAAGAGAGTGGAAAATAATATGATTGTCCTTGGCATCGAATCGTCGTGTGACGAGACCGGCGTGGGCATTATTGAGCTTTCGCCTGACGGAAGCATGCGGATACTGGCCGACGCAGTGGCCTCCTCCATGGAAGAGCATGCGCGTTTTGGCGGCGTGGTTCCTGAGATTGCTTCTAGGGCGCATCTTGAGGCGATGGTGCCGGTGATGCGGCAGGCATTGGATGCGGCGGGCGTCGATAAGCCTGATGCAGTGGCCGCGACCGTGGGGCCGGGGCTCGCCGGTGCTCTGCTGGTGGGGGCTTCCGCAGCAAAGGCCTATGCGGCGGCGTGGGACGTGCCTTTTTATGGGGTAAACCACCTGGGTGGACATGTGGCAGTGGCCAATTTGGAGGGCGAGGAGCTTCCTCATTCCATTGCGCTTTTGGTATCGGGCGGGCATTCCCAACTGCTGGAAGTTCAAGCGGTGGGTAAACCGATGAAGGAATTGGGTTCTACGCTTGACGACGCCGCCGGGGAAGCCTACGACAAGGTTGCACGGCTGCTCGGCTTGGGATATCCAGGCGGACCTGTGATAGATAAGCTCGCCGCGCGAGGTAACCGCAAAGCGATTCGCTTTCCCCGAGGACTTTCGCGTGCCGACGATCTACGCGGTGAGCATCGTTACAATTTTTCCTTCTCTGGGCTAAAGACATCAGTGGCGCGCTACGTGGAAAAGGCGGAACGCGAGCAGAGCGTGATCAGCGTTGAAGATGTATGTGCTTCTTTTCAAGAAGCAGTGTGTGACGTGCTAACGCACAAGGCGATCCTTGCCTGCCAGGACACCGGTGCCAAGGTTCTGCTTTTGGGCGGCGGTGTCGCAGCCAATTCACGATTGCGAGAGTTAGCTGCAGCGCGATGCCAAACTGCGGGCATTGAGCTTCGCGTCCCGCGCTTTAAGTTATGTACGGATAATGGAGTAATGATTGCCGCTGTGGCGGCGCAGCTCATTCACGAGGGTGCCCCACAGTCGGGGTTACGTATTGGTACTGATACCTCGTTGGAAGTAGAGATTCCGCTTGTGTATGCGGCTACGTAGAGCAGGGGAGTTCGCTGGCAGATAACTTTGTTGAGTGCTGGCACTTGCAGGGGTAGAGTGCCAGTAGGTTGTACTCACACAGTTGTTCACCCGCGACGACGGCTGTGCTGGAATTCTCGCAACCGGCACAAAGAGAAACTTCATTTTACGGAAGGTATATCGTGGCTAACGTCAACATCAAGCCCCTTGAGGACCGCGTTCTTGTCCAGATCAGCGAGGCAGAGACCACCACTGCATCTGGCCTGGTTATTCCAGATTCCGCTAAGGAAAAGCCACAAGAAGGTGTAGTTGTTGCAGCAGGTCCTGGCCGTTTTGACGGCGATGACCGGGTTCCTATGGACATCAAGGAGGGCGACACCGTTGTGTTCTCCAAGTACGGCGGAACCGAGCTGAAGTACAACGGTGAGGAATACCTCCTACTCAACGCTCGCGACGTTCTCGCGATCATTGAGAAGTAAGGCGACTATCTATGGCAAAGCTGATTGCATTCAACCAGGAAGCCCGTGAAGGCATCCTGAAGGGTGTGGACACGCTGGCTAATGCGGTGAAAGTAACGCTTGGTCCCCGTGGACGCAACGTGGTACTGGAAAAAGCCTTTGGTAGCCCCACGGTTACCAACGATGGCGTGACTATCGCCCGCGAAATTGACGTTGAGGATCGCTTTGAAAACCTCGGCGTACAGCTTGTGAAATCGGTGGCCGTAAAGACCAACGATATTGCTGGCGACGGCACCACCACCGCAACGCTGCTGGCCCAAGCAGTTATTACAGAGGGCTTGCGCAACGTTGCAGCTGGAGCTAATCCTGTTGAGCTGAACCGAGGCATCCTTGCGGCAGCTGATAAAGCCGTGGAGAAGCTAGGCGAGCGTGCAGCGGAAGTAGCCTCTGCCGCAGACATTGCCAACGTAGCCACTGTTTCTTCTCGCGATGCTGAGATCGGTGACATGGTCGCCGCAGCAATGGAAAAAGTGGGCAAGGACGGTGTGGTAACGGTTGAAGAGTCTCAGTCCATCGAGTCCTACCTTGATGTGACCGAAGGAGTGTCCTTTGACAAGGGCTACCTATCTCCGTACTTCATCACCGACACCGACTCTCAACGAGCCGAGCTAGATGATCCGTACATTCTCCTCGTACGGAATAAGATCTCCTCGCTGCCGGACTTCCTGCCTTTGCTGGAAAAGACAGTCGAAGCGAACAAGCCGGTTCTTATCATCGCGGAAGACGTAGAGGGTGAGCCTCTGCAGACTCTCGTGGTGAACTCCATCCGGAAGACGCTGCGCGCTGTTGCCGTGAAGTCTCCGTATTTTGGTGAGCGTCGTAAAGCATTCATGGACGACCTCGCAGTGGTTACTAATGCCACCGTGGTGGACCCAGAGGTGGGCATTAACCTGAATGAAGCGGGCGTCGAGGTATTTGGTACCGCTCGTCGCGTCACTGTAACCAAAGACGAGACCATCATCGTGGATGGCGCGGGAACTTCCGAGGCGGTGGAGAATCGCCGTCAACAAATCCGTCGCGAGATCGAAAACACGGACTCCAGCTGGGATCGTGAAAAAGCTGAGGAGCGCCTGGCCAAGCTCTCTGGTGGCGTCGCTGTGATTAAAGTCGGTGCAGCCACGGAAACCGAGGTCTCCGAGCGTAAACTGCGTGTCGAAGACGCCATCAATGCTGCCCGTGCAGCGGCTCAGGAGGGCGTTATCGCGGGCGGTGGCTCCGCGCTTGTGCAGATTGCGAAGGAACTGCGCGTATACGCCGAAGAGTTTGAAGGCGACGCTAAGGTCGGCGTCAACGCTTTGGCCAATGCCTTGAGCAAGCCTGCTTATTGGATCGCCGACAACGCAGGTCTCGACGGTGCAGTTGTGGTCTCTAAGATCGCTGATTTGCCTAACGGGGAAGGCTTCAACGCTGCAACTTTGGAGTACGGGAACCTGATTGAACAGGGCATTATTGATCCTGTAAAGGTCACCCACTCTGCAGTGGTGAACGCAACCTCCGTTGCCCGGATGGTTCTGACCACCGAGGCATCTGTTGTGGAGAAGCCTGTTGAGGCTAAGCCACAGGCTGGTGGGCATCACCACCACCATCACCACTAGAAAATGCAAAGAGTCCCGAGCGTTGGTTTTCTGTCCATGCTCGGGACTTTTGCTATTCACGGCAATTGGATGATGGCTCTTTGAACAAGTTGTGGCTTAGCCGTACCTCCTCGATAGCATTGTTGCGCGTTCCGATTCGGAAAGACCTCCCCATATTCCATAAGGTTCAGCGTATTGGAGAGCATGTTGCCTGCAATTCCTCAGCACCGGACACAAGGAACAAATTTCTTTTGCCTGGCGTTCACGGGACCGTCTAGCCAGACCCCGTTCGCCCTCGGGGTGATAAAAAATTTCCGACTGGGTTCCCCTGCATGCTCCGTGCAATTGCCAATCCCATAACTGGGTTTGTGGAGCCGGTAATAGGTCGGTGTTGTTCATATGAAGGGTAATTCCTTATATCAATGGTATGTGGTGGGTAGAAAAGCAGACTCTGAACATGAGGAAGCTGCGTTTTTGATTGTGCGGGCGTGAAGTAAACAAGGCATGGACGCGGAGGGAAGAGAGGGAAAATTCTGGAAAAAATCGTCGATTCTTTCCAGAACCGCCGCTACCACTAAAGTTGATAACTGAGGCTATGTCCCAGGTATTATTTACTTTTTGTATCGTTGGACAATTCGGTAATTCTGATTCGGGCTGCAAGTACTGCCGATGATCGTGCTTAGACGGTCCGATTCTAAATGCGAATGATGGAAGAGAAAGGGCTAGCAGTGGCCGAAACAGAGACTGAACTCTCAAGTCTCGTACCGCGCGCTGCCGGGGGTGATTCTCGGTCGCTGCAACGAGTTATCTCCATCATTTACCCGAAGGTATTGAGCTACGCGCGCATTCGTCTGAGTGGCGGGCGACACCCCACCCCGGAGGACGTGGCTCAGGAAATTTGCTTGGCTGTGGCTACGTCGATAAGCAAATTTGTGGATCAGGGCAAGCCTTTTATGGCTTTTGTGTATGGCATCGCTTCCAACAAAGTCGCTGATGCCCACCGGGCGTATTCCCGTGATGTGGCCAACCCCACGGAAGACGTTCCAGAAACCGAGGTAGAACTCGAGACACCGGAATCGTTTGCGCTGGTAGCGGCCGGTAGTAACAGAGTTAAGGAACTTCTCGATTTACTAGGTGATAAGCCTCGCGAGATTATTACTCTTCGAGTTTTTGTGGGGCTCTCGGCTGAAGAAACAGCTGAGATTGTTGGAAGCACACCAGGTGCGGTGCGAGTAGCGCAGCATCGGGCACTTGCCACATTGCGCAAGGCATTAGAGCAGGAGAACTAAGGATGACAGAACGCCGTTGGGCGAGAGACGGGGTCGAGGCCGCGCAATCTGTTGAACAGTTGCGGGCAGACGATCAGTTTCTAACGCACCTGTCTCAGGGCGTTGACCCGACCGATGGGCAGGACCCGTTGGCTCGGTTGTTCTTGGATGCGCGCGCTGAGATTCAAACGAACGTCCCACAGGCTCCTACACTGGCGATGCTCGGCCTTGGTTCGGCGGAGGAGTTTCCTACAGGGGAGCTAGCTCCAGTGACAAACGAATCCGTGGATTCTTCCCAGCTTATCGACGCTCCCGCGGCCAAGGTGATCGAGCTTCCTCGCCGTAGATGGAATAATGCTTTTGCCCATGCCCTGGTTGGCGCAGCGGCAGCAACACTCATCATTGCTGGTGGTGGCACCGCTATCTATAACGCAGGCGAAGGTTCTGCGTTATATGCGTTGAATCAAAAGTTCTTTGGACAAACAACAAACACTGAAGCCGTTGTAGCCCTTGCCTCAAAGCTGGACCAGGCAAATGATCTCAACGCAAAGGGCGATAAGGAAGGCGCACGCCAGCTGCTGGAGCAGGCTCGAGAGCTGGTCAATATGCTTAATGCGCGTGACCGTGCGCAAGCTGAGGAAAGAATCAAAGAGGCCGAACGCGGCAGCAACGTAGCTCCGGTACCTCCGCCAGCTGAACCGGAAGCCTCCTCTGAAACTGTGGTTACTACTATGACCACCACAGTGACTGAAACCGTGACTGTGGAACCTACCCCGGCGCGTTCTACGTCAACGGCTCCAAGTACTGATCGTTCCGCAACCTCAAGTACTTCGCCTGTGGCCTCGACTCCTTCGCTTACCCCCGCGTTTGAGCTGCCGCAGCCGGAGCACTCTCAAGCCCACTAGAGCGGGGCTGCTGTTAAAAGAAGCGGGGAGCCTCGAGCCCGTCTAGATATCCTAAGCAATAATCCCAGGGAACATAGGCCTGGGGGTTGGGATTGAGACTTGGTTCGTGGACTGGGCTGAGCTCTCCGTTGAGAGTGGCACGGATGTTTTCCATCATGATGTCCCAGTCGTAATAGTGTTCCTCGTTGCAGTCTTCGCAGAGGAAGAAAATTCCGTTGATGCCACGCGGGGCTGTAGGACTTTTTTAAACCGCTGAACCAGCCGTAGGTCTTCTTCTATATGCCTTTTCTCAGCCTCGCTGAGCGGAGGTAATGGCTCGTCTTCATCTAAGAACGAGGCAGGATCGTTCGGATCATCAGCGAAGGGGTCGCGGGGCATTTGCCAGTCAAAGTTCACGTGCTTAACCATATTGATCTGTCTAAGCATGGGCAAGCATCTGCGATTCCACCTGTGGATTCCTACAAAATGCTGGTAGGGGTTAGTCTAGGTAGAGCGTGAAAACGCCCATTTTTCGAATGCATGCACCCACAGCGGTCACATATTTACCTTTGGTAGGAGTACATAGATGACGCAGCAGCGCGTATCTACTGGTGGCGACAACCCAGACAAAGTGGCTCTCGTTGGCCTGACATTTGATGATGTTCTCCTTCTCCCAGACGCATCTGACGTCATTCCGAGTGAAGTGTCTACATCTACGCAGCTCACCCGCAACATATCGCTGAACATCCCGATCATTTCTGCAGCCATGGATACGGTTACAGAGTCGCGCATGGCGATTGCTATGGCCCGCGAAGGCGGCATGGGTGTTTTGCACCGTAACCTTTCCATAGAGGAACAGGCTCAACACGTAGAGACAGTGAAGCGCTCTGAATCCGGTATGGTGACAGACCCAGTTACATGTTCCCCCGATATGAGCATCGCGGAGGTAGACGCTTTATGCGCACGCTTCCGAATCTCCGGTTTACCGGTAGTCGATGACAACGGGACCCTTTTGGGAATCTGCACTAACCGCGATATGCGCTTTGAGCAAGACTTCAGCATTAAAGTCTCGGAGATTATGACCCGGATGCCGCTTGTTGTGGCAGAAGAAGGCGTAACAAAGCAACAGGCGTTGAACCTGTTAAGTGCTAACAAGGTGGAGAAGCTGCCGATCGTCGATAAGCAAGGAAAGCTTGTCGGACTGATTACGGTGAAAGACTTTGTTAAGACCGAGCAGTATCCTCACGCTTCTAAGGACAGCACAGGTCGTCTGCTCGTCGGCGCTGGCATCGGAGTGGGGGAGGAGTCCTGGACTCGTGCCGGGGCGCTTGTCGACGCAGGCGTGGACGTGCTCGTTGTCGACTCCGCGCACGCGCACTCTAGCGGCGTTCTAGACATGGTTTCTCGTGTTAAGAAGGAATGGGGAGACCGCGTCGACGTTATTGGTGGAAACCTTGCTACTCGTTCAGCAGCAAAAGCCATGATTGAGGCAGGTGCCGACGCAATCAAGGTTGGCATTGGGCCTGGCTCGATATGCACAACTCGCGTTGTCGCAGGTGTAGGCGCACCCCAGATCACCGCGATTATGGAAGCTTCTGTTCCCGCACATGCAGCGGGCGTGCCAATCATTGCAGATGGTGGCATGCAATTCTCCGGCGATCTTGCAAAAGCACTGGCAGCAGGAGCGTCCTCTGTGATGCTTGGCTCAATGTTGGCAGGAACTGCAGAGGCCCCCGGAGAGATCGTCGTCGTGGGCGGAAAACAGTACAAACGCTACCGTGGCATGGGGTCCATGGGGGCAATGCAGGGCCGTGGCCTCAGCGGTGAGAAGCGCTCTTACTCTAAAGACCGGTATTTCCAGGCAGATGTGAAGAGCGAAGACAAGCTTGTTCCGGAAGGAATCGAAGGACGCGTCCCATTCCGTGGCTCCATCGAGGCCATCACTCATCAGCTAGTAGGCGGTCTACGCGCATCCATGGGCTACACCGGATCGGCTACCATAAACGATTTGTGGAACGCGCGCTTCGTCCAAATTACTTCTGCTGGGCTTCGTGAATCACACCCGCATCACATTCAGCAGACAGTTGAAGCACCTAACTACCACTAATTACAACCGGGAAGGCTCATCTTCATCATGCGTGATTACGTCGAAATTGGAATTGGCCGTGAGGCCCGCCGCACCTACGACCTCGATGACATCGCGGTCGTACCAGCGCGTCGAACACGTTCCTCCAAAGATGTGGATACTACCTGGCATATTGATGCCTATACCTTCAAAGTTCCATTCATGTCTCATCCCACCGACGCGCTGGCAAGCCCTGAATTTGTCATCGAGATGGATAAACAAGGTGGACTTGGCGTAATCAACGCGGAGGGCCTATGGGGCCGCCATGAGGACCTGGACTCGGTGATTAAAGAGATCGTGGAAGCTCACGGCCAAGATGAGCTCGATCTAGCATCATTTGGCAGAGCGACCAAGAAACTGCAGGAACTTCATGCCGCGGAATTGGATAAAGACCTGCTTACTGAGCGGATTGCTCAGGTGCGTGACTCCGGCGCAGTTGTTGCAGTGCGAGTATCACCGCAAAAATGTCGCGAGCTTGCGCCTTTGTTGATCAAAGCTGGAGTGGATCTGCTTATCATCCAGGGGACTATCATTTCCGCTGAATATGTAGAGACGAGTGGTGAACCACTTAATCTCAAAGAATTCATCGGTTCAATTGACGTGCCAGTAATCGCTGGTGGTGTCAGTGATTACACCACAGCGCTTCACCTCATGCGAGCTGGCGCGGTCGGCATTATCGCCGGCGGTGGCTCCAACACCAACGACCTCGCCTTAGGTATCGATGATTCCTTGGCCACTGCAATCGCAGACGTGGCCGCAGCACGCCGTGACTACCTCGATGAGACCGGAGGACGTTACGTTCACGTGATCGCAGATGGAAACATCAATAACTCGGGGCAGGCCGTCAAGGCTATTGCATGCGGTGCTGATGCCGTCATCCTAGGGGAGCCTCTTGCTAGGGCTACTGAAGCCGCAGGGAAAGGCCTCTTCTGGCCCTCGGCTGCAGCTCATCCTCGGTTCCCACGGGGCATTGTGGGGACCGTTGGAATTATCCCAACTACGGAGCGTGTCAGCCTAGAAGTCGTTTTGCATGGTCCATCGGCAAATGTGTTCGGTGAAGAAAATTTTGTTGGCGGTCTAAAGCGAGCTCTGGCTAAGTGTGGCTACACGGATTTAAAGAGCTTCCAAAAAGTTGAGTTGACGATCCGATAGAATCGTCGATTCTTTCCCACATAACGCCGGTCTTCCTTTATTGGAGGGCCGGCGTTTTATGGTGGCGTCGATAAGCAATGAACCTAGAAAGCACAAAATAGTGATTTATCATACAATTATAGCTATTGGTCTTGAGGGCTCCTAGGCGTAGAACTGTCTTCCATGACGCATTTGGTCAAGAGGGATCGCCGTTTACAGGAGTCCCCAGCCACCAAACACCCTTGGTGGAAGGTCATGTGTTTGACTGGCGTGGATTATTACTCCACGCTCGGTTACCAGCCCGGCATAGCGGTTGTTGCTGCAGGGGTGTTGGCGCCCATCGCCACGCTGGTTCTCGTTGCAGTGACGATGCTGGGCGCGGTACCTGTTTACCGACGCATCGCGCGAGAATCGCCAGACGGACAGGGATCCATCGCCGTGCTTTCCCACTTTGTGCATGGATGGAAAGGGAAGTTCCTTATCCTCGTCCTGCTCGGCTTTGCCGCAACGGACTTCACCATCACCATGACTTTGTCGGCTTCAGACGCCACAGCGCATCTGCTACACACGACTTCTAGCCCATGGACAATCCCACTTACGATCGCAATGTTGGCGTCACTAGCGTTGGTCTTTTATCGAGGTTTTACCGAGGCGATCAGGGTATCTGTGGTCTTAGTCAGTGTCTATTTGTTTCTGACTTTCGTTATCGTGCTTGCAGGGCTTATCCGTATCGGCTCGCACCCTTCCACGGTGGAGAACTGGTGGCATTCTGTCCTCGTGGCGCACCCGCAACCGTTGAGTATTGCCCTCGTTGCGCTGCTCGTTTTCCCCAAACTTGCGCTGGGCCTTTCCGGCTTTGAAACAGGTGTGGCAGTGTTACCCCAGATCGACGGCGGTGCGGAAGGCCGCGCTGGTAGAGTGCGCGCTGGCCGGAAGCTGCTTCTCGTAGCTGCGTCCATTATGAGCGTATTCCTCATAACCTCATCGATTGTGGTGACTCTGCTTGTCCCCGCGGAGGCACTCACCGGCCCCGCCAGCGGACGCGCTCTCGCATACCTTGCCCACGAGCAGTTTGGCCCGCTATTCGGCGGTGCTTATGACCTGGTAACCGTGGTGATCCTGTGGTTTGCGGGCGCCTCAGCCATGGCCGGCATGATTAATCTGATTCCGCGCTATCTGCCGCGTTACGGTATGGCCCCTGCATGGGTGGTTAAAACGCGCCCGATGGTCAAAGTGGTGGCCGTTATTACTTTTGCTGTAGCTATAATTTTTAGAGCAAACGTGGATAAACAATCCGGAGCCTACGCTACGGGTGTCCTGGTTCTTTTATTATCTGGGGCATTGGCGGTCACACTATCATCTGCTGCGGATGCTCGGCGTAAGGTTGGCCCGCGATGGAAGCCCTACGCTTATGGTCTAGTGACCTTGGTATTGGGTTATACAACAGTAACCAATATGGTTGTGCGCCCCGAGGGGCTTAAAGTGGCTTTTTGGTTTATCGTGGCGATCATCGTGGTATCTGTGGCTTCCCGAATGAGAAGGGCTTTTGAGCTTCGGAGCCCTATTATTGCTTATGACGAGAAGGCACTGCGCATTATAGATTCTGCGTGTGGTCCCTTCGCGATCATTGCGCATTCCTTAGGCGCTGCGGACCCAGCTGAATACGAGCGCAAAGAGCATGAAGTTCGTACCCGTAACCATATTCCGGATCTTCAATCCGTTATCTTTTTGGAGGTAGGAGTACGCGACGCCAGCGAATTTAACTCAGCGCTTATGGTCACGGGACACGTATGCGGGGATCATCGGATTCTTCGGACAGAAGCTGCTGCGGTCCCTAATGCTATCGCGGCTCTTGCCACAGACCTGCATCATCGTGGGAATGTGGACTTGTACTTCTCCTGGTCTCCAGGCTCTCCTGTGCGGGATATGCTGCGGTATCTGGCTATTGGCAAAGGCCAAAACGCAGTGGTAGTCCACGAGATAATTAGACGCGCTAATAAAGATGGGAAACCACATCCGCATGTGCACTTGGGTTAAAGCTTCTTGTTGCTAAGCCCCGATATCTAGGTACCTGGTCCATGCGGTAGTGTAGGCAGCGTGACACAGCAAACTCCCCAAAAACATAATCCGGTACTAGTCGTCGATTTTGGCGCTCAGTATGCGCAGCTCATTGCTCGGCGCGTCCGTGAAGCAAAGATCTACTCTGAAGTGGTTCCGCATACCGCTACTGTTGAAGAAATCAAAGCCAAAAATCCTGCGGCGTTAGTCTTATCGGGTGGGCCTTCCTCCGTCTATGAGACCGGGGCGCCGTCTCTTGACCCAGCGTTGCTGGAATTAGGGATCCCTGTCTTTGGTATTTGTTATGGATTCCAGGCGATGACCCACGCACTTGGGGGAACCGTTGCCAACACAGGGAATCGCGAATACGGGTGCACCGAGTTGATCGTCGATGGTGGAATACTGCACGACGGATTAGAAAAGGCCCATAAGGTTTGGATGAGCCATGGCGATGCTGTGTCTCAAGCTCCGGAAGGATTCGTCGTTTCTGCCCACTCGGAGGGCGCTCCGGTGGCAGCATTTGAGTGTGCGGAAAAGCGCATGGCAGGCGTGCAGTATCACCCCGAGGTGCTGCACTCGCCGCATGGACAAGAAGTCCTAGTTCGTTTTCTCACGGAGATCGCAGGCCTGGAACAGAATTGGACTGCGGCAAATATCGCTGAAGAGCTTATTCAGGCGGTTCGGGAGCAGGTCGGCCCTGAGGGACGTGCCATTTGTGGGCTCTCAGGTGGCGTCGATTCTGCGGTAGCTGGTGCGTTGGTGCAGCGCGCTATTGGAGATCGCCTCACATGCGTCTTTGTGGATCACGGCTTGTTGCGTGCCGGCGAGCGCGAGCAGGTGGAAAAGGACTTTGTGGCGTCGACAGGCGCTAAGCTGGTCACGGTTGATGAGCGAGCTGCATTCCTGAATAAATTGGCCGGCGTTACCGATCCGGAGGCAAAGCGCAAGGCTATCGGTGCGGAATTTATTCGCTCCTTCGAGCGCGCTGTTGCAGGTGTGCTGGAAAGCGCTCCCGAGGGATCGAGCGTAGATTTCCTTGTCCAGGGAACCTTGTACCCAGATGTTGTTGAATCCGGTGGAGGCGCGGGTACCGCGAATATCAAGAGCCACCACAACGTTGGCGGTCTTCCTGACGACGTAGAATTTAAGCTCGTTGAGCCACTGCGCCTGCTTTTCAAAGATGAAGTTCGTGCGGTTGGCCGAGAGCTAGGTTTGCCCGAGGAAATTGTGAATCGCCAGCCTTTCCCAGGACCCGGTCTAGGCATTCGTATTATCGGTGAGGTCACCGAGGATCGCCTAGAGACTTTGCGTGCCGCTGATCTTATCGCCCGCACCGAGCTCACGGCTGCCGGCTTAGACGATCAAATCTGGCAGTGTCCTGTGGTTTTGCTTGCCGACGTCCGCTCCGTGGGCGTCCAGGGCGATGGTCGCACGTATGGTCACCCGATTGTGCTGCGCCCGGTTTCCTCAGAAGACGCAATGACTGCGGACTGGACACGCTTGCCTTATGAGGTCTTGGAGAAGATCTCTACACGCATTACCAACGAGGTACCAGACGTTAATCGAGTGGTTCTCGACTGCACATCCAAACCCCCAGGAACCATCGAGTGGGAGTAATCGCTGACTAATGGCTACCGGGTTGTCGGTAGCCATTGGCGTTTATTAATACGTTTCGCGGATGTAACTTTGCATAATTGGGTCTAGGATGGCTCTGGTGTAGCAAACGGGTGTAGCAAACGCACGAGGAAGGATACTGCGATGATTATTGATACCTACTGGGGGAAATTCTTCGGCGATTCTGCCGATAGCCGCACTCTAACGCAGTATCTGGGCTCCAAAAGTGAAGTGGTCACGGTCGAGGAAATCTTCCAGGACTTTAACCTCGATGAACTCCACGGAAATTACACTGAGGCATCCCTCGACGGCGCCGGCTTTCACTTCGATTCAGCATTCCAAGTGGTCCTGGACCTCTCAGTGTTGATCTTGGAGTCGAAGAAAGTCGGGCGTTTTAACCTTGCTCGCATCGGTGGTCCCCACGATCGCATGATGCGTATCGACGCCACCTCCGAGCGCATCCTCCCCCTTGCCATAGCACTCAAGCATTTTGCCCTCAGCCCCGAGGACTACCGCCTTGAGCATATCGACGAATCCGACTGGTATGAGCTCGGAAACCTCTGTGAAGAAATCCGAGCCCAACTTGATTCTTAATTTTTCTACTGAACTGTGACGTCACCAACGCCACTGGTTACTCGCAGATTCAATGTTTCTCCTTGAGCGTCAGGATTATGTAACCCCTCGGAGCAGCGCTTATCACCGATCCGTGTTCCGCAGCTGACCTGTACGCGTATATTTTGGGGCAATCTGACGTGTACGTCGCCGATCTTTGTTTGCACGCGAACGTGTCGAGGCTTGTCTAAATCGGCCATGCGGCTGAGGTCAAGGTCGATGTCGCCAGCGCGAAGAATATAGGAGTCTGCAAGTTGTGCGGCGTTTGTAGGATGTGCGTCGATATCTCCGAAAGAATCGTCGATTCTTTCCGGAGCTCCCGCCATAGCCGCGATGATTATTCCAACAATAACAAGGCCGCCAGCGAACCATGCGAGTCCTCTGATCAAAGGGTTACGAGGCTTCTTTTGCTGCGGCGCGGGACCAGGCTCGGGGAGATCCCAAGCAAAAGGAGCGGTTTCTAATGGATCCCACGCGGGTGGTTGTGGAGCAGCAAGCGGCGCATCAAAGCCTTCTATCGGACTGTAGGCACTTAAGTCTACTTGTGGCCCAGAGCTATCTGGATGCCGTTGCAACAGCCCCACTGGAGGTTCAGGAGTGCGCTGGTGCAACAAATACCAAGCGAGGAAGAAGACGATGAACGAGGTAAAATAACCTGTCCTAAAGAATGCTGTACCTGAGCTACTAGATGAAAAAATTATCAGAAAAATAACGAGGATCAGTATCCACCCGGTATTCCTCTCACTACGGAGGATTTTGCTATTTTTAACGGAATCATCTTGATGCAAAGTTAAATCGACAGGCGCTTTAACCAGAGAATATTTTGGCATTATCAACCAAGCGATGAGATATAACAGAAAGCCGCCGCCGAAAAAAGCGAAGAGAACAAAAAAGATACGCACCAAGGTTGGGTCAATTTGGTAGCGGACTCCAATGCCCTCACAAACTCCCAAGAATTTTGCCTCACTGCCTTGTTCGCGAGGTAAACGCACGGGGCGAGCGTCCCACATCTGATGAAGTGTCTCGTTCATACTTTCCATTGTGAAGGGTTATGTGAGAATACACATCGGGGAAGACCCTGAATTAAAAAAGATCCGGGTTTCACCTGATGGGGAATCAGAAACGCTGTGGGAAGATAACAGGCATGCAACAGGCTTATCCTCCTTTCTACCGAGACCGTGATAATAACGTCATCGGAGGCGTTGCAGCAGGTTTAGCCAGATATTTTGGGTTGAGCGTGATGCAAGTCCGGATCGGTCTTGCAGCATTGGCTTTACTCAATGGGGCGGGAGTGATGGTCTATGCAGCTTTGTGGATCTTCACAACGTCGAGGTCTTTCCGGAAAGAATCGTCGATTCTTTCCGGAAAGACCTCTGAAACATCGGCATGGGCGAAGCCCACAAATTTACTTCTTGCGATAGCCGCATTGGCTGGGGCGTTTGGGGTCTCGGGTTTCTTTGGAAAATCGGTCGGTATTTCCTCGGGTGTAGTGGCAGCTTTTGCCGTCATTGGCGCTGGAGTGCTGTTGGCGTGGTTGGCATATGACCGCATTAATTCTGATTATGCGGTAGTCATGATCGGCGTGGGGGCGTCGTTAGTTTTTGCGGGGGTGTTGTTTGCTGCTGTTCAATGGCAGGATCGACAGTTTTTTGGTTCAGCTGTGATCACAGTAGTTCTTACTTTGGCTGGAGTGGCGGCGTTGGTGGCGCCGTTTGTGGTGCGGGTGGTGCAGAAGCTGAACGCGGGCCAGGTGGAGAAGGCTGCTGCTGATGAGCGGGCAGAGATTGCAGCGAGAATCCACGATTCGGTGCTGCAAACGTTGGCTCTTATTCAGAAGCGGTCGGAGGATCCGGAGGTGCGTCGATTAGCTAGGGGACAGGAGCGTGAACTGCGACAGTGGTTGTTTTCCCCACGAGAGGACGCCACTGTTTTTAAAGCGATTGAGCGGGCCTGTGGTGAGGTGGAAGACATGTTTGCTATAACGATTTCGCCTGTAATCGTGGGGGAGGATCGACCATTGGAAGCATCGACGAAGTCCGCGGTGTTGGCTGCGCGCGAGGCCATGGTGAATGCCGCGAAGCATTCGGGGCAGGATTCTGCGGATGTGTATGCGGAGTGCTTTGATGAGTTGGCCATTTTTGTGCGGGATCGTGGGCCGGGGTTTGATCTTGAAACTGTGGATGAGAGTCGGCATGGAGTTCGCGATTCTATCCTGGGCAGGGTGAAACGCGCTGGCGGTGACGTGCAGATTCATAATTCTGCGGGAACCGAGGTAGCTATTCGTATGCCGTTCAAGAAACAATAGGAACATGAAGGTTTTTCTCGTTGACGATCATTCTGTCTTTCGTGCGGGCGTTCGCGCTGAGATTGGGGGTGCCGTGGAGATCGTGGGGGAAGCTGGGACAGTGAGCGAGGCCGTGGCGGATATCGACGCAACCCGTCCTGATGTGGTGCTTCTCGACGTCCACATGCCCGACGGCGGCGGCGTAGCAGTGTTGCGCGGGGTCACAAGCCCTGCGCGCTTTTTGGCCTTGAGCGTTTCAGACGCTGCTGAGGACGTGATTTCAGTGATCCGGGCGGGAGCTAGAGGCTATGTGACAAAAACCATTTCGGGAGCAGAGCTTATCGACGCTATCACGCGCGTACACACCGGCGATGCTGTGTTTTCTCCGCGACTAGCGGGCTTTGTGCTCGATGCTTTCGCGCGCCCTGATCCAATGGGAGCAGGGGTTGTCGACTCACCAGAGACCGACAGAGAAG
The DNA here is from genome assembly GCF_002155265.1 of Corynebacterium pseudotuberculosis. Classification (NCBI taxonomy): domain Bacteria; kingdom Bacillati; phylum Actinomycetota; class Actinomycetes; order Mycobacteriales; family Corynebacteriaceae; genus Corynebacterium; species Corynebacterium pseudotuberculosis. The sequence goes on from NZ_CP021251.1 coordinate 446,562, forward strand.
TAGAAGAGGGCAAGCAGGTCTCTGACCCGATAGTGGATGCGTTGACCCGAAGAGAATTGGAGGTGCTGCGGTTACTGGCCCGCGGGTATACCTATAAAGAAATTGGGGCGCAGCTTTTCATCTCGGTCAAGACTGTCGAAACGCATGCTTCGAATATTCTCCGGAAAACGCAGCAGTCGAATAGGCACGCGCTTACGCGCTGGGCACATTCCCGTGACCTGGATTAGACGCTAAGACTGTGAACGGATATCGATTACAACGCGTGTGGGGTTGGGGACAATCTGCACAGAATAAGGATGCTCGGCATCTAAACCGATAACAAATTGTGAGCGGCCCTCTACAGTACCGGCTGCTTTAACCTCGGTGATGTTCCCAACTCCTTGCACGGTACCGATCCGCGGATCCTGTTTGCCTAGCTCAAAAGGAAGCAGCGTGCCATCAATGTTGACGTTGAGTGCCGTCTTGCCACGAACCTGGATAGGTTTGCCGCTTGCTTGTTGAGTGGGGGATGAAGTGTAGTCTACAAACCAACCGGGGTTTCCGGAGCCCTCGATATTAAACACCACACGATCAAAAGTCTCGTGGTGTCCCACTCGGACGCCTGTGACGATGGATTCAGATTTTTCAGGTCGCTGCGTTTTGGCTTCCTTGTTAGCATCGCCCAAAGGAGTAAGTCCTGCGTTAGACGAGGATGCAGGTGCTGAAGGCAAATCCGAGTGGGTGGATGCTGAATCAACAGCATCAGTCGGGGCGGAAGCTTTATCTGTAGAACATGCGGTTAGTCCCGTTATGCTTAGGGCAACTGCAAATGCAGCAGCAGGCAGCTTCCAACGAGAACAACTGCTAACTGGATGTTCATTCATGTGTTTTACCGTAACGTGTCTAGGTGCTCATAATGAAGCTTAGAGGCGATAATCCGGCTAATCGTTGTGAAATTGAGATACGCATCAGATGTGATGTCTCTTAATGGGTGACCGGTTTTCAGACACTAAACGCATAGATAAGACTTAGCTGCACCTTACTTAATTACACGGTACGCTAATGGTCATGACTGACCTGTGCTCTGACGTTCATATCGAGCCTTTACCTGGAACATCTAGAGTGGGCGATACCTATGTGTTGCTAGAGCACACTGGGGCATGGAGCCATGACATTCTCGACGGAAAGACGTTTACTGCAGAAGTTTCCTCACAACTTAAAGCACTGGATGTCGGGCTTTATTTGATCCGGAAGCCGGGGCGGGCTGGGCACGTGGATAAACCGCTCAAAACGGTGTACTTAGTATTCGGGTCCGTAGGAATAGCGGAAACACTAGTGGTAGAAAAGGCCGAAGATATCTGTTCTTTGGACCTTTCGGGACCTGGAAAAAATGGGGCGGTGCGGGTTGAAGATCCGATTCTTCTTATTTGCACCCATGCCAAGCGAGACGCTTGCTGTGCGATCAAAGGCCGACCTATCGCGGCATCGCTCTGCAGGGCTTTCCCAGAAGCTCCCATTTGGGAGTGTAGCCATACCAAAGGGCATCGTTTTGCCCCATCTATGGTTTTGATGCCTTGGGGATACGCTTGGGGTCGGCTTAATGAGGTCGCGTCGCAAGAACTCTATCGCACTGCACGCCGCGGCGAACTTTTTCTTCCTGGATGTCGCGGTCGAGGACTTTGGGAGCCGGAGGGGCAGGTAGCAGAGATCGCGGTGGCAGAGCACGTAGCGAGTAATGGCGAAAAACCACAACTTGGGCAGTTTGTGTGGGAAAGAATCGACGATTCCTCCCTAATCACCGAGGCGTCAGGAGGCCGCTCTTGGGCCGTGTCTATGCATGAGGCGGAAGTCGAAGGCGTTGTGGCCTCTTGCGGGAGCCCTCCCACAACAGGAAAGGCCTGGTTTGTTGATTCAGTGGTGCAACAGCGGAGATAGGCTACGGCGGGAAAATACAGCTCCAGGTCATCCCTGTGTGATCACAAGATGCACTAGTGAATTATGGGGATAGAAAATGGGCGCCATACAAGGAAATATGACGCCCACTGGAAAGAATCGACGATTCCTTCCTACCTCCGCATGATTTTCTTTGATAGCCAGTTGCCAAAGAGCTGAGCAATCTGCACGATGAGGATGATCACGAAGGTCGCCACGTAGGTGACCTCCCAATCATAAGCACGGTAGCCGTAGACGATGGCAAAGTCTCCGAGACCGCCGCCGCCGATATAACCGGCCATTGCAGACATATCCACGATGGCGATAAAGATAAAGGTATAGCCGAGAACTAGTGGCCCCAGGGCCTCGGGGACGATCACCGACGTGATGATCTTCCAGGGGCTCGCTCCCATGGAACGAGCGGCCTCGATAACGCCGGGGTCAATTGTGACAAGATTTTGTTCTACGATGCGAGCAACGGCGAAGGTCGCTGCAATGGACATGATGAACATGGCGGCTTCGCGACCAATGGTTGTTCCCACCACCGCCAGCGTGAGGGGGCCAAACGCCGTAATCATGATGATAAACGGTATTGGTCGAACAAAATTCACCAATATATTGATAATGGTGTAGATGAATTTATTGTGAAGAATTCCGCCGGCCCGGGTGGTGTACAGCAGGATACCGAGGGCAAGGCCGAGAAGACCGCCGACGACGAGCGTGACCGATACCATGATGAGGGTATCCACGATGGCGGAGGTGAATGTGTCGCCGAGTCGGGACCAGTTGGCGGCGAGGATCTGAGTGGTCATCGCTGGATCTCCTGGATGTCGGTAGTGGTGGAAAGATAATCGAAGAAGCTATCAATGACGTTGTCAGGGCCGGTGAGGCGGACAGTGACTTTGCCAAAGGAATGTTTCTGCAACGTAGTGATGCCGCCGTGAACGATTCCGATCCCGGCCCCTGCGTCCTTGGCCTGCGCCGCTGCTGTGAAAAATCCGGAGTCCTCGGAGAGCGTGATCGTAAAGAGTCGGCCCTCGTGCGCCAGAAGATCTTCCGATTCGATGGCATCGGGAGTATTGCGTAACGACGTAGCGACGAAGCGCTGGGCCACGCGCGTCTGCGGGTGCGAAAAGACCTCATAAACACTGCCGTATTCGACCACTTTTCCGCTTTCCATGACCGCGACTTTATCTGCGATAGAGCGGATAACATCCATTTCGTGAGTAATCACGACGATGGTGATTCCTAATTCGCGATTGACCTTACGCAAAAGATCGAGGACCTCATGCGTGGTTTCTGGGTCGAGCGCTGAGGTGGCTTCGTCGGCAAGCAAAAGCGCTGGATTGTTGGCAAGCGCACGGGCAATGCCGACGCGCTGTTTTTGTCCGCCCGAAAGCTCTTCAGGATAGTTGCCGCCGCGATCAGAGAGCCCCACGAAAGTGAGAAGCTCGTCGACACGCTTCTTACGCTCCTGCTTATCGACGCCCGCCAGCTTCAACGGATACTCGATATTTCCGGCAGCCGTGCGAGAGGTAAACAAGTTGAATTGCTGAAAGATCATTCCAATGCCAGCACGAATGCTGCGGAGTTTCTTCTCAGGCATACCCACGATGTCGGTACCGTCCAGACGTAGATGCCCTGAGGTGGGGAAATCTAGACCGTTAATCATGCGGACAAGGGTTGATTTTCCGGCGCCGGAATAGCCAATGACTCCGAGAATCTCTCCCGGTTCGACAGTCAACGTGACGCCGTCCAGGGCGGTGATATTTTTCTTACCTGAGCTGAAGACTTTGGTGATGTCTTCGAACTCAATACGGGTTCCGTTCATAGGAAATGCTTTCTGCTGTTAAATCGCGTGCCTGTTAAATCGCGTGTCAAACTTTTAGGATTGCTTTTGAAGTCGATCCAGAATTTGCTGTAACTCCTCGGGTGAACGCTTGACTTCCACAGAGGTTCCCTTTGAGTCCTCTGCAAGTGCGTCCTGCACCTCGGGGGTGTGCCACAGCTCGATAAGCTTCTGCCACCTAGGGTCGTCCTTGTTCTCCTTTTTAGCCACCAACACATTGATATAGGGCTCTGACTCAGCAGAGGAAGGGTCGTCCTGGAAGATTGTAGTTTTGGCATCGATCCCCGCACGATCAAGGAACGTATTATTGATGACCGCAGGTTTCCCCTCTCCATATGCTGCCGGTGCTGATGCCGCCTCGACCGGAGTGACAGACACCTTGGACTGCTCTTTATCAATGTCCGCCGGTGCTGGAAGATCGGGGCTGCCGTCTTTAAGCTTGAGCAATCCCGCTGCTACCAAAACGTTCAAAGCACGAGCTTGATTTGTCGGGTCATTGGGAATCGCGACGGAATTTCCTTCAATTCCGTCGAGCGAATCGTGTCCCTTCCAGAACAGAGCGAGTGGGATAATCTCGGTCGAACCAACAGGGACCAAATCGGAACCAGATTTGACGTTATATTCTGCGAGGAACTTTAAGTGCTGGAACAAATTCACATCTAGCTGGTTCTGGCTGAGAGCCTGGTTAGGAGTAGAGAAGTCGGAGAATTCGACGACATCGAGTGCGATGCCGGCTTCTGCGGCTTTGTCCTTCCAAACTGTCCATGCCTTTTTCGTGGAATCAGTGGTGCCGATTCGGACAGAATCGTCGATTCTGTCCGAAGAACAAGCGACCAATCCGGTAGCGGCGATGGCTGCCGCTGCGATGGTCGCGATGCTGTGACGAATATTCATGGACGCGTATTTTCTTCCTTTTTCGCAATTGCTGAGTAAGCATGCTTTTCGCCGATTGATGAAAGATCAGCTGATTCTTGTTATCGCTGGCAGAGTAGTCGAGTGGATCTACTTTGTACAGCTCGGTCTACTCGGTATTGGGTGTCTATGGCTTGACAAGGCGTAGACGCCCTGTCCCCAGCGGTGGGGTGGGCGTCGAAAAGTAAGAAATGTTACTTGCCTTGAGCTTCTTCGAGTCGCTTAAGAATCTTCTGTAGCTCCTCCGGAGAGCGCTTTACCTCAACAGAAGTACCCTTGGAATCTTCCTTGACGCCCTCTTGGACTTCGGGGGAGTGCCAGAGCTCGACCAGTTTGTTGATGTTCGGGTCATCTTTCTTGTCGGCCTTGGTTACAAAGGCATTGATATAAGGCTCGGCTTCTTGGGACTCTGGGTTGTCTTGGAAAACGGCGAGCTTTGGATCAATGCCAGCCCGGTCTAGGAAGGAGTTGTTGATGATGGCTGGTTTGCCCTCGCCGTAGGCGGCAGTTGTCTGGGCTGCATCAATGGGAGTGACCTTGACTTTAGATGCTCCCTCATCGATATCTGCGGGCGCTGGCGTGACTATGCCATCGTGTTTGAGCTTGAGCAGTCCGGCCTGGACAAGCACGTTGATTGCGCGGCCCTGGTTGGAGGAGTCGTTAGGGATAGCGATGGATTCGCCCTCGATGCCATCTAAAGAGTCGTGGTCCTTCCAGAACAAAGCCAGTGGGACAATCTCGGTGGCTCCGATGGGCGTGAGGTCAGCGCCTTTTCCAGTGTTGTACTCTGCGAGGAATTTGAGGTGCTGGAAGAGGTTAACGTCGATTTGGTTCTGGTTGAGGGCGTCGTTGGGGGTGGAGTAATCGGAGAAATCGACAATGCTGAGCTTGATCCCAGCTTCTTTGGCTTTGTCCTCAAAGGCGCTCCAGGCCTTCTTTGTGGAATCTGTCGTGCCTATCTTAATGGTGGTGGTTCCATCCTTTGCATCGGAGGAACAAGCGACTAATCCTGTTGCAGCAAGTGTAGACGCGGCGATAATTGCGAGGCTGCGACGCAGTTTCATTGTGGATTCCTTTAATAGATTTTGTTCGAGGTTATGAAAATAAGAGGGTGAGCGGGCAAGCTTTTCGACGCCAGCCGAAGATCGCTTATCTATAGACAGCTCAGTAAACCCATTGAACTCTGTGGGGATCGTCATAATGGTCGAATTTCGTGTACAGGCCCTGGAGATTGCCGATATTAGCGCTGTTCAGATCCTATTTTGATTCGAGAGAAAATGAAAATCCTCAAGGTTTATGTGGTTATCTCTGGGACAGTAGCTGAGGTCGGGAAAAATGTACAGCTTTGTCTATTGATTGGTTGCATTTTTATGGAACAAAGATTCTATTATTTTGGTTTTCTTTGTGGGGAAATCCTGTGTTTTTCAGATGATATTCCTCCCTTTATGCATCGCATCATTAAATTTATCGACTTTATATTTGAATAAATTCATTTGGGTTGAGCTTAAAGGGGGTGGGAAAGAATCGATGATTCTTTCCCATCCCTTTGTCGGCTGTCTAGCCGCGATGCCCTATAGCAGGACGTTATTGCTGCGCGGGAGTTTAGAAGGAGTGGCTTTCTGCCGTCGCAACGCAATCGGGGCACAGGTATTGTGCGGTCGATTGTTGATTGAATATTTCGTGTGGTGGAGACATTCTGTTCTCTAATGGGACAGGGCTTGCAGCACTCCTGGAGAAATATTTCTGTTTTGAGGCGCTCTTTGTAGGGAAAGAATTGAAGACAACTGTCGTCTTCTCTGGATGTCTCAAAGGGTGAAGGTGGCTATTCTAGAGTTCTTGTTGATTGGATGCGGCGCAGCGTTGGCAGCTGGGAGGTGCGCAATGTGCACCTCCCCAAGCGTAGTTAGAAGTTGCGCGGTAGTAGCGAGATTCCGGGCAGTCCGAAAACCTGCGCCATACCAAAAGCTGCGATACCGAAGACCGCGGCTACTGCCGCTATGATGCCGATAATTGGTCCTGGGGACGAGACTTTATGGCTGGGGGTAGAAGGGGTCTTCTGATCTGTGTCTGAGGAGGGGATATCCTCGGGCGCGATAATTCCTGGCTCGACGGGGATGATTGGATCGGCAATCTCTGAGGTGCTCGGCACGCTGGTGATTGGTGGCATATCCGAATCCCTGCCGGGGATGGCGGCATCGTCGGGAAGCTTAACCTTCCCATTTTTACGTGGAAGGAGGGTTACTCTGCTGTATCCGGTCTGGGCTCCGTAATGGACACCGATTAATTCCTTAGTTTCTTTCAGCCACACCGGGCCACCGGAATCGCCCGGCTTTGAGTGCGGGGTGGAGTTGTAGTGGGCAATGCCGCCATTCTCGATTCCGTCGTTGAACGTGGCTGTGCTGTGCGTGGAAAAATGGCCACACCGGACCGTTTTGGTGACAACACCATAGGCGCAGACTTCGGCATTCCGGTCAATAAGGGTTGTCCCCATGTAGGTGATCGGCGTATGGGTTTTCTACCACGATCCGATCGGCGTTTTTGCTGTAATCAATCGCTATAAAATCTCCGCCGATGAGTGGATTGATGTCCTTGGGCATGTATGCCAATGTGCCCAGATCTGACCAGTCGGCCAGATGGAATGTTGCTCTCCTGCTCCCCACGCAGTGCGCTGCGCTGAAGATGAGCTTTCGCTCCTGGTCGATGTAACCTACCGTGCAAAAAGTTCCGACCTTATGGCCTCGTGAGCCCCATTTGATGCGGAACTTATCGCCTTGGCGCAGGATGGGTTTGTTATCGGCCGTTCTTTCCATACGAAACGGTTCGACCGCAACCGCGCTGGGGACTGCGCTGTGTCCCGTACTTATCAGGGCGGTGGCCATGATCGCCACGAGTATTTGCCGTCCGAAGCGTGCAGAAAAGGCACGGCTAACCTGAGATTTCCACGAGTTAAGCACCGTCGTAATCCTTCATGGTCAATTCCTTAAAAGGTTTCTATTATGGGTTTTATTATGACCAGCTTAGGCTATCATTGGATAAAGAAAATGTTTATCGGTAAAACTGGTCGGGGGTAGCCTCTGGATTTGCTTGTATGGGTGCGGCATTGCGGCGGGGATTCTGCCGTAAAAGTGCAGGTACGGGGAGATAATGTGGTTTAGTGTTAACCTTGGCCAAGGGGGGGTTTGGGGTCTGTGAATTATCTAAAGAGAAAAAGTTCATAGTGTTGAATTAGCCACATTGATATAGCTGAAATGTAGTGTTAGCTTGTATTCTGAAATATTTTTCAAACAGGAGCATTTCATGTCTAAACTTGTCCGCGGTTTGGCCGCAGGAATGGTCGTTTCCCTTGCGCTTGTCGGATGTTCAAGCGCCGGCAACAACAAAGATAAGAGTCATAACAAACTCGGAATTGTGGCGACCACCACCCAAATCTGCGATTATGTGAAAAACATCGACGCCGATGTTAATCTCACGTGCTTACTTGCCCCCAACGCTTCAGCGCATGAACACGAAATGACTCGTGAACAAATGGATGCGTTGTCTAAAGCGGATCTGCTCCTGAAAAATGGCATCGACCTCGAAAGCTTCCTGGATAATGCCGTCACGTCCTCAGGGTTCGCCGGTACTACCGTTGACACTTCTGAAGGAGTGTCCGTAGCGAAGTGGCCATTCCCTCCAGAAGAAGGCGAGAGCCAACCTGAGTTCACTCACGATCCACATATTTGGACAAGCCCGCGCAACGCGAAAATCCAGGTAGAAAACATTGGAAAAGCGTTGGAAAAAGCTGACCCGGACAATGCCGCTGAATACAAGAAGCACGTGGACGGGTACGTCAAAAAGCTTGTGGACCTAGATAAATGGATCTCTGAATCCTTGGCTTCCGTTCCCGAGCCGGAACGAATCCTCTTTACTTCTCATGATGCTTTCGGCTATTTCTCGCGAGACTACAACGTGAAGTTCATCGGAGCTGCGCTATCCGATTTCAACTCTCAGCAAGATGCCACCGCAGACCACATTAATTCGGCAGCAGCTCAAGTGCGTGAATCCGGGACCAAAGTAATCTTCGCGGAAAACTCCAACAGCTCGCGCTCCATCGAAGCTGTGGCAAAGGCCGCCGGGGTGAAACTCGGTGGAGAACTCTACGGGGACTCGCTAGGTCCTGACGTCAGCTATATCCAATCAATCGTCCACAATGTAGAGACCCTGGTGGAAGGATGGGGCGGCAAACTCGCAGAAAAACCAGCCTCGCTGGGATGATCTGCTTTTTAAGCACCACCTAAACAACGAGCCGTGAGGGCCTTCATATGAAGGTCCTCACCTGTCTTTCTAGAGAAGCCCATGAATACTGACAACACCACAACAAGGAATACCGATGTGAACAGCCCAGTCTTGCAGTTTGATAACGCGAGTTTTGCTTATGGGAAAGGGCCCAGCAGAAACGTTGCTCTGCAAGGGGTGACAGGCAAACTATATCCTGGTGAAGCTCTCGCATTGATCGGGCCCAATGGGGCGGGGAAGACGACTTTGCTTAAGGGGATTGTAGGAATCGTCGATTCCTTCCAAACAATCGTCGATCGCGGGGCCAACAACTCCATCGGATACGTTCCTCAATCAGCGGATCTGGACCTGACCTTCCCGGTCACTGCGCGGGACGTTGTGGCGATGGGGCTATATAACGAGTCGGGATGGAAACCCACTTTTTTGCGGAAAAACCCAGCAAAGGATCCGAGGGTGGACGCAGCATTGACGCGGGTTGGGTTATTGGATCGGGCGTCGAAACGCTTCGGTGAGCTTTCAGGTGGGCAGCGCCAGCGCGTTCTCATTGCGCGTGCTTTGGTGGCGACGCCCAAATTAGTGCTTCTCGACGAACCCTTCAACGGACTTGACGAGCCAAACCGCAAAGAACTGCTCCGCATCATCGATGCCGCTAAACGCGAAGGCGTGGCAGTTGTTGTATCTACTCACGATCTGCTTCTAGCCGAGGAAACCTGCGATAAAGCGCTGCTTCTGGCCGGTCGGCAAATTGCCTTTGGCGCCATCAACGATGTTATGACGCCGGACCTTATCTCTCGTGCCTATGGAGGAACCCGTGGTTAACGAGTTAGCACAGCTTCTCAATATCCCGCCCTACCTTCTGCGCCCGATCATTCTCCTTACGGTTCTCGGCATAGTGTCTGGGCTCGTAGGAGTGATAGTTAACCTCCGTAAACTGGAATTTAACGCAGAGGCCGTAGTACATGCTGTCTTTCCTGGAATAGTGGCTGGGGCGGTGTTTGGTGGGAGAGAATCGATCATTCCTTACGCCTCCGTGGTCGCAGTAGTAGTGGCAGTGGTTCTCACTTTCGCGTCGCGTCGCTCAGAAGCGGGGACTGCTATCGTTCTTACTTCATTTTTCTCCGTGGGCATTGTCTTGTCTCTGCGGAAGGGTGACTTGTCGGGACAACTTGAGGCGTTGATGTTTGGGCGCTTACTTGAATCGACAGACAAGCGCTTAGGAGAAGCTCTGATTGTCTGCGCGATCGCAATTCTCATCATGGTGATTACGTGGAGGAACCAAATTTTTGTAGCTTTCGATCGTCTAGGTGCGAAAGCTACAGGTGTGAACGTTGTGCTGTATGACGCTGCCATCAACGTCGCAATCGCAGCGGTTGTGGTTTCTGCATCCACAGCCATCGGAACGCTTCTTGTTATCGGTTATCTCGTTATTCCCGGTGCCGCTGCTCGCCTTGTCAGCACGCGTATCCGTTATATGGTCCCCCTAGCTATGGCCGTCGGATTGATCGGCGGTTATATCGGGCTATGGATCACCGGAGTCTCTGCACGAATCTCCCCGCAGGCAGCCGTTGCGCTCTCCGTGGTGGCTATGTACTTCCTAGCGTTAGGCCTATCAAAGGTAGGGCGTCGAACGGAAAAGAGTGATGCATCATGCTAATCGACGTTCTCACAGTTCCCATCCTGGAACTCATCATTGTAGGCGCCCTCTGCGGCCTGGTCGGCGTATTCGCATTGCTGAAGCAACGCGTATTCTTTACTGAATCCGTAACCCATGCCACATTTCCCGGAGCTATCGTGGGCGTAGTGATCCTGGGTCGCGACGGCCTTTATCTCGGGGCCCTTATTATGTGTGTTTTCATGGCCGTAGCGATGCGGTGGCTCACCCGAATACATGGACAGTCATCGCAGGCATCTGCCGGAATCATCCTTACAGTGAGTTTTGCGCTTGGCTACTTTCTTAACAAATGGTTCGCCCCGCTGCCCATTAGGATCGAAGGGTTTCTAGCGGGGTCGGTGCTCACCGTAAGGATTCTTGATGCAGTTATAGCGGGGGTTGTGTTGGTTGTTTCGGTAGGAATCGTCAATTCTTTCCAGAAACACCTCATCTACTACAGTTTCGACGAGATGGGCTTTCGCGCAGCAGGCGGAAACGTAAAGCTGGCGGAATCGCTGATTCTTGGCATGATTGTGGCAACCGTGGTGTGCGTTATCCCCGCGATCGGAACAATCTTATCTATCGCGCTTATTGCGGCACCTACTGCAGGTTTGCTCCTTCTTGTCTCGAGCCCCAGCAAATTATTGTGGCTTGCTCCTATGGTGGGTGTGATCATAGGACTGGCCGGTTTAGGAATTGCTGTCGTCTTTAACCTGTCAGCCGGTGGAACAATCGCGGTGGTGGCCGGTGTATTCTACGGAGTATGCATGTCTCTGAGCTCCCTCAAAAGTCCCAGGACTACTTGAAAAATGTGTGGGATCTACACGAAGCCACCGGAAAACCCGTCCCATTGGGCGAACTCGCAACTAGGATGTCTGAGAAAACCTCGACGGCGTCTGAAGCGGTAAAAAAACTCGTTGCCCGGGGCTTCCTCGACCACGAGCGCTATGGAGGTATTCTCCTCACTGAGGCTGGCAATGCTTTAGCAACTCAAGTTGTCCGTCGGCACAGACTCATTGAGATGTTCCTGTTTGACACGCTTGGTTACACATGGGACGAAGTCCATGAAGAAGCAGAAGTTCTAGAGCATGCGCTTTCTGACAGATTGCTTGAGCGTATCGACGCCCACCTAGGCCACCCGACACGAGATCCGCACGGTGATCCGATTCCTTCTCAGGAAGGAATCGTCGATTCTATCCCAACACGAGAGCTCGGAGAGTTTGAAATTGGCGAGACCGTCATTGTAGAAAGAATTCATGACCGGGATCCTGATCTATTGCGCTATCTCGCTGGCCACGGGGTATTGCCGGGAGTGTCCGTTACAATCAAGCAACCTGTCTACCCAGGGATGAGTCTTATCTCGGTAGATGGAAAAGACGTTCCGCTTGCCGACGCCAGTTTGTGGGCGATTAATGTGACGGAGGCTGAGGCGTCGAAAGGCTAAGCAACCTTGGGTGACTGCTTAAACCCCGCCTTGGTAGCCTAGTTGGCGCCATACCTCATAGGCAGCCACGGCAGCTGCATTTGAGAGATTCATGGAACGACGTCCTGGCAGCATTGGGATGCGAACCAGCTGGGTGATGCGAGGATGAACTAAAGTTTCTTCTGCTAAGCCAGTGGGTTCGGTGCCAAAGAGTAGTGCATCGCCGGACTCCCACCTGATATCCGAATGATGAGTTTTCCCGTGCGTGGTAAAAGCAAAGATACGGGTGTGCGGGAGAGAATCGAAACATCTTTCCAGGTTCTCATGAATGCTTACCTCAGCCAGATCGTGATAATCGAGTCCAGCTCGGCGGAGGTTTTTCTCTTCGAGGTTGAATCCTAGAGGACCCGCAAGGTGTAAATGCGCTCCAGTACCAGCGCACATCCTTATCGCATTCCCTGTGTTCGGAGGTATTACAGGCTGGTCAAAAATGATATGAGCGAATGCAGACATGAAAGTAATCTTAGATCTGTTCTGGAAGGAATCGACGATTCGTTCCAGAAAGTGCAATAATTCGTACTGTGACTGCTATTAAATTAGATGGAAAACTGTACCGAGACGAGATCTTTGCGGACCTAGAAGACCGTGTTCAAACTTTAAAAGAAAAGGGGATCGTTCCCGGTCTGGCAACCGTTTTGGTGGGTGACGATCCCGCAAGTCACTCTTACGTAAAAATGAAACACAGTGACTGTGAGCAGATTGGCATACGATCCATTCGTCGAGACCTTCCTGCTGATATTTCACAAGAAGAGCTGTTGAACGTTATTGATGAGCTGAATAATGACCCCTCATGCACGGGCTACATCGTTCAGCTTCCATTACCGAAACATCTGGATGAGAACGCGGTTTTGGAGCGTATCGATCCTGATAAAGATGCTGATGGTTTACATCCAGTTAATTTGGGCAAGCTCGTGCTCAATGAAGATGCTCCATTACCGTGTACTCCGAACGGAGCAATTCATCTACTAAAGCGTTTCGGCATTGAAATCGCAGGTAAAAAAGTGGTTGTAATCGGCCGGGGAGTAACTGTAGGAAGGCCGATTGGTTTGATGCTAACTCGTAGAAGTGAGAATGCAACGGTAGTGCTGTGCCATACCGGAACGAAAGATCTTACGAAGGAAACGCTTCAAGCCGATATTATCGTCGCAGCTGCAGGTCAGCCTCATATGATAACAGCAGACATGGTAAAACCCGGCGCTGCTATTTTAGATGTAGGGGTCTCTCGTAAAGACGGAAAGCTCTTGGGGGATGTGCACCCCGATGTTTGGGATATTGCAGGGGCTATTTCTCCGAATCCCGGAGGCGTGGGTCCGCTTACCCGTGCATTTTTGATTCGTAATGTGGTGGAGCGCGCGGAACTTGGTTAAAATTTCGCCTCTCGATAATCCTCACGACATTGGCCGGAAGGAATCGAAGATTCCTTCCGGAATCCAGTACATAGGGCTATCGCTCTTCGTGATCGCTGTCGCCATCTCAGGTGTCTATTCGCTTACTGAGCATTGGCGTCGCGCCACTTTCGTGCTTGGGACAGCTTTGCTGTGGTTAGCGGTCCTGAGATTGACTTGTGATTCGAAAGTATTGGGTGTTCTCTCTATACGCTCGAGGGCATTTGATGTGATGTATGCATCGGCAGTCGGTGGAGCGATGGTGTTTCTTTCTTACTCGATCGATTCGCTGGGCTCATAGTGGTATCTAGCTGCGATTTGCTTGCCGACGCGCCCTCATCCGTTGCTCCTCATGTTTTTTCCACGATTGGCCGAAACGAGGTGGGCGTTTAACGCCTCCTGGCTGTGATTTTTTGATGACACCATTGGGAAAGTACCAAGTAGCTACCCGATTCTCATCGATTGAGTAATGAACTCGCTGCTCGGTTTTAAAATTATGATGGAACCGACAGAGGCAAGCCAGATTATCTGGAGTCGTCGGGCCATTTTCATCGTGATTAATGACATGATCGATGTCGCAATGCTGTGCGCTGACAGTGCAGTTGGGGTAGCGGCAGGAACCGTCGAGTAGCTGCACCGCTGCCCGGATTTCATCGGTGGGATGATACGAGTCTGTATATGCATCCGCATCGATTACCCGGGTGGCGTCGATAGCGGAGGAATCGATGATTCCGCCGTCGACCATACGCATGAGGCCATCAGTGCCTTTAAAAACATTGAGAATAACTTTCGTCGTTATTTTCTTATCAATCAAATTCATAAAAGAATCGATGAGCTCAGCACCGGGTTGTTTCTTAAGCGCTTGTTGCAGCACACAAGCTTCTGCATCGGTCATGGTTACGCTAAGGCGTGTGTATCCGTCGAGTCCCCGTTTAAAAGATGCTGTCCGTTGCTGCTGATCCTGTGGTCTTTGCGCAGCTGGGGGATCGATTCCTTCAATGTAATTTCGAATATGTTTAGATAATGTTGCCTTCTGCGGTATTACTTGGCCCGATACCTGTGGAGTGAAATACTCACATAGATAGCTATCTACCTGTGGTAATAAATTTTTATTTATGGCCATGAGGTGCTTTTCCAGGATCACAAGTCGAGGCATATCCAAATGCCAGTGAGTTTGTAAACAAGACAGTAATTTTGGAAAATTTCTCAGCATAACTCCCACTCGCAGTCCACTTTTCGCCTCATGTCGGGAAATGTTCATGGAAATGCTTAGGGCATCTACCTGAGTATGAAAATCCTCTTCCTTTTCAGGAACCTGATGCAGCCAAAACGTAATGAGCTGACGATTAATACTCATCTGAAATGCGGATACCGAGTTACTCGTATCGGTGTGCCTAAAACCAACCATGAAAACTCCCTGTTTAAAGCTTTACGACGCTCACCTATAAGCGGAGCCAGCCGATATTTCAGGCTCAGCCTAAGTCGGCGACAAAATGTAGATGGCTTCGAATAAAAGTTATGCACAGGCGAGGACCTGAAGAGGGAAAGAAGTAATGGCGTGGCATTAGTTATCCACATTTTTGACGGTTGAGTGTTAGTCGATTGTTTTTTCTTTTTGTCTTGTATATAGCCCGACTTTTCGGATATCGCACGCAAGGGGAAGTGAGCTTCAAAAGGAGATGATTGAGGTTTAGGGGCTGAGGTGTGGGAAAGAATCGTCGATTCTTTCCCACACCTTCCTGATGATTCGATCCATCTGTCGGGTTTCTGTCAAGAACGCGTCGTGTCCTATTGGGGAGCTTATTTTTGCCATGCCCAATAGGTTTTTGATGTTTCGGGAAATGTGTTCCTGTTGGTGATAAGGGTAGAGAATGTCGGTATCTACGCCAGCAACCATCGTCGGCACGCTAATAGAAGCGAGTGCTTTGTTTAGGCCGCCACGTCCGCGCCCGATATCGTGACGATTAAGGGCTTCTGTGAGTATTACGTAGCTGCCGGCGTCGAAACGCTCTGTTAGCTTCCGCCCTTGATGTTGCAGATAACTTTCTACTGCAAAACGCTGCGAAGCATCCCTATAAGCACCCAAAGGATTCTCATCGTGCTGGGCAGAAGTGCCGAATCTTTCATCAATCTCTAGCTCCCCTCGGTAGGTGAGGTGCACGATCCTGCGTGCAGCGGCAAGCCCATCAACGGGGTAATCGGCGGCGTAGTAGTCGCCATTTTTCCAGTGGGGGTCGCGTTCGATTGCACTGATTTGGGCGGACTGAATGCCGATTTGCCAGGCGCTCGCTCTCGCTGACACTGCGATCACTAGGGCGGCTCGAAGCATATCTGGGTAAAGAATCGACCATTCCATCGCACGAGCACCGCCCATTGAGCCGCCGACGATTGCATGAATTTTATTGATGTTAAGCGTGTTAAGGAATTGTTTTTCACAGTGCACAAGGTCACGAATAGAAAGGGCGGGGAATCGGGATCCTCAAGGGCGGGCGTCGGGGTGCAAAGTGCTGGGGCCGGTAGAGCCCATGCAACCGCCGAGCGCATTTGTGCATAAGACACAGTAGCGGCGAGTATCGAGCGCTAATCCATCCCCGATAAGGCCGTTCCACCAGCTTATTGCGTTGGAGTCTCCCGTGAGAGCGCGCTCGACGATCACAAGATTATCGCCACGAAATGTGTCCCATGCTTGATACGCGATAACGACGTCAGGAATCATGATGCCGGCTTCCGTGCGAAAGTCGCCGATGGGAACAATCGTGAGTTCTCCTGTGGTTTTGAGCATGTCATGGCTCCTTGGCTGTTCGCGGTGAGGATCGCGTACATGCTACATGGACAGCTCTGTCTAGTTCATCCTTTTGTGCTACGCCGCAGTGCGCATATGCTTCCTAGCTTGCCGACGCCCTCCCGAACCCTTGCGCCATATCGAACTCATCCCTGGCATAAACCAGGTGAGGATTCCTGTGATTGCTGCGGCGATGGAAGCTGCGAGTAATTGGCTAATATGTGGCGCCGCCAAAAATAATCCGATGCATACCGCGGTGATGGCTACCCAAAACAGCACGATGAGGAGAATTTGCCGTCGCCCGGAACTTTTGGCATTTTCTGCCCAAGGTTGTGTGGGAAAGCGATTTTTTGCTTCTGTTCTGATTCGCCGAGCTGTTTTTTGTGCGGGTGCGATGGTGGAAAAAAGTATAAAGATAAGGCCTGCACCGACGATGATGAGATCGCCGAACACTGCTCCAAAGGCGAGCGTTGCGCAAGAAAAAGTAATAGACAAACGTTCGGACCAGTTGAGGGGTAAACCTTGGGTGGGATCGACGTCTGGGTAGAGATTCTTAAAGGCTGAGGTAGTGGAGGTATTCATGCAAAATCCTTCGAGAGGCCAAGGGATGGACTAGAAGATTAGGTAAGTGTAGCCTATACATGTTTTCTGTTAGGTAACACTTCCTTTTTTCGTCGCCTCACCTTCGATCGGCTCTTTAAAGAACTCTGTTGTGGTTTCTTTTGGGTGCTGTTTTAGGAAAGAATTGACGATTCCCTCCCTCTTCTAGGAGTCATCTACTCATGTTGAAACCTCGCAAATTGGTCTTAGGGCTGATGAGCGTTGCAGCCCTTGCAACTGCACCGCTATCAGTTGTCTTTGCCTCGCACGCGTACGCTGCTGAAGAACAATGCTCCTTTGACTGGGGTATCAAACAAACCTTTAGGTATTACATGCTTAAAGGAGCTGCAGGACAAACCGGTGGGCAGTGGGCTACGGAAGGAATCGGCTTTTCTGGTAGCGATACGGGACACGATGGAGCTTTTAACTTCACCCCAAGTAAAGCTCGTGTTGAAGGTACTACTGCCACCATTCCTTTCGGTGGCCTCATCCACTTCAAAGGACACGACCATGGTGGTGGCGTCTACCTGTTAGATATGACTCTTAGCGACTGGAAAGTTGTTACAAACGGTTCGTCTGCAGAAATTAAAGTTGATTACGTCTCTTATGAATCAGATATGAGTAATACTCATGAAAGAGGAGCTCAGATCACTGGTGACGATGTAACTATCGCCACGATTAATCTTTCGAACTATGCCGACCCCTCGAGCGGCTCTGTCGACTTAAGCGGTACGACAACTTTGACGAGCGAAGGCGCCAAACTATTCATCGCTTACCAAGCAGGGGAGACGATGGACGATACTCGGGGACACGTACGTCTTGATGGGCAGTGTTCCCCATCCATAGAGGGTGGTAATGGTTCTGGAGGATCAACAGGTGGCAAAAAGCGTGCGCTATCTTCGATCAAAGGAAACTTTACCGGCTTTAATAAAGAAGCCATGTCTATTTTGTCAGAAACCAATGACACCATGAACGCCACCACGATTTTCATGGACAATGCAGGCCACTTTCTCGATTCTTTGAAAGACTTTGAGACCCGTGGAACCGGGGCTGGAAAAACTAACTCGACGACGAGAACTACTCGAGGAAGTAACGCCACCGCCGCAAATGGCCAGGATTCTGGAAAGAATCGTCAATTCCTTCCCAAAACTGAGAACCAAACCCCACCTTCCCCCTCGCAACAAACCGCTGGAAACACCACCCCTCAGACATGCGAATCTGACTCTAAAGGAATAGAGAGTGCTACGGCTCGCTGGGGTGTGAAAAAATCGTTCCAGTCTTATATCACTGGCTCGATCGCCAAGGGAAAGTGGAGCCTGGACCAAACGACTCACAGTGGTGGACAGTTTGTGTTTTCCGGAAAATCTGGAGCTGTGGACGTAGCAAAGCGCTCAGGGAAAATTAAATTTGCAGGTGGAGTGAACTTTAGCGGCCACAACGGCATATTGGATCTACGTATCTCCAATATTGCAATTGGTTTTAATGGAAACAGCGGAGTGATGTATGCCGATGTTCGTTCATCTGATCTGCAAGGTAACAAGAGCGATTACGGTCATATACCGCTAGCCAATCTGAGCTTTGCTTCGCTGGATCTTTCGGACTCCAAGGTTTCAGGAAAGGCCTCTGCAACGTTAACTAAAGAGGGCGCTGGGGCTTTCGCTGGTTTTTATGAGGCTGGAACAGAGTTAGATCCTGTAGATTTTGATGCTGGCCTGGGCGGTTCCGCGGATTGTGATTCCAGCGTCGCTAAAGCTGGAGCTAACACTGCCACTAGCAACGGAGCTAAAAAAGCATCCGGAACCACGGCCTCTGCTAAGCAAGGAGACAAAGACGACAGCGAAGAATCGTCTATAGATTCCCAGAACCCACAAGAAACTGGCTATAAGAATGGTGCAAAGAACTTTAAGATCCGTCAGGCCTCCGATGACAAGGACGGTATCGATCCCAACATGTATCTGTTGCTCATTGTCGCTGGTTTTGTGATTGCTGGAGGCAGCATGGGGCGTTTGGTTCTTAACAATCCTTCATAGATTCAGATCCCCCATTACTTAATTGCTGGTTTGTTTATGACCCTTGTTGTTGAGCTCTCGGCCGTAGTTTTGCAATAGGCTGTGGAAATAGATGACCTCGACAGCACCGCGAATAGGATTTTTTGATGAATAAGTTTGTGCGTGTGGCTGCATCAGTGGCGTGTGCGTTGGCACTGGTAAGCTGCGGCGTTCAAGGGTCGTATGATTCCACTAAGGAGTTGCGCGAGTCCTTTCCTACGGATGTGAAGGATCCTCGGAGCTTCAAAGGAGTGTCGGAAGTAAAGAACTTTGACGACGTCCAACCGGTTGCAGACTCCGTTTCCCCAAAGCTTCCTGTGAAGCTGACCGATGCTGATGGATATGAGGTCGAAGTCACGGATGTTTCGCGAATTTTAGCTTTAGACATCTATGGCACATATACAAAGACCCTTGAGGGGTTGGGCCTAACAAAGAACATTGTGGGACGTACGGTGTCTTCAACGGAGAATGCGCTGAAGGATCTTCCAGTAGTCACAGAGGGTGGCCACACCATTAACGTGGAGGCTGTGCTGAATCTTCGTCCCTCGTTGGTTATTGTGGACCATTCCATTGGGCCGCGGGATGCCATTGATCAGATACGCGCTGCTGGTGTTACTACCGTGGTTATGGAGCCCACACGTACTATTGATTCGGTATCTGAGGATATTAAGAATCTCGGCGGGGTAGTAGGGCTTAACGACGAAGCCGTAAAGCTGGCCGAGCGAAGCGTCAATGAGATTCACTCGGCGCAGGAAGCCATTAAGGAAATTGCGCCAAAAGATCCAATGAAGATGGCGTTCCTTTATGCTCGTGGTAATGGCGGAGTCTTTTTTATCATGGGTGACGGCACAGGGGCTAAGGACCTTATCGAGGGATTAAGCGCTGTGGATCTTGCTGCTGAGCATAAGCTTTCTTACGCAGAACCCGCCAATGCAGAGGCCCTAGCCAAGATTAATCCTGAAGCAATCATCATGATGTCAGGTGGCTTGGAATCTACGGGAGGTATCGATGGCCTACTGTCGCGTCCAGGCGTCGCGCAAACGACTGCAGGTAAAAACAAACGAGTGATTACCATTCCCGATGGACAGTCTTTGGCATTTGGCCCGCTGACTGGCCAGACCCTCCTCCGAACCGCGCAGGCTTTATATGCTCCGCAAACGTAGTACTTCAGTCCGTGATGTTTTTGAACACCGAGCTAGGCGCAGAGCGATACTCTTTATTGTTCTCGCCGGCTTGGCGTTTGTAGCGTTTGTAACTTCTCTTGCTTTAGGCCAATACTATGTTCCGCTGCAAGATCTGCCTTTTATCCTATTCAATCGAGGCGACGAGGGCCTTACCACTAGCGTGGTGTGGGAAATTCGGCTGCCACGTATTGTGCTAGGCCTTCTGGTTGGAGCCTGTTTAGGTGTGGCTGGCACATTGATGCAAGCAGTATTTGCCAACCCGCTTGCCGAACCCTCCATTATCGGTGTGACCTCGGGGGCTGGCGTGGGCGCTGCTGCCGTCATCGTGTTTAATATTGGTTTTCTGGGGACTTTTACGGTTCCTGTCGCTGCGTTTATCAGTGCAGTTTTGGTTACTGTGATTATTTATCAGTTGGCGCGCCATCAGGGAAAAGTTGCGGTGGTCAATCTTATCCTCACGGGTATCGCGATCAATGCCGTATGTAATGCTCTGATTTCTTTTCTGGTCTACTTGGCCCCCACAGCAAACCGGGAACAGATTGTCTTTTGGCAGATGGGTTCGCTTAACGGTTCGCAGTGGAAGCATGTTTGGGTGGTGTTGCCGATAGCAATAGCCGGTGTTTTGATAGCAGTCCGATTAGGACGCCAACTAGATGTCCTCGCGCTAGGGGAGCGGGCGGCCGTCCACACGGGGATTCATGTTTCTCGGTTGCGGATTATCGCTATTGCGGCATCGACCATTCTGACTGCCGGCGCGGTTTCTTTTGCCGGTTTGATTGGGTTTGTTGGTCTTATCGTTCCGCACTTGCTGCGTAGTCTTGTTGGGCCAGAAAACAAGATTCTTTTACCGGCTTCTGCTCTCACGGGCGCTGTGCTCATTGCTTTTGCGGATGTCGCGGCTCGTACGTTGATTCCTTTTGCGGACTTGCCCATTGGTATTTTCACCGCAATAGTTGGCGGGCCGACATTTTTCATCTTGCTTCGTCGTATGCTCAAGAAAGGTTCGGTTCATTGAGTAAACAGCCGGCAGTCGTCGTCCGCGATCTTACCGTCGCTATCGGCGAGAAGATTTTGCTCGACAAAGTCACTTTTGAAGCTCGCCGGGGGGAAATCACTGGTCTGATCGGTCCTAACGGCGCGGGAAAATCGACGCTTCTTGCCGCAATTAGTGGTGATCTCGAGCGCTCAAGTGGCACCATCGACATTCTAGGGCACGACCCAGCTACCAGTTCACCGAAAAGCTTGGCGCGGATCCGTGCCGTGATGATGCAAGATGTGAGCGTCTCGTTTGAGTTTCTTGTACGCGATGTGGTCGCGATGGGGCGGCGTCCCTGGGAAGGTACCGAAAAACAGCTTTTCGACGACCCCCTCATCGACGCCGCTCTCGCAGCTACGGATGCTGCTCACCTGGCCGGGCGTGATGTAATCACCCTCTCTGGAGGCGAACGCGCGCGCGTGGCCTTGTCTCGGGTCCTGGCCCAGCAAACGCCTGTGGTGATGCTTGATGAGCCCACGGCTGCGTTGGATATTCGCCATCAAGAACAGGTTTTGGGGCTTATGCGCACAATTGCTCGTGAGACAGATGTGGCGGTGATCGTTGTGCTTCATGATCTCAACGCAGCCGCTGCGTATTGCAACCGAATAGTTTGTTTAGCTAACGGTTCCGTGGCTCAGGAAGGAAACGTCGATTCCGTCTACACAGACGAGAATCTGTCCACCGTATATGGGTGGCCAATTCATGTGGAAAAACGTGAAGATGACTCTCTTTTTGTTCATCCCGCGCGTGATCAGGGAGGCAAGCAGGAAGCTGATTTCGTGGCTTTGGCAAATCAAGCAGCGGCAGCCACTACCTAAGGCGATAAAACTGAGGCTGTTTTCTCTGAGAGCTAAAAGTTCAGGGGTGTTCGGGGTAAACCTTTAGTAGTCATACTAGGCAAGGTGCCCTAATCTTTAATAAGGTATGCCTTGCCTTTTAAATGTCTAAAGATAGGATCCCTCCGTGTTTAAGCGACTCGCTGTTCCCTTGGCAGCCACAATGTTTGCTGCCAGCATCGCCGTCCCTCAGGCTGTGGCATCTGAAAAATGTTCGATCGAAGTTGTAGGTGGAACTCTCAGCTGGGGGGTTAAGCATTCCTGGCGGAGTTATATCCAAGGGCCTATCGCAAGAGGCAAATGGGAAACCGCAGGCGCGGTCACCGAAAAAGGAACGAATAAAAGCGGTGCCGATTTTGCTTTCACGTTCGATGTGGACCCTCACGCTTCTCAGGTGACTGTGGATACTGAAGGAAAGGTCACCTCGGCAGAGATCAAGACAAAAACGTCTTCTCTTACCTTTACCGGCCACGGCGATGCGCTGCAGTCGATAATGAAAGATCCCTATGTGTCTATTGAGGGGCAGAGTGTAAAGGCTGGATCCTCTTATGAAGGGTATTACGTAGAAGGCAAGGAGATGACCAGTTACAAGGCTTCAGATCGTACTGAGGCTAACAAAAAGACTGGCACGGATACCTTTGCTGCGGGACAGCTCCAGGGCTGGAAGCTTGATAATGAAAAGTTGAGCTTTTCCGGGAAAAATATGAAATACACCCCCAAGCCTCTTACTGATGCTAAGAAGAACATTATTGAGGGGATAGATATCCTATTCATGGGTATATATAACGATGAATACAAGCCGGAAATTGATGACGTCAACGTTGAACTGACAGTTAAGAAAGACTGTGTTATCAAACAAAATCAAGCGTCTGGCGTAGCAAAAGGGAATTCCTCGAAAGACGCCTCGCTTGGCGACTTCCCTAAGATTTGGAGCATTGTTCTTGGCGTTGCCGGACTTGCGGCTACCGTAGCTATTTTGTTCCAAGTTCTTGTGAAGTCTGGCCTTTTGCGTAATCTTCCCTTCATTCAAAAGTAGGCGGCTTTAGAAGCCGGGGGTAAGACATGTGAGGCGAAGAGAACGGTTCTTCGCCTCACATGTTTGTCTAGATGGCGTCGAGCCCTACTTGTAGATCGGCGATTATGTCTTCGATCGACTCGATCCCCACGGAAAGGCGTACGGTGGCGGGCGTAATGCCAGCAGCTTCAAGAGACGCTTTATCGGATTGGGAATGCGTAGTGGTGGCTGGGTGTACAACCAGCGAGCGAACGTCTCCTATGTTGGCTAGGTTTGAGTGGAGCTTGAGGGCGTCGATAAAGCGCCACGCTTCCTCCTGGCCTCCGCGGACATCAAAGGATAAGACTGAACCTGTGTGGGAAAGCTTTAGCTTTTCTTTCGTAACAAACCACGGGGAACTGGGGAGTCCTGCGTAGTTAACCTTGGATATTTTGGGGTGTTGGGCCAGGAACTCTGCGACGGCTCGGGCATTCTCGTTGTGACGCTGGATCCGGAGTGAGAGCGTATCCAGGCCCTGTGCTGTTACCCAGGCGTTAAACGGGGATGGGGCAGCGCCGGTGTCGCGAAGTAGCCCAACGCGTGCTTTAAGTCCAAAGGCTGCTGGCCCAAGGTCTATATATTTAAGTCCGTGATAAGCAGGGTCGGGGGTTATAAAGTCGGGGAAGAGGGGCTTTCCGTGCTTTTCGACGCTCCAGTCGAAGCGGCCACCGTCGATAAGCACTCCTCCGAGCCCTGAGCCGTTGCCTGTATAAAATTTTGTGAGGGACGCTACAACCACGTCGGCGCCAAGCTCTAGTGGTCGAACGAGTGCTGCCGTGGCAAGAGTGTTATCGACGATCAAAGGCACATAATTTTTATGTGCAACGTCTGCGAGCGGGAATGTCTAGGATATCGGCTTGGGGGTTAGCAAAGGTTTCGCCATAAAGGGCGACAGTATTGTCCTGTATTGCGTTCTCCCATGAGGTGGGATCGTCGGGGTTATCTACAAAAGTCGTTTCAATTCCGAGACGCGCAAGGGTCACGGTGAATAGGGTCTCGGTGCCGCCGTAGATTCTCGGGGAGGAAACGATGTGAGATCCGGCGCGGGCAATGTTGAGAATCGCTGCGGTTTCGGCAGCCATTCCTGAGGAGAATAGGACGGAATGGACTCCTCCTTCCAAAGAAGCGAGTCTTTCTTCGACTGCATTAACTGTTGGGTTTGTGAGTCGGGAATATACCGGCCCTGCGTCGGAAAGGTTGAAGCGATTCGCTGCATGTTCCGCGTCATTGAAAACATAGGAGGATGTGAAGTAAATGGGGAGATTCCTCGCCCCGGTGTCTGCATCGACGGTTTGACCGGCATGGATAGCGCGGGTATCAAAGTCCCATTGATCGGATTGGGAGTTGTCGTACTTGGTAGTCATTTCTTGCCTTTCTGGATAAATTTACGTTGGCAAGAACGCTAGACCCTATCTAAAGAAAAATAAACCGCTTGGTCTATTTTTTAAAGAAAATGCAGGTAGTTGCTGAATTAAAATATAGACTAAGCGGTTTTTATGGAAAGCCGCACCCGTGCATGAACGTGGTGCGGCTTTTAGAGAGTGAGCTACTTTATGGAACTAATGATGTCGTTGTAGCTAGCAACGGGACGCATGACAGCGGTGGTCTTGGCATCGTCGGGATGGTAATAGCCGCCAAGATCTGCAGGAGCGCCCTGAACTGCGAGGAGTGCGTCGGCGATATCCTCTGAGTGTGTTTCCAAGGCCTCTGCGACAGGGGTGAAGGTGGCAGCGAGGTCAGCGTCTTCGGACTGAATCGACAATTCCTTCGCCCAGAACTTAGTAAGGAAGAAATGCGAACCACGGTTGTCGATTTCGCCCGCTTTGCGCGATGGGGAGTAGCCCTCGTTGAGGAGGGTTTCGGTGGCACGGTCGAGGGTATCTGCAAGTATTCCGGCCTTGGTGTTGCCCTCTGTATTGGCAAAGTGACGTAGGGACTCTGCAAGAGCTAGGAACTCGCCAAGAGAGTCCCAGCGGAGGTGGTTTTCCTCGACAAGCTGTTGGACATGCTTGGGGGCAGAACCGCCGGCGCCTGTTTCAAAGAGTCCACCGCCGGCCATGAGTGGAACCACGGAGAGCATCTTTGCAGAGGTGCCGAGCTCGAGGATCGGGAAGAGATCCGTGTTGTAATCACGGAGCACGTTTCCGGTAACGGAGATGGTGTCCTCCCCGCGGCGGATGCGGTCGATGGAGAACTGCGTGGCCTCGACGGGGCTCATGATGTGAATATCGAGGCCCTCGGTATCGTGGTCGGCAAGATACTTTTCCACGAGGGCTGCTAGGTTACGATCATGAGCTCGTTCAGGGTCGAGCCAGAATACTGCAGGCATGCCAGAGAGCCGTGAACGAGTGACCGCCAGTTTGACCCAGTCTTGAATGGGTGCATCTTTGGCCTGGCAGGCGCGCCAAATATCGCCGGCTTCTACGTTGTGCTCAATCAGGACCTCTCCCGCGGAACTTACAACCTGCACGGTGCCATTAGCTTCGATCTTGAAGGTCTTATCGTGTGAGCCGTACTCCTCGGCTTTTTGCGCCATGAGCCCGACGTTGGGAACGGTGCCCATTGTGGTGGGATCGAATGCACCATTCTTCTTGCAATCGGCAATAACGGTTTGGTACACGCCGGCATAGGAGGAATCGGGGATAACGGCTAGTGTGTCCTGTTCTTCATCATTCTTGTTCCACATGTGTCCAGAGGTTCGGATCATGGCTGGCATGGAGGCGTCGATAATGACATCCGAGGGGACATGGAGGTTGGTAATACCTTTAGCGGAATTAACCATGGCGATATCTGCGCCCGATTCAAGGGCCTCATCGAACGCGGCTTTGATTTCGGCGCCATTGGGCAGAGACTCCAACCCGGAATAAATTGCGGCGAGGCCATTCTCGCCATTTAACCCCGCTGCTTCTAGCTGCTCACCGTACTTTGCAAATACATCTGCAAAGTAAGCGCGGACGACATGCCCAAAGATGATGGGGTCGGAGACCTTCATCATGGTGGCCTTGAGATGTGCGGAGAAGAGGACGCCCTCATCCTTTGCACGCTTGACCTGATCTGCGAGGAATTCATCGAGCGCCCGGGCGGAAATGAAGGTTCCATCCACGACCTCACCTTTGAGAACTTTAAGCCCGTCTTTAAGGACTTTTTCCCCATTATCGGTTACCAGTTTAATGGTGAGGGTGTCGTTGTCAGGCATGATCACGGACTTCTCGTTATGGCGGAAGTCGTTACTTTCCATCGTGACCACGTTGGTCTTGGAATCTGCGGACCATGCACCCATGCGGTGAGGGTGCTTCTTGGCAAAATTCTTTACTGCGATGGGCGCACGACGATCTGAATTGCCCTCGCGGAGCACAGGGTTGACGGCCGAGCCCTTGACCGCGTCATAGCGGGCGCGAATATCCTTTTCCTCTTCGGTGGAAGGGGAGTCGGGATAATTCGGGAGCTTGTAGCCTTGGGACTGTAATTCGGTGACTGCGGCTTTAAGCTGAGGAACGGAAGCTGAGATGTTGGGCAGCTTAATAATGTTTGCTTCCGGAGTCTTGGCGAGCTCGCCGAGTTCTGCAAGAGCATCGTCGACCTTTTGATCCTCTGTGAGGAACTCTGGGAATTGTGAGAGGATGCGGCCTGCGAGGGAGATATCGCGGGTCTCCACCTCGATGCCCGCGGTAGAGGCGAACGCCTCGACTACCGGCTTGAGGGAGTAGGTGGCGAGAAGCGGTGCTTCGTCGGTGCGAGTGTAGATGATCTTTGCCATGAGTCTCCTCTTTAATCGGGCTCGTTGTACAAATAAAAAGAATACCTGTTGTGCAGCATAAATGCTTTCCAAATGGGGTAAATGTGGCTGTATGCTGGGGATAGTCGTTAGGGGGCCGGGGGTAAAAACAGTACAGCCGTTCTGTTTATCAGGCGATGCTATTGCGTTAAATGTCCGCTTGTGGCGTCAGGGTGGCGGAGCATCCCCGCGCTCTTGCATAAAGTGAGCTCATTGGCTGTAAGGTAGTCCGATGTGCAAAAAATGATGCGTCGCCCAATTCCCCGACAAACTGACATTTCTGAGCAGCGTCGGCTCGCCACCATGATCGCCTTGGCTCTCGGAACGTTTGGTCTGGGAATAACAGAGTTTGTCACGATGGGGCTGCTCAATCAGATCGCTGCGGATTTCAGCGTTAGCGAAGATACTGCAGGACATGTCATTGCCGCCTATGCCCTAGGCGTGATGATTGGCGCTCCTCTTATTACTGCACTAACGGGCATGATTCCGCGTCGTAGGCTTTTGCTCATCCTTACGTTTGCCTTTGTGGCCGGAAACGCATTGACCTTCTTTGCCTCCAGCTTTTCCGTACTTATTGTGGCGCGCGTTATCGCGGGTCTACCACAAGGCGCATTCTTCTCAGTAGCAAGCCTGGCCGTTGCGTCGATGGCGCCTGAGGGGCAGCGCGGCCGTTCTCTTGCTTTTGTTGGGATGGGTCTTCCCCTTGCCACTGTTTTGGGTGTTCCAGCTGCTCAAGCTCTAGGTCATGCCACGAGCTGGCACGCTGCATATTTGCTGGTGACTATCGTGGGCGTGGTTACTCTCGGCCTGCTCTGGTTCCTTATGCCTCACATGACCAAGATGAAGCCAACCAGTCCCTTGACAGAATTGGGGGCTCTGGCTCGCGGTCAGGTTTGGGCGTCGTTACTTATTGGCTCAGTGGGATTTGGCGGCATGTTTGCCGTATATACCTATATCTCTTGGACCATGACGCAACAAGCGGGGCTACAGGAAAATCTCATGTGGCTCGTGCTTATGGCTTATGGAATCGGAATGATCGCCGGAAACTGGCTTGGTGGCCGGTTATCTGACTGGAGTGTGGAATACGGAATTTTTTGGGCATTGATTGCCATCGTGGTCACCTTGGCCGGCTTCTTCTTTACCAGCCATAATGCCGTCTTAGCGACCATCAATTTTGGGCTCATCGGGCTCTCCGGCTCGCTGCTTATCCCCTCATTACAAATCCGGCTAATGGACGTTGCCGGCCAAGCGCAGACACTGGCTGCAGCGCTCAATCAGTCTGCCCTAAACATCGCCAATGCTGCAGGCGCACAGTTCGGAGGAATCGTAATCGCTGCCGGCTATGGTTATTCAGCACCTGCTCTCGCTGGTGCCGCACTAGGGATCGCTGCCATTATTCTGTGGATCCCCGCTCATATTTTCCGCATGCGAGCTGAGCAGAAGCCCACGGCGTCGGCAAGCTAAACCCACGACGGATTATCCACGTCCACACCTCCGCGCTGGGCAGCGTCGCGGACAAGCTCCAAAAGATAAGGCGCAAGGCCCTGATAGTGAGCGGCAAAGCGGTCGTCGCTCACATACATTTGCGCCAAAATGAGTTGTTTTGAAAGCGAAGACTCGTACCATTGATCGATTTGTTCGCGATGCAGCGCAACGATCCGGTCTGCTGCCGCGGAACCAGGACGCACTCCCGCTTGCCAGGCGCTGTGTAACTCGGACACAAAAGCTGCATCCGAGGCCTGGGCATTCTGCCAATCGTTTGTGGACATTGAACGCACTTTGCTTTGCGACGCCGCCCATTCCTCCGATTCACCCCACCGCGACTCAGCCTCATCCCGATAGTCAGCGTAGTTCTCGCTCCAGTCATGGGAAAAAGCATTGGCAAAGTCCTGCGGGGTCATGGAAGTTTCTCCTCGGAGTAGCTTTTCGACGGAAAGAATTGCCGATTCCTTCCTAAAAATCTCTTGTTTAAGTAATTTCAATTGCCTCTGAAGGTGCTCTTTTTCCGTGGACGGCTCCTCCAAAATGTTTTGGATGGTTTTTAAGCTCAGCCCGGCTTCTCGATACACCAAGATAGTAAAAGCCTTTGTGAGGTCTTCTTCGGTGTAGAGACGGTAGTCGCTATGGTTGCGCCATTGGGGCTCCAACAATCCGATGGTGTCCCAGTGCCGCAGTGCGCGTGTGGTTATGCCAAGAAATTCGGCTGCTTCACCTATGGTGAGTTCGTTCATGCTCACTATTGTGACGCTTGACGTTGGGGCAAGGTCAAGAAGCAGAAAATTAAAGTTAGGATGAACATCATGCAGATTACGACGGTCAACGTTAATGGCATCCGCGCAGCCGTGAAAGAGCGCAGCGAAACGAATAAGGGCATGCTCCCATGGCTGGATGGCTCTGGTTCGGACGTAGTACTTTTGCAAGAGGTCCGAGCATCTGAAAAGGACACCTTGACAGCGCTTGCTCCGGCACTCGATGCTGGTTGGCACTATGTGGGAACTCCGGCCGCTGCTAAGGGGCGCGCCGGCGTAGGAATCTTGAGCCGATCTGAGCTTTTCGACGTTCACGTGGGAATCGAAGGATTTGAAGATTCTGGCCGGTATATCCAGGCAACGTTGCATGACGGCACCGATGACGTGACAGTCGGCTCGCTATATCTGCCTTCTGGCTCGGCACAGACGGAGAAACAGGATGAGAAGTACCGCTTTTTGGACGTCTTTGAGCCTTTCCTTGAGCAAGCGGCCAAAGACCATAAATACATGGTGATAGGCGGCGACTGGAATATCTGCCATCGGCGCGAAGACCTGAAAAATTGGAAGACCAATAGAAAGAAATCTGGATTCCTTCCCGACGAGCGCGCTTTTATGGATTCGGTATTTGGCACGTTCCCTGATGCTGCCTCTCAGGTGGAGGACGCTGGGCAATGGGCCGGTGCGGTGGACTATGCTTCTGATGGAAAACGCAAGCCGGCGCTTAACCCTCAATGGTTTGACGTGGCGCGTCGTCTGCACCCTCAGGACGCTCCTTATACTTGGTGGACGTATCGTGGCCAAGCCTTTGATACAAATGCCGGATGGCGCATTGATTATCAAGCTGCGACCCAAGCGATGCTAGATCGCGCTGAAAAGACCTGGGTGGATAAAGCTGAGGCTTATGATCTGCGATGGTCGGACCACTCGCCATTGAGCGTTATTTACCATTAAAAGGTGGGGGCTTCGGTACCTGCGAAGTTTTCGAGTAGGATACACCGGGTTGTTATTCCTGTGTACGTTATTTTCTAGGAGCTTTCATGCGCGTTAAGAGTCTCATTGCGATGGTTGTCGGTCTTGTCTTGTTTGTGGGGGCTCACTTCATGATCGGCGCATACGATGTGAGCTCTATGCTTTGGTCCATCATCATGGGCGTTGGTGGAGCAATGGCAGTTGGTGGACTAGTGGGGGCTCTGTGCAAAGAGCCGCGGAAGCAGTAACACAAAATTTGTGTAATTTTTAGACTATGGCCTGTTGCTTTATTGCGGCAGGCCTTTTGTCTACGTATGTATAGCTCTAAGCGCTGAGCCGAAGCTTTTAAAGTTAAGAAGCTGCGTGGCTTTTGTGCTCAGCGTGTGCGTCGAAAAGCAGGATACTAGAATAACCATCATGACTGAATCGAAGGCTGTAAAAAAGCAACGAGTACTGTCGGGAATCCAGCCGACAGCTGATTCCTATCATCTGGGCAACTACCTCGGTGCTTTGAAGCAGTGGATTGATCTCCAGGATGGATATGATGCGTTCTATTTCATTCCTGATCTTCATGCCATCACCGTGGATCAAGACCCCAAAGAGCTACGCCAGCGCACTATTGCAGGAGCAGCGCAGCTTTTGGCATTGGGCATTGACCCCGAAAAGTCGACGCTATTTGTCCAGTCGCATGTTCCAGAACATGCGGAGCTGGGTTGGATCATGACGTGCCTGACAGGGTTCGGTGAGGCAAGCCGCATGACGCAATTTAAGGACAAATCTGCAAAACGTGGCGCTGATCGCACTTCTGCGGGCCTATTCACATATCCAATGTTGATGGCTGCGGATATTCTCCTATACCGGCCTCAGCTCGTGCCGGTTGGTGAAGACCAAAGACAGCACCTGGAGCTGACTCGCACCCTCGCAGAGCGTTTTAATTCCCGCTTTAAAAAGACCTTTGTTGTTCCAGAAGGAATCATTCCGGAAGGCGCCGCTAAGATCTACGACCTGCAGGATCCCACATCAAAGATGAGTAAATCGGGAACAAATCCTAAGGGACTCATCAATCTTCTCGACGAGCCCAAAGTATCTATTAAACGCATCAAATCTGCTGTTACGGACAGCGACGGCGAAATTCGCTACGACAAAGCTAACAAACCAGGTGTTTCCAACCTCCTGGTGATCCAATCAGCGCTAACCGGTAAATCTATCGACGACCTCGTAGCCGGGTACCAAGGCCAAGGCTATGGCGCTCTCAAGACCGACACCGCTGATGCCCTTGAAGCTTTTGTGACACCGCTTAAAGCCAAATACGACATGTATATGTCCGACCGGGCAGAGCTTGAGAGAGTCCTTGCACTTGGAGCTTCCAAGGCGCGGGAGGTAGCCTCCCGAACGCTTGCGGATGCGTATGAGCGCATCGGTTTTCTAAAGGTTGGGAAAGAATAGACGATTCTTTCCAGAAAACATCTAACAAGTTGACAACGATCCGGCCCAGATGACTGAAATCTCGGGCCGGTTTTTGCTTCTCGTCTCTATCGTGGAAACAGATAACAAGAAAATTTTTGTCAAAAGGAATCCCTCATGCCCACAGTATCCACGTCAACTCGCCAAGATAAACACAAAACTGATGAGTACGGAATTGAGCGATCCAATGCCGATGAACCAGGATTTGTGGATAAATATCGCGCTAAATGGTCATGGTTCGACCACATTATGCGGATGAACGAGCGGTATGGCAAAGAAGGCGGCAATCAGTATTCCGCTGGTATTACGTACTTCTCAGTCCTATCCATGTTCCCCCTGTTGATGCTCATTATGGCGATTGCAGCGTCGATGCTGGCACAGCGTCCTGACTTGCTTGCACAGCTTCAGGAGAAAATCGTCGCTTCTGTCGACGGATCCATCGCCGAGACTCTGACCAAGATTCTGGACACCGCTATCGCCCAGCGTGGTGCCATGTTTGGCATCGGTGGTCTGACGGCATTGTGGTCGGGTCTTGGATGGATGTCTAATCTGCGCTATGGCGCGTCGAAAATGTGGTGTTACCCAGTTACTGGGGAGAATTTCTTTAAAGCAAAATTGCAGGATCTGCTTGGGCTAGTGGGCCTCATTTTTGCGTTTATGGTTGCTTTTGGCGTTACTGCTATTGGCTCTTCAGGGCTTACAGAGCGCTTGCTCGTTGTGGTTTCTTTAGACAAAGTTCCCGGTATATTTCTTCTCACCTTTGCCGTCTCGATTCTGCTTGGGTTGATCGCTAACTTCTGTGTTTTCCTATGGATGCTTAAATACCTCCCGCGTGGCGAGGTGCCTATGAAGTCTGCAGTGCGTGCCTCCATTATCGGTGCGGTTCTTTTCGAGGTGTTCAAGCAACTTGCCGCCCAGTTCTTCTCGAATGCTTTGAATAACCCCGCGGGGGCTACGTTCGGACCAATCATCGGCGTGATGGTTTTGTTCTATTTTGTTTGGAGAATTCTGATGTACTGCTCTGCGTGGGCAGCTACCACAGAAGAATCCCTAGCGATAGCTAAGCTCGACGTGCCAGCACCTGCCGTGATTCGGGTGCGTGAAGAGGTCCGAGTTAGCAATGACAAAGGCAAAGGAATCGGGATCGGAGTGGCAACTGGTGCTGTTGCCGCCGCAATAGTTGCGGCTTTAAGAAAGAAATAAACTCAAAAGGAGTCAGGTATGAAGCACCCTCTAGACAAAGGAATTGGTGTAATCCGTTGTCTTTCAAGAGGGTGCTTCATGCTATAGCCTGCTCTTTTCACGCCTTCCTATCGTGTTTCTTTCTCCCCAAGAACCATGTCAATATTCCTAAGACTACGAGTCCTAGGGTCGCCCCTCCGATAACAAGGACCGGGGCGTGGTTTCTGTCTCGACTTGGAGCATCGCCTTCTTCAGGAGTTGGCGGGGTCGGTAATTCAGATGGCGAAGGTTGGGAAGGAATCGACGTTTCTTTCAAATTCCCCACCTTTTCCCCTCTTGGAACCGCATAGGCGGCGTCGATAAGCTTTTGCGCCTGTTGCCATGGTCGGCCTTGTTCCACGGTGGTATCTAGGATCACCGCGGCGAGGCGACGCCCGTCGATGTTTTTCGCCCCGACAAAAGTATGGTGGGCGTCGTCGGTATAACCGGTTTTCCCACCGATGCCGTGCTCGTCGTTAAGGAAGAGCCCGTTGTCGTTCCATACCTGGAATGTGGGGGTGGCGGCGTTGCCAGGTAGTTCTATGTGCTCTGTGGCTACCATTTTTGCAAAAGTCGGGTTCTTCCAAGCATGGCTATAAATAAGCGCCAAGTCGTGGGCCGAAGTGGACATCCCGGGGGCATCGAGGCCGGAATAGCTGGCGGCGTAGGTGTCGACTGTACCCAGGGAGTGCGCTAGAGCATTGACCTTTTCCAGGGTTTTGTTATCGCCGCCAAGCCGCTGTGCTAGGGCGTGGGCAGCGTCGTTTCCGCTGTTGAGAAGCAAGCCATAGAGAAGTTGCTCATTGGTGTACTCGACGCCGTCTACATATCCCACCGCAGAGCCTTCCTGATTGGCGTCCTCGGCGGTGATTTTTACTTTTGCTTTCAGATTGAGCTCGTCGAGCGCAACAAGTGCGAGTAGCGCTTTGATAACGGAAGCTGGTCTATAGCGTCCGTGCGGGTCTTTTGTGGCGATAACGTCGCCGTTGTCCAGATCAAAGACCATCCACGCGGAGGCGGTGTTTGCGGGTTCGTTGAACCCCTTCGCTTTTGTCACACCGCAGCCACCGCGATATTCATTGATAACCGTAGGCCGGGGAGTGGGCGAAGTCTGTCCTGGTTTCAACTGCTCAGAAGTGGTTTCCGCCGGGGGAGGGGTGAGTGCGTATTCGCAGTTATTGGTGTTGGGTGCCGATGATCGCGGGGTAGGGTCGGCTAGCGCCGCGGGGGTTAAAACAAACGCTAAGGTAAAAGATGATGCAGTTAACGCTGCGATCGTGGATGACACTTTCATAACAATGATCGTGCCTGTGCCTTAATGTTATATGCATGTACGACACCCCAGATTTTCGAACAGAGTTTAAGATTCTCCAGCCGGAGCTGCTTCATGCAATGCCAAAGATCATTCTTGGCGACGCCGGTGACGCAGCTTACCTCAACGCCCGGATTCGAGAACTGGGCGATGATACTGTTGCCTACTACGAATGCACGGTGCCTCTCGACTCCGCGGATGCCGCCATTGCAGCCGCGGAATCCGCGCCCTTCCCCGTGGGCATAGTACTCGATCTTGACGATAAACCGGCGCCTCTCAAACAACTCAAAAATCCGGTAGTTCTAGCCTGCAGGACCTCCAACCCGGGCACCGCTCGTGTGCTGCGCGAAAATTTAATCGCCTACGATTTTGTTGGCCCGCTCGAACACCAAATACATGCCGGCGCTACCCGCATACTCCACGGCATAGAGCTTTTCGACGACTTCTGCGTTACCGACGGCGATCTTAAACCCGGACGACTTTCCGCGTGGGTTTTAGATCGACGTATTCCCGTCCTCACCAACCCAAGTGAAGACCTGAATTCCGGAGACATTAGCGACCTCTCAGATCACCCGCTACCCCTTATGCATAAGCTCGGCTTCCAAGCCGCCCCTGCGTTATTGAGCACCGATCGCATGCTCGAACTAGTTGAGCACTTTGATTATTCGATCGAAGACCTTTACTCACTAACTATGACGGCGGTTTTCGTCTCTTATGCACCAGAGTTCGTACGGTCTCAGCTCATCGAATCAACTATTGCTCCTTTCTTTGCAAGTCTCGGCGATGAATACGGCGGGGAAGCAGAAGACGTGGAGGTTGGGAAAGAATCGACGATTCTTTCCCAACCTCCACTAGAACTGGTTACGGAGATGGGCATTGATCTCAAAGATCTTGGGTTTAACCAGTAAGCCTCATAACAAGAAAAGGCCCTACGCATCATGCGTAGGGCGGGGGAGAATTGGCGATTCTTTAGAACTTGCTAAAGCGCTTGGTTAGCATTGCTTCGAGTTCTTTCCAGCCTTCTGCGTGGTCGTCGAAAGGCGGGGTCGGGGTGTAACCTGATACTTCGCTGGAGCCAAGCATATAGGAGATGTAATCCTGCATGCGAGGGTTGGCCAGGAAGTAGGAGTTAAGGGAGTCGTCTGCGGCCCAGTCGGCTGCGTCGGCAAGCAATTCGTAGGCGCGACCCATCTGCGCGGTGTCCACGGCCTCCACGCTGGAATTGATGTCGCGAACCAAACCATTGAAGGAATAGACGTTATCAGCGTGCACGGTGACATCGAGCTCACCGGCGTTAAGCGGGACCATGAGGTCTTCCCACGTAGAGACTTTAGCTAGGTCGTGATCTTCATGCTCGACAAGCCAGCGCAAGAGCGCTTTAGACGAGGAGAAGGTGAAAATCTCACCAAACTTGCCTAGGAAGACGGGTTGAGCCTCAACGTAGGTGCGCAGGGTATAGAGGGTGCGACCGTCGATTGAGATTTTAATGGGATCGATGCCCGCTGCGGCCCAGGGGGTGGTGTCGTAGGGATCAACTTTTTCGGCTTCGGCCTTCTTTTGCTCTTCTGCCTTTTCGCGTGCGATGCGAGCGGCTTCTTCTGCATCTTTAATGCGAGAAGCAGCGTCGTCGATGGCAGCGGATTCCGTGGTGAGATCTTTGACCGTGATCAGCTTGTCTAGGCTATCGACGACCATGCCCCAATTGCTCAGAATCACACGTCCGATGGCGCTCCATTCTCCAAGGCCACCTTCTCCTGCGAAGTGATCGACGCCGCGCTCAGGGTTGCTCAGGATGGAATGAGAGGAGAAAAAGACGAGGATATCGGTAGTGCCGGTGACGTCGCCAAGGCTGCGGGCAATCTTGAAGTTGCGGGCCACGGCGGAGACGTTGTCATAAGAAGGACGCTCAGAAAGCAGTTGGGGCGTGCCGACGATGTCGAATTCTTGGCGTGCGGTGGGAACAACGCGATTAGCTGCTCCTGCGTTAAAGGAATTCCACTTAGGATGGTCGCTAAGATCGTGCTTTGCGCCGGATTCGAGGAAGAGCAGAACCTCTTCAGGGGAGGAGAAGACGTAAAGGTCGTCGCCCTTCCCTAGGAATGCTTGCCATACTGCGCCGTGTTCGCGCCACTCGGGCGCCCAGAGAGTGTAGAAGTCGCCCTCAGTCAGCGACAGTTTGACGGGAACGATTCCTTTGTTAGCCATGGCTATGTATCCTAGCGGGTTTAGTCCGTAGGTCGGAAGTAACCCTTAAAAGCCATTCCCATATTCGTTGTACGCAATGGATTTATTTGAACGGGGTTTCCTGCCTCAATGATAGTTCCGTCCCCTGCGTACATGGCCACGTGTCCGTCCCAGACGACTAGGTCTCCAGGGAGAAGCTGCTCTCGGGTGACCTGTGTGCCTACCGTTTGTTGTTCTGCAAGGCGGGGAAGCTCTACGCCAGCTTGTCTCCATGCCCACTGCGTAAGGCCGGAACAATCGAATCCAGCAGTAGAGGTCCCTCCCCAGCGGTATGGGGTTCCCAATGCGCTTTTGGCTGCGGTTACTGCCAAGGCGCCGGGAGTTTGGCTCATACCAGCGCTTTGGGTAGTTCCATGCATGGGTGGTGCGTGAGAATCAGGCTTGTCACCGGAGCTTTCAACACTATCTATCTCAATGCCGGCTAGCCGGTTCAATTCGGCGGTGACCCCGGCAAGCTTGATAGAAGCCGTGTGCAGGCGCGCATAGGCAAGTTGAACGTATATTCCTGGTAGTGCCGCGATCTCCGCCAGCGCAGGTACTGAGATAGCAGGTACTGGACTAAAAACTCGGGGGAGTAAAAGTGCTGATTCCTTAAGAAAATCGGCAGCCATATGACCAAGCTCAGTTCGGACTGCGTCAATCTCGGTATGCGCTCGAGGGAGCAATCGATGTGCATGCTCTATATCGGTGGCTAGCCTATGGGCGTCGTCGACAAGCTTAGGGTGAGCGCCAAAAGTAGCGGCTAGGGGCAAAGCCGCGCGAAACAACGGAACACAGGGCAGTGTGAGCAGTTGCGACGGCGGTGCGAGGGTGCTCAGCATGGAGACAACTGCTGCGAGGTTAATCACAGTGTCTCCAGTGAAAAGGCGAGGGATGTATCGGCGTTCTCCACCGCTTCGAGGCTGTGTAGGGCCTTGTCCACGAGGATTTCTGCACGGGTGCATTGCGCCGTCGACCGTGCCATAAATGCGTCGAGACAGCTGTTGTAAGCAGCAAAGAAACTGCCGAGTTCGGGAAGGCTCGCGCCGACGCTATGCGCGATGGGGACGAGAGAGGCAGCATCGTTGGCAAGCTGGGCAATGAGCGTGCGTGCGTGGTCTGGATCGATCCTCATGAACACTTAGACGTTTGCGAGTGTGGTTCTGGTTCCCAGTTATAAGGAGGCTACGATAGGGGGCATGGAGATTACGATCGTCGACCACCCCCTCGCGGCTTCCCGACTAAGCATTATGCGAGATAAGCGCACTAATAACGCTGGATTCCGTGCAGCGCTAGCGGACCTTGGTGCAATGCTGATCTATGAGGCTTCCAGAAGTTTGGAGGTGGAAAACTTTCCGATGAGCACACCTGTAGCCGATACCCAAGGAATTAGGCTGCAGGATCCGCCGATCATCGTTCCTATCATTCGCGCAGGCCTAGGCATGGTGGATCCAGCGTTGTCGATGATTCCTGATGCGCAAGTGGGTTTTCTGGGGCTCGCCCGAGACGAAGAGACTCACGAGCCGGTGCCATATTTAGAAGCACTTCCGGCGGACCTATCTGGCCGCACAGTGTTCTGTGTAGACCCTATGCTTGCTACAGGTGGCTCGTTGTTGCATGCGATTAAATTGCTGGCCGATCGCGGCGCAACAGATATTACTGCGGTGTGCATGGTGTCTGCTCAAGCGGGAGTCGATGCCCTTGCAGGGTCGGGACTGCCATGTCGATTGGTCACTGCAACGATTGATCCTGAGCTCAACGAGAATGCATATATCGTGCCGGGCCTTGGCGACGCAGGTGATCGTCTTTACGGACCACGCAATATCGATCTTTAGAGGTTAGCTTCCCCTTGCCGAGCTGCGCTGTATTCAGAGGCGTATAGCCTCTACCACTTTCTATAACATGTAAATTATTAATCCACTGCGAGCCATATTAAAATTAGGGAATATTTCCCAACAGGGCTCAGCTGTAACGGTCAAGATCTTGCCCAATACATTGTGCGGACTTTGCCAATTGCAGTGGGCAGTGTGTGTTGCATGGTGAATGGTTGGCAGCAGTGGCCGAGTTTTGGTCATGCGTTGAGCGTGCGATTGCGCACGCTCCGTAAGATGCGTGGCCTGAGCCAGGATCGGCTTGCAGAACTCTCTGATGTGAGCCGTAACCAAATCTCCAACCTTGAGCGCAACGAGAATAGTGTGACTAAATCGGCCGACCCTACGATGTCCACGGTCTATCGTTTAGCTCGCGCTCTCCACGTGCCGCCTGCAGTTCTTCTCCCCGCAGCCACGGACATTGTGCAGGACATCTGCAAAGACAATGCCGCCGATCTTGGCGTAGACCTGGTGTGGCCCGCAGCCCCTGAGGACACGCTAGCTTTTGATATCCAACACCTTTATGGACTGCGCATGGGAGAGAATCCCCGCTTTGTCGATCCCTCGGGGCCTAAAGCAACACCTGGAGATGCCACCGGGTGATGTGTGCATCTGCGAAAACTCATTAAAAGCGCAGGGCTCGGCTCCGCATCTCATCGCACAATTGGGCAAGAAGTTCCTCGGCCTGTTCAACACTGGTGGCCTGAGATACCTCCAGGTACATTTTGACTTTGGATTCAGTGCCTGATGCTCGAACAATAGCTCTGATCGAGGCATCCTCGTTGCTGCCGCTGAGCTTGAGTCCGCGAATCTCCGGTAGTTGGGTAGCTGTGACAGCAAGTCCGGCAAGCTGCTCAGGAGGGTTGGCAACCCAATCGGAAACAAGCTCTGCAGGGTCGATGGTTCTTACCGCGATCTGGGTGCCGGTGAAATAGCCATATTGACGGTAAAGATCATGAAGCGCGCTATGAAGCCCTAGCCCTAATCCCTTAAGCTCTGCAGCCCATGCACATGCCACAAGAGCTGTGACCACGCCGTCTTTGTCTCCTACTCGGTGCAAATCTGGGGCCACGCCATTTGCTTCTTCGCACGCATAGGCAATACCACCATCTTGCGCCGCAGAGGCTGCCGCAGCCGCTAGGTTTTTGAAGCCAATGGGGGTCTCTTGATACAACCATCCGCGGTCCTTGGCCATCACACTAAGCAGCTGAGAGGAGACAGTAGTGGTAGCCACGACCGGTTGTGGAATAGCATCTTCCGGGCTCCAATTGGGAACAAGCCGAGCAGCCAGCAAAGGGCCTAGCTCATCGCCTCTGAGCATTCGAAGAGTGCCGTGTTCGGTGCGGATCCCCACAGCGCAGCGGTCGGCATCTGGGTCTAGGGCAATGAGAACATCGGCGTCAACAGCTTCTCCGTGTTCAAGCAAAGCAGCCACTGCCGTTGGCTCTTCCGGATTTGGAAAGTCCACAGTGGGAAAGGTGGGGTCGGGATACAACTGAGAGCGGACAGGAAAAACTTGTGCAAAGCCTGCTGCCTGGAGGCAGACCTGCAAAGTGCGACCGCCCACGCCGTGCATAGCGGTAAAAGCGACGCGGAGATTAGCCCGGTCGGAGTTTACCCGTAATAAATCCGCTTGTGCGGGGATAATTGTGGAGACCGCATCATCGATGTAACGGCGGAGAAGATCTGAGCTCGGCCGTACGGAGACGCGCGGTATCTGGGAAGAATCGTCTATTCCATCGTAAATAGCCTCGATGCTGCGCGCGCTGGCGTCGATAAGCTGCCTTCCGTTGTGGCAGTAAACCTTGTAGCCGTTGTCCGCGGCTGGGTTGTGGGACGCGGTGATTTGGACGCCACCATCGAGTTCCCATTTGCGAATGAGCCAGGGGATGAGCTGAGTGGGAGCGGGCATGGGCATGAGAAAGACCTCGAACCCGGCCCCGGCGAATACTTCTGCTGTTGTAGTAGCAAAGGCGTGTGAACCATAGCGGGCGTCGTAGCCCACGGCAACGCGCAGCGGAGCGGCATCATCGTGGAAGACGTCGCCGATTCCCTTGATCAGGTCCTGAGGGTAAGTCCTTGCATGAGGCGTGGGAGACGCCGCTGCTTGCTCCGCTAACCACATGGCTACCGCTGAGGTGAACTTGGTGACGTTTCCTACGTTCATCTGGTTGGAAGCTGGGCCGACGGGGGCTCGGACGCCGGCTGTGCCAAATCTTAAGGACATACTGTGCCTCTTTTCGCACGTGAACTGATGGAACGGATAAGAACTGCGGAAGTGCGGAAAAATGGACCGAGATCTTAATAACCTGAATTTATAATTTTAGAGATTTCTTTCCTGGCGCGCTGGCACCTCCTGACTGTGGCTTTGCCGCGCCGGGACCATTGTGGGCGTAGTACATTTGCTACGCAGTGCTGGTTTGAGCGCCATATAGGTAGCCAGATGGGTAGCTTTTCGTGGTCGACCCTCTAGGATGAGCAATCGAGAGTGAAAGGGGTTGATCGTGGCTACTTCGATTTCCGAGCATGTGAACGCTTGGATCGCGGATCATCAGGAGGAAGTAATTGGATGGCGCAGGCACCTGCATCGTTATCCTGAGCTATCGCATATGGAGTTTGCTACCACTGATTTTATCGCTAAGACTCTCATATCTTATGGCCTGAGCCCCATAAGGTTCCCCACAACTGGTTTGATGGTCAACGTTGGGCCGAATACAGAAGAAAAAGTGGCGTTCCGAGCAGACATAGACGCTCTCCCCATCAGCGAGCAGAATGATCTTGATTATGCTTCCCTCAATGCTGGCGTTATGCACGCCTGCGGGCACGATGTCCACGCGACAATAGCTCTAGCCACCGCATGCGCACTCGCCTCGGCAGAACTTAATATTGGTGTTCGCGTGATTTTTCAGCCGGCAGAGGAGGTCATGGATGGGGGAGCTCCAGATGTGATCGGATATGGGGCGCTGGAAGGAATAGCCAATATCTTTGCAATCCATGCAGAACCCAAGCTTAAGGTCGGTTATGTAGGCGTGCGTACGGGAGCCATCACAAGCGCATCTGACGTCGTCGAGGTTCATGTCACGGGACCAGGCGGGCATAGCTCGCGTCCGCACCTCACTGTGGATGTTGTGTATGCCCTTTCTAAACTGGTGGTTGACCTGCCAGGACTACTTTCTAGGCGTGTGGACCCTCGTACCGGTACGGTATTAGTGTTTGGTTCTATTAACGCAGGTTATGCCCCTAATGCTATCCCGGAATCTGGCTCGGTGACCGGTACGATCCGTACCGCGGATATTACTGTGTGGCGGACAATGGGAGAGCTGCTCCGTGAATTGATTCCGCAAGTCCTTATGCCCACGGGGTGCGAGGTATCTATCGTGCATCATAAGGGAGTCCCTCCTGTGCTCAACGATGATGTGGCTACGGCACTGCTTGCCGACGTCGCCCGCAGTATAGACCCCAACGCAGTGGTGCAGGCACCGCAGTCATCCGGCGGCGAAGATTTTTCGTGGTACCTCGAACACGTGCCGGGATCGATGGCGCGTCTGGGATGCTGGGATGGGATCGGAGAACCCGGTGACCTGCATCAGGCGGACATCCTTATAGACGAGCGCTGCATTGCGGTCGGTGTTAAATTATTTGGCTCAGTTGTGGATCGGTATAACCACAATGCTGAACTCTTTTCCCAGCCTTCGCGGTAAAACGCAGTGGCGTCGAAAAGCTCAAAACTGAGCTGACCCTGTTTTAGCCGCAGGCTTGTCGTATGTCACATGACGCGTCATGTACTGCGTTAGACTATGGGCGGATGAACTTAAACCAGCCCCACCCATGTCTGGAGGAATTTTGACTCGAATCGTCATTATCGGCGGCGGCCCTGCTGGATACGAGGCCGCACTTGCTGGTGCCAAATACGGCGCCGACATCACTATTATTGAAGATCGTGGCTTGGGCGGGGCCGCCGTTATCAACGATTGCGTGCCATCAAAG
Source organism: Corynebacterium pseudotuberculosis (assembly GCF_002155265.1). Taxonomy (NCBI): domain Bacteria; kingdom Bacillati; phylum Actinomycetota; class Actinomycetes; order Mycobacteriales; family Corynebacteriaceae; genus Corynebacterium; species Corynebacterium pseudotuberculosis. The sequence continues at coordinate 488,639 of NZ_CP021251.1, forward strand.
TCCTTTATCGCGGGCGCAAACATCAAGACAGACTTGCGCCGTGCAGATGATATGGGGCTGAACAAGGGGATAGGCGAGGCCAATCTTCTCCTGGACGCGCTGAATGCTCGCGTGCAGGCCTTGGCAAGGGAACAATCTGGGGACATTCGCCGTTCCGTGATTAATCAGGGCGTGAGGGTGCTCGATGGGCGGGGATCCTTTGACGATTACAACCCGAAGCAGACCCTCCACTACATAAAGGCCGAACTTAACGACGGCACCGTGGAGACCATTGAATGCGATCTGGTCCTCGTAGCCACCGGTGCTACCCCGCGTATCCTTCCTGGTGCGCAGCCAGACGGAGAACGCATCCTCACCTGGCGACAGCTCTATGACCTGAAGGATCTTCCCGATCATCTTATTGTGGTCGGATCAGGAGTGACCGGTGCGGAATTTGTTTCAGCGTTCGCAGAGCTAGGCGTCAAGGTGACCATGGTGGCCTCACGCGACCGTATCTTGCCTCACGACGATGCCGACGCAGCCGATACCCTGGAGTCGGTGCTCGCTGAACGAGGCGTCTCGTTGGAAAAGCATGCCCGTGTGGATTCTGTCTCTCGCACTGAAGATGGCGGTGTGTGCGTACGGACTTCCGACGGCCGTGAGATTTTTGGGTCCCATGCTCTTATGGCCGTAGGTTCAATTCCTAACACCAAGGATCTAGGATTGGAAAAAATCGGTGTAGAGATGACTCGGTCGGGTCATATCTGCGTAGACCGTGTCTCTCGCACCAATGTTCCCGGTGTATATGCCGGCGGTGACTGTACCGACCTGTTCCCGCTGGCTTCTGTTGCCGCCATGCAGGGACGTATTGCCATGTACCACGCGCTTGGAGAAGGCGTGAAGCCGCTGCGCTTGAAAACTGTCTCCACTGCGGTATTTACCCGCCCGGAGATTGCGGCAGTTGGCGTGACACAACACCAAATCGAGTCCGGTGACGTTAACGCCCGTACGGTGATCCTCCCATTAGAGACCAATCCTCGTGCAAAGATGCGTTCGCTGCGCCATGGCTTTGTCAAGATGTTCTGTCGCAGGCATTCGGGCATTGTTATCGGCGGTGTCGTGGTGGCTCCTACAGCTTCAGAATTGATCCTTCCGATCGCAGTTGCTGTGACCAACCAACTCACCGTGTCTGATCTGGCAGAAAGCTTTGCTGTTTATCCTTCGATGTCTGGCTCTATCACGGAAGCCGCGCGGCAGCTTGTGAGCCATGACGATCTGGAATAACGCCTATATTTGAAGCCTCTTATAGCCCCGCTTAGTCCTTCTGATCCTGCAGGGCCCGGAAAAGCAATATCCGGGCAGTAGGGGATGATGCGACTTGTGGGGCGTACGGGTTATATCTACTGAGAAAGATCTGCTGTCTCTCCCTGTTGTAGGGGCATCCGCGACGAATCAAACAAAATAGGGGTGGGGGAGAGATGTTTTTACAGGGAAAGCTCTTGTGCTGTTGTGAGAAACCGCATTTAGGCGCTTGTATGTGCGCGCTCTATAGATTAAAAAACCTTGGCAAACTTTGCATAAAAGGTGTAGTAAAAGTGTGAAATATGCTGTTAACCAGAAACCTGTGCTGACTCTTTTGTTGCGAGTGGGTAAACTCAACAACCGTCGTTGTAACTCTGCTCACAAACCAGGTTTTCTGTCTGTGGGAACACCGTGTCGGTGCCTATCCGAGGTGTAAGCCCGAGGGGGATAGCTAGGCTTATGGGTAGGGTTACGTGTCTCGTTAAAACACAAGGACTCTTTAGCCGTGCATCACTCCACGCAGAAAACTGCTACGCATCATCCGACGTCGTTTTCCAAGATTTTGGTCGCTAATCGCGGCGAGATTGCAGTTCGTGCTTTTCGTGCTGCTTTTGAGACTGGGGCTTCAACGGTAGCTGTCTACCCCATGGAAGATCGGAACTCTTTCCACAGGTCATTCGCCTCGGAGGCTGTTCTCATTGGTGAGGGCGGGTCCGCAGTTAAGGCATATCTAGACATTGATGAGGTCATTCGGGCAGCCAAGCAAACAGGCGCGGATGCCGTCTATCCGGGCTATGGATTTCTTTCAGAAAACGCCCGATTAGCCAGGGAATGTGCGGAAAACGGGCTCACTTTTATTGGCCCGCCGCCCTCAGTACTTGATTTAACAGGCGACAAGTCGGCGGCCGTAGCCGCAGCCCGTGAGGCAGGACTTCCTACTCTCACGGAGACCGAACCTACAGATGATCCGAAGGAATTGGCGATTCTTTCCAAAGATCAGGTCTATCCGCTCTTTGTTAAAGCCGTCGCGGGCGGCGGTGGCCGAGGGATGCGTTTCGTAGAAAAGCCGGAAGATCTGGAAAAACTGGCAGCAGAGGCCTCTCGTGAGGCTGCGGCTGCATTCGGCGACGGCCGCGTTTATGCCGAGCGCGCTGTGATCAACCCACAGCACATCGAGGTTCAGATCCTAGGTGATGCCGAGGGAAATATCGTTCACCTCTATGAACGCGATTGTTCGCTCCAGCGGCGGCACCAAAAAGTTGTGGAGATTGCGCCGGCACAGCACCTTGACCCTGATTTGCGGGACAAGATTTGTGCAGATGCCGTGGCCTTTGCTCGACATATTGGCTATATGGGTGCCGGAACCGTGGAATTTTTGGTTGATGAGGACGGAAACCATGTCTTCATTGAGATGAATCCCCGCATCCAGGTGGAGCACACGGTGACGGAAGAAGTCACCCAGGTGGACTTGGTTAAGTCACAGATCATGATTGCTGCTGGTGCGACGCTAGAACAATTGGGGCTACGCCAGGAGGACATCCATACTGAGGGCGCCGCTCTGCAGTGCCGTATCACCACTGAAGATCCCAATAATGGTTTCCGGCCAGATACCGGAACTATTACGGCGTATCGCTCTCCAGGGGGCGCCGGTGTGCGTCTCGACGGCGCAGCAATGCTTGGTGGAGAGATCAGCCCGAACTTCGATTCCATGCTGGTAAAGATGACGTGCCGCGGCGCTGATTTTGAAACGGCGGTTGCCCGTGCGCAGCGTGCGCTGGCGGAGTTCGTGGTTTCTGGTGTGGCTACGAACATTGGATTCCTGCGTGCTTTGCTGCGTGAAGAAGACTTCCAATCCAAGCGCATAGCCACCGGTTTTATCGCGGATCACCCATGGTTGCTCCAGGCTCCTCCGGCGGATGATGAGCAGGGCAGGATCCTTGATTACCTTGCAGACGTGACAGTAAATAAACCCCACGGGATACGCCCAGCTGTGGTCAATCCGGTGGAGAAACTGCCCGTAGAATCCAAAGGAAAATTACCCAGGGGCTCCCGCGACCGACTCCTTCAAATGGGACCGGTGGAGTTTGCACGTGCTCTGCGTAAACAAGATGCACTTGCAGTCACTGACACCACGTTCCGCGATGCCCATCAGTCGCTGCTGGCTACGCGCGTCCGCTCTAACACGCTTATCGACGCCGCCCGCCACGTAGCGCGTCTCACGCCTGAGCTTCTCTCCGTTGAAGCCTGGGGCGGTGCAACCTATGACGTCGCTATGCGATTCCTCCACGAGGACCCGTGGGAGCGCCTAGATCACCTGCGTGAGGCCATGCCCAACATCAATATCCAGATGCTGTTGCGTGGGCGCAATACCGTGGGATACACCCCTTACCCGGATTCCGTGTGTGCTGCTTTTGTCAACGAGGCGGCTCGCTCCGGCGTAGACGTCTTCCGTATCTTTGATGCTCTTAACGACGTCTCCCAAATGCGTCCGGCTATCGACGCAGTCCTCAACACCGGTACCACAGTTGCGGAAGTTGCAATGGCCTACTCGGGGGATCTCACTAACCCCAAGGAGAAGCTCTACACCCTGGATTATTACCTCAATCTTGCTGAGCAAATCGTTGATTCAGGCGCTCACATCCTGGCTGTTAAGGACATGGCTGGTCTGATGAAGCCCGCCGCCGCCACCAAACTGGTCACCGAGTTGCGCAAGAATTTTGATCTGCCCGTGCACGTTCACACTCATGACACCGCAGGCGGACAGCTGGCCACCTACTGGGCGGCTGCTGCTGCCGGCGCCGATGCGGTGGATGGTGCTTCCGCGCCGCTGTCCGGTACCACATCGCAGCCATCGCTCTCTGCCATCGTGGCGGCCTTTGATAACACTTACCGTTCAACCGGGCTTTCTCTCGACGCCGTGGGATCGCTGGAGCCGTACTGGGAAGCTGTTCGTAAGTTATATGCGCCGTTTGAATCCGGAACCCCCGGGCCAACCGGCCGCGTCTACCTTCACGAGATCCCGGGTGGTCAGCTTTCCAACCTGCGGGCTCAGGCTACAGCCTTGGGCTTAGCTGACCGCTTTGAGCTCATAGAAGATACCTATGCTGCTGTTAATGAGATGCTCGGGCGACCTACTAAAGTCACGCCTTCCTCCAAGGTTGTCGGCGACTTAGCCCTTTATCTGGTGGGGGCGGGAGTCGACCCCAAAGACTTTGCGGCCGATCCGCAAAAGTATGACATTCCTGACTCCGTCATTGCCTTCCTCCGGGGAGAATTGGGAACTCCTCCCGGTGGCTGGCCAGAAGAGCTACGCAATAAGGCTCTCTCCGGACGCAAAGAGTCAAAGGACACCCTTGCTGAGCTGCCCGCTGAGGAAGCCGCAGCACTGGCTGATCAAGCTACTGTTCGCGGGACTCTAGATCGTTTGTTATTCCCTAAGCCAGCACAGGAGTTTTCGGAGCATCGTCGTCAGTTCGGTGACACCACCAAACTGGGTGACGCAGAATTCTTGTATGGCCTGGTGGAAGGAAAAGAGACCGTCATCCATACCGCGGACAACAACGTTCCCATGATTGTAAGACTCGATGCAGTCGGTGAGCCCGATGAGAAGGGCATGCGGAATGTTGTGTGCAACGTCAATGGACAAATCCGTCCGATTCTTGTTCGTGACCGGAGTGTCGAATCTATTACTGCCTCTGCAGAAAAAGCGGATACCGCCAATGTTGGCCATGTTGCAGCACCGTTCTCTGGCGTGGTCACGGTGACAGCAGAGCCTGGTGCGAATGTTGCGGCAGGGGATCCCGTTGCCGTTATCGAGGCCATGAAGATGGAAGCCACCATCTCGGCTACCAAAGACGGAACCATTGAGCGCATCGTTATGACTCAACCCACCAAGGTCGAAGGCGGAGACCTACTTCTGGTTATTAGCTAAGACCTATACAAGTTCAAGGGCGGCCACTCGTATGTAAGTGGCCGCCCTTGGGCGTGGGCACACAAAATTATCACTCGGTCTTGCTGACATGGACCTTGACGGTGACGGGGGTGATAAAGAGCGAAGTCACTAGAATCAGTCCAGCGAAAACCGTTCCGGCCACGAATGCGGTAGTTGTACCCTCCGACTGCGCTATTGCGGGGGCTGCCGTGGAACGCATCGCAACGATGGTCATAATCCCGATCATCACGGCAGTTCCCATAGCGCCACCTAGCTGCTGCAGCGTATTCACAATCGCCGAACCATGCCCGTAGAGACGAGACGGAAGGGACGACAAAGAGACCGTCATCAAAGGGGTCATCACAAAAGCAAGTCCCACGCAGAAAAGACAATGAACAACGACCACAATCATCACCGAAGCCTCAGCAGTGAACATGAGGGTTGCAACAACCATTGACACGAACATGAAAACCGCGCCGGGAATCACCAAGGGACGGGGGCCTACGCGATCGTAGATTCGGCCAATAAAAGGTGAAACTAGGCCTTGGAATAAACCCCCGGGCAGTAGTGCCAGGCCGGTGGTTAGGGCAGAAACGCCGATTCCTTCCTGCAAATAAATCGGGATCACATTCACCATTCCCAAGAGCGCAGTGAGACCCAACATGAGGACTATCGTGGATAAGACGAAGTTGCGGATTGTAAAAGGGGACATATCTAAAAGGGCACGACCCGATTGCGCTAGACGCAGCTGCCGACGCACAAAGAAGGCTAGAGAGGTCAGCCCTATGAGGAAGACTGCGGCGGGTGGCCAGTGGGCGTCGACAAGCTCTCGGATAGTAGAAAAACCATAGATGATCCCTCCGAAGGCCAAGGCTGATAAGGCTAGCGAGGCTATATCAAAAGGAACACGAGAAACGTCTTGCACGTTGGTCACTACGATAAATCCCAGAATAAAAACAGCTCCAGCTACTGGAATCACTACCCAAAACAACCAGTGCCAGGATAAAGAATTCAGGATAAAACCTGAGAGAGTTGGGCCAAAAGCAGGAGCTACTGAGATGACGATTGAGTTGATGCCCATCATCGTGCCGCGTTTGGCTGGCTCCACCAACGTGATGGTCATCGTCATCAACAGTGGTAGCACTATGGCGGTGCCCATCGCCTGCACGATTCGTCCCGCGACCAGCACCCAAAAGACGGGGGCTATGGCACACATCAGCGTGCCTAGGATGAACAGGCCCACAGCAGTTAAAAAGTTCATCCGGGTAGTAAAACGTTGGAGCAGGAAGCCAGTCGCTGGGATCACGACCGACATGGTGAGTAAAAATCCAGTAGCCAGCCACTGAACAACGTCGGCTGTGACCCCAAAATCAGCCATGATTGACGGAAGCGCGACCGACAGCACCGTTTCATTCAGAATCATGATCATCGCCGCAACAACGACGACGCCAAGGATTAACCCCACACGCGGTTTGGAAGAAACGTGTGCTTGGGATGGCTCGGGGATGCGTTGCGATGAAGTCGCCACGGAACGTCCTATCTTTGGTTGATTACTTTTCTTTGAGGCGCGGAGGAAGCGCGTAAAGCGTCACAAAGCAAGATAGCTTACGCGGGTGGGAAAGAATCGACGATTCCTTCCTACCTAGTAAGGGTGATGCCGTGCGCCTCGCACCACCGTTCGATGGGACCCCGGATCTCATGTACCCCGTCACCGACCGTCTTTTGGTCGAGGATAGGGTCGTTAGGTAATTCCCTAGCAGGGTCTCCCGCGGGAGCAATGTCAAGGATCCCGCTTAGTCCGTGTTCCGTGGTGGTCAGGTGGAGGACCGCGAGAGCAATCATATCGATATTTGTTTGTTCGCACACTGCCCAGGAGTACATGGAATTATCGTGCCAACGGTGGTGGGCTTGGTCGACATCAAAGTGTGCGTCGATTAGCCGGATGGCGGGGGTGTCGTCGATTCGGTCGTCGTTATGCAGAGGACGCGCATAGAAGCGCCCGCCGTTGATATCGGTTGGTTCCATAGCACATATTCTAGAACGCCGTTCAATGGTTGCGTAGACGTGGAAAAGCCGCACGCTTTACGACGAAAACATCGATGAGCATGCGGCCTTCAAACGGATAAAAATCGCCTGGTGCGCTATTTAATTTCGAGCAGAACCTGTCCCTTGGTCACACCTTCGCCTGCGGCGGCCACAAGCCCTGTGACGGTGCCGGACTTATGTGCCTTGACTGGGTTTTCCATCTTCATAGCTTCGAGCACTACAACAGTGTCGCCTTCGGCAACTTCAGCGCCTTCTTCTACGTTGACTTTGATAACTGTGCCCTGCATCGGTGCTGCCACCGCATCGCCGGATACAGCTGCTTTGGAGCCACCTGCGCGGCGCTTCTTGGCTTTTTTCTTTACGCCACCAGCGCCTCCCAGTGCGAGGTCGCCGGGTAGTGCAATCTCCACGCGACGGCCGTCGATTTCCACGACAACCTTTTGGCTTGGGGTTGCTTCCTCGTCTTCTGCAACGTCAGCGGGATCCACATAAGCAGGAATTGGGTTATCCCATTCCTCTTCGATCCACTTGGTGTAGACGTCAAAGCCGGAGTCGTTACCAACAAAGGCGGGGTTTTCAACGATGTGCCGGTGGAAAGGAAGCACAGTTGGCATACCCTCTACAACGTACTCACTGAGAGCGCGACGTGCTCGCTGGAGGGCCTCATCGCGGGTCTCTCCGTAGACAATGAGCTTTGCCAGCATAGAGTCAAATTGTCCGCCAATCACAGAACCCTCAACGATGCCGGAATCCATGCGCACGCCGGGGCCGGAAGGCTCAACGTATTTAGTGATTTTTCCTGGGGCTGGCATGAAGTTGGAGCCTGCGTCTTCACCATTGATCCGGAACTCAAAAGCATGTCCACGCGGTGTGGGGTCTTCCTTGATATGGAGTTCATGCCCCTCGGCGATGCGGAACTGTTCACGGACAAGATCTAATCCGGTGGTTACCTCAGTAACTGGATGCTCCACCTGGAGGCGTGTGTTGACCTCAAGGAAGGAGATGAGGCCGTCGGCGCCTACGAGGTATTCCACGGTGCCGGCACCGTAGTATCCGGCCTCACGGCAGATTCGCTTTGCGGACTCGTGAAGGGAAGTACGCTGTTGATCGGTGAGGAACGGTGCGGGAGCTTCCTCCACAAGCTTCTGGAATCGACGCTGCAAGGAGCAATCGCGGGTACCAGCGACTACTACGTTTCCGTGTTGGTCTGCAATCACCTGACACTCAACATGGCGGGCTTTGTCCAGATAGCGTTCCACAAAGCACTCGCCGCGGCCGAATGCCGAAACGGCTTCGCGGGTAGCTGACTCGTAGAGGTCTGCAACCTCATCCATGGTGTAGGCGACCTTCATGCCACGGCCACCGCCACCAAAGGCTGCCTTGATAGCAATGGGGAGGCCGTGCTCTTCTGCAAAGGCCACAACCTCAGCTGCGTTTTTAACAGGTTCCTTGGTGCCTGGGGCCATCGGCGCGTCCGCTTTAAGAGCAATGTGGCGAGCCGTAACTTTGTCTCCCAGGTCGCGGATGGATTGTGGGGAGGGGCCAATCCAGATCAGTCCTGCTTCGATGACTGCCTCTGCAAAGTCACCGTTTTCAGATAGGAAGCCGTATCCGGGGTGGATAGCATTGGCACCGGACTTGCGGGCTGCGTCGAGAATTTTTTCTACAACGAGGTAAGACTCAGCGGAAGTCTGCCCGCCGAGAGCAAAGGCCTCGTCTGCCAGGGACACGAAAGGGGCCTCGGCGTCTGGCTCTGCGTACACAGCAACGCTTGGGATGCCGGCGTCGCGCGCGGCGCGAATGACTCGAATGGCAATCTCGCCGCGGTTAGCAACGAGAACCTTCGTGATCTTCTTCTGTTCCACAGACACTGAAGCTCTCCTAGTTCTTGTGAAAGTATGTTGACTTATGCGACGACGGTCTTTGCAGCCGCATTTATCGCATAGGTCCGAACGGTTATCGATTATGCAGAGTGGACTACTAAATCTTCAGCAGGCCGTTGAATATCGATGCGTTGTGCATCACATATTGTTGCACATTCGGCACTTTTTCAAAGCAAAAGCTCCCAGAGATTTAACTGTAGGAGCTTTTGCTGCTGAAAGTAATTATAGCGTCCTACACCTGGCCCGGTTCATCTCCGGTGGCGATGGGCATCTTGACCATGTTGCCCCATTCAGCCCAAGAGCCGTCATAATTTCGAACAAAATCATATCCAAGCAGGTGTTTTAGAACGAACCATGTATGTGCTGCGCGGTCTCCCACTTGGCAATAAACAACCGTTTCGGCGTCCTTGGGGATCTCCGCATAAAGAGCGGAGAGCTCTTCGGCAGAGCGGAAGCGGCTATTGGGGTGTACGGATTTTTCCCAAGGAATATTCACTGCAGTGGGGACATGCCCCCGCCTTAGGACCCCAGAAGAGGGGGAGTCGGCGTCGGCAGTGCCGTTATATTCCTCGGGGCTACGGACGTCGATAAGCTTTGGCGTGCCCAGTTTTTCTAGGAGTTCCTGAACATAAATGCGATCTGGATGGTCGGCGCGCTTAATAACGGGGTAATCGGTAGCGGGGTATTCGGGTACCGCATAGGAAGTGTCGCGTTCTTCTGCCATCCAGGCGTCGCGGCCACCGTTGAGGATGCGTACGTCCTCATGGCCAAAAAGCTCGAAAATCCATAGGGTAAAGGCTGCCCACCAGTTGGATTTGTCCCCGTAGATGACCACTGTGTCATCCCGGGCAATGCCTTTAGCGCTCATGAGCGCGGCAAAGTCTTCGCCCGTGATGTAATCGCGGATCGTTTTATTGTTGAGGTCTTTTGCCCAGTCGATGCGTACGGCGCCAGGGATATGCCCGATGTCGTAGAGCAAAGAGTCCTCGTCGGACTCCACAACTCGGAGCCCCTTAGTGCCCAGTCGAGCACTGAGCCACGAGGCAGAGACGAGTTTCTCGGGATGTGCGTAGTCCTGAAACAGAGGATGGGGATCGTAGGGTGCGGGCATTGGACGACCTTTGCGCTTACATGAAATACGGATGATTAATGGAACGTGAATGCATTTCTTGATAGATATCAAAAATCTTAAACCACTCGGTGGATGGAGGTCAGTGCCTTAATCATCACGATGTGGCCACCGTAACTATTTTTGATCATGTTGTAGTGGTGGGGAACGGGCATGGAGGAGCCTTCGACGATGTCGTCTAGTGCGTTCCTTTTTATGTAATTCCCCACTTCCTGCACTGTGACGTCAGGTCCTGAACTTTTACAACCGAGACATGTCTAGCTTATGCAATAGACGGGTCGTACGTCACGCAAAATTAAAGATGTGTTTTTCATTACTGCCGTGTTTGTTGTGATCCTTGTGGGTCGGAGATCTAATACGATGAAAATAAGGTGTGTGACACGAGACTATAAATCCGCGCGTCACGCCAGCAACAACATGGCAGTCCTATGCAGCTGAAACTCAGATAGCTTTAGTTAACGGGCTGGTTGCCGTTGGCGTCGCAAAGCCTGCAACGATAACAGCGGTGAACGATGGTGTGTCGTGGGGGCGGATTTGAAAAGTAGTGCCACGTTATGTGCATTGTTGTGTCCTGTTGATCGCTGATCCTCTCTAGGCGGCTGGGTAGCAGTTGTCTCGTTTAATAGTTCGAGGTGTTTTAAGGCATCGCGGACATGCGTAGGTCCCGAAGGCCTCCGAAGATCCCCGAAAGGTTATGTGCATGCACAAGAGCATCGTTGTTTTTGAAGTAGAAGGCGGAAGCGATAAGCAGTTCAACGGTCACCGCAAAGATACTCTGCCCATCGTGAATGCGATCAAAGAAAAAGGGTGGCATTCTGAGGTGGTTTTCTACCGCCCCGAGTGGTCTGAACAGCTGTTTGACTATGTTTCGCAGAACTTTGATGGGTATATTTCCCGGGTTAATCCAGGCAATATTCCTGGCGGGGAAAAGGGGTACTTTGAGCTTCTGACCAAGCTTTCCGACGCCGGCCTCGTAGGCATGTCCACTCCCGTGGAGATGATGGAATACGGCGCAAAGGATGCCCTGGTTAAACTCAGGGACACAGACCTAGTTCCCTCGGATACCGCTGCGTATTATGACGTCGAGTCCTTCCACAGCACTTTCCCCACGTCTTTGTCTTATGGGGAGCGCGTACTTAAACAAAATCGTGGCTCCACAGGTTCTGGTATTTGGCGCGTGCAGCTTGAGGATAAAGAACTTGCGGCTTCTATCGCCCCGGGAACCGCACTGCCATTGGACACCAAGCTGCGCTGTACCGAGGCAGTGGACAACCACACAGAGCTTCGCGAGCTCGGTGAGTTCATGGATTTCTGTGATCAATACATCATCGGTGACAACGGCATGCTGGTGGACATGCGTTTTATGCCACGCATTGTGGAAGGGGAGATTCGTATTCTCCTTGTTGGCCCTCATCCGGTATTTGTTGTGCATAAGAAACCAGCCGCAGGTGGAGACAACTTCTCTGCCACCCTCTTCTCTGGCGCAAAGTACACCTATGACAAGCCAGAGGCCTGGCAGTCGCTCGTGGATATGTTTGCAAACGCCCGTCCCGTGATCGCAGAGAAACTCGGTGGAGACAATATCCCGCTGATCTGGACCGCCGATTTCATGCTTGCCGACGGCCCCAACGGTGAAGACACCTACGTTCTAGGGGAAATTAACTGCTCGTGCGTTGGCTTTACCTCCGAGTTGGACATGGGAATCCAAGAACTCGTAGCTGAAGAGGCAATCCAACGCGTGGAAAAGAAGGCGGAAAAAGAGAACGCGTAACCGTCTCTTTCTCAACGTCAAGGGCGTAGCGGGCGGTGCAGAGCGCGCAATTTGTTGCGTATTTTGTCTGCCCGTTCGCGAGTTTATAACTCCAGCCTCTGTTTTGCCCTCCCCCAACCAGGGGAGGGGCAGGAGCCGCTCGACAATGATGTCGAGCGCAAAGCAACACAAGAGTCCTGTGCGTCGGCCATACGACTATGTGCGGAATAGGTAAAGCGGTGTTGATTTGGTAAGAAATAAAAGGACTTTTTTAGGCACCACAATCGGGATAGTTTAAAGCTCAGGTATCAATGGCCGCTGGGACAACTCAACAATCGAAAGCGAAAGCTACCAAATACAGGTTTGATCTTGACGGCCTGCGCGGTATCGCTATCGCTTTTGTCGTCATATTTCATGTTTTCGTCGGCCGTGTCTCCGGCGGCGTTGACGTCTTTCTTTTATTGTCTGGCTACTTCTTTCTTGGATCGCAGTTACGATATGCGACTAAACCAAACGCGAGTTTGAACCCATGGTGGCCTGTTTGGCGGACAATTCGCCGGCTTTTCCCTGCACTGCTGGTTACGCTGATGTCCACGATATTGGCTGTACATTTGTGGATACTAGAACTACGAACCACCAATCTGTCCGACCAGCTTCTGGCATGCATCGGCTACTTCCAAAACTGGGAGCTTGCAACGCAAGGCGCAGCCTATGGCGCGGCATCAAGCACTACAAGCCCGCTACAGCACCTCTGGTCGATGGCCGTCCAGGGGCAGTTTTACCTGATGGCTATCGCCTTTGCCTGGGTGCTGGCAGTCGGCATAAAATTGATGCATCGTCGCCGGAGGGTCGTTACTACGCTGCGTCTAGCCGCAGGTATCCCGCTGATCCTGGTCACCATAGGCTCATTTGGCTATGCGGTGTACCTGCATTGGCAAGACCAGTCGCTGAATTACTACTCCACGTGGTCACGTTTGTGGGAGCTTTCCCTCGGTGCGGTACTCGTTTTATACGCCGAAAAGCTCAGGCTTACCCAACGGTTAAGCGTTGCTTTTACCTATCTGGGCTTGTTGATGGTGGTCTCTACAGGACTGCTTTTCGACGGCGCAGCGCTCTTCCCCGGACCCGCCGCACTTTTCCCACTCGGCGGTGCCACCCTCGTGATTCTCGGTGGCGGACAAGGCGCATCCTGGCTCAGCAATCGTTTTATGCTGTGGCTGGGAAAGATTGCCTACCCCCTCTATCTGTGGCACTGGCCAATTCTGATTGTCTCCACAGCCTATCTTGGAGAAAAACGCCCGAGCGTGGCCTTGGGACTTGGCGTGGTTGTTGTTTCTATCCTTTTGGCGCAGATCACGCACGTGTTCATCGAGGAACCGTTTAAACAGCACGCAAAGCGTCCGGTTTCTTTGGAAGGCCGTAGCCGGGCGGCAGTGGCTTCTCTTTCCACCCCCAGCGGCAGCATTCGTGCCGTCGCGGGACTGTGCGTGGCCACGCTGTGTGGGACGGCAGTGTGGATTCCTTCCGTATGGCAAGAAGAAATCGACCGCGTGAGTGGAACACAGCTCAACCCAACGCTATACCCGGGGGCAGCTGCACTCAAGGGCGTTCGAGTTCCCAATGTTCCCTTTGAACCCGATCCTTTTGTCCTTGCTAATACTCTGTCGCCGGCGTGGACTGACGGCTGTATTTCTTTGCTCGGTGATGACCCAGAGGTTATTGCCAACGATAAACTAGGGCCCGATCATTGCTTGTACGGTGATATCCACGCTAAAAAAGTAGCGTACTTAGTAGGTGGCTCTCACGCCGAACAATGGATGGCTGCATGGGACGAGATCGGAAAGCAGCATGGGATAAAAATTGTCCCCTTCGTGCGCCAGGGGTGTCCTATATATGAGGAAGAAAAAGACGACGTCTTCTCTCAAGAATGCACAACTTTTAACCAGAAAGTCATTGAACGGATTAAAGAAGATCGCCCTAACCTGGTGATCAGTAATTCCACCCGACCGCTTCTAGAAAAAGGCCATAGCCAGGATGAAGTTCCTCAGAGCTACCCCACGTTCTGGGAATTTCTTAAAAAAGAAAAGATTCCTTTTATTGGGCTAAGGGATAACCCATGGTTTGTTCTCGCCGAGGGAGAAGGCTGGATGGTCTCCCAGTGCGTGGAAAATGGTGGGAGCATCGAGGAGTGCGGGTTGCCGCGTTCGCAGGTGTACGCCGACACAGATCCGTCTCAGAAGTTTTTCACTACAGACTCGATGCTGTCCGTGGATACAGCAGACTGGTTCTGTCCAGATGATTTTTGTCCAGCTGTTATAGGAAACATCTACGTTTATCGCGACGGAAACCATATTTCTGACGCCTACGCGTTGTCTCTTGTCCCGCTTCTCTGGGCCCAGATCGGCACGTTCGTGGGCAAGGTTTAGGAAAGAATCGACGATTCTTTCCTAAACACAGCAGTTTTTAAAGCAACGTGGCAACTGACTCGGGATCGGCGTCGGAAAGCATTTGCCGGCAGCGGTCGTATTCGGATTGATCGCCAATGAGCTGAGAAGCCCGCGCCAGAGCTGCGATGGCGCGCAGAACTCCTCGGTTGGGCTCGTGGGAATAGGGCACGGGTCCCCATCCTTTCCAGCCATGCGCGCGCAGCCTGTCAAGACTGCGGTGGTAGCCGGTCCTGGCAAAGGCGTAAGCCGCAGCCAGAGCGTCGGCATCAGTTGTTGTGATGGCGTCGAGTCGTGATTCCGCCAGGAGCGCCCACGCGAGGGGGCTCGCAGGGTGCCGGAGCACTACCGCTGCGGTGATTTCTGGCTCAGCAGCTGCCTCGTCTTCCGGGAGCATGACGGGCGGGGGTGCGAGCATATCATTGAATTGTGTCATGCCGTCATTCTTCCAGAATCTGTATGTTCCAGAAATCTGAGACATTCAAACCAAAGGAATAGAGAGCGCGACGAACAACGGGCAGAGAAAGACCAATAACGCTGGAAGGATCGCCGTCGATGGCGTCGATAAACCAGCCTCCAAGCGCCTCGAGTGTAAACGCCCCTGCGCACTGCAATGGCTCTTCGGTCCGAGCGTAGGCTTCAATATCGCTGTCGCTGGCTGGGGCAAAGCGAATCTTGGTAACAGATGTCTCCACATGCTGATAGCTTGTCGACGCCCCACCAGCAGCGCCGTTGATAATGCAGTGTCCAGTAATGAGGTGAGCAGTGCGACCGCGTTGCTCTAGCCATCGTTGAATCGTACGCTCGACGGTGTGCGGTTTTCCCTGTAGCTTTCCGTCGAGCAGCAGCATGGAATCCCCACCGATCACTACATCGCCGGGGTGTCGGCTCGCCACGGCATGCGCCTTTGCCGTGGCGAGTTGTGCGACTATATCCTCCGGTTGTTGTCCTTGGCATTGTTCAAGGAGGCTGTCCTCATCAATCTCAGCGGGGTCGATGATGGGATCTACGCCGGCAGAGCGAAGAATTGCGCGTCGGGACGGTGATGCAGATGCAAGGACGATTCTCATTCCTTACATCTTATCCGGGCTAACGCGGGAGTTCGGCGCCCGCGTTAGGGTAGGAGACCTGGGTGCCTCGATACTGCACGGCATAGGCGGCGACCCGGACGGCGTGCTGTGCAGCTTCTACAGAAGACGCTCCGCTGAGCAATTGAGCCACAAAGGCGCCAGCGAAGGCATCCCCAGCTCCAGTTGTGTCCACTGCGGTTACCTTTGGTGACGGAACTATGACGCTGGCCTGAGGATCTGCCACAAGCGCGCCTTTACTACCTAGAGTGAGAACAACCGAGGCAAAACCCTGGGCTAACAATTCTTGAGCGAGCTCGTGCGGGTCATCGCTGCTGATGCTGCTGCCCAGTTGCTCCAGAATGAGGTTGGCTTCATGCTCGTTAGCCATGAGTGGGTCTGCTTTGAGCAAAGCTTCACGATCCACGGATATAACGGGAGCAAGGTTGACCACAATGCGACCAGTTGCTGCTTTTATCGCTTCGAGGAATCCATCGGCAGGAATCTCTCCCTGAAGAAGTACGATATCCGCACCTGCGATAGCTTCTGCATTTTTGGCCACATAAGCGGCGTCGACAGCAGCATTTGCGCCAGGGATCACGATGATGGAGTTCTCTCCGTCATCAGAAACTGTGATTACTGCGCTGCCCGTGGGGCCGTCGACAGCCGAGACATGTTCTAGAGATACGCTGGAGGCGCGCAGCAACTCCATAGCAGGTTCGGCGTAGGAATCTTTACCTACAGCGCCGATGAAGACAACTTTTGCACCTTGGAGTGCTGCTGCTACTGCCTGATTCGCGCCTTTTCCACCGGGAGAAATGGAACTATCCATGCCGAGGACGGTCTCTCCCGGCGTAGGAGGCCGGTGAACACGCACGCTCAAATCTGCATTGATGGAGCCTATGACGGCAACAGTCTTTAGCATGGTGGTTACTCCTAACTGGTGGGATGGTCGCCGGACCTTTGTTTGATTCTATTGTAGGAACGCGTTTTTAAGTTAGCGTGTGGGAATCTCTGACTTTGAGCACAGTAGGGACGACAACCGAGTCAGGCATCGTGTCATTTTTCATGATGGAATACAACAACTCGAAGGCCTTTTGTCCGATGGTTTCCACTTGCTGATCAATGACAGTAAGCGGTGATTCCTGGAGAGTAAACACGGCTGCATTATCAAAACCAATAAGCGCCACGTCTTTACCAATTTTCAGCTTGCGGGAATAGATAGCGCTCAGCGCGCCGACAGCCATCATCATGTCGCCTGTGAGAATACTATTGACTCCGCGGTCTAAAAGCTCGAGAGTTCCTGCGCGTCCAGCGTCATAGTGATACCCGCCGAAATAGACGTCGGGGGAAGGGATACGTAGGTCTTCCTTGATGGAAGTAATTGCCTCGAGTCGTACTCTGCCAGTGGAAGTGTCTTGAGGGCCAGCTAGGTAGCCGATTTTTGCATGGTTGTTTAGGCTGAGGAGTCGGATAGCTTCCTTCATAGCTGGGAGCGGATCCGAGGTAACTGAAGGCACAGAACTTCCAAGGACGCTTCGGTCTGCTGCGACGATGGGGACCCCGGCGTTTGCAAGCTCTGTGATTTTCTCTGCGGATTGAATATGGGGAACCACGATGATGCCGTCGACTTGCTGGCTGTTCATCGTATCGAGCGCGCCGTTGAGCACGCTAGGAGATTCATCTGTGTTGGAGAGAATCGTGCTATAGCCTTTGGCGCGCGCGGCCTGCTGGATCTCAAAGGCAAGGGTATTGAAATATGGGTTGCAGATATTGGGCAGCAGAACGCCGATGAGATTTGTTTTTTGGTTGCGGAGCGCTTTTGCCTGTGCGTTGGGGCGGTAGTTGAGTCTTTTAGCGGTTTCCGCGACGATCGTACGTGTGGGCTCTGGAATCACTGGATTGTGCGCGAGGGCACGGGACACTGTGCTGATAGAAAAACCGGTCTCAGCGGCAATGTCTTTAAGCGTTGTTGACTGGCGGCGGCGACGCGGATAAGACGTGCTGGGAGTACGAGGAGCTTCCATAAAACCTGCTTTTGGTGCAAACGTTTGCAATCGGAACTTAACTAAAATTAACTTACACCAATATTATTGCCAAATGGGGAAATGGAAGAAAATGGCTGTTATCTACAGGTAATCCCCCTCCTTCTCCAATATGGAGTAATAAAAGAAGGGGGTGTATTGTCGGATTTTTCTAAGTTTGCTTAGTAGAAACTTACATTCCGAAAGGCTGTGGGGTTGTACGTTGTGGGACGTTGTAGCCGCTCTTCAACATTGCCCCAGAGGTTGCGATCACGGTCTTTAGCGGCGGCTTTCTCTGCGTCCTGAGCAAGGGAAGCGATCACGGTGGTGATTGCTGCAACTTGAACATTGTCCGGATTACCTTTTACCACGGTGAGAAAGGGCTTCTTGGCCGGGGCTGCTTCTGCGGTTGTAGTGGACGTGTCAGACATAGAAAATACCTTCTGGCCATGGGGTGAACAGGATAAGAACTTGGTGCGGTTAGATATGCGACGGCTAGCGGCACCAAGCCCCTAAAAGACATATTCGAATATTAAAGCGGAATGTTACCGTGCTTCTTGGCCGGCATATTAATAACTTTGCGGTCAAGCAGGCGTAGTCCTTCTATAATTTGGCCACGGGTCTCGCTTGGTGGAATAACGGCATCCACATAGCCGCGCTCGGCTGCCATGTAAGGATTGACTAGGGTTTCCTCGTATTCCTTTTCATATTCCTTGGCCAGTGCGACAACATCCTGTCCATTGGCTGCGGCGTTCTTCAGTTCCTTGCGGTAGATGAATCCTACTGCGCCTGAAGCACCCATGACGGCGATTTGGGCGGTAGGCCATGCAAGTACGATATCCGCTCCCATATCCTTTGACCCCATCACGCAATAAGCGCCGCCATAGGATTTGCGAGTAATCACCGTGATCTTGCCAACGCTTGCCTCGGAGTATGCGTAAAGCAGCTTGGCGCCACGACGAATGATGCCGTCGTATTCTTGGCTTGTGCCAGGTAGGAATCCCGGGACATCCACGAACTCGATGATCGGAACGTTAAAGGCATCGCATGTGCGGATAAAACGAGCTGCCTTCTCTGAGGCCTTGATATCCAAACAGCCGGCGAACTCGGTGGGCTGGTTGGCCACGATGCCTACGCTTCTGCCTTCTACTCGGCCAAAACCGATAATGATGTTGCCAGCATAGTGTTCCTGGACCTCGAAGAAGTCGCCGTCATCAACAATGCGAGAGATGACGTCCTTCATGTCGTACGGCTGGTTTGGGGAATCGGGGATCAATGTGTCCAGCTCAAGATCGGATTCAGTGATGTTCTCCTGAATCGACCCAACCATAAGATCAGCAGCTTCCCTAGGTGCCTCTGCGCGGTTGTTGGATGGCAGGAAGCCCACGAGATCGCGAACCCAATCCAATGCGTCTGCGTCATCGGAAGCGGTGTAATGAGAGGTGCCAGAAGTGGACATGTGGGTGTGGGCTCCACCCAATTCTTCTTGGGTGACTTCCTCGCCGGTGACGGTCTTGATTACGTCAGGACCGGTGATAAACATCTTGGAGGTCTTATCCACCATGATGATGAAGTCGGTGAGAGCCGGGGAATAGACGTGCCCGCCGGCGCAAGCTCCCATGATGAGGGAGATCTGCGGGATAACGCCAGACGCCAGTGTGTTGCGATAGAAGATCTTGGAATAAAGGCCGAGGGAGACAACACCTTCTTGGATGCGGGCCCCAGCGCCTTCATTAATGCCGATAAGTGGGACGCCGGTCTTGATGGCTAGGTCCATGATCTTGACGATCTTCTCGCCGTATACCTCACCCAATGCGCCACCAAAGACGGCGCCATCTTGGGAGAAGACACAGACTTTACGTCCATCGATGGTGCCGTAGCCGGTAACCACGCCGTCTGTAACAGGGTGCTTAGCGTCAAGCCCAAAGTTCTTGGAACGATGGCGGGCTAATGCGTCGACCTCGACAAAAGAGTTGTCGTCGAGGAGATACTCGATACGCTCGCGAGCGGTCTTTTTTCCCGCTGCGTGTACCTTCTCAATCGAGGCTGGGCCCATAGGGGCTACAGTCTCGGCGAGGCGGGAGCGAAGATCCGCGAGTTTTCCGGCAGTGGTGGTGAGATCGGGAGCCGAGGCTCCCTGACCATTGATCGTTGCGGCAGTCATGACTCAATAGTGTAAAGGTAGTACCCAAAAATTGTGAGATGTTTCAAAAAACTTCGGTATGTTGCTAGAGGTTTTTTCTGCTATATGGAGAAGTCGCCAGAATTAGGGCTCTCGACCAGCAAAAATTTTCCTCTTTGGGGGTAGATGCTTTGAAGTTTTTTACAGATATATGGGGGTGGTAGGGGAACGGTCCGGCGCGGAAAAACTCTTTGGGAGTTGGTCTCTGCGCACGGACCGGGTTCTAGCGTTGGTAGAACCTTATAGCGGAATATTTCCGTGCTTGCGTGCTGGGCGCTGCACGTGCTTGTTTTTGAGGAGCCGGAGGTTGCGCGAAATATGCCCGCGGGTCTCGCTGGGCAAAATGACTGCGTCGATAAGCCCGCGTTCGGCAGCGAGATAGGGGTTGAGCATGTGGTCTTCATACTCCCTCTCTAGAGCCTCGCTGAGAGCCACAACGTCGTCGCCATTCTCGGCTGCTGCGATGAGTTCGCGTCGGTGTAGGAATCCTACGGCTCCGGCTGCCCCCATCACGGCGATTTGGGCGGTGGGCCATGCCAGGTTGACATCAGCGCCTAGGCCTTTGGATCCCATGACGCAATATGCTCCGCCGTAGGCTTTCCGCATGGTGACGGTGATTTTTGGAACTGTAGCCTCGCCATAGGCGTACAGTAATTTAGCGCCACGACGCAGGATTCCGTTATGTTCTTGGCCTGCGCCGGGGAGGAACCCGGGGACGTCGACAAGCATGACGATGGGGACATTGAAGGCATCGCATGTGCGGATAAAGCGTGCGGCCTTTTCTGACGCATCAATGTCGAGGCAGCCGGCGAATTGGGTGGGTTGATTGGCAACAAAACCTACTGATTCGCCTTCGATCCGCCCGAATGCCACAACAACGTTTTCTGCGCGATCGGCCTGAATCTCCAGATATCCGCCATCGTCTGTTAGGGATTCAATGACGCTGCGGACGTCATAGGGGATTGAGGGGGAATCCGGAATGATGTGGTCGAGTCTCAAGTCGTCTGGAGTGAGATTATCCTCGATACTTCCTGCTTCTTGATCATAATCTTCACGCGGGGTGACACTGCGATTGTTAGAGGGGAGGAAGCTTACAAGGTCTTGAACAAAATCGAGGGCCTCTTCATCATTTGCTGCAGTGAAATGGCTGTTGCCGGCTGCAGACATATGGGTGTTGGCGCCGCCCAGTTCCTCTTGGGAGATGATTTCTCCTGTTACTGTTTTAATAACGTCAGGTCCGGTAACAAACATCTTGGATGTTTGGTCTACCATCACCACAAAATCAGTGAGAGCTGGGGAATAGGCGTTTCCGCCCGCGCAACTTCCCATAATGACGGAGATCTGGGGAACCACTCCAGAGGCATTGATGTTGTGGTAGAAAGTCTGGGCGATGAGGTCTAGTGATACGGCGCCATCCTGAATGCGGGCACCTGCACCTTCATAGAGTCCGATAAGGGGCCGTCCGGTGGCCACGGCGAGCTTCATAATCTTGATCATTTTTTCGCCGTACACCTCGCCGAGGGCACCGCCGAAAACGGTTCCGTCTTGGGAGAATATGCATACCTCGCGGCCGTCGATAGTGCCCCAGCCGGTTACAATTCCGTCGGTGACGGGACGTTTTTTGTGCATACCAAAGTCGAAGGTGCGGTGGCGTGCGAGCTGGTCCGTTTCAATGAAAGAGCCTTCATCTAGAAGGTAATCGAGCCGTTCGCGAGCCGTGAGCCTGCCGGCTTGTTTAACTTTATCCAGAGCTTTTGTGCCCATGGGCTGGCCTGCTTCAGCGCGTCGTGCTTTGAAGTCCGCGATCTTGCCGGCGGTGGTTGTCATGTCTTTAAGTGCGGCAACATCAACAAAAGGTGAGGAAAGTGTCATGTTTGGCAGCATAGACTGCTAGCGCAACAGTTTCCAGAACAAAATGTTAAATTTTTTCCGGGAAAAGTGTGTTTTCCCACCATAGCCGGGTTGTTTTGTGTACAAAAAATTTTTCCGCATGTCTTTCTACGGTGCTTTTTATAAGGACGTCCCATCCCACAAACTGGAAATCAGGCACCCAGTCTGTGCCGGAAATAGGGGACAGGCGAGTTATGACGAGTAATAAAGCAAGCGGCTAAAATGATGCGAATGAGCATAGGGTCAGGAGAAACGATGGACAAGGACGCAGCACAAAGCGCTCTCGTAGAAAGCGACGGCGGTAGTCGTGACTCGCGAACCCCTCTCAACGTCGAGTGGTTGCGCGAGCAGCTGGTAGTCGACGGCCCCTTCGCAAGCATTCTTCATTCAGCAACGACGGGCTCCACTAACACGGATCTGGTTGCCGCCGCGCATGAGGGG
Source organism: Corynebacterium pseudotuberculosis (assembly GCF_002155265.1). Classification (NCBI taxonomy): domain Bacteria; kingdom Bacillati; phylum Actinomycetota; class Actinomycetes; order Mycobacteriales; family Corynebacteriaceae; genus Corynebacterium; species Corynebacterium pseudotuberculosis. Next base: position 510,707 of record NZ_CP021251.1, read on the forward strand.
GCGCCCGCATGGACTGTCTTTCTCACAGAGCACCAAACCTTAGGGCGGGGGCGCATGGGGAGACGTTACGAGGCGCCGGCGGGGGCGCAGCTCACCCTTTCCGTACTTATCCGGCCACCACGGGAATCGGTTTTCCGGCTCGGCACGATGCCATTAGCTACTGGATTAGCGCTTATCGACGCTCTCAAGGGCGCAGAAGGAGTCGGCCTAAAATGGCCCAATGACCTGCTCCGCGAGGGACGTAAGCTGTGCGGTATTCTCGCTGAAGCCGTGAGTCTAGGAGAAGAGCCTGCCGTGGTCATAGGCCTTGGGCTTAACACCTCGCTCACGCGTGAGGAGCTTCCGGTGCCGCATGCCACAAGCCTGGAACTAGAAGGAATACCCTACGAACGTAACGAGCTAGCAGTTCGAGTGCTGACCGCGCTCCACCGGCGGCTGCGCCAATGGGAAGACAACGACCCCACCCTGATGGCAGAATACCGCCAGGTGTGCACCTCTATAGGTGCTGACGTTCGAGTGGTCCTATCAGAAAACGAGGAGCTCCTCGGCGTAGCGGAATCCGTCTCCGACGCCGGACTGATCTGCGTTCGTGACTCGCAAGGGGAGCTCCACGAGCTCATGGCCGGCGACGTGACCCATTTGCGACTTCAGGATAAATAAGTGGCACGAGTCCGAGTTCTCCCCGACGAAATTGTGCGTGTGGACGTCACCCGCTCACTTGTCTCCCTGATCTACCCCGTCTGCGAGCTCCTGCTGATCACAGGCGTGTGCTGGATGCTCATCGGATACCTGGATCGCGACCCCCAGGACTCCGTCCAACTGCGCAACGCCGTGGTAGGGCTGTGGGCGGCGCTGGCCCTCTGGCGGTTTGCTCTGCCTGTGCTGCGTGCCCGCAAAGAACGCGTGATTGTCACCGATCAACGAGTGATTCTGCGTGCTCAAGGCATCATGGGGGCTAGCGAATCAATCCCGCTGCGTGCGGTGCGCCATGTGGGACGTAAGCGCAAGAATATTTCTTTGGCCGTCTCTGGCTACCAGCGTCCCATCATGCTGATAAACGTAGCAAAAGCCAAGCACGTGGTTGCGTCTATTGAGGAAGGTATGAATCAAGGGCGCGGGTATTGGGGATAGAGGGGCCACTAACAGCCCCCTTCTCTTCTGCTCACAAGCTATAGTTGTTACCCGTGACTCACAGCAATGGTAATCCAGCAGCGCACGCACCAGACATGCCAATTCTGTGTGTGATTGGCGACGGGCAATTGGCACGAATGATGCACACAGAGGCCATTGAACTGGGGCAATCGATACGGGTTCTGGCAAGCTCTCATGATTCTTCCGCTGCCCAAGTAACCGCCGACGTGATTATTGGTGATTACACTAACCTCGACGACCTGCGTCGCGTCGTGGCCGGATCGAATGCCGTGACTTTTGACCATGAGCATGTGCCATCTGAACACCTGCGCACACTTATCGCTGAGGGCTACAATGTACAGCCTCAGCCCGATGCTTTGCTCAATGCCCAAGACAAACTTGTGATGCGTACGCGTCTTAAAGAAATGGGCGCACCGGTCCCACCGTTTGCTCCGATCACTAGTGTGGAAGACGCCCGCGCTTTCTGGGAATCGGTGGACGGACAGGTGTGTGTGAAGGCACGCCGAGGCGGCTATGACGGACATGGGGTGTGGTTCCCGGATTCGGCGATGGAGCTAGAGGAGCTCGTCGACAAGCTTCTTAGCGCCGGAACTCCGCTGATGGGCGAGAAAAAAGTCCAGCTTGTTCGTGAACTCTCAGCCATGGTGGCGCGCACCCCCAGCGGTGAGGCGCAAAGCTGGCCCGTGGTGGAATCAGTACAAACTGACGGGATTTGTACGGAAGCGGTTGCACCTGCGCCGGGCTTGGGTGAGGAACTAGAGCACCAGTGCCGTGAGCTTTCCATCCGTATTGCCACTGAGCTCGGAGTCACGGGAGCGCTTGCCGTGGAGCTCTTTGAGACTCGCGGGGAGGACGGGCAGTCAGAGATTTTTGTCAACGAGCTAGCCATGCGTCCACACAACACCGGGCACTGGACGCAAGACGGATGCGTGACCAGCCAATTTGAGCAGCATATTCGTGCAGTATTGGATTATCCGCTCGGCGCTACTGATCTCACCGCGCCGGTTACTGTGATGGCGAATATTCTTGGGGCGGCAACCGATCCGGCTCAGCCGATGGGGGAGCGCGTTGCGGAAGTTATGCGTCGTTTCCCTAACGCAAAGGTTCACCTGTACGGGAAAACCTATCGAGCTGGCCGTAAGATAGGCCACGTCAACCTCACTGGTACTGACGTTGAGACAACGCGTGCCGACGCCCGCCTCGCCGCGCAGTATCTAGCCCACGCAACATGGGCATAACCGCGGTTTTTGCTGGCTTTTACTACAACTAGGAGAAAAGATGTCCCCTCTCGTCGGCCTTATCATGGGCTCCGATTCTGACTGGCCCACAGTGCAACCAGCAGCAGAAACCCTGGCTGAGTTTGGTATTCCCTTTGAGGTCGGTGTCGTTTCTGCGCACCGCACACCCGAAAAGATGCTGGCCTATGCCAAGTCTGCGCACACGAGAGGACTGAAAGCGATTATCGCTTGCGCCGGGGGAGCAGCGCATCTGCCCGGTATGGTTGCAGCGGCCACGCCGTTGCCAGTGATCGGTATTCCGCGTGCGCTCAAAGACCTGGACGGGATGGACTCTTTGCTCTCTATTGTTCAGATGCCGGGAGGTGTTCCGGTAGCCACGGTTTCCATCGGAGGAGCAAAAAATGCTGGACTGCTTGCCGTGCGCATCCTTTCCGCGGGTGACCCGGCCCTGACGGAAAAAATGGTTGCGTACCAAGACGCAATGCGTGAGGAAGTGGAGCAGAAAGACGCCAACCTCAAACGCCAATTGATGGGCGAGTAGAACTTTTGTCGGCTGATTGTAGGAAAGAATCGACGATTCTTACCCTCGGCTCTAAAGTTCGCGGTGCCGAACCCGGACATGTGCTGTTGTGGCGTCTCCAGCATGCCTTGGAGCTGTCGCAACAAACGTCAGGCCCTGTTGTGGTCTCTGGAAAAGGCGAAGCTGCTGTGATGGGGGACTGGTTGGTGCGCCACGGATTGGATCCTCATCGGTTGATAATCGAACCCGAAGCGACCAGCACCAACGAGAACCTGGAAAACGCGCACGCCCTTCTGCCCGAAACCCACACATGGATCGTGGTAACGAGCGATTTTCATAAACTCCGCACCCTCGCGTGGGCGCGACACCTGGGGATCCCCATAACGGTAAGCTCCGCGGTGACCAAGCCGCCCTTTAGAGTGCGGAATTTTGTTCGCGAGATCTTTGCGTTGCCTCATTCGCTGCTGCGGATAGCGTGGCGTCGAGTAGCTTAGCTTTGCGACGCCACCAAATCACGGCAGCATTAACGATTCATTTGCTATCACGCAGGTAGCGCTAACGCCATGCTCGCCACAGGGCGATAGTCGCGATGACCAAAATAAGCGCCAGGAACGCCGGCCAGAGTGAGGGCTGTGGCTGAAACAGATTTACTACGGCCTGCACCAGGGAAAGAAACGCGAAAAACCCCACAAAGCCTAGGACGGAGTCGCGTACGAGTTTCTTCCTAGTCTCTTGGGGCTGAGTATCGCGCGGTTTCATGCGGACGATTGTACTGTTCCTAGTACCCGAAAGCGGTAATTATGCTTTCACGCCGCCTGCCGTCAGGCCGGAGACGATACGGCGTTGGAAAGCGAGCACCATGATAATAAGGGGGATGGTTACCAGGGATCCCGCCGCCATAATGGCTGCGTAGGGGAACTCGAAGGCGCTCGGACCGGAGAAACGGGCGATGGCTACGGTGACGGGTTCGGTCGCTGTGGTGGAGAGCTGACGCGCGAGCATGAACTCGTTCCACGTAGCGATAAAAGCCAAGATGGCAGTGGTAAACAACGCAGGTGCCGCAAGGGGCAGGAGCACGTGGCGGAAGGCCTGGCTGCGGGTGGCGCCGTCGACAAGCGCTGCCTCCTCTAATTCCCAAGGAAGCTGCCGGAAGAAGGACACGAGTGTGTAAATAGTCAACGGCAATGCAAAGGAAATGTTGGGGATGATGAGTGCGCGGTAGGTTCCTATCCAGCCGAGGTTGCCAAATAGCTGGAAAAGTGGGGTCACCAGGGCTATGCCGGGGAACATCGAGGCGGCAAGCACAACGCCCGTGACTATTCCTTTCCCGCGAAACTCGATGCGAGCCAGCGCATATGCGGTGAAGACTCCGACGAGGACTGCGAGAATAGTGGTGGCAAGGCCTACCAGCAAGGAATTGATGATTGCGCCAAGGAAGTCGTTTCCTTTGTCTGTAGAAAGCGCGTCGCGGAAATTCTCCAGGGTCACATGCGTTGGCCAGGGAGTGGTCTCAAAGGTGTAGTCCTTGTTCCTCAGCGCGGTGATCAGCATCCAATAGAAAGGCGCCAGACCCCAGATCAGGATAAAGACCACACCAATGTAATTGCCTAGCGTTGCACGAATTTTGTGATTCATGGTGCGGTAGCTGTCCTTTCTTTGGGAGCCATGGAGTTATCTCGTTTCTGGTGCTTTCCACGTCTACGCTGTCCACGCTGCCGGCGTTGCTTAGGGGTGTTCTCACGGCCGGTAACATCCGCGCCAAGGACGCGGATCATCAGGAAAGCGACCGCAAAAATAAGGAGGAAAATCAGTGTGGAAAGCGCAGAAGCCGAGTTGAAGTGATTCTGGCGCACATCTTCCACCACCAGCTGAGAGATGGTAGCCGTGGGGGAGTTTGAAGACGAAGAGATCAAGATGACCGGAAGGTCGTACATGCGCAAGGCATCGAGCGTTCTAAAAAGAACAGCGACCATGAGGGCGGGCTTTACCAGCGGGAGAGTGATCTGTAGAAACTGTTGCCATGTATTGGCACCGTCGACACGAGCTGCCTCGTAGACATCTTTGGGGATCATCTGTAATCCTGCGAGAATCAGCAAGGCCATAAAGGGGGTGGTCTTCCATACATCGGCAATGATGACGGCGAAGCGTGCTGCCCACGGGTCGGTAGTCCATTGGATGGGGGTGTGGAGGAGCGAGTTGACGATGCCCTTATCCGCAAAGATAAACTGCCACAATTTTGCGGTCACTGCCGTAGGTATTGCCCACGGAATGAGCACTGCGGCTCGGACTAGTGCTCTACCGCGAAACTCCCTATTCATGACCAAGGCCATGCCCATGCCTAGAACAATTTCTAGGGTTACCGTGACCACGGTAAAAAAGAGCGTGTTTCCCACAGCTGGCCAAAAGTCAGTGGCTATGACTCCGGGTGGACACGCGATTGCGCTTCCAGAGGAAGTACCACAGCGCTGCGTTAACCAGTAGGCATAATGCTCCAACCCGGCGAAACCGCCTTGGGTGAAAAGCCCGGTTACTGGATCAAGGCCTTTGTCTGCTTGAAAAGAAAGGTAGATGGCCCTGAGTATGGGGTAGCCGATAACGATAGCTAGGACGATGAGCGTGGGTGCGATCAACAGCGCAGCGTTGCGGTGCTGTTTCCGGCGCGCTTCGACGATTCCTTCCCGAGAAGGAACTTTTCGCGCTGGGCGCGTTGTGTCCACGGTACCTCCTTTGTTTGATGCTGGTCCGCTTCAACTTTAAAACACTAAAGGAAGCCCGCGGTAAGAACATGTTCGTGGAGCATGAGCTTACCGGTGCAGGCTTCCTGGATAAAGATAGTGGAGCTTAGTGCGAACCGTATATGCGGTTATTGGCGTATGAACTCAGTGGAGCTGAAACTACTTCTTGGATGCGTTCTGGATTGCAGCCCGCATGTCTTTAGTAGCTTCTTCTACGTTCTTATCTCCCTTGAGCGCAGCGTAGGCGTTATCTTGAATAGCCTTGGAAATGGCCGGGTAGAAGGGGCTGACGGGGCGAGGGGCAGCGTTTTCAAGGGACTTTTTCAAGGCCGGAAGGTAAGGATACTTGGCCACGAGTGACTCATCATCGTAGATGGAAGCGAGTACTGGTGGGAAAGAATTATCTGCAAAGGACTTCTGGTTGTCCTCATTCACAATGAACTTAATAAAGTCTCGGGCGGTGGCTTTGTTCTTGGAGTTCACATTGATGCCGTTGTTGTATCCGCCCAGCGTGGACACGCCAACGCCGTCTTTACCTACGAGAGGGGAGACTTCAAACTTGCCCTTGACCGCAGATGTGGCCTCAGCAGCATTGGTATACATGTAAGGCCAGTTGATGGCGTAAGCGGTTTCACCGGCCACAAAGGCTAGGTTGGTTTCCTCTTCTGTAGCGGAGATGGAGTTCTTGGAAATGGATCCGTCTTTGTAGGCATCGACAAGAGCCTGAACGCCAGCTTTGGAGTCTTCAGAATCTACGGCGGGCGCACCAGAATCATCCAGGATGTGTCCGCCCCAGCCTTCGATGAAACCTGCGGTATTTACCGTGAGGCCCTCGTATTGTTTGAGCTGTGTAGTGAGACAATCTACGTGCTTGGCTTTTGCGGCTTCGCAGCTAGCGGTGAGATCTTTCCACGTGGTGGGCGCTTCCGGCACGATTTCCGTGTTACGGAACAATAGCTGACCGTTAGTGTTCTGTGGCAGCGCGTAGAGAGTCCCGTTGTAAGTGGCAGACTCCACAGTTGCCTTGAGTAATCCTGAGGTATCTACCTTGAGGTCGTCTTTGAGCGGAGCTAGCCACTGGTTGGCGGCAAAGTCGGCTGTCCAGACTACATCGAGCGCCATTACGTCATAGTCAGAGTTGCCGGCCTGAAGTGATTGCACGAGGGTCTCGCGTTGATCGTCTGTCTCACCGGCGAGCTCTTTGAGAGTGACCTTTTCTTCTGGATGCGAGCTATTCCACTTCTCAATAATCGGAATAACTTTATCCGTGTCATTTTTGCCCATGGCAAAGGTGATGGGGCCGCGGCCATCAGTGTTTTGAGGTGCTGGCGCTGAGGAATCGGAGGAGCAACCTGCTAGGGCTGCCGAAGCAAAAAGGGCTGTGGCTGCAAGCGACGCGCCGGTCTTTGAGACGTTCATCGAGAGGATCACCTTTCCATTGAGTTCCCTCACTAAGGTAGTGACCCTCCGGTGGAAGTAAAGGATTTATGGCCCTTATCACCCCGTAAAAGGGGTGTTAAATGTGAATGAACACGGTTGCCGATCTCCGAGTATTCACCCCATATGCGCGAGAAGGATTATGACAATCTCATCGTGGCTTTTTCGGCGCGTCCGATGGCTTCGAGGCGCTGATCGCTAGCCACGCCCGTGACAACTACAGCCGATCCTCCTACCGCTAGTGGAGCTAAGACGGTGCGTTGCATTTCTGCAAAAGTGGTCCAGCCGGTGCTCAGCGCACGTGAACCAGAGGGAAGCTCAGCATAGACCTGCTTATCGACGCTCTCCTCGATCCTCGTGCCAGGCTCAAAGAATTGATCGCCGTAGAAGCGGACAGTTGGCCCAAAGTCGATCATCCCATCAGGAACCGTGCCTTCGCATTCCACAACACCGCGGCCAAAAGGATCTTGCGTGACAAGTACAACGTCACCGGGGAAGGCCGGGGATGCGTCGATACGCTCAGGGGCGACAAAAGCTACTGCGCCCTGAGCTTGCTCGATGGGGCAGAACTCGACCTCAATTTCTGCGGCCATTGCTCCTAAAACTATGGCTACGCATTGCCAACTTGCAGGAAGGTCGAGGCTGATAAGTGAGCCTTGATCAAGGTCTAATTCCTCGCGCATCATATTTGCTACCTTTGCGGCCCAGTTATCCAGCGTCTGGGCCGAGAAATCGAGCCGAGCTCCGGTTGATTCGTTATAAACCGTCAACCGTGGGGCGGCAGGGTCTGAAGAAAGCAAGTTGCGCAGAAGTTCCATGAGAGTCCATCGTAGGTGAAAATGAGGGTCTACTGTGCGGGACAATGAATTGAGGTGCATCGACGATCGGAAAAGTCGATGCACCTCAGCCGGCTGGAGAATCTACAGAGTGATTACTAGTTCACGCACCTTGGCCCGTTTCCGCCAGCATCAATTTCTGGAGAGACGATGGCTTGTCCTTCGTCTGCGCCCGGTTGTCCTACCACAGACGTTGTGGTTGACGTGCTTGTTGCAGACTCGGTGCTCTTCGGACCTGCATAATCACTGGCGGCAACTACCACATAAGAGTTCAGATCGAGGCCATTATGCTGCACCACAGGGATGTTGCCGAGCTCCTGGGAAAGGCGTTTGGCGTCCTCAGACTCTGGATCAGTAGCTAGAATCTGGCTGTGCGAGTACAGCCCCTGGGGAGCATTGCCAGTTTCTGCGATGGTGTGCCCCTTGGTCTTAAGATACCCGGCAACCTCGGCGGCGAGCCCTGACGTAGTGGTGGCATTAAGGACGTCAACAGTGATATTTTGACGCGCCGTGGGGGCGGCAGACTCAGAAGACGTCTGGCTTGAGGGCTCTTCTTTGGGGCCACCATTAAGTAGCTGGTCAAAGAATTTGTGTACCTGCTGTACGTCTACGGTAACAACGGATTCGCCGTAGTCTCCGGTTCCATCGATTGAGGTAACCGGGATGGTATTAAAACGGACATTGCCACCGGCAAGATTTTGCAGTTGGTTAGCAAAGCTCATGACGTCCCAGTTCTGGTCAATAACAACGGAACGCTCTACAGCCTTGCCCATGTCTGCTAGTTTCTGCGGGTTAGTTAGGGTTCCCGAAGACAGCACCTTATTTACTAATGAGGCCATAAATGCTTGTTGACGAACAATACGGTCTAGGTCGCCGCGGGGGAGGCCATGTCGCTGGCGGACAAAGGCCAGCGCCTGACCACCTTTGAGCGTTTGGCGCCCGGCACCGAAATCAGCGCCGGAGTACTCGTCTTTGACACTATTGTTCAAGCAGACTTCTACGCCGCCCACGGCTTCTGTCAAAAGAACAAACCCTAGGAGGCCAACCTCTGCATAGTGATCGACGGTGATACCAGTGAGATCGGATACCGCACTGATGAGGGCCTGCCGTCCGGCTTGTTTGGAGCGCTCATCGAGAGTCTTTCTATCGCCGATTCCCTCAGATAAGAGTTTGGTTGCTTCCTTATCTTTGTAGTTCTTGTACACGCCGTTGATCTTGAGATTTCCCAAGTTATTGTCATGCACATATGTGTCGCGAGGAATGGAGATAGCGGTTGCGGAGGAACCGTCGTTGGGGATACGAATCACCATGATGGTGTCAGTATTATCGTTTTCCTCGTCACCTGCGTGCAGTAGTTCTATCTCCTGCGGGCTCAGCGGATTGCCCTGTGCGTCGGTACGCGAATCGGAGCCGACGAGGAGGATATCGGTTGCGCCGTCGGCGGCCTCCTTCATCCCTTTGTCGCCTCCTAGGGAAAGATTGCCCGCAGAAGCAACTGTGTTACCTAGTTTTCCAATGGTGAAGTAACCGGCGCCAGATATGACCAGCACTATCGACGAGATCAACGCGAGGAAGATCTTAACGGGCCGTGGGCCCATCTGTTTGGTATCAGGCATCACCGAAGGAGGTGCCTGAATGTCGCGGTTACGACGGTATTTGTCGGTCATATTTATTGGATCTCCATGAAGAAAGGAGTAGAAACAGATAAAAGTTTAGGTGAAGTAAGGGTAAAAGCCGTAGTTTTTCTGCGAAATTGTTTTATTGAGTACGCGAATTTCCGGCTATGAATAAAAGCGTGGCAGACATCGATTCCCAGATATGCCCGACTAAGCTCAAACGAGTGACTACAACAGATGCCAAGCCGATAGCCGTGATTACGGTTACTTTCTCGCCCGGTGATCACCTTGCAGCATTCCTGGATTCTGTGAGTGGGGCAACCGTGCGGGGCGCGTATACCGTCCTTGCGGATAACGGGTCTACAGATGGAACTCCCCAGGCCGCTGCAAAGGAACGAGACAATGTGGAGTTTTTTGCTACCGGCGGCAACATTGGCTACGGCTCTGCGATTAATGCTGCGGCGCGTCATCTCAAGGACAAACGGCTAAATGGTGACATAGAGCCGGAGTTCTTCGTCTTGGCTAATCCTGACGTGGTCTTTGATAAAGGCTCGATCGACGTCATGCTTGAATGTGCTCAGCGTTGGCCACAAGCTGGGGCAGTTGGCCCCTATATTCGGCAGAGCGATGGTTCTGCTTATCCTTCGGCACGCGCGATTCCCACGCTAAGTAACGGTATCGGGCATGCGTTATTCGGTGCGGTATGGCCAAATAATCCATGGACAAAGGCGTACAAGGATGATGCCGATATGTCGACTGAGCGCACTGCCGGGTGGTTGTCAGGCTCGTGCTTGTTGGTCCGATGGGATGCTTTTGATGCCATAGGCGGCTTTGACGAGCGTTATTTTATGTACATGGAAGACGTGGACCTGGGCGATCGCTTTGGCCGGGCTGGTTTTGATAACGTCCTTTGCCCTTCTTCTTTTATCACTCATGCGGTGGGGCACGCGGCAGGAAAGCATCCGGAAAAGATGCTGCCCGCGCACCACGAGTCGGCTTATCGTTTCCAGGCAGACCGTCATCCCCATGCGTGGCAGCTACCCATACGCGTTGTGCTTAAACTCGGGCTTCAAGCTCGTGCTTTTGTAGCGGTAGCATCAGCAAAATTGAAAAAATAACTCCCAGGATGGCAGCGCCGGGCCGAGTTTTTGTGATGGAAGTAGCGGACCGTGGCGCCGGGCATTCCGGGCGAAACCATAAATTTCGAGTTCTGTCGGGGTACTCTGATTGAGTCAATCCGGAGGTGCACGTCTAGGCGTGCGTGACAAGCAAGAAAAGTAAGGACATCAAAAATGACCACAACGACGCTGCGCGGTAATACAGATGCCGTGATCCTGGTTGGTGGCAAAGGCACGCGCCTTCGTCCGCTGACGGTGTCGACTCCGAAGCCGATGCTACCCACGGCGGGTGTGCCATTCTTATCGCACCTCCTTGCGCGAATTAAAGCTGCGGGCATTAAACACGTCGTTCTAGGCACGTCTTTTAAGGCAGAAGTTTTTGAAGAATACTTTGGCAACGGTGAAGACCTAGGCCTAGAAATTGAATATGTTGTTGAGGATAAGCCGCTAGGAACCGGTGGTGGCATCCGGAATGTTTATGAGAAGCTCCGTGCAGATACCGTCATGGTTTTCAATGGGGATGTTCTAGGCGGCACAGACCTGGGAGGAATCCTCGACGCGCATCATGAGAAGCAGGCTGATTTGACCATGCACCTGGTTCGCGTGCCTGATCCACGGGCTTTTGGGTGTGTTCCTACTGATCAGGACGGGCGTGTTTCGGCATTTTTGGAAAAGACGGAAGATCCTCCTACTGATCAAATCAACGCTGGCTGCTATGTTTTCCGTCGCGAGTTGATTGAATCGATTCCGGCTGATCGTGTGGTCTCTGTTGAACGTGAGACTTTCCCTAAACTGCTGGAAGAGGGGCGTCGCGTGTTCGGGTATGTGGATAACGCATACTGGCGCGACATGGGTACGCCGGCGGACTTTGTTCGAGGGTCTTCTGACTTGGTTCGTGGCATCGCGCCGTCGCCGCTGCTTGATGGACGCACTGGAGAGTCGCTTATCGACGAATCCGCTGGCGTGAAAGATGGTGCCCTTTTGTTGGGCGGCACCGTTATTGGCCGGGGAACGGAGGTAGGAGCGGGCTGCCGTCTTGATGACACGGTGGTTTTCGACGGCGTGACCATCGAACCGGGAGCGGTCATCGAGGACTCCATTATCGCGCATGGTGTTCGCATCGGTGCGAATGCCCGCATCAAGGGGTGCGTTATCGGCGAAGGCGCGCAGATTGGTGCACGCTGCGAACTTTTGAACGGGCTACGGGTATGGCCGGGAGTGGAAATCCCCACTGCTGGAATCCGGTTCAGCTCGGACGCTTAAATAAAAATGTGTCGACCATCTCATTTTTAGTGGCGTGTGTTTGCGTCCTTGAAGGCGTTTTGCTGCTAAAAAATAGAGCTGTTGAATAAAACTCGGAGGGCTTTCGGGGGGTGCGCAACATCTCTTTCGTGCGGGATAGCACGAAGGGATTTGATCGTTGTATCGACACGCTGGTTATCAGAGCTGCAGTAGCGTAGTTAGATCAGGGATACTATATCTAGTACCCCTGACCCCCGCCCCCGCGAAATGTGTTGTGTGAAAGATGTGACTCGTGAAGTTTGCGAGCTGGGGAAATTCATTTTTTGCACGGGGAAAACTGTTTTCGGGTTGACGACATCTTGTGTTGGAGTGTTGAATTTCAAGTATGTAATTCGTTGCATAGTCTTCTTATATGGCTGTACATATCCCGCTAATTCAGCGTGAGTGTGCTGTGAATCTATGTGGCGTGTTGTGAGCTGGCGCGATTTTCTCGCGTAAGCGCTTGCATATGTGAACATCAACGAGGAGAGGAGGGTGGCGTGGAAGATATGGCCAGTAACGCCGCGCCTCGGACTCGCACACCCTTAGAGCTGACGCTGGATGATCTTTTTGGTGCAGTTGAACAGGAGTGGCAAGAGCAGGCCCTGTGTGCCCAGACGGATCCAGAAGCCTTCTTTCCAGAGAAGGGCGGGTCTACCCGTGAAGCAAAGCGCATCTGTCAAGCATGTGCTGTACGGGATGAGTGCCTGGAATATGCGTTGGAACATGATGAACGCTTTGGTATCTGGGGTGGGCTTTCTGAGCGTGAGCGTCGGAGGCTCAAACGGGATATAGGCTAAAGTTCCGTAGCGCAAGGGTCTGCTAGGTGTATAAACCTGGGAGGCCCTTTAACTGTTTAAATTTAACTGTTTAAAACGGAGCGGTGGGGGTTGTGGGGGGGGGTTACCACTGAAAATCGGGGTCAATATCGGTGGGGGATACGTTGAGATAATTGGCCACAAGAGAAGTAAGGACCATTGTTAATAACTCTTGGCGTTCCTGCGTGGAGTTAGTGCGCTGCTCGATCGGCATGCGGAAGAGAACGATTCGGGCCCGAGTGGGGCGTCCAAGATGGTCTATTCCTGCGGGAATGACTCGCCCCAGGGGGATCGGGCCGTCGGCTGCGACTTCGTCTGGCAATAATGCGGCATCGAGGTTGAGGCGCATGCGGGGAACCGTGTCTACCGCAATATCTAAATTTGCAAGCTGCTGGGCAAAACTTTGTTGGATAGGCGCGTATGCTTCGAGCACTGCGGCGTCGAAAAGCGAACGCCGTGAACGGTAGCGCGGGACGGCTGTGGGGAACGTGGGGCCTCGTAGTCCTCTGCCGTGGCGGTCTCGATTCAGGCGGTAATCCATGGTGATAAGAGTAAAACTAAGACCGCTATAGATCGGTAAAACGCGCCGAAGCCCCCCTGGGTCTACCTAAACCTCAACTAGGAGTCTAGACTTTATGGACGTGAATCAGTTTCGTCGTTGTTCTCGCCCCGGTTGCGGTAAACCTGCCGTAGCTACGTTGACTTACGCGTACGCACATTCAACCGCTGTGGTTGGCCCTTTGGCGCCCAACAGTGATCCGCATAGCTGGGATCTGTGCGAATTCCATGCGTCCAAGATTACGGCCCCTCTGGGTTGGGAGCTGTTGCGTGTGGACGCGGTTGATGATGACGATGAGGATCTTACGGCCTTGGCAGAGGCAGTGCGGGAGGCAGGAAGAACCACTAGCGGGCTGATTGATTCCAATCAAGATTTTGGAGTCAACCATCCAGTCCACCGTGCTCAACGCAAGCAGGTATCAAAGAACACTAAACGTGGGCATCTCTCAGTAGTTCCTGATCCGGAGGATGATTGCTAAGCGTCTAGGAGGGCCTAAGGGGCTTTCCGACTGCCGGCTCAGTGCTGAGCCGGGGCGCTAGGTAAGACTGGCCACGCGGCGGAGTGCGCAAGCGCAATCCAACGCCCATGCTGCTAGGGCTGGGTAGACCAGGGTACAATCTCTCCGGAGTACTTTTGTTTATCCCTGAAAGGTGGGATTTGGTAGATGCGTACCCGTGAATCGGTGACCAAGGTCATCAAGGCTTATGACGTGCGAGGGGTCGTCGGTGTTGATATTGATGCTGACTTCATCCGCGAGGTAGGCTCGGCTTTTGGCCATCTGATGCGCAACGAGGGCGCTACTAAGGTCGCCGTAGGTCATGACATGAGGCCGTCATCACCTGAGCTAACTCAGGCTTTTGCAGACGGGCTCACCGCTCAAGGCGTTGATGTGGTTGCGCTAGGGCTCACCTCCACTGATCAGCTGTATTACGCTTCTGGCGTTATGGATTGCCCCGGCGCAATGTTCACCGCATCCCACAACCCTGCCGAATATAACGGCATCAAGATGTGCCGCTCTGGCGCACGACCCGTGGGGCAGGAAACTGGTTTGGGCGCGATTATCGACATGCTGGTGGAGGGCGTCCCGGCTTACGACGGCAAACCAGGCGCTATTACGCAGAAAGATACCCTCGCGGATTACGGTTCCTTCCTTCGTGAACTTGTGGATCTGTCTGGCATCCGGCCTCTTGTTGTTGCTGTGGACGCAGCGAACGGCATGGGTGGGCATACTGTCCCTGAGGTTTTTGCAGGACTTCCACTCGATGTCAAGCCCCTCTACTTTGAGCTAGACGGAACCTTCCCTAACCATGAGGCAAACCCGCTCGACCCCAAGAACCTTGTGGACCTGCAAAAATTCACTCCAGAGGTAAAAGCCGACATCGGCCTAGCTTTTGACGGCGACGCAGATCGCTGCTTTGTGGTTGATGAGAATGGCGACCCGGTGAGCCCCTCTGCTATTTGCGCCATCGTCGCAGAGCGATACCTTGCGCAGCATCCAGGCAGCACGATTATCCATAACCTGATTACCTCCAAGACGGTTCCGGAGGTAATCGCGGAAAATGGCGGTGTTGCCGTGCGTACGCGTGTGGGACATTCCTTTATTAAGGCACAAATGGCGGAGCACGGCGCGGCATTCGGCGGCGAGCACTCTGCTCATTACTACTTCTCTGAGTTTTTCAATGCCGATTCTGGAATCCTTGCAGCAATGCACGTGCTAGCGGCTCTAGGCGGACAAGACAAGCCTTTGTCAGAGCTGATGAAAGAATATTCGCGTTACGCGGCATCGGGAGAAATCAACTCACGTTTGGCTAGCGCTGAAGAACAGGCTGAGCGCACCCAGGCTGTTCTGGATGCTTTCGCGGATCGTACGGAAAGCGTTGATCGTCTCGACGGCGTTACCGTTGAGCTTCAAGGCACTAAGGCGTGGTTCAATGTTCGCGCTTCCAACACAGAACCACTTTTGCGTCTTAACGTCGAGGCTCCTACGGCAGAAGAAGTGGACGCCCTAGTCACTGAAATTCTTGGGGTTATTCGTCAACAGTAGTTTTACGCTAGCTCTTGCCTAGTTTCTGGCTCCCAGGGGATGCACAGCTATGTCTGGCTTTCCTCGGGAGCCTTTGCGTATTTTGTTAACGACTTAGCAGAATAGGCCTTCCTGTTTAGACCTACAATTGGAAGGACATGAATACACAGGAGATTTTCCACGACAGCGAATCTGCCGCTGTACCCACCCATTCTTATGATCCAGAAGCCGTAGCCTTTTACGATATAGCGCATGAAGGCGCACAGTTACGAGTGGTCGCGGAGTTTGTTCGCTCTGGTGGGTTGGACGCGGTGCAAGGAACACAACCACGAAGCGTGGTTGTAGTTACTACAGAGGCAATTGCCACGCACTCGGCGCACGTCTCTATAGCGTTGCATGCTCCGCTCAAGGTTCCCGTGATAGTCACTGCAGAACTGCCGCGTTATGTGGGCCCTTTAGATATTGTGATTGTGGCCACGGAGCGTTCTTCCTCGGAGCATCTATCCCAGGCGCTAACTACTGCGATGCGTAGAGGCTGCATGGTTATCCTCGTCAGCGCTTCCGGGGGAATGCTCCATAAGGATGCTGCCCAAGAAGCCATCGTTGTTCCATCTCTCCCTTTAATAGAAGGCCCAAGTCCGCTTCGTATTATCGCAGTGGTTATGGCAGTACTAGCGCTGCTTGAGCAGGACCAAGAAAGAACCGCGACTGTACTAGAGGAGAGCGCATCTCATGTGGACGCAGAGATTATGCAGTGTTCTCCAGAATATGGTGAAAACGCCAATAGGGCGCGCCAGTTAGCTCAGATAACCGGACATATCATTCACACCGGTACTACCGCCTCCGCTGTGGCAGTGGCCAATCTCATAGCTGTGTTATGGACTAGTTATGGGAAAGAATCAACAAGTCTTCCCGCCACGGAACTTGGGGCGGCCCTGGGGCGTTTCTCGTATGCGGTTAAAGATATATTTTTTGATCCTGACTTGGATAAAGCTCCTACGGGACAAAGCCTAAAAACCATTGCGTGGTGTGAGCCAGAGCCTGACGCATGGGAGCGGACAGAACATATTGATGCTGGATCAACGGGCACGCCATTGCGAATGATTGCTCGCGGATTCGCGGCGACTGCCTTTATATCGAGTTAGCAAGTATTCTCTTACATCGGTGCCAAGAGTGGTACGAAATATCGGGAGGAATGACATGCAGTTGCTGTCCCCAAGTGCACAGGCCTATGCCTGGGGCTCTAGGACACTCATCCAAAATCTCAGAGGTGAGGAGCAAGGAACCAGTCCAATTGCTGAACTTTGGTATGGCGCCCATCCGGGTGGGCCATCGAAGATTGGGGACGAGTCTCTTGCCGAGCATATCGCTGCTGCTCCTGAGCAGCAGCTTGGGCATCGTGTCCATAGCGAATTTGGAGAGAGGCTTCCATTCCTCCTGAAAATTCTGGCAGCGGACCAGCCTTTGTCTTTGCAAGCACATCCTTCCTTGGAACAAGCCCAGGAAGGTTTTGCTAGGGATAACGAGCAGGGGATTCAGCTTGGGGCGCATAACCGGAATTACAAGGACGATAACCATAAGCCTGAGTTACTGATTGCCTTGACCGAGTTCCACGCGATGGCAGGATTCCGTCCGCTTGCTAAGACCCTGGAGATGCTAAGGTTCCTCGACTGTGAGGAATTAGAGCGCTACATCGCGATGGTTGTAGATAATCCACTGAAAGAATCTGATAGCCTGCGTGCGCTGTTTACTACGTGGATCACAATCCCTACGGCTAATCGACGCGATCTCATTGTCGCAGTTGTTTCATCTGCAAAGGAAAAAGCAGAAAGCGCTCCGGAGTGGATGAGCGCTGCGTTGAAGAATATCGTGCTGCTCAACGAGCAGTATCCTGGGGACGTAGGCGTATTGGGGGCGATTCTGCTCAATTACGTTGTTCTTCAACCGGGGGAGGCCATCTACCTTGATGCGGGTAACCTGCATGCCTATGTGCGGGGGCTTGGCGTTGAGATCATGGCAAACTCCGACAATGTTCTTCGTGGCGGGTTGACGTCAAAACATGTTGATGTGCCGGAGCTTGTGCGAGTGCTTAAGTTTGCTTCTTTGGAAAATCCCATTGTAGAGGCAGAATCTGGAGTCTATCCAGTGCCTATCAACGAGTTTGCTATTAAGCGAATCGATCTTGATAAAACTGCAGAAAAGATCGCTCACGATGGTCCCGCCATACTCTTGTGCACGGCTGGAACAGTGGAAGTAGGCGGAGTGACTCTTAACCCAACTCAAGCATTGTGGCTCTCTGCCGCCGATGCTGAGGTGGAGGCGCGCGGTCAAGGCCAGCTCTTTGTGGCTACCGTGTGATCTGATTGTAGGAAGGCATAAGAAAGGGGAACAGCTCAAAGAGCTGTCCCCCTTTTAAAATCATCTATTTTAAGGCTGCAGAACCACTTTTTCTGTGTTCTGAGCCGGTGCTTCAGGCTTAGGCTCAGTTTCTTTTGCCGCAGTAGGATGGGGTTTCTCCTGCGGGGAGAGAAGGGTTCCTGCAGAGCCCAGCATTTTTTGCACGGTAGAGGGGTCCACCAAGGGGGCGGTGGGCTCCGTGATAATTTCCGTGGGGGCCGTGCTTGGTTCTGTTGAGGTGCTACTCGTATTTTGGTCTGGCTTCTCCGTAGACTGAGCGGGATTGGCAGAAGAACCCTCTGATACCGGAACGGTGGGGGGATGCGGTTGCGAGCTTTGGTTTTGGGGAGTTTCTTCTGCGGGATCGTCGAGAGTTGGGGTGTCTATCTCCGGAATTGCAATTGTTGTTTGCTCTTGGGGAGTGGTAGGGACAGCGACCGTGGTAGTAGGGGGGCGAGGTTTCCCACTACCTAGATGCGCATTGGGCGGCATCAGAGGATCGTGACGCACATGAGGAACGCGATTAGGCGCTATTGGGTATTGGGTGCGAACCACATAGGGGTCCTCTTGCGGCGAAGAATCTGCAGGAGCGGGAGCGCTGCTCTGCGGCTGTGGTGCAACACTAGCGGAAGAGGTCACCGCGGCTTCTTCCAATTTTTGTGGCCCAGCGTCGGAGGTAGCGTTTGATGCTGTGGTCTGTGGGCTCCCGAGCTTCCAAACCAAGATCCCAATGGCAATAGCTAGCGTGGTGCCGGCAGCAATGAACAATAGAAACCGGCGAGTATAAGTGTTGTCCACGTCGGCTCCTCTCAACGTCGTAATGGATGTTGAACATCGGCATCGTGTGGCAGGGTTATTCCGTTATGTTGTTCGCTGCGCGGATCGGCTATTCGCCGGTCGGTTCAAGAACAACGAGAGAAAACCAGTCACGATTTGATAACAAAAACGACCGTAGCATACCTTTTAGCGCTCTGTAACCTGAGCGTGACCCTCGCCGTGCTGTTTCTTAAGAAAAAGTACATGATGTTGGGAACAGCGGAAACAGAAGATCATAGGGGACTATAAAAGCTCTTCTTGCAGATGAAAATAAGTTTTTTAGGCACTGGCTGGAGAGAATAATAATGATCAGGAGTGCCAGTTATTCCTATAGGGAAAATCATAAAATAAGTTTTTGTAAGTCGGTAGCGGCTGCCTTCATGGAAGGTGTAATAAAAGAGGTACATACGTGATCGAAACCTCGGTCGGGTTCTTGATCGAGGTGCATGCTAATGATTACGGTGCCGTTTTCTGATGTGTATCAGACTTGACATACGGGGCGGTTTAAACTCTCCAATGTTCATTGAATACAGTTAGCTCAGCGATGCCTCGCCGAAGCGCCGAATAATTTGGTTAAAGATAAAAGTAGTGAAAGGAATAACTCATGAGCACCTGGGAAAGAGAGATTTTCTCCGAGGAAGTTAACGTTGATTTTCTCGATGAGCTAAATGACCTAGACAGCGATGATGTCGTAGAAGCAGTGCGCGATGCTTGTGTTTTAGCAACCGGAACGGGGCGGGTTTCTGAAGACGAGCAGCTTAATGGCTTAGCCGCGGCAACAATTGCGGCTATCTGGGCTGGGGCGCCCTTTAGCGATGGCGACCTGGTAAGCACCTACCCCTTTATCCGGGAATATATAGGGGAGGGCGACGAGGCTTTACACGAATCCGCTGCCAAGCTACTAGAAGAAGCCGATACGGAAGAAGACCTTGAGGCTTTCCTAGAGGCTTTGAGCTAATTCCGGAATAATACTTTTCGCCCCAGTCATGCGGGTATGGGAAAAGCTGTCGAAGGAGGGCGTCGTAACGCCCCCATCTGCGCATGCGTTATGAAAGACTTTTAGAAAGACCCCGCTGTGTATATTGCCGGGATACACCGGTAGAGCTTTGGTGTATTAGGTGCGCGGCACTTGTGAGAAGGAATACTTAAATGACCTCTTTTGATTTCAAGGTGAAAGATTTAAGCCTCGCGGAAGCAGGCCGCCACCAAATCCGTCTCGCAGAATATGAGATGCCGGGTTTGATGCAGTTGCGAGAAGAATATCGTGAAGAACAGCCGCTCGCGGGGGCTCGGATTACCGGCTCGATTCACATGACTGTTCAGACCGCCGTGTTAATTGAGACGCTCGTAGCGCTGGGCGCAGAAGTGCGCTGGGCATCATGCAACATCTTTTCCACTCAAGATGAAGCAGCAGCTGCAGTTGTAGTTGGCCCGGAGGGGACTGTAGACAACCCGCAGGGTGTCCCGGTTTTTGCGTGGAAGGGCGAGACTCTTCAAGAGTATTGGGATTGTGTACACAAAATTTTTGCATGGCCGGGAGACCAGCTTCCCAATATGATCCTGGATGATGGCGGGGACGCAACTATGGCGGTTATTCGTGGCCAGCAATATGAACAAGCCGGCGTTGTCCCACCGGGCGAGGAGGGGGACTCTGACGAGTACCAGGCGTTCTTGGAGATGCTGCGAGCAACGTTGGAATCAGATCCAGGGATGTGGACGGCTATCGCATCCTCCGTGAAAGGTGTCACCGAGGAAACCACGACGGGCGTGCATAGGCTATATCACTTTGCAGAAGAAGGCGTGCTGCCATTCCCCGCAATGAACGTTAACGACGCCGTGACCAAGTCCAAGTTTGATAATAAATACGGTACCCGGCATTCGCTTATCGACGGCATCAATCGTGCCACCGACATGCTGATGGGCGGCAAAAATGTCCTGATCTGTGGCTATGGCGACGTAGGTAAAGGCTGCGCAGAGGCAATGGCCGGGCAGGGTGCGCGCGTAAAAGTTACAGAAGCTGATCCCATTAATGCTCTTCAGGCGCTGATGGACGGGTTCCCGGTAGTCACAGTTGATCAGGCTATCTCGGAAGCGGACATTGTGATTACCGCGACGGGAAACATGGGCATCATTTCCTTTGAACAGATGCTGAAGATGAAAGACCATGCGGTTCTAGGCAACATTGGGCACTTTGATAATGAAATAGACATGGCCTCGTTGCTGCATCGCAACGATGTCTCCCGTGTGACAATCAAGCCGCAGGTTGATGAATTCACGCTGCCCAATGGCAACGCGATTATTGTGTTGTCAGAAGGGCGCCTTTTGAACCTGGGCAATGCCACCGGCCATCCTAGCTTTGTGATGTCCACATCATTTGCGGATCAGACCATTGCCCAGATAGAGCTTTTCCAAAATGATGGACGCTACCGCAATGAGGTCTACCGTTTGCCTAAGATCCTGGATGAGAAGGTAGCCAGAATCCACGTGGAGGCTTTGGGCGGAGAAATTACTGAGCTAACCAAAGAACAAGCGGAATATATAGGCGTGGACGTCGCAGGGCCTTATAAACCGGAGCATTACCGTTACTAATGATTATTGCGATTGAAGGAATTGACGGCGCGGGTAAAAATACTCTGGTTCGTGCCCTCGTCGAGAAGCTTGACGCACGAGTTTTAGGGTTTCCGCGCTACCAGGACTCTATCCACGCCCATCTTGCGCAGAAGGCGCTCTACCAGGAGATGGGTGACGTCAGTGATTCCATCTACGCCATGGCCCTACTTTTTGCGCTAGACCGTAGGGAGATAGCGGAGGAACTCCGGTCCTATAAGGGGAGTGAAGACGTTATCTTGCTCGATAGGTATGTCTCCTCTAATGCCGCATATTCGGCGGCTCGCGCACAGGACTGGAACCTGGTGGCGTGGGTTTCTCACCTTGAGTTTGAGGAGTTTGGCCTTCCTACCCCCGATATACAAGTGCTTCTGAATACCTCCCCGGAAGTAGCAGCACAGCGTGCGGCAAAGCGGGAGGAACAGGACCAGGATCGTTCCCGCGACTGCTATGAAACCGATAGTAGCCTGCAGGTTCGTACCTCAGATGCGTACGCTAGATTGGCTGAAGAGAAGCGGTTTTCTCCTTGGATTGTGGCGCAGCCGGGAGACTCTGTTGATGACGTCGCACTCAAGATCATCCAAACCCTGGGTACGATGTAATGAGTTAGTTTTAAAATTATTATAAAACCCGCTAGGCGGGATGTGGCCTTCTTCTGGAGCTCCTGGGCGAGCAAAACTCGTATATAGGGGCGACGGCGGTGGGTATTCCGCGCTTGTTTGAGGAAGGACTTCAGGCAGATGCCCCAGAAGATTCTTGTCGTTGATGATGATCCAGCCATCTCTGAGATGCTGACAATCGTGCTGGAAGCTGAAGGTTTTAATACCGTAGCTGTCACCGATGGTGCCTTAGCAGTAGAAACCTTTAATCGAGAAGAACCGGATCTTGTTCTTCTGGATCTTATGCTTCCAGGTATGAACGGTATCGATATTTGCCGTTTGATCCGTCAGAACTCGACAGTGCCTATAGTGATGCTCACAGCTAAAACAGACACCGTTGACGTGGTGTTAGGGCTGGAAACGGGGGCGGATGATTACATCACTAAGCCTTTCAAGCCCAAGGAACTCATTGCGCGGCTGCGGGCGCGGCTGCGCCGTACAGATGACGCACCCGCGGATGTCATCGAGATCAGCGATCTTGCCATCGACGTCCCCGGCCATGTGGTCAGCCGCGGGCGAGAGGTTATCCAGCTCACCCCGTTGGAGTTTGATTTGCTTCTTGAGCTAGCAAGTAAGCCCGGCCAGGTATTTACTCGGGAAGAATTACTGCAAAAGGTATGGGGATACCGGAACGCGTCGGATACCCGATTAGTCAATGTCCACGTGCAGCGGTTGCGTGCAAAAATTGAGAAGGATCCGGAGAACCCCCAGATCGTGCTCACTGTCCGAGGCGTCGGATACAAGACCGGGCAGGAGTAAGTTTTATTTCTGCATACGGCCTGAAACAGCTGCGACATCGCTTTGTCGAGCTGTGGCGCACCTCGCTTCAATTCAAGGTTCTCGGATCTATCTTTGCGGCATCGCTGGTAGTCATGATGATCTTGGCCTTTGTCCTGGTTAGCTTTGTTACCCAGCGGTTAATCAATACCAAGTTGGATATTGCAAACTCGGAGATCGACCGTGCGCGTGTGTCTGTGGAACAACAAATTAAGGCCACAGGTGCTTCCAGCAGTATGCAGGTTCGTCTAAATTCTGCCCGTGCCGCCCTTGTAAACAAGGTGGCATCGGCAGAAGACCAAGCAGTATATGAGCCAGTCATTCTGGTGAACAACCCCGATGGTTCTGTGATCGCGTCGCCGGAGGGATATCGCATCCCAGAACGGCTTCGGAGCTTTGTGGATCAACGGCAAGTTTCCTATCAATTTGCCACCATTGACCGCGCCAACGGTACAACCTATAAGGCGCTTATCATCGGGACCCCGACAAACTCCGATATTCCTAACACACAAGTCTATTTAGTGATGTCTATGGAATCTGACGAGGCAACTCTAGCGCTGTTGCGCGGTCTGTTTTCCGGGGCAGCCATTGTCCTTGTGGTGTTGCTCGTGGGGATCACCTGGTTGCTTACTCAACAGGTGATCACGCCGGTGCGTTCTGCAAGCCGCATCGCGGAACGCTTTAGCTCAGGACATTTGAGAGAGCGCATGGTGGTCGATGGGGAAGACGAGATGGCGCGTCTGGCAATGAGCTTTAATTCCATGGCCGAGTCCTTGTCTAAGCAAATTGCGCAGTTGGAAGAATATGGAAATTTACAGCGCCAGTTCACCTCGGACGTCTCCCACGAGCTAAGAACCCCGCTTACCACGGTCCGCATGGCCGCAGACATGATCGCGGACGGTTCTGAGGATCTCTCACCTGGCGTGAAGCGAGCCTCTGAGCTCATGGTGAGAGAACTCGATCGCTTTGAGGCACTATTGGCTGATCTCCTAGAGATTTCTCGTCATGACGCCGGTGTTGCGGACCTTGCAGAGAACAATCTTGATATCCGCGCGTGTATCAATGCAGCATGGCAACAAGTCGAGCATCTTGCGCAAGAGCTGGGGATTGAAGTGCGCTTTGATATCCCCGCCGAACCCGTAAACCTGGTGGGTGATTCACGCAGGATAGAGCGGGTGCTGCGTAATCTTTTGGCCAATGCCATTGATCATGCCAATGGAAAGCCTGTGGACGTCCACTGTGCAGTCACGGAAGACGCCGTGGCCGTGGCCGTGGTGGACCATGGCGTAGGCCTTAAACCAGGGCAGGAGGAGCTGGTATTTAACCGGTTCTGGCGCGCCGATCCATCTCGAGTTCGTCATTCTGGAGGCACTGGGCTGGGGCTGGCAATTTCCCGTGAAGACGCAGTCCTACACGGTGGAACGCTAGCAGCAGCGGGTGTCTTGGGGCATGGAACCATGTTTTTGCTTACGCTGCCGCTTATTCCGCGCTCCGATATTACGACTACTCCCATTGAACTCGTAGCTCCGGGCTTTTCGACGCCCGAAGGGTTGGAAGCATCCGGCGACGCTGTGCTGACTGTGGAGGAAGGGCTCGCGGAAAAATCGCTCGGCCAGGATGCCCATCAAAAAGAAGACACCGAGGAAAGGCTAGGGAAGCAGAATGGCTAGAGTTGCTCGCTTAGGGCTGGCGATTGGACTCGTCGGTGTTCTCGTGAGTGCTTGCACAACCCTGCCTAGTAGCTCAGACCCGCAGGCCATCCGAGGCTTTGATGTGAGTTCCTCTACTGAGCAACAAGCGCCGATCGCAGGCCAAGAGCCCGACTTGTTGTTGCGTGATTTCTATGAGGCAAATACGAACCCCTCGCAACGCTATAAACATGCAAGAGGGTATTTGACCGATGCTGCCTCTGAGCGATGGTCACCGGGCACAAGCGTATTAGTGCTGGACGGGATTGACATTAACTCATCGGCGAATAGTTCGGCCTCGCGCCGGGTATTTGATGTGCGTGGAAACATTGTGGGGTCGCTTGAAGAGGGGGGATCGTATGTGTCCAAGAATGAGAGCTATAGCACCACTATCACTTTGGAAAGGGTTAATTCTGAGTGGCGGATAGCTGAGCTCCCTGACCAGATTGTGGTACAGCGCAATGAGCTGTGGAATCACTATGACCCAAAGCAGTTGTATTTCTTTGATACGAGTGGGTCGACGCTAGTAGCGGATCGACGCTGGGTGTTCAAGGACTCGAGCGCCTCGCGCAATAGCGTGGAGAGCGCACTGATCACCCTGATGGTCGGCGGTCCGTCGCGCAATCTTACTCCTGGCGTGGTTAATGAGGTGCCTTCTGGTGCATCATTTGCCGGTTTGAGTAACGGCTTTTATCAATTCACCGGTATGTCTGGCTTGGGACAAGATGAGATACGTCGGATTTCCGCTCAATTTGTGTGGACACTTGCGCTCTCTGGTTCTGCGGGGCCCTTTAAGTTTGCTTTTGACGGAGTCCCTATCAAATCTGAACGCCGCGATAGTGAAGAGCTCACCGTAGATGATTTTGCAGAGTATAACCCGCAGGCAGGGGCATCTGTGTCCACGGAGATCTATGCGCTGACTAACGGTAGTTTACGTAGCGTTGTAGGCGGACAGGCAGCGCCTGTGGCTGGCTCCTATGGAGCGGTGCACGATATTGAATCAGTAGCTATCTCTAATAAAGATAAGGTGACTGCGGCGGTTCGCGCGGTGGGCAGCGGGGATAAGAAAAAATCTAGCTTGCTGCTTGGCACCGTGGGCGGAAATTATTCTGAGGTTTTGTCGGCTAAAACGATGACTAAACCGACATTTGAGCCCGGGGCGTCGTCGTTATGGACAGTACAAGACGGCCGTAAGATTATTCGTCTTGCGCGTTCTTCCTCAGGCGGGGACATTGTGGAAACCGAAGTATCCATGGACGGGCTTGCGGAGTCAGCAAGCGGCATATCAATGCTGCAGCTCTCTCGTAGTGGCGTACGCGCTGCAATGATTATCGGCGGACGCGTGTATATCGGCATTGTGTCGCGCCCTAACGCCGGAGAACGCAGGATCACTAATATTCATGAAGTCATGCCAGCGATCCAAGATACGGCAGTATCCCTTGACTGGGACAGCAATGGCTCTTTGATCGTGGGAACGTCGAGTTCTGAGGCCCCGGTGTGGGTCATCGCGCAAGATGGTTCTATTGCAACCAAGCTTTCCGCCGGAAATATTGTCGCACCTGTTGTTTCAGTTGCGTCGAATTCCTCGACTCGGTACATCACCGATGCGCGCGTGGCCCTAGAACTTCCTAATTCTGATTCGGCTACGGTGTACTGGCGCGAGGTTCAGGGACTTGAAGGCGGGCGTTCAGTGATCGTGGTACCGCGCTAAAACGTTAAGTCAGGGGGGATGATGTGGGAATTTCTTTTTCCACAGGCTTGCATGGGGTGCGGAAAACCTGGGCTCCGGATGTGCGAGGAGTGCAAAGAAGAGTGGTCGCGTGCTCCGCAGCGGGTGACTACTCTCACCGATCCGCACGTGCCTGTGTGGTCTTTAGGCGAGTTTGGCGGGGTGCGGCGAAGAACGATCATCAATTTCAAAGAGCGCGGACGTACAGATGCGGTGCGTTATCTCGGACCGGTGGTGGCCGCAGCAGTTGAGCATCTTGCGGCTTTAGGCGAAGTGGAAGAGGACATTGTGCTGCTTCCTGCGCCAACTCGTATGCGGGCTGCGCAACAACGCGGTGGTGACCCGGTTGAATTAATGTGCCGGGCTAGTGGCCTGCGCACGGAGCGGGTTTTATGGCATAGACCGTCTGTGGCGGATTCTGTGGGATTAGATGTTTCTCAGCGTAGGAGCAATCTTTCTGGAAACGTTTTTCTGACCGGGGTCCCCTCGTGTGCGGTGCTTATTGTTGACGATGTGATCACAACGGGCGCTACCCTTGCAGAGTCTGTAGCGGTTTTGACCAGCGCAAATGTAAAAATTAGGGGAGCCTTGGGACTTTCGAATGTGTAGTAGGACAAAACCGGTGGCAAAATGGTTATGACCAGATGTACTCTGGTTCTTGGAAGTTGAAACCCGCCGATATAAGGGAAAGCTGAGTAATCCCACTCATCAAGAACCGGGCGGCTGATACAGGAAGGTACGTGATTATGACCACGCCTACTGGAAACAACGAGACTCTGAGCCCTGACGTCCAGGTTTCGATCACTGGCCGCAATGTTGAAGTTCCGGAGCACTTTGCGGAACGCGTTAATACTAAGCTCGCTAAAATAGCTCGTCTTGATCCAACACTCACCTTCTTCCACGTCGAACTGCAGCACGAGCCTAATCCGCGTCGTGCTGAGCAGTCTGATCGTATCCAGATCACGGCTACCGGCAAGGGACATATTGCTCGGGCTGAGGCTAAAGAAGATAGCTTTTATGCAGCTCTGGAGACGGCGCTGGCTCGGATGGAGCGTTCCCTGCGTAAGGTGAAGGCCCGTCGTTCCATCTCCCTATCCGGACACCGTGCTCCTAAGGGGGCTGGCGAGACCGCTGCTGAATTGGTGCATGAAGCAGAAACGGCTCGCGCTGATTCTCAGTACGATCACGATCCTTATGCGGACTCCGTAGAGGAAGTGCTGCCAGGCCGGGTCGTTCGTCACAAGGAACACCCATCCACCCCGATGAGTGTCGACGATGCCCTTTCTGAGATGGAACTTGTGGGACATGATTTCTACATGTTTGTTAATGAAGAGACAGGGCGTCCGTCGGTTGTGTATCGTCGCCACGCTTTTGATTATGGTCTTATCTCCTTGGCAAAAGAGGACTAAACCTTAACTTTTTCTGTGGAAACGAGATGACCTAGAACCCGGATTCCTCCAATAAAGGTGATCCGGGTTCTTTAATTTGTTTCGCCTGTGATTACAATGGCGAAGTTAAAGCTATAAACCACATACTTAAAACATTTCTAAGGACTTAGTGCACGTGTTTGGACTTTCCAAGATGCTCCGCGTTGGCGAGGGGCGCGCTGTTAAGCG
The DNA here is from genome assembly GCF_002155265.1 of Corynebacterium pseudotuberculosis. Lineage (NCBI taxonomy): Bacteria > Bacillati > Actinomycetota > Actinomycetes > Mycobacteriales > Corynebacteriaceae > Corynebacterium > Corynebacterium pseudotuberculosis. The sequence continues at coordinate 538,329 of NZ_CP021251.1, forward strand.
GCTGAAGAAAATCGCTGAAGATGTTATCGATCTCGAGCCTCAGTTTTCTGAGCTCTCCGACGACGAGCTCAAGGCAAAGACTAAAGAATTCCAGGATCGAATCGCTGCGGGAGAAACCGTTGATGACCTCCTGCTAGAGGCGTTTGCCGTTGCGAGAGAAGCGTCGTGGCGTGTTCTTGGACAGAAGCACTATTTAGTTCAGGTTATGGGTGGCGCGGCATTGCACTTTGGCAACGTTGCTGAGATGCGTACCGGTGAGGGCAAGACTCTTACATGTGTGCTCCCTGCGTATCTGAATGCTTTGGAAGGCAAGGGCGTTCACGTTGTTACGGTGAACGATTACTTGGCCAAGCGCGACGCCGAGTGGATGGGGCGTGTGCATAGGTGGCTGGGCCTTGAAGTCGGCGTCATTCTGGCCAATATGCAGCCTACTGAGCGTCGTGCGGCTTATAACGCAGATATTACGTACGGCACAAACAATGAGCTGGGTTTTGATTATCTTCGCGATAATATGGTGCGCTCGCTCGATGAACTGGTGCAACGTGGACACCATTACGCGATCGTGGACGAGGTCGACTCCATCCTTATTGATGAAGCCCGTACCCCCCTTATTATTTCCGGTCCGGTCGATGGCTCTTCGCAGTGGTACAGCGTCTTTGCCCAGATCACTCCGCGACTGACTCGTGACATTCACTTTGAGGTGGATGAGCGCAAGCGCACCGTGGGCATCAAAGAAGAAGGCGTGGCGTATGTCGAGGACCAGCTGGGAATCGAGAACCTTTACGCGCCTGAGCACTCACAGCTGGTGAGCTACCTCAACAACGCTATTAAGGCGCAGGAACTGTTTACTCGCGATAAGGACTATATTGTTCGCAATGGCGAGGTTCTTATCGTGGATGACTTCACCGGTCGTGTCTTGGACGGGCGTCGGTATAACGAGGGCATGCACCAGGCCATTGAGGCCAAAGAAAATGTGGAGATCAAAAACGAGAACCAAACCCTCGCTACGATCACTTTGCAGAACTACTTCCGCCTATATGACAAGCTCGCGGGAATGACGGGTACTGCGGAGACGGAAGCCTCTGAGCTGCACCAGATTTATAAGCTCGATGTTATTCCGATTCCAACCAACCGCGATAATCAGCGTGAAGACATGACAGACCTGGTTTATAAGACCCAGGAAGCCAAGTTTGCTGCCGTTGTGGACGACATCGCAGAACGAGTGGCTAAGGGACAACCAGTGCTTGTGGGTACCACGTCCGTGGAGCGCTCTGAGTATCTTTCCCGGCTGTTGCAACGCCGTGGCGTGAAGCATAGCGTGCTTAACGCTAAGTTCCACGAGCAGGAGGCTCAGATCGTGGCACAAGCCGGACTCCCCGGCGCTGTTACGGTGGCTACCAACATGGCCGGACGTGGAACGGACATCGTGCTGGGCGGCAACCCAGATATCATCGCAGATATCAACTTGCGTGAGCGCGGACTCGATCCCGTGGAGACTCCAGAAGAGTACGAGGCCGCATGGGATGAAGAGCTAGCTAAGGTGAAAAACCGCGGTGAGCGATTGGCCGAAGAAGTTCGGAAAGCCGGTGGCCTCTATGTCCTAGGGACAGAGCGCCATGAGTCTCGGCGTATCGATAACCAGCTGCGTGGACGTGCGGGCCGTCAGGGCGACCCCGGTACCACCCGTTTTTATCTGTCAATGCGCGATGAGCTGATGGTTCGGTTTGTTGGGCAGTCGATGGAAAACATGATGAATCGTCTCAACGTCCCAGATGACGTGCCTATTGAGGCCAAAATGGTTACCAACTCCATCAAGGGTGCTCAGGCATCCGTGGAGAATCAGAACTTTGAGATGCGCAAGAACGTCTTAAAGTATGACGAGGTCATGAATGAGCAGCGCAAGGTCATCTATAGCGAGCGTCGTGAGATTCTTGAGTCTGCAGACATCGCTGAAAATATCCAAAAGATGATCGACGACACCATTGGGGCCTACGTTGATGGCGCAACCGCCAATGGCTACGTTGAAGACTGGGATCTTGACGCTCTATGGAACGCACTTGAGTCCCTTTATGGCCCTTCCATGCAGGCACAGGAGCTTATCGACGGCACCGAGTACGGCTCGGCAGGCGAGCTATCTGAGTCAGACTTGCGTGCTGCGGTTCTTGAAGACGCACACAAGCAGTACGCCGAGCTGGAGGAGAACGTTTCTGCTATCGGTGGAGAGGCACAGATGCGCAATATCGAGCGCATGGTGATTCTTCCCGTTATTGATCAGAAGTGGCGCGAGCACCTTTATGAGATGGACTATCTCAAAGAAGGCATCGGCTTGCGCGCTATGGCGCAGCGTGATCCCTTGGTGGAATACCAAAAAGAGGGCGGCGATATGTTCAACGCCATGAAAGATGGAATCAAGGAAGAGACTGTGCGCCAGCTCTTCCTGCTACGTAAACAGTTCCAGGCCCCAGCGGTGGACGAAACCGTAGAGGCTTAATAAAAACCCGCTCTAGATAACCCGCAGGCTTCGCATTCGCAGTCTGCGGGTTGTTTCGTCGAGAGGCAAAAACTGGGCGAGGTAGCCGATGTGCTTGTTGTTGATGTTGGCGGAGCCGAGGGCGTCGATAAGCTGTCCGCGTGGGCGCAGGTGTAGCGCTTCCATGACGATGCGCCCGCGTACAGCTGGCATTGAACGACGTCGGGCGGCAATGAGCCGGTGTACTTGATCGCCGAATTGCTCGTGGCACAGCGGGGTGATGGAACGGATACCAAAAGCCGCATTCAATGCCATAAAAACCAGTGATTTGGATTCTTTGTACACGTAATCTGGCAATTGTAGGCGCTTAAAATCTGTGGGCGCATAAGAAGAACTGCTGGATTGTGGTGTTGCATCGGCTGTGAATGTTTTGAGATAACTGAGTCCAGGAATCGGAACAAGCATGTAGATTTTCCTTAAGAGAACACGATTCCAAGGCAGGCTCTGTGTGTTTTGCAGCCAAAAAATACGCGTGGGCGTGCGTTTCCTCTGACTAATGTGAAACAATAACCAAGGTCAATTCTTTTTTCCAGAAATAATTACGTGAGGTGTAGGCAAGCTGTGCGCGGCTTAATCGTCGATTATGTAGGTGTCCTTGATGGGCCGGTAGAAGACCAGCGACGCTGGCGCAATCTCTTGTCCGCTGCGCGGGCTAATGGGATTGGTACTGCGGTGCTGTCAAATGACCCCGGCGGCCCCGGCGCGGACCCTATTCGTGTGCTTCAGACGCAAGGAATCGTCGATGCGGTCATCCTCAGTGGTGAGATCGGAGCGGAGAAACCCGAAGAGGCTGCTTTCCAAGCCGCTGCTGATGCAATTGGCTTGCCCATGCGCGACTGCGTGATGGTTGATGACTCGATCCTTAACGTTCGTGCAGCAGTAGAATGCGGTCTTGTTGGAGTTTTCTATCAGCAATTTGATCGCACCGTCGTTGAGCTTTCGGGGCTGTTTGGTCTAAGCGGTGACTTCTGATGCGCGTCTATGTCCCTGCAACTTTTTCCCTGCTCAAAGAGTTGAGTGAGCAAGGGGAAATCTCTGCGCGCTCGGGCTATGGATTTGCGGTGACTCCTGCGCTTCGGGAATTTTATACGTCGGGCGATGAAGACGAGATAGCGCATTCGGCATTTGAGGATGCCGCTTTGGCTTCCATTAGGCTGCTTGCGGTCGGAGATGAAGAAAAATTCCCGTACCGTAGGGTCGTGATTTCTGCGGATATCGCGGATGAAAGCGTCTCTCTAGAGCCGGAACTAGGGGAGTCTGTGGTCAAACTGTCTCCGTCTTCTGTGTCTTTGGATTCGGTTGCCGCGATTCACGTAGACGTTCAGTCGTCTGAAGATGCTACTGCTAAGGCCATCGAGGCTATTGATGAGGCAGATTTAGGCGTAGAGGATGCTGAGTTGATTGTGGGGGACGCACTGGATAATTTCCTTGCGTGGTATGACCCCAGCGAGTTGGGTGCGCTGGTTGAGTTGCTCTAACTTCTGAGAAAACCGCATTGTATCGAAGGATATAGCGGGTTTTTAGTTTTAAACCGTTGTGTCGGTCCCTAAAGGGGCTGTGCGCAACGGTTTTCTTTTGTGCCGCTTTGTCTAGTGGACAATAAACCTACGGATGCGTAAGCTACTGCAAAGTAACTTTTATTAGGGAAACAATACGAGGTTTATCCATGGCACGTGACCGCTTAGCGTCTCTTCGGGGAGTGCTCAAAAGATTCACCACACCGCTTTTGCCAGATGATTACTCTGTCCTGGTCAACCCCCTATGGAGTACTAGAGAACTACGTGGGCAAATCCAGGAAGTACACCGTGATCGGGATGTTGTTCATCTCTCCATCGTTCCGGGGTGGGGAGTGGAAACAGATTTTCACGCAGGGCAATACATTGGGATCGGGGTAGAAATTGATGGGCGCTTTGTGTGGCGTAGCTACTCTTTGACCAATGCTCCGGACCCTCATGCGCGCACATTGAAAATCACCGTTCGAGCGGTGGAAAAAGGAAAGCTTTCTAATCACCTGGTGGGGTCTGTCCGCCCCGGCACCACGATTCGTCTGCTTGCTCCAGCCGGAGACTTCCATCTGAGTGAACCGGTTCCTAGCAAGCTTGCGTTCTTAGCAGCCGGGACCGGAATTACCCCGATTATTTCTATGCTGCGCACCATGGCTGAGCGCAAACAGCTAGAGCGTTGCCATGCGGTCTTAGTCTATTGCGTTCATGATTCCACTCAGCTTCTTTTTGATCAGGAACTCACGCGGCTGGAGCAAGAAAATCCACAGCTTGAGGTAATCCGCCGCATTACGGCCCGCGAGGGACGCCTCACCCCGCAGGATTATGAGCAGGTAGTACCGGACATTACATCACGAGCGATTTTTGCTTGTGGGCCCTCTCGCATGCTTGATCAAGCCCACGCGTGGGCGGAAGAACGCGGCATAACCATCACCTCAGAGAGGTTTACCATCGACCGCGCCAGCGACGCGCAGGGCGGGATGATTACGTTTGGGGACCGGGGGAATATTCAGGCAGATGGTGCGACAACCCTTTTGGAAGCTGGCGAAAAATCGGGGGTTAATCTTCCCTTCGGCTGCCGCATGGGAGTGTGCCATACCTGCGTTAGGCCATTGCTTGAGGGACATGCTCAGAATTTAGTCACAGGGGAAACTCACGAGCCAGGAAGCCGCGTACGAACATGCGTATGCGTGGCAGCTGGCGATCTCACCATAGGCGTATAAAAGGAGACTTTGAACAATGGCGATTGATAATATTCAGGCGTACTCGCACCTCAGCGATGAAGACATAGCGGAAATTGGAAAGCGTCTCGACGCAATCAAGCTAGAAGTAACTGAGTCCTTAGGAGAGCGCGATGTGGCCTACATTAGAAGGCTTATCCGGGCCCAGCGTGCCCTGGAAGTCGCCGGGCGCATAAGCCTTATCTTTGCCGGCAATAAGAAGTGTTGGTGGGCAGGTACGGCTTTTCTGAGCATCGCAAAGATTTTGGAGAACTTGGAAATCGGACACAATGTTTTGCATGGTCAGTGGGACTGGATGAATGATCCAGAGATACACTCTACGACCTGGGAATGGGACATTGTATGCCCATCTTCGCAGTGGATGCATTCTCACAATTACGTGCACCATACATATACCAACGTATTGGGGATGGACCATGACGTGGGATACGGGGTCCTTCGAGTTACTCGCGACAGAAAATGGACACCGCTGCACGCATTTCAGCCGGTGATTAACCCCGTGCTTGCCACGATGTTCCAGTGGGCTGTGGGATATTACGATGTTGAGCTTGGAAAATTCTTTTCCCAACGGACTACGTGGGAAGGCACCAAAGAAAAATTTTGGGAGACCACCTCTAAAGCCGTCCGGCAAGTATCGCGAGACTACATCCTTTACCCTGCACTGGCAGGCCGCAATTACCCACGCGCCGTGGCTGCAAATGCATTGGCCAATTTCACCAGGTCAGTGTGGGCCTACGCCGTTATTTTCTGTGGTCATTTTCCTGATGAGACTGAAACGTTTACTAAAGAGCAATTCAAAAATGAAGACCGCAATCAGTGGTACTTACGGCAGATGTTAGGGTCTGCTAATTTCCATGGTGGAAAGCTCTTGACCCTTATGTCGGGCAACCTGAACTACCAGATTGAACACCACCTTTTCCCTGATATGCCATCGAATCGGCTTGCGGAAGTTGGGAAGAAAGTTCGTGCGCTTTGCGCAGAATACGATCTTCCTTACAACATTGACTCTTTCCCCGTGCAATTGTTTAAGGTACAAAAGACGTTGCTCAAGCTGGCCCTGCCTAACAAGTATCTGGTGGCTAGCCCCGATAACGCCCCGGAAGTGAGGTCCAACAGGGCCTTTACGGAAAACCCTAGTATTGAGAGACAGCTAGGCGTGGATAGCTCAGGCAAGCGCGTGGGGTTGAAGACCGGCTTGCGGCTGCTCAAACAGGTTCGCCCCGGTATCCGTGATGTTATACGGGCCTACTCCGGCCGTTCCACAAGAAAGTAAAAAGAAACTTCTAATCCCATTCGGTATTGGTGCGCAGCGAGGCCAATAATTTGCGCACCGCGATCACTCGGCGACCCGTGGGGGAATCTGCGTCAAACTGATCTAGCGCGCACTCAGGGTCCGCCGGGGGGCCGGCATGAGTGCATCCGCGCGGGCAGTTTTCCGTGGCGGCAGAAAGATCCTCAAAAACGCCGACGACTGCATCTGCGTCGACATGCGCGAGGCCGAAGGATCGAATCCCCGGTGTGTCCACGATCCAGCCACCGCCGGGGAGACGTAAAGCTACTGCTTGGGTTGAGGTGTGACGGCCCTTGCCCACTCCGGACACGGTCCCTGTTTCACGGAAGGCATCGGGAACAAGCCTGTTTACCAGTGTAGATTTGCCTACACCAGAATGTCCGATGGTCGCAGTAACAGAATTTGTAACAAGCTCTTGAACTGGAGCGATCGGGTCATCAATGCCGCAGACAACTACCGGAACGTTTAAGGAACTGAACTCTTCTGCAAATTGGGTAGGGTCTGCAAGATCAGACTTGGTCAAACAGAGAATCGGCTGAAGATTGCCCACAAAAGCAGCCACGAGCGCCCGCTCGACAAAACCTGCACGAGGTGGGGGATCGGCGACAGCACAGACTATGAGCAAGCGGTGCGCATTAGCCACGACGATTCTCTCATAAGGATCTGTATCGTCTGCTGTCCGTCGTAGTACACTTGTGCGTTCTTCCAACTTAACAATCCGCGCGAGTGATCCTGGACGACCAGAGGTATCGCCTACTACGCCTACGCGATCACCAACCTCCACAGCAGTGCGTCCCATTTCCCGAGCACGCATACAGACAATGGGGTCTGCCGCTGGATCTGCAGAATCCAACACCACGCCCCATCTGCCACGGTCTTTTGTTACTACCATCCCGAAAAGAGCATCATCGTGTCTCGGGCGATCCTTGGTACGGGGACGGGAACCTTTACTTGGTCTGACTCGTACGTCGGACTCATCCCAGCGATGTGCTGAAGATCTTCGTGCCATTAGTCGCTCACCATCGCAGACCATATGTTTTCAAAATCTGGCAGCGTCTTTGCCGTTGTCGCGATGTTTTCTACGCGTATTCCTGGCACCACGAGTCCGACGATGGCCCCTGCTGTGGCCATGCGGTGATCCGCATAGGAGTGCCAAGTTCCCGCTCGGAGGGGGCGGGGAGTGATGCGGAGGCCGTCGGCAAGCTCCTCACAATGCCCGCCGATACGGTTGATTTCATCCGATAGCGCTTTAAGCCGGTCGGTTTCATGCCCCCGAAGGTGTGCGATGCCGCTGAGCTCAGAAGGGGTTGCAGCTAGTGCAGCGAGAGCCGCAACCGTGGGGGTGAGTTCGCCGATGTCTGACATATCCAGGCAGATCCCGTTAAGTCCGTCAGAGGGGCCCGTGACCTGGAGTGCGTTTGATCCGTTATAGGTGATAAAAGAGACGTCACAGCCCATGCTGCTAAGAATTGAGCGAATCGAGTCCCCAGCCTGTGTAGTGCGCTGAGGCCACCCGGGGATGGTGACGGTACCACCCGTGACCGCTGCCGCGGCGAGGAACGGAGTGGCGTTGGAAAGATCTGGCTCGATCTCCCAAGTACGGCCAGAAATACCCCCTGGATGAACTGTCCATTGATTTTCCGAGGAGTCGTCTACCTGCACGCCTGCGCTTCTGAGCATGTCCACGGTCATCTCAATGTGCGGGATGCTCGGAAGCTTTCCTCCGATGTGTCGGACAGTGAGACCATCACGGTAACAAGGCGCTGCAAGAAGGAGCCCTGAGACAAACTGGGAAGAACTAGAGGCGTCTATATCGATGGAACCACCATGAGGAGTCTCAGAGGAAGAGATGCTAAAAGGTAGCGCATCTCCATGAACCTGGACACCGATTCCGCGCAGTGCATCCAATATCTGGTTCATGGGGCGTGTGCGTGCCTGGGGGTCACCATCAAACTCTGTGGTTCCCTGAGCAAGTGCAGCCACGGGGGGAACAAAGCGCATGACTGTCCCGGCGAGCCCGCAGTCGACTGTGCCACCATGAAGGGGGACTGGGTTAACAACCAGTGAGGAAGAGTCGTGGGAGCGCACATCCGTGCCCAAAGCCTGTAGCGCACGGGTCATTAAATCGGTATCTCTGCTGTGTAATGCGCCTTTTATGTGCGAGGGGGAATCCGCGAGGGCCGACAGTACGAGGGCACGGTTGGTCATCGACTTAGAACCTGGGACTGTTACTACTGCCGATACCGGAGCCGTAACAGTCGGAGCATCCCACAAAACACACATTCCACCATCATAAGGCCATAATGAGGTATATGTGCGGTCGATTCGTATTGTGTACCACCGATGAGCAGCTTTTGCAGGTGCCCGGCTTTGCTGCGGTACATGCTCCCATGGGGTTGCCAGCGCCCAGATATAACATTGCACCGACCCAAAAGATTGCGGTCTTAAGGGCCGGTAGCACGCCTCATGAGGCCGTGATAGAGCCGGCAAGATGGGGGCTTTTACCCAGCTGGAAACAGGATGATTCCGGGCCGCCCCTTTTTAATGCACGCGCAGAAACCGTGACAGAAAAACCGAGTTTTCGTGCCGCCTTTGCTTCTCGACGCTGCCTCATACCTTTGGACGGCTATTACGAGTGGCATAATAAACAGCCTTATTGGATCACAACCGGATCGGTAGTCTGGGTAGCTGGTCTTTGGGACTCCGGGGCGCAACAGTTATCGGCCACGATGATTACTACGGATTCGCGTCCGCCGTTAGACCGAGTGCATCATCGCATGCCACGCTTTCTATCGGAAGATGAGTTCACGATGTGGCTACAGGGAAGTCCAGATCAAGCAGCCAGCCTGTTGATTCCGGGCGACGCCAGCGCTTTTTCCCTTACCCCCGCGGATAAGGCGGTGGGGAACATTCGAAACGATTACCCGGAGCTAATCGGCTTGAACGTCGACAAGCTTCCCATCGACGAGTGACGCAAGCGATTCCGCGCTGAGTTCTACGTCTAAGCCGCGTCGTCCCGCGGAAACAAAGATCGTGTCAAAAAGAATCGCGGTTTCATCAATAACGGTGGGCAGCACAGTTTTTTGTCCGAGGGGCGAGATACCGCCGGGGATGTACCCGGAGGATTTTGAGGCGTCGTGAGGATCGGCCATCGTCGCTTTGGATGCGCCAAGAGCCGCGGCGACCTTTTTTAAACTTAATTGGGAGGTGACAGGCACGCATGCCACCGCTAGTTGGCGCTTGGGTCCTTTCCCAGCAGTGAGATCAACAACTAGGGTTTTAAAGATGCGTTCGGGTTCCACTCCTAGTGCCGCTGCAGCATGATCGCCAAAATGCTCGGTTCCACCTTCAAAACTAGAGACCTTATAGTCCACGTCGGATGAAGCCAGCACCGCCAGCGCGGGTGTTGCTGCCGAATGCTTCTTCTTACTCACGGGGTACCTCCTACTAGACTTGATAGTGTCCAATTCTAAGGAGATCAGTGGCAACGAAAACAACTGAGCTAGGGAAGCGCTTTGAAGCCGAGGCCCTTCCGCTCCTCGATCAGCTCTATGGCGGCGCTCTGCGGATGACACGGAATCCCGCAGATGCCGAAGATTTGGTGCAAGAGACCTACATCAAGGCCTTTCAGGCGTTTGCTTCTTTTAAAGAGGGAACCAACCTCAAGGCATGGCTCTACCGAATCATGACAAACACTTATATCAATTCCTACCGTAAAAAGAAACGTCAGCCGGTGCAATCTTCTGCGGAAGACGTGACTGATTATCAACTCTTAGCTACTGCTTCGCATGACTCCACGGGATTGGAATCCGCTGAGGTGGAGGCACTGAAAAACCTTCCCAACCAGCGCATTGCTCAAGCAATGAATGAATTAAGTGAGGACTATCGGATGGTGGTCTATTACGCGGATGTGGAAGGCCTCGCGTATAAAGAGATCGCCGACATTATGGAGACTCCCCTGGGCACAGTGATGAGCCGATTACACCGGGGAAGAAAACAACTCAGAGAAGCGTTGAAAGACGTGGCACATGACCACGGAATTGGCGTGAGCGAAACCGCGTCGTCTGAGAATGAAGCCTCGGCGGCTTCTCACAGTTCTGAAACCATGGATATAGCCGCTGGGAATCATAAAGTTGGAAAGGCGAAGGCATAATGTCGGAAAAGGGCTCGCTCGATTGCGGCTGTAACTGTGAGGACCTGCATGTACACATGTATGCGCTTTTAGATCGGGAACTTACTGAGGTTGAATGTGCGCGACTCAACGCACATATCGCTCAATGCCCGGAATGCGCGGAAATGATCGCGGCGGAGGAAAGCCTGAGACGTTTGCTAAAGAAGTGCTGTTGCGGGCCGGCTCCTGCGAGTTTGCGGGAAAAGATTTCTTATTCTATTCAGATTGAGCGGACTACTATTATCACTCAACGCGAATTTTAGTTTATTTTTGTGGTCAAACGACCAAGCACAGAGGGTGCTCACCTTAAAGGTGAGCACCCTCGACTAGTAATAGACCGCTTACTTTAAGAGTTGGGTCGTTTACCGTGGTTTGCTTTGTTCTTACGGCGATCCTTGCGCTTACGTCCACGCTTACTCATGTGGTGCTCCTTGGCTAGCTAATTGTGAATAACAAAAGACCACTTTAGTGGGTGGCCGTAGGTCTCGGGAAATCGATGGATTAAAGAGAGATACGAGCACGCCCGCGTCCGCGGTTTTTCCTACGTTTGAGTGCACGACGCTCGTCTTCGCTCATACCGCCCCAAACACCTGCGTCTTGGCCGGTTTCCAGTGCCCATGCGAGGCACTGTGATGTGACGGGACAACGGTTGCACACAACCTTAGCTGCGGCTACCTGAGCTAGCGCTGGGCCAGAATTGCCCACGGGGAAGAAGAGCTCGGGGTCTTCGTCGCGACAAATGGCTTCGTGGCGCCAATCCATGGTGATCTCCTAACGTGCTACAAGTGTAAGAACAACGGGGCGCGCAAAGAAAACCACCATAAACTGGCGGTAAAAATAGGGACACGTCTTTTATGCAAGCCAGGGGGTGCGGCTGCTCAAGTCTTAGCGGGGACGTGTAGTTCCTTCGCGGTAACCCGAAGTATTGGCGAATGCGTTGATCGCTCGCCTGAGGTACCTGCAAATAATGACATGTCCGCTCACGCTTGGCTAGGGTTTAAGGGGTAAATGTGGTTAGTATCACACTGGAATGTTGATTGTGGACGTGTCGTATTTCCGGATTTTTGCAACTGTAGAAGCTTCTTCTGTGTATTCTACCTGCTGTTTTTGTGGGTTTTCTAAAAGTGTATAGGGATGGGCTGCGTCAAATTGGGGTGCTTGACAGATATTGGGTCATGATCAGTTTAATCTGAATGAAGGCTAAGTGCAATGCTTTGCATGGGAATGTTTTCTTTGCGACGGTAGTGGTTTGTTAATTTAGCAAAGTCTTTATTTGCTAAATGCGTAAATTGTTTAATCCCTCATATTGGGCATCAAGGTGAGGAGCGGGCAGAAACTGATGTTTTGGTCACGATGTTGAGCTACACTCAATCGCCGTGAACAAGAACATCCAATTCCCTCCGCGCCCAGTTCTCTATGGTGGTTGGATCGCTGCGATTCAATCTCTTATCGGAATCGCTTATGCGGTCCTTCTTATCGTGAGGGAAGCTGCTGGATATAACGACGCGTCGATTGTCTATGAGTCTGACGGCGCAAATACGTGGGTGGGATACGGGACCGCAGTGTTCTTTATTATCGTTTTTGGCGCTGTCCTAGCTGGGGCGATCATGATGAATCGGGGTAAACGTTGGGGGCGGGGTCCTGTGATTATGCTCCAAATTTTATTGCTGCCGATTGCCTATTACATGTTTAGTGGGGGTGCGTTTGTTTTCTCCGTGATAACAGCTCTGACTGCGATTGCGGCCTTGGCTCTGCTCTTTAGCCCGCGTGCGGTGGATTGGGCTGCCCGTAATTATTAAAAACAAAAATAAGCATGAAGCTGGCAAGTTTTGCTTGCCAGCTTCATGCTTATGTGAGACTTGTTACTACTTTGCCAGGAAGTCGGCCACGTATTTGTGTCCGCGATCGTTGAGATGGAAGGGAAGATTGGTGTGCCCTGCGGTGCCGTCGATAATGCCCGACCACATGCGCTGATTATCGGGGGCGCACATGTGGTTGTTTTTGGTTGCGCCTTTTAGATTCACAAACTCGGCTCCGGAAGCTGCCGCTGCGTCTTGCTCCATCTCTTGAGCGAGCCTTTCAAGATGGGCAACCTCGGGGGCGAAAGTGTAATCATGAAGATTGTTTCCCACATGGAATAGGCAGACGGAGTTGTTCTCGGTGATTCGAGGGTATCCGATGAACTGAATTCGGGCATGGGGGGCTAACTTGCGGATTCTTGCAACCTCACGCGTCATTTTTGCGGCAAAGTCATGACGGATTTGATGGTCGGTGCGGCCGCGTGCGAGCTGCGAATAGGTGTCATTAAAACCTAATGATATGAAGACTCGCTTAGTGTTCCGGTTTAAGGTTCGCTGGGCTGCGGCTTGGTCGATCTGAAGAGATACTGAGCGTCGGCTAGCTGAAAGAAGCGATTTATCGCCAACTCCTACGGCTCCTGCACAAGCGTAATTATCTGCTCGAAGCCCGAGCCGTTGTGCGGCTAGAACTCCAAAATTATGGGGAGAAGTGGGGCACTCTCCTCGCTCGGTAGGAGGCGTGGTGGTGGGGATTTTTAACCACGTGGCAACATAACGGATAAGCTCCGGGTTTGCTACAACGGAGTCCCCAAAAATGACTGCATTGTGGGTTGACGCATGTGCATAGGCTGGAGTTACGGCGGCGGGAAGGGTGGCGATGAACGCAAGGATTGCTGCCCCGGCTTTGAACAGTCTGTGTCTCATTTCACCAGTATACAAAATTTCTATCAGTATTTTTTAGGATAAATTAGATTTTCTGATCATGGGCGCAGTTATCCGTATAAAGCTGTATTTTTACGCAGCGGTGATCAACTCAACGCTAATCCGACGAGATGATCGCCGCGTTTTTCCACTACATGATTGCCCGCAAGTCCGAGAGAAACTAAACCGTTGTATGTGCCTCGATCAACCTCAAGGACGGATTCGGCTACTCCTGTCTCCCAATTAATTACTGCGATTCCGTTGAAAACGGGTACATACAGCTTGTTATTAATAGCCACGCCTGTGCCAAGAACGTTATCGATGATGTGTTCCACATGCAGGGACGAGGGGTTAAACAAGTAAAGACGGTGTCCATCAAACCAAGTAATGTGATGTGGGAGATCCGCCACAGATGGACCATGATCCCACGCAGAAGCATCGGCCAGAGGAACCTGGATAGACGCAGTGAGTTCTCCGTTTGCGTTAAAAGAATCAATGCGAGGGTGTGGAGACTCTACGAAAACGGCGGCGGCTTCTTGGCCTATAGCAACAATGCGCGCGTTTTCACCAGAAATGTGAATATCGCGGGTAATTTCTGGGACGCGTGAATCCTCGGGAACTGTTTTTTGAAGCCGCAACCACCAGGCCTCTTCACATTTTTCGGTAACTCCTAAAAGAGTTTTCCGGGAAAGGGCTGAGGAAATTTCGCAATCCTCATGCGGTTGTTGATTCGCCTCTTGTTTGATCGGGACGTCGCCGTATTCCACGGTACGCACAAGGTCGGAGCGCCATAGTTCTACGCGTTCGGAAGATACGGTGCCAACGGCGTCATTGGAGGAAATAGGTACCACAACATCGCTGGCACTGGCGCTTCTCGTTGCTTTATATGTGCCAGAAGCCGCATCCAGAGACACCACGTCACCGCAGCCTCGTCCGGTGTGAAAAGTCAAAACGACGCTGGACCAGGCTTGGCCTAAAGAACACAACTTCTCCGTGCGCGCATAAGACCATACAGGGGCGCCTGTTGCGGGGTCGATGGCGTTTACGCTGTGCCCGTCATAAGACATGACCAAGCCTGCCGCGATGATGGGTTTTGTGGTCAATTGGTCTGCGGGCGTTTCCCACTGCGGAGTCAGCGAATGCACGGGAACTGGTGGGGTCTCTGAGACGACCAGGGGCTGTGCAGCAGGGGAATACGTGACATTGTTAACCGGAGCGGTGGCCCAGACAATGCTCACCCCGGTGATGCTGATTCCCGCGATAATCGTGGCTGCGATCAGGTCTTTCCGCGTCTTGCGTAAACTTTTAGTCATCGCCGACGGTGCCTTCGGGTTGTTGGTTTGGCATCAGTAGAACGCTGGTTACCTGTGTGCCTGCTCTTTATGGTGCTTCTGCTGCTTCCTGCAACTTTAAGCGGTTGGCCGACTGTCTCCCCGGCAGTCTCGGGGATCGAGAGGGCGTCGAAAAGCTCCGGGGACGTGGAGAACCATTGCGGCGGGGCGGGAGTATCTAGGCCCAATTCATCGCTAATGAGCTTCCACTTAATTAGCTCGTCATACCCCACAAGCGTGATTGCGGTTCCGGTATGGCCAGCGCGGCCTGTCCTGCCAATGCGGTGTACATACGTCATGGGGGCATCGGGAGTCTGGTAATTGATCACGTGGGTGACGTCATCAATGTCAAGACCACGTGCGGCAACGTCAGTGGCAACCAGTATGTCTACCCGGCCATTGCGGAACATGCCCAACGATAATTCGCGTGCCGCCTGACCCAAATCGCCGTGCACCCCCGCCACTCGGAAACCTCTACCGGCAAGATCTTCTGCAAGCTCTGCGGCAGTGCGCTTGGTGCGTGTGAAAATAATGGTTTTTCCGCGTTCTTTTGCCTGAAGCGCACGTGCGGTAATCGCGGTCTTGTCCATCCTATGGGCCTGGAAAACAACCTGCTCGATGCTGGCATGGGTGTGAGAGGCGTTGACTTCCTCCGCCCGGATATGGATTGGGCGAGACATAAAGGTCCTGGCTAGGGTGAGCACCGGGCCCGGCATTGTTGCAGAAAATAAGAGCGTCTGGTGTTGGTGCTTGAGCGCTCCCAGAAGCTTTTCAATATCAGGGAAAAAGCCTAAGTCCAGCATCTCATCGGCCTCATCTAGCACGAGAATGGCCACGTGATCGAGCGTTAGATTGCCCTGCTGGTGTAGATCAATAAGTCGGCCGGGGGTTCCCACAACAACGTCAACGCCAGCAGTGAGAACCTGGATTTGTTCTTCATAAGGCCGCCCACCGTACACCGTAGTCACTCTCACTGGTGTTCGCCGGGCTGCGCGCTCCAAATCTTCGCCCACCTGTTGTGCCAGTTCCCTGGTAGGCACGACGACGAGTGCGCGGGGGGTTCCATCGAGTTCGGCGACGTCTGCGGCGTCAAAGACTCTGTCTAAAAGCGGAACACCAAAACCGAGTGTTTTGCCCATCCCCGTGCGAGCCCGGCCGATGATGTCTCGGCCGTCGAGAGCTATAGGCAGCGTAAGCTCTTGAATCGCAAACGTATGTGTGATTCCTTGTTCAGAAAGCGCGTCGACGATCTCAGCAGCGACACCTAATTCGGCGAACGTGGGTTTATGAGTAGAAACTGACACCCCTCCGATACTAATGGGAATGTAAAGAAAGAAGCCAAGGAGGCCCTAATACTGAAGGAAGTGTGAGGAGAAGAACGTTATGCAAGAGACTTAAAACAGTAGGATGTATCGATTGCCTCCGAATTAAACTTGAAGCAGCGCACAACGGGTATGCTAGGGGAGCTATTTAGGCACCGTTGAGATTTTGGTATTTACTAGTGCAAGGAAAATGAGGGTTCGTGTTCCAAGCACAAGGCCTCACTCAAAACGGCAAACCGCCAGAACAATATTTTAGGAGCGAAGATGGACATTAAAATCGGGTTCTCTGATTCCCCACGCGAGCTTGTGGTCTCTAGCCGCGAGACCCAGGATGAGGTTGTGGCACGAGTATCGGAGGCATTAGCTAATGATTCCGGTCTTTTGACGCTTACGGATGAGAACGGAAACCGGTATCTGGTGCGTAACTCTCAAATTTCCTATGTAGAGGTAGGAAACTCAAACACCCGTACCGTGGGCTTCTCTGGAGCCTAGCGTTGAAGACCCCACACGAGGAAAGCTTTTTTGTCCGATTCGCTCGCGATTACGGGTGGAGAGCATATGCCATTCCCGTACTCGCCGTGATCACCGTGTGGGTGCTTGTCGACGTCTTTGTGGCTCGCCCCAGTGACCAAAAACCAACCGAGAAACCAGTTTCCGAGTCCACCGAACAGGTATCGGAAACACGGCAGCCGCCTCTCAAAGGCCCTAATCCAGCGGATCAAGAACAACCCAAGATCGCTGCAACTGAGTTGCCGCCGGGAGCAGACTTCACGCAAAAAGGTGAGGGTACCTACCGGGTTGTAGGTGCGCCGGGGGCAAAGGCTGGTCAGGGAAAAGAAAAAAAGTTCACCTACGTTATTGAGATTGAAAACGGTATTAAATCTGAGGTCTTTGGGGGCGATGACGCCTTTGCTGCAGTGATTGACGCGACGCTGACTAACCCCAAGAGCTGGGCTCATGATGAAAAGTTTGCGTTTGAGCATATAGCGAATAGCCCGGATGCCGATCCTGATCTCAGGATCCAGCTATCGTCTGTGGACACTACACATGGACTGTGCGGGCATAATATATCTATGGAGACCAGCTGTTTCTATTCCGATGGCAATCGGGTAGTGATTAACGAGTCGCGCTGGATCCGGGGTGCAATCCCATTCCAAGGTGATCTAGGAGCATATCGGCAATATCTGATCAACCATGAAGTGGGGCATGGAATCGGATATGCCTCGCATGAGCCTTGTGGCGGAAACGGCGAATTGGCGCCCATCATGATGCAACAGACATTAAGCTTGTCCAATACCGAGTTATCCAAGATCGATGCTACGGAAGCGTACAAGGACGACGGTGCCGTGTGCGCCGCAAATCCTTGGCCTTATCCCTTTGGTTAGAGCCATCACGATATAACTCACTCATTTAACGCCCTCTTTGGCCCGAGCATTCTATTAGGCTACAACTCATGGATTTCACGGCTCTTCCTCCTCACGTCCGCAACGTTTTTCATGCGCCGGATGAACCCGCTCGCGCCATGGGCGCAGCGTGGGATTACGGTTGGAAAGTCGGATCGGTAGTTTTTTCTCAGGTGGCGCATCCCGTGCGCGCTGCGTGGTCGTCTCGAATTAGAGAAAAACTACAACCAGAGGGCGTGCGTATCGTTCGGCCGATCAAATCCACTGACGGTAGGTTTATTAACGCCGGATGGCGCGCATCGAGCTTTGCACCGGGGATACTTACCCGGCGTGTCGACGAAACCGTGGCAGCCGCATTACGCCTAGACCTTGCGTTGAGCACAGTGGAGGTGCCCGCTTCCTTTAAAGATGTGGATGACACCGACGTTTTTTCCATCGCAGACCATATAGCGTGGCATGCGTCTCCGACATCAGCGATCGACTTACAAGATTCAGTACCGCGCCACTTAACGGCAATCAATATCATGCCCAAAGTAGAGCTTTTATTGCGCGAAATAGACGCTCCCAACCAGGTTGTTCACGCTGATATGTTTGCCACCACGTTGTATGCAGGGGTGCAGGCGCCTACCGTGACTGATGTGATGGGGGTAGCCCGTCCTTATGGCTATACGGCCGCAATAAGCATTATCGACGCCCTCTGCGTTGGGGCAGTAGACGAGGGGATCATTGGACGTTTTTCCCATGTTCCCCATCTTGACCAGCTACTCTTGCGCGCATTGGCGTATCGTACAGCAGTGCACGCTCTTCATCCTGATGCGACATCGAATACAGGAACGAACTTAGAGTGGGTAGCCAAGACCGTGATGTCAAAGGTATCTGTCACACTATGAGGCATGAATCTCTCAGCGACCTCGGAAACACCTTTGACAAAGGACGTACATAAGGTACCGGGGCAGGAACCGACCCCTGCCGTGGGCTATTTGGATTCTCAGCGAGCAGCTTTTAAGCAGCCGCCTACGCCGCAGGTGCGTATCGTCTCTGCGGATCATCACGTAGAGACTCATAACTGGGAAAATGACCTCTTTAAGAGCCAAACCGGTATATGGCGGCTAATAGGTTCGGCGGGGTCGGGTGTGTCTACGTTAATCATGGATACCGTTGCAGAGCGCCTGCGGCGTGGAGAAGATCCCTCAAACATTCTTGTCATTGCGGCTTCAAAGGAGGGAGCTACACGGCTGCGCACTGGGATTGCTGCGCGTCTTTCGGGGGAATCATACACAGCAGCGGCCACGATGGTGCGCTCTGTGCATTCTCTTGCTTTTGCCTTGCTGAGGAGCTTAAGCGGAGAAGACCTTAGGCTTATCACGGGGGCTGAACAAGACGCAGTGATCCGGGAGTTGTTACAAGGGCACAACGAGGACTCTGAAGCAGCCCAGATTTGGCCGCAGGAGACGCGTGACGCGTTGGGATTTGTTGGCTTTGCTCGTGGTCTCCGAGATTTTCTACTACGAGCAGTCGAGCGCGGTCTCAGCCCAGAAGACTTGGAAAGACTCGGTAATACGTACCATCGGCCTATGTGGAAAGCCGCGGGGGCTTTCCTTCGGGAATATGAACAAACAATGGCCCTTGGTGGGGCGAAGAGTCTGAGTGCCTCTGAACTCGTGAGTACTGTGCTTGAGTACCACATTCCAGATCAAGGATGGCGGACAGTCATCGTTGATGATGCTCAGCACCTTGACCCCAAATCCGCACAACTTATTGGCGAGCTATTGCGCTATGCAGAATTTGGCATCATTGGTGGCGATCCAGAGCAGTCGGTATTTCATTTTCGTGGCGCAAGTCCAGAGTTTTTAACCAAGTACCCTGCAGAGCACCAACTGATGTTAAAAACTACGCGGAGATTACCTGAGACTACGGCGCGGATTGTTGAGAACCAAGGGCAGCACTTTGAGTATGTTGCAGATAAAATCCGTAGAGCTCATTTGATTGATGGGGTCCCCTGGGATGATATTGCAGTGATCGTGCGTTCTACGGGATTAATTGCCCCTATCAGGCGGGCACTACTAGCCGCAGGGGTTCCCGTTCAGGTTGATCCTACGGACATCATCTTGAGTGAACAGCGCATTGTAGCCTCGATGATTCTTGCCGTGAGGGCGATACACGGGGAACTTAACAATCGTGAGCTCGAGGATCTCCTTCTCGGCCCTATTGGCGGTGCGGATTCGGTGACCCTGCGTCGGCTTTATCGTGGGCTACGTAAAGTTGAAATGAGCCGTGGCGGGAGCCGGCGTGCCATAGAACTGTTAAAAATCCTCATTAGCCCCCGTCCATCGGAGGAACAAAACGACCTAATAGGAGAAGCTGAGGAGGTTCTTTCTGAAAGAGAACTACAGATTTTAGAAAGAACCAGAAGGGTGCTCTTGCGAGGTGCTCAACCAGGTAGCGTTGAAGAAGTCCTGTGGGCAATTTGGCATGAAACCGGTTTAGCCAATCACCTACAAGCGGTGAGTTTAAGGGGCGGAGCTGCAGGCTCTCAGGCGGATCGTGACCTTGACGCGGCAATGGCGCTCTTTGATGCCGCGGGGGACTGGGTGGAACGACGCCCTACGGCGGGGATTGTGTCCTTTATGCGGCACATCGCAGAACAAGAGCTGCCCACAGGCGTGCGCGACCGGCGACAAATCCGAACACAGGCCGTACAGCTTCTTACAGCTCATGCAGCGCTTGGTCAACAGTGGCATACAGTGATCGTTGCAGGAGTACAGGAGGGGAGCTGGCCTTCTCTTGGGGAAACCGGAACTCTTTTTGGCCAGGAGGAGCTCACGGACCTCATTGATTCAGGCATAGAACCAAATACCATCGTTATGCGTTCTAAGGACCGGCTTGATGAGGAACGCCGCCTTTTCCATGTGGCTAAGAGCCGAGCCACGCATCGTCTGTATATCACCGCTGTGGAGGATCCTGCGTCTAATGACGTAGCCGAGCCATCGCGTTTTATAGAAGAGCTTGATCCTTCGTTTTTCCAGCAACAATCGCAGGAGAATGAAGCATCGTATGCGGATCTTTCTGTGCCCTTGGCCCCCAAAGACACCGGTTTGGAAGACTATATTCGGCTTTTGAGCGTTCCAGCGATGGTAGCGGAGTTACGTCGAGAAGTTCGTAACAGCGACTCGCCACAGCGGCGCCGTGATCAGGCTGCTCGTCAGCTAGCGCGTCTAGCGTCGGCCGGAGTCCCGGGGGCGCACCCTGAAGAATGGTGGGGTGAAGGCGGACCTTCCACTGATCAGCCATTACAACAGCGGTCTATTTCTCCTTCCCTTATAGAACAGGGTCTTACGTGTCCTTTGCGCGCTCGACTGGATGCCGTTATTGAGGGAGAAGAGACACCATTTCAAATGCTGAAAGGCTCTTTGGCCCATGCGTATGCAGAAGCAATTGCTCGGGGAGTGGAGTCGGAGACAGCAAAAGAACTCACTACTGAGGCATTCCTCCGGCTGCTTAATGCTCCTGCGTGGCAGCAGGAGACAGAAAAAGCCGCGTGGATACGGATGATTGAGCGTTTAGAGGAATGGATAACGGTGTCGGCGGCCCGGTATGAGCTGGTGGGAGTAGAAACCTCAGTGAACACGAAGATCGCAGAGGGAATCACCATCAGAGGCCGTATAGACAGGATAGAGCGCACTCAGGACGGCGCGTATCGGATCATCGACTATAAGACGGGCACCCGCGGGCTAAGTGCGAAGGAGGTCGCCGATCACAAACAATTGATGGCGTACCAACTTGCATTGAGCAAAGGGAAGCTTAGTGATACCGGCGATGTGATCAGCGGGAATGACGAGGAATCGCTGATCGTAGACCAGGCAGTACTGGTGTATCCCGGTTCTACAACAAAGAAGATCAAAACCTGTGAACAGGCGACAAAAACTCCAGAGGAACTCCAGGAATTTGCAGACCTGCTACCACCGCTGATCCAGAATCTGACTGGTCCTAGTCTTATGGCGGTTGTCAACGATGGATGTTCGAATTGCTCGATAATCAACATATGTCCAGCGCAGCCCGAAGGAAGGATGACCCCGGCATGATAGATCCGATCGAACTATCGCGATTGCTCAAGCAGAAATTCCCTCCTACGCCGCAGCAAGCGGCAGTCATAGGAGCTGAGCTCGAACCTATGCTGGTAGTAGCTGGCGCCGGTGCAGGAAAAACAGAAACCATGGCCGCCCGCGTGGTATGGCTGGTGGCTAATAACATAGCGAATCCTGATCGCATCCTGGGCCTGACGTTTACCAGAAAAGCTGCGCAACAGCTCTCTCAACGCATCCGAGGCCGGCTTGAGCAACTCGCGGGTATGGATGCACTGAGGGACATCGACCCGAGTGGGGAGCTGTCTTATAAACTAGAGGCTATCGCTCCGACAGTCTCCACGTACGATTCCTATGCCGGCAGCCTGATCCGAGAATATGGTTTGTTATTACCGGTGGAACCCACCTCACGGTTAATTACAGAAACCGAGCTTTTTCAGATTGCGTATGACATCGTTATTAACTATTCAGGGAGCTTAGATACACAGACGCAACCTGTTAACGCGACAGAGAAGCTCTTGTCTTTAGTCTCTGAAATAGACAACCATATTGTTTCGCCGCAGGACATTGTGGAAGAGACAGACGCATTTTTATCGGTGCTAGATGACGTAGAGGCGGCGTCTAAGCGCGGGCTAAATCAGATCCTTATCGGGTGGAAGCAGCGTCAGATAATCCGGAAACAAATGTTGCCCATGGTCGCGATGCTCAAGCAGCACTTGGCCTACAATAATCTTATGACCTTCGGCGAACAGATGTCGCTTGCCGCCAGACTCGCCGAGGAAAATCCGCAGGTAGGAGCATCTCAGAGGGATCGGTATTCCGTGGTATTGCTGGATGAATACCAGGACACCGGGCACGCGCAACGGGTGTTGTTACGCAGCCTCTTTAGCGGCGCCGCAGTCACCGCGGTGGGCGATCCGATGCAATCAATTTACGGATGGCGTGGTGCTACCTCTGCCAACCTCGAGCGTTTTAGAGAGGACTTTGCACTAGGGGAAGAACCTGCGCAAAAACGCGAGTTAACGGTGAGCTTCCGTAATCCCCCCGAGGTCCTTCAGCTGGCCAACGAGGTATCTCGGGAAGTCCTGGGAGCCCCGGACAACCCTCGTAGAACAGTGCAACCGCTCTCTTCCCGTGAAGGAGCACCGCACGGGGAAGTAACACTGGGATTTTTCCCTAGCGCAGAAAAAGAGCGCGAATTTGTAGCCGATCAATTGGCAGAGGCTTATAAAAATCGGGGAGAGAGTTTTACCGCTGCTGTTCTAGTGCGAAAGAAACGGCACTCTGCTCCCATCGCGTTAGAATTGCAATCGCGGGGAGTTCCCGTGGAAATTGTTGGTTTATCTGGTCTTATAGACATCCCCGAGGTCGCCGATCTGATTGCGATCGCAGCGATGTTGATTCGGCCTCAAGACACAAAATCTGCGCTACGAATTTTAGCGGGTCCGCATGTGGGGCTGGGCGCAGCAGATATTCTGGCATTAGCTGACCGTGCGGCTAACCTCGCAGGACGCGGAAAAGCTGAGCGGGAAGAGAAAAAGACAGATCCGCTTGAGCGCCTGGAACAGATAATCGCTGAAACCCTGCCCAAGGCACCAGAATCGGTCGTGGGATTGGCAGAGGCTGTTGCAGATCTTGATGTACCACGGGAAGAAGGGGCCGCAACTCGCTATAGCGACGAGGGGTTGCGCAGGCTGCAATTGCTGGCATCTGAGCTTAGATATCTGCGTACGCACAGTTTGGGCCACTCATTGCCAGATCTTTTTGCAGATATTGAGCGAGTATTTGGGATCCGCACCGAAGTATTGCAGCGAGAAGATCCACACTCGGACGGTGCTCCAGGCACGGTACATCTAGATCGTTTTGCTGAAGTTGTCTCGGATTTTGCGCGGGTTCCAAATGCAACGCTGAGCCAGTTTTTAGATTATCTTGAGCTGAGTAGAAGCCAGGGAGATGGCTTGGAGCCTGGAGAAGTGCAGGTTCGTTCTGACCGCGTTCAGATCCTCACTGTGCATAAAGCTAAAGGTCTGGAATGGCAGATCGTGAGCGTTATGCACGCAGACTCCAGCACCTATAAGACAACAACGTCGACATGGCTTAGCAACGAGTCTGCGGTGCCATCGGCGCTTCGAGGAGATGCCCGAGAAGACGATTCTTTAGTGGGAGCTCCCGTTTGGTACATCGATTCTGCAGAATCGCCAGCTGATCTGAAAAAACAAGGAGAGGCTCACATCGCGGAATTTAGGGCTGTGGAAGAGGAAGAGAACGCCCGGTTATTTTATGTGGCTTTGACCCGTGCAGAGGAGCGTGTTCTGGTTACTGCGTCGACTGACATCACCAAGGCTTCGCCCCCAGGACCTTATGCGCATCTTGATATGCTACGCACTAAATTTCCAGATTGCGTGGTGGAATGGTTCGACGGCGAGAGTGATGATGCCCTTGAGCCGCCTCTTCCAGAGATCGGAGTTTTTCCGCAAGAATTGCGCCCTGAGGGGGCAGACGCCGTAAAAGCTGCCATGGTAGATCTTCCTGAGCTGATAGAAGATGGCGAGCTCTTCGAGCGATGGGAACAAGAGGTAACTGCGCTCATCGAGGAACACCATCAGTTGAGTACCCCGGTTGTCCCCGTCGAGTTGGGCCTTGAGCTTACGGCCTCGGACATCGTGAATCTTTCACAGGACCCCCAAGCTTTTGCTCGAAGGCGACGCCGCCCAGTTCCTTTCAAACCCAATAGCTATGCCAAGCGCGGAACTGCCTTCCACCAGTGGCTTGAAAACCGTTTTGGCGCCACAGCCCTACTGGACGCTGATGAGCTCCCTGGTATCGATGATGCGCTGGATGGAACAGAACTAGAGACTTTGAAAGCTCGCTTTTTGGACAGCGAGTGGGCGGACCGGACCCCCGAATATGTGGAGCATCCGTTTGAGGTTTCTATTGGCGAGCATATAGTGCGAGGCCGCATGGACGCTGTGTTTAGGGACGCAGATGGCAGATGGATTGTTGTTGATTGGAAGACGGGACAACCCCCCACGGAGGCTGCGGAGCGCCGCTCTGTATCGCTGCAGCTGGCGGTATACCGACTAGCGTGGGCCCGGTTGCAGGGAGTCGAACCATCAGAGGTACAAGCACTATTCCATTATGTGGGGCGCAACTTTAGCTATCGGCCCAGCGAGCTTCCGGATGAGGCGTCGTTAGCTCGAATGCTGGCGTTGAACGTGTAATCTTGATGAGCACTTTGAGAAGAACCTAGGAGCATAATGCCGTTGACCAACCGCGATGCGGGGCGATACCTCGGGGACGAGGGACTCACCGAGTTGCCAGAGCATACCCTGCTCAACGTTATTCGTATCCCCGGAAACCCATTGATCAGTCCAGTGCGGTTGATCGCTCGGCGTTTTGGCTATGCGTTGGTGCTGATTCTGCTTGTAGCGTTGATCGTTTACTTTGATAAGGGCGGTTACAGCGAGCATCTCACCTTCATCGATGCGCTTTATTATTCGGCGGTCTCCTTGTCCACCACCGGTTATGGCGACATCACTCCGGTGACGCAAGGGGCACGTCTTCTCAACATCATCATCATCACTCCGCTTCGGTTAACATTTGTTATCCTCCTGGTCGGCACGACGTTGTCAGTGCTGACAGAGGAATCGCGCCGAGCATGGAAGATCCAGCGCTGGAGGAAACGCATGCGAAACCACACCGTGGTTATTGGATATGGAACTAAAGGACGCTCGGCAGTCTCTGCACTGCTGGCGGATGGCGTGTCTCCTAAGGAGATCGTTGTTGTGGATACCGATCCTGTAGCGCTTGAGACTGCAAATACGGTAGGACTGGTCACAGTTAATGGTTCTGCGACTAAATCAGAGGTGCTCAAACTCGCGGGTGTGCCTAAGGCAAAGGCAGTTGTAGTAGCCCCGAATATTGATGACACCGCAGTGTTGGTAACGCTCTCGGTGAGAGAGCTGGCGCCAAGCGCATGGGTTGTTGCCAGCGTGAGGGAATCTGAGAACCAGCACCTATTGGAACAATCGGGCGCAGATTCAGTGGTGATTTCTTCTGAAACCGCAGGTCGCATGCTTGGCCTGGCCACGGTGACGCCTTCGGTGGTGGAGATGATGGAAGACTTGTTGTCTCCTGATGAGGGATTTTCCGTTGCAGAACGTCCTGTAGGTGAAGACGAGGTAGGTGCTAATCCGCGGCACTTGGCGGATATTGTTCTTGGAGTTGTGCGCTCTGGAGAGCTGTATCGAATCGATTCTCCAGAAGCAGAGACCGTGGAGCCCAGTGATCGATTGCTTTATATCCGACGGGTTTTTAGTGAGGATGTTTCAGATTAAAAAGTGCCTGCTGGTTGATCCTGGTGGACGAGTTCCTGTCCAGAACGGCCATCCGGTGCTGTCTTCACAGTGGCCAGGCGCTCCAGCCTTTAATGTGACGGATCAGCTGCTAGTGCAAAGAGTGGATCCCGAGGTGGTGGATTCGGTGACGGGAACAGCAACGCGACTTTATACCTCCTGGGTGACCAGGGCTATAGCGGTCCTCCGGAACCGTGAAGTAATGGTTTATGATCCAACTTCTGGAGAGAGATTGGAATATAACGCTCCCACCATCGGGCAGACGCTCGGCGGGAAGGAAGTGTTTCCTCGCATTGACCCGGCAGTGATTGGTCTGATTACGTCAGAGTCTGATGAGTACGTGCTTGTAGGGGAAAACTCACATCGCTGCGGGTACTTTTCCCTCATCGCTGGTTACCTTGGAATGGGCGAGACCTTTGAGCAAGCGCTAACTCGAGAGGTGTGGGAAGAAACTGGAAGACGTATCTCTCATATTTCCTATGTAAAAAGTCAGTCGTGGCCTTATAGCGGTGCCATTATGGTGGGGATGACGGCACAGACAACGGACATGGATGCTGTTGTACAACCAGATGGTGAGCTCAAAGAGATTCGCTGGATAACGCGCAAAGAAATCATCCAAGGAACCATCCAGCTTCCGGCTCCGGGCAGTATTGCGCATGACATGATGTGGGATTGGGTAAAGAAACACGATGATTGATCTCAACGAGCTGGATAGCGATCAAAGGGCCGCCGCTAGCGCCCCGCGGGGACCAGTAGCTATCCTCGCGGGCGCGGGTACAGGTAAGACTCGAACGATTACCTATCGGATTGCCAATCTTATTGACCGCGGCATGGCTAGCCCCAACCGCGTACTTGCAGTGACGTTTACGCGTCGCGCTGCGGGGGAAATGCGGCACCGACTGGGAGTTATGGGGGTCGGGGGTGTTCAGGCGCAGACCTTTCACTCAGCTGCGATGCGACAACTATCGTATTTTTGGCCGCAAGTGGCGGGGAATCTTCCCTGGAAACTGTTGGATAACAAGTTTCCGCTCGTTGGCAAAGCAGCGCGCTCGGTAGGCATAGAGACGACGACGGAAAACGTTAGGGATCTTTTAGGCGAGATTGAGTGGGCAAAGGCTACGTTAATAACGCCGGACCGTTATGTGGAGCATGTGAAGGATCGGAAGATTCCCGCGGCCGCAGATAAAATTGCCCAGGTATATCGCAGGTATGAGCAGGCTAAAACAACGAGTGAAGGCATGCTTCTGGATTTTGATGATCTTTTATTGCACACGGCAGGGGCCATTGAGAATTCGACTGCTATCGCAGAGGAATTTCGGGAGCAGTATCGCACTTTTGTAGTCGACGAGTACCAGGACGTTACGCCCCTGCAACAGAGAGTGCTGGATGCGTGGCTCGGTGAGCGTGACGATATCACTGTGGTGGGAGACGCCAATCAGACTATTTATTCTTTTACGGGAGCAACTCCTAATTATCTTTTGGGGTTTTCTCGTAAATACCCTCATGCGACCGTAGTCAAACTACAGCGAGATTATAGGTCGACCCCCCAAGTGACGGACCTTGCCAATACGGTCATTGGGAAGGCTCGGGGTCGGGTAGCTGGTACCCGGCTTCAATTGGAAGGAATGCGCCCTCCCGGTCCGGATCCGGAATTCTGCACTTTCGACGATGAACCGGCTGAGGCTCGCGCCGTAGCTAGTAGGATTAAAGAACTCTTAGACAAGGGGGTTGCAGCGTCGGAAATCGCGGTGCTTTATCGCATCAACGCGCAATCGGCGGTTTTTGAGCAGGCCCTTGCAGATGCCGGGATCGTTTACCAGGTGCGTGGTGGCGGCGAGTTTTTCCAGCGCGCGGAGATTCGCCAGGCAATGTCGCAGCTTGTTCGCGTGGCCCAGCGCACGGGAACGGAATCGATCCGAGGCTCTGCCCTGGAGACCTTGGTACGCTCGTCGCTAGCACCTTTGGGGTTAACCCCGGAAGAACCGGAAGGAACGCAGGCTCGCGAACGGTGGCAATCCCTAGATGCCCTTGCAGAGCTCACTGTAGAGCTGACTCAAGCTACACCGGATTTGGATATCCAAGGACTCCTAGAACAGCTCAATCAGCGTGCAAGCGCAAAGCACCCACCGACGATGCAAGGCGTGACTTTAGCGTCTCTGCATGCGGCTAAAGGCTTGGAATGGGATGCGGTGTTCCTTGTGGGGCTTGTAGACGGCACGCTTCCGATCACTCATGCGCTCAAAGGAGGGGAGCCCCATATTGAAGAGGAACGCAGGCTTTTCTATGTCGGCGTCACCCGTGCCCGGGAACACCTTGTGTGCTCGTGGGCAAAAGCTCGGCAGGAAGGAGGCCGTGCAACGCGCAAGCGAAGCCGATTTTTTGACGGCATCGTGGAAGAACCTATCCATGCCGCAGTCCCGCCGCGTACCAAGCGATCACGGCGCTGTCGTGTCTGTGGCTCGCCCTTGAGCACGTCTGCAGAAAACGTGATGGGAAGGTGCGTTGATTGCCCATCGGGCGTGGGCGAGGAGGTATTTGAGACTCTGAAGGCGTGGCGTCTAGACATGGCCAAAGAGGGGGGCGTACCTGCTTATATAGTCTTTACAGACGCGACCCTGCACGCTATTGCTGAGGCCTGCCCGACGACCACCGATGAGCTACTAAAAATTTCGGGTATCGGGCAGATGAAAGCGGAGAAGTATGGCAGTAGCTTGCTAGAAGTTTTGGCCCAATTTCACTGACGTTGCAGGTCCCAGCAGAACGGGCACCTAGGGTGGGTGGAGAGACGAGGAAGCCTCTCCACCTCAAAAGCGGAGATCTTGAAGCTATCGCCGGGGATAACTGACTGGGAGGCTGCAGAATAGACGTTGTTTTGCTCTGAAAGCAGGCTTTGAATCACAAAGATTGCATGGGCAGCGGTGGCCGTTATGAGGTGGGGTTCCGCTGAAAAAGAATGGCTAGAAAGTAGCGATTGGGTGCGAAGCGCTGGCCACTCGGGATCGGCATCGGTGCGGTAGAGATCGCTGCAGGCAAGGCAAGGACCACTTCCCGCTATTCGGACGGGACCGATCATTCCGTGGGCGTCGATAAGCGCTACTGGTAGGAGAAAGCCGTGCGTGTTTATGCGATCCTCCACGCAGGATTCTTTGGGGTTGCACACGATCACTAAAGTTCGGCGGTGAACATGTTCCATAAAATCCTCTGAGATAGGAAAATGCGTTGAGCGCAGTACGCTGACCCCGGCTCCTTTTAGGAGGTTTGATATGGCATTTGCTAGGGGGTCGTCGCCGATCACAGCACTCGCGTAGGGGGTGCTCTGCTGTCGGAGTACCCCGTGGGCGAGCAAATCTTCCATGAGCCCCCGTGCGGCAACAGGATGTAGTCCAGCTGAAGTAAGTTCAGAAATTACCTGAACTTTTGCTCGTGGCTCGCGTAAGCTGCGAAGTATCGGAACTAGTGCATCGATAAGCTCGCGCGGTGCTGGAAAAATTCCTGCATGCGCTGAGTCGAGCCCAAACTGAATCCCCTCAGTCCGCGCCAATACTTGGTTACTGGGACTGAGAACTACGTTTCCCCCCGTGTTCATGACGGTAATTTCAGCACAGAGAGCCATTTTTGTCATGCCCCGTAAAAACACCCCCGAGCTTCCTGTGGAAGTGATTCGCTCAAAGCGCCGGGTACGCACCGTTTCTGCTCGGCTTATCGGCGGGCGCGTGCAGATCCGAATCCCGGAGTCAATGAGCAAAAACGACGAACAGCGAGTCATCGCTGAAATGTCTGCAAAAGTGAAACGGAAAACTCAATCCACCGCAGATTCTAATGAGCAGCTCTTTCAGCGCGCTCAGTACTTAAACCGACGCTATCTGGATGGGAAAGCCAACCTAGGATCCATTAAGTGGGTGACTAATCAACGGAGACGCTGGGGGTCGTGCTCGCAAAGCACCGGGGAAATACGAATTTCTCACCGGTTGAAGGAAGTACCCGACTACGTTTTGGATTCTGTGATTATCCATGAACTCGTGCATACGTTCATTCACAGTGGTCACAGCAAAGAGTTTTGGGAATGGGCGGATCGTGCCCCTTATGCGGAGCGGGCTAAGGGGTTTCTCGAGGCCATGCAGCGGGTGAGCGGTTAACCGCACGAGAAAACCCCGAGCGGATCTGCAGCTTTAGCTTAGGAATCTAGCTCGGGGTTTCTCGGCGTTAAGACTTCTTGGGGTCTTGATCGTCGGTATCATCTTCCGGCTTGGGATTCTCCTTGCTTTCAGGATTCTCCCCCTCAGAAGCAAGCATTTCTTCTAGCTTGGTGATCTCCGCGATGGGGTCAAAGTCGGATCCGGAGGAGTCGTCGAGAAGCGCATCGATAAACTCAGCAGAAGATTCGAGGTCCTCGGCGGTGGGCAAGAAGTCCGGGTGATCCCATACGTGATCGCGGAGCTCAGTGCCTACTGCGACGCCTACTCGACGCCACAGCTCTCGGGCCTCAGCCACCTTGGGGGCGGCGAACTCAATACCCACGACCTTTGCAAATGCCTGCTCCGCAGAACCTCCGGTGGCGCGGCGGCGACGCCATGCCTCGTTTAATGCGGCTGTGGAGGGAATGCGGTTTCCCATAGCCTCAGTAACCACTATTTCTACCCAGCCTTCGATCAACGCAAGGAGGGTCTCTAGACGAGATGCAGCGTGGGAGTTACGCGAGGTAATGCGAGGGCTCATGTCGAGCCCCTGAAGCTGCTCCATAGCATTTTGGATCGCAGCGGGGTCACCAGACTCTAAGTTCAAATCACGCATGGCCTCTTCAATATGAGAAGTGTCGATGACCAGGCCTGCCGCATACTCCTCAACGGAAGACACTAGCCTTTCCCGCAGCCAGGGCACGTGTTTGAACAAGCGCTGCCGGGCTGCCTCGCGTGCGCTGAGATAGACTATGACCTCGCGGTCTTCAATTTTTAGACCAGAGGTTTCTTTACGCAAGTTAGCGGGGAGCAAGGCGGTGACACCTGTAGGGGCTATGGGGAGCCCGAAATCCGTGCCGGCGATAGTCTGGGTAGCCAGGTCACCTAGAGCGTGACCTAGCTGCATACCAAAATTCATTCCGGACATCTGATTCATGATCTGCATCATGGGGCCCACCATCTCGCGAGCCTCTTCAGGCAGCGAGTCAACCTGAGCTTGGGCCATGTTCTCAGCTACCGGGGTGACCAGACGCTTCCACATGGGAAGGGTTTGTTCTAGCCACAAGGAAGCATCCCAGGCAGCCACGGTATTGCCGGAGGCTGGCAAAATGGTGGCGTCATCAAGCCATATTTCCACCAGCCGGACGGCTTCTTCTACAGCAGCGGTGTCATTGTCCGAAACAGCTGTTGAAGAGCCAATTTGTTGCCTGGCAATCCGCTCTGCGAGGGCGTAGTTCACTGCCCCCTGTCCCTCGGGAGAATTCATAGTGGAACCCATCCCAGAGAGCATCTGTCCGAATTGGTTCAGCATGTCTCCCAAACCACCGGCGCCAAAGGGGTTGTTGTTGCGGCCGTTGTTATCATCATCGCCATTGCCGCCGAAGTTGAAAGAAAAACCGAATCCATTGGTATTCATGCTTCATAACGGTACCTATTCTTGCGCTATTTGTGCCATGTTGGAAGCAACGCTGTGAGCGAACATGTACCCTAAGGACTCGTGAAACGTCGTCTAAGCACTCTTACACTGGGAGCCCTTCCCATCGTTGTCTTGGGAACTCTTGTCACCATTGATCATGTTCCCGGAACTGATATTGATTTAACCGTGCCGTATGCGGCGGAAGGACCAGGTCCTACGTTTAACACACTTGGGCAAATCGACGGGCAAGATATCGTGGAGATCGATGGCGCGGAAATTGATAAGACCCGCGGCAATCTCAATATGACAACGGTTTCTATCCGCAGCGGGATGACTCTGGCCCAGGCGTTCAGCCGTTGGCTCTTTACAGACGACACGCTTATTCCCCTGGAACGCGTCTATCCCAAGAACAAAACCCCAGATCAGGTTAATCAAGAAAACCAGCTTGCCTTTTCCACCTCCGAGGCCTCTGCGACCATCGCTGCGATGAATCATTTGGGCCGGCCGGTGGAAACGGAGGTTGCGGGTATCGTAGAGGAATCTGCCGCACAGGGGATCCTCCATGAAGGCGACGTGATTGTGGAGATCGACGGCACGGCTGTTGGCGGCCCCAAGCAAGTTCGAGAGGCTGTCCGGAAGAAAAACGTTGATGATACCGTGACAATTACGTATCAGCGTGACGGGAAAAAACACGATGCCACGGTGAAACTGGGTAAAAACCCTAGTGATCCCAAAATTCCGTTCTTAGGGGTCAGCATGGCAGCCAAACCAGCTGACGGAATCACGGTTGATTACCATCTCAAAGATATCGGCGGCCCCTCAGCCGGCCTTATCTTTTCCCTAGCCGTGGTGGATAAGCTCAGCGGCGGAGAACTCAACGGCGGAAAATTTGTGGCAGGTACTGGAACCATAGATGATGACGGCACCGTAGGGCCTATCGGTGGGATCGCTCATAAAGTTCAAGCAGCCAAAGACGCCGGTGCAGAACTCTTTCTCGCTCCCGCTAAGAACTGCTCGGAGGCTGTAAGCCGGAACCATGACGGCATGACTATTGTGAGTGTTGACTCTTTAGAAGACGCCATCAAACAAATGGATGCCTATAATTCCGGCGGCGAGTACACAACGTGCAAAGAATAGCGGACAAAGAAAACAGTTAAGACTTAGCTTTGGCAGGCTCCGTATGGGTGGGGGTTTCCATGGCGGAGCTCTCTGCCTGCGGACACTGTGCTAATCCCAAAGCATAGATCTGTTCCGCTGGGTCTTTTTCATCAGTAGACACCATTTGCTGCATAACCAGGCCTTCATCGTTGTCTACTACCGTGATCACTGCGGTACTACCCAGAGTGGACCAGCCCACAACGCGACGCCCGGTATCTTCTACCACTCGTGAGCTTCTGAGCTCCGTGAGCAGCTGCGTTGTGGATGCGGCTTTAGAATCGGATTTAAAAAATTGGAATTGGCCAATTTTTTCTCCAGAACAAGCCATCGAATTTTGGACTCCGTTTGCGTCGCAAGAGTCAAACTGGTCAAAAAAATCCTTAGGCGCGAGCGCCGCAAACTGCTTACGGGCCTTCTCCAAGTTGGGATTCTTCTTTGTTTTCTCTGAACTTGTCTCTGCTGTTCCAGCATCTACCGTCCCGGTTCCCACCGATTGGCTGGTTTCCCGTGCACTCGACGCCGTAGGCGTCGTGGTCTCTGCCGCAGACTCTGAGGATGTTTCTGTTGCCGCCTGGGCTGGGTCATCTCGATCGTTTCCACAGGCCGTTACGCCTAAAAGACCGCATAATGCGAGGGCGCATGCGGATCTCCTAAAAACACGAATGTTCAGTGGCATCCGGAGAGCGGTGAGGGAAAGCACAAAATCAGCTCCTGGGGCATCAATCGGGCGGAAACAACTCGATTCTAATCCAACGTCATACGAAGAGCAGCGATAACTCCGGGGGCAACTCCAGGTCCGCCCCGCAACTCGATCTCATCAGCTGCAAAAGGACCACGCGCTTCCAACTCTTCTTCAGAAGGGCGCATCTGAAGAAGAGTCAACTCATGGTCTCCTTGGAGAACGCCGGAGAAAAGGCGCGCCGGGCGGGGGCCTGCTGCAGGATCGGAGGAATCTCTGAAGATGATTTCTTGGGCCAAAACGGCACCTATAACCTGGCTTGGCCAAGATACACGGGAGATATAATCCCCGAGTTCTTCTGATCCTGGCTGGATATGTTCCGGGAGATTATCTTGGACTACGAGCGCTAGGGGAGAGTCATCCTCTTCGGGGAGGGCGGAACCCACTAATTCTGCGGGGACCAGCGCAAATAGTGTAGGGGAGGCATCCCATCCCTCGGCGTGAATGAAATCGACTGCCTCCAGCATTGCCTTATTTAGTGCTTGGATGGGGTAGTCAGGAGTGCTCATTAAAAAATCCTTTACATTCACCTGTGAGGAAACTGTCGTAGACTAGGACATTACCTTGTCCATCGTAGAAAACTTTTGTATGGGATCCCCGTTGATTTCCGCGAATGTGACCCTACAAAGAATGAAATAAAGGAGTTCGAGTTGGCGAACGGCCTTACGCCTCCGTCCCCCTCGATCGGTCGCCCACCTAAGTTGTTCACCCGGATTGTGGTACTTCTGGTGATTTTGGGTGCGCTGGTCCCCACGGCAATTGGTCTTTATACCAATTGGCTGTGGTTCGGTGAAGTTGATTTTAGGGGGGTGTTTAACAAGGTCATACTGACCCGAATTGTGCTGTTTGTGGTGTTCGCTCTGGTTGCAGGGATCATTACATGGATTGCCGGATGGCTCACATACCGTGGTCGTCCCGACGAACTCGATGTTCTGGACCTAGAGGGCCCAATCCCGCAATACCGTGCGGTGGTGGAGCGCAGCGTTAAACGATTCTTGACCATTATCCCTATAGTCATTGCTCTTGTTGCGGGCTTCCTGGGGCAGCAGAATTGGCAAACCGTCCAGTTGTTCCTTAACCGCCAAAGTTTTGGCGTATCGGATCCACAGTTTGGAATGGACTATGGATTTTATGCTTTCATGCTTCCGGCGCTGCGTCTGGGGCTGGGCACGGTATCAATCCTTGTTGCAGTAGCCTTCCTGCTCTCCCTGATCGGTCACTACCTTCTGGGAAGCATCAGAATAGGCAACCAGGCAGCAGGCGTCCGAGGCAGTATCTCTTCCTACGCTCGCGTCCAGCTTTCCGTAACCGCAGGCTTGTGGATGCTTTTGAAGGTAGCCTCCTACTGGCTTGACCGCTATGACTTGCTCAATAACCGCCATGAGACTTTTACCGGCGGTAGCTACACGGACATCAATGCCGTCTTGCCTGCCAAGATCGTGCTGTTAGTAATTGCTGCAGTAGTTGCTCTCTGCTTCTTTTTGGTGGTTGTGCTGAAAGATCTTCGGATTCCGGCTGCAGCTACAGTTCTCATGGTGGTTAGCGCGGTTTCTATCGGAAGCATCTGGCCACTCATGGTGGAGCGTTTTTCTGTTTCCCCGAACCGTGCAGAGAAAGAGTCGGAATTTATCTCCCGTAATATTCAAGCGACTCGTTTTGCCTATGGCATCACTGATGACCAAGTAACTTACTTGAACAATTGGGGGGCTCAGGGGCCTAACTCGGATAAAGTAGCCTCGGATTCTGCCACAGTGAGCAACATCAGGTTGCTGGATCCTGAGATTATTTCTCCGACATTTACCCAGCAACAACAATTGAGAAACTTCTATGGTTTCCCCAAATCTCTTGCGATGGACCGCTACGTTATCGACGGGGAATTGCGTGACTTTGTGGTCGCCGCCAGAGAGCTTGATCCGAATGCTCTTCAAGAGAACCAGAGGGACTGGATCAACCGGCATACGGTATACACCCACGGAAACGGCATCGTTGCGGCGCAAGCGAACCAGGTGGATGAGGTAGCTCGCGACGTCGGATCCGCACGTGGCGGTTATCCGGTGTATACAGTCTCGGATCTGCAGTCGACAGACGCTGAGGCAAAAGAACTCGGCATCGTGGTCAAAGAGCCGCGCACGTACTACGGCCCGGTTATCGCGTCTGCTCGCGACGGCGCCGATTACGCAGTGGTGGGCTCGGACCAAGGTAACCCCGTGGAATATGACACCGACTCTTCTACCTACACGTATAAGGGTAAAGGCGGAGTGAACATTGGAAACCTCTTTAACCGCTTGGCGTTTGCCGTCCGCTACCAGGAACTTAATCTTGTTCTCTCGGATCGCGTGAATAAAAACTCGAAGCTCCTGTTCAACCGTGATCCCCGCGAACGCGTGCATAACGTGGCCCCGTGGCTGACCACAGATTCCACTACATATCCTGCGGTGATCGATGGACGCATCAAGTGGATCGTGGACGGATACACCACCCTTTCTTCTCTGCCATATTCGGAGCGGACGTCTATGACAGAGGCCACCACAGATACCACCGCGCAGGTTGGTAATAGTGCACAGCGCATTGTCACCGACAACGTGGGATACATCAGGAACTCTGTGAAAGCCGTAGTGGATGCTTATGACGGCAGTGTGGATCTCTACGAGTTTGATGAGCAAGATCCGGTGCTCAAGGCGTGGAAGGGAATCTTCCCGGGCTCTGTGAAGCCAAAGTCGGAGATTTCTGAGTCGTTGATGAACCACCTGCGGTACCCGGAAG
The DNA here is from genome assembly GCF_002155265.1 of Corynebacterium pseudotuberculosis. Lineage (NCBI taxonomy): Bacteria > Bacillati > Actinomycetota > Actinomycetes > Mycobacteriales > Corynebacteriaceae > Corynebacterium > Corynebacterium pseudotuberculosis. Next base: position 574,529 of record NZ_CP021251.1, read on the forward strand.
ATATCTTCAAGGTTCAGCGTAAGATGTTGGCTCGCTACCACGTTGATGACGCTCGTGACTTCTTTACCAACGACCGCTTCTGGTCAGTCCCAAGCGATCCATCTGCATCTGAAGGTCAGCAGAACATAGCGCAGCCTCCGTACTACGTGGTTGCTGCAGATCCTCACACTAAAAAGCCAAGCTTCCAGTTGATTACCCCGTTCCGTGGTCTGCAGCGTGAGTATTTGGCAGCGCATATGTCAGTGAGCTCAGACCCTGATAACTACGGCAAAATCACCGTGCGGGTCCTGCCTACAGACACCTTGACTCAAGGACCTAAGCAGGCTCAAGACACCATGATGTCTTCGGATCAAATCGCCTCTGACCGTACGCTGTGGCGCGACACAAATGATCTCTTTAACGGCAATCTCCTGACTCTTCCGGTCGGTGATGGTGAGATCCTCTATGTGGAGCCGTTGTACTCCCAGCGTAAAGACCAAGCCTCGGCATTCCCTAAGCTTCTTCGCGTGCTTGTTTCCTACCAAGGAAAAGTTGGTTACGCCCCAACTATCTCTGAGGCGCTATCGCAGGTAGGGATTGATCCTAAGGCGGCTCAGGATCTTGGCGAGGCCCGGAACCTGGGCAAGGTGCCAAAGAAAGATGATGCTAACAAGGATCAATCGAATCAGAAGGAATCTCCTAAGCCATCAGCGCCTGCCACTGGTACTGGTGCAGCGGGAGAAGCCATCCAAAAGATCAACGATGCTCTTAAAGCCCTGGAGACCGCTAAGGGCAAGTCCAATGAAGAATATGGTCGTGCGATCGACCAGCTGGACAAAGCCGTTCAAGACTATCGCCACACTATAGGCGGATAGTCCAGATGGTTAGACTGATCCTCAGTGCTTAGGTATATGGCGCCTGTGCTGGGGATTTGTCTATTTGTTAGGTCCTATGTAAAGTTACTCCTCGTTGCACAGGACATCTTGTTCTAAGGCAATCGTCGCGGGGTGGAGCAGCTCGGTAGCTCGCTGGGCTCATAACCCAGAGGTCGTAGGTTCAAATCCTGCCCCCGCTACCATGTTTCGTTAGCCCCCTCTTCGGAGGGGGCTTTCGTGTTTTTCAGGGGCCTTGGCTTGGTGGGGGATTAAATCATGCACGCTGATATCCAAAAGTTCAGCAACCGAAAATAGCTCAGCTAACGACCAAGAAATTTCCCCTCGCACTTTTCGGCCAGCGGTTGCACCAGAGATACCCAAAACTTCTCCAAGCTGTTTCTTTATGACGCGATTGACCATGAGTAAGAAAATGACCACGAGACAACACGCAAGACAGCTAACAAGGCAAGCTCTTGCGCAGAAAGTAGCTCACCAATCCGGCCTTGAGCCAATGAAGTTTCATTACTTTCTGGGGTATGCCCGCAATTTCAGAGAGTTGTACTTTGACGGAAAGTTGCCAGGCCGGAAAACGCCTGACCGTGTGTTCCGGTTGATTGATGTCGACGCTAAAGTTTCGGAAGTTCTCTATTCGGGTATTCGAAATGCTGAATGGCTATTGCGGCATTATCTCGTGCAAGAGTACTGCGAGAGATTTGAGTCTCGGGGTTCATTTCTTGATTTCGAAAATTACTTGAACTTGGGAGACGATTACACCAATGATCATTTAGCTCGTGGCTTAATGAATGACATTCTTGATTACAGTGAAACATATGTTGTAGAACAGCTTGCCGAAGTTGCTAAGGCTCTGAAGTGTCCGCCTCCTAAGCGGTGTGACGTAAGCAATTGGGAGCATTGTAAAAATCTTTCAGAAGACTTGGCGTTGTGGTCAGTCGTTGATAGTTTTTCGCTGGGGCGTTTGGTAAAGCTGATACAGCGCTGTGATAGCACCGCGGACGATAAACAACGTATTTGGCGTAAAATTGCCGCAGATATGGATATTCCCGCTGGGCGTTTTGGTGTAGGGATGGAATCGCTACGTTCATTAAGGAATCTGGTTTCGCATCAATCTAGACTTTGGCTAAGACCAACAACGAACACTGTCAGTAAAAAGGGCCAGTTTCATAAGAAGATTGGCCGTTGTCACAGAAATCCATACCCGTTTGGTGTACCGATAGGGTGAGAATGACGTCGTGACAATCAGGCCATGTAGGTTCCTTAGTGATGATGATCTGAGCCTGAATCTAGGTTGCCTAGGGAATAGTTGCAACGATCTTCCTCGAACGAACTTCAGCTAGAATATGCAATATCCTCAAAACTGACTGGAGTGCTTCTAAAGATGCCACTGAAACGACTGAATCGTACCGTCCAATTCTGGAGAATTGTTGATGCGAGAGATAACCAGCCACTGGAAAAGGATTATGATTGGGCTGCAATATTCGGTGACTTATACGGCAAAACTTCCCCATTGCTCTTCGAAGCAGATTTGGAAGGTCGAAAGTTTTTAGGCCAAGTGGTGACGCTTGGTGATAAGATAACAGAGCTCCTACATCATGAATTAACCGACGTATTTGGTAGTAAGGGCAGCTGTCAACATTTTGGCGTTATCCTTGCTGGTGATAAGGACTACGTGCCCAACCAGCAAAACAAACAATCAGGTGTTCAGCAACCCGTGGGGCTTAATGAGGGATGGGATGCTGTTGATAACTCCTTTGTCTGGCATCTAGCTTTCGGAAACATGTTTGCGATCCTATTGGAATCACAATCATCTGGCAGAGCTAATCGTTACGCAGCTTGGCTTACGCGATTTTTACGTCAAAGTGGAATCATTTCCGATCAGCAAGTGTCATATGAAGCAATTCCTGTCATTGATGGTGACGTTGTGGATCGAGCTCGGAAGGCAAAGGGAATCAAGGCTGTAAGCCTCCGAACTTCTCTAGGTAGAGCATCTTCAGCGAATAATCCTGTTAACCGCATATTTGCATCGCATAGCAACTATCACGATGTCGACATTGAAATAAAGATAACCACGCGGCCCGGGAGGAGTAGGCAAGAGGATGAGCAAGAAAATTTGGAGTGGTTCCGAGAGAATCTAGGAGATTTGACTGAGTTTTCGAAAGCTGTTGTGAAGACTGTGGACAGCAAGGGAACTATCGATGAGCTAAACTTGCTGAAAGAACGCTTGAGTCGAAAACAGAATATTACACTGGATACAAGTAAGTCGGCAGCCGACGCCATAAATAAGGATTCCGTATTTCCGGCTATTGTTGAGGCCTTCGTTAAAAATTACCGCGATTTGCAAGGCCTTAAAGATGATGGGCGTTAACAATTTTTAGAGGTGGAGTATGAGCTCGGTCACCAAACATGTGGGACTTTCCTGTTTGTTCTTTGGCGTCGTTTGCTTGGCCCTAGGAATCGCCATTAATTCGGCTAAGGCGGAAGTCTTAGCGAGCGCACTGACTAATTTGGCTGCCGTGAGCGGGATCGCGAGTGGCCTTTCGTTTGCTGCTTTATCAATCTTTACTCTTAACGGCACTTACCAAGAAAAAGTATTGAAGTATGTGGGAAATACCGTCCGCGGAACTCTCTTCTACATGCTATTTGTCGTTATGCTCGTGTCGGTATTTAGTGGTATTTCTGTAATTTGGGCTGATTCGTCGTGGATTAGAATTGTTTTCCCTATCCTAGTTTTCCTTGTGGTCGAGCCATTTTATATCACTTTTAGAATTACCTATACCGCATATGAATGGGAATCTGAGCCGACTAGACCAGACCCTATGGACTCGAAATATATCAAAAAGTAAGACAAAACCACCGCCCCTAACGCTCACACCTAGAGCGTTAGGGGCGGTGGTTTATCCCGAGTAGTCAGTTGCCTAGCTAGCGGTCAATTCTAGTAGCCAAAACCGGCCATGCTGGGTGTGTCACCTCGGCCGTTGCGGTTATCGACGGGGGCCTGTTGGTGACTCACTGCGCCCCGGTCACCTGTCCCGTAGACCCGCGTGCCACGGGCTCTAGATACATCACGCTAGGGGGCACAACCACCTGGTGTGACATGTGCGTCCGTGCAGTTATGATTTCCGCACTGTGGCAAAGTCGAATTAACCCTCGTCCAACCCCTCCACAATCCGCACCGTCTCCATGGCCACGCGCACAACGCGCCCGATCAGCTCCACGATGTAGAGCGGGTTGCCTACCTCGTCGGCCCAATCGTTTGGGTCATTAACAATCCCGGAGGCCTTGTCCGTTTTGACTTGGTAGCGATCAATCAGCCACGCCACCGCGGAGCGCGAGCCGAGCATGTACTCATCGGCCTGCTCCGGGATCCCGCTGATGGTGATCTGCCGGTTGTAGATCAGACTGGTCACGTCGTTGACGTTCTTGCCGGTCTCGGGGTCCTTGCGCTTAGCCCACCGCATCTTGGCCACCCGCCAGGTCTCGCGTGCGTCCTCGTCGCCTTTGACTTTCACGTCGAGCGGCCACGGCTCGACCGTTTCGTATCCGATGTGCAGCGTGAGCAGTTCGGCACCCGCACGCACAAACCGATCAAACTCCTCGCGGGTGGCCGGCGTTTCAATGTGCGGCAGCATCTTCTTCAGATCCGTCGCATACGCGTTGCGGTACGCCGGGTCATGCAGTTTGCCGTACATGAAGTGGAAGATGTCATCGCCCGTAATATCGCCACCGAGCGCCTCGCGGTACAGCATCTTGATCTCGACGGTGATGTTATCCACGCGCCGGTAGCCCTCAACAACCTCGCCGATCTCGCCATAGGCGCTTTCTTCAAAGCTTTGCTTGTCGACGCCCCCACGACCGAACAACCCACCATTATCCTCGGTAGGGTCCCACGTGAACCGGGGGAAGAATTGGCCGGATCCCGAACCACTTAGACACAAATCAGGTACGAGTTCAGTTGCAATCGCATTGAATCCACGAGCAGCACTACTTGCGGCAGGAATATAAAATCCAACATTGCGGTGCGCTGGCGTCGGAAACATCGTCGGCAGTTGGTAGCGACGGTGGTTTAGTTGTTCATCAAAATAGACGTGCTGTGCACAAAAAGGGCGGTAAAGACTGTTCATCACAGAGCCAGACTTTCGTAGAGGCTGCCTGCGCTCTAATTGGCTCTGGAGGCTCGACGACCACTTGCTCTTTTTCGGATCAACAAGTGATGGTTCTGTTGCAAATAATTGGGGGGCACTCTGACCATCTTGAATTTTGTCTAATGCCTCCGCGTAGTTTTGCTCGATCTGTTTTACTTTTAAATCAAGTTCCGTAGACGTGAACGAATACACCCACGCATCGCGATTTGTCTGGAGACCTGCAGAAAACGTTCTGAAGAACGTGGTGGACGTACCCTTCTTCTCGCCGATCACCGGCCACGTGGCGAAGTCCTCCGAGCGCTGGTTCAACCAATCACCGTGAACGTTTGGTTCAATTACTCGCCATTCGAGCGTGCCTACTGTTGAAGTCGAAATTAGTTCGAGTTTTTCCTCACGGGGCGCAGCGTCCGGAGTTTGAGCATAGGAAAGACGGAATCCCTTTCTTGATGAGTCTTTCACCGCGACAAAAATTGCAATCGTGGTCTGGGAGCCAGCACCAAAAATTTGTCCACCCTCGGATCTCCAATCAGAGTTGCGCATGTTCCCGCGCAGGTTAAACACATACAAATCCGTGAAGTCTTCAGCCATGGACAAACGCACACCGTCACCGGTGTTGCCGTCGATCCAGCCACCGTTGGACACAAAAGCAACAACGCCTTGATCTCCGATACGATCGGTGGCCCAGCGGAAGGCGCGCAGGTAGGAATCATAAAGCGAGTTCTTGTTCGTCGCTGTAGATTTCGCGGCATAGGTCTCCGCGATGCGCGCGTCCAAGCTGGGGTACTTCAAGTTCGCGTTGAGATCGTTTGCGGATTTTTGGCCTGCCGAATAGGGCGGGTTACCAATCACCACATTGATCGGGGCAGCCTTCTGGCGCTCGATCGTGTCGTTGTTCTCCCGGAAGATGTTCAAATCCGGGATATCGCCGTCCTCGTGGATCTGGAACGTATCAGCCAGGGCGATGTTCTTAAACGGCACGTACTCCGGTTCCGGCTCACCACCCCGCTGCGCGGCCTCGGCGCGCAAGGCGTTGTAGGTGGTCTCAATGTTTACAGCCGAGACGTAGTAGGCCAACAGCATAATCTCTGTGACAAAGATTTCGTTCGCGTACTTGCGCGCCAGATCTTCCGGGCGGATCAAACCCGACTGTAATAAGCGCACCGTAAACGTTGAGGTACCAGCAAAGGGATCGAGGATGCACACCCCTTCATCACTTAACCCGCGCCCAAAATGCCTACGCGAAACATCATCGGCAGCGCGCAAGATGAAGTCCACGATCTCCACCGGGGTGTACACAATCCCCAGGGAATCGGCTTGCTTTTTAAAGGCCTTTTGGAAGAAGCGCTCGTAAAGCTCCTTAATCACCTGCTGCTTGCCAGAGGCCGAGGACACCTCCGAAGCACGCACGCGCACCGAATCGTAGAACTTCTCCAGCGACTCGGTCTCGGTATCCAAATGCGCAGCCTCCAACGCATCCGTCATGCGCTGCATCACCTGGGCCACCGGGTTGTGCTCTGAGAAAGAATGGCCCTCAAAGAGCGCATCAAAAACCGGGGCGGTGATCAGGTGCTGCGAAAGCATACTGATCGCCTCATCTTTGGTAATCGAATCATTCAAATTGGCGCGCAAACCAGCAACAAACGCCTCAAACTCGGCGGCTAGTTGGGGATCGGCGCCGTCGATAAGCTTAGAAATACGCACGATATGCGACTGCGCAATCGTAGCGACATCATCGGCCCAATCCTCCCAATACGTGCGCGTGCCCACCTTATCCACCAACTTGGTGTAAATAGCCTCCTGCCACTTTTCCAAGGAAAACAGGGCGATCTGTTGGGCGGGATCGTGGGTAGGGTCCTCGCCGGGCTGATCTTCGGCGGGGCGGGTGTCGTCCTTGTCCAGCTTGTCTTTCGGGTTCTCCAGGTGATCCACCACAATCGGCAGCTCTTCAGTCGAACCCTCGTTCAGCGCAAGCGAATTCACCTTCGCGTTAAAACGATCATCGTGCGCGCGCAGGGCATTGAGAATCTGCCACACAACCTTAAAACGCGCGTTATCATTCAGCGCCTGTGCAGGGCTAACACCAGGGGAAACCGCAACCGGCAAAATAATGTAACCATAATCCTTACCCTCGGCCTTACGCATCACACGCCCCACCGATTGCACAACATCCACCATCGAATTACGCGGATTAAAGAAAATCACCGAATCCAAGCCCGGCACATCCACGCCTTCAGACAAACACCGCGCGTTAGTGAGAACCCGCGACTCATCGGACGGGAAATCAGCCTCCAACCACGTAATCTTGCCCGAGCGCTCCAGCGCATTCATGGTGCCATCCACATGCTGGGCGGTAACGGAAAGATCGACGTGGTGCAAGGTGGCGTCGACAAGCGAAGGCTCAACGTTCACCGCGTTTTGGTGAAGCAGCTCCTGGTGCGCCGCAATCAACGCCGGGAAAGACTCTGCAATCTGGCGCGAATGCTTAATATCCTTGGCAAAAGCCACCGTGCGGCGCATCGGCTGATCATCAGCGCCGAAGCCGCCCTTCTTGCCTTGCAGGGTACCCGAACGCTTGGCCAGCGCATTCCACGCGCCAATAATCGCAGACGCCGTGGTTAAATTCAGCAGCTCACTAGGGGAGTGGGCCAGGGCCTCGGCGGCGACGGACTCATCAACCGTCATCACCAACACCTTGTAATCAGTGAGCAAACCGCGCTCTACCGCCTCACCAAAACCAAGACGGTGGAACTCCGGGCCATAAATCGCCTCATCATCCATCGACGCCAACTCCGCGAAATGATCGGCGGCTTTGCCCTTGACGGTATCGTCGAAAAGCCTCGGCGTAGCCGTCATGTACAGCCGTTTCTCGGCCTTGATGTATGCGGGGTCATGGACCTTGACAAAATTCGAAGCATCCTGGCCAGCCAACGTCACGCCCGTAGTACGGTGTGCCTCATCGCAAATGACCAGATCAAAATCCGCCAAACCCTGCTGTTGCGCCTCATGCACCGCCGGCAACGACTGATAGGTGGAAAACACCACGTGCAAGCCCTTCGAGCGCTTGCCCGTTTCAAAGGCCTCTGCCAAGGTTTTCCCATCCGTGGACACCGGGATCTCCACATCATAGGAGGCAATATCCTCCGCCTGGCGGCCGGCCTTTGTATCCGAACACACCGCGAAACTACGCATGGACACCGTCGCCTGCGCCGTCCACTCCCTCAAGGTCTGCGACAGCAACGCGATCGACGGAACCAAAAACAAAACACGCGCACGGCCACCGTTCTTGTGTGCAAACTGCTCCGCAAGGCGCAGTGACGTAAACGTCTTGCCCGTACCGCACGCCATGATCAGCTTGCCGCGATCATGAGCGTTAAAGCCTTCCAGAGCTTTTTCAATCGCCTCCGCCTGGTGCTTGCGCGGCTTGAAAGGCTCCTTACGGGTGAGCTTGACCTCGATCTCCGAACCTGGGAACACCACGTCCCAATCCACCGGCGCCCCCGAAATATCCGCACGACCAATCCTGCTGGTCGGGATCATCTGGTTGGCAAGCGCCTCCTCAGCATTCTTCGACCACTTATCGGTGGTGGAAATAATGTAGCGGTGTGAGAAATGCTCTCTGCCTTGTTCAGTTTCAAAGGATTGGCCGGAGGCCTCAAAGAAGGAATCAATGTGCCTCTTTTGAATACTGGTGGACTCCTGGTAAAACTTCGCCTGGATAGCTACCCACGAACCATCTTCTTTTCGCTTAGCAACGATATCGATACCCGTATCCGGCTTACCTCCGTTATAGCGCCAGTCGCCCCAACGCGAGACCTCATCAAACTGCTCCGCCAGCGTAGGCGCCATGCGGAAGAAATTAACCATCAACTTCTCAAACGCAATCCCATACTTGCCCTGGGGTTGGTTATCACGCAGCTGATCAAGGACCTGTTCAAAAGACGCCATGAAAAAGATTATGGCACGTGGGGGTAAGGGGGCTGGGAATCAAAGCAGTGGCCCGGGGGGTGTACCGATTTTCCGCGGCGTCGACCCCTCACGATCTTATCGTCAAGACTACTCATACTAGGAGGTCCCTATCTTAAAAAAATCTTCGGCCTGGATAGGAGACCGGACTCAAATGACAACCCGCAGTGGAGAAACTCAACAAAAGCCTACGCAGCACGAGCGAAAATAGTTTCTCTCATTTTGCTGTGGTTGTTGCTTCTTTTTGAAGATCAAACGCACTACCTACGTAGCTCTCACGGCAGTGCTCATGCTTTCGGTACTATCCCGTCGCTAATGCCTCGAAATAACCGGAAGCTCAGCTCTCTCCGAATCTGCTCAGAGTCTGCGTTACCTTGATGACGGCAGGACGTTGGTTTTTGACAAAAACGAAGAAAAGGTTCGAGAAATAGGAAACGACTCACCACGTAGAGTAAAACGGGGAATCATTCCAGAAGAGACTAAAACTCTCGTTGAGAAATGTCTCGGCGTTGGATTTTTCTCAGGTGGTCTTCCTGGAAAACTTAGCTCTGCATGCCGTTAACATAACCCCGTGTTCTAGCAGTGCTGTTCAAAGCCAGCCGTGCCAAGATCCCACCGGAAGTCACGCCATTCTTAGCTGAGGAAAAGACGTCTATGCTAAATATCATATCCTTTTCTTTAAAAGAAGCTATAGGATAAAAATATCAACGAATTCCTCAAGACTGGACTGATCCCTTGAAGAGTCAACTATCCCTCAATGAAACCTCAACCCAGCCCCACGCAGGCGCTTGCGGATGTCACTTTCAGCAGGCCGAACTCCCGACTCTGGATGCCCGCGCGATTGTTCCCCGCCTGCGTCATGCCGCTATCTTTGGAGCATTGGAATCCCTGACTCCAGGGGAAGCAATGGGCTTCATTGCGCCGCACAACCCCGTGCCTTTGTTGCAGCAAATCGGGGACAAATACGGTGATGGCGTAGAGGTGAGCTACCTGTCAGAAGACCCGTGGACGCTCAAGTTCACCCGCGTCTAGTAGCTGGACGCTCCAACCCAGCACGTTGGCGCGTCGTACTGCTCGTGCTCGGTGGCGTGTGCCTTTTGATGGGACTTAACGCCGCGCTGCTGCTCCTCGGGGTCCCCGCTCCCGTGGAATCGGAGACGCTGAGCAACAACCATGGGCTCATCATGACCCTTGGCTTCATGGGCACGGTCATTGCACTGGAACGCGCCCAAGCGCTCCACCAACCTTGGGCCTACCTTGCGCCGGGGTTGTTAGGCAGTGGTGGACTTGCGCTGGGCTTCGGTGCCAGCTGGCTCGGGCACACTCTTCTACTTGAAGGCACACTCGCCCTTCTGTTGGTTTACGCCCTGCTATTTAAGCGTGCACCTCTACCGTTGGTTGCAGTTCAAGGCCTCTCTGCTGTGTGGGCATTTATCGCAGCTGCCTTGGCCCTCACTCTGCCTACCGCGGACCTCATCGTCCCTCTTGCTGCCTTCATCGTGCTGACCATCGCCGCCGAAAGGGCAGAACTCGCGCAGCTGGCCATGGGGCCCAAAGCGATTCCCACTCTCGTACTTCTGTCCGCTCTACTCAGCGCCGGAGTTGCCGCGCACCTACTGTGGGCCTACAAGGGTGCACACCTCTATGGCGTCGCCCAGGCCATCATCGCGATGTGGTTGCTTCGCGACGACGTGGTGCGCATCTTCATCCGCGCACGCGGATTGCGTCGATACAATGCCAGCGCACTATTGAGCGGCTATACGTGGCTGACCCTCGCCGGCCTGATCTGGGCAGCAGGCGGTGGGCACATAGGGACGGCTTCCTACGATGCCGTCATCCACTGCACTTTCTTGGGTTTCGGCGTGTCCATGATCATGGCCCACGCGCCGATCATTTTCCCGACTGTGATTGGTCGCCCTTTGCCGTATACCCCGTGGTTCTACCTCCCTTTGGCGGCACTCCACGGCGGCATGGTTCTACGGATAGCTGGCGACTTCTCCGGGCAAGGCATCGCGTGGCAGATCGGAGGAAGCATCACCGTGATAGCCATGCTCATTTTCGTCATTCTTGCCGCGATGACGGTGCTTTTTAACCGACGCGACCAGCAGCAACCCCAGACTCCACAAACGTGTGAAAAGAAAGTACAACAATGAACCAGCCAAAAATGCCTCCCAATCGATCCGGACGCCGCAGCAGCTTGCGTGACTTCGTCGTCATCGGCTGGCTGGTGGCCTTGTTCGCAGTGATCTTCGTACACCGCTGGGTGCCGGAGGCCATGTGGCTGATGATTCACCTCGTGCTGCTAGGGGCACTGACGCATTCCGCAATGGTGTGGAGCGAGTACTTCGCGCACACTCTGCTGCGTACGGGGCAGGGTGCGCAAGAAAAGAAAAACCAGAACCGCCGCATCCTCATCCTCGTGGCAGGTACCTTGATGGTTTTCATCGGGGTCCCGGCAGGGCAGTGGTGGCTGGTCGTGGCCGGGGGCGTACTCATCGCGTCTGCGGTGATCTGGCATGGCGCCTATCTGTACCGCCAGTTGAAAAAAGCCTTGCCCGCGCGTTTCCAGATCGTGGTGCACTACTACGTGGCTGCGTCTTTTATGCTGCCGATCGGTGTGTTTCTCGGTGTGCTCATGGCCAGGAATCCGGAGGAACCTTGGTACGGGCAGTTCCTCATGGCCCACATTGCGGTGAATTTCCTAGGCTGGATCGGCCTGACAGTCGTGGGCACGCTGGTAACTCTGTGGCCAACGATGCTGCGCGCCCGCATGGACGAGCGCGCGGAGAAACTTGCTACTCGTGCTCTGCCAGTGCTGCTCTTAGGTATTGCAGTGATCGTGGGTGCAACACTGCTAGGTGCGATGAAGATGGCGCTGGCAGGACTCGTGGTGTACTTTGCAGGCCTGGTTATTTGGGGAATCGCTCTGGGCAAGCCGTTGCGAGCAAAGGGGCTGCGTGAATTCGCGCCAGCATCCGTGTTGGCTGCAATGTTCTGGGCCGTTGTAGGGCTGGTCTGGGTGGGTATCATTCTTGCGACATCAACCAACTGGGCGCAGGTTACTGCGGCTCTGCCACTGATAGGTGGGGTGTTTGCTGCAGGCTTTGCTATCCAGCTGCTGTTTGGTGCGCTGACGTACCTTATGCCTTCCGTTATGGGTGGCGGAACAAGGGTCGTCCATGCGGGGCAGTCTGCGCTGCACAAGTGGACGACTTTCCGCATTCTTGTTCCAAACGTCGCGCTGGCACTGTGGTTGGTGGTCTCGGCCTCATGGGTCAAGGTTGCGCTGTCGGTCGTGGGGGTTTTGGTATTAGCGATGTTCGTGCCGCTTTTGGTCATAGCAGGGAAGCGTTGTGCGGCGATGCTTCGCGATAAGAGCACGGGTGCGGCGCTACCTGAGTTCGATGTTCCCGCGACCTGGAGCTGGAATGGCGTGGTCGCGGCTGTAGCAGTGATCGTGCTGTCTGTGACCGCGGGTGTGGCTGTTGATCCCGGCGCAGCGGGTTTTCAGCCTCACGGCGGAACAAACAGTTCCGGTACGGGAGTCATGGCCACCGGCCAAGATACCCGCGTGGAGGTCACGATCGAGGGAATGCATTTTGTTCCGAGCCGCATCGAGGTGCCCACGGGTAACAGGTTGATCGTGGAGTTTAAGAACACCGGATCCGATGTGCACAACCTTGTGGTGGGCGACGCCCGCACACCCCGCCTCGCGCCGGGGGAGTCTCATACCTTAGAAGCTGGTGTGATCAGTCATGACGTGGAGGCTTTTTGCTCAGTTGCGGGGCACCGCCAGATGGGCATGGTTTTGGACGTTGTAGCCGTGGGCGCGCTCGCGGGGAACAGCATGACCGGAGGGGACCACGCCGGTCACACACCTATGTCCACCGGTCAGATCCAGAACGTTCCGGGTGCTAAGTTGCAGGATCACATCGACCCGAAGCTGCCAAAGCTCGGCAGTGAGCGCGTGCATAAGCACCGCTTTGAGGCCACGGAGGTTCCCAATGAAGTCGCGCCCGGCCTGTGGCAGACGCGGTGGACTTTCAACGGGAAGTCTGTCGGCCCCACCTTGCACGGCCGGGTTGGAGATGTCTTTGAGATAACCCTGGTCAACAATGGCAGTATGGGGCATTCCATCGATTTCCACGCCGGTGCCCTAGCACCGGATCTCCCGATGCGTACCATCGCGCCGGGAGAGGAACTGGTCTATCGTTTTAAAGCCACGCGCGCGGGTATCTGGATGTATCACTGCGGAACGATGCCGATGACTAGCCATATTGCTATGGGTATGCACGGGGCCGTGGTGATTAAGCCCGAAGGATTGCCTGAGGTGGATCACGAATACGTGCTCACCCAGTCTGAGATTTATCTAGCTAACAAGGCGCGCTCTGCCGGTGAAGCCCAAGAGCTGGATAGCAAAAAGCTGGCGGAGGAACGGCCGGACCGGGTGGTTTTCAACGGCATCGCCAATCAGTATGATCAGCAGCCTTTTAGGGTAAAGGTCGGTCAGCGGGTGCGTTTCTGGGTTCTCGACGCTGGGCCGAACCGCGCGCTGTCCTTCCACGTCGTCGGCGGGCAGTTCGATACTTCGTGGACTGAAGGTTACTACACCCTCAACCGGGGTGTATCCGCCGATGGAGCTACCGATGGAGGCGCTCAGGTCCTGCCGCTGCTTCCCGCGCAGGGTGGCTTTGTGGAACTGACTTTCCCGGAAGCCGGCCACTACGCCGTAGTCAATCACGTCATGATTGACGCAGAACGCGGTGCCCACGGCATCGTGGAAGTCACGGATCGCTAGTCCGTCAGTACCTTGCCCCGCAGCTCGGGCAAGGTGAGCCCCCAGCGTGACGACGAGGCAGTCTTTGCTAAAAGGAGCGGCTTGCACAATGCTTGCAGGTTTGTCTCAACGCGACTGTCTCCACGCGGGTGGGGGACTCGACCTAGCGCATTAGGGTTTATTTTTAATAGCCGAGGAAAAAGGGAAAGTGATTGTGATCTTCGGATCACTTATGTCTTTGCTATGTACTAAAATCACAATTCCTTATAAATTAGGTTAGGCTTACCTAATCTAAACGGGAAGGTGGCTCAATATGTATTCCTCCCTCAAAGAAAGGTCTTCTGTCAAAATGAAGATGCATACGCGTGTGGCTATCGCGCTATTCGGTTCATTTATTGCTGCTTCAACGCTTGCGGGCACTGCTACTGCCGACGAATCTAATGGACCGATCAAAAATGGAAGTTTTATTGAGGTATTCAATGGCGATACACGTATCGGGTCATGCTCGGCAACAGTGATTGAAAAGGGAAGCCTGTTAACGGCTGGACATTGTGGTCATGTGGGTGCGAAAGTTCGCATCAGGGATAAGGAAATCGGCTTCGTGGATTCAAGTGGTCTCCGTCAGGGCTACGATATTATTCACGTCACACTTAATCCCGGTATAAAAGTTGTGCCTATGAAAGCTGATTTGGGATATACCCCTAAGACTGGAGACCGTGTATCGAAAGACGGTTGGCGCAGCCTTCATACTGAAGGGACTGTGAAGGATCCTGAAATTAAGGAAGTTAAATCCCGCGAGAGCATCAACGCGCCTGTTGACGGGCAGACGTTTACCGTATCAACCTGGACCGCGGACCTAGTTAGCCTGCAAGGCGATTCTGGTGGAGCTGTGACCCATAATGGGAAAGTTGTGGGACTAGTCAAGGGTGGACCAAACGATGAGGTCACAACTTACTCCCTTGGGGGCTGCCCTTCAGTCTTTGCATGAATAGAACGATCGAAGAAGCGGCGACTCATGCTGAGAAAGCTAGTTACGGTAAACAGCAAGTTGAATAGTCGTGACGAGTCTCTTGGCTTTAAAAAGTCTCTTCTATGAGACATAGTTCAAATTCTATTCCCGCTACTAAAATGGATCCCCCGATTTGTAAAAGCGAATCGGGGGTTTCTTGCCTCTCGAGGAGGGAAAATGCCGGGGAAGGAAGCGCCTATTGGTAAGCGCAGGGGAGAAGGAAATATCAAGATCAACTGTTCAAAAAGAAAAACCCCACTGACGTGGGGAAGTTTTCTCATCGGTTACCGCGGAACAGCACAGACTACGAGAGTTCTTAATTCCAATAGAGTGAGTCGCGGGATTTTTCTCCGGATTGGTCCCAGTCAAAGCGAACAGACTGAGCATGCTTATTGTTTGCGGAGTCTTGATTCTTAGTGATCACTCCGATGTTTCCGCGTGCGTAGACCCGGTTGACCTTTAAAAGAGACTCAGACGTTGGTATACGGCTGGAATCGGGGATTCCGCAGGCTTTGTCTGCTCCACCATTGAGGTGGAGAGCATTGTCACCCGAAGCCGTTGCCGGCACCAAGGTAGGAGCGATAACGGCAGCGTGCTCGGCGTCGGCAAGCCCGGAGAGCGCGAGCGGGTCATCGGAACCTTTGGAGACTGCCCCTAAGAATTCAACGTCGTAGGCATAACACATGAAATGTGAAACCTCGTTGGATTCATTGGTGTTAAGAAGACTGACTTTCTCTAAAGGCAGTGGGACACCATCGTGGGCAGTGACGGCCCAGACAAGGTAGCGTCCCTCAGAATCTTCGGTGACTACATTTGCGGTTTCTCCAAATTTTAACGTGGTGCCCAATGGGGTTATTTTGACTTCTTTATCATTAGGATAAAGAAATATTTGCTGTTCAGGAAGTGCCTCTGGAGGTTGCGGAGCTTCAGAGCTTACGCTGGGAGGCTCAGGAAGATCCTTCTTGTTAACCACCTCATTATGTTTGTCGGCGGTGATCTTTTTTCTAGTTTCGGCTTATCCTTATTTGACGGATGTGGATGGAAGCCCGCAGCATCATTTCCTCCGCACGCTGTGACTAGCGTGGCAAGCGTAGCGGCAGCAGAGAGTTTAAGGACAAAAGTCCTGAACGAGCGGTGCGTGCTAGCCCGATGAGACTTTGACATAGCGTTTTCTTTCTCTGTTAGTTTTCTGTGTCACTGACGGTTTTGGGTTGAGCAGGGAGAAACGCTCTGCTCACCCGTTTGGAGATTTTTGATACGACCTCTTCTAGTGGTCCACGGCCTCTAGCAAGCTGCCATGCGGTGCCAAATAGCAAAGCCCCAAGAACATGAACCATGAACCAGAGCGTTGGCAGGGCCTCTGTAGATTCTTTGAATGTGGCCATCAGGAGGATGTGGGAGACGTAGAGCGTCAGAGTCATCGATCCAGCGGCAATTAATGGGATAAAGAGGTTCTTAATCATTCGGGTGATTACAAGGAATGAACCGAGAGCCAAAATTGCTGTGCCAAGGGACGTGAGCAAAGAAAATGGTGTGTTCACGTGCGGGCCGTTGATAGCCAGCCACCACCATGTGTCCGTAGGAAGATGGATCTCAGGGCCAAAGTCGATGACTCGAAGAATGTCCTCTACATCGTAATTATCAGTGTGGTAATAGAGCTGAGAGAACCCGCCTACGTAGTCAATAAGGAAAGTTGATAGAAGAAAGCCCATGATCGCGGCAACCGCACCGATGGCGATGAGCCTGGTTTGGGTAATTAACCAATGGAGGTTCATGCGGCCTAGGGCTATGCCTACACAGATGTACGCCATCCAGGTGACCACCGGGTAGGTACCACCGACAAACAACGTGATGATGGTGTCAACAGGCAGATTAATCAACGAGGAGAAGCTGGGGTTCAGAGTGGTGGTGTAGTGTCCCCAAGAATTCACCGCAAAGATTGCTAGGGGACCAGCGATAATGAACACCCCGCTGAGGATGAACAACGTCCGAATTCTCAAGGAGACGAGCGCGATGGACAGCAGGAATAGTAGGCCGTAGTAAGCCAAAATATTGGATACTGGCAGCCTGATCTCGTCGAGGGCTAACCCCAAGGCAAAGACAATAACCGCGCGAACTGCTAGTGATATCTGATCGCGGCGAAGCTCCCTGCCAGAATGCGGCATATTTCCGCCCGTAAGAAGTGCGATAGTTACTCCCGCCAGTAGCGCAAATAACGCAGAAGAATTTCCACCGAATAACTGCCAGATCAAAGTGGGTTGGTCGGTGTATTTGTTGTACGCAGGAAGCACATGAACGGCGATCATGCCTATGAGGGCAAAGCCGCGGGCTGAGTCGATACCAATGATGCGTCGAGGATCGGCAGAAGAACCAAAGGCAAGTTCTTTGTTCCAGCGTGATGGGCGAATTTCTGGCTCCGGTGGTGGACTATAAGGTTGGGGTAGTACCTCGGCTTCGCCGTTCCAGATAGGACGGACACACGCAGGGCCTGGTTGTGGCCTAGTTATAGCATCTGAGGTGTGATGCTGCGTAGATATCTGTGATGTCATTGTCGATTCCTTGGATGTGGTGAAATCAATCCACTAGCCGATGAGAACGGCTTCTTGCGGGAGAGTGTTTTGGGAAGTGCTATCAAAATCAGTGATGCTTTTAGGATCAGCGACATAGGAAACGGGGTTTCCGGACCAGACGCTATCGTTGGGGATAGCGTCTTGGCGCAATATCAAGGATCCGGGGCCGATGGTGGCCCGATCACCGATGGAAGAGCCGGGAAGGATAAAACTATTGGGGCCAAGGGTAGAGCCTGTCCCCATGGTGACTGTCTCTAGGGCCATAACGCGATCATGGAATAGATGCGTCTGGAGAACGGTACCCCGGTTGATCGTGCAACGGTCTGAAAGGGTGATCAGATCGAATTCCGGGAGCCACCAGGTTTCACACCAGACGTCGCGGCCGATATGCGTTCCCATGAGCCGCAACCACCAGTTATAGAGTGGTGACCCGAGCGACATTCTGATCAAAGAAGGCACTGCCAGAAGTTCAGCGATATTATCGGTGAGTTCGCCGCGCCAAACAAAGGTGGAAAAGAGCGTGCGATGCCCCGCAGTAAACCGACCTATGAGAAGCCATTTCATTATGATTGGCACGATGCTGGCGATAATTCCAGCTCCGAGAACGATGGGGAAAGACCACAGCAAGACTGCCTGGATTCCGCCCCATCCGCGTCCGCCCGACATGTATGCCAGCGTGCCCAGCCACACGATTAAAAGATCGAGATAAGCAGCAACGATTACAGGCAGGAGTCGGAACAACTCGACGAATGCGCGGGCTACTTTGAGCCGGTCAGAAGGATTGAAAGTGCGTTGAACATCGGCGTCGATATGGGCGCGAGGGATTTGGCGGGTAGACCTACCAAGCCAAGAAGTGCCTTTACCGGGGCGCTCAGGAGTCGATGAGAGAACCGCGACCAGAGACTCGGCAGGAAGATCGTGGTCGGGGCCAACAATTCCAGAATTACCAACAAATGATCCATCGCCGAGGACGGTTGTGCCGACGTGAACCCAGCCGTTGTTATAGCGTGCCGACGTACACATGGAGTGATCTGCAAGGAAGCAACGGTCACCGATGGCTGTCAAGTGCGGAATGGTCTCAACAGTAGATATCTCGGTGTCTTTGCCCACACGAGCCCCCAGAAGTCGCAGGAAAGCAGGAGTGAGCCAACCGGCGTACACAAAATAAGTGGAGGTGAGTGTTTTCTGTAGCAGCGTGTGTGTCATCCACAGTGCCCAGCCAGTGCTGGAGTGAACCGGGTAATAGCCTGGACGAATCAACAGTGAGCAGAGGCGAACCGTGATGATCACTAGCGCCAGCCAACATGCAACAGTGAGAATCGCGAAGAAGGGCGTCCATGCTGCCAAGATCAAGAAGACCTCTTGGTACCGGAAATTATCCACCACCGTGGGCAGGATGAGGAAGGTCGCCGGTAGCACTGCCAAAACCGGCAATAAGCTCTGCAATAACAATCCGAACATGTACAGCAGATGGTGGGATAGGAATCCCAGCCCGGTGACGGTTCCCTCGGCGATAGCCTCTTTGGGGGTTTGGCTAGGCCAGGTGGTCTTGCTCGGGCCGTTATCGCTTAGCGGATTTCCGCTGTAGCACCGACCCTCGGCGACGGTACCTGTGACACAGGAGCCGGGGATAATCTCTACGTCATCGCCAATACGCGACCCAGGGGAAACGAATGTTCGCATGCCAACACGTACGCGATCACCGATGGTGATGTCTCTGACGTAGAAGGTATCGCCCTCAATCCAGTGTCCATTAATGTCCACTTCATTTTCCAGGACTGAGTTCTCGCCTATTGTTGCCAGACCCGTGACCGGTGGGAATGCTGCTAGCGTAGTTCCCTTGCCTACTTTGCAACCAAAGAGACGGAACAAGAGCGGAGTCGATGGAGTGTCAAGGATTGCGTCTAAGCGTAAATAGGCCAAGAAGCGTTCCGCAGACCAGACTCGTAGATGAGTCCAACCACCTCGTGGGTAGTCTCCAGGTCGGATGCCAAAGGTAGCGATGCGAGCCACAAGTGCCGCTTGCAAAATCTTTCCGGGAGTGGAAAAGAGCACAATCATGCCAATGCATATCGGCCAGAATGGGACGGTGGGTACCCATGCCGCAGAGAAGAAGAATCCCAGGGCCCATACAACAAAGACCGATCCGACGATATACCGAGCAACGTTGACGGTGTAAATACCGCAGACGATCAGGAACTGGATGATGCCAGACCACCACGGGATCTTCTTGGGTAATGGCCGTTGTTCGGTGTCGTTGTGGAGTGTATCCACGTAAGCGGCCATGCTAGACAACGTGGGGTTATCGTAAAGAGCTCCGATATCCAACGCAGGGTGGGACTTCCTTAGCGCAATAGCTAATTTTGCAATAGCCACCGATGAGCCGCCAAGGTCGAAGAAATTAGAGTCGGCTTCAATCGGGACAGGTCCTAGCTGGTCTATCCATTGATCTGCAAGCCAACGCAATTGTTCAGGCAGTGCCTCAACGGAATCGCGAGAATCCGGTAACGGCCAAGGAAGTGCCTTGCGATCCACCTTGCCGGAGGTCTTCATAGGAAGCTCATCGACGATGCACAACGTGGGAGCGATTCCACCAGGTAAGACGGTGGCTAGATGGGTGCGGGCTTTGTGCAGGTCTATAGTTACCGGCTTGCCCTCGTCCTCTTCCGGAACAACATAGCCGATGATAACGTCAGATCCAGCCGTGGTTGTTTGCTTGGCTGCCGCTGCTACTCCGGGTACAGATGCGAGGGCTCGGTCGATCTCACCAAGTTCCATGCGGCGGCCGCCGAATTTGATTTGATCATCCGCGCGTCCCGCAAAGATGATTCCCTTTTGATCCGCTACCACAAGATCGCCAGTCCGGTAGGCGCGTTCCCACCCTAGGGATTCGAGGGGAGCGTAGGCTTGGGCATCTTTTTCTTGGTCTAGGTACCGGCCTAAGCCGACCCCTGTTACAAGGAGCTCACCAGTTTCTCCCCAGCGCACGGGATCGCCAGTCTCCGGGTCTACGATGGCGAGCTCCCAACCTGGGACGGGACGGCCGATTCGTACCGGCTCTTTATCCGTCATCGGTTCCATGAGATGACCCGAGCAGATAATGGTGGCTTCTGTTGGGCCATAGGTGTTCCAAAGCTCGCGACCTGGGGCTGCGAGTCGGTTAACCAACTCTACGGGGAGAGCCTCACCACCAAAGATCAAGAGACGTACTGCGGCTAACGACTCAGTGGGCCAGAATGACGCGAGAGTTGGCACCGTTGATACAGCGGTGATTTCGTTTTTTGTGATCCACTTGCCCAGCTCATCTGCGGAACGGACAATATCGCGAGGAGCAGGGACGAGAGCAGCCCCGTACCGCCAGGCCAGCCACATTTCTTCACAGGATGCGTCGAATGCAACAGAGAGTCCGGCCATGACCCGATCCTGAGGTCCTAGAGGATCGTTGACCAGGTACATGCGTGCCTCTGCATCAACAAGCGCCGCTGCAGAGCGATGGGTAACCGCCACTCCCTTGGGCTTACCCGTGGAACCAGAGGTAAAGATGATCCATGCGTCGTCAGCAATTGTCGGCTCACAGGCTTTGACGGGAGCGAGAGTATTACCTCTGAGGTCGAGGGAAAGTTCGGCGCCATAGACAGCAGTGACATTGGCTTCTTCCCATACTGTGTTAGCTCGAGAATCTGGATCGTCCCAGTCAACAGGAACGTAGGCCGCCCCAGCACAGATCGTGGCAAGTATTGCTATGTACAGGTCGGTGGTGCCTGAGGGTACCCGAATTCCGATGCGCGCTCCGCGGCCGACCCCGAGAGCCGCCAAGCGCTCTATTTGCTTCTCGACGCGCTCTGCTAACTCGCTGTAAGTCAGAGATTCATTTGTGCCAATAAGAGCGGTGGCGTTGGGGTAGCTGATTACGGTGTCGCTGAAAATATCAACGAGCGTGCGAGGTTCGGGGATGGTATCGACGCCGTAGATTGCATACGTACGGTCGTCGGATGGGGCTGGTTTTCCCACCGAAAAAGTTCCTTTCAATTGCTTTAAAAGCCTCCAAAGTTTGTTAGCGGAGACCCCTGTCAGTGAACTATTGCCCAGATATAGTCTGTGCTTTTTAGAAAGCTAATAGTTTCCGATTGAGCGATAAGAGTAATTTACACTCAACCTGATGAAATATTCTTAATAACATATTTAAGTCATATGCAAATCAGTGAAATATTATTATTTTATCGATAGAAAATAGGGGTTTTTATTTCCGTGCTGGTTGTGAGGCTTTTCTATCTTTTCGCGTATGCATTACGGGAATACAAGGTGTGAAATTAAGCACATTTTAAGGGATTTAAAAACTATTGCAAAGCCATTTGAAGTGCCCTTTAGTCACTATTGCGAGTTGTTTGAACGCATGTGAAAAATGATACTTTTTAATCGGGAAATATACGGTTAGGCATTGCTTAATTAGTTCTTTTAATAGGCAATTTCCAAATCTTATATAAGTAAAATAAACCTATTTGCCTAGGTCGGTGAAAATAGGAATAAGGGCTGGACGGAATGCTTTCTTTTCCTGTTTGTGATCTGGGGTAGGCGGCGAAAAGAATGGCCAAAGTACTGATATATCGTCTGGCTGTTTTATAGGGTGGGGCAGGCCTAAATAATCGGCAGGGGGAGTTTTTAATCTTCCGATATTCATTGAAGGCGAGTGGTCTGAAATTTTCAGCTTTTATTAAGTAAATGAGAAAGCTGTGAATTCTTCTTTATCGCCCGTAATTCTCCGTTTTCGAGTTTTCGTTTTTAAACGTGAATATTGCCGGAATGTATTTCATGCTGGGGCTATGTGAATTGTGTGGGTTTATTGGGGGTTGTTTTTGCGGAGTTAAAAAAGGGGAGGGGCAGTAAGTATTTCGTACGGAAAACTATAAAAAATGGATTTGTGAGATTTTCCACTTAAGAGAAATGGTTACCGGAGCGGGGAAGGGGCGGTTGTTTCGGTCCCCGGCGTTGTCCTAGTTAGTTGGCTCTTTTTCGTTTCCTATATGTCTACCGATATTTTTTAAAAAAAGTGACAAAAAACGCATTCATACAAAAAATCTTATTAGGATATTTTTAGTTCATTTATAAATTTGTGTAAGTTTCTAAATGCATCGATCGAATGTATTTATTTGATTTCCGCTTTTATATAAGGAGAGTTTTATTTTGAAGATTCGCAAGATCACCCTGACTGTTACCGGTGCTGCCATGTTGGCGGGGGTTGCCTCGGCGCAGGCAAGTACGTATTCCCCAGAGCCGCATTCCAAAGAATGGTGCCATAATACCTTCGGTGATGGTCAGCATGACCTCTGTAATTACTACAACTGGGCAACGGATGCTGCCCGTATTCTGCGGCAGAATGGTGAGGATCAAGCTAAGGACTATCAGTCTGCTGCGGATGAGGCCCTGCGCCGTCTTTATGAGGAACAGAAACGGGGCCTTTAGTCCTATATTCCTATAGCTTTAACTGCCGCTACGCTATCTGTCATTAAGGCCCTTATGGTTCTTTCCTTGTGGGATCGAACCATAAGGGCCTTGTCTGTGTGGCGGGCATGTGGTGCGGAACTGCCCAATTATGTGATTTTGATAAAAATGACGTAATTTAGTCACTAAAAATTTTATTTGTACTGTGATCTCCATTGCATTCTCTTTATTGTGGGCCTTTAACTAAAGTGCCCGCTAGCTGCGCAATGTGGTGTTGGGGTGCGTGAGAACGTCGAAAAGCTTTATGGATAACTATTACTTGATAGCTTTCGCCGTGTATTTTCTCCTTATTGCTTAGTGCACAATGCGCTGGGCTTAGTCCGAAAAGGTCGGTCAGATTTTATGGCGCATACAGATTCTTCATTTCTTACAGCGGATCAGGAGGGATACAAGACAACTCTGGGTTCACGCCACATCCAGATGATGGCACTGGGCTCTGCGATTGGTACGGGGCTCTTTATGGGAGCTGGCGGGCGTTTGGCCACTGCGGGGCCGTCGTTGGTTTTGGCGTACCTTATTTGTGGCTTTTTTGCTTTCTTTATTCTGCGTGCTGTCGGTGAACTTGTTTTGTATCGCGCGTCTTCCGG
This sequence comes from Corynebacterium pseudotuberculosis, assembly GCF_002155265.1. Lineage (NCBI taxonomy): Bacteria > Bacillati > Actinomycetota > Actinomycetes > Mycobacteriales > Corynebacteriaceae > Corynebacterium > Corynebacterium pseudotuberculosis. The sequence goes on from NZ_CP021251.1 coordinate 597,948, forward strand.
CGCGGTAGTCTCGTGGACTCGTGAATTTATGGGCGAGCGTGCGGGGTTTGTGGTGGGGTGGGTCTACTTTATGATGTGGGCCTTGACCGGAATTGCAGACACCACGGCTATCGCGATTTATCTGAAGTTCTGGAATCTTTTCTCGGATGTTCCGCAGTGGACACTTGCATTAGCCGCATTGGTTATTGTTTTGCTTCTGAACCTCATCTCAGTCCGCGTTTTTGGCGAGATGGAGTTTTGGTTTGCCATGATTAAAATAGCTGCAATTTGCCTGTTTATGGCCGTCGCAATCTTTTTTGTGGTCACGGGTCGCGTTGTGGTGGATCAGCCGGCGGGGCTTGCCAATATCCTTGATCACGGCGGGGTCTTTCCTACGGGATTTTTGCCTTTAATCGTTGTTATTAGTGGCGTGGTTTTCGCTTACTTTGGCATTGAGCTGATTGGCACTGCTGCGGGGGAGACTAAGGACGCAGAGAAAGAGATGCCCAAGGCTGTAAACAGCGTTATTTGGCGCATCATTGTGTTCTACTGTGGCTCGGTGTTGTTGTTGGCTTTGGTGCTTCCATACACCGCATATTCTGCAGGGGTCTCACCATTTGTCACCTTTTTTGATTCGATCGGTGTTCCTTCTGCGGGAACGATTATGAATCTGGTTGTTATCACCGCGGCTTTATCGTCTTTAAATGCCGGTCTGTATTCCACTGGGCGTACCATGCGCACCATGGCCAGGGCCGGAACGGCTCCGGAGGCGTTGGGCGCTTTTAATAAACGAGGTGTGCCTTTTGGCGGTATCGCGCTGAATTCTGCAGTGGTGCTAGTCGGCGTAGTTATCAACTACCTGGTTCCAGGAAAGGCGTTTGACATTGCTCTTAATATGACCGCAATCTGTGTGGTTATTAACTGGGCTTTCACCATCGTGTGCCATATGCAGATGATTAAAAAGGTGGAGGAACGCCCTGCCTTCCGGATGCCGTGGGCGCCCGTGACCAACTGGCTAACGCTAGGTTTCTTGGCGGTCATCGTTATCTTGATTGCCTCTGGTTCCTGGGACGGATTCCTAACTGTTGTTGCGTCTGTGTGCATGACTCCGTTGTTTGTTCTGGGGTGGCTGGCAACTCGGGGACAAGTGGAAAAACGTCGTGAGGAACATACTCGGGCGAATGACATAAAACAGGAGAGCGTTATAGAGGTCTAAGGTTTGTTTGCGCTCTGGTGCCGGGCAGAGGCGCTCTGTGAGGAGCTGCCGCTGCGCGGCCCGTTTTATAAGAATGATCACTTTGCGCAAACATTGTGACTAATTTATGGAATTTTCAATTTAGTGAAAAACTTCACAGGATATTTTCGGGATATCTGATCGGACATTTCCGAGCGCAAAAAGCCGTTTTACCTGAGAAAACAACGTGGTTCATCCGGTTTTTATTTGGGTTTTGTTTGTTTTGTGATCTATTTCGGATAAAACTACCGTGCAACTGAGCTCAAATCCGCATAGATTGTGAACTATGAGCCCAAGAAAAATTGGAGTGACTGAGGTCGCTTTACGCGACGCGCATCAGAGTTTGTTTGCAACTCGTATGGCTATGGAGGACATGGTTGATGCGTGTGAGGACATAGATAAAGCAGGATTCTGGAGCGTGGAGTGCTGGGGTGGTGCAACGTTTGATGCGTGCATCAGATTCCTTAATGAGGATCCCTGGGAGAGACTTCGCACCTTCCGTAAGTTGATGCCAAATTCCAAGCTCCAGATGCTGCTCCGCGGGCAGAACCTTCTGGGATATCGCCACTATGAAAACTTGGTAGTAGACAAGTTTGTTGAGAAGTCCAAGGAAAACGGCATGGATGTATTCCGTGTCTTTGACGCTCTCAATGATCCACGCAACCTAGAGCACGCTATGCGGGCGGTGAAGAAGGTTGATGGACACGCTCAGGGAACCATCTGCTACACCGTTTCACCACTACACACCGTTGAAGGATACGTTGAGCTTGCTGGTCGCCTTCTAGATATGGGGGCAGATTCCATCGCGCTGAAGGACATGGCAGCGCTTTTGAAGCCGCAACCAGCGTATGACGTTATCCGTGGAATTAAAGAGACCTACGGCGAAGATACTCAGATCAACGTCCACTGCCACTCCACCACCGGCGTCACGCTAGTAACTTTGATGAAGGCCATTGAAGCTGGCGCAGACGTTGTGGATACCGCCATTTCCTCTCTCTCACTCGGGCCAGGCCACAACCCCACCGAGTCTCTCGTAGAGATGCTTGAGGGCACCGACTACACCACTGACCTAGACATGGATCGCCTGATCAACGTGCGCGATCACTTCAAGGCAATCCGTCCAAAGTACAAGGAATTTGAGTCCAAGACGTTGGTGGATACCAACATCTTCCTCTCACAGATTCCTGGCGGCATGCTTTCTAACATGGAGAGTCAGCTGACCGCTCAAGGCGCCGGAGATCGTATCGACGAGGTGATGCGGGAGGTCCCAATCGTCCGCAAAGATGCAGGATACCCGCCACTGGTTACTCCATCTTCCCAGATCGTGGGAACCCAGGCTGTTTTCAACGTCCTTATGGGGCGTTACAAGGTAATGACTGCAGAATTTGCGGATCTGATGCTTGGTTACTACGGCGAGTGCATAGGCGAGCGCAATCCCGAAATCGTGGAGCAGGCAAAGGCACAGACCAAGAAGGAAGCTATTACTGTGCGTCCGGCTGACCTCCTTGAGCCAGAGTGGGATCACCTTGTGGAGGAAGCAAACAAGCTTGAAGGCTGCGATGGCACAGACGAAGACGTGCTTACCAACGCGCTGTTCCCAGGCGTCGCCCCAGGCTTCTTTAAAAACCGCCCCGAGGGGCCAAAGAATGTGGGTAAGGACCCATCAAAGATCAAGACCCGCGAGAATGAGGCCGTTCTCGAACCGATTACCTACAAGGTCACCGTGGGCGGTCGCAGCCAGACCGTCAAGGTCGAGCCCGCCGAGTAAAGGAGAACCGAAGACATGTCTCAAGAACCTACTATGTCTGAGCGCCTAGATCAGCTCGCTAAGGCTCGTCATGAGATCGAGCTAGGCGGCGGCGAAGCCAAAATTGAAAAGCAGCATGAGAAGGGCAAACTGACGGCTCGTGAGCGCGTCGCAGCGCTTCTCGACGAAGGCACCTTCCGTGAAATCGGCATGTTTGCCAAGCATCGCACTACTCACTTTGGTATGGATAAAGCAGTCGCGCCGGCAGACGGTGTTGTTACTGGCTCCGGAGCAATTTTTGGTCGTGCCGTTCACGTAGCCTCACAGGATTTCACCGTGATGGGCGGATCGGCTGGCGAAACCCAGTCCAACAAAGTTGCCGCGATGATGGAAGCTTCTGCTACCACCGGAACTCCTTTCATCTTTATCAACGACTCTGGCGGAGCTCGTGTGCAGGAGGGAATCGATTCTCTTTCCGGCTACGGCAAGGTGTTCTACCAGAACGTTCTTCTCTCAGGACTTGTGCCACAAATCTCGATCATCTCGGGACCTTGTGCTGGTGGCGCTGCGTATTCACCTGCTTTGACTGACTTCATCATTCAGACCCGTAAAGCCAACATGTTTATCACTGGCCCGGGTGTGATTAAGTCGGTTACGGGTGAAGAGGTCACCGCAGATGCTCTGGGCGGGGCGGATGCACATATGGCCAAGGCCGGAAACATCCATTTCATTGCTGATGATGACGAGCAAGCGGTTCTGATTGCACAGAAGCTGCTGAGTTTCTTGCCTCAGAACAATACGGAAGAGCCACCGGTTGTTGAACCAGATCCAATCGTTACCCCTGATGAGGAACTACGGGAGATCGTTCCAGTCGATGGCAAGCGTGGTTATGATGTCCGCGATATCATTTCGCGCGTTGTGGACCGCGGCGATTTCCTTGAAGTTCAGGCCGGATACGCCCAAAACCTTGTCGTTGGATTTGCCCGTATCGTAGGCCGTACCGTGGGCATCGTGGCCAACCAGCCAAACGTTATGTCCGGTGTATTGGACATCAACTCCTCGGATAAGGGCAGTCAGTTCATTCGTTTCTGCAACGCCTTTAATATTCCGCTGGTGACCTTTGTTGACGTTCCAGGCTTTATGCCTGGCGTTGCCCAAGAACACGGTGGCATTATCCGGCACGGCGCGAAGATGCTCTATGCATACTCAGCGGCTAGCGTGCCAAAGATCACGGTGGAACTGCGTAAGTCCTATGGTGGCGCACACCTAGCCATGTGCTCAAAGGACTTGGGAGCCGACCGCGTGTTTGCGTGGCCCACTGCAGAAATCGCAGTGATGGGTGCAGAAGGCGCAGTTAACGTGGTCTTCCGTAAGGAGATCGAGGCCGCGGAGGATAAGGAATCCAAGCGCAATGAGCTTATCCGCTTGTACAAGGAGACTTTCTCCACCCCATATATGGCGGCTTCTCGTGGATTGGTGGATGACATCATCGATCCTGCAGAAACCCGACTGCATATTGCAGACGCGCTTGAGGTCTTGGCTAACAAGCGAGTGGTTCGCCCAGCTAAGAAGCACGGCTTAGGCCCGGTATAAGGAGCAAAAGTGAGCGAATTAAACAGCGAGCAACTTGCTCAATTAGTCGCGAAACTTTCAGCGCGGCTTGATGCGGCGGAAGCTGAGCTTAAAGAGCTGCGCAAGCGTTCTGACGCTTCCATCCCAGAGGACGTCATCATTGCTATTTCTGCAGCGGTGTCCGCCTTCATGGGTAATCGTGGCACGATTAAGGCAGTCCGCTATTCCCGCGAAAGAACGTGGGCAGCACAGGGACGCCAGAAGGTCCAGCATCATATTCCGGGTCAGCCGTAGGCATCCAAAGGTAGAAGGTAAAACATGAAACTTAACGTGACAGTCAACGGGATCGCCTATTCTGTCGAGGTCGAGGTGGAAGAGGAGAAGCGCCAGATCGCTCCCATCTACTTTGGTGGCGGCTCAGGTGCAACTCATTCTGAACCAGCCAACGCGAGCGTCTCTGGTGTATCGGCAAACGCTGTTGTCGCACCGCTCGCTGGATCAGTCTTCAAAATCTTGGTTGAAGAAGGCGAAGAGATCGAGGCCGGCCAGGTCCTCCTGATCCTCGAAGCAATGAAGATGGAAACCGAGATTACGGCCCCTAACGCAGGTACTATTACCAGCGTTCGGGTTGCCGTCGGTGATTCCGTTCAGGGAGGTCAGGCCCTGATTACCATCGATTAAATTCGCGTTGATGTGGCGGGTTATGCGTACGCTCAAATACATGGTTATATGAGTGAGAAAAGCTCGTCTGAATAGCGAAAAGGAAGCCTCGGTACATGCGAAACCGCAATCCCCATACCCGTCGTTTGTTTATTACAGCAGCAATCACAGGGATGGCGGTCTTTGGTTCGCCAAGTGCCGGGGCTTCTGAGGCTGTTTCGCAGCCTGCTCCGGTCTCTGCGTGGGTTAATCAGGTATCTGAGCAACTTCGTGGCGTCGGTGTAGCTACCCCTCCTGTGGATCCGGCGATGATCGCTTCTGCAGACGCAGCGGTTGCTCGCATGCAAGCTGATGCGGACGCTTTTAATGCGAATGTTCACGCCGCAGGTGCACAAGCGCAAGCTGCTTTACATCAAATAGTGCGGCCTCAGCAGCCGCAGGCTGTTCACCCGGCGCCAGCACCACTTGAAAATACCCAGCCAACGCAAAAAGATGCGCAAGGTCGAACAATCCCCGAGGTGGTAAAGCGGGAAAAGGCCTTTGAGCCGATTATCGATGGTCCTAATTATCACTGGCGTACGGATCTTCTCTCGCAGTTCATGGCACAACATCCCGGAAAGGTTCTCAACCGAGTAGCCGGTAGCTGGTTTAACTCTCCGGATGTTCCAGCTGAATCTTTAGCCGCAGAAAAACGCGGGATCTCTCTGTATGGACCAGGAACCCCTGTGTATGTGGGAAAAAATTCTCTTTGTACTGTCGCTGCGACAGGACACGATTCCGCAGGGCGTGCGGTAGCTATTACCGCGGGACATTGTGGGGCAGTAGGACAAAGCGTTGAGTCTGCTGATTCTTGGCGGATTGGACCAAGCGGCACGGTCGCCCTTCGCGGTGATCGTTTGGACTATTCCGTTATTGAGCTTGGTTCTAATGCAGAAGTAACTAATGCGTACAACGGAATTCGCGTCAATTCTGTAGGAGGGCATAATCCTAATACTGGGGAGACCGCATGTAAGCAGGGAATAGCCACCGGACACTCCTGTGGGCATATCTGGAATAAAGACGCGCTAACTTCAATGTCCCAGATTTGTGCGCGGCAGGGTGACTCCGGTGCGCCTGTGATCGTGGGGGATCGCGTGGTGGGAATCGTCAAGAGAGGTGCTATTAATAACCAAGCTCTTGCATGCCACACACCATGGCAGGGGCCGCTGTTTATGCCCACGATCTCCACCAATATGGATGCGGTCCTCGCAGACATAAACGCGAAAAAAGGCGTGGGTGCTGGCTTCACACTAGCAAAATAGAAAACAAAGCAATAAGGCAGGTTTTGGCTGAAAGAATCAGCTGAAACCTGCCTTTTGGGCTTAATACCACGAGGCTAAGCACTCGGTTTTTGGGTCTTTGTCCCCAAAATATCCAGTGCTGCGTCATGGAGTAGCGCATTGGAAGCTACCGCACTGCCGCCGTGCGGCCCTGGCTCACCCGTAAGAGAAGTGAAAGTGCCGCCGGCTTCTTCTACCAGGACGGCTAAGGGCGCTAGATCCCATAGTGAGACTTCCGGTTCTGCCGCAATGTCTACTGCGCCTTCTGCAACGAGGCAATAAGACCAAAAATCCCCAAAGCCGCGCAGCCTCCACGTGCATTCGGTCAGATCAATAAAGCGCTGGTCCAAATCCAGGCTTTGCCAGCCGCTCAAGGATGAAAACGATAGGGAGGCATTGTCTAGGTGAGCAATGCGAGAGACCGACAATTTTGTGGGGGTCCCGCCGTTGAATGTGCGCCATGCCCCTTGGCCGGAGGCCGCCCACCAACGCCGGGCTAGCGCTGGCGCGGTGACCACTCCTACAACTGGGGTGCCGTCGACAAGCAAGGCGATAAGCGTTGCCCAAGCAGGGACGCCTCGCACAAAGTTTTTTGTGGCATCGATGGGATCAATGACCCATTGTCTTCCTTTAAATTCCACGTCACCGCCGAATTCCTCTCCCAGGATGGCATCGTCTGGGTAGCGTGCTGTGATGAGCTCCCGGAGGGCCTTTTCACAGGCGAGATCGGCGTCGCTTACGGGGGTCATGTCTGGTTTGGAATCTACAACCAGATCGGCTGACTCGAAGCGTGGGAAGGTTATCGCATCGGCAGCGTCGGCGAGTGACAGAGCAAAATCAAGGTCAGAATCATAAGAAGTCATACAAACCGGCTTTCTAAGACGTCGCGCGTAGAAGGAGCGGATTAATTCGCAGGGGGTAGACCGCGAAGAATCGTTGCGATTTCATTAGCAGCCTGCGGATTAGCTGCTACGCACCACGTCACGCCCGCGGCTTCAACCTTGATACACGTGCCGCCTACCCCTTCGACGAGGGCGCGGCCGGGCAGCCAATCCCAGTCCTGCACAGTGTGTTGGACATAGGCGCCTAAGGTGCCATCGGCAACTCCGCCTAGGTCAACTGAGCCTGCTCCGATCATTCGCCAACTAAGAAATGCCTGCGCAAGGGAAAGCCACGCGTTAAGCAGCGCTGGTTCCGCGATAAAAGGAGGGTTGAGATACGTCGCCATGCTAATGAGCTCAGTAGATTTATTCTCTAGCGCTGGCAGGGCTTTGCCGTCGCGGGTGGTGGGGATGTCTTTACCACCAAACCAGGTGTAACCCATTGCAGGTCGGTGCACGGCACCGAAACAGACCTTATCCGGGTGGGCCGGGTCGCCTTCTACAAGGGCGAGGGCGGAACACCAATAGTCCGAACCACTCACAAAATTGTAGGTGCCGTCTACCGGATCGATAACCCACGTGCGCCCGGAGGTTCCGGGTTTGTGGGTGCCTTCTTCACCTACAATGCCGTCTTCTGGTCGGAGCGCACTGATCACACCCGTAACAAACTGCTCGGCTGCTCGGTCGGCATCCGTAACCACGTCAGAGAGGGAAGTCTTAAAATCCGTAGATACTCCCTGCTCCCGCATCCGCCACGCCAAGCGGCCCGCATTGAACACCAGCGCTTGAGCTAAGTGCTCGTCCGAATCTTGATCGTGAGCGATAACAAAAGTCTTGGTGATCGTTGCGATCATGTCAGTTAGCGAGGAATGTAACGCAGTATCCCGAGGTTGATCCATATTCACCATTGTTGCCTTTTCCCAATGCAGTTGCCAACCGAGGAGGGGGTAACAACACACAAAAACCGGAACGGTGGGTGCAAAACGGAAGAGGGAGGTGTATCCCGCTAGACTAGTTTTCCATGCGCCCGGAAATTCTCGCTGCTCTCAACGAACTCGATGCCACCTTGACCACGATCGAAAAGGTTATGGATCCTGAGGAGCTAGCATCGCGCGTCCGTGAGCTGGAACAACAAGCTTCCGACCCCACGTTATGGGATAACCCTGACCATGCTCAGAAGGTGACCACGGAGCTGTCTTCGGTGCAAGCGCAGCTGAAGAAACTCACTAGCCTGCGGCAGCGTATCGACGACATGCCGGTGATGTACGAGCTCGCCGAGGAAGAAGGCGACGACACTGAGCTTGCCGACGAAGAACTGGCCGAGCTTACCTCAGAGATCGAATCCCTAGAGGTGAAGACTATGCTTTCTGGCGAGTATGACGCGCGTGAGGCCGTGATCAATATTCGTTCTGGGGCAGGTGGCGTTGACGCCGCAGACTGGGCGGAGATGTTGATGCGCATGTACGTGCGCTGGGCGGAAAAAAATGATCGCAAAGTTGATATTTATGACATCTCATATGCAGAAGAAGCAGGTATCAAATCAGCGACGTTCGTTGTCCATGGTGAATACATGTATGGCCAGCTTTCTGTAGAGCAAGGCGCACACCGGCTAGTACGAATCTCACCATTTGATAATCAAGGCCGCCGGCAGACCTCATTTGCAGAGATAGAAGTCCTTCCGGTGGTGGAGCAGACCGACCACATTGATATCCCTGACTCCGAAGTGCGTGTGGATGTCTATCGTTCCTCCGGGCCCGGCGGGCAGTCCGTGAATACTACAGACTCAGCCGTGCGTTTAACGCATATTCCTACCGGGATCGTGGTCACCTGCCAAAACGAGAAGTCCCAGATCCAAAATAAGGCCTCTGCCATGCGTGTCCTTCAAGCCAAACTCTTGGAGAAGAAGCGCCAGGAAGAACGAGCTGAACTCGATGCCTTGGGTGCAGGCGGCAATGCCTCGTGGGGAAACCAAATGCGTTCCTATGTGCTGCACCCGTATCAAATGGTGAAAGACCTGCGTACCAATTATGAAGTCAATGATCCCCAAAAGGTCCTCGACGGAGACCTTGATGGCTTCCTAGAAGCAGGTATTCGTTGGCGTATGGCGCAGCAGGAGCAATAACAGAGGAGAACCTTGGGGGCGTGGATAAGCAATTTTATCGACGCCGAATTTCGGTTTTCCCTGAATATTTCTCTGCAATCTCCGCATAGTGCTTGCGTTTTTCTTTTGTGCACGAGTCCCACAGCACCCATTTGAGAAAGACACAATCAATTTTCTCTGGGCATCCTCTTGCCATATCTGGTCGCGTTGTCCCGTAGTAACGGACTAGGCGCAGAAAAACTCGCCATAATCTGATTGCGCGCGGCACGAGGACCAAGATGATGCGGTCGGCCTCAGCTAATCGACGCTCCTCAGATAAGAGTGCATAGTTGCCGTCAATGATCCAATCGCTATGTGCGTTGAGAAAAGCCTCTACGGTTGCGGATTCTTCTGCCAAATTCCGTTCCACCCAGCCGGCTGAAAAGTGAATCGAATCAAGATGCAAGACTGGAGCATTCAACTGGGAACCTAGGCGGCGGGCAAGCGTCGATTTTCCGCCACCTGAATACCCCATAATGGCAATCTTCATCTTTTGAGAATAACCCACGGGTATAGCGCAGAACGGCAGTTTAGTTCTCAGATCTTGGCTTTAGCCATAATGAATAGGAGTTCCGGGGCCGATAGGAATGCCCAGGAAGTACCACACAACAAAGAACAAGAACCATCCCACCAGCATGGAGATGGAGTAGGGGAGAGCCAAGGACATGAGAGTTCCCACGCCTGCAGGTTTGTAATAACGCTGGAGAAAAGTCAGCGCTAGAGCAAAGTAGGGGCTCATGGGAGTAATGATGTTTGTTGGGGAATCGCCTATGCGAAACAGCATTTGCGAGACTTCTGGAGAAACTCCTATGTACATCATCATAGGAACGATTACCGGTGCCATAAGCGCCCACTGAGCTGAACCCGATGTGATGGCCAAGTTGAGCGCAGCAACCATCACCACGAGTGCTCCGAATAACACGTAGACCGGAAGATCCCATTGCTGGAGTAATTCCGCCCCCTTAATCGCGGTCCACATTCCTAGGTTTGACCATTGAAACCACGCAAGGAACTGCGCAACCATAAAAAACAAGACGATCATAGGGATAAGCGTTTTAAGGCCGCGTCCCATGAACTCGGGAATGTCTCCCAACTTTGTAATCGTTTTTGCTGCAACGCCATAAACTATGCCTAATCCCAAAAACATCATTGCAATAGGAACCGCGATCGCTTTGATCAAGGGGCTGGACAGTGCCCCTTCTGCTGAATAAAGCGGTGAAAAGGGAACAAACAGCAGCGCAAAGTATGCGGCAAGCATGAGTACAAAAGCTCCTCCAGCACAGGCCAACGCGCGAGCCTCGCTAGGATGAAGCTCGATTTCTTGTGCGAGCTCATCATCTGTTTCCTCCCTATGAGGCTGTGCGCCGGGAGAGTCGCCCGCATTATTGGAAAAAGTGAGCGCGGAATGATCGATGCGGTCATGGTCTACTAGCTCGCGGGCTTTCTTTTTTATAAAGAGCTCAGTGACCAATGTGATGATCAACGCAAGCACGATGGATGAGGCCACTACAAAGAAATAGTTTGCAAGGGGAGAAACATGGTAATCCGGATCTACAAGTTGCGCCGCAGAAGTAGAAATTCCGCCCAATAGTACATCAGTGATATTCAGAATTAGGCTGGCATTAAACCCCGCCGAGGATGCGGCGAATGCCACCATTGCTCCTACGATCGGTGACCTACCAAGAGCCCGAAAACTCATGGCGCCTAAAGGAATAAGTATGACGTAAACGGCATCGGATGCAATAGAACCCGTAACTCCAGCCAGCGCCACAACAAAGGTCAGCGTGCGCGGGCCAACCTTAGTTACCATGGCTCGAATAAGTGCGCTGATAAATCCGGAGTGCTCTGCTACAGCGACTCCGAGCATAACGGTAAGGATCACTCCGAGGGGTGGAAAAGTCACAAAGTTATTAACCGCCTCAGTAAGCATTTTGCTTATGCCGTCTTTGGTAAGGAGATTGGTCACGGCAACTGGAGAATTATCCTGGGGATTAATGGCGATCATGCCGGCCTTGGAACCTAGCCAGCTACTTATGGCTACTAGTCCGGCGAGAATAACAAAAAGCCAGAAGGGATCGGGCAGCAAATTGCCCGCGCGCTCCACGAATCCGAGAAATCCTTGTGACTTGGGTGGGGCGTCGTTCTTGTTTTCTAAAGTCTGCTCTGAAGTCGTGCTCATTTCTGGGCTCCGATCTTTGGGAAAGTGATGGGCGCTAGTTTAACGTGACTAAAGTGACGCGACTCATAAATTTATAAAAACTTTACTCATGTGGGGTGGCGGGGTGAGGGGGAATCTAAATATGTGCATGTAATTATGCGTGCGCTCCAGATTGTGCTGTTCGGCATGTCACCCATGACGTCATGTGTGTAGGGAAATTCGTTCCCATTTGTCACAAGCGTTTCAATTGTCACAATGGTTTGGCTAAGGTGTTCAAGTGTGATCACGTTCGACAAAGTCACCAAGTCATATAAAACATCTACGAGGCCGGCGCTGGATAACCTCTCGCTCACTATTGAGAAAGGCGAGTTTGTTTTCCTCATCGGCCCCTCCGGCTCGGGAAAATCCACCTTCTTGCAGCTCATGATCAGAGAGGAGAACCTCACGAGCGGTGATCTTTACTTGTCAGATTTTCACGTGAATAAGCTGCATGGCCGGCAGATTAACAAACTGCGCCAGCACATTGGTTACGTCTTTCAGGATTTCCGCCTTTTGCAAAAAAAGACGGTTTACGACAACGTGGCCTTTGCTTTGGAAGTTATTGGAACAAGGAAAAGTCGCATCAACAAGCTCGTACCAGAAACCTTGGAGATGGTGGGGCTTTCTGGAAAAGCACATCGTATGCCCCACGAGCTCTCCGGCGGCGAGCAGCAGCGTGTGGCCGTAGCCCGCGCTTTTGTGAACCGACCATTGCTTTTGCTTGCCGACGAGCCCACCGGAAACCTGGACCCTGAGACCTCCGATGGCATCATGGTTTTGCTCAATCAAATTAACAAGACGGGCACGACTGTTGTTATGTCTACCCATAATGCGCGAGCGGTCAATGACATGCGTCGTCGTGTTATTGAACTCAACCTGGGCAAACTCGTGCGCGATGACGCCCATGGTGTCTATGGCGAAGCTCAATAGGTGCAATAGGTAAGGAACCTCATGAAACTTGGATTTGTATTCCGAGAGGCCTTCCGCGGGCTCGGACGTAACATAACGATGACCATTGCGCTCATCATCACCACGGCTATTTCCCTAGCTCTTTTGGCTACCGGATTCCTGGTAACTCACATGACTGAGGCGACAAAAGATATCTATCTTGATCGTGTAGAGGTTATGGTGCAGTTGGACGAGGATATCTCTGCTAATGACAAAGACTGTACGTCGGATGCCTGCAAACAAGTGCGCCAAAAGCTCGATGGGCAAACAGGCATCGAGTCTGTAACATTCCGCAGCCGGGAGCAGTCATATCAGCGATTTGTTGAGGTTTTCAAGGACACGGACCCGCAGCTTGTCGCAGAAACATCTAAAGATGCCCTGCCTGCGGCGTTGCATGTTCGCCTTGTAGATCCCTTGGACACCAAGCCTCTTGATGCAGTTCGCGGCATGGAACAGGTGAGCACCATAGTGGATCAAGTAGATGATTTACGTGGAGCTACGGATAACCTTGATGCCATCCGTAACGCGACGTTTATTTTTGCGGCAATTCAGGCGGTCGCAGCCGTGTTCCTAATTGTCAACATGGTGCAAATCGCTGCTTTTAATCGTCGTGAAGAAATTTCGATCATGCGCATGGTGGGGGCCTCTCGTTGGTATACCCAAGCCCCCTTTGTTCTTGAAGCGGTGATCGCCGCATTCTTTGGTGCTGTGCTTTCCGGCGTTGCTTTGTTTGGCGGCAAGGAATGGGTGGTGGATAAGACACTTAAAGGCCTCTACGATTCCCAACTCATTGCGAGAGTAGGTAACTCCGATATCTGGGCAGTAGCTCCTATCGTGGCGGTTATTGGTGTGGTCTTTGCCGCTATCACTGCTCAAGTCACGCTCCGCTGGTATGTGCGCAAATAGGGTCGCATAAACCAGGGACGGGAATAAGAATGCTAGCCTTCCGCACCTTCTGGTGTGGAAGGTTTTTGTATGCACAAGGCGGGGACAAGGTAGCATCAGTGGCATTATGGCGAAGAAGAAAAAAGCTGCAAACAATAATCCTGTGATAGCGACTAACCGCAAGGCTCGTCATGATTACAAGATTCTCGAGTCCTATGAATGCGGCATTGTCCTCCTGGGCACGGAAATTAAATCACTGAGAGAGGGCAAAGCCTCTCTTGTTGATGCCTTCGCCACTATTGATGAGGGGGAGGTCTGGCTCCGTAACCTCAACATTCCGATTTATTCCATGGGATCGTGGACTAATCACAGCCCTAAGCGGACTCGTAAGCTGCTTATGCACCGCCGGGAGATTGACTCGCTGATGGGTAAGGTGCGCGATGGCAATAAAACGCTTGTGCCGTTGTCCCTCTATTTTTCCGGCGGGCGGCTCAAAGTGGAACTTGGCCTTGCCCAAGGCAAACAGGATTATGACAAACGCCAAGACATCAAACGCAGGACTGAAGAGCGTGAAGTGGTCAGGGAACTTGGCCACCGCGTTAAGGGCATCCACGCATAAAACCTCGCCTACAGCTTGTCGACGTCCCCTCGACGGGCATACAAGCAACAGAAGGATTTGAAGCTGCTTCTTGCTCGGAGTAGGATGATCCGAACTACGGATATGCTGCACAGCATCCCAATCCGTAGCCGCATGAGGGGCTGATTTTGGTTTCGACTGCGTAGATTGAGCCAGGGGAAGCGTGCCGGTGCAGGCTAGAGACCACCGTAAGCGTCGTAGCAAACTGATAAGCGCCGAGAAGACTCAGCGCGACTACGCCCTCGCTGCCTAATTTGCAGCGACCTGCGTGTCTGTCAGCCTAGGTTTGTCTCTGGCCTAGTGTCTGGCATCGACTAAGAGACTTGCTGATTCCATTGTGTCAACGGGATGGATCGGGACTTTTACCGATGACTGGGCTCATCATCCGGATGTGTTCGTCCTAGCCGGAGAGCCGAGTAGAGATCTATGCGCGAACTGCGCACGGAGAAGCCCTGGCGAGGTTGCGTAGGACCCGGGTTCAATTCCCGGCAGCTCCACAATTGTCCCCGCTCATCATTACGGTGAGTGGGGATTTTTCTGCCTGTAGAACCTAAGTCGCAAGAATAAAAAGGTGCCCCGAAGGTTTAGGGCATAGGCGACATAGCAATCTCGCAAAAAGATGGTTTTACGCCAGTTTTAAGAGAGTTTACTCACATATTTCTTTATTTGTGAGGACTCCTATAACACACAAACAGATTTTATTATTTCTTCTGCTCAAGCAATGTTTCAACTCAATATGTGTGGGTATTCTGTGCATAACTGATCGCAGGTTGAGTCACTTGTCGCTGCTCATTGCCTAAAACAAAAATGTTATATTTTTGAATCAAAAGTACGACTAGAGACTGGAGCTTGCACATGTCTACAAGGAAGTCCTACAGCCGTCGCCAGATTTTACGAGCCCTGGGGTTTGGTGCTGGAGCCACAGCGCTCGCCGCCTGCACAACTGGGCCAACTAAAGCATCTCAGGGTACGGGTGATCCCATTGCGGATGGAATCAACAAATTTGAGGATTCCATCTACCCCGACAATAAAAAGCTCTATGAGGACATGGCGGATTCCCAATCTCCTCACACTTTGGTGGTCACATGCTCAGATTCGCGCATTGATGCAGAAACTCTCTTGTCTGCCAAGCCTGGTGAGCTGTTCCATTTACGTAATATCGCCAACATTGTGCCGCACGCCAGCAAGCCAGACTTTGGGATGCTTGCCCCGGTGGAATATGCGGTGGCCAGCCTGGAGGTTTCTACGATCGCTGTTATTGGCCACTCTAATTGTGGGGGAATGGCGGCGCTTCAGCACCTCGATGACTACGCAAAAAAGCTTCCAGCTACACATGATTGGCTGACCCGATCTAAGGACGTACTTGCTCGTCTTGAGGGGGAGCGCAAAGCTGAAGATTTCTCGCTTCGCTTGGAAAGAGCCAATGCGGCGGCCCAGCTAGAGAACTTGATGTCTCATCCCTTTGTGTCGGATCGGGTAAATGCTGGCGCTCTCAAGCTGGAAGCGTATCACTATGACATCGGTAAAGGTGACGTGACCAAGTTTGATCAGAAGAAAGGCATCTTTGTGGATGTCTAGCTGAACACTGCGGCGGTTTATACAGCTTGTGTTGTAGGGGCTGCTACATGTGTGCGTCGATAAGCAAACTTTGTGATTGCTTTTGTAGTGCTTTCTGTGTGCTCAGTGGCGCCGTGTTATTGGCGGCGAACAAAAAGAAAAAGTTTGTTGCCATAAAAGCGCTATTTTGTGCAGTGGTTTTGCGCTCGGCTGCCGGTGTGAAACTGAATCGCTGCCTGCATCACCTGTTGTATCTGGGAACTTTTTTGAGGGGGCTACATTCCGAAAGGTGTGAATGGCTTTGGATGTGACTGGTCTCCAAAGTGGCCATGAAAAAAGTTCATTGAGGCAAACTATTATCTTCATTCCCAACTCCAAAAGTGGGTGATGTTAGCGAATGTTCTATCGGTGATATTGTCTTGGGGTGGGATACTTTACCCCCTTATGGGTTCGAGCTTTTGTTTGGTTATTGCTGTGAGCTGCATGTAAGCGAAATCGGGAGGGGCGGCCTGGCCGGGATGTCCAAAAATCTTGTCTTTTCCTGAGGGGCTCTATAGCTTTGATCGAGTGAAAGCAAGCCTGCACTTACTGAGGTTTGCCAATCCCATCTCAATTAAGGATAAGAGTCTTATGGTCTCCAGATTTACTAAGTTCGCTGCAGTTTTTACAGCTGCGGGTCTTGCTTTGAGTGCTTGTAGCGATTCGGGCATTAAAGATAGCGCCGCGAGCGTGCAGTCGAAGGAAAATACCGTGACTGTTCAGGACAACTACGGAAAAGTCGAGATTAAAACTCCTGTTGAGCGAGTTGTTGCTACGGATAACCGCACATTCCAGGTCTTGGATCAGTGGGGGGTAACCCCTGTTGCAGTACCTAAGCCTATCGCGCCGTCGACTGTGCCTAACTTCCTTAACAATGATCAAATCGTGGATCTGGGAACCCACCGCGAGCCCAACCTTGAGGCAATGGTGGCCACTGATCCAGATTTGATCATCTCTGGCCAGCGCTTTTCGCAACATTACAAAGAGATGAAAAAGCTCAATCCCGGCGTTCCTATTGTGGACTTTGAGCCCCGTGATGGAGAACCCTTCGACGCGGAACTTAAGCGTCAGGTGACTGAGATGGGCGTTATTTTTAACAAAGAAGGCGAAGCTAAAAAGCTTGTAAAAGATTTCGAGGATTCTGTAGCTCGGGCAAAGAAGGCCTATAACGGATCTGACAAAGTTATGGCTGTGAACGTATCTGGAGGCTCAATCGGCTACATTGCGCCGCACGTCGGCCGCGTCTATGGTTCCGTTTTTGATCTATTGGGTCTCAAGCCTGCGCTACAGATTGAGGGTGCCTCCTCCAATCACAAAGGTGATGATATTTCTGTAGAGGCGATTGCAGACTCGAACCCTGACTGGATTTTTGTCCTCGACCGCGATGGCGCAATCATGGCTAACGACGCAAGCTACACTCCTGCTAAAGACGTGATCGCTAAGAACCAAGCACTAGCGGGAATTACTGCGGTAAAGAACCAAAAAGTGCTCGTTGCTCCACAGGATACTTATCGTAACGAGTCGATCATCACGTACACGAAGATCTTTAACTCGATTGCCGATGCTTTCGAGCAAGGTAAATAAAGCCTGCTTCCTGAGCGGTGGATTTTGTTAAAAGACTGGGGATTGCTAGCCAAGAGGTTAAGCAATCCCCGTTCTGCCGTTCATTACTGATATTTGATCGTAGAACTCGATTTTTATGAAAACACATACTACGTTGGCGCAGCGCTTTAACATTCGCCTTCTGCTCGCGGCATGTGCTGTGGTTTGCTTGCTCATAGTCTCTCTCCTTACCGGCGAATATGACATTTTTTCGGGTGGAGAGGTAGACATTTTTGGTATTACTCGGATACCGAGGACCGTAGCGCTCGTCCTAGCAGGAGCTGCGATGGCTATGTCCGGCCTTGTGATGCAAATGATCACGCAGAACAGGTTCGTGGAACCGACTACTACAGGAACCACGGAATGGGCAGGACTGGGACTGCTCTTCTGCATGCTGACGTTCCCACAAGCCAGCATTCTGGATCGCATGCTTTCCGCGGTGGTCTTTTCTTTCGCCGGAACAATGGTCTTTTTCCTTTTCTTGCGCAGAGTCTCCTTGCGTTCTTCGCTGGTAGTTCCGATCATTGGAATCATGTTGGGTGCTGTGGTCAGTTCGGTTTCTACTTTTGTTGCACTAAAAACTGACACCTTGCAGACCTTGGGGGTGTGGTTCCAGGGAAGCTTCACCTCTGTGTCCAAGGGGCAATACGAGGTTCTGTGGGCGGTAGCGCTAGTGGTTGTCGCGGTCTTTTTCTATGCGGATCGTTTAACTGCCACGGGGCTAGGGGAGGACATAGCAACCAATATTGGCGTCAATTACAACCGTATGGTCCTTATTGGTACGGCATTGATCGCTCTTGCAACTGGAGTGGTTACCGTAGTGATTGGCAATCTTCCTTTCCTGGGGCTTATTGTCCCTAACCTGGTTTCCATTTTTAGGGGAGACGATTTGCGAGGAAACCTACCGTGGGTGTGCCTAAGCGGGATAGGCCTAGTTACGATCTGTGACCTTATCTCGCGTACCATCATTTCTCCCTTTGAGGTACCGGTTTCCGTGGTATTAGGCATGTTTGGTGCCTTTGTTTTTGTCGGTCTCATTGTGAGGCAGGTTCGACGTGGCTAGGAAGCTGGTTCAAGAAAAAACCGGGGCCGATGTGCAGGATTTGGCCACTACTCGGAGATCCGGGGCGTTTCAGACGCGCCGGGAGCAACGGCGATATTGGATAATTCTTTCCATCGTTGTTTTTGCTGGTTTGTCCTGTGCTTTTGGGCTTTTGGTATACAAAAATCCGATGCCTTTTGGTACGCAGCGTTTTTGGTTAATCGCAGAGCGGCGCACAAACGCCATTATCGCGATGGCTGTGGTGGCTTTTTGTCAGTCGTTGGCCACAGTGGCGTTCCAGACGGTGACAAATAATAGGATTATTACACCGTCAATTATGGGATTTGAGTCGCTGTACCGTGTGATTCATACGTCGACAGTGTTTTTCTTTGGCTCCGTGGGGCTTATGCAGTCGCGCACTATTCCGATGTTTCTCCTGCAGCTTGCGTTGATGATCGGTCTTTCGATGATGCTTTACGCATGGTTGCTTACTGGCAAAAACTCTAATATGCATGCGCTGCTGCTCATTGGAATTATTATCGGCGCTGGCTTGGGCAGCCTGGCAACTTTTATGCAACGGTTGCTCACCCCAAGTGAATTCGACGTATTAACTGCAAGGCTTTTTGGCTCTATTAGCAATGCCGATCCCGTGTATTTCCCGATCGCCATACCTTTGGTGCTCGTGGCCGGTGGGATACTTCTTATGCTGGCAAGGCATCTCAACTTGCTACAGCTGGGGCGAGAGGTAGCGATCAACGCCGGGGTGAATTATAAAGTTTTGTCGGTGCTTATTTTGGCCCTGGTATCTGTGCTTATGGCCACGTCAACCGCACTAGTTGGGCCAATGACATTTCTAGGCTTTTTGGTGGCTACCTTGGCTTATCAATGTGCAAACACTTTTGATCACAGGTACGTCTTTCCTATGGCGTGGGCGTTGGGTTTTGTGATTCTCACGTCTGCATATTTTGTGATGAACCATATTTTCTACGCCCAAGGTGTGGTATCCATCATCATTGAACTTGTGGGCGGAATTATTTTCCTGATAGTCATTCTGAAAAAGGGGCGCCTGTGATTCGGCTAGAACAAGTAGCAAAGAACTACAACAGCGAGGTCTCCATTGGCCCTGTTGAACTTGAAATTCCTCAAGGCGGTATCACGGCTTTTATCGGCCCCAATGGGGCTGGAAAATCCACGCTTTTGACGATGATCGGAAGACTTTTGCCTATCGACGCCGGCCAGATATCCGTAGCCGGCTACGATGTTGCGGCTACCAAATCTCAGGACCTGGCAAAAATTATCTCCATCCTTAGGCAAGAAAACCACTTTATTACCCGTCTTAGCGTGCGCCAGCTGGTTGGTTTTGGTCGATTCCCCTATTCAAAAGGGAAGTTAACCAAACAAGATGAGGAGATCGTTTCCAGATATATCGATTTTCTTAATCTCCGCCCACTGGAAAACCGCTATCTGGATCAGCTTTCGGGCGGTCAACGCCAGCGTGCTTACGTGGCCATGGTCTTGGCGCAGGAAACTGACTATGTGCTTCTCGACGAACCCCTCAACAACTTGGATATCGCTCATTCTGTGGAAATGATGCGTCACCTGCGCGATATTGCGCGCGACTTGGGGCGAACAGTCATAGTCGTTCTCCATGACATCAATTTCGCCGCACGGTATGCCGACTACATCTGTGCAGTTAAGGACGGAAGCGTAGTGCATTTTGGTCCGGTAGCTAGCGCAATGGACAGCGAGGTACTGACCCGAATATTCAATACCCCGGTGCGAGTTATTGATGGCCCCGACGGTCCATTGGCTTGTTACCACTGACACTGGCGCTGAAGCACCGTAGGAATTTTTCCTGCGGTGCTTTGCTGTTTTTATCGCCTTGTTGATTAAAGCTTGTTTGAAAAGCGTTAAAAAACGTGTTCTGACCTGGGGATTTGTGTGTTGTGTTGAGGGTGTGTAACTTTATGTGAGTCGCCGCGACCGACAGCGCCCCTCACAGAGGCAAACACCACACAGTGGTTGTTGATTAGTGAGTGTAAGGCGAGAGGAAAACGAGCAGGCGATAAACAAAAATTATTCTTACATTCAGTACATGCTGGCTTTGTGGTTGGTGTGTGTGGGTGTGGGTGTGTTGTTTGAGAACTCAATAGTGTGCCAATGTACTTATAATATTTTTTATGGTTGACATGGCGGTAGCTACGTTGTGTAGTGGCAGCAATATGTTTTGTTACATGGTTGTGTGATGATCACGATGGTGCAGTATCGACCGGCAAGTGTGGCTTGCTTGTAAAAGATTGTGCTGTTTGTGGAAAAAATGTTGTTGACATGAGGCGTTGTTATGGTGCTGATGCGTGCATGATGTTGTGTTGTGTGGGTGTTGGTGGCTGTGGAAACGTGTGATGCTTGTGCTGTGATGCTCTGGGTGTTGTGCTTGGGGTGTTGTGGTGTGGGTGTTGGGTGATTGTTGTGTTGTCTCGTCAAGGCATCGATGGTCACTGTTTTGTTGTACTTTTTTCATTGTTTTTTGTTGAATGATCAATGAAATGTTTTTTTTTGTTGGTTGTTTGTTTTTTGCCAGTTTTGGTTGGGCTTTTCACGAAGCCTGGTTGGTCTTTTATTGGACTGATTTTTTGTGGAGAGTTTGATCCTGGCTCAGGACGAACGCTGGCGGCGTGCTTAACACATGCAAGTCGAACGGAAAGGCCCCTTCGGGGGTGCTCGAGTGGCGAACGGGTGAGTAACACGTGGGTGATCTGCCTCGTACTCTGGGATAAGCCTGGGAAACTGGGTCTAATACTGGATAGGACCGCACTTTAGTGTGTGTGGTGGAAAGTTTTTTCGGTACGAGATGAGCCCGCGGCCTATCAGCTTGTTGGTGGGGTAATGGCCTACCAAGGCGTCGACGGGTAGCCGGCCTGAGAGGGTGGACGGCCACATTGGGACTGAGATACGGCCCAGACTCCTACGGGAGGCAGCAGTGGGGAATATTGCACAATGGGCGCAAGCCTGATGCAGCGACGCCGCGTGAGGGATGACGGCCTTCGGGTTGTAAACCTCTTTCGACAGGGACGAAGCTTTTTGTGACGGTACCTGTATAAGAAGCACCGGCTAACTACGTGCCAGCAGCCGCGGTAATACGTAGGGTGCGAGCGTTGTCCGGAATTACTGGGCGTAAAGAGCTCGTAGGTGGTTTGTCGCGTCGTCTGTGAAATTCCGGGGCTTAACTCCGGGCGTGCAGGCGATACGGGCATAACTTGAGTGCTGTAGGGGAGACTGGAATTCCTGGTGTAGCGGTGGAATGCGCAGATATCAGGAGGAACACCGATGGCGAAGGCAGGTCTCTGGGCAGTAACTGACGCTGAGGAGCGAAAGCATGGGGAGCGAACAGGATTAGATACCCTGGTAGTCCATGCCGTAAACGGTGGGCGCTAGGTGTGAGGGTCTTCCACGACTTTCGTGCCGTAGCTAACGCATTAAGCGCCCCGCCTGGGGAGTACGGCCGCAAGGCTAAAACTCAAAGGAATTGACGGGGGCCCGCACAAGCGGCGGAGCATGTGGATTAATTCGATGCAACGCGAAGAACCTTACCTGGGCTTGACATATACAAGATCGGCGTAGAGATACGTTTTCCCTTGTGGTTTGTATACAGGTGGTGCATGGTTGTCGTCAGCTCGTGTCGTGAGATGTTGGGTTAAGTCCCGCAACGAGCGCAACCCTTGTCTTATGTTGCCAGCACGTGATGGTGGGGACTCATGAGAGACTGCCGGGGTTAACTCGGAGGAAGGTGGGGATGACGTCAAATCATCATGCCCCTTATGTCCAGGGCTTCACACATGCTACAATGGTCGGTACAACGCGTTGCGAGCCTGTGAGGGTGAGCGAATCGCTGAAAGCCGGCCTCAGTTCGGATTGGGGTCTGCAACTCGACCCCATGAAGTCGGAGTCGCTAGTAATCGCAGATCAGCAACGCTGCGGTGAATACGTTCCCGGGCCTTGTACACACCGCCCGTCACGTCATGAAAGTTGGTAACACCCGAAGCCCATGGCCCAACCAGTTTCTGGGGGGAGTGGTCGAAGGTGGGATCGGCGATTGGGACGAAGTCGTAACAAGGTAGCCGTACCGGAAGGTGCGGCTGGATCACCTCCTTTCTAAGGAGTTTTTGTTTTTCAATGGGCACTGGTTGGTGTTTGTTGTTTATTTTTTTAATCCGGGTGGATCGGTGTTGTGTGTGATTGTGTGCTGCTAACAGTTGGTGGCTGTGCATGGTTGTGTGATGGTGTGTTGTTGTGTGTTGTGTTGATTGTGGGAAGTGTTGTTTGTTGTGTTGGCATGCTGTTGGGTGTCTGGGATGATGCACTGTGGTGTTGATTCTTGTGGCTGCTTGTTGTGCTGGTGGTGATCCTGTGTGGGTTGTTGTTGGTGTGGTGGGTGGTTGTGTTGTGTGAGAACTGTATAGTGGACGCGAGTAATAATCTTTATTCTTTTTAGTTCTTGGTATTTTTTGTTTGCATATTTGTGTGTTGTTTTTTAAGGGCACACGGTGGATGCCTTGGCATTATGAGCCGATGAAGGACGTGTAAGGCCGCGATAGGCCTCGGGGAGTTGCCAATAGAGCGTTGATCCGAGGGTGTCCGAATGGGGAAACCTGGCTGCAGTTATGTGTGGTTACCCTTCAGTGAATTCATAGCTGTTGTGGGGGTTTACGCGGGGAAGTGAAACATCTCAGTACCCGTAGGAGAAGAAAACAATTGTGATTCCGTTAGTAGTGGCGAACGAACGTGGATGAGGCTAAACCATGTGCGTGTGATACCTGGCAGGGGTTGCGTGTGTGGTGTTGTGGGGTGTGTGCGTGAAAAGGCTGCCATCTTTTTGCTGGTTTGTGCATGTGTTAGCGGAAGTGGTGTGGGAACGCCTGCCGTAGAAGGTGAGAGTCCTGTACGTGAAAGCATGTGTGCGCTGGTTGTGCATGTCCCCGAGTAGCAGCGGGCTCGTGGAATCTGCTGTGAATCTGCCGGGACCACCCGGTAAGCCTAAATACTTGTGATGACCGATAGCGGATGAGTACCGTGAGGGAATGGTGAAAAGTACCCCGGGAGGGGAGTGAAATAGTACCTGAAACCGTGTGCTTACAATCCGTCAGAGCCTTTTTTGTGGGGTGATGGCGTGCCTTTTGAAGAATGAGCCTGCGAGTCAGCGGCATGTCGCGAGGTTAACCTTTTGGTGGGTAGCCGTAGCGAAAGCGAATCCTAACGAGGGTGTTGTTAGTGGCATGTCCTGGACCCGAAGCGGGGTGATCTACCCATGGCCAGTGTGAAGCAGAGGTAAGACTTTGTGGAGGCGCGAACCCACTTAGGTTGAAAACTGAGGGGATGAGCTGTGGGTAGGGGTGAAAGGCCAATCAAACTCCGTGATAGCTGGTTCTCCCCGAAATGCATTTAGGTGCAGCGTTGCGTGTTTCTTGCTGGAGGTAGAGCTACTGGTTGGTTGAGCGGGACTACAATCTTAGCAATGTCAGCCAAACTCCGAATGCCGGTAATGTTATAGCGTGGCAGTGAGACTGCGGGGGATAAGCTCCGTTGGTCGAGAGGGAAACAGCCCAGATCGCCGGTTAAGGCCCCTAAGGGTGTACTAAGTGGAAAAGGATGTGGGATCGCGAAGACAGCCAGGAGGTTGGCTTAGAAGCAGCCATCCTTGAAAGAGTGCGTAATAGCTCACTGGTCGAGTGGTTCTGCGCCGACAATGTAGTGGGGCTCAAGTACACCGCCGAAGCCGCGGCAGTCAACTTTTTGTTGGTTGGGTAGGGGAGCGTCGTGCATGTGGTGAAGCATTTGGGTGACCGGGTGTGGAGTGTGTGCGAGTGAGAATGCAGGCATGAGTAACGAATGAAAAGTGGAAAACTTTTCCGCCGGATGACTAAGGGTTCCTGGGTTAAGCTAATCTTCCCAGGGTGAGTCGGGACCTAAGGCGAGGCCGACAGGCGTAGTCGATGGATAACCAGTTGATATTCTGGTACCCGTGGTGATGCGACAAGTGGTGAATCAGTGGTACTAACCGCCCATTAATTGCATGTGTTCATACTTTGTGTGGGTGTGTGTGGTTGTGCGTGGGACCTTCGTTGGTAGTAGCCAAGTGATGGGGTGACGCAGTGAGGTAGCCGAGCCACTTATTGGATTGTGGTGTAAGCGTGTGGCCCGTGGCATAGGTAAATCCGTGCTGCTTGTAAGGGTGAGGCGTGATGCGTACCCTTTTTTGGGGATGTTGGTGATCCTGTACTGTCGAGAAAAGCCTCTAGCGAGTGTCATTATGGCCCGTACCCTAAACCGACACAGGTGGTCAGGTAGAGAATACTAAGGCGATCGGGTGAACTGTGGTTAAGGAACTCGGCAAAATGCCCCCGTAACTTCGGGAGAAGGGGGACCATTGTTGGTGACAGACTGATGGAGCTGATGGTGGTCGCAGAGAATAGAGGGAAGCGACTGTTTATTAAAAACACAGGTCCGTGCGAAAACGTGGAAGTTGATGTATACGGACTGACGCCTGCCCGGTGCTGGAAGGTTAAGAGGACCTGTTAGATCTCTTTTGGGGGTCGAAGCGGAGAATTTAAGCCCCAGTAAACGGCGGTGGTAACTATAACCATCCTAAGGTAGCGAAATTCCTTGTCGGGTAAGTTCCGACCTGCACGAATGGCGTAACGACTTCCCTGCTGTCTCAACCACAGGCCCGGTGAAATTGCAGTACGAGTAAAGATGCTCGTTACGCGCGGCAGGACGAAAAGACCCCGGGACCTTCACTATAGCTTGGTATTGGTGTTTGGTTCGGTTTGTGTAGGATAGGTGGGAGACTGTGATACTGCGCCGCTAGGTGTGGTGGAGTCGCAAGTTGAAATACCACTCTGATCGGATTGAGCACCTTAACCTTGGCCCATGATCTGGGTTGGGGACAGTGCCTGGTGGGTAGTTTAACTGGGGCGGTTGCCTCCTAAAATGTAACGGAGGCGCCCAAAGGTTCCCTCAGCCTGGTTGGCAATCAGGTGGTGAGTGTAAGTGCACAAGGGAGCTTGACTGTGAGACTGACAGGTCGAGCAGGGACGAAAGTCGGGACTAGTGATCCGGCACCTACTTGTGGAAGTGGTGTCGCTCAACGGATAAAAGGTACCCCGGGGATAACAGGCTGATCTTCCCCAAGAGTCCATATCGACGGGATGGTTTGGCACCTCGATGTCGGCTCGTCGCATCCTGGGGCTGGAGTAGGTCCCAAGGGTTGGGCTGTTCGCCCATTAAAGCGGCACGCGAGCTGGGTTTAGAACGTCGTGAGACAGTTCGGTCTCTATCCGCCGTGCGCGTTGAAACTTGAAGAAGGCTGTCCCTAGTACGAGAGGACCGGGACGGACGTACCTCTAGTGTGCCAGTTGTCACGCCAGTGGCAGGGCTGGTTGGCTACGTACGGAAGGGATAACCGCTGAAAGCATCTAAGCGGGAAGCCTGTTTTAAGATGAGGTTTCTTTTGAGGTTCCCTCGAGACGAGGGGGTTGATAGGCCAGATCTGGAAGAGTGGTAACACTTGGAGGTGACTGGTACTAATTTACCGATAAACAACCATTTGTGTGTGGATGTGTTGTGCCTGGAG
This sequence comes from Corynebacterium pseudotuberculosis, assembly GCF_002155265.1. Lineage (NCBI taxonomy): Bacteria > Bacillati > Actinomycetota > Actinomycetes > Mycobacteriales > Corynebacteriaceae > Corynebacterium > Corynebacterium pseudotuberculosis. The sequence goes on from NZ_CP021251.1 coordinate 624,017, forward strand.
CGTTTGAAAAAAGAGTGTTTGTGTTGTTGCTTGTGTTCACTGTGCAGTGTCTGACATGACATGTGATGTGTTGTGTTGTATGGATGTGTTGGTGGTTATTGTGTCGGGGGTACGCCCGGTCCCTTTCCGAACCCGGAAGCTAAGCCCGATTGCGCTGATGGTACTGCACCTGGGAGGGTGTGGGAGAGTAGGTCGCCGCCAACCACAAAACTTGATATTGGTGAGGGTGGGTGAATGAGAACGTGTGTTTTCATTCACCCACCCTCCCCTTTTTGCATACCCAAAACCCCTCCTGGACAGAGGGGGTATGGGTTTATTGCAAGGTAAAACACCGGGGGGTGTTACTGAAGGGGTCTAGGAAGGTGAGTTGATAAGCCGTGAGGTGCATAGGCACCCGGAAATCTTCTACTTCTTCTGCAAGAATAACGGGGTAGGCGGGATCCCCTAGGATAGGAACACCAGCTGCCCACATATGCAGACGTAGCTGGTGGGTGCGTCCCGTGTGCGGTTGAAGCGTATAACGTGCCAGGGGTGTGGTGACGTGGTGGAGCTTCTGTAACTGTGCTGTTTCTTGTGCGTCGAGCTCGGTGACGTCGACAAGCAAAGTCTCGGCGTTTGGGGGGCCTGGGACGATGTGACCTTGCATATCGCCTGGTGTTTTGATCATGTGGTCGCGCCAGAGAGTATTACCGGTTAAGTCTTCACTGAAGGGCGCGATCGCATGGTAAGTTTTGGTTACTTTTCGCTCGGCGAAGAGGCTTTGATAAGCGCCGCGAACTTTACGGTTCTTGGTGAAAACCAAGATGCCAGAGGTGAGGCGGTCGAGACGGTGCGCAGGCGAGAGATCGCCGTTGCCGGTCGCGCGACGCATCTGCACGGTGGCGGTTTGGGTAATGTGCTTTCCTCGCGGCATGGTGGCCAGGAATGGCGGTTTATTCACCACAAGGAGATTGTCGTCCTCGTAAATGGTTTCGCAGCTGTATGGGACCGGTATTTCCGGAGCCGGGGTGCGGTAGAACCAGATATCCTCGTTGGCTTTGAGCGTTGACTCTGGGCTGGCTATGCGGAACTTAGGGCCGATGATCACCTGGTCGCCCTGAAAGCGGCTAAGGAGTGCCTCGGTGGTGTCGTCAGGGTGACGACGGCGTTGCGACGCTATGAGGTGCCATACAAACTCGTAGGCGCTCATCCCGGCGTGTTCTTCGGATACCCTCACCCTGGTGGGGTTGAGACCATTTTTTACCGGTAAAGGTGCTTGACCGCGAGGAAAGTGTACTACCCTATCTTCCATGGACATTAATGCTATCTTGCTTCCGGTTATGAACTTCTTTAGCCAAGGTATTGGCCGAGTTATTGCGGATATTCTTCACGCGATTTATTCCTTCTTCTATCCTTCCAATGCCCCTGCAGCGACCCTTCCCGTGGAGAAGTAACCCGGGAATAGCGATTAACTGAGATTTTGTAGTACCTGCAGACTGGTTGCAATTGGTAGTGTGTGGCGTTATCGAGCGCTAACATAGAAAGTGTGATTGACCACCATAGGGTGGGTATATCAGCCATAGTAGATGCGGAGATCCCGTGTCGCCCCGTGAAGAAAGGCTCAGGAAAATGACTGCCGAGAACATCGTCGTCGTCGCAGTTGACGGCTCTGAAGCATCAAATAATGCGGTTCGCTGGGCGGCAAACACCGCAAACAAGCGTGGTGTTCCGCTGCGCTTGGCCGCCAGCTACACCATGCCACAATTTCTCTACGCTGAGGGAATGGTTCCGCCTCAGGAGCTTTTCGACGAGCTCCAGACGGAGACCATGGCAACAGTCGAAGCTGCTCGAACCCTCGCGCATGAGGTAGCGCCAGACATCAAGATCGGCTACACCATCGCGGAGGGGAGCCCCATAGACATGCTCCTGGAAATGTCTAGTGAGGTCACAATGATTGTGATGGGCTCTCGTGGCTTGGGCGGCCTGTCCGGCATGGTCATGGGCTCCGTTTCTGCTGCTGTAGTAAGCCACGCTAAGTGCCCGGTGGTCGTGGTTCGTGAGGATAACCAGGTAACTGACGCCAACAAGTATGGTCCGGTTGTCGTCGGCGTGGATGGTTCTGAGGTCTCCCAACGGGCAACTGAGTTTGCTTTTGAAGAGGCTCAGGCTCGAGGTGCCAAACTTGTTGCTATCCATACGTGGATGGACATGCAAGTACAGGCCTCTCTTGCGGGCCTGGCAGCGGCGCAGCAGGAATGGAATGTTATTGAGGAAGAGCAGACGCAGCTTCTCCATGATCGCATTCAACCCCTGCTGGAGCGTTTCCCCGACGTGAATGTAGATATGGTGATTACCAGGGATCGGCCGATTCGTGCTCTGGAAGATTCTGCCAAGGATGCACAGTTGCTGGTCGTTGGTTCTCATGGACGCGGTGGGTTCCGCGGTATGTTGCTGGGATCCACATCCCGTGCGTTGCTCCAATCGGCGCCGTGTCCGATGGTGGTAGTACGCCCGCCTGATAAGGATTAATAGCGTCTTGCTTGCATAGCCGGCCTCTTTTTCGGGGGCCGGCTATTATGTGTTCTGATTCACCCGGAAAACGACCACGGGTGGGGTTTAAAGGGGGAAAAGCCTGGAGAATCTCGTCGATTAGCTATTCTTTGTTCAATTGTTATCTTTAATGAATATATGCGGATCGTCGTGGCAATCTTTAGGTTACGGAACTGCAAAATAAGCGTATTTACAGGGGTTTTGAGGGGATAAAGATCAACGCAAACGTATTTTTCAGCCTAGCCTGGTGAGTAGTAAGTGAGCACTGGACTTTGAGGGCATAGGGTCCCAAGACGGAGCTCAAATAGAAATTATTTAAGGAGTCAACATGCTAGGTCTAGGAATTATCGGTTGGATCATTATTGGTGGTCTTGCTGGCTGGATTGCCTCCAAGATCAAGGGCACTGATGCTCAGCAAGGTATTGGCCTTAATATCCTCGTGGGTGTTGTCGGCGGCCTTCTTGGAGGTTGGCTCCTGAAACTATTTGGTGTAGATGTTGCCGGCGGCGGCATTATCTTTAGCTTCCTTACCTGCTTGCTTGGTGCGGTGATTCTGCTCAGCATTGTTCAATTGGTTCGTAAGTAGCGGATCAACAAAATAAGGGCGGACGAGTGCTCCTCGTCCGCCCTTTGCTATGGAATTAGTAATTTTCTTTCTTTTTTACCCATGCAATAGCTGCATATGTGATGGGCAGGACAAGTATTTCTACTGCGGTTTTCCAGAAAAACCCTACGAGAGTGTAGTTTGCCGTATCTGAAAAAGTAGTGATGCCGATGACGGGCGCGGCGATAAGGCAAAAAATAAGAGTATCGCCGAACTCCCCCACAATGGTTGATCCTATGAGCCGGACCCACAAAGAACGTTCTCCAGTGCGTTTTTTGATAGCTACGAGCACATATGAGTTGAGAAGCTGCCCTACAAGATAACCCGCAAGCGATGCTAGGACGATGCGTGGTACTAATCCTAGGACAGCGGCAAAAGATTCTTGCCCAGTGTAAAAGTCTGCAGAAGGCAGCCAGATCGCCACATAGAAGGAGATCACGGCTACAAGCATGACAAAGAATCCAGTCCAGATGGCGCGTCGAGTAGCCCGGAATCCGTAGCATTCTGAAAGAACGTCGCCGATGACATACGCGGCGGGGAAGAGGAAGAATGCACCGTCTGTAATGATGGGGCCGAGGGCTACGCCTTTGGTGGCGTTGATGTTAGAGATGAGGAAGATAGCCACGAATAACGTGAGCAGCAATGGATAATAACTGCGTTGCACGGCGATGAAGCGTGCCGGTTGGGAAGGAGCTGGGTTAGTGACGGACGCAGCGGAATTATCGGCTGCGCCCTGCCCAGGGTTGAGCGGGTCGGAAATAGTCATGGATCGTATCGTGCCATAACAGAGGCGAAAAATTATAGCCACTAGCACTTATGGGTAGTTTCCTTGTGTTCAGTGAGTAGACTAGTCTGTACATGCCTGCTGGAATGGCCTGACAGTAGTTGCACGTAGTACCCTTTACATTCGTTATTACTAGCCCTATGGGAAGGAAGTGGCTCTTTTGGCCGAGGCGAAGAGTACGAAAACTGCGGGGCGGCGTCGTAACCGCCCGAGTCCGAGACAACGCCTCCTAGAAAGCGCTACACGTCTTTTTACTACCGAGGGAATCCGGGTCATCGGTATTGACCGGATACTCCGGGAAGCGGATGTGGCCAAAGCCAGCCTGTACTCACTTTTTGGGTCTAAAGACGCACTTGTTATTGCCTATATAGAGAACCTGGATGAGCAATGGCGTGCGTCCTACTATGAACGCACAAAAAATATGGTCCAGCCTGAAGATAAAATCCTGGCTTTTTTTGATCAGTGCATCGAAGAAGAACCACAGAAACAGTACCGAGGATCTCATTTTCAAAACGCTGCCAATGAGTACCCGCGTCCGGAAACAGATATGGAAAAGGGAATTGTGCTGGCAGTAAAAGAGCATCGCGACTGGTGTTTGAAAACACTCACCGATCTGCTGACAGAGAAGAATGGTTATCCCGGAACCACGCAGGCGCATCAACTTATGATTTTTCTTGATGGCGGCCTGGCCGGAGGGCGCCTTACTCATTCATTGGAATCGCTCAAGACTGCCCGCGACCTGGCCGTACAGCTTTTGTCCGCGCCTCCCGCCGATTATTCAATTTAGGTAGCTTCTGTAGTTTCCTCAGGAGGATTGCCAGCTGACTTCTTAGCGCGTGCGGCAGCTCGCTCAGCGCGTCTTTTCTCCGCGGCTTGCTTCCTTTCCTCAGCTCGCTCCTTGTCTATCTCATCTCGAGACGCTTTCCGCTCCTGGGCAAGGGCTTTTTTACGCGCCTTTTCTTCCGCCTTTGCTGCGCGACGAGTCTTTTTAATCTCTGCTATCTCTACCTGATAGCGGGGGAAGCGCCAAGGCATGATGATTGAAGCAAGACGTTTGCGTCGTAAAGCTCGGACGCTAGCCTTTTTCTCTTGGACGCGCTCGCGGCGCTGACGACGTCGATGAGCTTGGAAAGCCTGATGCTCCTTATCAAAGGGATACTTGATACGAAGCACCAGATACATCAGGGCATTTTGGATCAGCGTCCACAGGTTGTTAGCCACCCAGTACATGCAAATAGCTGCGGGAATAGGAGACCTAAGGCCCAAACTGATCAGCATCAGTGGGGTGAAAAAGATCATGATGATGAGAAGGCGGTTGAGCTGTACCGCCAGGCCCGAATCATGATCCACTGAATAGTTGTTTCGAACTACGGAAATAATCAGGTTGATTACTGTAAAGACGCAAGCTGCGATGATAAGCGGGGTGACAAAAGCATGGACGGCATCATAGGTAGTGTTAAGCCTGGCAAATTGCTCTGCAGACATAGCGTTATATGCCGGAAGTGGCACGTCAGAGACGCGTGATTCCAAGAAAGCACTGACATCGTCTGAGGAGAGCAGTCCAATAGGAGCATGATTGTTTGCGTCCAGCCCTTCCACGGGCCGCGCCATACGCAGTAATACTTGATAAAGACCAAGAAAGACAGGAATTTGAATCAATGCAGGAACACAGCCTGATTTAACGCTGTAACCGTACTCTTTGTGCAGCTCTTTTTGTTTCTGCTGATATTCGAGGATTGACTCCTTATCCGTCTTTTCCTCGTACTCCTCCTGCAATCGCTTGAGTTTGGGGCGCATCAGAATACCTGCGCGTCCGGACTTGAGCTGTATCCACGTAAAAGGCGCCACGATACCGCGGACCGTGATAACCAGGGCAAACAAGGACAAAGCCCATGCAAGTGAGGCTGGCACACCGAGCATGTTGGCCAAGAAGAGGTGCCAAAGCTTCATCACCCCAGACACTGGGTAGATAAATATCTCTATCACGAGCGGTACTGTCTCCATTCCAACCTGCGTGCGCATTATGCACATCGACGAGCTATGAATACACCGGTGCGGTAGCTCTGGTTACAAGCTCAGCGTAGTAAAAGAACAATAAAAAGAGTACGCGTAGTAGTGGAAGACATGAAAAAGCGGGCTAGACTACTTCTACCTACCTGAATTAAAGAAAATTAAGGAAGCCATGACCAGTTCTACAGCCCCAGGTGTCTCCTCGGGGGGAGAGCCGCAACATAGACATGGAGTCGGTCGGCACAGCGCGTCTGAGTCAAAGACCGGAAGCCATAAAAATCGTCCACGCATAACCTTCACCCAAATCCTGGGTGAGATTTTGTTGACTGCGGGCATCCTTTTCTTTCTCTTTGCCTTCTATGAGTCCTATTGGACCAATATTGCATCGGGTAAAGCTCAGAATGAGGCTAATAACCAGCTGCAGAACCAGTGGGATAACGAGCGAGTAAATCCACGTAAAAAGATAGCGCCTGAGCTTGGTACGGCCTTTGCCCGGATGTACATACCGGCCTTTGGCTCAGACTTTCAATTTGCGATTGTTGAGGGGACCGCGGACACCGATCTAGAGGCGGGGCCAGGGCATTACCACGATACGCAGCTGCCGGGAGAGAAAGGTAACTTTGCTGTCGCGGGACACCGAGTGGGTAAGGGCGCTCCCTTTAATGATTTGGGGAACTTGCATGCATGCGATGCCGTAGTCGTGGAAACCCAAAACGCATGGAATGTCTATCGGGTTCTTCCCATCGATTCCTTTGGCGAACAACGCCGCGCGGATGCTGAGCGTTGTCTCACGCCGGAACAGATTGAGCGCGTTGTAAATGGTGATTATTCCAGCGTTAGCGGTCGGTATATCACCACTCCCGGTGATGTGAATACGATTAGTTCTCTTCCTGGCACAGACATCACCACGGCAGGAGACGACATGGAGGGCGTAATGACGATGACCACGTGTCATCCGCAGTTCTCTAACGCAGAACGCATGATCGTTCACGCAATGCTCACTGAGACGATTCCCAAGAATGGTTCTGGAGAAAAACCCGCTGCATTGGAGGAGAAGTAAATGTATGGATTATTTTGGCGCTGTCTTCCAGGCCCATGGCCGGTAAAAGCTTTTCTTGCTCTTGCCGTTGCTGTGGCCGTGTTCTTCCTCCTCATGGAAGTTGTTTTCCCATGGGTATCCGCTCTTATGCCTTATAACGACGTAGCAGTCTAAGCATGTGAGCTGCACGCGACATATAGAAAGAGGCTACCGATCGCATCGGCAGCCTCTTTTCTGTGAGGACCTCTACAGCGCCAATCTGGAGATGGTTTCCTTGGCAATCAACTCTGCCTTGAGTGATTGCTGCTGATTGCTGAAGACCACGACCGCCACATTGCCCTTTTGCACCGCGTAGGTGGCGCCTTTATCGTTGCCGATGCGCCCGCCTGACCAGCCTGCGGGTTCCTCGGCGGGCTCGGTAGTGTCGATGGGAGCGGCCCAGTCGACGACCTTGATAGCCTCTTGTTCGGTAGCCATGTGCCGTACGATCACTGTGGCTTGGGGATCCTCAGGATAAGACCAGAAAACGCAGGCGGGGGTATCAAAACGAGAATCCACGCCTTGGGCGACCATGCGCTGGCCATTGGTGTCTGCGACCCAATTCGAGTCGAGATAAGGACATTCTGTCCAGCCGTTTTTGCCCTCTGGGATTTCTGGAAGGGCCTCGGCGGGGAGCCCCGAATCGGGGAGAGGGGCCTCATTAGTAGCCCCGGTTGCAGAGGCAGAAGCGGCGTCAGATGACGAAGTTGCGTTGTTTCCACATCCGGCTGCCGTCAGTGCCACTGCAATAAGAGCTATAGGCAGTAAGGTACGTCTCATGCGACTAAGCCTAGATCCTCAAGACCCTAATAGTGCGCGTCTTCCCCACGAGAGAGGGCATAGTGGCGATGAAAAAATTGCAGGGGACACGCCATTAGGGCTTTTCGACGTCACAGACGGGAGCCGCATAGATGGGCACTTAGAGGCTCACGCGGGGCAACCTGGTGCAGCGCTCTATTACCGGGCGATGAACATTTTGACCACGGTTTTGTTGATTGTCTCCGTGGGAGGGGTTGTGCGCTTAGACACCCGATCAGCGATGATCGCGGTAGCGCTTAGCGCCTTTTTTGCGCTTATTTACTCGCTTATTGTGCTCCGCCAATACACAAAGCTATGGCAGATCCTGCTTCTTCTTGCTGCATTGACGCTGGTATGGGTTCTGATGATTCCGGTTATCCCGGTATCCGTGTACATGGTATTTCCGCTGTTTTTTCTATATTTACGCGTATTGCCAGACATACGGGGGATCATTGCGGTCATTGGCGCAGCCCTCATCGCGATCTTTAGTCAGATGCCAGACCTCACTCTAGGAGCAGTTATGGGTCCGCTTGTCTCTGCTCTTGTGGTTATCGCGATTCACTTTGCTTTTGAGGCGATCTGGAAGGGCGCACGAGAGCGCGATTTATTGATCCGCGAGCTTATCTCTACGCGTTCACAGCTGGCAGAGACAGAACGCGCGGCAGGAGTGGCTGCCGAACGCCAGCGCATTGCGCATGAAATTCACGATACGCTGGCGCAGGGGCTATCGAGTATTCAAATGCTGCTGCGGGTGTCAGAACAAGATATTAAAAACTCCAGTATGAGTGAGGCCGAACAAGCTGTTCCTCTGAAGCGGATGGAGTTAGCCCGCACTACTGCTGCAGATAATTTGAGTGAGGTGCGCGCGATGATTGCGGCGCTGCAGCCGGCGGCGTTGAGTAAAACCTCGTTGGAGGGTGCGTTACATCGCGTTGCTGAACAGATCGTTTCTCCGGAGATTTCTATTCTGGTTGAAGGGGTAGAACGGCAGTTGCCTATGCGTACAGAGGCCGCCTTGCTGCGTATCGGTCAGGGGGCGCTGGGGAACGTCGCAAAGCATTCTCAGGCGACGAGGTGTCAAGTGACTCTCACGTATGCGGATGATGAAGTACGCCTGGACGTTGTGGATAACGGTCAAGGATTTGACCCTGAACACGTGGCTAACCGCCCGGCAGGGCTAGGGCACATCGGGATTAACGCTATGAGGCAGCGAGCAGAGGAACAGGGCGGAACTCTTGAAGTGGAATCCGCGCCGGGTGATGGCACAGCTGTATCTGTGGCGCTTCCCATACGTGCGGAGGCTTAATGCTCAAAGTACTGTATCTATCTTATGGATGGGGTAAAGCGGCAGGTGACACGATATAGAATTACTTACAAGGGTGGGCTAAGTTAGTTGTGTGTCTGCCCCGCCAGTGCGTGGCGTAGCAGGAAAAAGAAAGGCGTGATCATCACATGATTCGAGTTTTGCTTGCCGACGACCACGAGATCGTTCGACTTGGTCTGCGTGCAGTTTTAGAAAGCGCGGATGATATCGAGGTTATCGGTGAGGTAGCCACCGCAGAAGGCGCTATAGCGGCAGCCCAAGCGGGTGGCATCGATGTGATTCTCATGGACCTACGCTTTGGGCCAGGGGTAGAGGGCACTCGGCTGACCAACGGTGCCGACGCTACAGCTGAGATAAAACGGACCATGGAAAAATCGCCTCACGTATTGGTGGTAACCAACTATGACACCGACGCAGATATCTTGGGCGCGATTGAAGCAGGCGCACTTGGCTATCTGCTTAAGGACGCTCCGCCGGAAGAATTGCTTGCTGCAGTTCGTTCTGCCGCTGAAGGCGACTCCACGCTTTCCCCCACGGTAGCCAACCGTCTGATGACGCGCGTCCGCACCCCGCGTACCTCATTGACCCCACGGGAGCTAGAGGTATTGAAATTGGTGGCTGGAGGTTCCTCCAACCGCGATATTGGTCGTGTTCTCTTGCTCTCTGAGGCTACAGTGAAGAGCCATCTTGTTCATATCTATGACAAGCTGGGTGTTCGCTCGCGTACCTCGGCGGTCGCGATTGCTCGGGAGCAAGGCGTTTTGTAGGACGGAGTCTTGCGCGCCTGTGGTGGGGAGGCGCGTGTGAGGCATCGTCTAGCGCTTGTGGGCTTGGACGTATGCGTCAATGACCTCTTGCGGGATCTTGCCACGTGCCGCAATATCTATTTTTTTAGACTTAGCCCACTGCCGCACGTCCTTGGGGTCGTGACCCACGGGGGTGCGCTGGCTCATAGTTCTGGAGGCCTTCTCCGTATACGGGCGGATTGCCTCGCGGAACTTTTCTGCGTTTTCTTCCGAGAGATCGATGGTGAAGTCTTCTCCATCAAAGCTAAAAGAGATAACTCGGACCTCGGACTCATCGAGGGGCGTATTATCTATGTCATCAAAAAACTGGGTGATTTCTCGGCGTGCCATGTTAATGCCCTTTTACTATTAATCGCTCACTGCGCTTACCTATGCACTTGTATGCCTATGCATCGGTAGGCGTTTGTAACAAAGAGGCATGTGCCAGCATTGCTAAATTCACGATCAAAGATATGCAAACAATAAAGAATGCTCTTTGAGGTGAACTGATTTAATATATTATCTCTAAAACTTTCAATTACTAGACGCCTTTCTGATAAAAAATTAATTTTGGCCGTATTTATGGAATGTATTTAATTCCTTTTTGTTATTGCTTTGATATCTTCCTGGTGAATTTTATTGCCATTTTGAGATGGAATCTTTTGAACATAATGTTCTTTTGTGAATTTTTCTCAATTTCTAAGATATTCCAAAATAAGAGTTTTAATTTACTTATTTCGTATGGTGGGGAGATATAGCATAAAAATTATGGTGTTTAATTCGTATGGGGGTAGAAATATAACAATAAAAAATGAGCCAAATCGGTGATTTGACTCATTGAAACCCCACTAAGGCGATGGGGCAGTGGGTTGGCTTTAGCTCTCAATCTTGTTTTGGATCTGGCGTCCCAACTGATCTAAATCCTTATTGATGCTGCGGTGACTACGTTGACGCAGTTCGGGGGTCATAAACTCTGCGTTGTCTACGGCAAAGTCGAGATCCTGAAGGCGTTGTTCAACGTCAGTGACAAAGCCCTTGGGCAGAGAAGAAAGCTTGACGGAGCTATTCATCCCCGCAATGCGTGCCTTAATTTCTGCACCATGCCCGCTGAATCGCCCCAGGTCTTCTGCGCTGACTCCCAACTTCATGGCACGGCGCTTAGCGGCTTCTTCTTTTGCCAGTGTGATTCCCCGATAGACGAGGGGAAGGGCGATTGGGATGATTGCTCGGGCTGCACCTGCATAGCGCAGTATATTATTCTTATTAAACTTGCCGGCTTTGAGCTGTTCAAGGGTATTTTTAGCCATTTTCTCTTCGTGCTTACGCTTGGCTTTGAGACCCTTTTTCTCTTCCTTGAGCAACTTCTTTTCTTGACGAGCAAGGAACTTATCGCGTTTGAACTCGAGTTTGGCAGCTTCCTTGGCTTCCTGGCGGGCACGCACCTTGGCAGCTTTGATCTCTGCCTTGGTTTTTGCGCGTGCCTTACGGATAGATTCAAACAATCCCATGGTTGTTTCCTTCACTCGTACGTATGCTCGTCTCTCGATTCTAAGAGTATCGGTGGGGAGGGCGATACCTCGTTGACATAACAACGTGTTGTGTGATCCTCACCGGAACCCAGTTCAATTCCACAGTACCCGTACTCGTGCAATAGGCTGGGATACTTGTGGAAACCGATATATGCTTGCAACCTTCTGATCTGGTGGGCTGCCGCTACCGGCTCGTACAAGCTAGTCGGCACCCAGGCGTAGCGCCAACGCACAATTCCCAGCTCAGATATGAACGTCGTATGCAGGCAAAGGAAGAGGCTCGTGCGTTTTTCCCCACCGGGCCGAGCATAGGAGACCCCCGGAATTTCCTGCGCATCGATATCCCCCCGCAGGGGAGCACCGCATCAGAAGCAGTTGGCACGGAAGCTGTTGAAACGGACCCAGACGCGCCGTGGCTTGCCACATTGGAGGCGCTTGCCGCGCAGGCCACCATTATCACTAATCCTGTTCTCCTAGGGGAAGACGATGGCCGAGCGTGGCGAGTACGTCTGGATGCCCTGGTGCGTAGATCCGAGGGGACCTACATGCCGATCCTTATCTCTAACCACCGGATAGCTAGGCCACACCATCAGAAAACAATTAAGGTGATGGCTACCTCGCGTCTGGGTCTGGGCACTCCCTACTCTGCTCATTTCAAGCTCAAACACCATGCTGCAGATTCTTATACCTTGGCCCTTGCATCACGCGCGCTTGATCGCCTGGGAGTGGGAAGTAGCCGCGCCGGGTTGATAGGGCAGGATCGCGAGCTGGTTTTCCTTCTTAATACAGATTTCTTTCAGCAAGGTCTTGATGTTGCTCTTGCGGTTCCGGACCCGGAGCATGCTCGTCGCGTTAAAGAATGCGCAAGCTGTAGATATTGGGATTTCTGCGAACAGGAGCTGAGGGCCTCCGATGACCTCAGCCTTTTTCTTTCGGGTGATCGTGGCGATCCATATCGGGAGCGCGGTATCACTACTGTGGATGGGCTTGTCGACGCCAACCTAGGGGCGCCCTCGCAGCTCGCGCGGGCATGGCGCGACGGGGTAGATATATTGCGAAAGTCTCCTGATGTAACCTTCCCGCGCTTTGATATAGAAATTGATATTGACGTGGAAGCCTATTTGGACCAAGGAGCCTATCTTTGGGGCGCGTACGACGGCGAGGAGTACCGACCCTTTGTCACGTGGGAGGGCCTTGGTGACGAGTCTGAGGCACAGGCGTTTGCAAAGATGTGGACGTGGCTCAAACAGCGGCGTAACGCGGCGATTGCAGCTGGCAAAACCATAGGCGTGTTCTGCTATTCCTCTCACGGGGAAAACCACTGGCTTAAATTTTCCGCTCGCCGCTTCCATGGACGCTATGAGGGGGTTCCTAGTGAAGCCGAGGTTTCTCAATTCATTGCTTCTGATGAATGGCAAGATGTTTTTGTGGCTGTAAAAAAGCAACTTGCTGGGCCAAAGGGACTTGGGCTCAAAGTGGTTGCACCCGCAGCGGGGTTCCATTGGGATGCTGAAGACGTTGACGGAGAGACAAGCGTGCATCTTTATCGGGAAGCCACAGGAGACGTTGTTGGGGCTGATTGTGAGGCCGCTCGGGCTACTCTCCTGAGCTATAACGGCGATGACTGTAAGGCCACGGCTGCCGTGCGTCGTTGGTTGTCGGAGGGCGCGCCGGGCGTTCCGGCGCTGGAAAATGGCTAAAGAATTTGCCTTGAATTTGGTGCTCTGAATACTGTTGCTGCTGTGAATAAACAAATGCCCAGTTCTGGCCCACAATTAGCGGCAACCCTCGCCAGAGTGTCGGCACGGCGCTCGACCTGGGCGGCGTCGATAGTGCTTAGCGTTATTATCCTAGGCCTATGGCTGGTGAGCAAAGACATCCTGTTTTTCCGAGGCATCCCTGACAATTTTGATGCGTACTTCCGGTACCACATCGATTTCGATGTATACCGCGAAGGTGCCAAGGCCTTTCTCGCTGGCGATAACCTCTATACTCGCGGCTATTCAGTTGGCGGCGTCTCACTGCCGTTCACATATCCCCCCTTTGCAGCACTAGTATTTGTGCCCTTTACGTTGCTTAGCGTCAACTTTGGTGCCACGATCTTATGTTTAACGTCGGTGCTTGCCCTATGGTGGTGCGTGGTTTTGGCAACACGCAGCGTTATGCCCGATTGGGGTAGGGCATCCGTGTATGGTTTTGCCGCAGTGATTCTGAGCGCGGCGCTTCTCATGGAACCTGTCAGAGACACCATGGGGTTTGCTCAGGTCAATGTGCTTCTTATGATGCTCGTCATCATCGATGTTCTTGCCCGTCGCACGGTGCTCCCGCGCGGCAGTCTGGTAGGAATCGCAGCTGCTATCAAGTTGACGCCGGCGGTATTCGGCTTGTACTTCCTGATCAAAAAAGACTACAAAGCTGCCGCTTGGAGCGTTGCTTCCGGCATCGGTGTGACCCTTATGACCTGGCTGATTGCGCCGCAGACCTCCAAAACCTACTGGTTTGAGACTCTAAGCGACCCGGGTCGCATTGGGGATCTCACATGGCCAAGTAACCAGTCCTTCCGAGGGGTCATCGCCCGCTTCTTTGGTCAAGAATCGCACACCACTTTATGGGCAGTAGCCTGCCTCCTTGTTTTTGCGGTACTCGCATGGTTGATGTGGGTGCTGCTTGGTCGCGGGCACGCGGCCGCCGCGCTATGCGTAAATTCCCTGTTGGCGCTCCTCTGCTCTCCAGTATCGTGGTCTCATCACTGGGTTTGGGTAGTAGTAGCTGTTGCAGTGGCTATCGTGACGGCTGCCCGTCACTGGGGGATGTCCGCCGCGGCCTACCCATTGATGGCCGGCAGCGTTGGTGCTGTTGTTATTACCGTGTGCAGTGGGCATTGGTTGCTGCCGCGTTACGACGGCGCACCTATGCGTTGGAACCTGGCCCAACATCTTTTTGGTGATTCCTACGTGCTTATGGCGATCCTGGTGCTAGTGGCTATGAGCGTTTGGCTGATCAAGCCATGGGGGATGCTAGCAGGAAAAGTACTGGGGAACATTACATATGCTGTGGCAGCGGGATGGGCTGTGGTGAGCGGGTATACGCTTTTTACTTCATATCCTTTTTAGCCGGGGATGTTTGGGCTACAGGATATTTGATTGCTGTTTGCTTCATCTTATTGATTATGAGGTCATGTGGGTTTGACCCAAGTTCGTGCGCCAGAAGATACGCGTAGGAGAGAACATCGGCTAGCTCATCACGCACAGCATTGATGTCTGTGACCTGATCATCCCACTGGAAGCATTCCAAGAGCTCACCAGCCTCAATGGCTACTGACTTGGCTAGATTAGCCGGGCTATGGAATTGTGCCCAGTTTCGTTCCTCACGGAAATTCAATAAAGCTCGTAATGTTTCATTTTGATTAGACATGGGTCAAGTATCGCTTAGATGAGAGGCTTGGGCACTCCGGCGACACCCTTGAGCGCCAATCTGCTACCGTGGTTGACCTGCTGATGGTCCGTTTGCTTTTGAATGCGTTTTACTTGTGTTGTTTGGTGTGAGATTTTACATTGTTGTTCAGAGCGACCTGGGGGATTGAGGTCTTTAATAAAAATTATCCTTGTTAACCCTCTGTTCATCTGAAAGCATTCAGATATGACTTCCTTTTTCGATCTCAAGAAGATCCCCAACAAAGGGATTCCGCTGGAGCAGCAGAGAAAGGAGTGGCTGGGGCAGTTTCTCAAGGCGTTCTTCGTCGTCTTCTTCGTGTACATGTCGATGTACTTCATCAGGAACAACTTCAAAGTCGCTCAGCCAATGCTCAAGGAAGAGTTTGGCCTCACCACGCTTCAGCTGGGCTACATCGGTCTAGCGTTCTCCATTACCTATGGCATAGGTAAAACTCTGGTCGGCTACTTTGTTGACGGACGCAACTCGAAGCGCGTTATTTCGATGCTTCTGCTCTGTGCATCCGTCATGGTGCTAATGATGGGTCTGCTGCTTAGCTACTTCGGTTCTGTCATCGGAATCTTCATCGTTCTCTGGGGTCTGAACGGCCTCTTCCAATCCGCGGGTGGGCCCGCGTCATACTCCACAATCTCGCGCTGGGCACCTCGAACAAAGCGAGGTAAATACCTCGGGCTTTGGAATGCATCGCACAACGTTGGCGGTGCGCTGGCCGGCGGTATCGCACTATGGGGCGCCAACATGTTCTTCGGCGGAAATGTCGTCGGCATGTTCGTATTCCCGGCTCTCATTGGCCTTGCGATCGGTGCAATCGGCCTGTTTGTGGGCAAGGACGACCCCGAAGAGCTCGGCTGGAACCGTAGTGAAGAGATCTTCGGCGAGGCGGTCGAGGAGGAAAACACCGAGACAGAAGACTTAGCTAAGAAAGACGTCTTCTTCACTTATGTTCTAAAAATCCCTGGTTGTGGACTCTATGTATCGCCAACGTATTCGTCTACATCGTGCGCATCGGCATCGACAACTGGGCGCCGCTATACGTCACGGAAGAATTGCACTTTAGCAAGGGCGACGCAGTCAACACCATCTTCTACTTTGAGATAGGTGCCCTTGTAGCCAGCCTTCTGTGGGGCTATGTGTCCGACCTGTTGAAGGGGCGTCGGGCGGTGGTCTCCATTGGCTGCCTATTCATGGTTTACTTTGCGGTCATGCTCTACCGCAACGCTTCCAGCGTGATGATGGTTAATATTGCTCTGCTCATTCTCGGTGCACTGATCTTTGGCCCACAGCTGCTGATCGGTGTCTCGTTGGTCGGTTTTGTTCCTAAGCGAGCAGTCAGTGTGGCCAACGGTATGACTGGCACCTTCGGCTACCTTTTCGGCGACTCTATGGCCAAGGTTGGCCTCGCCGCGATCGCAGACCCGGAGAGGGAGGGCTTAAACGTCTTCGGCTTCCTGCTCCATGGTTGGGGTGCGGTGTTCACCGTGTTCTACTTCGCGCTGACTATTGGCATCCTTCTGCTGGCAATTGTCGCCATAGGCGAGGAGCGCAAGATTCGAAAACTGCAGGCCGCGGAAGAAGGTGGCGCGGAAGAGGACCGCGAGAAGGTGGTCGTTTAATGCGGTAAGTGCGGACTAGTACGGTTTTGTTGCCAAAGGTGTTCCGGAAGTAGTCGGAGGCGCTGGGTATTGTGGATTTTATTTTGCGCGCTGCTGTGGGCCGTGGGTTTTCCGGAGAAGGAATTTGTATCCTGGAAATTTTCATGGCACGACGGATAAAAATGCGCGCGAACCACATTTTCGTTGCTTGATCGGTTTACCATGAGCAGCAATAACCAAGCTAGATCTTGTTGGAGATAAACAACTTACTTATCCTTTTCCCGGGGGTAATAATGCCAACCAACAGCTTTCCAGAAGTCGTCCGTACCCCCGGAAAAGCAATTATCGGGTGCTTGCTAAAGACTTCACTTATAAGCTGAACAAACTCGGTACCGAAGCCTCGCCGTCCATATTTCTCTGGTTTTAGTTTTTAGACCAATGCCAAGGTAGCTATCGGATAAACCCCAGAACGTAATTTCGGCTCAACCGACTTCCAATACTATTTTCCTGGGTGTAGCCTGCTGCGCGGCGCAGGCTACGAAGGAGAAAATGAGCCGGTAAAGGTCACCTTCTGTGATGAAAGGAACCTGCTGGTTTCCGCCTATGGGTGGGAAGAGGGTAACAAAACGGAACTCTTGCAGTGGCCCTGGATAGCTTTGCTCGTGTTGGTATATTCGTGCGCTGTAGCCACATCACGACCACAGAAATAGACTTTGCTCTCGTACCTGACAGTTCGGGTAGTTCTAAAGGCGTCATTGGTGAATACCTAAAAGCCAGTAGTAACCATGACTACCTCCTTCTAAGAGTCAGAATTGACGTGAATTCCAGCAAGCCGTGGGTGCGCCCGCGCCAGGCTCTCACTCATACGCCTCAACCACGACTGGTTCCATCTCTGTGGAATGAGGGCTAGTTCTCATCTCCCCTATTTGGACGGTGCTCTGCTAGGTTGCGACTTGTCGGCGTGGTATTCTCGAGTTAACAGTTCAGCCCGCCTCAGCCTTTGGTTGAGAGTGGGCTGGATCTCTTTTAACAGGAAGTAGGGGCTAGGGGTGGCCGATCTGAAGCCTTCGACGACGCTGGCTGAGCAAGTTGATTTGCTGAGGTCACGAGGCATGATCGTCGATGAGACCTTGGCGTGTCAGTGGTTGTCAAACGTGAGCTACTATCGAATGTCGGCGTATTGGTACCCAGCACGCCGCTTCGATGTAACGGGCGCACGGGCCGATGACTTCATTGTAGGTACCTCGTTTGCTGATGCTGCCGCTCTCTACGAAGCTGATCGAAAACTGCGGGCCCTCACACACGATGGGATGGAGCGAATTGAGGTTGCCTTACGCACTCGTATCGGGAATCTTCTCTGCGAAACGGATCCCCTCGCCTACACAGACCCGGCAACATTCCGGTCGAACTTCCAGCACTCTCAGTGGATAAGCTTGGCGGGCAAGCGGATAGGTCGAGTTGGACGCAGCAATGAGGCAGTCAAGCATTACCAGAGTAAATACGCTGCCTCATTCCCGTTTTGGGTTTTAGCAGAAGTACTCGACTTCGCGGACATCTCCAAGCTTTTTGAGGGACTCCCATCACGCTCCCAACAAGAAATCGCCGAAGGTCTCAACTTTGTCGTTGATCTCTCCAGGCTGTCTGCAACCCAACGAGGCAAGGTCAAGAAGCAGCACCCGCTCGTACGATGGCTTGAACAACTCACCGTGGTACGCAACATGTGCGCCCATCACGCTCGTCTATGGAATAAGTCCTTCACTCCCGCCCCCACTGCTGCACTGAGAACTCAACCTGAACTTGTCACTCTGCCTGAAGGACAAAGCGAACGCCTCTTTGGAGTCCTTACTGTCATGGCACACACCTTACGGACCACGTCCCCAGCAACCACTTGGCCCGAAAAAATTGCAACGCTGATTCATGAATCTTTCCTCACAAACCCCCTCGTAGAATCCACGGCACTCGGGCTTCCTGATGACTGGAATGGCACCTTCTAATCAGGGGGCTCAGTTATCTATCCGACTCCAGTGGCAATGCCTTCGTAGAGGATTTGCTGTGGAAGTACGCTCGTGAATTGTTTGTACGGTGGCGTATTACGCGTCGGCGGTGAACATTGAGACGACGTATAGCTTCCTGATAGCAGAGGCAGCGCTGCGTGATGGCGTGTCCCCAACGGGTAAAATGCGGTTACTGGAATAGTAGCTAGTCACTTTAGAGGAGAGAATCATAAATTCTCTCACCCTAAATCATGAAGAGCTGGGTGTATCACAAGGGCTCGTGGATTTGTTATGGATTATGTAGGCAGTTGGATAATCCAATAGAAAAGTCGCACGTGCAGCGCCTGCAGGAGCGTATTGGCTCCGGAAGACATTGATAAAACGAGTCAGGTCGCGAGGCGTCGTAAAGCAACTGCGATGCCTAAAAGCGCTATGGTCCACAGGCTGAGCCAACCGATAAAACCATGCCAGCTCAGCGCGTCAAAAGCATAACCAGATAGCCATCCCACAACGGAAGACCCAACGTAATAACTGAGCAGATACATACTTGCGCCCGCTGCTCGGTGCGTTGTAGCTATTAAACCCACCCAGCCGGATGCAATGGAATGGATAAGGAAGAACGCTGCTGTGAATATGAACAGTCCTATAAGCGTGATCGTAAGGGAGTTCCAGAGCATGAGGGCTAGGCCTAATAGCATGGCAAGCGCTCCATACATCATTCCTCGACCGCGCCCTATGCGCCCGGCCCAAATGCCTGCGCGAGCGGAACTCCAGGTTCCTGCCAAATACATGAGGAATACAGTGCCTACCAAAGCCTCGGAAAGCTGGAATGTATGGATCATGCGGAATCCGATGTAGTTGTACACCGAAACGGAAATGCCGAGGCCGATAAAAGCAGTAGCAAATAATAGTGACAGGGAGGGCGTGGTCCAGTGTGCGAGCATCGTTGTGAGCTCATGCTTTATGCTTAAGGTCCGTGGTTGGAACCGACGCTGTTGAGGCAACATGACTGCCATAGTTATAGCCATGATGAGGGCGCACAGGGTGGTAGCAAACAGAGCCCATCGCCATGTGGTGATATCGAGGAGCAGCGCGGGGGTCAGCCGGCCGGAGAGCCCTCCTACCGTATTGCCTGCAATATAGATTCCCATGGCCTTGGCCAGGTCCTCGTGGTGGATTTCTTCGCTAAGCCACGCCATTGCCACCGCCGGGACTCCAGCAATGAAAATTCCCTGAATGGCGCGAAGCGCGATAAGGACCCATATAGAGTGAGCTAACGGAAGGCACAATCCCAGCATTGTGGCCAAAAGCGCAGAGATGACAAGGACTCGTCCACGCCCAAACCGTTCCGAGAAGATAGAAATAGGAACTATGCAAATTGCTAAGGCCCCTGTTGTGGCGGAAATAGTGAGCGCGGCCGTTGTGGGGCTTACATTCAAACTTGTTACAAGCGTGGGGAGAATAGCTTGCGTGCAATACAAAGCATTGAATGTGGCAAGCCCTGCGGCTAGGGAGGCGAGTACGGCTCTCCGGTAGTCGGTGCTACCTCGGCGTAACCCTTCCCGCCCAGAGGCAGGCAATGGCACTGGCGGAGACATGCTCCTATGGTATCTACCTCTGTGAAGATAAGTTTGGGGCCCGCAGCTTTATTGCAACTTTATTACTGTTGCGTCTTGGCGCTCGATTGCTCTTGAGCGCCAAGACGTTTATTGGGGCCGATGCTTGTGGCTAGCGCTTACGCGGATTCGTCTTTACTAGTTCCACAAAGGTGTCAAGGTAGCGCTGGATGAATGCGCGGGTGTCCTCGTTGGAGATGGAGCCATTATCGTCGATAAGCGTATTGGACTGGCCAATGAATGCCTCTGGTTGGCCGGTGAGTGGCATCGCAAAGTAAGAGAGCGCGAGACGGAGGTTCTTGTGCGAGCTGTAACCGCCCATGCGTCCGACCGAATGGCTGATGATTCCTCCGGGGAGTCCTGTCCATGCCACATCGCTGTTGGGCTTTGAGCCGACGTCGATAGCGTTTTTGAGGCAAGCTGGGATAGTGCGATTGTTTTCTGCCGTGACAAAGAGGACGGCGTCTGACGCTTTGAGCTCTTCCCGGAAAGTTGTGTAGGCCTCTGGAAGTGGCTTGGACGTCATAGCGGGATCGTCATAATCTGCATCATAGAGTGGCAGATCGCGGATTTCTAGAATGTTGGCGTCCCAATCGCTAGGCAGCATCTCGATGGCATTAAGTGCGATCTTGCGTGCAAAAGAACCTTCGCGGAGGCTGCCGACGAGGACGCTGACCTTGGTTGATGTGTTGGACATATTGGTATAGAACCTCCCGGATAGAAAACTACAAATAATACTTGCAGCGAGTTTATGCGCGTAGTATCTTTAAGTTCAAGCCATTGAACAATAGTGTTCCATTGACTTAGTTCTTTCCGTCCTTTTATGTCCTGTCGAGTAAATGAGGAGGCTTGTAGCGCTCAGAGTTGTCTGGTCTATTCCTTAGTTGAGATATGCGAAGCCCCTAGGTGAGCGGTGTGGCTCAAACCTAGGGGCGCGGCATCTTAAGATGCTGTCTACTTTTTATTCAGCAGGAGCATTTACTTGGTAGCTGCCTCGTAGCGTGCTGCAACGTCCTCCCAGTTGAACACGTTCCATACTGCCTTGACGTAGTCTGCCTTTACGTTCTTGTACTGCAGGTAGAAAGCGTGCTCCCACATGTCGAGCATGAGTAGTGGGGTGAGGTTAGCGGAGATGTTGCCCTGCTGGTCGGTAAGCTGCTCGATGACAAGGCGCTCACCAACGTGGTCGTATCCGAGCACTGCCCATCCGGAGCCCTGAAGGCCGAGGGCTGCTGCAGAGAAGTGCTCCTTGAACTTGTCAAAGGAACCAAATTCAGCGCTGATTGCCTCTGCGAGGTCGCCGGTTGGCTCGCCGCCACCGTTCGGTGAGAGGTTCTTCCAGAAGATGGAGTGGTTGGTGTGTCCGCCGAGGTTAAAAGCAAGATCCTTGGAGAGGGCGGTAACAGCAACGCCGATGTAGCCGTTCTCGCGGGCGTCGGCAAGCTTCTCCAGGGCCGCGTTAGCACCGTTTACGTAGTTTGCATGGTGCTTGGAGTGATGGAGCTCCATGATCTCAGCAGCGATGTGGGGCTCGAGAGCGTCGTAAGCATAATCGAGTTCGGGCAGTTCGTACTTAGCCATTGCCGTTGTCCTTTCATTGAGGTGTAGTGCCGCGCGCATTCCGAGGTGTGATCGGATCAAAAAACTTGATCATGCGCGTGAGGCGACTTGACCCCATGATAGGGCAAACCTGGATTATCGCAACGTTAATCTGTGGAAATTCCAATAAGTTTGCTATGGGGGAACACAGCGGGTGTGTGGGTGGGGGAGACGAAAGCACGGTTCAAGAATTCAGATTGGGAAATAAAACAATCCAACAAAGGGTTGTGCACCGTATAAACAGATAACCGCACAGTCGGGAAGATCGCAGCCAAGGGCGAGCGGTTCTGCGCGGTTGTATATCAAAAGAAACGGAGAAGAAGATGGGTTGGTTGTTTGGTTCATCGCCGAAGATGGTTGCTGATAACGAGGCACTCAAAGGTGGTTCGCAGCCAGTGTTGTCACAGCCGCGTCCGCATGCGGTGTTGCGCACCCCCATCACCGGTCCCTGGAAAGAGGGGCAAGAGGTAGTTTATGTGGGGATTGGCTGCTACTGGGGCGCAGAAAAAATGTTCTGGGAGACTCCAGGCGTTGAGTCCACGTCCGTAGGCTTTGCTGGCGGCATTACCCCAAACCCCACCTATCGTGAGGTTTGTACTGGGCGCACCAACCATACCGAGATCGTGGAAATTGTTTATGACCCTGCCGTGGTCAGCTTTGATCAGATCGTTATTAAGGCATTAGAGGCGCATGATCCTACGCAGGGATATCGTCAGGGAAATGATGTGGGGACCCAGTACCGGTCTGCTATTTACACGGCCGGCCCCTATGCTGCCGAGCAGGCCGCTCGTGCTCGGGAAATTGTAAACGCCTATGGACCGAAGCTTGAGGCTGCTGGATTTGGCCCCATGACTACTGAGGTGATGGAGCTAGCCCAGACGCCTTCCGGTCATTACTACCGTGCAGAAGATATGCATCAACAATATCTCCATAAAAACCCGGCTGGCTATTGCCCGCATCATTCCACCGGCGTTGCCTGTGGGATCCCCGGTGCTTGAGTTCTGATTCCTTCTTGCGGCCACCTCAAAGTTCAATGATGTTGAGGTGGCTTTGCTATGGAGTGCTGCCGGAGGACTTGTTAGGGTGGGGGCGTGAGGCGGGGCCGCGGGACGTGATCCCGTGGGTGCAATCAATGGGAAACGGAATCCGAACGGAATTTAATAGTGTGAAATAAGTATCATATCGGGCATAAAACCACAATAACGGGCATAATTGTGATGGAAGCCCAGAGAGTAGTCACAAGAATTGTCCCTTGGTGGGGCACTAAGGAAGGTAGCCATGAAGGATATCGTCGGAAACAAAGTTGTGCTCATTGGCGCAGGTGATGTTGGGGTTGCGTATGCGTATGCGCTAGTTAATCAGGGGACCGTCGATCATCTGGCCATTATTGATATTGATGAGAAAAAGCTTGAGGGCAACGTCATGGACCTCAACCATGGCGTTGTGTGGGCTTCCTCCCGGACCAAAGTCACAAAAGGCAGCTACGCGGACTGTGAAGACGCCGCTATGGTTGTGATCTGTGCAGGGGCTGCGCAAAAGCCCGGTGAAACCCGGCTGCAGCTCGTGGATAAGAACATGAAGATCATGAAGTCCATCGTGGACGAGGTTATGGCCAATAACTTTGATGGCATCCTTCTTGTCGCCTCTAATCCCGTGGATATCCTTGCTTATGCCGCATGGAAATATTCAGGACTGGATTGGCATCGGGTGATCGGTTCAGGAACGGTCCTCGACTCTGCCCGCTTCCGCTATATGCTTGGCGAGCGCTATGAAGTCGCTCCTAGCTCGATTCACGCTTATATTATCGGCGAGCATGGCGATACAGAGCTCCCGGTCCTTTCCTCGGCTACCGTCGCGGGCGTATCCATGCGCCGACAGCTGGAGAAAAACCCTGGATTGGATGCTGAGCTGGAGAAGATATTCGAGGAAACCCGCGATGCCGCTTACGCCATTATCGACGCCAAAGGTTCTACCTCTTATGGCATTGGCATGGGGCTCGCCCGCATCACGCGCGCGGTAATCCATAACCAAGAGGTTGCACTCCCTGTGTCGGCTCTCTTGCAAGGAGAATATGGGCAGGAGAACATCTATATTGGCACCCCAGCGGTGATTAACCGGGGTGGCATTAACCGGGTGGTTGAACTTGAATTGACCGATCATGAGATGGAGCGCTTCACGCACTCCGCCAATACCTTGCGAGACATACAAGAACAGTTCTTTCCTGCATAAAACCTGCATTTCCATAGACAAACAAGACAATCATGGGGCATTGGTCTCTTAATGTCTATGGAAATGCAGGCTCACTGCAAGTTCTGCATGTTCCTCGTGCTGTTAGCTGATGCGATCAAGGATGACCGAGGGGCGAGGTGCCGGGGGCTCATCGCCGATATTTACGCCGGGTTCGAGGGATTCTAGGGCTCGGCTGAAACGGTCCTCATCGTCGGTGTGGAGGGTGAAAAGCTTCTGGCCTTTTGATACCTTCTCGCCGAGCTCTGCATGGATCTCGATGCCTGCGCCGAGTTGGACTGGATCTTCCTTGCGTGCGCGTCCTGCGCCGAGTCGCCAGCTGGCTACTCCCAGTGCGAGGGCGTCCATCTCTGTGAGATAGCCGTCGCGATCGGCGGTGACCTCATGGGTGTGCCGTGCGGTGGGGAGTGCTGCGTCGGGGTCGCCGCCCTGTGCGCGGATCATCTTCTTCCAAGAGTCCATCGCGCGGCCGTCGGCAAGCGCTTCGTGGACATCGGGATCATGGACGCCGGCGAGCTCAAGCATCTCCGTCGCAAGGGCGCATGTGAGCTCTATGACGTCGGAAGGGCCGCCACCTGCGAGGACCTCTACAGACTCGCGAACTTCTAGGGCATTGCCGATGGTGCGCCCCAGGGGGACGGACATGTCGGTGAGAAGCGCGACCATATTGGTTCTGGCGTCGCGGCCTAGGTCAACCATTGTGCGGGCGAGCTCGCGGGCCTGGTCAAGCTCCTTCATAAAGGCCCCGGAACCCACCTTGACGTCGAGGACTAGGTTTGCGGTTCCCTCGGCGATTTTTTTACTCATGATGGAGCTGGCGATCAGTGGGATGCAGTCGACGGTGGCAGTGATGTCACGCAGCGCATAGATCTTCTTGTCGGCGGGTGCGAGGCCTGCTCCCGCGGCGCATACCACGCAGCCGGGGTCTTCGAGGATCTTCATCATTCGGGCATTATCTATGTCAGCTTCCCACCCGGGGATGGCCTCTAATTTGTCTAGGGTTCCGCCTGTGTGTCCTAGTCCTCTACCAGAGAGTTGTGGCACAGCAACGCCGTAACTGGCAACGAGTGGCGCAAGTGGAAGCGTGATTTTATCGCCGACCCCGCCGGTGGAGTGCTTGTCTGTTGTTGGCCGGGAGAGGCTGGCAAAGCTCATGGTCTCGCCGGAGTCGATCATGGCCTGGGTCCACTGGACGATTTCTTCTCTGTCCATGCCGTTGAGGAATATTGCCATGTTGAGGGCAGCCATTTGATCGTCGCCAACAATGCCGCGAGTGTAGGCATCGATGATCCAGTCGATTTGTCCCTTGCTTAGCTTCCCGTTGTCCCGCTTTGTGCGGATGACGTCTACGGCGTCGAATTTCTCGGCCACGGTATCACCTTCCATTGGAGCTGTTAAGGCTTGGGAAGTGCTATATGGCAACTCGGCCAGAGTACCCACATTGTGTGGTGGAACACTTCTCTTAACCTATTGTGCGATTTGACATTCTTGATTATTATCACTGGTAGCACGAATGTCAAGGGTTAAAGGCACAAATGTAAAAGGGTGTGGTGATATGAACTCCGGGGTTACAACCACTGGTCGGTTAGATTGCATGACCTCGGGAACAGGTAAAACGTGGACCGACGAGGAGCTCCTCGCAGAGGCCCGTTTTGCTGCTCAACGTTCCTACTCGCCGTATTCACATTTTCCGGTCGGCGCTGCACTTTTGCTTGACGACGGCCGCCTTGTCCATGGATGCAACTTTGAAAACGCATCGTATGGCTTAACCATTTGTGCTGAGCGTAACGGAATAGGCGGCGCAATTGTAGGGGGAGAGCCTCACTCGGGTGATGGCGTCCCATTCCGTATCCAGGCAGTGGCAATCGTTGGCAAAGCAGGGGAACCGTGCTGGCCCTGTGGGGCATGCCGTCAGGTTCTCCGCGAATTCAACTGTCAGCGCGTCATCGTGGAAGATGGCGATAATTCCCTCAGCGTTGACTTTGCCGCAATTCTTCCTTATTCCTTCGGTCCAGAATCTCTATAAGGGGACACATAATGGAAAGGCTTCAGGGACTTTTAGGGATCGTAGCCATCTTAGGCTTGCTCATTCTCTTTTCCCGCGCACGTAAACAAATTAATTGGCGGACCCTCGGGGTAGGCCTGGCATTACAAGTTTTGCTGTCACTGCTCGTTCTCAAGTGGAGTGTGGGCTTTAACGCAGTGAAGTCGGTATCTAAAGGGCTGCAGAAGCTTACCGACTTTACCAATGAGGGCACAGCCTTTGTTTTTGGTTCCCTCTTTAGCACTGAAAACTCCTTTGTTTTTGCCCTCAACGTGCTGCCGGTGATCATCTTCCTCGGAGCGATTATTGGTGCGCTGTACTACTTCCGGATAATCCAGTTCTTCGTGGACATCGTCGGCGGCGCATTAAAGTGGCTGCTGGGAACATCCAAGGTGGAGTCGGTGTGGGCAGCTACAGTGATTTTCTTGGGACAATCTGAGGCGCCCCTGGTGATCCAGCCATACCTGAAAAAGCTCACCCGCTCCGAGCTATTTACATGTATGACGGGTGGCTTTGCCTCCGTGGCGGGAGCAACCATCATTGGATATTCCCTGCTCGGTGCCCCGTTGGAGTATCTCCTCGCAGCCAGCGTGATGAACGCGCCGGGCTCTATCCTTGTGGCTAAGGCGTTTATGCCCGAGACAGAGAAGACAACGTTGGACGCGAATGTTCGGAATGTTCGCGATACTGAGAGCAAAAACGTTGTCGACGCTATCGGGCGTGGCGCCATGAGCGGTGGTCAGATTGCCATCGCTGTGGGCTGTCTGCTTATTGCCTTTATTGCAACGATCTCTATGCTGTCCGCGATTCTTGGCGGAATTGGCAGTCTCTTTGGGCAGGAAGGCTGGTCCTTGGAGGGACTCTTTGGCATTCTGTTCTCCCCTGTTGCTTGGCTTATCGGAGTTCCCTGGAGCGAGGCTCATTTGGTGGGATCCTTCATCGGAGAGAAGACTATTATCAATGAGTTTGTGGGATACACCAGCTTTGGAGCGAACCTTGAGAATCTGTCGCCGAAGTCCATTATGATCAGCACTTTTGCCCTTGCTGGTTTTGCCAACATCAGTTCTATTGCAATTCAGATCGGTGCGCTCGGAGGTCTTGTCCCTGAGCGTCGTGGTGAAGTCGCCAAACTCGCCCCAATCGCCCTGATCACTGGTTTTGCCACCAATATGCTCAATGCGGCAATAGTTGGTGTGGTCGCTATATAAAACACAGTGTTTTGCGCGGTGTTTTGAGTGGGCGCAGGGCCGGGCTCTTCTTAGGAAGGGCCCGGCTTTGTGCTAAGTAGCCTAAGAAAGAAAAGGCATAGGCAATAGGTGTTTTTCGGCTCTCTTTCCGTTCTTAGGCGGCAAAGGGACTGTTATTATTTGCGGGGTAAAGCCACGGAGATATTGACTAGGCGGAATAAGACAGAGCATTACATCCCGAGGAGAAAGGTGATGTGATGAGGATAGGGGTATGACGTGCAGATTATCGCGCATCGAGGCTTTAGATCGGCTTATCCCGAGATGAGCGCCCAGGCTTTTGAAAAGGCCCTGGAACTTCCTATTCATGGGGTTGAATGCGATGTCCGCTTAACCAGCGACGGGCATGTGGTGTGTCACCATGATGGAACGTTGCTGCGCACTGCTGGGGAGAAGACACGAGTATCTGCAGCCACCCTTAAGCAATTGCGCCATGCCAACATTGGCACCAGCGATAATCCGCAGCGGATTCTTACGCTTGATGAGCTTCTAGACATAGTCTTGTCCTATCCAGACAAACACCTCTATGTGGAAGCAAAACATCCGCTGCGCTACGGCGCGATGTTAGAAGAGAGCATCGCCATGCGCTTGCGCTACCGGGGAATGCTCGCAGACCCGCGAATTCACCTTATCTCCTTTTCTCATGCGTCGATACGCAGGATACGCCGCCTTGCTCCAGAGATTGATGCCATTTACCTGCGGAGGGAATGGGAAGCGCGCTATAACCCCTGGGATGTTGTGTCATCGCGCCCTACGGCTCGGGGGCTCTCTATCGCTCATGCAAAGCTGCGCCCTGGGTTGGTCGGCCAAAAGGGTAAAAGAACATACATATGGACTGTGAATGAGCGGGAGGATATGCGGTGGGCGCTCGATCATGGCGCCGATATGATCGCTACCGATTATCCCAATATTGCTCTTGAAGTAGTGCAGGGCGGATGAATGTCTTAATGTGAAGAAACCCTGAGGAGGTGTTGAGGCCCTACTCGCGGTAAGTTGTGTGACATGGCTAAGAAGAATAAAAAGAAGGAACAGCTTCCTGAGGGGATAAGCCGTCGTCAGGCTAAGCTTGCTGCTCGAGCTGCAGAGCGTGCGGCATTTGAACGCGATCCACGCCCGTACGGTGGGTTTGCCTTTGAGACGGATCTTGTGGCTATGCAGGAATTCGTGCCTTCCGCGGTGGCTAAGATTGAGGTTGAAGGCCTCGGTGAGGTTTTGTTGTGCACGGTTTTGCCTGGTGGCAGCGCGGCACTGGTGCGGGAGGAATCGGTAGGGGGAGACATCCTCGTCGCTCTCCAGACCCAAGCCCGCTCCAACAATCCGAATCGCGACTTGGCTTATGCCCTTAACTGGGCAAAGAGTGCTAAGCCGGGCGACACCTTGGACCGCGCCGTGGCGGACGGCACTGAGCCAAAGCTGAATGAGCTGCTAGGCGCCGATCAGCAGATAGACATCACTGAGTTCAGCGATTTTAACTGGTGGATTCCGGAGGGAACCGCCGTGAGCCCCATGCACGCCCAAGCGATCCAAGCGGCCAATGACTCGGTCTTGCCTTCGCATCGAGTAGAAGCAGAAGTGCCGGGAACCGTGTGGTGGATTAATCCGGGGCAGAAGGCTCACATCCGATGGGTGCGTGGTGAGGAAGAAGACACACTGCTGCGTGCGCTGGCCCGCATTGCTGCTCGTGGAGAGCTAAAGCTTGGCGACGAAACCAAGTTTGCAGGTGTCTTCCGCACGCATGGACTTGCCGTCCCCGTGTGGGACTTGGATCCTGAGCGCTCCCACGAGGATTATGCTGCTGACCTCGTGGCTCTGAACGGGAAGATTGAGGCGGAGCTGGATAATGACTCTCAGCTGAACCCCGATGAGCGTCGTCAGCTAGAGAACATCAAGTCTCGCCAGGTGACCATCCGCTAGACGGCGTGAGAGGACTATGTGGGGGGCGCGTTTCACTACGCTCTGCCCCCACATGGTGGCGTTTTTCTGTGAGCCAGTGCATTCTGAGCCATCGTGGTGCATGATATATAAATCTTCAAAAAGAGATGCCAATCACATCTAAGGGGTTTATATGGCTGATGCGCTTAATGCTCTGAACTCGATAATCTGGTCTCCAGCGCTTGTGTTTTTGTGCTTGGCTGCCGGCATCTACTTCACCATTGCTACTCGTTTTGTGCAGTTGCGGGGACTCCCGGACATGCTCCGTCAGCTACGACGCGGTGAAAAATCGGAAAACGGTGTTTCTTCTTTTCAATCGTTGATGATGTCCCTTGCCGGACGAGTAGGGGTGGGAAACATCGCTGGCGTGGCTACGGCTATTGCATTCGGCGGTCCCGGTGCCGTGTTCTGGATGTGGATGGTGGCCTTCTTGGGTGCCTCTACCTCTTTTATTGAATGTACCCTCGCTCAAATTTATAAAGAACAAGACCGAGACACCGGCGAGTACCGCGGTGGTCCGGCGTTTTATCTGGAAAAGGCGTACCGTCACACCAAGGCGGCCCCTTTTATGCTGTTCTATGGCATCGTCTTTGCTATTGCGATGATTTTTTCCACCAGTTATTTCCTGCCCGGAATCCAGGCAAATGGCGTAGCTGCTGCGGTAAATAATGCATGGGGGGTGGATGTAAAGATTACCGCTGTGGTGCTTGCTGTGGTCCTGGCTCTTATCATTATTGGCGGGGTGAAGCGCATCGCAAACTTTGCCACGATGGTGGTGCCGGCCATGGCCGCTATTTATATTGCAGTTGCCATTGTCATTTTGTTTATAAACTTTGACCAGATCCCGCATGTCTTTGGGCTGATTTTTAAGTCGGCTTTTAATGCTGAGGCCACATTCGCAGGATTATTTGGGTCTGCGATCATGTGGGGTGTTCGTCGCGGTATTTACTCTAATGAGGCTGGTCAGGGCACGGGGCCGCAGGCCGCGGCAGCTGCGGAGGTCTCTCATCCCGCAAAACAGGGCTTTGCTCAAGCATTTGCCGTGTACGTGGATACACTTTTTGTTTGTTCTGCGACGGCGTTCATCATTATCTCGACCAATATGTACAAGGTTTTTTCCGGGGAGAGTGAAGAGGGGGCGGTTATTTACTAAGGCTCGTTGCCTGATGGAGTTTCGGTGGGGCTGGGATTTGTTCAGTCGGGACTTGATTCAGTCGCTTCGGGCTTGGGTCCGTCATTTATCGCGGTCGCCATTATGTTCTTTGCCTTTACCACGGTAGTTGCCTATTACTATCTGTCGGAGACCAATTTTGCGTATTTGAATCGTTGGGTACACAGCAAAGGCCTACGTAGGCTGATTATCTGGGGCCTGAGGTCTCTTATGATTGTGTCTGTGCTCGTCGGCGCTACTTCCACTCCTGGTGCGGCCTGGACGCTTGGAGATATCGGAGTGGGCACTACTGCGTGGCTTAACGTTATCGGGATACTTATTCTGCAGGTCCCGGCACTCAAATGTCTGCGTGACTATTACCGACAAAAGAAGGCTGGGCTGGAGCCGGACTTTGATCCGGATGCCGTGGGCATTAAGAACGCCGATTTCTGGGTTGAACGTAAGCGGCGTCGTGAAGCCGTCGGAGCTGAGCGGGGCGCTCATATCGATCCTCGGCTTGGCGACGCCCCCTATGAACCCTAAAGCCTCATCCTTAACGGGCACTCCACTGTGGGTGTCCGTTTTCTTTTTCTCTGATGGAGCAGGGGTCAACCATTTTGTTATGCAAAAATAAGAAGTTTTTCCTGGTGCACTGATTTCCCAAGCTTATCAAGCAAGTTCCGTTGTAGAGGGTAAGGCTAACTTACCCCCGTCTTTATTGAGGTTAGGCATGCCTAAAAAGTCGGGTATAAAGTTGTGTGCGCTCGGTTTATACCGGGTAAATTGCATAACTTGAAAGGAACTGCGTTGAACCGAATGCGACGCCATACGGCCACCCTCATGGCAACGGTTATGGCATCCTCCCTCGTTTCCCTCGCACCAGTTGCATATGCGCAAGAAGCCGCATCTGAGGGCTCCTTGTCTTGGGGAATACGTTCTAGCTTTAACAATTACACCGGTGGTGCTACCAAGCTTTCCGATGGCGCCGCCCGTTCCGATAACTCCTTCACCTTCCCCCTGGCCACTCAGGCTTTTGATGAATCCACTTCAAAGCTGGAAGCTCAATTCAAAGGCGAGGTGCTGTATAAGAAGTACTGCAAGAACACAGGGAAAAAAGACCCTGTGGAAGACGATTGCTCGCTCGATCTTTCAATCAAGGATCCCAAAATCGTCATAGCCCCAGAGGGCTCCTACATGGAAGCCACTGTGCGATCACGGCAATACGCCACGGGACAGTACTTTGCTCCGGAAAAACCTGTCCGAATTGTCAACCTCTATACTTCAGGGGCGCAGTTTAAGGACAGCGATGGGAAAATTAGCTGGTCCGATATCGCTACCGCGCTGACCTCCGATGGCGTAAAAATGTTCTCTGATTTTTATAATGAGAACGAGGGCCTTGATCCGCTTAATTTCACATATAAAGGCAAGGGTGTACGCCCCGCTGGTGATCAGGGGGGATTACGGACTGCAGCCCAAAAATGGACAGCGCCAAGGGACTACGACCACCTTTCTCGCCCCTTTTCCTATGGTGACAAGGTCGTGGTGGTTACCGCCGACTACGGCGTAACGCTTCTCAATGCGGAGCTAAAGCCCATAGCGACAAAAGAACTGCCCATAGACAAGCTGACTACGGTCGCTTTCAATGAAAAAACGGGCGAACTCTTTTACGCAGCATCGGGGACCAATGGCTCCTCTGATATGAAGACGCTCATGAAAGCCACCGTCTCCCAGGACGGAATTGGGGAGCCTACCAGCGTGGGAACCGTCCCCGAGGCTATCCGGGGAATCGGAGTGGACGCAGATTCTGGCGTATTTTTTGCAATTAGCTCGGAATCAGGCGATGACTCCTCTAGGGAAAACGGCGGACATCTCACCATCTTTGATAAATCTTCCGAGCGCTCGATAGCTCTGCCAAAGACTTCAGAAGTCCTTGAGGGCAAGGTTGCTGACGGCGAGTCGCTGTACGCCAAAATCTTTAATGACGATGACTTTGCTGAAGTCCTGAAGATGAACGATGGAACTTTTGTCTTCCATCCGGGAACTGCCATCACGTTGAATGATGATGACATTGCAACGAAGGGTTTCCTCTTCTCCATTGACCTGAAGGCTTCTGATGCTGAGGCTTTCAAATACATGAAGGGCTCCCAATACCTCGCGCGTACGGCTCTTCTGGGAGTGTCTACGGATGGGGAAAAAATTGTGCGGTCCACCCACTTTGGTCGAGGTGGAGCACAAATTCTGAAGTATGCGGACCGGGATGTTTCTGAGGTGACAAAGCTTTCTCAAGACTCTGAGCTGGGTCTTTGGGCAGGGTCGGTTTTCCATGACGGAAAGATCGTCCAGCTAGACGGCAGAAACGGCAAGCTTAACTGGTTGAATGCCTCAGATTTGAAGGTGGAAAAGTCCCTTCCCATAGCTAATGGTCGCGAGACCTCTAACAGGCGACATGGTGACTTTTTAATCACCAAAAACGGCGACGTTTATGTGCAAACCTTGGATGAATCGACTGGTGATTACAAAGAATATTATGTGCTCACACGCATGTCCGATGGCTCCAAGCCGGTAGTCACTAAGTCTGACAATGAGAACCGACTACGGGAAATTGAACGGTTTACAACCGATAATGCAAAGCCCTCTTCTGACGGAAAACTTGGGCAAATAGGCAAGATCATCGGCATAGTGCTGGGGGTCTTAGGTGGACTTTCTGCTCTCGCATTCTTCTTCCAAAACCATATTCGCAGCTTCTTGGGATTCTAAAGGACACACATCATGAAAAATAATCGCATACTTTCTCTCACCATCAGCGCTTTGGCCACGGCTTCTGTGTTTACTACTTCTTCTTTGGTTGTCACG
Organism: Corynebacterium pseudotuberculosis; assembly: GCF_002155265.1. Lineage (NCBI taxonomy): Bacteria > Bacillati > Actinomycetota > Actinomycetes > Mycobacteriales > Corynebacteriaceae > Corynebacterium > Corynebacterium pseudotuberculosis. The sequence continues at coordinate 657,182 of NZ_CP021251.1, forward strand.
TCACCATTAGTTACTGCAGTGGCTAGTGCACAGACGCACGATGCGATGCCGGGGAATTACATAATTAAGAAAGCCGAGGATGGTGACCAGCATCTTGCTGAATTAAATTCTCTGGTTTCCGTGGCAAAAGTTCGCCACCTGTACCATGCGGCGTCGGGCGAGCAAAAATTCGAGGACTATAGAAACGCTACCGATGAAATGCGAAGGGCTCACGAGGAGTCTGAGAATGCCTGTTATATGGCAAAGGCGAGGGTTGCGCTAGCGATACTTAAAGTCGAAGGGGACGCAGACGCTAGAGCCTTGGACTTGGGACGCGTGGGCATTGACCTTGAGGAATCAGAAAAGGCACTTCCGGTTCTTAAGGAGATGAAGGATAAGTACCTGAAGTTAGCCTTGGGCACTGATTCAACGGATCCGGATAAGGGCAAGATCAGTAACACGGACAAGATTGCAACAAATGGCCTAGACGGCTTGGAGCGCGTAATCAAAAAGCTGAAGGAGGGAGAAGAAACATACGAGTTTGATGCGTATTCCATCCTCGACTGGAATGTCCAAGAACGTTTTATTGAAAGGATTAAGTCGGCGCACCACATGGGCGAAGCAGAAGATCAACTAACTGTTTCTAAGCTCAGCGATCCTGAAAATATTAAAAAAGATGACATCCTCAAGACGGCTCAGGAAAACAAGGAAATGCTGCTTAAGAAGCATGGTGGTTCCGATACGTTAGCTCCGAAGCCTCAGGAAAAACCAGAGAAGCACAAGGAAGAGGCAGAAAAGCCAGCTTCTGAAAAACCGAAGGCAGACGCGGAAAAGCCAAAGGCAGAGCCAGAGAAGCCTAAGGCAGAGCACGAGAATAAGGCCCCCGAGGCTAAGGATGAGAAAAAGGTCGAGTCCGCTGAGACGCCTAAGGCGCCTAAGACTCCACAAATCTCCTGGTCTCCCATCACCTGGCCTTCCTGGCTGAAAGTGATTGTGTCTCTGGGCGGTGTGGGTCTACTTGCTGGTTTGGTGCATATTCTGTTGCCATTCTTGCCTCATTAAATCCTCTCTAAAATCTGGATTAGAGGCACCCTAAGATGAGTAATGCCGTTGCGGCTGATTGAACCGCAACGGCATTACTCCTGCGATGATAATTACCGCAAGGAAGCGAATAATTGTTCAGCGGCGGTTTTGTCCCAGAGGACCACATTTCCTACGTCGTAGTTGGCAAAACCCGAGTATGGGACGGTAACCGTATCCACTCCTTCGCGCATTGCTAAAGCCACGCGGAGGAGATGCCAGACGTGATCTTTGTTTCCTACAGTGAAGCTTCCAGCCACGCTGCTTACGGTGGGGAAGAATCGGAATGGGTTGGCAAAGGTACTGGTGGAGGTAAGCTTATTTACCAGCGCGGCGAAGAACTCTCGTTGGCGTTGCACGCGATCGAGGTCGCCTAGGGGGGTGGCTCGTGTACGGACGTATCCGAGCGCCGTTGGGCCGTTGACTTTTTGGCAGCCGGCGTTGATGGAAAGCGCTGCCAGTGGATCATTGATGGGTTCTGCTGGGCATACTTCGATGCCGCCAACTGCGTCGACAACGTTGGCTAGCCCGCCCATGCCGATTTCCGCGTAATGGTCCACGCGCAAGCCGGTGGCTCCTTCTACAGTTTGGGTAAGTAGCGGTGCGCCACCATAGGTGAAGGCTGCATTGATCTTATCCATACCGTATCCGGGGATGCTGACGTAAGAGTCGCGAGGGAGTGACAGCAGGGTTGCTTTGCCGCTAGTGGGGATGTGGAGCAGCATGATGGTATCGGTTCTCATGGAACCGAGATCGCCGCCCGTCCCTAGTCGCTGGGCATCGGCTTCGCTGAGTCCTGATCGGGAGTCCGAACCGACAAGCAGCCAGTTTGTGCCGGCGGTACTAGCAATGCGGTTGGTAGGACGGGCGTTGGTTCGGTTGAGTTTGGTGTCCATCCAGAGCGTGCCAGCGATGCTGAGGACTAAGACGGTGACAACTAGCCACGCGATGCTGGATAGGCAGCCGCGGGGGCGTAGGATCCTCCGACGGCGTCGGGGCGCACTGGGCTGTTGAATAGCGGCCTGGTGGCGCTCAAAGCTTCGGTTAGGTTGAAAGCTTGCAGATTGTTGGTACCCACGGGGATCAACGTAACTCTGTGGCGGCTGCTGTTGCCGTAGCTGCTGTTGCTCCTGCGCCGAAGGGAAATATTGTTGGGGGCGTTGCGGCTGCGCGGGGGAGTCAAAACGCGTCACCTCCGGTTGGGGAGCCTGAGCGTTCCGACGCGGCCGCCGTTGTGGCGCGCTCTTTCCTCGACGGCGCACGGGTCGTCCGTAGCGATCGAGCAGGGGATTCCCTTGAGAATCACGCATGAACTCATCACGCGATCCGTATCCTGCCTGTGGCTCCTGTGGGTTCATGAGAATAAGAGTAGTAAGCCAAGACCGATTGCGGCTAACTCATGGCACTTTTAAAGTCCCAAGAACTGCAGATTTCCACCGATGAGGGAGTAGCCAACAAAAGCGACGGCGTCGATAAGGAAATGCCCTACGATGAGTGGCCAAATATGCTGTGGGCGCCATTTGAGATAGAACCAGGTAAAGAGGAGGCCCATAATCATATTGCCAATTCCTGCGGAAAATCCCTGGTAAAGATGATAAGAGCCGCGCAGCAACGAGCACGCTAGGAGGATGAATCCGGTGGACTTGCCAAGCTGCCGTAACCGTGTACTAAGCCATCCGACCACCACGATTTCCTCTGCAAAGGCATTGGCAAAAGAATAAAGCAGCAAAATGGGAATCGTCCACCATGTTTCGAGCGAGCTCGGGATAACCTGTTTTGACAGCCCTAGATGCACTGCTGTGACGTAGAAGGCAAGACCGGGAACTCCAATAGCAAGCGCGAGTAGGGCGCCCCAGCCGATCTCTGTCAGCCATGTCTTTGCAGACGTGAGTCGAAGCAGCGGTCCAGGTATGCGGTGCTCGGGGGCGTTGACTACAAGGAGGAATAAGGAGAGTAGTCCCCACGCGATGAGAGTTCCCGCCCCGCACAGCTGTAGTGCAAGGTCGAGCCAGGGGGAATCTGCCTGGGAAGAATTAAGAGTGGTGCTCTGCTCGTTGAGGGCTACGGGGGAGAGGGTGGCGTCGATAAGCCTTAAAAGCGAACGTAACCCGGACATGCCGAATGTGATGGCAAGGACCAGCCAGATTTCTCCATGAATACGATGCCTCATAATGCCTCCGCCACGCCAAAGAGCTCAGGAACAGTGGCTCGGATCGCCCCGAGTTGAATCCCTACCCCGCGGTAAGGCACCGATAACGCGGCGCCTCCAGACATGTTGAACATGGTTCCCCACGGGGTCCAACGGGTCTGGGCCGCAAAATCCTCTTCGGGCGGCATAGCGGAGAAATATCCCACGGGCGGCGGGTCGAATGCCAGGGTAGGGGTGAGCAGTACGTCGATATCCCAGGCGTCGCGCAGGAGCTTATCCACGCCCACGAAAATCCGTACGGCCTCTGCTTTCCGCTTTTGGGACACAAGGCGGCCACAGTCGCGTAACCACTCCACGAGAGGAGAAGCAGGCCCATGAATCTTTGTGGATTTTAGCGCCAGAATGTCATGAAAAGCCTTAAACGGCTCATCACCATAAGGCCTGGTCACTCTGCTGACCGCGTGGCCGGCCGCGGAAAGTCTCGCGGCGGCTTCCTCTACCGCGCTAAGGATGTGGGGGGCCACGTCTACCTCTGCATGGACGGGTTGTGTGAGCACACCAATGCGCAGCGGGCGCGATAGCGGGCGGATGTTGTGGAGATAGGCGGCGTCGGCAAGCGTGCGGGTGAGGAATCCTTGAGTGACCGGATTAGCTAGCGAGGCATCATGCGGTGGTTTAAAGCCCACGATCCCAGTACAAGCTGCTGGGATGCGGATAGAACCGCCGCCATCAGAAGCATGGGCGGCCCGCACCAATCCGCGAGCGACCATAACCGCGGCGCCTCCTGAAGAACCGCCAGGCGTATGCCCATCATAGGTCGGGGCTGCTAAACCTACTGGCTCTGTGTAGGCGCTAAGGCCCAGCTCTGGAACCAGGGATTTACCAGGAACTATCGCGCCCTGCGCCATATATTTGGCTATAAACGAGTCGGTTTCCGCCGCCATAACCCGGCGGTGGACTGAACCATAGCTGGTAGGCATACCTGCCACATCGGAGAGATCCTTGGCTGGGATGATCCACCCGGAGAGCCGCTGCGGTGGTGAGTCTGCCTGCATATCTGCTTGATCATGCGCCGCATCAGCATCGAAATGAGCGAAGCCATGCTCTTGCGCGGATAAGCCGGCGACCTGCGTTGCGAGTGCGTCGATTCGCTCATGAATTGCCATGACGAACACACTACTAGGCAGATAAACTAGCCCTCATGAAGATCGCCTATTTGGGCCCTGAGGGCACATTCACCGAGGCTGCATTATGGAAGTTTGCAGAGCGGCAGGAGTTTGTGGATGTTCGGGCGATTCCCATGCGTACCCCACGTGAGGCTGTGGACGCGGTTCGCGCCGGTGAAGCCACATATGCCTGCGTAGCCATAGAAAACTCCGTCGATGGTGCCGTAACACCTACCTTTGATGCGCTGGCAGTAGCTGACGACGTGCAAATCTTTGAGGAAGTCGACCTTCCCATCGCCTTTGCCATCATGAGCCTCCCCGGCGCGGAGGCCTCCGCGGCAAAGATCATAGCCACACATCCCGTGGCTTATCAGCAAGTAAAAAGTTGGCTTGCGCAGCATGCCCCCCAAGCAGAATTTATAGCGGCCTCCTCCAACGCTGCTGCTGCACAGCTGGTATCTGAAGGAAAAGCAGACCTTGCAGCCGCGCCGTTACGCGCCGCCGAGGTCTATGGGCTTTCCGTGATCAGCGACAACGTGGCTGATGTGCCGGGGGCTCGCACTCGCTTTGTCCTGATTGGTCAACCTGCGCGATCCACTCCTCGCACTGGGACAGACCGCACAGCAATCATGTTTATTCTGAAAAACGAGCCTGGAAGCTTGGTCGCGGCACTTTCTGAATTTTCCCTGCGCGGAGTCGATCTATCGCGCATTGAATCCCGTCCCATTGAAAGCGGTCTTGGTTATTACCGCTTCCATGTGGACGTGAATGGGCATATCGACGACGCCCCGTGGCAGAAGCGCTGCGTGCCCTTTATCCGCGTTGCTCCGTGCTCCAATTCTTAGGCTCCTGGCCAGCGCATCAGGCTAACCCGCGGGAAGCCGCCCTGACCGCGGACACGGAACTTATAGATCGTGCTGCCCAATGGGTAAAAAGCATCAGAGAAGGACGTTTGTAGAGGATGGAAACCGTGGGCCGAATCATTTTAATGCGCCATGCGCGTACCTTTGCTAACGCTGCCCGAGTATTTGATACGCGACCGCCGGGGGCAGAACTTACTGTTCTGGGGCGTCTTCAAGCTACGGAAGCAGGTGTGCATCTAGCCAATATCACCCATAACCTTGGAGGGGTGGTGGCTTCAGTGGCAATCCGGACCCAGCAGACAGCCGTTGCTGCGGTAAAGGCTTATGAAGAAACCTTGGGTCTCCCGGCGGATACCTATCCCATTGACGTGGACCCTAACCTGAGAGAAGTCTTTTCCGGGGCTCTCGAGGGGAGCTCGGCTCCTGAATCTCATGAGGCATATATCCGTGCTCTCGACGCCTGGATGAGCGGGGACCTTTATGCAGCAATGCCGGAAGGGGAGACCGCGAATGAAGTGGTTATACGGATGCGGAAACCCCTGGAAGACCTTGCAACGCTATGCCGGGAGACTGGAAAAGATTATCTCGCGGTGAGTCATGGGGCTGCGATCCGCATTGCCACGCGATATTCCTCCGACGTGCCCGAAAATGTGGCTCGGAATATTTATGTGGGAAATACCTCTCTTATGATCATTGAACCCTGCGGAGAATTCGGTCAGTGGCATTGCGAGATGTGGGGCAGCACACGCTTAGATCGGCCATGAAACAAAGAGAAGCAAAGTGACCCTGCATTTCCATAGACATTAGGCCCCAAAAAAAGCCTCCAAAGCTGTCTATGTCTATGGAAATGCAGGTTGGGTGGGCTCGGTTGGCCAAATTAGGCTAGGCGTATCCCAGCCGATGCAGGTCCTCTTCCTCGAGGCCAAAATAGTGGCCGATCTCGTGCATTACGGTGATGCGAACCTGCTCTACGAGTTCTTCCTCGGAAGAACAATATTTTTTCAGGGCTTCTTTATAGATAGTGATCGTGTCGGGGAGGAACCCGGCGTGATCAAAGCTGCGTTCGGTGAGCGCTACACCATGGTAAAGACCGAGGATATAAGGGGAGTCCTCGGCATAATCCTCGATGAGGATGGCAAGGTTGGTGATGTGCTCGGTGATGGACTCCGGGATAGCGGATAAGGCTTGGTCTACGAGTTTTTCAAAATGTTCATCGCTGATCTGAATCATGGGCGTGCTGGTTCTGGGTGAGGGCCTATGAGAGCTTCGGGGTTCACAATAGGTGCTCGCACCGGACGCGAAGCCGGGGGTTGGCCGTTGATAGTGAAGCCGGTTCTGGCGCCGCCAGCGAGTGTGGCAAATTTACGATCTTGGCCAAAGACCAGCGCGCAATTGACACTGCGTGAGCCGCCAGCCCACGAGTTTTCGGGGAGGGTGGTCCAGAACGGTTGGAGAGTGGAGAAATACAGAGGGTCGTCGCCTCCCAAATAGTCCTGGGCCGCTTGGGTGCATACCTGTCGGAGGTGCGTGTCCTGTTGTTCAAGGGAAGGCGTTCCCTCTGGGAAGACTGGCTGCAAATCTACGATGGCGGTGATTTCCATCTGGTGATCGGCAGCGCAGTCGACGACTCGGGTGGCGCTGGCGGCGTCGACAAGCACGCACTCTTCGGGACGGAAGATGCGGGACTGGTCTTGCTCGGCGGCGCGTCCGGAAGTTGGGATGAGAGTGCCTTTATCATCGGTGGCTTGGACACCACAGAGTAGGGTGCGATCACCCTTTGACCAGGCATCTTGTGGGGGAAGAATCGAGGCGACCGAATACTTTCCCATCTGATCAAAGGTGCCTTTCATATACTGAATCGTAGGGTTAAGGCACAGCTCCTCGCGTAGCTGTGCTTGACGGGTGAGATCTGGCATTGGGGCCTCACTGCCAAACTCGGATGCGGGGTAAGCCCTTAGGTCTTCGCGGGAAGAAACCTCGAAGCGGTGCTCGCCTGCGCAGTCGGCTTGCTCAAAATTGGTGATTTTCCCCTGATCGTCTTTCCACGTGAGGCATGACCCGGAATCGGCGGTGGTAAAGGACGCGGCAGACGCTTTGCTGTCTGAGGAAGGACGTGACTGAGACTGCTTGGACGAACCCTCACTCTGGGAAGAAAAAGAGTACGCGCCGACCCCTGCTGTGGAGACTAAAGCTCCGACAAGCAGGATACGAACTGCTGTAGCACTGCGCCAAGATTGAGTCATAGTGCCCTCAGTCTACTTACTTACTTGGAAATAAAGGTCCGCAACGCAAATCTATCTGTGCGATAAAGAGAAGAACACCACTCTATAGGGTGGTTGCCTGCACTGGCATGGCGCTCCACCTTGAGGAGGGGTTCTCCCACTTCAACGTCCAGAATCCGGGCGGTTTCTGCCGTTGCGGCCACCGCTGTGGTGATTTGTTCTGCCCCGGTGATGAAAATGTTGTAGGAATTTTTCAAAATTTGATAAACGGACTTGTATACGTCGTTTTCTAGTAGATCAGGGGCAAAAGTTGAGTTGTACCATGCGTCGTTGAGGCAAAAAGGTTTGCCGTCTCCTAGGCGGAGACGCACGAGGTGGGTATGTGGTGTGGCAGCGTCTGTGCGGAAGAACTCTTGAACCACGGAATGGGGGGATGACCATGCGGAGGACAAAATTTTACTGGAGGGCTCGATACGGCGCGCAGACATCTCATCTGTAAAAGAAGCGAGTTGTAGGCGGGTGACCATCGGAGATTGCGCCACAAAAGTGCCTTTACCTCGGCTGCGGCGGAGTTGTCCGGTGGCTACAAGATCGCCGATAGCGCGTCTTACGGTAATTCGGCTTACGCCATAGGCCTCTTCTAGAACGCGCTCACCGGGCAGCATATCACCAGGTTTGAGCTCGGTACGGCAGAGTTCTTCTAGTATTTCCCTGAGCTGTTGATGCTTTGGCGTGCTGGTTCCGTCAGTTAGGGTTCTGGCGGGCAACCCCAATCGAGTGTCGACCATAGGTATCAGTGTAGCCGCGCTGGTCATAACCAGCCATGATTTTGGTCATGTTGTGACCTACTAGTTAATGGAAGGCGGTAAGGTCGGATGTGTGATTGATCTGAAATTCCTCCGCGAGAATCCCGATATTGTCCGCGAATCCCAGCGTATTCGTGGCGAAGACCCTGAATTGGTAGATAAACTACTGGCCGCCGATGAGGCACGACGTGCGGCAATCCAGGTTGCAGACGAGCTGCGTTCCGAGCACAAAGCCTTTGGCAAGAAGATTGGCCAGGCCGCTCCGGAAGAGCGCACTGCCTTGCTCGAAGGCTCAAATGAGTTGAAGGCAAAGGTTAAAGAAGCTGAGGAGGCTCAGTCTGCCGCGGAAGCAAAGGTAGATGAGCTCCAAATGCTCTTTAGCAATGTGGTCACCGATGCTCCTGCTGGTGGAGAAGATGACTTCATTGTTTTGGAGCACGTTGGTGAGCCGCGCACCTTTGACTTTGAGCCCAAGGACCACCTTGAGCTTGGCGAGTCCCTGGGGTTGATCGATACCAAGCGCGGTACCAAGGTAGGCGGAGCACGTTTCTACTACCTCACTGGCGACGGCGCATTCTTGCAGTTGGGAATGCTCAACCTCGCCGCTCAGAAGGCGCGCGAGAACGGTTTCCAGCTGATGATTCCGCCAGTATTGGTGCGCCCTGAGATTATGCAGGGAACTGGTTTCTTGGGGGCACACTCCGATGAGATCTACTACCTTGAGCGCGATGACCTTTATCTAGTAGGCACCTCCGAGGTCGCCTTGGCTGGTTACCACAAGGATGAGATTATCGACCTTAATAAGGGACCGATTAAGTACGCTGGTTGGTCCTCCTGCTTCCGCCGTGAAGCCGGCTCTTATGGCAAAGACACTCGTGGTATCCTGCGCGTTCATCAGTTTGACAAGCTTGAGATGTTCGTTTTCTGTAAGCCAGAGGATGCCGTCGAGCAGCACCAGGCGCTTCTGAAGATGGAACGCGACATGCTTGCCGCAGTGGAGGTTCCTTACCGCGTTATCGACGTTGCCGGCGGCGACCTAGGATCCTCTGCGGCTCGTAAATTTGATACAGAAGCATGGGTTCCCACTCAGAACACCTACCGCGAGCTGACATCCACCTCAAACTGCACCACATTCCAGGCGCGTCGTCTTCAGACTCGCTATCGCGATGAGACCGGCAAGGCTCAGACCTGCGCTACCCTCAACGGAACTCTTGCTACTACTCGTTGGTTGGTTGCCATCCTTGAGAACAACCAGCAAGCAGATGGATCAGTCATCGTTCCTGAAGCTCTGCGCCCATTCGTGGGTAAGGATGTTTTGGAGCCAATTAAATAAGAGGTATTTGGGTAACCATGAACACTGGATGGGAAAAGCGGGGCATTTGCTGGGTGCCAAAGGGCTTGCAAAAGGTCCCAAGGCATCCAGAAAGCCGAGAGTGGTTTTATGGCCGGATCGTAGCAAGGCTTGTAAAAGGTCTTCTCCGTGCTCAGGCTATAGAGCTCACGGTAGAGGGATCGGAAAATGTTCCTGCTCAGGGTTCGGCGCTGCTAGCGATTAATCACACAGGCTATTACGACTTCATTTTTAGCGGCGCTGCGGCCAACCTTCGCGGTGGGCGATTGACCCGATTCATGGCTAAGAAGGAAATCTTCGATGTACCTGTAGTGGGCAAGCTTGTGCGGCTTATGAAGCACATCCCGGTTAATCGGGCTGCTGGTGCGGGGGCTCTTGATGCGGCGATTAAGCATCTCCAACAAGGGCAGCTCGTGGGGATTTTCCCAGAGGGAACAATTTCCCGAAGCCTTGAGATCAAAGAGCTCAAGAGCGGTGCTGTGCGCATTGCTCAGCAAGCGAACGCTCCTCTCATTCCCGTCGCGGTCTGGGGTAGCCAACGCGTGTGGACTAAAGGGCTGAAGCGTGACATCGGGCGTAGCCACATACCCGTGTGGATTTGGATCGGGCCGCCGGTGTCTCTCGAAGGTACCGTGGAAGAAGCCACTCAGCGCCTCCGCGAGGCAATGATAGAGCTTCTCGACGGAGCACGTGCGGAGTATGAAAAGGCCTACGGTCCCTTTGCTGGCGGCGAGCCGTGGCGGCCTGCCTCGCTGGGAGGTTCTGCGCCTACCGTGGAAGAAGCCGCACGTATTGATGCAGAACAGCGGCGTATTCGCGCGGAGAAGAAAGCTAAGAAACAGAAATAAGAGTCTTTTAGCCTTTGATGCCCAGGTTGGTAGCTTATTCCCACTACCCACCTGGGCATTATGTATGGCGCTGCCCCCGTGGCTGATTAAACCCTAGACATTTGTCACGTTAGGACGGAACAATGGTTAGTAATGTATTCGCATTCCCTTGGAGCCGGAGGATCGTATTGTGACGTGGGAACCCAAGCTCATCGTGAGCGACGTAGACGGAACGTTCCTCGATTCTCGAGAGCGGGTGTCACCGGAGTTACGCGAGGTAGTTGAGCGCGCCGGGGCCCAAGGCGTCTTTTTTGCTCTGGCCACTGGCCGGCCTCCACGGTGGATTTATCATGTGCTGGATCAGTTAAGTATCTGCCCTATCTGTGTGTGCGCCAATGGTGCTGTTCTTTATGACTCGGAAAGTGACCGTGTTCTGCGTGCACATACGCTCAGCCCTGAAATTTTGCGCACTGTGGTCAGCGCTGTGAGGGAAAATCTTGACTGTGGGATTGCTGTCGAGCGCTCCGGGGCTTCCGCCTTTGATCACCCCGGAGAACTTTTCGCGGTGACACCTGGTTATGTGCACGCCTGGGAAAGCGATGAGCATGGGATGGAGACAGAGGACGAACTCCTATCACGCCCTGCTATGAAGCTTCTTCTGCGTAATGACGCCCTCTCTGCCAATGAGATGTATGCACTAGCTGCACCAGTTATCCCCAAAGATCTGGCGCATGTAACTTTCTCCATTGATCACGGACTCCTAGAAGTTTCCGCTCCAGGCGTGAACAAAGCATCTGGATTGCAAGATCTGGCTGAGCTGCTGGGGGTGGAGCCTTCCGACGCAATAGCCTTTGGCGATATGCCTAATGACGTAGAAATGTTGCAGTGGGCGGGACACGGCGTGGCTATGGGCAACGCTCACGAGGCCCTTAAGCATGTCGCGGATGAGATAACCACCAGCAACAATGATGCTGGTGTGGCGAAGGTACTCAAGCGTTGGTTCTAAAAAGAAAACCGCGAGAACAAGCTGTTTAAAGCCTGTTCTCGCGGTTAAGCATTTTCTTTAAGCCGCACCTGGAGCATTAATTTGTGTGTATATCTATTGCTCCGGTAGCTGGGTTAAAGGTGATGTAACCGTGCTGGAAATCTACGCGGTATTCCTCACCGGAACGGTACTGGGTGCCGGTGGGAAGCCCCAGCGGGCCGGCGTCGAATCCCTGTTGTGCCCAAGCATCGCCGATTGCTCCCCACAGTGCATTCGCACCGGTAGATGGAGTGGAGACAATGATGCCGTGGTCAAAGAGTGCATATTCCACTTCTTCACCGGTCTTGGAAGCATAGGTGGCTACGCCGGAACGGGGGTTACCCAGGACTGGGCCAAAGATAGTTTTAACGTCATTCCATGCGCGGGTGATGTTCGGATTGCTGATTAGATCCACCATACGAGTGATGATCGGTGGGATTTGAGATAGCTTTAACCCATTAATCACCTGCACATTGCCGATGGCACCTAGGTTGCCAGGGATGAGTCCCTGCGTGGAGGCGATAGCCGCGGCGAGGAGCAGCAAGGATCCGCCTGCGGCCACTGCGGAATTAAGATCCTTGGGCATGGGGGTCTCAGCGAACTTAGTAATGAGCTCGGCGATATTTGCTATTTGCGCGTTTGGCTGTGCAGGTGCAGGCGCAGGATGCTGTGGGGCTGGTGCGTCTCCGCGCGGCGGAGTGTTCTGTATACCGCCGGAGGGAGCGGTGCCGTTTTTGATCGAATTGTATTTTTGCTTAGCCGTTGTTCTGATGTTGCCCATTTGGGCATAGGCGTGTTTGCCAGGGCATGCAGTATTGCCAACGTCGCGGTGGGCGAAGATATTAGGCAGATTAACTGCTTGGCCCTTGGGATAAGGGGTATAGCTGGTTCCCTCGGAGTAATGAGTACCAGAACCTGTGGGATCAATACCGGCTACGGCTGAGCGCCACCCTGCGAGCTCGCCGACAGATTTGATCATTGCCGGAGTAGTGGGGGCGGTGTCGTAGTTACCCAACATGGAGATGGCCCAGGTATTTTCATTGAATCCGCCAGCGTGGGCACCCCATACATTGCGATTAAGTCCACCGTAGCGGCCCTCGTAGAGGTTGCCATATTTATCTGCTAGTGACTGGTATCCCACGTCGCACCAGCCCAGAGTCTGAGCGTGGTACTGGTAGATGCCTCGGACGATTCCAGGTGCCTGTGCCTCTGAGTAATTGTTTGAGCCTGCGGTGTGGTGAATGGTAATGCCCTTCACGCCATCAAAGTAACTTGGCTGTTGGCATCGGATGGACTCGTTAGCGCCCCACCCTTTGCGAGAGATAACCCGGGGCATCCCATCGGAATCAGCGGTCATCTGGATACCGTTTTCCGGGAGCTGAGATTCTCCACCTTCAATGAAGACCACATCGAAATCTGAGACATTGTTGGTGGCAGTGATATTTGTAGCTTCTGCCACAGGCTTGATATCGCCAAAATTGGATGGCAAAGGGGCCATACCATGCACTGCTGGATCTTCAGCGGGAGCAGCCGGAGAGGCGTCGGCTGCTGGTTGCCCGGCAGCTGGCTGAGGTGCGGCTTCGGCATTCGGCGGAGTTGCTGGAGCGCCGCCGGTGATGTCCACGCCAGACATAGACACTTGAATTGTGTTGGTCGGCTCGATGTAGATCACGTCAGTGCCGCGCTTTTCCGTATCGCCTGCGCCGTAATCTAGTGGCTCGGTGTCATACCATTCAGACCAGGTTCCGTCGGCACGCTGCGCTCGGACAAAGGCTGCGATGTCCTTCTCACCGTTCCAGGTGATCGCGAACTGCGAGAATGGCTGGTCACGGTGGAATTGCTTGACGGTGCGAGAACCCATCTTGCCTTGGGCGGAGATGGCTGCATCATCAATGGTGATGCTTTGGCCAGATGCGAGGCTGTCTGTGCTCACGCTGGCTTCGATGGGGTCGATACCGGTGTTATCGGTATGCAAGATCTGGTTGGCGCCAATGCCAACGACTGCGGAGGCTAAAAGTGCCACTGCAGAGACGATGGCAGTGACTGGCCGAGTCGGTGTGGGGACTAGGCGACGTCGTTGCTGCACGGTAGTGAACTCCCTTAATAAGGTGCGGCTGGGAATGTTGATAACTGCTGAAAACTGTTGAGAAAATGCAAAATCCCTGTTCACTCTAGTGCACTTATGTGAAAGTTGAAACACTTGTGATAGGTGTGGCGGAATTTTTATAGGGAATTGTGGAAAAAGGGGGGAGCCTGGGTAACACTGTGGCTGCACGGATGGTGGGGAAGAGGGCAGATCGTGGACGGCGTATCCATAAGGTTTTATTGTGGAAAACTTCACGGGAACTTAAAAATGACTCCTGAAGAACAACGCTAAAACAGCAGCTAATAGCGGGTAAAAATGGATTTCTTTACGTGTTTGATCCGAATAGTGAACCCCAGCACATTGCTCACGAGATGTCTGTCGGATATGGCACGGTAATCACGTCCCTACCTTTTAAAAAGAAAGTCCCTCGGGTGCGGAATCACGCATCCTAAAGAAAAGAAGGCAGCACGCACCATAATGATGTCCCGCAAGAAATCTTTAGCTCGCGCCGTAGGAAGTGCCCTCTGTGGCATTGCTATCGCTGCAGCCGTTCTGGTTGGTTGCAGCTCTGGTGAAGGCGAAACCGCATCGAACAGCGCAAAAAATGCGGACACAACGCAGAACTTTCCTGTCACCGTGAAGTCAGGTGTTTCCGGTGAGGGTGAGAGCATCACCCTGGAACAAAAACCCGAAAGGATTGTGAGCTTATCGCCCACAGCCACTGAAGTTCTCTATGCCATCGGTGCAGGAGAGCACGTGGTGGCGGTAGACAAACACTCCAATTATCCAGCAGGAACACCCATAGTCGATGGATTATCAGGGTTTAAGCCAAACCTTGAGGCAGTGGTGGCTCATGACCCAGATCTTGTGGTGGTCTCGCGGGAAGATGACACCTTTGTGGCCGGACTACATACAGCAAAGATTCCCGTGCTGGTGTTGCCGGCGGCAAAGAAACTCGACGATGTGTACTCGCAGATTGAAAGGTTGGGGGCGGCCACTGGTCATATTGCAGACGCTACCCTGCGGGTTTCGGAGATGCAGTCTGACATTGAATCGGCCGTGAAAACGGTGCCAGAATCCATCAAGGACGCTCACCTGTCTTATTACCATGAGATTAGTAGCAAGCTTTATGCGGCTGCCGATAGCTCATTTATTGGTCAGGTCTATGCACTCTTTGGCATGAGGTCTATTGCCTCGGGCGCAAAAGACTACCCGCAGCTAACAAACGAGGCTGTTATTGACGCCAACCCGGACGTCATATTCCAGGCTAACCATGGATCGGAAAAGATCACCCCGCAAGATCTGGCCGCTCGGCCGGGCTGGAACACCATCAACGCAGTAAGAACAGGCGCGATAGTGCAGCTTGATCAGGATTTGGCTGCGCGTTGGGGTACTCGGCTGCCGTTGCTGATAAAACAGGTCGCAGAACAACTAGCGGCCCTTCCTCATGATGCGACTGCTCAGGGCTCTGCAGCGTCGGTGGCCCGCTAGCCTAAGTAGTCTGCGGCTTAATCCATGCGAGAACAAACCCTTAGAAACCCTAGAACGCTATGTCCAGTGATCATAGTGTTCAGCGTGATCGCGTTGGGTTGCGTGATCATTGCAGCGACCCTGGTGGGGGCGGTCGGCATTGGCCCTGGGGATGTGATCCGAGAGTTTCTTGGCGGGCAGGCGTTGAGCGAGCGCCACCATGCGATAGTGCTCAATGTTCGATTGCCAAGGGTTATGCTGGCCGTGATTGTGGGAGCCGTGCTTGCTACAGCAGGTGCCACCTATCAAGCGGTGTTTCATAATCCCTTAGCGGATCCCTATCTGTTGGGCGTAAGCGCTGGCGCGGGTCTTGGAGTCACGTTAGCGGTGATCTTTGGGGCCACCATGGGCTTGGGCCTCGGTGGCGCGGGAATCGTCGGCGCGGCTTTTGTAGGCGGCGTTGCTGCGGTTGCTGTGACATGTGTATGTGCTGGCATGGCGGGCGGCCAGTCACGGTCAGATGCTACGACCGTGGTTCTTGCAGGTGTGGCGGTTGCCGCGTGTGCTTCTGCAGCGCAGACCTTTGTGCAACAGCGCAATATAGACACCATTCAGCGTATCTATGCGTGGATGCTGGGAAGCCTGAATACTGCAGGCTGGTCAACGGTGGGCTTGGTGATACTACCCGTGACGTTGTGCGTTGTGCTGCTCTGTCTGAGTGCTCGCCTGTTAGACGTGATCACGCTAGGTGATGAGGAAGCCGCCGCATTGGGCGTACATCCGCAACGCGCACGATTAATGCTGGTAGGGGTAGCCACGCTAGGAACTTCCGTGGTGGTCTCAGTATCTGGGCTTATCGGCTTTGTCGGGATTATCGTCCCGCATGCGGTTCGTCTTGTGGCTGGTCCGGCTCATCGATACCTGATGCCGCTTACTGTGATCTGGGGAGGCATTTTCCTCCTTATCGCAGACACCGTAGGAAGGACCGCCCTAGCACCGGCTGAATTGCCGGTGGGAGTGGTCACGGCTTTTGTCGGTTCTCCTTTCTTTCTTTTTGTTCTGCATCGTCATCGTCGGGGAAGGTCGTAGCATGCTCGACGTACGTAGCCTCTGCTTTTCTTATGCCAGTACGCGTCTTATGGCCTTGGAATACGTGAGTATGTGCTGTTCCAAGGGACAGTGGCTATCTCTAATTGGGCCTAATGGGTGCGGAAAATCTACGTTGCTCAGCGTGATCGCGGGGGTGCGTCGGCAAGCATCGGGCGAAGTGTATGTGGACGGTGCGTCCGCGCGCATGCGGAAGCGGAAAGAATGGGCGCGCACGGTGGCGCTTATGCCACAGCACCCGACGCTTCCGGAGGGGATGCGGGTGATCGACTACATCAAGCTTGGACGCTATCCCCATCGCTCTACCAACAATGACCTGATAGAGCGCGCTATTTGCGACCTCGATCTGCAGAGTTTTGTTGCCTCATCCATAACTGAGTTATCAGGGGGAGAGCTGCAGCGAGTAGCCCTAGCGCGCGCTTTAGTGCAAGAGCCTGCTGTTTTGCTTCTCGACGAGCCCACCTCGGCCTTGGACATCGGGCGGGCACAGGAAGTACTTGAGCTTGTCGACGCACTCCGCGCCGCGCGAGGACTCACCGTTATTGCGGCTATGCATGACCTGACACTGGCCGCAGAATATAGCGATGAGGTGATGCTGCTTGATCGGGGGCGCGTAGTTGCGCATGGAACCCCGGTAGAAGTGCTTACTCGGGAAACCATAGAAAATCTCTATGAGGCCACTGTAGATGTGACTTTTATGGACAGCGCGCCGGCCGTGATCCCACGGCGGAAGCGGGTTCTCCCCAGAGCATCCTCTTAAGCTGGGGATTTATATACAAAGTTAACTGCCATAAGGTTCATGTGAGCTTAAAGATGCATCCCGGATGTTCATAATGCGTAAAACTCCGATAGGCTTTTTCACCATGAAGGAATTTGATCTCATTGTCGTAGGCTCAGGTCTCTTTGGACTCACCATTGCAGAGCGCGCCGCTAGCCAGCTCAACAAAAAGGTGCTCATTGTTGAACGCCGCAGTCACATGGGCGGAAACGCCTATTCTGAAGCTGAACCTGAGACTGGCATAGAGATCCACAAGTATGGTGCACACCTCTTCCACACGTCTAACAAGCGCGTGTGGGAGTACGTCAATCAATTCACGGATTTCACCAACTACCAGCATCGCGTGTTTGCCATGCACAATGGCACTGCGTACCAATTCCCCATGGGTTTGGGCCTGATTAACCAGTTCTTTGGCAAGTATTACTCGCCAGATGAGGCCCGCGCGCTGATCGCGGAACAGGCTTCTGAGATTGATTCCGCTAAAGCAGCAAACCTGGAAGAAAAGGCAATTTCCCTCATCGGGCGCCCGCTCTACGAGGCGTTTATCCGCGATTACACGGCTAAGCAGTGGCAGACAGACCCCAAGGAACTTCCTGCCGGGAACATCACGCGCCTACCTGTCCGCTACACCTTTGATAATCGCTATTTCAATGATGATTATGAGGGCCTTCCCGTCGATGGCTATGCAGCATGGCTTGAGCGGATGGCTGACAGTGAAAATATCGAGATTCTTCTGGATACAGACTGGTTTGAGGTGCGCGATGAGATTCGTGCTGCAAACCCTGATGCACCCGTTGTATACACAGGACCACTGGATCGCTACTTTGACTTTGCAGAAGGCGATCTGGGCTGGCGCACCCTGGACTTTGAGACCGAAGTCCTAGAGACTGGTGACTTCCAGGGCACGCCGGTGATGAACTACAACGATGCTGAGTTCCCTTACACCCGCATCCACGAGTTCCGTCACTTCCATCCCGAGCGCGCGGGGCAGTATCCTTCAGACAAAACCGTGATTATGAAGGAATTCTCTCGCTTTGCAGAGGAAGGCGATGAGCCTTATTACCCGATTAACACCCCTGAAGATCGGGAGAAACTTGAGGCATATCGCAAACTAGCTGCGGCAGAAGCGCGGGAGAACAAGGTTCTTTTTGGTGGGCGCTTGGGAACCTACCAATACCTGGATATGCACATGGCTATTGGTGCCGCTCTGAGCATGTTTGATAATAAGCTCGTCCCCTATTTCAACGAGGGACAACCAATCGAGCAAGAGCGCGGGCACTAAACCGCCATAAAAACAAGGGCCGTAAAGAGCAGAACTAACTGCTTCTTTACGGCCCTTGCGTGTCATTTGGTGCTTCAGTGCGGATGAGAAATTTTTCACATTATTTCTCAGGGCGGTTACCTACGGTGCAGTAGGAAATGATTGTAGGCCTGGGAAAATCTCACTAACTAAGCACGGGAATTGTTGATGTTGTGGGTTTTATCGGAAAACACCCCCCGTGGATAGTTTACTATAGGTGGTGATTCTATGCTTTGCATTCCCTCATGTACTGGCGGGCGTCGAGTAGCTCAAACATTGCGATGTGCTACTAACCTCGCATGAAAGGAACAGAAATGAACCTCGGATGGTTAGCTGCGCCTCCTGCGGCACCTCGTCGCAGTGAGGAGGAGGTAGCGCGTCTTTACCCGCGCCTGCGCCTGCAGGTTTTTATGGGTATTTTCATCGGATACGCTGGTTTTTACCTGATCCGTAATAATATCTCGCTTATCGCTCCGCTGCTGATCGACGATACCGGTATTGACAAAGTAGGCATTGGCCTTATTGCCAATGCCGTTCTTTTTGCCTACGGCCTGTCCAAGTTCTTCTCTGCGATGATCTCGGATCAATCCAATGCTCGGTATTTTATGCCCTTGGGTCTTGCCCTTTCGGCAGTAGTTAACCTGGGCATTGCTTTTGTTCCGTGGCTCTCTGCTTCTGTTGCGGTATTTGCCATCGTGATGTTTATCAATGGCTGGGTGCAAGGTATGGGCTGGCCGCCGGCAGGACGAGTACTGGTTTATTGGTACTCCACTAATGAGCGTGGCTGGAAGACCTCTTTGTGGAATACCGCGCACAACGTTGGTGGTGCCGCATTGCCGTTCCTGGTAGGTATTGGCCTGGCTCACATAAGCAACTCCTGGCAAATTGCTTTCTGGTTCCCGGCATTGGTCGCGCTGCTAGTGGCAGCCCTCGGCTTTGCTTTGATCCGGGACACGCCGCAGTCACAGGGCTTGCCGCCTATTGAGGAATATCGCGATGATCCGGCGAAGGTAGAGGTTGATCTCCAGGACGGTCTGACTACATTCCAACGTATCCGCAAGCACGTGCTGACCAACCGCACCATTGTGATGCTTGCGGTGGCAAATGTCTTTGTCTATGCCCTGCGCTATGGCGTTCTTAACTGGATCACCGTATTCCTACATGAGAAGCACCATGCGGAAATTGGTGCAGGCCTTACCGGCTTTGCGGCCTTTGAGCTCGCCGGCATCCTAGGGACGATTCTCTGCGGTTGGATGTCTGACAAGATTTTCAAGGGATACCGCTCGGGCGTAGGCATGCTGTTTACCATTCTCACGGCCGTCTGCATATTTATTTATTGGCAACTACCCGTGGGCGCATCGATGTGGATGCTCATTCTGCTGGTTGGCCTTATCGGTGGTTTGATTTACGGTCCTGTGATGCTGATTGGTCTCCAAGCTATTGACCTCTCCCCGCACAATGTTGCCGGTACTGCTGCAGGATTTACCGGTTTGTTCGGATACCTATTGGGCGCAACCCTCGCGTCAAGTGGCGCGGGCTTCCTGGTTCAGCATTATGGCTGGGACGTTACCTTCATCGTATTCATCGCCTTCTCAGTGATTACCGTGATTCTCTTTGCTGTGGTGGGTCGTGATGAGCGCGAGCTTATGCGTAGCCACAATGAAAAAGTACAGTCACGTGCTTAATCCCTAAAGCGGGCCCCAGGGCCCGCTTTTTCACTGTCTATCTGCCGTTAATTTATTTGGAGGAATCACAACAATGCGTTTGGTTGGAAAATACACAAAACCTGTGAGCGCACTCGTGCTTTCAGGAGCTCTCATTCTTACAGCATGTGGTACGTCGCAGGAGTCTGGCAAAGAGGCATCGAGTAGCTCTGCTATGACGGCAAAGGAATCAGCGGTGGTCAATCCCGTGGTTAAGCACCTGGATATGCAGGCGCACCGAGGCGGACGGGGGGAACATACGGAGGAGTCTCTCGCCGCCTTTGAGCATGCGCTTTCCTTAGGGGTGAGTACTTTGGAGTTTGATATTGTGATGTCCAAAGACGGCGTTCCTGTGGTCTGGCATGATCCAGATGTTCAAGAAGAGAAATGCCGCGATACCGAGCCAGCTATGCCAAACGATCCGCAGTTCCCCTATGTGGGGAAGCTGCTGCACGATCTCACCTGGGAGCAGCTGAGTACTCTGCGCTGCGATAAAAAGCTAGAGAAATTCCCCGACGCGGAGCCTGCTAAAGACAACCAGATGATTCGTTTGGAAAGAGTTTTCCAGCTCACCAAAGAGCGCGGTGCAGACGTGATGTACAACATCGAAACTAAAATTGAGGCGGATCATCCGGAGAAATCGGCTGAGCCTCAGGAATTTGTCGATGCCATCCTCACCGCATCAGATAACGCAGGTGTGACGGACAAAGTAATGCTTCAAAGCTTTGATTGGCGCTCGCTGCCGCTGGCAAAGAAGCATAATCCCAAGATTCGCACCGTAGCGCTTTACGACGAAACCACCTGGTTGGAGGGCTCCCCGTGGCTCGGCGACATCGACTACAAATCTGTCAACGGTGACGCTCTGGAAGCGGTAAAGAAGCTTGGTGCGGACATCGTCAGCCCTGGCTACGCAGTTCCTTATGGCAAGACCGTTGCCGACTCAGACTATAGGCCTGTAACCACGCCTGAATATGTGAAAAAAGCACATGACTTGGGGCTCAAGGTTGTTCCTTGGACAGTCAACGATAAAGCTACGATGAAATCCCAGATCGAAGCCGGTATCGATGGGATTATCACCGACTATCCCACAATTTTGCGCGAGCTTGCGGGGGAGATGAATCTGGATCTTCCTGTGAAATACCCAGCGAAATAGATAACAATAATGTTGTAATTTTTAACACTACATTAAGTAATGCGGGTCTCATTTTGTAATGAAATGGGACCGCATTACTTAATGATAAATGCTGGTAAGAGGGCGTTTTTTGGTGTGACTTCTTTTGGAAAATGCTTACAATTGTGACTTAAAACTATTTTGTGGACAAATCTATATTTATAGAAAATGTGCTAACTTACGTTAGGAAATTCTTAAAAATTTAGAAATCTTTTAGGTTTGGTGGAGCGCTCATCTTCGCTTCGCCTATTTTCGCATGCCTAAGAGACCCTGAGTTTCCTTTCTGTTGAAGAGGTAAAAATAGAAATGGAGCAGAGTTTTGGATATCTCTCAATTGTTAAGCATGGGGAGTAGTCGGGCAACAAGGTTATGTAAGGCCTTTATCGTTGCCGTAGTTACTTCCTTGGTAGCGGCCATGTGCGTGGTTGTTCAGCCGGCGGTGGCGCAAGCGCGAAGCGAGTGTTCTGGTGGTAGTTATTCCAATTTGCACTGGAAGGATGGGAGCCCTGGCGTAAAAGATGGGGTTTACAATGGGCGTTCCGAGCAGGCGCAGGTGGAATTTGATTGGGAAGTTCCTAATAGTGCCACTAAGGGCGATACCTTTTATATTCAATTGCCTGAAGAGCTAGTTACCGTTAATACGGGGTTGTTGCAGCTAAAAAATAACAGTGGAGTTGTAGTTGCAGAGGCAAACATCATTGGTAATTCCAAAAAAGTGGAGTTTACTTTGACTGAAGTCGTCGATAAGAAATTCGAGGTCAAAGGTAAAGCCCACTTTACGGTTGAGTGGGATCGGGATAGCAAGAGTAATCTTCCGGAAAAAGGTTTCGGTACAGTTAAAAACCCTGGAAAACTTCGGTTTGATGGTTGCGGATCAGGCAATTTGAATGGAGTTTATACTCCCGATGGTCCTGCTGGGGTTAGGCACGAGAGCGGGAAGAGCGGTGAGTATTTTGGGCCTAAAGACGTAGATGGGAAAACCCATCACTTATTTGGTTGGACAGTGTTTGTCGGTAGCGATACTGGCACTTCTTCTTTTTCGGTAACGGATACGCCCCCGGAAGGTCATAAATTCTCATGCGATTCTAAATTTGCGGAGGGGAATTGGTCTCCGATCATATTGGAGGCCACTACCGAAAGCGGTACTACTCCTACAAATGTTATTCAAATTGGCACGGGTGTAAAACATACGGGTAAGCATAATCTTACTCTTAGCAATCATGCTCAAAAAGTGCAGTGGGAACCAGTACGCACCCTAGGTGCACATGGTTTTGAAATTGACTGCCAGGAAAAATCTTTGACAGTTAACTTCCCTTATGGAGTTGATCCACGGACTGGTCCTCGTATTGTTTTGACAACTCATACTGAAGTTAAGCCAATACCGGGCAGCCGTATTACTAACAAAGCTTCGATAAATGGAAAAGACGTTGAAGGTAGCGTTGTTATTCCTTCTGCTGGGGGCTGGGCAGAAGGTAAGCTTGGCGGCTTTGCTTTCCGGAAACAGGCTACTGGCCTTGAGCGTGGGCTAGAGAAGAGCTTTGACTTTGAGTGGACCTGTCACCATAAAAATGATCTTAATAAGGAGACGAATAAGGGGAGCACTTCGCTTAAATCTGGTGAATCGCATCATGTCTCGGATCAAGATAAAGGCACTATTTGCAATCTGAAAGAGAAGAACGCTGATGTTGAAGGATATGGACGCGTAACCAAGTGGATAGTGAATGGCAAGACTCAAGAAAGTGAATCGGTAGAAGTCGAGGCGAGTGCAAAAAATGAGCAAGCCGCGATCATTGAGGTCACTAACTCTTATACAAAGAAAGAAGAAAAACCAAAAACTGGTTCTTTCAAAGTAACCAAGAAAGTTAAAGGTCTTTCAACCAATCACAAGGACATTCAGTACCCCTTCACCTACACCTGTACCAAGGAAGGTGCTGATACTAAGTCCGGGAACTTCACTATTACAGGAGAAGGCGAGCAGGTCATTGATAATATCCCTGCCGGCTATTCCTGCTCGGTAACTGAGGACACGGAGAAGGCCACCGTTAAAGGCTATTCCCTGGTTGCTAACGTTTCTGGTCCAGTAACTATCGTTGCAGATCAGATCCAAGAGATACTCGTGAACAACCTTTATTCTCAAGGCAAGGGATCTTTCAGCATCACTAAGGAGCTCCAAGACCCGAGCAACATTGCGGCTGGTAAAAAGTTCTCCTTTGAGTACGAGTGTGAGAACAAAGACCTTAACTTTAAAACTGGCGGCACAGTAGGACCGATTGGCGCTGGTGAGAAAGCAACAGTCAAGGATATTCCCGCGGGTTCCATCTGCACTATCAAAGAGCAGGACGCCAAGGTGCCAGGGGCCGATCTTAAGGTTTCTGGTCTGGATGAATCCATCATTGTTGGTAACGATGAAAAGAACGTCAAGGTAACTAATACGTATTCCGTCTGGCGTGCAAATATTGTCCTTTCTAAGGAGATCACTGGTTCCACTTCCTCAGCTTTGTTGGAAAAGCCTTTTGAAGTGGACTATGTATGTGTGTTGGGGACTAGAAAGAGAGGCGGCAAAGTAACCGTTACCGCCAAGACGCCGATAGTGATCAGCGATCTACGTTCTGGCTCCGAGTGCACGTTCACAGAGAACACCAAAGACCTTGATGTGAAGAGCGCTCGCTTTAACCCAGCTGGTTCCACCACAAAAACCACCGTTAAAGTCGGTGACAAAGGAACTAATGTCTCCGCGAAACTGATCAATGATTATAAGGAATTAGGCAAGGTCTCCTTGACCAAGGTGATCGGAGGCTTGTCTGCAGATGCGTGGGGTTCCACAGGGCAGAATCCACGGGAGTTTGATGTAGAGGTCACTTATAAGGACGCAAGCGGAGACAACAAGACACAGACTCTGAAGATATCTGAGGATAAGATCACTCAGCTGCCAGCATTGCCAGCGGGCACCGAGATCAAGATCCGGGAGATTATGCCAAATAATTCTGCGTTGACCACGTGGTCTACCCCTGGTTATTCCTCCGCTGATGGCTCTGCTGTTGTCCGCGACAATGGTGACGGTTCTGCCACAATTATTGTTCCGGCTAATTCCTTTGATAAGCCGGCATTGGTTAAGGTGCGCAATACCGCCAATATTCCGTGGTGGTGGTCGTTATTGATCCTGGTGCCATTTGTGGTCCCGCACCTGGTGCCGTCGGATAGCGGAAGCTCCAGCTCTGCGACGTCGACAAGCACCCCACAGAAGCCTGCTGCGCCTTCTACTCAGCAGCCGGCGCCTGTAAAGGAGAAGCAAAAGCCTAAGAAGACTCTTGCCGTCACGGGCGCGAGCGTACACATGGTTTTGATCTTTGGATTAATTCTTACGATGACTGGTGGGGCATTCTTTGTGATGCGTCGTCGTCAAGATTAAGTCAAGCTTAAAAAGCATCCTGAGACAAGAAAGCAAGGGTGAGGAGCTCGCAGCCTGTGCCCTTGCTTTTTTGAGGGTGCCGTAGGCTCGTTGGAGTGGATGCATATCTTTTAGATTTTGTAATTCAGCAGCGCAATGAGGCTGCGACGCCGTGGGTGGTTGCATTAACCACGGCAACGCGACCGGCGTTTGTTATGGTTGCGGCGCTGGTGGCGTCGGCAATGCTTATGCTCAAGCGCCGCGCGTTGCCGTTGTTTCCAGCGGTAGCAGTGGGGCTTGCATGGATAAGCAGTAGCGCATTGAAATATCTGTGCGGACGGGAGCGACCAAGCAGGGAGCTGCAGCTTCTTTATGAATACAATCCGTCATTCCCCTCGGGCCATGCGACAACGGCCTTCGCGGCTGCTACCGTACTTGCGTTGCTATGCCGCCGCTGGTGGGTGGTTACTGCATGGATTATGGCAGCGGCAGTAGCGCTGAGCAGGCTGTACGTGGGGGTGCACTGGCCTAGCGACGTCCTAGCCGGCGCGCTCCTAGGGGCTGGGGTTGTAGCCGCAACCTACGCAGTAATGCGGAAAACTGCGGCAGCGAGGACGCATTAAAAGCTTCCCGACGAGCCCGCCCCGGAGAAACCGCCGGAGTATGAGGCGGTAGATGAGGTGCTAGCGGCTTCGGCCGCGCTGACTGCGTCATTATGCCAGGAAGTCATGAGGAAGAAGGGCACGTAATTTCCGTAACCGGGGTGCCAATCGCTAGCGCCCAGGCTTGGGGTGTGGTTGTTCTCAAGGTCGGCTTGAGAGAATTGCTTTTGGGCCAGGGCTTTGGTCACCGTGCCGTATTCGGAGACGATGAGCGCATATTCATCCATAAAGTTCGCTGCGGCAGGATCTGCAATGAGGGCTCGGCAGCGGGTACTGAGCTCACCGATACGGGCTTGGATGGCGGCGTCATCAGCCTCCACCTCAGCCTTGAGGATGTCCTCGTGCAAGGCCGTGAGTTCCGCTAACCGCACATCGGTATTACCCTTCTCCATGCGGAAGAGAGTATCGATGTTGTTCTCGGCGTTGCGGAGCTGAGTCACACTAGCTGCCGCCGCGGCTAGCTCTTTACGCCGCGCATAAATAGCCTTCTCATCGGCGTTTTCTGGAAGCTGCATCATGGTCTCGTGCTGAGCCAAAAAACCATTTTTAATGTCTTCCCATTCGCGGCGCAGGGTGGCGTCAGCGATGGGGGAGCTAAGGGAATGCGCACGGATATCGATGCTGTCTAAATTATTGGCAAGATGCGTGTAATTGGTGGCTACCGTCTGGTAATTCTGCATCGCAAGCTGTCGCCGCTGCTTGCGATAGTGGAAGGAGATAAAACCCACTATTGCCGCAAAAGCCGCGCCGCCAGCTGCAAAAATTCCGCCGACTATCCAGTTACTGTTGTCGGTAGCGTTGGGGTCATAGTCAGCCACAGTCGTTGCACCAGTGAGCAGGCCGCCCACCCAGTCGCCGTTTTTAAAGGACCTCTTCATAGAATCGGAATAACGCGTGGAATGCTGGTTATATCCGAGGGGCCCTTTTAGATCTTCTCCCACGTAGGTGCCCATTGCGCGGAGATTAACATCCACGGTAAACAAAACATGACCGTCGGCCCATTTGTTTCCTTCTTGGTTGATCAGTTCTCTATGCTGATGCAGCCCAAAGTCCTTGACCCAATCGTCATAAGGAGTGGTAGCGGTTGCGCTGACGATGTAGTCAATGTTGGGAACATGGGCTGGAAAATTCAAAGCCTGAGTCTTCTGAGTAAGCTCGGCTTCCTCACCAGGAGACAGGACGTTGTCTTGGTCGTAAATCGTCACATTCACGGGGGCGTCGGCACGCGCGATTGTAAGCGCACCGGAAGGAAGTAAGAGCAGTGAAAACACTACTGCCGTAATTAAGCACGAAAATTTTACAAAATTACGCATGGTGCGCACCTCTTAGTAAACGTTGACCACGATACAACTGAGTATAAAGGTTTTTGACATGCCGCTAGAAAGCGGAGTTCCCCCGGGAAGCATAAGAAGACTACAGTACAACGGGTTCACAAACGTGAGAAGGAAGCAACTGAGAAATCCGGATGGTGCGCGCGTTATTTAAGGAACGGCGTCCTCAATAGCATTATGCTAGACCGGTGAACTGTGCCCTTCGAGAGCGGGGCAACATCAAAACTTTTAGAAAGGTTTGGCGTCAATGAGCGCTGATAAGAGCACGGCTACTAAGGCAGTGGAAAAGCTGCAGCGATTCCTGCTACCACGAGCAGGCGAGCCTTATGACGTGCGGATGTTGTACCTCATCGAGGCAGAACACAACACTGCGCGTGCGACGTGGGAGGACCGCGGCTCGGTATCGCTTGCTGCCGGCAACGAGTTGAGCTTTTTGACGTACTTCAACGCATTTCCCGCAAGCTATTGGCGCCGTTGGTCTCAGCTGGACTCTGTCATCCTCAAGGTCGAGGTTGCCGGTACTGCACGCGTAGATGTGTACCGCTCCAAGATCGATGGTGCGCGCATCGCTGTGGAAGGCCAAGTGGTCACTGATGGGACTGCTGAATTTGAGCTTTCCCTGCAACCCTTCGAGGACGGCGGCTGGCTGTGGTTTGACCTCACCGCAGAGACTGACACCACCGTTATAGAGGCAGGCTGGTACGCCTCGCAGGCACCGGGCCCCCAGACGCTTCCCGACGGCACCCAGGTAGGTCCCTTCGAACCGCGCGTGACCGTGGGCATTCCCACCTTCAACCGCCCAGCAGACGCAGTGGCCGCGCTAGAAGCCCTAGCTTCTGACCCAGAGGTAGACGCGGTCATTGACACGATGATCATGCCGGATCAAGGCACCAAGCATCCCGCTGATGAGCCAGGCTATAAAGCTGCAACTGAGCACTTCGGGGAGCGCTTCTTTGAGTTCCGACAGGGGAACCTGGGCGGATCGGGCGGCTATTCCCGCATCATGTATGAGGCTCTCGGCGGTGTAGACGGAACTGGCGCGGCCGGCGCAAAGAAGAGCCCTTACATCCTGTACATGGATGATGACATCGCCATTGAGCCCGACTCAGTGCTGCGTGCGCTTCAGGTAGCACGCTACGCTAAGTCCCCGATGCTTGTCGGCGGACAAATGCTCAATCTTCAGGAACGCAGCCACCTTCACACCATGGGTGAGGTGATTGGGCGTCATGACTTTATGTGGACCTCCGCTCCTCATGTGCACTACGACCATGACTTTGCCAAACACCCCCTCGCAGACCGCGGCAAACCAGGCGACAAGCCCGGTATGCCTAACTCCGTTGACCTGCATCGCCGCATCGACGCAGAGTTCAACGGCTGGTGGATGTGCATGATTCCGCGTGTTGTCGCAGAAGAAATCGGGCAACCGCTGCCACTATTTATCAAGTGGGATGACGCTGAATTTGGGCTTCGCGCCGGGCGACATGGCTATCCGACGGCCACCTGGCCGGGCATCGCTATTTGGCACATGGCGTGGTCGGACAAGGACGACGCAATTGACTGGCAGGCTTATTTCCACCTGCGCAACCGTCTTGTGGTGGCTGCTAACTATCACGATGGCCCTGTTGATGGCATTATCAAGTCGATGCAAAAGGCCACAATTAAGCATCTAATGTGCTTGGAATACTCGACCGTGGCCATTCAAAATGAAGCCATGAAGGACTTCCTCGCAGGTCCGGATCAGCTCTTTAACATTCTAGAGTCTTCCTTGCCGCGTATTGCGACGATTCGTAAGGGATATTCAGACGCTGTGGTGTTGCCTACCGCCGCGGACCTGCCCAAGCCCACTGGTATTCCCGGTGTGCCGACTCGCGACATCGGTGGCCGCCTGGCTCCTATCAAGAAGGCCGTGTGGCTGGCCAAGGGGCTCAAGCACTCATTGTCCAAGGAAAACAAGGACCATCACGAGGTGCCTCAGGCAAATCTTTCTCCTATCGAGGCACGTTGGTTTAGCCTCTCGCGTCTCGACGGCGCCACTGTGACCACTGCTGATGGCCGTGGAGTGGTATACCGTAAACGCAATGTGGAGCAGGCAAAGGAACTGCTCAAAGAGTCGCGTCGTCTGCAAAAGGAAGTCGCAGAGAACTTTGATCGTCTGCGCGGCGAGTACCGTGCTGCCCATAAGCACCTGACCAGCCGTGAAGCATGGTCCGAGATTTTTGCAGGTGGCGTGGATGAGTAAATTGGAATCAGATGTTCTCGTTGGGATCCAATCGTGTTTAGCTTCCCAGCGTGCCGTTCTACCCACCGCCCGCGCTCTCAGCCATTTCGGCGAACACGCTTTGGGCTGGATGGGGCTGGCCGCCTTGGGCGCTTGTGCGGATAAGGGAAGACGACGTCAGTGGATACACGTTGGCGTATCGGCTTTTCTCAGCCATGCTGCTAGCGTTGTGATCAAACGTATTGTGCGACGGAAGCGTCCGAATGATGAGCGGATCACCATTGGGGTGGGAACGCCCTCTAAGCTGAGCTTTCCTAGCTCGCATGCGACGTCGACAAGCGCTGCTTTGGTGAGTCTGGCTAAGCTCACGCGCAGTCCGCTTCCGCTGCTCGGTATCCCTGTGATGATGACATCGCGTATGGTGCTCGGAGTGCATTACCCAACCGACGTGGCCGTCGGAGCGATTCTCGGTGCGGCTACCGCGCAAGCAGTGTCGCGAATGGATAAGAAGGAAAAGTAAGTGACCGAGCAAAACAAGAGCTTCCTTGAGCCCGAACCCCACACACGTGGCGTGGAGGACAATAAGAAGCGTCGTCCGCCGAAGAATCTCGCCGACGCGATGATTAAAGCGCTGCGCCCCAAGCAGTGGGTGAAGAACGTCCTCGTTCTTGCGGCGCCCGCTGCAGCCGGCACAGAGGCATTCTTTGCGCCACGCACACTCGTGGACATTCTTATCGCCTTTGTCGCTTTTTGCCTTTCAGCATCTGCGATCTATCTGATTAATGATGCCCGCGATGTTGAGGCGGATAGGCAACACCCGACCAAGCGCTTCAGGCCGATTGCCGCTGGTGTTCTGCCCGTTAATCTGGCTTATGGCATGGCGGTATTCCTGATGCTGGCGGCTGCGTTTATCAGCTACTTTGCTTCCTCGGGCCATGGCCTTGTGATCGTTGTAGTGGTCTATATCGCATTGCAATTGGGCTACTGCTTTGGTTGGAAACACCAGCCAGTGATCGATATTGCCTTGGTTTCCTCCGGATTTATGCTGCGTGCCATGGCCGGCGGTGTGGCCGCAGGCATCAACCTTTCACAGTGGTTCCTTTTGGTTGCTGCGTTTGGTTCGCTGTTTATGGCATCAGGTAAGCGCTATGCGGAAATTCTGTTGGCCCAGAAGTCGGGCGCGAAAATTCGCAAGTCACTTGAGGGATACACTCCCACGTATCTTCGCTTCGTGTGGACGCTCTCCGCGACCGCTGTGGTTATTGCGTATTCCTTGTGGGGCTTTGAGATGGCTGCCTCGTCTTCCGGAACGGCTTCAGTGTGGTACCAGATTTCGATGGTTCCATTTACCGTGGCTATCTTGCGCTATGCGGCCGACGTTGATCGTGGTGACGGCGGCGCTCCCGATGAGCTTGCGCTTTCAGACCGTGCATTACAAGTCCTAGCGATCGCATGGGTCGTGTGCATCGGTATCGCTGTATATTTGGTTCCCGCGATTTAGGCTTACAGAAAATCGGGATGTAACAGCCACCAAGCCAGTTTGTAGAACTGCTTGGTGGCGGTTTTTGCTTTTTGCTGGCTGTTTGTTCGCCATCTGGGAAACGCTGAGGATAAAAACTGATTACGCAACAATTATCACTCCGATTCACAATAGCCCCGTTTTCAGTGTTAGCATGAGCACTCATGAATAAGGGTCGGTCATTGTCAGTGACCACCGCGTTTATAACCGTCATGGTCATCGCGGTGCTTACATTTGTGGGAGGCTGGCAACGCCGGTGGATTAGCGATGATGGCCTGATAGTTTTGCGGACCGTCCGAAATCTCCTTGCCGGTAATGGCCCGGTATTCAACGCTGGCGAGCGAGTAGAAGCCAATACCTCCACTCTGTGGCAGTACCTCATCTTTATTGTTGCCAAAGTGACGGGCGGGGAGCTCACCGCGATTGCGCTGTGGCTTGCTCTGCTTCTGACCACAGCTGCGCTGGCTATTGCGGCACTTGCCACTGTGCGCCTTCATCCAGAGCGTAATGCGCTGATCCTTCCTTTCGGTGCCGTTATCTATATAGCTCTGCCTCCGGCGCGAGACTTTGCCACATCTGGGTTGGAGTGGGGCCTGTCCCTCTTCTGGCTGGCAGCGTTGTGGTGGTTTGTCGTTGCATGGGTTCATACTGCTCGCCCAGCAGTGGCGGCGTCGTCAGACTCGCAGCGAGCGGATAAAGGTGCGCTCCGGGCAACGCTTTTCCTAGCCTTTTGGTGTGGGCTGAGCTGGCTAGTGCGTCCGGAAATGGCACTCTATGGTGGCGTGGTCGGCCTGGTCCTTTTTATTAGCGCGGAGACCTGGCGCCGGCGTGGCCTTATTTTGTTGGTGGCTCTGCCGCTTCCTTTGGGATATGAGATTTTCCGGATGGGGTACTACGGTCTGATTGTTCCGCAGACCGCCGTGGCCAAGTCTGCAAAGCTAAGCGACTGGGCGAGCGGCTGGATGTATCTGAGGGACTTTAATGATCCCTACGGAATGATCATCGCAGTGCTGTTGGTGCTCGCGGTGGGATATACGGTGTTTGTGCGTGGCGGTTTTTTCCGTGGTTTCCGTGGCCCGTGGAGGGCGGAATCACAGTCTGAGGCTGAACCGACGCAGCGGTTTGCCGCCGTGCGCTCGCAGTTGCGAACCTCTCGCGCCATGATTGTGGTGCTGCTGGATTGTGCTCTTTTGCATATTCTCTATGTGACCCGCGTCGGCGGTGACTTTATGCACGGCAGAATGTTGCTGTTGCCGCTGTTTGTGTTGCTCCTGCCCGTCGCAGTGATCCCGGTGCGGCCCACGAGCGAGGGGAAAATATACGAGCTGGCCAGCTTTGGACTCTTCTGCGGCGCGATGACATGGGCATTCCTGGTAATAGCCGGGGGGCATAGCTATGAGCGACCCGGTAGCGGGGATGCGCAGAAGGAAATCGGCATTGTGGATGAGCGGGCGTATTGGACGCAGTCGATGGGGCGCGAGCCTGATAATGCGCCAAAGACCGCAGAGGACTTTCTTGAGGTTCCGGTGATGCGAACATTCAAGGAACGCTTGGCGCAGGCACAGGCGAACAATGATGCGCTCATGCTGGATTTTGTGATTGATGATAAGAAAGAGCTCTATGACTGGCAGGCGGTCCCTCGTGACAACTCTGCCAAGGAAAAAGACATCCCGCTGACCATTACGCGCATTAACCTGGGCATGACATCGATGAATGCCCCTTTGGACGTGCGTGTTGTGGACTCCGTGGGGCTGTCTAATCCGTTGGGGGCTCGTCAGCCGCGTATTGAGGGTTCGCGAGTCGGCCACAACAAGCATCTTCCGCTGTCTTGGCAGGCTGCAGATTCTGCGGCCAATCTCAGCGACCTTCCCGTATGGGTTGACGGCCCAGAGGCGAGGAGTGTGCGTAAGGTTCTCTATACCGAGGACGTGGCCGAGTTTATTGCGAGTTATCGAGAACCAATGAGTGTTTCGCGATTCCTTAAAAACATTGCTTTTGCACTCGGACCAGGACGTTCGTTGGAACTTAGTCCAGATCCTGCCCACTATGGGGCTAACACAGACCAGTCCGCCCGTATTTCTTGGCCGGTGAGCGCCCACACTGACTAGTGACGCTTTGCCTCAATTGCATGTATTACCCGCAAAAGTGGGTAAATGAGAGTGCTGCTGGAGTGGGGAACTTTCAAAAAACTAAGTTCCGACTATGAAAAAGGGCATAAGCGAGTTAATCTAACCTGGATTATATCGGTTCTGTAACGGCCCAGACTTTCTGCTCGATACTTAAGCAGGAATGAGACGGGGCGTTTGCGTGCACATGATAACTGCGACGCCGCATACTTAGTTCGAGGAGATTTATGACGATCGCGTCCCGATTGAAAAAGGTAGGCAAAAAAACTACCGCCACACTTACGGCTGTGGCTACGGCGGCAGCCCTGACCGTTGCAGGCACGGGTGTTGCTTCTGCAGGGCCTCGCGACTGGCTGCGCCCAGATGCTACAGGCACCTGCGAGTGGGATGCAGCAAACTACTGGGTGCAGCGTTGCGACGTTGCTTCTCCGGCCATGGGGCACAACGTAACAGTGCAGATCCAGCCGGCAGGTCGTGGCGGTAACGCTGCTCTCTACCTACTCGATGGGGCACGTGCCTCCGATGCGGCCAACGCCTGGACTTTTGACGCCTCCGCACAGAGCATGTTTGTGGATAACAACATCACCTTGGTTATGCCAGTGGGCGGCGCAGGTAGCTTTTATACCGACTGGGCAGCACCATCAGGAATCGGCTCTGTAGGGCAGGTTTTCAAATGGGAGACCTTCCTAACCCAAGAGCTTCCTGCGTACCTCGAAGCGCATTTTGGCGTTGCTCGCAATAACTACTCCGTAGGTGGCCTCTCCATGGGTGCTACCGCTGCAATGAACCTGGCTGCGTTGCATCCAGAGCAGTTCCGTCAGGTGCTGAGCTACTCCGGTTATCTCGCAATGACTGCTCCTGGCATGTACAGCCTCTTGGGCCTCGCCCTCCTCGAAGTTGGTGGCCTGAGCATTAACTCTATGTACGGTAGCTTCTTCAGCCCACGTCGTATCGAGCTAGATCCTCTGTTTAATATGCGGGGTCTTGATGGTAAAGACGTCTACGTCTCTGCTGCCAGCGGTGCATGGGGCGGCCCGGACATCGAAAAGTACTCGTTCAAGGATCGTGTCAATGGTTCCATCCTGGAGGTGGCTTCTCGCATCTCCACCAAGATTTGGGAGACCAGGGCAAAGGGTTATGGCCTGAACTACACCGCGGACTACCCAGCTGTGGGCGTTCACAACTGGCTGCAGTGGAACTATCAGTTGGCTATTACCAGGGATCGTATCCTTAACGTTATGAACGCCTGGTAAGACTGCTATCGCATTCTAAGCTGTGTATCCCCAGAGGGTTTGTGCCTCTGGGGATTTTTATGTTCTTGCTAGTTTGGCCATTACATTGGTCTACGGCTGTTTCTATTGTCCGCTTCTGTTTGTGCTTCCAAGGTGATCGCATGTCCCATATGTCTGAGAGGTCTCAGTCATTCTTGACCCCGCTTGGATGGTTGCTGGCGCTCTTTGCCGGGTGGGCCGCATGGTGGCAGGGGTCTCGAAATTCTCAGCCTGATGATTGGGCGAGCCTGTGGGTAGGCGGACGTATCGTTGCGGATGGCCATGCGGACAGTCTTTATTCCATTGATCCGACAGATTTTGGTAACCCCACGGGGCCAGTGTGGGCGGAGTATGGGGAAAAAGTTAGCGACCTCGCGCCTTTTGCACATCCTTTTGTCCATAACCCCTTGGTCGCCTACGTATTGGCACCGGTGACCCAATTGATGAGTTTTTCCACGAGCGCTTCTGTGTTGTTGGTGCTCAGTGGCATATCAGTGGTCTTGTTTAGTGCTGGTTGCATTAACTTATGGACGCGCCAGACCCCTCAGATAGTTCCCTTAATAATTGCCTCGGTGGCGGTGTGGGTTTCTGCGTCGACACAGCTCAGCTTCTGGATCGGGCAGACTACTCCCATCATTATGATGCTGATTGTTGTGGGGCTCTGTATGAGTGTGCGTCGACCGTGGCTATCGGGATTACTTTTATCCATCGCGGTGCTGATCAAGCTCACTCCGGTGCTCATCGTGGTGATAATGCTGATCTTTGCCAAACGCAGGCGTGCTGGAGTGTGGGCCGCGGGGCTGAGCCTGCTCTGGGGTCTGCTTACCCTCATCGTTGCGCCGGGGCCGGTTATTGGTGCGTGGCTGCAGACTTTAGGATGGCTGGGGTCAAAGACCCTGGTTTCTCCGATTAATCAGTCCCTGGCGTCGTTACTAGCTCGAGGGCAACAGCCCGAGGGGAGCATTGTTGCCGTGATCGATGAGGCTCCTGCATCGGTGATGTGGTGGAGCTTTGGAATAGTGCTGGTCACCATAGCATTATTCCTGTTCAGCCTGATCAGGCTGAAAGACTTCCGATTTGAGATTTGTGCGGTAGTTGCTTTTTTGGGGGTCACGGCATTAGCGGGAATTGTATGGACTCACTACACGATGGTGGCCTTTGTGGCTGTGGCGGGGTTGGTGGTGCTGTCTGAGAAAACTTCTTGGTGGGCAGTGCTTGGGCTGCTTCCCGCGGTATTGCTTTTCCCGCCGTTTGGAGAGGCATTTGTTTCTGCGGAAAGAACTCCCAACTCCCTCATGTGGGCAGGTTTCCTCTCTTTGGTCATTCCGATGATTGTGCTGGCTGGAATGGGGTTGGGGGCACGCCCGGAGATTCGTTCTGAAAGGACGCTTCGGTGGGGTTCCCTGGTGGCGTCGGTGAAGGAAATAGTGAGCGGTCGTGGATAGATATACGCCTGAGAACCCTGATAATGGTGTGAAAATAACGTATTAGAGCTAAAGAAGAGTAAAAAGTGCCGGTGTGTCACTAGCCAAAGTCTCAAGTTGAACTTAAACTTGAGAAACGACCTTGTGGTCCTATTGTCTTCGTGCCCACACACGATTCCAAGGGGCCACTGCGGCGAGAATAAGTCAATAACTCGGCTGCATCGAGGCGTTTGTAACGGCGATCAAGGTGAGCGCAGATAGAAATAGGGAATTTCCGGAGGCGGGGAACCTCCGGAGACGCCCCGTCTGCACCACGCTTGCCCTTGGTATGTCGTGGTCAGCGCTGGATTAAAGCCAACCATAACTACTAGAAGGACAAAGACTCTATGCGCGACACCGCATCCCGTCTCAGCAAACGTGGTTCCCTCTGGATCGCTGCGGCTGCTGTACCTGCTGCTTTGGCAGTAGGCGCCGCAGTCATCGTTCCGGCCACGACGACGGCTCAGAGTGCCCACATCGGTGGGCTTATCGACGACCAAACCGGCTACCTCAAAAACGAGGGAGTACATCGGACCCCGATCCGTACCGATCACCCGAAGATCGAAGGCCTGCCAGAGGGCGTGTCTGTTGATCGCGTCGAGTGGATCACCAACCGCCGCATAGCGCTGTTTATCAAGTCGGCTGCGATGCCCGGTAACCCCATACAGGTTCAGGTGCTCCTGGCTCGCGACTGGCACCAGGATCCAAACCGCACCTTCCCATCAGTGTGGGCCCTTGACGGCCTGCGTGCTGTGGAAACCGAAAGCGGTTGGACCATCAACACCAATATCGAGCAGTTCTATGCAGACAAGAACGTCAACGTAGTCATGCCGGTGGGTGGCGAGTCTTCCTTCTATTCAGATTGGCAGCGCGAGAACAACGGTAAGCACTACAAGTGGGAGACCTTCCTTACCCAGGAGCTTGTACCTGTGTTGGCGCACGGATACCGCACTAATGACTCCCGCGCCGTCGTCGGGCTTTCCATGGGTGGAACCGCCGCAGTTAACTTGGCCGAGCGTCGCCCGGACCTATTCAAGTTTGTCGGCTCATTCTCGGGTTATCTAGACACCACCTCTATTGGCATGCCTACGGCTATCCGTGCGGCACAACGGGACGCAGGTGGATATGACACCACTGCAATGTGGGGGCCGGATGGCTCTCAGGATTGGATCGATCACGATCCGAAGCTCGGCGTTGAGGCCCTGAAGGGCATTAAGACCTATGTTTCTGCAGGTTCCGGACGCGATGACTATGGTCAGCCCGGATCCGTTGCTAAGAACCAGGGCACGTATGCCGGCATTGGCCTGGAAGTCATCTCTCGTATGACCACGCAGACCTTTGTGGATTATGCCAAGCGTGCAGGAGTGGACGTAGTATCGCACTTCCGTCCTTCCGGCGTGCACGACTGGCCTTATTGGCAGTTTGAAATGACTCAGGCGTGGCCATACATGGCCGATGCTTTGGGATTGTCTTCCGAGGATCGAGGCGCATCCTGCGCAGCCATCGGTGCTATCGCCGAGGCAACCAAGGGCGGCCAGGTGGGAACCTGCGTAAACAATGAGTATGACATTGCTGGCGGCAAGGCTGAGGACTTTGTCGACGGCCGCGCTTATTGGTCCCCAGCGACCGGCGCGCATGCGCTCGGCGGGCGCGTCGGAGCCCGCTACTCCGAGATCGGTGGCCCTAACTCCTGGCTGGGATTCCCAGTTTCCGGTGACTTTAAGCTCAAGGACAACGTTGTTGCCGCACAGTTCGAGCGAGGCAACATCTACTGGTCTCCAGAGCGCGGCGCTTTTGAAGTCCCCAAGGACCTCGTGGATAAGTGGGGCGAGATTCAGTGGGAGAACGGCTCCTTGGGCTACCCGGTGGAAGACGCGAAGGACATCAATGGCGGCCTGGTGCAAAAGTTCCAGGGCGGATACGTTACCCGCGACAAAGACCATAAGAACCACTGGGTTCGCGGTGAGATTGCCAGAAAGTATGGCGAGATGGACACCGCTAAGTCTAAGCTTGGCTTCCCAACCTCGGATGAATACCTTATCCCGGGCGGCGCCTTCCAGCAGTTCGAGCACGGCAATATTTATTGGTCTGCAACGACCGGCGCACACGTGATCTACAAGGGCGCGATCTTTGACGCGTGGGGAGCCAAGAAGTGGGAGCAGGGAGAGTATGGTTGGCCAACCTCCGATCAGAGCTCGATCCCTGCGGGCGGTGAAGAAATCTCCTTCCAGCACGGCAAGATCAGTGAAATAAACGGACGCGTAGTGGAGGATCGTCGATAATGCGCAGTAACCGCCTCCTTGTAGGAGCTCTTTTAACTGGCGTTGGTGTTACTCTCGCTGCTTGCGGCGGGGGCGCTACCGTAGAAGATTCCGGCACGAGTACTAGTATTGCCCCGCTAACGCGGGAGGCTAAATCCTCTGACTCTACGTCGGCTAAGAGCTCGGCTTCTGAGACAACATCCGCACACGATTCGGGCTCTGCTTCGAATGGTGGCGGGCGTGTGGAAGAGCCATTCAAGGATGGCGCGGGCCAGGAGATTACGGCTAAGCCAACGCCTGGGGAGTCCTTCTCTGCAAAAGAAAAGGCATTTTTGGATGCCTTGACCAA
Organism: Corynebacterium pseudotuberculosis; assembly: GCF_002155265.1. Classification (NCBI taxonomy): domain Bacteria; kingdom Bacillati; phylum Actinomycetota; class Actinomycetes; order Mycobacteriales; family Corynebacteriaceae; genus Corynebacterium; species Corynebacterium pseudotuberculosis. The sequence goes on from NZ_CP021251.1 coordinate 694,852, forward strand.
GGGCGGAGTGAACGTCGCTGGGGTAGAAAACCAGATGATCGGGGCTGCCGGCGTTGTGTGTCAAGGAAACAGCCAATCGTTGAGCCCGGCTACTGTTCAGGCAGTTGCGGGGCAGCTCTTGGAACAGCAACGAGCAAAGCTTTCCTTTGACGAGCTGACTAAGCTCATTGATTCTTCGGCCCGATCCGCGTACTGCTAAAGATTATGAAGAAACTGCTCACGGTTATAGCGACCATCGTGGTGTTGATGCTGATTCTTGTAGGCATCGTTCGGTGGATGAGTGATAAGGATATGAATCCGCTTGATCCCGGTGATAGGGGCGCCGCCCCTAAGTCGGGGGAGACATCTGAGCCCGTCCAGCCTTCGCACTGCCCTGACGTGGAATTTATATCTGCGCCGGGTACGTGGGAATCGGCAAAGAACGATGATCCAATCAATCCAATGGCAAATCCTGCATCCTTTATGTTGTCTATTTCTCGACCACTGCAAGAGCAGTATTCTGCAAACCGCGTAAAGGTATGGACGCTGCCTTATACGGCGCAGTTCCGGAACATCAATGCTCAGCATGAGCTGAGCTATGACGAGTCAAGGCAAGAGGGCACGTCCACGCTAGAGGGTGAGTTGATTCGCACCCATCAGGAATGCCCGCTGACAGACTTCATTCTCGCTGGTTTCTCCCAGGGGGCAGTGATTGCTGGAGATATTGCTAACAAGATTGGTACCGGTCAGGGAGTTATCCCCGCGGAGCGAGTGAGGGGTGTCGCCCTCATCGCGGATGGCAGGAGACAGCCAGGTGTGGGCCAGGCTGTAGGAAATCCTGTGGACGGTGTTGGAGCGGAAGTTGCTCTCGAGCCACTCAACTTTGTGATTCAGCCCATTGTCCCGGGGGCTACCATGCGCGGTCCGCGCGTTAATGGTTTTGGTGAGTTGGATGCAAAAACCTTTGAGATCTGTGCGCCGGATGACACGATCTGTGATGCCCCGGCTGACGTAGGAAATGCGTTGATCCGAGCTCAGGCATTGGTTGAGGCAAACGGCGTTCACGCGCTTTATGCGACCAACCCGCACGTAATTCCTGGAACCACTGCCAACCAATGGGTAGTGGACTGGGCAAAGGGCCTGATCGGCTAATCGAGCAGTATGAGAAAGCTGGAAACCTCACGGGGTTTCCAGCTTTTGTTTTTGTGCACGGATAACCTCTGGAGGGGACCTGCCGAGTGCGTCGTACTGCCGACGCTTAAGGGGATTGGTAGCCTATAGCTAAAGATTTCCCCTAAATATCTAGATTTTTGATCACTGTGTAACGCTTTCGCAATCAAAACTAATAAAGTAGATGGAACGTTAAGCACTTTCGGTGCGTGCGGATGGCTGTGTAGTGGCCCCGTGCTAGGAAACCCTCAAGGAGATTTATGGATCTGAATCAGGCTATGCGCCAGTTCTTTAACGAGAAGGGCGAGATTACCCTCCGGCCCGAGCTGACCCTCGCTGGCCTTGGCGAGGTTCTCTTCCAGGCTGATGCCGCAACAGGCGGGGCTGATCGCCACTGCATCCGCTTCTGGGACTTCACTTCTTCCCGGGAAGGCGAAGCCCGTGACTTTAACCGAACCGAGGTAAACACCCGGATCAAGGTAGTTGCAGCGCGTCTTCAGCAGGTAGGCAGTATCGGTGACCGCGTGGCTATTCTGGCTAACAACAGCCCAGAGTATCTCTTTGGATTCCTAGGTTCGCTCTACGCAGGCATGGTCCCCGTGCCGCTGTATGACCCGACAGAGCCGGGCCATGCAGACCACCTCACTGCAGTTATGGGGGACGCCAAGCCCACCATCGTGTTGACCAACAACACGTCTGCTACGGCTGTTCGCCGCTTCTTTGCAGACACCCCAGGTGCGGAACGCCCACGTATCATTTCCATCGACTCCTTGCCTGATTCTGGCGCACAGAGCTTTGTTAACCCATTGCTCACGGAGGAAGGACAGGCCTTCGCTGCTGCTGCAAAGGTTGCTCCTGTTGATCTTCCGGCATTCTTGCAGTACACCTCGGGCTCTACCCGTACCCCCGCAGGTGTTGTGCTGACTAACCGTTCGATCTTGACCAACGTGCTGCAGATCTTCACAGCCATTCAGCTCAAGACGCCACTGCGCCTTGTCTCTTGGCTTCCGCTGCACCATGACATGGGCATCATCTTGGCAGCGTTTGTGACTCTGCTGGGTCTGGAGTTTGAGCTCATGGCTCCACGCGACTTTATCCAGCAGCCATCGCGCTGGGTGAATCAGCTTAAGCGCCGTGAGGGTGACAACGCGGTTTACACTGTTGTCCCGAACTTTGCGCTGGAGTTGGCGGCTCGTTACGCAGCCCCTGAGGCCGGCTCGGATGCGGATTTCTCCAAGGTCGACGGTCTTATCGTCGGTTCCGAGCCTGTCACGGAAAAGGCAGTGAACGCTTTCTTGGCTGCGTTTGGGCCTTTTGGTCTCAACCGCTCTGTGATTCGCCCCTCTTACGGTTTGGCAGAGGCATCCCTGCTGGTGACCACACCGCAAACTCCGGAACGCCCGCACATTGCGTACTTTGATCGCGATCAGCTCGCTGCAAACAAGGCCGTACAGGTTGCTTCCGATTCTCCTGCTTCCATATCCATAATGGGGTGTGGCCAGGCAGTTGCACCACAGAAGCTCGTGATCGTGGATCCTGAGACCAAGCAAGAGCTTGCCGACGGCTCCATCGGTGAGATCTGGGTTCATGGCGATAACGTGGCGGCCGGCTACCTGGATCGCGCTGAGGACACAGTGGAGACCTTCCGCAATACGTTGGCAGGTCGTTTGGCTGAGAACTCCCATGCAGAAGACGCTCCCGAGGATGACCGCTGGATGGCTACCGGCGACCTTGGAACCATAGTCGACGGCGACCTATTTATCACCGGTCGACTCAAGGACCTGGTCATTATCTCTGGTCGTAACCACTATCCGCAGGATATTGAGTACACCGTGGATCATGCTTCCGAGCACATCCGCCCGGCAGCCGTCGCTGCGTTTGCTATTGAAGGCGATGACGTAGAAAAGCTGGTTATCCTGGCTGAGCGTGACCTTGAGCGCGACGCTAGCGGTGATGCTGAAGCTATCGAGGCGATCCGTGCAGCAGTGACGGAATCCCATGGCGTGGTTCCTGCTGATATCCGCGTGGTTGCTCCTGGAGAGATCCTCCGCTCTTCTTCCGGGAAGATCGCGCGACGCGTGAACAAGAAGGCATACCTAGAGCAGTAATTGGATTTGGGTAGAGGAGGGGTCGTCGAAAAGCTTAATGCGCGGCGGCCCCTTCTTGTGCTTTTATAGTGCGGGTTTGGCAAACCGCAGTGGATGAAACATTTAGTTCCTCGGTGACGATATAGAATAGAACGACTGTCGTAGGTAAATCTTATCGGTGCTCCTTTTTCGAGGGGTGCCGATATTTCGCCGATCACTGAGAAGGTTTTATAGGTATGGATTCTCGCCAGGGTGCCAAAAACGCGATGACCACCGAGCAACTGAGAGTATGGTTGCGCAACTGGGTTATCGCCACTACTGGTCTACCGGCTGAAGAGATCACAGATGACAAGCCGATGCAGTCTTTCGGTTTGTCTTCCCGTGATGTTGTGCTGCTATCAGGCGAGTTGGAGAACCTCCTCGGTGTTCAGCTTGATGCAACGATCGCCTATGAATATCCGACTATCGCGGCGCTGTCTAAGCGCCTGGTAGAGGGTGCTCCCCGTGAGCAGGCTGTACGTCTACAGACCCTCACCCGTACCTCGGCTACCTCAGGGAACCACGACATTGCGGTTGTGGGTATGGCGGCGCGCTATCCGGGCGCCCGCAACATCGATGAGATGTGGTCCATGCTGGTGGAGGGGCGCGACGGCATTACCGATCTCCCCATTGGGCGTTGGTCGGAATATGCGGCTGATGAGGTCACCACCAAAAAGATGGCCGATATCGATTTCCGGGGCGGCTATCTGGACGATATTTCCAGTTTTGATGCCGAGTTTTTTGGGCTTTCACCGCTGGAGGCCGTGAACATTGACCCGCAGCAGCGCATCATGCTTGAGCTGACGTGGGAGGCCCTGGAACACGCGCACATTGCGCCCTCCCAATTGCGCGGGGAACCGGTAGGCGTGTTCGTTGGTTCTTCCAGCAACGACTATGGAATGTTGATCAGCGCAGATCCCTCTGAGTCGCACCCCTATGCGCTCACGGGTACTGCCAGCTCGATCATCCCCAACCGTATCTCCTATGCATTCGACTTCCGTGGGCCGTCGGTCAGCGTAGACACCGCTTGTTCCTCCTCGCTGGTATCTGTGCACCAAGCCATTCGGGCGTTGCGTGAGGGAGATGCCTCCGTTGCTGTGGCTGGTGGAGTGAATATCCTCGCTGCCCCCTTTGTCTCTACGGGCTTTGGTGAGCTGGGGGTCTTTAGCCCCACCGGAAAGATTCATGCTTTCTCCGATGACGCAGACGGTTTTGTGCGTTCCGACGGTGCCGGCGTGCTCATTTTAAAGCGAGTGCAGGACGCCATTACGGATGGCGACAATATCCTGGCTGTGATCAAAGGCTCGGCCGTCAATTCAGATGGGCATTCCAACGGGCTAACTGCCCCGAACCCTGATGCACAGGTAGACGTCCTGCATCGTGCCTATAACGACGCCGGCGTGGACCCCGCGACCGTGGACTATGTGGAGGCGCACGGTACCGGCACGATCCTCGGCGACCCCATTGAGGCCACCTCCCTAGGTAAGGTCCTGGGCCCCGGGCGCGATTATGCTACGCCCACCCTGCTGGGGTCAGCCAAGACAAACTTTGGGCACACCGAGTCGGCCGCAGGCGCTGCTGGCCTGATCAAGGTTGTGCTCTCTATGATTAACAACGTGCTGCCGCCGTCCCTCAACTACACGGCACCGAACCGCTACGTTGACTTTGACGCGGAACACCTTGAGGTGATTGAGGACCCGCGTGAATGGCCTGAGTACTCGGGACACAAAATTGCAGGTGTGTCCGGCTTTGGTTTTGGCGGAACCAACGCGCACGTGGTTGTTTCCTCCTTTGTTCCTGAGGAATACACTGCTCAGCAGAAGCCCACTCCGCAGCTGATAGACCCGGAGGATCCTAACGCGGTCACTCTCGAGGTATCGGGGCTGTTGCCGTCGCGACGCAGAGAAGTCGCTGCACAGCTTGCAGACTTCCTGGAAGGGCGTGCGGACGAAGACCTGATTAAGGTTGCGCGTAGCGTAGCCAAGCGTAACCATGGGCGTTCTCGCGCCGTAGTCCACGCAAATACCACCGCGGATGCCGTGAAGCGCCTGCGCCAGGTTGCGGAAGGCAAGATCAGTGCGGGTATTGCCGCCGCAGATTCGCCGGCTACTGTCGGGCCAGTTTTTGTCTACTCCGGTTTTGGCTCCCAGCATCGCAAGATGGTGAAGAACCTGGTGGCTATGTCTTCCGAGTTCCGGGCGCGCCTGGAAGAGCTTGATCAGCTGGTAGTTTTTGAGTCGGGATGGTCCATCCTGGATATCGTCGCTGACGATGCACAGACCTATGACACCGAAACCGCACAGGTGGCTATCACCGCAATCCAGATCGCGCTGACGGATCTCTTGGCCTCCTATGGGGCTCGCCCGGCCGCGGTGATGGGTATGTCCATGGGCGAGATAGCAGCGGCATATGCAGCCGGTGGCTTGAGCGCTGAGGATGCTATGCGCATTGCGTGCCATCGCTCCCGACTCATGGGAGAGGGCGAAAAGTCTCTTCCTGAGGACCAGCTGGGTGCGATGGCTGTGGTGGAGTTCTCCGTGGAGGCACTCGACGAGTTTATTGCCGCCCATCCAGATTTTGCTGGTATTGAGCCTGCCGTTTATGCCGGCCCAGGGATGACCACAGTGGGCGGGCCACGAGAGGCCGTGGTGCGTCTTGTAGAGAAGCTGGAGTCTGAAGAGAAGTTCGCTCGTCTGCTTAACGTTAAGGGCGCCGGGCATACGAGTGCCGTTGAGCCGCTTCTTGGTGAGCTCGCAGCCGAGACCTCGGACATTACCCCGCTACCTATCAGCATTCCGTTGTTTAGCTCTGTGGACCGGGGAGTCACATATCCGGTGGGCTCTGTGGTTCACGATTCAGACTATTGGCTGCGCTGTACCCGCCAGGCTGTGTGGTTCCAGGACGCTACTGAGCAGGCGTTTGCCGCAGGGCACACAATGTTGGTAGAAATTTCGCCGAACCCGGTTGCCTTGATGGGCATGATGAACACGGCGTTCAGCGTAGGCAAGGGCGACGCACAGCTACTATTTGCACTCAAGCGCAAGGTAAGCGAGGCCGAGTCCATCCGGGATCTCCTGGGCAAGATGTATGTTCAGGGCGCCCCGATAGACTTCAGCCGTCTTTATGGGGAAGGCGAGACTATTCATGCTCCTCATATCCCTTGGAAGCGTCAGCGCTACTGGACCGCTGCTCGCCCGTCGTCGGGCAATCATGCAGCATTGCCCGGCGCAAAGGTGACGCTGCCGCAAGGGGCAGTGGCCTTCTCCACCACAGCTGACCTGGTTCCTTCTGCAGCCGCTCTATTGGAAGCTGCAGTGGAGGCTGTTCTTCCAGGCGCTACGCTCATTGCGGTAGAAGAGACCGGAACACTACCGCCCTCAGGTGATCTAACAACTGTGGTCACTCGCAATATTGGTGGCGTGAGCGTAGAGATTCACCGCGTTATGGGTGACACCACCGTTGCCGTTGCGGAAGGCTTTGCCACCGCTGTGGCTTTGGCGGCTGATTCTTTTGAGACTCCGGCACCGCTGACTCAGGATATTTCTGCACATCAGGCAGAACAGCCTTCTGATTTTGTGGGCGAGTCCCTGCGCTGGGACCCGACGAGCGGGGAAACCGTGGAACAGCGGATGCGCGCTATTGTCTCCGAGGCAATGGGCTATGACGTGGAGGATCTTCCGCTCGAGCTGCCTCTTATCGATCTCGGATTAGACTCCCTGATGGGTATGCGCATCAAGAACCGCATTGAATACGATTTCCAGATCCCTCCGCTACAGGTCCAGGCGCTTCGCGACGCCTCCGCGGCCGAGGTAGTCAGCCTTGTGGAAGGCTTGGTTGCGGCTAAGCCAGCCGACGATGGCACCACTTCTGCTGCTACCGCTGATGCTGAGCGCACCCTGGCACCGGTGCCTACTGCTGCTGCAAAGAGTGAACCCCGTGACGGTGCTAAAGGCGTAGGAGTGGCTCCGCGTGATGCGTCGGAACGCCTTGTCTTTGCTACGTGGGCAGGAATCACTGGTGCTGCGGCAGCGGGAGTCACCAGTGAGCTTCCGTCAATCACTGAAGAGCAGGCTAAGGACATCGCTGAGCGGCTCACCGAGCGTGGCGGCATTGAAGTAACTACAGAGCAGGTTTTTGCTGCGAAGACTCTAGAGCCGCTGGCCAACATTGTTCGCGAGGGGCTAGAGACCGACGTCGAAGGCAATATTCGCGTGCTGCGGGCTCGTCCGGAAGGCTCGACCGCGCCGGCCGTGTTCATGTTCCATCCCGCCGGCGGTTCTTCCGTTGTATACCAACCGCTGATGCGACGACTCCCCGCTGAGGTTCCCGTGTATGGTGTGGAGCGCCTGGAGGGCGCTTTGGACGAGCGCGCGGCTCAGTACCTTGATGAGATCAAGCATTATTCCGATGGCCTTCCGGTTATTTTGGGAGGCTGGAGCTTTGGCGGAGCGTTGGCTTATGAGGTCGCACATCAGTTGCAGGGCAGCGATGTAGAGATCGCTACGATCGCGCTGCTGGATACGGTTCAGCCTAAGGATCCGGCGCCAGACACGATGGAAGAGACTAAGAAGCGGTGGGAGCGCTACTCGGCGTTTGCTAAGAAGACCTACGGCCTTGACTTCCCGGTACCTTATGAGCTCTTGGAAACTGCTGGTGAAGACGCTCTCCTGACCATGATGAGCGAGTTCTTGGCCAACACGGATGCTTCTGAGCATGGCCTTTCTGCCGGTGTGCTGGAGCACCAGAGGGCCTCCTTTGTAGATAACCGAATTTTGGACAAGATGGATATGCAGCGTTGGGCCGGTGTTAAGGCGCCTGTGATCTTGTTCCGTGCAGAACGCATGCACGATGGGGCTATTGAACTGGAACCGGCGTACGCTGAGATTAATCAGGACGGTGGTTGGTCGGCTATCGTAGAGCAGTTGGACATTGTGCAACTGCGCGGCGATCACCTCGCGGTGGTCGATGAGCCGGAAATTGCTACGGTGGGCCTTGCGCTGACCAAGCGAATTTCAGAACTGCACAGCAAATAATCCCCAAGCAGGTGACTGACTAAGTGAGCATGAAGACAACTGCGGAAAAGCTAGCTGATCTACGCGCGCGCCTTGAAAAGGCCCAGGACCCAGGCAGCGAACGCGCCCGCGCAAAGCGCGATGAGGCAGGTTTTACCACGCCTCGTCAGCGTATTCAGCGACTTCTTGATGACGGCTCTTTCGTAGAAATCGGCGCACTTGGCCGCACGCCTGATGAAAAAGACGCCCCTTATGGCGATGGCGTGGTCACTGGGTACGGGCGTATCGATGGCCGTCCCGTGGCTATCTACGCACACGATAAGACGGTGTACGGCGGCTCTGTGGGCGTGACCTTTGGCCGCAAGGTTTGTGAAGTCATGGATATGGCCATCAAGATTGGTTGTCCGGTGATCGGCATCCAGGATTCTGGTGGCGCCCGCATCCAGGATGCTGTGACTTCACTAGCGATGTATTCGGAGATTTCTCGCAGGCAGCTTCCTTTGTCTGGCCGTAGCCCACAGATCTCTATCATGATGGGTAAATCCGCTGGTGGTGCAGTGTATGCGCCGGTAACTACTGACTTTGTGGTGGCCGTTGATGGGCGCGCGGAGTTGTATGTCACAGGCCCCGCCGTGATCAAGGAAGTCACCGGCGAGGAAATTAGTTCCCATGATCTGGGATCTGCCCGCCAGCAGGAACTCAACGGCAACGTCTCCTATGTGGCTGCCGATGAAGAAGACGCATTCAATTATGTCCACGACCTTTTGCAGCACCTGCCGCTGACCTGCCAGGATCCCAATCCTGAATATTGGGCTCCTGCAGATGAGGATCTTGCCGATGACGAGGCCCTAGATTCCTTTATGCCGGATGACACCAACGCCGGCTATGACATGCACGATCTGCTCAAGCGTCTTTTCGACTCCGATGATTTCCTTGAGGTGCAGCCGAACTTTGCGCCTAACTTGATTACGGGTTTTGCGCGTATCGACGGAAAATCCGTAGGCGTGGTGGCCAACCAACCATTAGAGTTTGCCGGCTGCATCGATGCCGATGCCGCTGATAAGGGTGCTCGGTTCATCCGTATTTGCGATGCTTACAACATCCCGGTTTTGTTTGTGGTGGATACCCCTGGCTACCTGCCTGGCGTGGACCAAGAAAAGGCTGGTCTGATCCATCGCGGTGCCAAGCTAGCCTTTGCCTTGGTAGAGGCTACCGTTCCTAAAATCTCATTGATTGTGCGTAAAGCCTATGGCGGAGCGTATGCGGTGATGGGCTCCAAGAACCTTACTGGAGACATCAACCTGGCCTGGCCGACAGCTCAGATCGCCGTGATGGGTGCCGCGGCGGCTTCCGTGATGATCCAAGGCAAGCAGCTGGCGATGATCGAGGATGAGACGCAGCGTGCATACATGAAGAAGGTGTTCATGGACTTCTACGATGAGAACATGACCAGCCCCTATGTTGCTGCCGAGCGCGGCTATGTGGACGCCATGATTCAGCCTCATGAGACGCGCATAGCTTTGCGACGCGCAATGCGTCAGCTAGAGACCAAGGATGTCCGCGACCTGCCTAAGAAGCACACCATCATGCCTATGTAGGCGATTAAGCATGTTATAAGAGGAAAAATCCCCTGTGATGAAAGTCCAGGGGATTTTTCTTATTTATTCTCCTCGGCGTGCGCGTCTGCTTTTTTATCCAGCCATTGTCCCGTTATCCGCCCAAAGACGAGCGCGATGATCCCCAGGATAAGGACTGCGCCGCCCAGGACCCAGGAGATATCCGTGATCCAGGTATGCGCGGCTCTACCCAAAAAGCTAACCATGAGCGTAATTGTTCCGGCCCACGCTATAGCGCCGGCAGCGTTGGCAAAAAAGAAGTGAGAATAAGACATATGGGTCACCCCAGCCAGCGGTCCTGCGAGGATGCGTAGTAGGGCGATGAAGCGTCCGCCGAGGACTACGGGAACCCCTTTGGTCCGCATGAGGTGTTCAGCATAACGCATCCTGTTGGGGGAGAAATGGCGGGGAAAGCGTCTTTCTAGCCAGGAAGTAAGGTGGTGCCCGTAGTGGTGTCCTAGAGAATAACCTATGTTATCGCCGATAATCGCTCCGACGCATGCTACCGCAAAGACCCAGAGCACATGGATATTGGCCGCGTGGGTCGTGGATAGGAGCGATGCTGCGATTACTGCAGTCTCACCTGGAATGGGTATTCCGATGCTCTCAATGAGTACTCCGATCCCTACGATTGCATAAACAACCACGGGATTGAGTCCAGCCAGAAAGGTCTCCACTGTCATTGTGCTTAGAATAGTCGAATATGCCGGCAAGAGAGGGCTGTGTCGGTGATTAATTGAGAGGTTGTGAGGGATATTGCCCCTGGCCGTGGTGCGCTTGATCTGAAAAGAAAGAGTAGCTCCACCGGCAGAAGCGGGTGGAGCTACTCAGAATGGTCCTAATCCCTGGAGCGCAAGAAATCATGTGCCTATGCCCCAGGAAGTTTTAAAGAGTTTATGCGGTGGTCGTTGGGGTGAAAGCGTTTGCGACGTCGTCTGTCGGAAGCTGGTAGTGCTTTGCGACCTTTTCTGTGGTGGAGAGCCAATCTGCATAGAGTCGCATAACGTCTATGGTGCTTTGTACCTTTTGGGCGGCGCGGACGAAGGCGTCATTGTTGGAAGCTGAGCCCTTTGGTTCGGCTTCCTGCAATTCCTTGATGTACTGGTTGGCTTTAGTGGCCTCTTCGCGCGTGGCGTCGATCGCCGTTTTTAGTTCCTTTTCGGCATGCTCCTTAGGAGAGCTCTTAATGAAGGAATCTAATTCTTCTTGACTTGGATTAGCTGCTTTGAGGGCCTCTTCTCCCTCATGCTTAATGTAGGCAGCGGCGCCACCCTTCTCCTCAATTTTCTTTAATAGTTGCTTGGCTTCTTGGAGCTTCTGCTCCGGGGTCTTGGTGGGGGCATCTGCAAGAGCCTGGAGCTCGGAAAGGATGTTATCTTCTGCTGCCGGCGCTGCGAACGCAGGAGCTGCAGGGGAGATGATGGCCGCCGCGAGAATTCCGCTGATGATAAAGGGGAGTCGACGTGAAGATCTAGACGTGAAAACCTCTTTGCTGTGTTGCTCTGGACGAAAACGAGGAACCATTCTCAAGGATGCAAAAGGGCCCCGTGAATGGAACCTGAGGTAGGAAGTTACTTCCAGAAATTAACCTAGCAAAAAGTATATGTTAAGGGAATACTTATTTTTAAGAGGTTTAGATTAAGTATTTGATTGGCTATTGTTTATTTTTCCAGCTACGGCCCGCCAACCTAGGAGTAAGATTCCGCTCATTACGGTAGCCACGATCATAAAAGACCAGTGGGGGACCTGCCCGTGGCGGATGCCCCATACCAAGAGTCCGGCTGCCGCGGTAGCGACCCAGACCACAACGCCATGACGCAAGGAAAGCGGATTCTGGGCGCGGATGAGAAGCCAGCCCAGTGCCGTTCCGATGAGGAAAGGCCACCAGGTATCCAGGATCTGGAATATGCCAAGACCGCCGTGTGCTGCCCGGGCCAATACGGCGAATGCCAGCACAGCTATAACGTCATAGCAGAAGTACTTCATGAGGTTGCGGTCTCCTTATAGGGTTCGTTGTCTTGGTCGCCATAGCTTGCGCGTATTCCGCCGCGGGCAACGGTGACAAAGTAAATGATCCAGCCAATGGCCGTGATAAGGGCAAAGGATAAAATACGGTAAACAAAAACTGCCCCAAAGGCGGGGGATACGGGCATGCCCACGGCTACCAGGCTTGCAGTCATGGCGGCCTCAACAGGACCCACACCGGCCGGGGTGATTTGTGCGGTGCCTACGATTTTTGCAGTAACAAAGGCGAGGGTCACGCCGAGGAACGAGGGGATCTCACCGATGCGTTCCAGGCCAGGCAGGTTGCCTGTAACTGCCCAGATGCATAGCCAGAGGCTGGCGACGTCGAAAAGCCAGTTGGAGAGCGAAAGTAATGAAACTACGCGAAAGCGACTAGGGGTGAGGTGTACGGCGTCTAACTGCGCGATCTGCCCTTTAATCGTGGGAATCCATCGTTCGGGATTCTTGCGCATCAGGCGGTTGAAAGCACGCACGATTCCGGTGACGTAATAGCTGGTTGTGCGTGGGTTATTGGTTGCTGCATAGAGCAATACGGAGACCCCGACCATCACGCCTGCGGTGCCCAGTAGCGGCCATATGCTGAACTGCGCCCCCATGAATAACACTCCGACAATGCCAAGGGCCACGAGCCATAGTGTGGATAACGCGCCGGAGACTACGATAAACCACGAGCTTACTAGGATGCTTACGCCCCACGTGCGCATGGTTTTGAATTGATACACCGTGGAAATAGCTGCGCCCCCGGGGAATGTTCCTGACCAAGAATTGGCAATGAACACTAGCTGGGTGGTGTGCAGCAGGCTGACCTTTGACCCGCCGGCACGCAGAAGTTGCCGCATGACCTCGGCCATAGCGATCAGGGAGACAAGGACCGCGACGACGGATAGGACGAGCCCGGTGTTGTTTGCCTCTAAGACCTCGCGGTATCCCTCGGCGAGAAACGGCATTTTATCGCGTAGCAAGAAGGCGGCGATCGCAAGGATCACCAGCGGTCCTAAAAACCGCACCCACTTGTTATGCCACCATCGGGCTCTAATGTTCTTCACGCAGACGCTTCACCAGCTCAGAGAAGGGGACGAGATCGTTGTCCTCGGAGGCAATGCGTCCGGATCGGCCTGCGGTCCGGGGGTCCACCACTGTTGTGTCGGAGACGAGGGTCTCGCGTCGCGAATGGTGTAGCTTGCGCTTTGAGGCATACGAGCCTTGCCCCTCCACTGTATCGGTGCTTCCCATATCGCGCGATGTGGCAGATGTGCTGCCCCATGTGCGGTTGGGGTTAAAAGTGGGCATCTCCGGGTGGGGAGCTGCTGCGCGCGGAGCCGCCGGGCGCGGAGGCTCCGGACGCGGAGGCGTGGGACGTGGAGCCGCTGGGCGCGGAGGAGCTGCGGTGCGCACTGGGGAAGGACGTTCTTTCACCGGGACCATGGTGCTTGTATCGTCCATATAAGCGGATACTGGCACGCGAGGTTGTGCGGGTTCCGCATGCCTCATGGGCTTATCGACGCTCTCCACGGGCACAGAAACAACAGGCAGCGGTTCAGGCGCAGCGTTGTGCCCCATGGCTTCGGAGGCTCGCTTGACCCAGCGGGGAGCCCACCAGTTATCTTCGCGCAGTAGATGCATGACTGCTGGGACGAGAAGCATGCGGATGATGGTGGCGTCGAAAAGCAATGCCACGACCATGCCAAACGCGATGTACTTCATCATCACAATCTCTGAGAAGCCAAAGGCGCCACAGACCACGATCATGATCAGCGCGGCAGCCGTAATGATGCCGCCGGTATGGGCAGTGCCGTACTTGATGGCCTCATCGGTGGATTCGCCGTTGTCGCGTGCCTCCACCATGCGGGAAACAAGGAATACTTCATAGTCAGTGGACAGGCCATAGACAATCGCCATGATGAGGACCAAGACGGGGCTCATCAATGGGCCGGCGGAGAAGTTAAAGAGACCGGAGCCGACGCCATCAACGAACATCGAGGTGAGAATGCCCAGAGTGGCACCCATTCCAAGGATGGTCATGATGATGGCTTTGGCTGGCAGGATCATTGAGCCGAAGACTAGCGACATCAGGATGAACGTGGCCAGCACGATGTAGATAGCCATCCATGGCAGCTTGTCAAAGAGCGCCTCGATGGACTCGACTTCCATTGCAGGGGTGCCGCCAATGTGTACGTTGACGCCCTCGGGAACCTCGATTGCGCGGAGCTGCTTTACCACGGACTCATTGTCTTTACGATCAGCGATACCCGCAGAGAGAACGGTGGTGCCATCCTTTGTTGCAGTCGACGGCTTGAACCTATCTGTGAGGCCGGTGATCGTGTTCGCCTGCTGATACACCTTGATCAGTTGATCGTTGGTGGCGTTGGAGACCACCAGCTTGATCGGCTCTGTGCGGAATGCCGGGAATTCCTTGTCAAAGGTGGACTGTGCTTTACGGACATCACTGTTAGGCGGCAAGTATGTCTCGTTGATCCCGCCGAACGTGATTCCCGCTAGTGGCACCGTTAGCGCGATCAAGAGAACGACGATGGATATAACGACAGTCTTGGAGCGCTTCATTGCCCATGCGGGGAGCTTGTACCACCAGGTACCGGCGAGCGTACGAGCGCTGCGATTGGTTCGTCGCAGTGTCCACTTGTCGATCTTTGTTCCTAGCATTGCAAAGATGGAAGGCAACACCGTGATGGACAACAAAGCTGCGAGGCCGACGGCACTGATGGCGCCGTAGGCTACCGATTTGAGGAAGGCCTGGGGGAACACCAGAAGGCCAGAAAGGGCCACGGCCACCATAGCGGCAGAAAAGACCACGGTCTTTCCGGCCGTGGAGGTGGTGATGCGCACCGCATCAGCAATATCCCGCCCCTGATCCATTTCCTCACGGAAGCGGGAGACCATGAAGAGGCCGTAGTCGATGGCTAGGCCCAAGCCGAGCAGCGTGACCACGGACTGTGCGAATACATTTACTTGCGTGAATCCGGCGAGGATGGATAGCACGCCGAGAGAACCCAAGATAGAAAGGATGCCCACGATAAGCGGCATAAAGGCGGCTACCACCGAGCCGAAAACAAACAGCAGCAAAATTGCCACGAGCGGAAGGGCTACGATTTCCGCACGTTTAATATCGCCCGCCATGCCGGAGTCGAGGGCGTCGGCGACCGCGGTTGCTCCAGCGACTTGTATGGTCACCCCATCAAATTGCGGCTTTAGGTTCCCCTTGATCGCTCGGAAGTCTTTCAACGTTTGCTCATGGTCGCCCCTGAGGGAGACCGCTGCAAAGGCCGTTTTCCCGTCCTTGGACAGCAACTGGGCGTTGCGGTTATCAAAGTAAGAGGTGACGTCTGCGATGTTGTCGGGGTGTAAAGCCTTGAGGTCGCCTAGATAGCGTTTGATCTCATCGAAGTTCTTGTTTTTTGCTATTCCGTCTTCAGAAGAGAAGAGGAGAATAACATCGCCGGAGTTATCGCGGCCAAAGACTTCTTGCTCAATGTTGGCAGCCTGAGTCGAGGAGGAGCCGGGATCGTCCCAGCCCTCTTGGCTCATGCGCTCGGCAAGGCGGATGCCAAAGATGCCATAAATCGCCACGATAAACACGACGATTGCCACGGGCACCACGCGGCGGTGGCGGTAAGCGAAGTCTCCCCAGCGTGAGAACATGTGTATTGATCCTAGCGATTAGACAATAAGGCAGTAAGTGGACGGAATGGCTGTAGCCATGCGCCTTCGTCGGGAAGCTTGTCCAGGCTGACGCGAGGTAGCGGGTCGCGGAATACTCCGGGCACTTCCTCTAAGTCTACGAACGTCAATGCCTCGTCGGCTACTGCCCAAGATGCGTGTTCGTGGAATCCAAGGACGGTGACGGCTACACCCTCGGCGGCTAACTCGTCCAGGGTGTCTTTGAAATTCTGGCCGTCTGCGCTGGCTACCACTAAGCCTTTGAGCTTGCCGGCCTGATGGCGTAAACGAATATGGGCGAGCATATCCGGGTCCACATCGGTTTCCTCGGAGAGCTTGGGCTTGGCAAACACCGCGAATCCGATGTTGCGCAATGCCTCTACCCAAGGGCGAACGTTATCCGCCCCACCGGGAGTGATGTTGGCAAAGACCGTGGCCTCGGCCTCGATCTTGATGCCAGTGGTATGGCTGAGTTCGCCTGCTTTGGCTAGCAGCCATTTACCTACGGCGTCGAAACGCGGGCGGTGAGCTGCGTTAGGTCGCCCGCCTAGGATGGCGCCGAGGCCCATATCTAGGTTGGGGGCATCCCATACCAAGAGGAGCTCGTTATCAGGGGCCACCGGGATGTGGAGGGGGATATCAAAGGAATTCATTTCTTCCTCCACAGGAATTCCGTAATGGTGTGGTCCTTGTCCAGCCCTTTACCCTCAAATTTGGTGATCACCTGGCGGTCGGTGAGCTGTGGACAGTCTGGCCAGGGCCAGCCCATGTACTCCAGCATGGGTTCTACATCCACGAGCTCGGTAATCCACTCGGCGTAGTCGGCGTGATCGGTGGCTACATGGAGCACTCCACCGGGCTTAAGCCGGGTGGCAATCAGGTTAAGCACCCCCGACTGGATGATGCGCCGTTTATGGTGGCGTGCTTTGGGCCAGGGATCGGGGAAATAGATACGAACCCCATCGAGGGAGGATTCTCCGAACATGCGGGTGAGAACTTCCACCCCATCGCCTCGAACCATGCGGATGTTGCTGATCTCATTGCGAACGATAGCTCCGAGAAGTTTGGCAAGGCCGGGCTTATACAACTCGACGGCAATAATATTTGTGTCGGTTTCG
Organism: Corynebacterium pseudotuberculosis; assembly: GCF_002155265.1. Classification (NCBI taxonomy): domain Bacteria; kingdom Bacillati; phylum Actinomycetota; class Actinomycetes; order Mycobacteriales; family Corynebacteriaceae; genus Corynebacterium; species Corynebacterium pseudotuberculosis. The sequence goes on from NZ_CP021251.1 coordinate 711,573, forward strand.
AGTGGGGCCATTGCGGCGGTAGAGGTTCCGGTCCCGGATCCAATTTCTACGATGGTTCGGGCATCATCACGCCCAAACCATTCCTCAACGTTTATCCGCTCATCATAGAGGACCGTGCCCAGCTGGGGCCAGTATTCCTCCCACATGCTTTCTTGATTATCAGTAAGCGTTCCGCGGCGGAAGCTGACGGATCCTAGACGGGGATAATCAAGGTTGTTGTTGAACTGGCTATTGAAATCGGTTTGCGGAGGACGCCCTGCGGGGAGTTCTCCGAGTGAATTTTGAGAATTATCAGAATTAGACATCCCCGCTATTTTGCCTCCCCACCGGGATTTGTTCAATGTGTGAGGCGCAAATCAGGGTAAAAAGAGTGAATTAAAGTGAAAAATGTGATTGAAGTGATTAATCGGAGACGGTTTTTGGCTGATATTTTCCTATGTATTGGCTAGATATCAGACCTCTGCGGATTGGGGTATTGGGAAGGATGGGAAAGTTGTTTCGGGGGAGGAGCGTCTGTAGCGAGGGGCTCTAGTGGGCGTTGATGGTTCGATGAGAGCTTCGGCTTTGTGTTTAGTGTTGCGCGCGGTGTTCCTTGATAAAACTGCAGCGCGTGCGAGTATTTGTAGTGTTCTATGAATGTTTTGCGTGGTCTTGCCCCCGAAAAGGGTGGATGTGTGAGGGGGAATTTTCAAAGATTTTCCCTCGATCTGGTGCGAATATCGGGGTGGAGCTGCAAATGGGCGGTTTTTGTGATGCGCATCTCTGAGTTAGTGTTCCTCTCCTTGCGTCTTAACGGCTACTGTGTGGTGAGGAAGAACAGTCAATTGACACGCGCAATTATGTCAGGAGAAGCGATGTCCACCGTGTCCATTAAGGGCCTTAAGGGTGAAGCCCCTACAAAGAATGAAGTACTGCTGAATTGGATTGCGGAGAATGTAGAGCTTTTCCAGCCGGAGCAAGTCGTCTTTGCAGATGGCTCTCAGGAGGAGTGGGATCGACTTACCTCGGAGCTCGTGGAAGCGGGCACACTTATTCGTCTCAATGAGGAAAAACGCCCAAATAGTTTCCTTGCGCGTTCCAACCCTGCGGATGTCGCACGCGTTGAGTCTCGTACCTTTATCTGTACCTCTACCCCAGAGGGAGCAGGCCCCACCAACAACTGGGCTGATCCGGTAGAGATGAAAGCCGAGATGACGGAACAATACCGTGGTGCCATGAAGGGGCGCACCATGTATGTAGTTCCATTCTGCATGGGACCTATCGACGATCCCGCGCCAAAGCTCGGTGTTCAGCTCACTGACTCCGCCTATGTGGTGCTTTCCATGCGTGTGATGACTCGTATGGGGGCCGAGGCGCTTGCCAAGATCGGCGACAACGGTTCTTTTGTTCCGTGTCTTCACTCCGTGGGCGCGCCATTGGAACCTGGTCAGGAAGATGTTCCGTGGCCGTGCAATGAGACTAAGTACATTACGCAGTTCCCAGAGACCAAGGAGATCTGGTCCTTTGGCTCTGGTTATGGCGGAAATGCCATCCTGGCCAAGAAGTGCTACGCGCTCCGCATTGCTTCTGTTATGGCAAAAGAGGAGGGCTGGATGGCTGAGCACATGCTCATCCTCAAGCTCACCTCTCCAGAAGACAAGGTCTACTACATTGCTGCGGCGTTCCCATCGGCATGCGGCAAGACCAACCTGGCCATGCTGCAGCCGACCATCGAGGGATGGAAGGCCGAGGTGGTTGGTGATGACATCGCATGGCTGCGCTTTGGTGAGGATGGACGCCTGTACGCCATCAACCCCGAGAATGGATTCTTCGGCGTAGCACCAGGAACCAACTACTCCTCTAACCCCAATGCCATGAAGACCATGGAGCCTGGCAACACCCTCTTCACTAACGTTGCGCTTACCGACGATGGCGACGTCTGGTGGGAAGAGCTGGAAAACCGACCTGAGCACCTTATCGATTGGAAGGGCAACGACTGGACCCCGGAGAGCGATCAGCCTTCTAGCCACCCGAACTCCCGCTATTGCGTGCCGCTAGAGCAGTGCCCTGTTGCTGCCCCCGAGTTCAACAATCCAGAAGGCGTTCCTATCTCCGCGATCCTCTTCGGTGGACGCCGACCAGACACAGTGCCGCTGGTTTCTCAGGCTCACAACTGGGATCACGCCACCATGATCGGTGCGCTGCTTTCTTCCGGCCAGACGGCTGCTGCAGAGGGGACAGTGGGCGCTTTGCGACACGACCCCATGGCTATGCTGCCGTTTATCGGGTACAACGCTGCGGATTACCTGCAGCATTGGATCGACATGGGTAAGAAGGGCGGCGACAAGATGCCGGCTGTCTTCCTTGTTAACTGGTTCCGCCGTGGCGACGACGGACGCTTCCTGTGGCCCGGGTTCGGAGACAACAGCCGCGTTCTCAAGTGGATCGTGGACCGCATTGAAGGCCGCGTAGAGGCCGAGGAAACCATCGCGGGTTACACCGCGCGCGTAGAGGACCTTGATCTGACTGGTCTGGACACCCCGATCGAAGACGTTAGAGAAGCCCTCTCTGCCCCTGCTGCTCAATGGAAGGGTGACCTAGAGGATAACGAGCAGTACCTTGAGTTCCTTGGTTCCAAGGGATCGGCAGTACCCGCAGAGGTGCTTGAACAATTTGAGGCCTTGAAGCAGCGCGTGGCTGCTGCAGAGTAACTCTTGCTGTTTGCGCCGGAACTCCCCGAAATTTTAAGGGAGTTCTGGTTTTTTTAGGACCACCACGAGGTTGCTTACAAGAAACTCGCGGAGAATCGGTATCTGTACCAGCCACCACGCCCAGCGTGGGTGATAACGCGGAAAAGCCAGGATCAGGTGCGCGTCGGAAAGCTTACGGGCCCAACGCAACCCCGCAGCACACGAGACGTTGAAGAGGGACGTGCCAAAAATATTTTTGGGCGGATGCCCGTGCCGGCGGCTGTAATAATCCCGGGCAAAATTGCCTCCGATATAGTGCTGCCATAAGCCGGTCTCATGCCCTCCAAAGGGGCCGAGCCATACGGTGTAGCTCAGGATTGTTAGGCCACCCGGTCGCGTTACCCGCAGCATCTCTTCCCCCATGACCCACGGATCAGCGATGTGTTCCGCCACGTTAGAGGAATACACCACATCAAAAGTATCTGAGGCAAAGGGAAGAGCGGTCCCGCTAGCGCGGACAGCGTTCGCTATGGTGATCCCCGCCGCAGACATCTCCCCGACGTCGGGTTCAACGCTAACGTAATAGGCCCCGCGTTGTTCAAACTCATCAGCAAAGTAGCCGGGCCCGCCCCCAACGTCTAAGACGCTGCCCATCGAAGATCGGGCGTCTTTGCACAGATTTGTTATAAGGCGTGCCGTGTCTGCTGCCAGTGGCGCGTAAAATTTATCAGGGGCTGTTTGTTCATGGCGAAAACTCCTCAGAAGCCTGAGGGAACGACGCAGGGTTGCAAGCTTTGCAGTGTGCTGTGGTGGTTTCGCCATGGAGATTATCTTTTCATGCTCTAGGGTGGGTTGTGATATGAAGATCCTCTTATTATGTTGGCGTGATACGACGCACCCTCAAGGCGGCGGTAGCGAGCGCTACCTCGAGCGCGTCGCGGAATATTGTGCACGCCACGGGCACGAGGTCATCTTCCGTACCTCTTCCTACCCGGATGCCCCCCGGCGCAGCATGCGCGAGGGAGTGCGATTTTCCCGCAGTGGTGGCAAGTTTGGAGTTTATCCCAAAGCCGCATTGGGAATGCTCGCCGGACGCCTGGGCTGCGGCACCATGCGGGGAGTCGATGTTGTGGTGGATACCCAAAACGGGATCCCTTTCTTTGCCGCGCTGTTTTCCGGTAAGCCCACCATCTTGCTTACTCATCACTGCCATCGTGAGCAGTGGCCGGTAGCCGGGAAGATCCTGTCTAAGCTCGGCTGGTTTTTGGAATCTAAGGTATCTCCGCGAGTGCACCAGTCGTTGCAATATGTCACGGTTTCACAGCCCAGCAAGGATGAGCTAGTGAGCCTGGGCGTACACCCGGCGCGCGTGGAAATCATCCGCAATGGGGTGGACCATCCGCCCGCGCACATACGCTTGGAAGACGATGGCCGACTCCACCTGGTCACACTTTCGCGCCTGGTACCACATAAGCGTATTGAGGATGCCATCGAGGTGGTGCGCTCTCTTGACGGCGTAGTCTTAGACATCATCGGTTCTGGCTGGTGGGGGCGCAAATTGCGGGATAAAGCGGAAGATATTGCAGATCGGGTGGTCTTCCATGGGCAGGTTTCTGAGGAATATAAGCGCGCCCTGTTAGAACGTGCGGCGATACATCTTATGCCCTCCCGCAAGGAGGGCTGGGGGCTGGCGGTGATCGAGGCAGCTCAGCACCGGGTACCAACCATCGGATATCGTTCCTCGGGCGGTCTTGTGGATTCTGTCCGGGAAGGCGGCGTGCTGGTCGGGGATCGGGATGAATTTATTGCGGAGACCCGCCGGCTATTGGCGGACTCGGATCGTCGAGAAGCTTTGGGCGCCTTAGCCTATGAAGCAGCGCAGGATTACTCCTGGGAGGACACCGGCCGCCGCTTCCTCGAACTTATCGAGCGCACGGCCCAGACCCCGACAACACCCGCGCCTACTGTCAGCCACAACACTACGAGTGAGACCCCTACCCAGTAACTACGTCTGCGGTGGGTGCGGCCGCCGATCTCAGTGATGGTTTCTTCGCCGGAGCTTGTCGACGTCACCACCGCCCCGATGCCCCGTTTTCTAAGACACTCTGTGCATCCACGACGCCACTCCTCGAGCGCAGCCGTATACCGGGGGGAAAGATCGTCTACCAGCGCACCATCCACAACTAGCCCTCCTGCTTCCACACTTGATTGGGCTTTAATTCGAGGGTCCACCATGGTGCGCCCGTGGTAAGTCACCAACCCCCGAGAATCCGGAAAGAGGAGATCTCCTTGGGAACTCGGCCAGGGACGCTCGGCCACCGGGGCGAGCTGTTTGAGGGCCACCGGGGCATCAGGAATCTGGAGGATAACAAGAAAGAGGGTGACTATAGCAAGTGGGCGCCACCGCATTCTGCCCGCGCCCGCGACCAACGCTGGTATAAGCAACATGATGAGCTTCTGGGAATCACGGAAAAGGCTAACGCCCGGAACATTTGTGAGCACCCATTCTCCAGCCGGAGTGCTCAGGCTAAGACAGGCCACCACTGAGAAGAGGCCGAGTAGCTGCCACCGCCGCGGGGCCTTACAGAAGGTGAGTACGCATAGCACTACCCCAAACACCGCAAAACCCGCAGACCGTGAGGGGGGAACTGCCTCAGCGTTCCAGATGCCACCCAGACCCATAAGCGCACCTACCGTGCCTGTCCAGGTTTCCGCGCGGGCGAGGAAAGCCGTTGTGGAAGACATGGGTACGGTGACAAGACTAGGTATAAGCCAGGGCACGCTGGCGACCACACCGGCTAGCAGGACGGGAAGTTTAGAACGAGCAGCAACCAAGCCAGTAGTAGTGGCTATAACAGCCCCCGTGGGAGTTAAAGAACTCAGCCACAGTGCTGCAATCCGCCCCGGTGTCGAGGCCGTGATCACCATCGGCAATAACCACGCGGCGACTACCAAAGACCACTGACCTTGCAAGAGCCGCTCCACCACAAATGGATTCCACAAGGTAAGCGTTATCGCGGCGGCCCGTGACCATGAAGTACTACCCAGCCGTGCAGCACCGATGGCGCCGGCGACAGCTGCCGTTATTAAGAGCACCCTGACTATCCAGGTAGCGGGGATCACATGGCTTAACAGTGCGAGTACTCCGTCTTGAGGCGCATTGCGTGCCGGAAGATCACCAAAACCCAGGGCGCCGGCGGTAAGTGCTGGATGATTGAGCACTACCATGTCGCGTAGGCCCAGCATCCCGAACCAGCCGGAAGGCAGCCACAAGGCCCACATGAGCAGAGTTATCAGCATCGCGGTCCATGCGACGAGCAGATATGATGAAGAACGCGCGCCGGGAACGGACATGCTAGGAGGCGTGCGTAGAAACGTCATGGGGGCGGCGTACAGCAAGCCACAGACCTACCACGAGCAGCGCAAAACCAAGCATTTTTGCCACGAAACCGCCGATACGCAGCCGGTGTAGCGTGTCCACTGTCGGCTGGGCTTCATCGTGGGCATGCGCTTGTGTGGTGGCGTCCCACTGAAGCTTGGTCTTTAAGATTGTGCGCATAGGATCGTGACCACGCTGCGCGGTAGCGTCTGCGTCTTGCTGATCAGTGGCATAGAACATGAACACGTCTTCGCTCTGATTGACCACTACACCGCTCTTAGGCTCCACCCACAGTGTGCGCTTGACCGTGTAATACGGGGTGAGCTTGACCGTGCCGGCACGGCCCTCGCCGTAGAACTTAGACGCTGGGGCAGTGATGTGCATCTTGTGTACATGGTCTTGCTGTTCTTTGCTGAGATCGCTAGTGGTGGCCTCCATAGAGGGCTCGTCGGAGATGTCCTCGGGCTGTGTGAAGGAGCGCGTCGCGGCTTTGGCAAGGTCGGTGGCGGGAATATCCTGGGTAAACATGTAAATCCCATTTTTTTCCTCCACGTAATCCAGTGGCCAGGGTTTTTGAGCGATGGGATCAAAGAACTGGTACGAGCGGCGTTCCGTGTGGAATGGATAAAAGTATTGGAGCCCATCGCGGGCAAAATCGCCGGTATCAAAGCTCAGGTTGAGACTTGGCGCCATGACCTTCATATGAGAGGCAAAATCCAGAACCGGATAGGTGGAGTGCCTGATAAGACGCAGTTTGTCATCAATATCGACGATGGATTTTTGGGTGTCTGTGCGCACAAGGTTGTCCGTTACGTGAAGGTCTACTTCGTCGCGAACATCAGTTTTTACCGTTTTAATTTCCCGATGCAATTGAGTGGTGGTATTAACCACAAAACAGCTTTGTGGGGCATCGGGAGGGCAGGGAGCTTCCGGATCATAGAGAGTGGTAGCCGCAGGAGTGGTAGTGATCTGGCGAGTAGTATCCACCGGAATAGGCTTGATTCGGCTGATCATCAGGGCCGGGCCAGCCGCTGCAACGATAAAGAGCACGGCTGCTGCCACAAAGGCAAAGATAGGGGCACGCCGTGCATGCTTTTCAGAACGTGCAAATAGGGTATTCCGTATACCCGTACCAGCAGTATTTACACCGGTGTCTTTGCTGTCCATCACCCTGATGTCTCTCTACTTTCCGCTATAATCCCTTAAAGTGTCTCCATCGTACCCATCGCGCACGCGAAACTTCCTCCCCCAGCTTGAGGGGCTACGAGGTGTGGCTGCTATCGGGGTACTTTTAACGCACACGGCTTTCCAAACCGGAGTGAGTCAATCGGAGATTGCGGGAGCGATACTTGCGCGCTTTGATTTCTTTGTCGCAGTATTTTTTGGCCTCTCAGCATTCCTGCTATGGCGTGGCAATCACCCGGGTTCCCCGCTCTCTTATTTTCGTCGCCGCGCCATACGCATCCTTCCTGCCTATTGGGCATGTGTTTTACTCGTTTTTGCGTTCTTGCCTGATTCTTTTGGCTCGGGTTGGCGCACGATTGTAACTACCCTCACGCTGACTCAAATTTACCCAGCACACAGCCTTGCTGGTGGCTTAACCCATCTATGGTCGTTGAGCGTTGAGGTGGCGTTTTATCTTTTCCTGCCGGCGCTGGTGTGGGCGCTGCGGGGGACGTCGAAAAGCATGCGCTTGCTGTGCTTCCTCGGGTTTTTTGCGCTAGGCATTGGATGGGCGGCGGTGCCTTGGCCTCTTGATATTGCTGGCGGAATCAACTTTCAGCTTTTCCCGCCCTCCTACGCACCTTGGTTTGCCGTTGGCCTTATTGCGGCGGAGCTGGAGGGGACAAAAATAACTGCGTGGAGAGGTTTTAACGTCACATGGCCTTGGTGGATGCTTGCGCTCGGCGTGGCATGGGCTGCGGGACAACCATGGTTTGGGCCACAGGGATTAACGCACCCCACCCCCGGGGAATTTGTGAGAAAAATCCTGGCCGGTGCCCTTTTCGGGGCGCTGATATTGCTGCCCTATGCATGGGGAACCGGCGGCGCACAGAGATCGATTCTTGGTAGCCGACTTCTGCTCACTCTTGGTCGGTGGAGTTACTCGCTATTTCTTTGGCACCTTCCGGTGCTGTCGGTGGTCTTCCCGCTGTTGGGGATCGCACCATTTTCCGGACACTTCCTTCTTGTTACTGTGGTCTGCTTTGTAGGAAGCGTTATTGTGGCAGCGGTGAGTTTTACATTGGTGGAGCAGAATCTTCTTTTAACAAAATACCGTGGCCTTGAAAGAGCTTAAGGGGCATCTTGAGGCTTTTCTTTTGTAAACAGGGGACACAGCAAAGCCAGACAACATAACACGTCTGTAAAGGGCACAAGATCAAAGTAATGGGCGCTGGGCCAGGGGCTGCGCGCTAGCCAGAGCGCGGTGATTGCCGTCATTGCAGCAACGATGCCGGTGGGGGTGATGGTGGTAAAACGTCGGATAGCCCAGAGGCTTGGAAGTATCAGGAGCCCCCAGCCTCCTAGGACGCAGCAGGTAGCAGCCGTGCCGATAATCGGAAGTATGGGCGCTGGCCAGGCTTTGACAGGCGCCTCGATGGTGCGACGCCGGCGGCTGATGACTAAGCCGCATCCTAGCGCGATTGCTATCGCAAGTGCTCCGCCGCCTAGTAACCCACGACGATAGGTGGTATCCGCGCTCATGCTGAGCGTTACTGCGCCGTGTGCACCCGATGGGAGGATAAAGCTTTGCGACGCCGCGTTAAATTCCACCGGGCGTAGTTCTGTGCCGTCTTCTAAAGTCGCCCTGAGGCCTTTGTTGGCAGCGCGTGTGGTCACCAGAATTCTGTCATGGTCTGCGGCTGGGATTACTTCCCCGCGCGCGAGATCACGTAGGCCAATCTCAGGGGAAAAACCTGGTTCGGTGAGGCGAATCCAGTTGGAACGGGTGCGAACCTCATGGTGACCGGCTGTAAGCTGGATATCGTTGCCGCAGGTATGGGGGGTGCCGTCGATATACGTGGGTTGATTGCAATCGGATTGGGATAGCTGAACCGTGAGATCCTTGGGAAGGCTAAAACTCCTGATGATCACCCCGGTATCCACCGTGACCTTTTGAAAGAGAAACTCTCGGACGCTCATGGGGGCTTCCGGTACCGTGACCACTCGCCGGATTGGCGCATCTTTGATCGCAGCCTCGGCGATCCCTACTTTTCCGGATCCCGTTGTTGTGGGTTGTTGTGGTCCTAGAGTGATGCGCACGGCATCCGTAGGACCACCCGGTACTTTGATAGTGGTGGGAATGCCGGGTTTTATTTTTACCTTTGTGTGTGCTCCCGCGCTGCTTATGGTGAGGGCGGCGGGAGCGCCGGTGGTGGTGAGGCTGAGCGTTGGATTATCGGAGTGCGCCTGTAGTTCCAACCATTGGCCTTCTTGAGTTCCGGGTGCGGGGAACCACGCAGTGTCTGGATCGCCGTCAACGGCGGCGGTAAGGGATCGCTCTGGGTGAGCGCCGCCAAAGGCAGTGGCGTCGGCGGCAGACGAGGATGCTGTCACGCTGCCGCCGGTTTCTACGACACGCGTGTATAAGCCTTGCGACGGATAATCGAGCACCGTTCTTCTAACGTCCGGGGCTTCATCGGCAGAAACAAGGGGAGCCGAGACCGCGGACTGTATGGTGCCAAAGTTGCGGGCGGTTAGCATCGGGGTATCCGTGACTATCTCTGCGTCTTTATTGGTGAGCTCGTAGAGCCCGCGGGGAAGCAGCGGAAGGATTTCGCCGCCTCCTGCGATCTTTGTTGGGGTGGGGGCGGCCTTTTCTGCGTCGGCAAGCAGCATGTTGCGTTGAGGGGCAAACACAATTACATCGATTTTGCCAAAGGTGCGGACCTCTGCGTGGGGGAAGATCTGTTGAGCTTTGTTCAACGTGAGGGCTGTTCCGGTTGTTCCCACCACCGAGTCATCAAGATCATGCCGCAGCACCAGAGCGCCAACGCCGAGGCGTTCGAGCTGCGCTGGTAGCTCATTCAGCGCGCCTTTGTCTATAGCCGCAAGGGATCCATCGAGTGTGCGGATCGCCTCCGGGGGCACAAGGGGCACAGCATCGCGGGCAAGCCAGGGGACAGACAATAGCGGCTGTAGCGGCTCGTCTCTGGTCCAGCCCCATTTTTGCCGGGCAAAACTAGCAGCGGGGAGTATCAACGTGCGAGTCCCTGAGGCCTTCTCATTGAGAAAATCCGCAGCTTCTGACCAATAAGAGGGGACCTGACTATAAGCTCCGGAGGGGAGCAAGCGGCCCGACCATGCAGGAGAAACCGCTGCAGCTGCCACCAGGACTACGAGAGCATAGATTGCTGCACGCTGCTGGGGAACTCCTCGAGTGAAACGAATGTGAACAGCGTGGGAAAGCCCTATGCACAGTGGTAACCGCAAAAGCGGATCAAATTTATGCACGTTGCGGAGAGCGGCGCCGGGGCCGTCGAGAAGCTCGGGGATTAAATGTGCCCCGCACATAATAATCACGCCGACAAAGAGCAACAACATCCAGAACTTATGAAGCCGCAGGTGAGGCCGGCATAACCCGATCAATCCGAGCGTCGCGATGGCTAGTGTTGCCACGACAAAGTAGGGGCTGGTTGCAAGCGCATGACCGGCTTCCCGCTCCGTCTCTACAAAAGGCGTCCATGAGGTGGTGCCGCGTAAGACCTCGGCAGCGTTGAGCCAGCGTGTGGTAACAAAGGAGTTCTCGATGAAGTCAGTAAAAGGAGTGGAATAAGCCCCCAGGATGGCTAGCGGCACCAACCACCACAGGCTCACCGCAACGCACCCAACAGACCACACTGCAAAAAATCGCCAGCGCCGCAGCCACAGCAGCAACAACGCGGCAGGAACGCATGCGGCCACCGTAGCCGTCGCGTTCACCGCACCCATGCCTATTACCGCGAGTAACGATGCTGCGACACCGGAGAGGCCTTGTACGGGAAGTCGCCGATCGGCGTTGTTATGGGCAGCCCCAGCCACCGGGATCAGCGGCCACAGCACCCAGGGGGCTAAAGCCACTGGCCAGGCCTCTGAAGAGATCGCCGTCAGGGTGGTCAGAATTCGGGGGGAAAGCGCATACAGCGCGGCGGCTAATACACGTGAGCCGCTAGAACCCACCCCTATCCGGCGGGTGAGTAATAAAAATCCGGAAAAGGCCAAGCCCAGAAGCAAGGTCCACCACAGGCGCTGGGCCACCCAATCCGGAAGCGGGGAGGCAAGGAGAAAAAATGCTCCCTGAGGAAAGAGATAGCCATAAGCCTGGTTTTGCAGCTGCCCCATGGGGAAAATATCAGTCCATGGATGAAGAGCCGCGCTGAGAAAATGAGCCGGGTTGGCCACTAGATCGTGTTTTGTGTCTGCGGCAGTGAGCCCCCAGGGTTGGGAAAAACTCACCAGCGCGGCGCATACCCAGCCGGAAAAATGAGGCCGGCGGGAGAAAAACAACAAGAGCAGTGACGCTTGTGCCACCAGGAAGTCGGCTAAAGTTCTAGCCTTTGTGCGCACAGTGGATATCAAAGCCGGGTCTACTGACGTGAGCCATACTCCGGGTCGCCGAGTACCGAAGAATCCGCGTGTGGGGTGCCGTTGGCTGGCCCAGAATCCACGAGCGACACACCGATCACAGCCACAATGCCCACCGCGATGCCGATAACGGCGCTGGCTATGGTGGGGCCGAGGGTGCGGCGGTTAAGAGAATCGGATTCAAAAGCCATACATGTAACAATACCGTGGTTTACTGGATGGGCAATGCACATGAAACGACTTCTCGCCGCCGCCCTCCTCGGTGTGCTCGCTGCATGTAGCGACGCCGGAACCAATACGGATCCCACCAGCACTGAGGCCACCACTGCGTTAACAACGCAGGAAACCAGCGCGCCTGCAAGCGCAAAACCACAGCCTGAGGACGTCCGCGCTAAAGCCGCGAGCCTGATGATGGTGGGCGTAAGCAATTACGACGACGCCCTTGCTGCCCTAAACCAAGGCGCTGGGGGCATCTTCATAGGGTCCGGCACCGATCCCAATCTTCTCACCGCTCCGGATAGAAACATTCAGGCGCTGCGTAAGGCCGTGGGGCGAGACTTTTCTGTCTCGATCGATTTTGAGGGAGGGCGTGTTCTCCGGCATCAGGGAATTCTGGGAACCTTCCCCTCGCCCCAAGTGATGGCACAAACCATGAACCCCGAGCAGGTTCGAGGGATGGCCAAAGCGATGGGCGACTCATTGCTGGCTCACGGAGTGACCGTGAATTTTGCTCCGGTCGCGGATATAGACGCTGGATTAGACGTTGTGGGCGATCGTGCCTTTAGCGCAGACCCAAATATTGATGCGGAATACGCCACAGCTTTTGCCCAAGGAATGCTTGATGCTGGGGTCCGGCCAGTGTTTAAGCACTTCCCGGGGCATGGCCGCGCCAGTGGCGATTCACACACAGGACAGGTATTCACGCCCCCTCTAGGTGACCTGGAAAACATTGACCTAGTTCCTTATGGCCGGATTAATGTCCCCGGTGCCGGCGTGATGCTCGGGCATATGGTGGTTCCTGATCTAGGCGCTCCCCAGAACGGACTTCCGTCCACCCTCAATCCGGCCGCATACCAGTTACTACGCACTGGGGCTTATCGTGATGGGCGTCCTTTCGCCGGCGTGGTCTACACGGATGATCTTGCTATGGGAGCAATCACCGGGGTTATGCCTATCCCTCAAGCCGTAGTGGCCTCGCTGCAAGCTGGCGCAGATCAGGCTTTGTGGGTGACCACTGCGGGGCTTAAAGAAGCTATCGACGCTACCGTGGCTGCCGTGGAAACCGGCACGTATCCCAGGGCTCAATTTGAAGAGTCGGTACGCCGGGTTGGTGTTGTTTAATGCCTTTGGGAAGACTTAAGTAAAAAATTATTATGCTGTGATAATCGCATGGAGAAACCCCATGAAATCAGGATTGATAAAGGTTATAAGGGGTTCTTGGCCACTAGAATCATGCGGCGAAAAAATTGCACAGCAGAACTTTAAGGTTCTTGGAATAGTGGGCAGCGCCTTGCGTCTACTAAGTTGGTGTGAGTGAGTTCAAAGAAGGCAGCTAAGTTCGGTGCAGGAGTGGTCCTAGGGATCGCTTTGCTCGGCGGCGTCGGGTATGGCACGGACTATGTGATCAACCAAGGATCCGTCCCCCGAGGGACAAGCGTTGGCGGCATCGACATCGGCGGGATGGGAAAAGATGAGGCCATCTCGACGCTTAAAAAGGGACTGGCGCTTAGTTCTCAAGTACAGATCACCGCGGGAGAACAACACTCCAGCATCTCGCCTGAGGCCGCAGGGCTCGGCGTAGATTGGGAGAAAACGATTGACGGTGCGGGCGCGCAATCTATCAACCCGTTCACCCGCTTGGCTAGCTTCTTTACCACTCATGAGATCAATATTGTCTCCACCGTGGACGATTCTAAGCTGACCCCGCAACTGGATCGTGTGGAAAAAGAACTAACCCCCGCGCCTCAGGACGCCAGCGTGGACATCCACGGCGGCAAGGTGAACTCTCACAAATCCGTTAACGGGCAGACTTTGAGCCGCCAGGAGCTCAACAGTGCGGTTGTCTCCGATTGGTTAAAGCCCAACGGAGTGAACGTGAAGGTAACTACCACTAAGCCTGCGATTGGTGAATCTGCCCTCAAAAAGGCCGAGGAAACAGCCAACGCGGCACTTCAGGGGCCCTTAGTTCTCCATGGGCGCGATAACATTGACGGTTTCATCCCCGTGGAACGGTTAGCCGAGGTTCTCACTTTTGTTCCGGATAATGATTCGCTGAAGCCGGAGATCAATGTCGAAGCGGCTAAAGGCATTTTCCTGGAAAATCTCGGCGTGACAGAGGTAAAACGGCAAAACGCTAATATCACCTTCAGCGGTGGAACCAAGGTGGTCACCCCTAGTACAGATGGAATCACCATTGACTGGGAGAAAACACTGGAAAACTTCCCTGAGCGTGTGACCTCCAAGGACAAACGAAACTTCGACGCTGTTTATATTGACCAGCCCGCTAGCTTTACCACTGAGCAGGCGGAAAGAGCGACCTTTGATGAGGTCGTTGGTGAATTCACCACGGGCGGTTACTCCCAAGCGTCAGGCGTGAACATCGCTCGCGTTGCAGAAATGGTCAACGGGGCAATCGTCGCGCCGGGGGATACGTTCTCGCTGAACGGTTATACGGGGCCGCGCGGACGGGCGCAGGGCTTTGTGGAATCCGGCGTTATCCTCAATGGACGCGCAGATAAAGCGGTAGGAGGCGGCATCAGCCAATTTGCCACCACTTTGTACAACGCCTCTTACTTCGCAGGGATGCAAGATGTAGCTCACACCAATCACAGCTTCTATATCTCGCGCTATCCCGCCGGACGTGAGGCCACGGTCTATGAGGGGGCTATCGACCTACAGTTTAAGAACACCTCCCCGTACCCCGTCAGAATCGTGACATCCGCAGGTGGCGGAAACGTGACCGTCAAGCTCACAGGGGTAAAGACTGTCAACGTGGAGTCCATCAATGGAGGACGCTGGAACTACACCCCACCAAGGCCGATCAAACTATCTGGTCCAGACTGCACGCCTTCAGGTGGTGCACAAGGTTTTACCACATCAGATACCCGGATTGTGCGTGATCTACGTGGCAACCAAATTTCGCGAGAAACTACGACCACCGTTTACGATCCGTCCCCGATTGTGACCTGTTCTTAAGAAAAAGCGAATGCGCGCGGTTCTTTGGCCGCGCGCATTTTTGCGTACTGCCATTTTGAACGTATCTAGGTATTTTTGCTTGCGTTGCGCAGCCTCAAAAGGGGACGAATATCACGACTGGGAAGCACTGCGCTTGTTTTAAAGCAGGCGTAGTGTGGGCTGACAAAGTTCGAGGCTCAGGCGAGATCCTAGGAGGACGTACATGGCGTATAAGACCACAAATCCCTACACCGGTGAAGTACTCAAAGAGTTCCCCACGGCTACCCCAGAGGACATCCAAAACGGCATTGCTCGTGCAGATGCAACCTTTAAAGAATGGAGCCTTAAGCCTGTCTCGGAGCGAGTACAGGTGTTGGCCAAAGCCGCAGAGATTCTGGAAGCCAAGAAGCGCGAGTATGCGGAAACCCTTACCTTAGAGATGGGCAAGCTTCTTGTAGAAGCCGAGGCAGAGGTAGATATTTGTGTAAGCATGCTGCGCTACTACGTGGAGAACGGCGAATCGCAGCTAGCTCCGCGTTATCTGCCCGCACAGGGGTTTGGTGCCCAAGACGTGCAGATAGTGAATGAACCTCTGGGCGTTCTTTATGCCGTGGAACCCTGGAATTTCCCTTATTACCAGGTAATTCGCATTGGTGCACCGCAGTTTACCGCAGGCAACACGATCATTCTCAAGCATGCCTCTAATGTGCCTCAGTCGGCGTTGAAGATGGTTGAGCTGTTCCGTGAAGCAGGAGCTCCCGAAGGACTCTTGGTTAACGTATTTGCAGATCATAACGCTACGGAGACGATCATTTCCGATCCCCGCATCCGCGGAGTGGCACTCACCGGGTCAGAAGCAGCAGGTGCAGTGGTTTCCGCTATCGCTGCAAAGCATGTGAAAAAGTCGACCCTTGAGCTAGGCGGCGCGGATGCCTTTATCGTGCTCAATGATGCTCAGCTGGATAAGGCCGTTGAATGGGCTGTCTTTGGCAGACATTGGAATGCCGGGCAGGTGTGCTGCTCTTCTAAGCGAGTCATCGTTGAAGAGGGGATTTATCAGGACTTCCTAGACAAGTACAAGGCGAAAGTGGCGGAGCTAAAAGCCGGGGACCCCATGAACCCAGAGACTCAGCTAGCGCCTTTATCGTCCCAGCAGGCAGCCGATGATCTTGGAAAGCTAGTGGAAAAAGCGCGCAGCGAAGGCGCAACAGTAGAGGACCTAGGGGCAGCAGTACCCGAGCGTGGCGCTTTCTTCCCGCCGACGGTTCTCACCAATATCCCCCTTGACTCGGACACCGCGCACGCTGAATTTTTTGGGCCAGTGTCTCAGATCTACCGGGCCCGAGACATAGATCATGCTGTGGAGATAGCCAATTCTTCCCCGTTTGGGCTGGGCGGATCCGTGTTTACGGAAGATAAAGATAAAGCTTATGCCATTGCGCGTCGTCTAGATACCGGCATGGTGTATATCAATCAACCCACTGGTGTGAAAGCAGACATCCCCTTTGGCGGAACCAAACGTTCCGGATTTGGCCGTGAACTCACCGATCTGGGGCTACATGAATTTGTGAACCAGAAGGTAGTGGTGGTCGCTGACATTGATGGGGATTTTTAAAATGTGAGGTTTTCTATCGTTCTCAAAAACGACAAAACCTAAGGAATCTTAAACCCGAACCTGCATTTCCATAGACAAAAGGGCCTTTTGCGGTCGAATTTGGGGTTTATGTCTATGGAAATGCAGGTTTTAGCGGGGGCGGGGGATGACTGCTCAAAGGAGCAAAAAGGAGCGTGGTATCTACCATGCTCCGACGCAAAAATGGAGCCGATGACGGGAATCGAACCCGCGTATTCAGCTTGGGAAGCTGATGTTCTACCATTGAACTACATCGGCATACTGCTAAGAAGCAGGACTGCTTAAGCAACGAGAGTTAGTTTAGCACGAATAGTTCGGGGTGTTGTTAAAAAGGGGGGCGGTGAAACACGTAGACTGGTGCCGTGCTTTATTCAGACCACGATATTCGAGCCACAATTGACGCTGGTGAGCTCAACATTGAGCCTTTCGACCCAGAGTTGATCCAACCATCGTCCATTGACGTCCGCATGGACCGCTTCTTCCGGGTCTTTAACAATTCCAAGTACACCCACATTGATCCGATGCTGCAGCAGGATGAGCTGACTAGTCTGGTGGAAGTGCCGGAGGGTGAGCCATTTGTCTTGCACCCCGGAGAATTTGTGCTGGGAGCGACCTTGGAAAAATTTACGCTGCCTGCCCATATCGCGGGGCGTTTGGAGGGGAAGTCTTCACTGGGACGTTTAGGCCTGTTGACGCACTCTACTGCAGGATTCATTGACCCTGGCTTCTCGGGTCACATCACGTTGGAACTGTCTAATGTGGCTAATCTTCCTATTACCCTGTGGCCAGGGATGAAGGTGGGCCAGCTGGCGCTGTTTAGGATGACGTCTCCCGCAGAAAAACCCTATGGCACGGGCGCCTTGGGATCTAAGTACCAGGGACAGCGTGGTCCTACCCCGTCAAAGGCGTATCTGAACTTCCGTACTTAGTCAGATGCAGCTTTCCGTCATCGGGACGGGGTATCTTGGTGCCACTCATGCTGCCTGTATGGCCGAATTGGGCCACGAGGTTGTGGGTATTGATATAGACGCGGCAAAAGTGCTTGCCCTACGCGCCGGGAACCCGCCCTTTTTCGAGCCAGTTCTCGCCGAGCTATTGGCGCGCCACAATGGGTGTGGCCTGGATTTTACTGCCGATATTGCTCAAGCAGCCCACAGGGCGAGCGTGCATTTTATTACGGTGGGAACGCCGGGCTCGCTGGCGTCGGCAAGCATTGACACGGGATGCGTTGAGGCAGTCTTGCGTTCCTTGGTGCCGCTACTGCGTGGGGCGCACCTCATAGTGTGGAAATCGACAGTGCCGGTGGGTACTGCGGAACGGCTGGAGAGGCTGTGTACGCAGCTGAGTCACCCGGACGCGGACGTGGAACTCGCGTGGAATCCCGAGTTTTTAAGGGAAGGCCATGCGGTGGGGGATACGCTGCGGCCGGATCGCATCGTGGTGGGATGCCGCCCTGAGGGGCGGGCAGTCGAGATGCTGTCGGAGGTGTACGCGGATGCGTTGTCTGGCGGTACTCCTATGATTGTTACGGATTTTGCATCGGCGGAGCTGTCCAAGTTAGCAGCTAATGCTTTTTTGGCCACCAAAGTGAGTTTTATTAATGCGATCGCGGAGGTCTGTGAGGCGCAGGGCGGGGACGTGGTTGCGGTTGCACAGACGATGGGCTGTGATGCCCGCATTGGTGCCGATTTTTTGGGTTCCGGTCTGGGGTTTGGCGGCGGATGCCTGCCCAAGGACGTGCGAGGTTTCGCTGCCACGGCGAGAGAGAACGGGGCTTCAGGGGCGGCGGAGTTGCTGTCGGGAGTGGAGAAGCTCAATCGGCAACTGCCTGAAACTTATGTTGATGCGCTTAACCAGATGCTTGGAAAGTTGCGTGGCGCGCGGGTGGCGTTTTGGGCTGTGCTTTCAAACCGGGGTCAGATGATGTGAGGGAGTCGCCGGCTTTGGCCTTGGCTCGGCAGCTCGCGCACAAAGGCGCGCGGGTATGCATGTATGATCCGCAGGCGATGGGAACTGCTCGCAGCGTGGCACCAGAACTCGATTATGCGGAATCTATTGCGCATACGCTTATCGACGCCGATGCGATCGTCCTTGCCACAGAATGGCCGGAGTTTGTCTCCCTGGACCCGGACTTTGCCGCGGGATTGGTTCGGAAGAAGAACATCCTTGACGCCAGGAATGTTATGGACAGGGCTCGGTGGTCTGGGTGGGCGCTGTACCAGCGTGGACGGAGGGGCTAGTCTTAACAGGCGCGCACAAAGGAGGTGCATCATGGCGAAACCCGACAGACGGATGTGGAAGATGAGTCCAGAGCGACTGGAACAACATCTGCAGCTAAAAAACCGGGCGCGAACAATACCCGATAAGCGTAAAGAGAAGAATAAGAAGGCCTGCCGTCGTGATGGATGGCAGGCCTTTGGCCATTTCAGCGAGCGCGTCGCAGCATCCGTGCGTTAGAATCACCCAATGCGCATGTTATACCTCGGAAAGATATTGGTGATTCTTGGTGGGTTGGCATACGCCTCTTTTATTACGGAAGCCATCTATGGCTATCCGCTGAACCCCAAGTATGCGTATCTCTCAGAATATGCGGCGGCAGATAGCTCACTGCGCTGGATTTTTGCTGGTAGTGATGTACTTTCCGCCGTTTTTGTCATCGCTGGTGCACTTTGTTTCATTTTTGACAGTGCGCTGCGTACTCGGTGGACATGGCATCAGAAAGTGGTCGTGGCCGGCTTGCTTGTGGCCAGCGCTGCCACGATCTTGGACGTTATGTATCCGCTTCCTTGCGCGGAGTCGCTTCCCAGCTGCCCAGTGCAGTCGCATCTTAATGCCCATGTTTTTGCCTCAAGCGTGGCTGTTGCGGGACACATGATGATCGCTATAGCGGCCATCATCTTCGTCTGGAAGAAACTTTCTTCTCCTAGAAAGTGGGCCATTATCCCCGTATTTGCCGGGGTCGGTTTTATAGTCTCAACTGCGTCTTTGCTTTTTGCGATGGCAATTCAGGCACCTACGGGATACGAGCAACGAGGTCAGGCTATTTTTGCCTGCATACTCATCGTCACATCTTCGATTATTCTGCTTAAGCATGTGGATCGTTCTACCAGGGTGGGCATGCCCAACAGATAATTACGAAGAGCTTGTTTCGGGGTTGGATGCCAAAATCCTCAATAGTTGGGAGAAGCCATTAAGCTCTTCCATCGCAGATTTGCGTGAGCATTTACAACCTGGTGAAAAAATCAACATCTTTGGCCACTCCGTTGGTGGTTTGGTGGCAATGGAATGGGCATGGTTGTATCCCCAGGAAGTCGATCGCTTGGTGCTTGCTGATCCTTCCGAGCCCGTGCACGTGCGTAGGAGACTTGTGCCCGAATGGCTTAAGGAGGGCACAAGCGTGGCCCTGGGCGAGCTTTTTCCTTTGGGCCATAAGCTCACCCAGCTGACGAGTAGTGATCTGAACAGCAAATTTTCTGAGTTGCGCCGACACTATGGCGGCCGGGATAACGCGCGTTTTCTTTTTGATGAATTCCTCAAAGCAGAGGCCCGACAACGCCGTTTGGCTACTGCCTTTGAGGGGAAAAACCCGGCACCAATGGCAAAAACTACGCTGCTTGTAGGCGCAGGCCTGGGTTTGCAGCGTGGTTTTTTGGAGTCTCAGAAAAAGCTAGGGGAACAACTCCGCGCAGAAACTGTGTTCCTACGCGGCGAGAATCATATGTTCCCGGTTAACAACCCCGAGCTGATCCGTCCGTATCTGGTCTGACAAAGGGGAAGGAGAGAACTTCGCGGATGTTTTGGCCGGTGAGGAACATGACCAAGCGATCAATTCCGATTCCTAGGCCGCCTGTGGGCGGCATGCCAAACTGCAGCGCCTTGAGGAAGTTCTCATCCAATTCCATTGCCTCGGCGTCGCCGCCAGCGGCGCGTAGAGACTGATCGGAAAGACGAGCGTATTGTTCCAGCGGGTCCGCGAGCTCTGTGTAGGCGGTGCCTAGCTCCATCCCGCAGGCTACAAGGTCCCAACGCTGGGCGATGCGCGGCTGATCTGGATCTGCCATTGTGAGCGGCGAAGTCTCCACCGGGAATCCAGCGTAGAAGGTGGGGAAGACGGTGTTGGGTTCGATGAGTTCGTCGTAAAGCTCGTTGACCAGATCACCCACGGTGGCGGCGGTGATGCCGTATTTCTCCGCGATGTCTGCATATTCGGAAACATCTGCGTCTGGGGAAATATGCTTGCCGACGGCCTCAGACACCGCATCATACACAGGAACAACAGGCCAGGATCCGGTGAGATCAAGGATCTGTCCGTCCGCCGTAGTCACCTCTGGCTTCCCGTAGACGGCGATTGCTGCGGAACGAATCAGCTCTTCTGTAAGCACCCGCATGGTGTCCCAGTTGCCATAAGACTGGTAGGCCTCCAGCGACGTGAACTCGGGGTTGTGGGTGGAATCCACGCCCTCGTTACGGAAGTTCCTTCCTATCTCAAAGACACGAGGGATGCCGCCGACCACCAGGCGCTTGAGGTACAGCTCGGGCGCGATCCTGAGCGTGAGGTTTTGATCGTATGCTCGGATATGAGTCCTGAAGGGGCGAGCATTTGCACCACCATGGATGGTCTGCAGAATGGGGGTTTCGGCTTCCATATAGCCCTGCTCTTGCAGCACGGAGCGTACTGCGCTGACGGCCTTGGAACGGGCAAGGAAGATATCCGTAGCTTTTTTATTAAGCGCAAAGTCCATGTGGCGGAACTTTGCCCGCAAGTGCGGGTTGCTGAGCGGGACGCGAGGCATCGGCGTAAGCGATTTAGCGGCCATATCCCAGGAAGAGACAATGAGGGAACGAGTACCGTTGCGAGACTCCCCCAACTGACCTGTGGCAGAAATGAGGTCACCGCGGCTGACCAAGTGCTTAAACAAGGTCATCGTCTGTCCTGCACTGCGCTCAATCACTAGCTGGAGCTTTGTGTGCTCCTCAACCAAATCCGCAAAGACCACTCCGCCATGATCACGGATAAAAGCGACTCTACCGGTGACTGAGATCGGCGCTTCTGAAACGGTGTGGGTCGCATCTGCTGCGAGCAATTCTTTAATAGAAGTAGTCCGAGGCACAGCCGGCGGGTAGGGGCTCATGCTGAGTGACTCAAGCTCCTCCAGCTTTGTCTTGCGCATGCGCTCTTGGGCCGATAAAGCTGGCGGCTCGATAGCCGGCATAAGAGCCGCGGATTCAAGCGCGGCGATCTCCTGAGGGTCGCCCACAGGAGACCCATATTCCTTCATCCAAGGCAAGAAACCCTCGGCGCTAGCAAAAGCAATAAGGACGCGGGCCGTGTGGAATCCATGATCAATGCATAGGAAGCGCGACTGCCATTGCGGATGATACTTGACGTTGGATTGGTACAACGATTGGATCTGCCACCAGCGAGAAGACAGGAGAAGCAGTTTGAGCAGCAGCCGCTCCCTCAGGGAAGCCGCTACATAGGTACCACGATCGAGAGCTTCGCGGAAGGTAACAAAGTTTAGGGAAAACTTGGATATTCCAAGGTTGCCGGCTTCCTGCGCCAGACCAACCACCATAAACTCTGTGACACCGCCGACGGCATCAGGATTGCGGCGCATAACGTCAAGGGAAAGCCCACGGCGTCCCCACGGAACAAAGGAGAGCAGGCCCATGACGTTATCGTCAGCATCGTGGGCGGTTACTATGACAGTACGCGAGTCACGGGGATCGCCGATGCGGCCAGACGCCATGGTGAATCCGCGTTCGTCGCCGCGTCGCCAAGCTTCAGCGAGCTGGGAGAGATGCTGAAGCTCTTCAGCGGGGATCTGCGACTGACGCTGCACCCGGACGGTATAGCCAGCTTTACGCGGTCCGGCTATCTCCTTGCGAACCTCCGGCATATTCTTGAGATGGAAGTTCTCTGCGTCTACTACTGCCTCATCACCAAGCGTAATCACGCTCATGCCTGCAGCAGCATAAGCTTTCGCGCCGGCTTCTGAGACAGAAGCAGCACCGAGAACCCAACCGTTCTTACGGCTATGCTCACGCCAGTTTTCCACAGCCGCAGGCCAGGATTCTGGATCACCGAGGGGGTCACCAGCGGCAAGGCATACACCGTCGACAACGCGGAAGGACACGGCAGCCTTTTCATCCGGGGAGGTGATCAAGCTGCGGTCATAGCGAGTGGAAAAATAAGCGAGTGAATCCGGCGACGGGGGATTAAGCAGTAACTTACGCGTAAGAAGCTGTTCCTCAGCCGTTGCTGCATCATGCCTGCGCGAACCAAAGAGAATAGCGATGGCGGCAAAGAGCGCCACGGAGGAAAGGATGCCACCGATAACCCGGATAAAGTGCGGGCTATGCAGCTCAGTTGGGAAAGGCGGTTCTGAAGGGCTGAGGCCGATGGCAGTGAAGAAAGACCAGGCTGCCGCTATGCTGCTGTCTTGATGCTCCTGCAAGACCAGCACACCCCACATCACAACAAACGAGATAATGAGGCCAACGATGAGCGTGCTGAGAGCCCGCACCCAGGAACCAACAACGCGAGCTGGGAAGTCTTTAAGCGCGCGGTATCCGCAAACAAGATAGAACAGAGAAAACAGCGTGGAAACTGCGAACGCGATAATCGTGTACTTGGCATTATCACCGGTAATCTCGGGATCGTTGAAGAGACCCAAGACGAAGAACAAGATGCCAGAAAGCAGATCCGGCACCTGGAATCCCAGAAGATAAAACAGCAACGCCCCTCGGTGCCCGCGCAGCATCCCCGATGTGAGTAAGACCATGAGGATGGTGATAAATAGAGTGGGGAAGTTGGGGAGGCCGATTAAGAAAAAACCAAAACTAATATCCCTAATGAGATTAATGTTTATATATTTTAGTATCAGTCCAATAATCAGCCAGATAGTGGCTAACTGTGCTGTAAAAAGGATTACTCGGGTTTCCCAGTGTTTCTGCATGCAATCGATAATATGCAACATAGAGCAGAATGCCCACCCAGCGTGGGAGAGAATACGAACACTATTGCGCCGCTGCCCGTTGCTCAGGGACGGTGAGAGCAGCAATAACAGTAGTTAAAGGCACTGCGAGTGTGAGCGTAAGCGCACCGATACCAGAACGTAAGAGCTCTGTGGCCATGATATCGCTGGTCAAAGTTTGTAGGAATGGTCGCTGAGCAGCAAACAAGAGAAGCAGCAATGGTAAGGAAGCACCTGTGTAGGACAGGACCAAGGTGTAGACCATAGAAGAAATATGGTCGCGCCCCACCTTCATAGCGCCTAGGAAGAGCCGCCACCAGGAAGCATTATGATCAAGCTCTGCGAGCTCGTTGACGGTAGAAGACTGCGCAATGGTGACATCATTGAGCACGCCCAGCGCGCCGATAATAAAGCCGCACAGCATCAAACCTGTGACAGATACGTCTGGTAAATACAAGAGGATCTGCAGGTTGCCTTCATCGCCTAAGCCTCGGAGATGGGTGTTGTCTATGGCAACGTTGGCCAGTAGTGCTGCCAGCAGCAGCGCAAGGAGCGTTCCGCCTAACGCCGAGGCAGACTTCCAATTAAAACCGTGGACTAGGAATACAACGAGGAACAAAATAACGGCCCCGCTGAATATCGCTATCCCCGTGGGAGAAGTCCCCAAAAGCAGCGCGGGCAGCGTGAACGTGATCACTACCACCATGGTGATTATCAGGCCGATGAGAGAACGCAGGCCGCGCAATGCCGCAAAAAGAATGATGGCTCCGGCAATAAGAATGCCCCATAACGCCAGAGGAACAGTGCGCTGATAGTCGCTGAAAGAGTAATGGACAGAAGCATCGTTAGATTGTGCCTGGAGTAAACGAATGTGATCGCCGGTGGCTAGCGTCGCTTCGCCTGGCTGCCCTGAATTGACAATAAGCGTGCGTTTGCCGGCGTCGTCGCCCTCGGTGATCTCAGCGATATACCAGGTACAGGAGGAATCTGAACCTGGGGTAATGCGTGGCGACGTAGTGAATACTGTTCCAGATTCCGGTGCCGTGCAGCTTCCTTTTGATTCGGCGACGATCTCGCCGTCTACTTGGTTCTGCCCAAGACTAAAGGTCTTATAAAACTCAGGGGCGATATTAGGCTCACCGCTGGGCCATAACTTGAAGACGCCTATGACAGTAACTATTGCCCAGACAGCAAGGAACACAAGGAGGAGGCGTCGCCATGTATCAATGCGCGACGTCCCGGAATAAAGATCCGTTATCTTAATAAACTTGCTGATCTGGTCAAAGCGGAAACGGCTCTGCGTGAGGGAATGATTGTGTGATTGGGAGTGGTTTCTCCTCTGAGGCCGACTGCCTCCCCGAGGAGGGGTTCCCACCTGGTGTTTACGCGCCTGAACGCGGTCGTTGTGGGGGCGGCTGCTTGCCATGGAGCGGCTGCTTGCCTGAACACGGCTGTTGCCCGTGGAACGACGACGTGGCGCAGGTTGCACACTGCGAGCGCTGTGTCCAGGCTGTTGCGAGACTTGACGCTGCTGTGGCGTCCGCTTTGAACGCGGCGGATTCGTTCCTCGGGCCATACTGTGTCTTCCCACTATCGCTAATCCCTTACTGCTTATAACTAGAGAGGAAGTTGCCTAAACGATCCATCGCTACAGCAAGATCGGCTGCCCAGGGGAGTGTGACCACACGGAAATGGTCAGGCTGAGGCCAGTTGAAGCCCGTGCCCTGAACCATGAGGATTTTTTCTGCGCGAAGCAGATCGAGCATGAGCTGTGCGTCATCGTGGATGTCATAATAATCCAAGTCAATTTTGGGGAACGCATAGAGTGCTCCCATCGGCTTTACACAGCTGACTCCGGGAATTTGGTTGAGCTTCTCCCACGCGACGTTGCGCTGCTCCAACAAACGGCCACCTTCGGAGGTGAGCTCATAGATAGATTGGCGTCCGCCCAGAGCTACTTGAATAGCGTGCTGAGCCGGCACGTTGGAGCACAAGCGGGTCCCTGAGAGCAAGTCGATTCCCTCGATAAAACCGTGTGCGTAATGCTTAGGGCCGGTGATAACCATCCAGCCTGCTCGATATCCGGCAACCCGGTAGGCCTTGGATAATCCGTTATATGTGATGCACAGCAAGTCGGGGGCAAGCGTAGCGATGCTGGTGTGGACGGCGCCGTCATACAGAATACGGTCATAAATCTCATCGGCCAGAATGAGCAGATCGTGTTCCCTGGCTACCTGGACAATATCGCGGAGAACCTCGGGCGAATAAACAGCGCCCGTGGGGTTATTGGGGTTGATCACCACGATGGCCTTAGTCTTTTCTGTGACCTTTGAGCGAATATCCTCGATGGAGGGGTTCCAATCGTCGTCTTCGTCGCAAAGATAATGCACAGGAGTACCGCCGGACAGCGAGGTCGCAGCGGTCCACAGTGGATAATCCGGCATCGGGATGAGGACCTCATCGCCGTTATCCAACAAAGCCTGCATGGTCATCATGATGAGCTCAGAAACACCGTTGCCCAGATACACGTCGTCTACGTCGAAGGCAGGGAAGCCAGGTATGACCTCGTAGCGTGTGACGATGGCGCGCCGGGCAGGAATGATGCCTTTTGACGTGGAATAGCCTTGCGACGTAGAAAGCGCCGCGATCATGTCACGCATGATGACGTCGGGGGCTTCAAAACCAAAGATTGCTGGGTTGCCCGTGTTGAGCTTCAAGATGGTGTTCCCATCTAGCTCCATTTTCTCGGCTAACGCAGTCACCGGTCCACGGATTTCATACAGAACGTTTTTGAGCTTGTCCGACTGGTCAAATGTGCGACGCTTACGACGCAACGGGTTGCCTGCGGAGCCCAGAAGTGCTGATTCGGGAGCGGTGTCTTTTTTACTCACCCGCCCAATGTTGCCACTTTTCTTGGGTAATTAACAGGCCGTTGGTGTTGTGCAGGTAAGCCTTAGAGATTAAGGACAAACCACAGTGCATTGCTGGGGCAGGCGAATCTACTAAGTCTGCATTCTTTTGCTGTGATTGCTCTGGGGACGGCTTAACGGCATTGGGGAACAAAGAGGACGGTTGCGCCGTTAAGTGCGTAACGCCATGGCAGGAGCCTGTTGCTTGATGTGCGCTATCGGCGGGCAGTTATGGGAAAAGTGGCCAAGAACACTGGCCGAACGCCGTTAAATTTTGTGTGATGCGTAACAGTGAAAAGTTGTTTCATCCCGTTCCTGCCAGCATATATTAGAAAAAATAGTACATCAACCGTTTGATGGACAAAAATATTAGATGCAATTTTTATTCAATAGAACATGCATTTGAATTTTTTAAAATTGCATGTAGTCAGCCCGATTTGTTCACGGGCTGGGGTTAAAAATCGGGGGAGTGTAATAATTGTTTTCAATTCGACATTTTTTTGAAGTGGGGTAGTACGGGGTAAATCTCTTCTCGCTTCCTTTTGTTAGTGTCGGGCGTCACAGTCCGTTTTTTCTGTTATCTATCTAATACCACCTGAAGGGGGCGTTTTGTGGGGCTGTTTTTCTGTGAAAAAATGCATTTACCCAGTTAGAAACCTTTGCGCTAGTTGCGTGGCGGGGGTGGTTTTGGAGTTCACATTTAGATTAATGCGAACTGTGAATTTATCTGTAGCATCCGAAAACGTGAATGCGACCAAATCACTAAATCAGACCCTGCCGGTCAAAAAAGTTGGACACGGCAAAGCAGTCCTGATTATTGCCCTGGGTACCGCGTGCCTAGCCTTTACCCCGATCTGGGTCAAGGCTTCGAACATGGATCCGGCAACTCAGGCGTTCCTACGAGTCTTGATTGGCTTCCTTGTTCTGTTGCCGATCGGCCTGTGGGAAATTAAAAACAAGCAAGCCCTGCCTAAGAAGGGCGTGGCGATGTCTATCGCCGCTGGTTTGTTCCTCGGTGTGGACTTCACCGCTTGGAACTATTCCATCTTCTACGTTGGTGCCGGCATCGCCGCGATTCTCCTGAACCTTCAGGTTATCGTTGTGCCGATGCTCACCGCGATCTTTGATAAATACAAGATTCCGCCGGTGTTCCTGATCCTGGTCCCCATCATGTTCGTGGGTGTTTTGCTCACTGGTGGTGTCCTTGAGTCTGCAGAATCTACAGGTCCTGCCACAATTTACGGTATTAAGACCTCTACTCTGGGCACCATGCTTGGCCTGACCTCGGGTATCTGCTATTCCTTCTACCTGTACTTCTCCCGTAAGGCTGGAACCACAGCCCCGCGCAAGGACCTTTATGTGCAGCCCATGATGTACACCATGGCAGCACAGATGGTTGCTCCCTTCACGTGGGCTCACATTGGATCCCCACGTGGTGGCCTAGACTTCACCCACGGTGTCTTGGTTAACGGACAGCTCCCCATGGTTGATCCTGAGAATACTGTTGGCGATCCCCTCAACATGATGAACTGGATCTCCCTTATCTCCCTCGCAATTTTGGGCCAGGCTATCGCATGGACCTTTGTTCAGTGGGGAACCGTTTGGCTAGACCCGACCTTGTCTGCAGGTATCCTCCTGCTCTCCCCTGTGAGCTCGGTTGTTATTGCATGGCCGCTGTTCGGTGAGATCCCATCCATCCTGCAGTTCGTTGGTATCTTGATGATTCTGGGAACAGTGATGTATCAGAATGGACTGTTTGACAAGTTCTTTGGAAATAAGAAGAAAACAGCAGCGCCAGCGGCGCCGGGGGACAACATAGAAGAGCAACTGGTAAGAGAAGGATTGGCGCCAGGACGTAGTCCTGATGAGGCTAGACCTTTGCCAGGTGATCGTCCCTAATTAAAACCTTCGAGCCGGCACATGATGTTGCTTCACGTGCCGGCTTCCTTTGAGATAAGGGTGTTTTCACACGAGCGTGCCACACCCTGAAAAGAAGAAGTTCCATTATCGCTGTACAGTAAAGGAACTTTTCATAATTCCACTTTCCTATGGAGGATTCTCATGCACCTCACCCAACGTGAACAAGATAAGCTCATGATTGTTGTGGCTGCTGATGTAGCTCGGCGTCGTAAAGAGCGCGGCCTCAAGCTCAATCACCCAGAAGCCGTTGCAATTATCACCGCTGAGCTCTTGGAAGGGGCTCGCGACGGCAAAACCGTGGCCCAACTTATGAGCGAGGGCGTGACTATCTTAACTCGCGATGACGTCATGGAAGGCGTACCGGAGATGATCTCCGATGTTCAGGTAGAGGCCACCTTCCCCGATGGAACCAAGCTGGTTACCGTCCACAAACCGATTCGCTAACAGCGCTGAAGCTTTAAGGAGACACAACATGATCCCTGGTGAGTACTTCATCTCTGATGCCGCCCCCATCATCATGAACGAAGGCCGTGAATCCATCACAATCGTGGTGACTAATAAAGGCGACCGCCCCGTACAGGTCGGTTCACACTTCCACTTCGCTGAGGCGAACTCCGAGCTGGAATTCGACCGCGAAGCCGCTATGGGCAAGCGCCTCGACATCCCGGCTGGTACCGCAGTGCGCCTCGAACCGGGTGACTCGCGCACCGTTGAACTCATTGATTTTGCTGGTACCCGTGAAGTCTATGGGTTTAATAACAAAGTCAACGGAAAACTTGATTAACCTGCGCAGACATTCAAAATACAACCCCACAAACAGCGCACATTAAGGTTTAGAGGAGCAAAGCACAATGTCTTTTGAAATGAGTCGGCGTCAGTATGCAGAGCTGAATGGTCCGACCACCGGCGACGGAATCCGTTTGGCTGATACAGAGCTCATTGCCGTTGTTGAAAAGGATCTTACTCAGTACGGCGACGAGGTCTCCTTCGGCGGCGGAAAAGTTATCCGCGACGGCATGGGTCAAAACTCGCGCGTCGAGGCAGATCAGGTCCCGGACCTGGTTATCACGAACACCATTATCGTGGACTACACCGGTATTTACTCTGCTGATATTGCTGTGAAAGACGGCAAGATCATGAAGATCGGTAAAGCGGGCAACCCCGATATTATGGACAACATCGACATCATCGTCGGTGTGGGTACGGAAGTTATTGGTGGCGAAGGCAAGATTGTCACTGCTGGCGCTATTGATACGCACATCCACTTTATTTCCCCGGAACAGGTGGAAGCTGCGCTGGACAACGGTACAACCACCCTTATCGGTGGCGGAACTGGCCCGGTTGATTCCACCAACGCTACTACCGTTACCGCAGGTGCTGCCAACATCACCAAGATGATTGAGGCTTCCCGCGACTTCTCCGTGAACGTCGGTTTCTTGGGTAAGGGACACGCCTCAAACCCTGAGCGTCTGCGTGAGCAGATTCGAGCAGGCGCTATCGGCCTGAAGATTCACGAGGACTGGGGTGCTACCGCTAACACCATCGACAACGCACTGACTGTTGCGGATGAGATGGACGTTCAGGTTGCCATCCACACCGATACCCTCAACGAGGGCGGTTTCGCGGACAACACCATTGCGGCTTTCAAAGATCGCGTTATCCACACCTTCCACACTGAAGGCGCTGGCGGCGGACATGCCCCGGATATTCTGAAGGTAGCTGGTCTGCCTAACGTTCTTCCTGCATCCACCAACCCAACGCTTCCGTTTACCGTGAACACGATGGATGAGCACCTTGACATGATCATGGTGTGCCACCATCTCAATGCTGATCTTCCCGAGGATATTGCGTTTGCTGATTCGCGTATTCGTAAGGAAACCATTGCGGCAGAAGATGTTCTGCACGATATGGGCGTCTTGGCAATCACTTCTTCTGACTCCCAAGCAATGGGCCGAGTTGGCGAGGTTGTCCTGCGCACATGGCAGGTTGCTCACCGCATGAAGCAGCAGCGTGGCCCGCTTGAGGGCGATACCGTTAACAACGACAACGAGCGCATTAAGCGTTACATCGCTAAGTACACCATCAACCCGGCTATTGCCGCTGGCGTCGCAGATACCATTGGTTCTGTTGAAGAAGGAAAGCTGGCTGACCTGGTTGTTTGGGACCCTGCTTACTTTGGCGTGAAGCCAAGCATCGTGCTCAAGTCCGGTATCATCGCGCGCTCCATCATGGGTGATGCCAATGCCTCGATCCCGACTCCACAGCCACGTACTATGCGCTACTCCTTTGGCGCTCGCGGCGCAGCTGCCGGTCGTACCTCTGTTACCTTCCTTCCCACAGCAGCTTTTGAGGCTGGCATACCTGAGAAGCTGGGGATTGATCGTAAGTTTGTTGAGGCAAAGAACATGCGCGAGATCTCTAAAGCTGATCTGAAGTACAACAACGCAACGCCAGATATCAAGGTTGATCCAGAGACCTATGAGCTGACGGTTGATGGAAAGAAGGTTACTTCTGAGGCTGCTACAGAACTGCCGATGACTCAGCGTTACTTCCTGTTCTAGTATTAATTCGGATAGCCACCGGAATGTCCTAGTACATGTGGACAATTCGCTGGAATTAAGGAATGAGGCGGAACCGGTGTAAGCGCACACTGGTTCCGCCTTTTTAACAGAACTTCGCAGAAAGTATTTTAAATTGATTATTACTGAGATACAGGGCAACCTTAATCACCTGGCATCGGAAGAACGTGATGCACTGGAGTTGGATGCAGTCATCTTTGATAATGAGACACGGTTAAAGCGAGTGCAGCGTGTAACCACGGAAAGTGGCGCAGAGTATGCATTGCGTTTGGGTAATGAACTCCGTGAGATCAAGGATGGCGATATCTTGGCCAAAGAAGATAACAAGGTAATTGTGGCTCGAATTGCCGCCACCGATGTCTTAGTTATTACGCCTCGTGATATCAGGGAAGCTTTGGCTGTCGCCCACACCCTGGGCAACCGGCACTTGCAGGCTCAATTCTTTGATCAGGATAGCGTCTTTGGCAAGGCTGCCATGGTGGTGCGTTTTGATCACACGGTAGAGCACTACTTGGAGCACGCGGGCGTGGAATACACGCGAGGCGATTATGTTATGCCTGAGGCATTCCGTCATGCAGAGCATAGCCACTAGTGCCCGAACCGAGTTGGTTATTTGGCACCTTACTGACTCGGCTTTGCCCACAGGTGGATTCGCGCATTCTGCAGGTCTAGAGACCTTCATCCAATCGGGTGAAGTCCATGACCCGGATTCCTATAAGCACTGGTTGCATGGTTATTTGCGGCAGGCAAGTTTTGCCGAGGCGCTAGCTGTGCGTTTTGCCGCTGAGCTTGCACAGTCTGGGCTGGATTGTGCAGAGGCGCAGCCTTTACTGAAGGAACTGGATCAGCTGGTTCATGCCTGCCAAACTCCTAAGCAGGTGCGTACTTCCATGAATTCTATGGGAAAGCGCATGTCAAAGGTTGCAGCTACTATCTCTCCTGATCAGCCCATGGTGGCGGAGTACTGCCGTGCGGTATCAGCCGGAGAAATGCGTGGAAACCCTGCTATCGCTGCTGGTTTGGTTCTTGGCTCTGAGGGAGTCTCGCCGGAGAGAGCCGTTATGGCGTACCTCATGCAGATGGCCAATTCCATGACTCAGAATGCTATCCGCGCGATTCCGCTGGGACAAGATGCTGGGCAAAGGGTATTGGTAAGTGCTTACCAGGCTGTTATGGAATCAGCCGAGATGACTATGTCTCACGGAGTGGCGGATCTGGGTGTAGTCGCCCCAAGGTTAGAAGTTGCGCAGATGCAGCATGAGATGCTGCGTAGTCGCATGTTTATGTCTTAAAAAGTTTGAAGGAAAGTTCTACGATGAGTGTTATTAAAATTGGTGTTGGCGGTCCAGTCGGGTCGGGTAAGACTGCATTAATTGAGCGAATCACCCGCGCACTGGATGGCAAGATTTCTATGGCTGCCATTACTAATGATATCTACACCACCGAGGACGCAAAGATCCTCGCGCGCGAAGGTCTTTTGCCGGAGGATCGCATCATTGGTGTGGAAACCGGCGGCTGCCCACATACGGCTATCCGCGAAGATACGTCGATGAATGATGCAGCTTTTGAAGAACTAGTTAGGCGTCACCCTGACCTTGAGCTGGTCTTTATGGAATCGGGCGGAGACAACCTATCTGCGACATTTAGCCCCGAACTCGTGGATTTTTCTATCTATATCATTGACGTTGCTCAAGGTGAGAAGATTCCGCGCAAGGCTGGTCAGGGCATGATCAAGTCGGACTTGTTTGTGATCAACAAGACTGACCTTGCTCCGTATGTAGGGGCAGACCTCAAGGTGATGGAAGATGATTCCAAGGTCTTCCGCGGCGATAAACCTTTTGTTCTCACAAATCTCAAGACGGACGAGGGCCTGGACAAGGTTATCGATTGGATCCGTCATGATGTGTTAATGCTTGACCTGGCGGATTAAATGTGGAGCGTAGCTAAAGGAATTTTTGAGCACGATCCGCCCCATGAGGAAATGGGCGTGCTTGAATTGGGCGTGGGAGTCAGCGGCGGAAAGTCGATAGCAAAGACTCAGTACCATACTCGGGCGCTGAAGATTGTGCGCCCTCACTATCTTGATGATTCGGGCCAGGTGTATTACATCGTTGTTAACCCCGGTGGCGGATATGTGGGCGGCGATGCGTATCGGCTCAGGTTTGAGGTGGAGTCTGGAGCATCGGTGTTGTTGACTGACCAGTCTGCTGCCAAGGTTTATCGCACGCCTGATGACTTCGTGGTCCAGAACATTGAGATAAAGGTAGACGCCGGTGGCGTCCTGGAATACGTTCCAGATCAGTTGATTCTGTATCGGGATGCGGATTTCCGCCAGCAGATCACTGCGGATGTACATCCAGAGGGTTCGCTGTTCATCTCGGATGTGATTACTCCTGGTTGGTCGCCCGAAGGTGAGAAGTTCTTGTACCGTCAGGCGCGTATTCGGTCGGTGGTCCGGATGAATGGTGAGGTTGTTTTGGTGGACAACCTACGGATTAATCCATTGGAGGCGGAATTTGCTCAGGACGCTGACTTGATGATGGGTGGAAAAACCCATGTTGCGACTGCGATCTGCTTTGATCCGAGCATCGATTCTGATTTTATCCAAGAATTGAAGGAATGCGTTTCGGCGTACTCTGCGGAGAACCCAGATGTAATTGCGGCGATTTCTGAATGCGATAGGCCGGGGTTTGTACTCAGGGGTTTGGGCAACCGAACTGAGGAATTGATGGAATTAATTCTTGACGTTGCGCATATTGTGCGCAGTAAGACCCGAGGTCAAGGTCCTATTAATTTGCGGCAATACTAAAGCAATGGTCTAGCGGAAGACTGTGTCTGATCCTTGATGTTCAGCCACTGAGAATATCTGGCGGGTAGCGCGTATGCTGCCCGCCAGATTTTGTATTTAAAGGATTAAAGACTTGCACTGTCAATCAACTAATTGATAATGTTTGCCGCAGATGGCCAAGGCGAGAGCTGAGGCTGTCACGCTATTGCAAAATTTGATACTCAGTGCTGGAGCTTGACTGGTCTGAAGGGTGATTAAGGTCGCATTTACTCTCCCTAACGCCAAGAAAAGTATGGCTTTGGGTGAAGAGTTTTGTTTTTGGCGGGCGCGTTCGCTGCCGTTTTGGTGGCGATGCGTGTCCGGCATGCTCTAGTGAGAAGCCCTGGTCAGGCGCATACAATCAATTACTCTCGCTAAGGGCTGCCGGATCGCAGGTTTGCGCTCTCGCTTTATGGGGACGGGGTAGGGGGCTCTTAGGCGACCCCTGCAAAAGCTCAGAGTGAAAAATAATTTTTTCAATCCTCATGTAGAACCTGTGAATAAAAGGTATGGTTACATTCAATTGATTGTATGAGAATCGACGGGGGTCGATTCTTCCTGATCAAGGACTGAAAATTAATGATTAGCTTTTTCTCCTGCCGCCGCAGGATGCTGGTTTCAACCAGCGTTGTAGTGGCAGCAGGCCTCACTCTTTCTGCTTGCTCGAATACTGGCTACAACAAAACGGATTCCTCAGCTAATGCCAGCCAGGCTGTCAGCGTGGAAAACTGTGGTGTCAAGGTAAGTCTCTCGGCGCCCGCGCACCGTCTAGTCAGCGTGGAGCAAGGAACCACGGAAACATTGCTGGCTTTTGACGCCCAAAAGGATATTGTGGGCGTTGGGCACACCAAGGATCATTACTGGAAACGCTACGAGGATCGCGCAAAGAATCTCCCTGTGATTTCGGATTCTGTTCCTAACGCAGAGGCCATCCGCGGCGTGGATCCAGATTTGGTTCTTTCGCCGTTTGCCTCCGTATGGACTGAGTCCGGTTCTGGTACGCGTGAAGAGTACTCCAAGCTAGGCGTGGGCACATTTACCACTAACGTAGAGTGCGCTAAGCCTGAGGAGGATCCATACATGGTCCTTGAACGCGACTACGAGCAGCTTGGCGTCCTATTGGGTAAAGAGTCCCGTGCTAAAGAACTGATTGAAGAGCAGCGCGCTGCGGTGAAGGCGGCCAAGGACGCTAACGTCAACTCCCATAAATCCGTCGGATACCTGTATTCGATCTTTGATAACGCCCCCTATGTGGCAGGAAACTACGGTATTCCTAGCGCGATCAGCGCAGCTACCGGAAGCACCAATGTCTTCGCCGGCATTGAAGAGGCTTGGCCTCAGATTTCCTGGGAAGCTTTTGCCGATGCAGACCCAGACGTGATCGTGTTGGTGGATCTTCCTGGTCGTGGTTCTCCAGGGGACTTAGCTACTGAGAAGATTGCGGCTCTCAAGTCTAATCCTGCTACTCGTAACATGAAGGCCGTCCAGGGCGAGAAGTTTATCGTGGTCCCGGGCGCGGGACTGAGCCCCGGTGCGCGCTCGATTGAGCCCCTAGAGATCGTTGGCAAAAAGCTAGCGGAGATGAAGTAAATCATTACTACTACAGATGTGGATCTTGATTCGAGATTAACCACACGCACGGTTGCGCCTACAACCGATTCTGCACCTCGGAAACGTCATTTTCGTCCGGCGTTTCCGCTGGTGGTTATGGGTGGAGTGATACTGCTCATTGTTCTTTCGGTTGGTTCGGTGTTCATCGGGGCGGCGTCGTTAAGCTGGGATGAAGTAATGGGCGCGATCGGGTTTGCCGGATACGATACGCCCAGTTTGCTCAGGCAATCGATCCTTTTTGAGCTACGCGTTCCCCGTATCTTGATGGGGATAGTGGTGGGCGCTGGTCTTGCTGTTGCAGGTGCCTGTTTGCAAACTGTCACGCATAACCCGCTAGCGGAACCTTATCTTTTAGGCATTAGCGGCGGTGCTTCTGTGGGAGCAGTCGTGGTCCTGGTTATTGGGACTCAAGGCATACTGGGGCTTACAGCTGGAGCCGCGCTGGGTGGCTTGGGGTCCTTTTTGGTTCTTTTGATGCTGCTTCGAGGATCGGGTTTTCAGTCACAACAGGTGGTTCTCGCAGGCGTTTTGGTAGGGCAGTTTGCTCAGGCCGTGACGTTCCTGATCATGATGGGCAAGGGGGACGCCGACTCAATCCAGGCCGTGATGGCATGGCTTATGGGGGCGTTGGGTGCTTCGCGTCAAGAAGGACTGCTGGTTACCTTCATAGTGTGTATAACGGCAATCGTTGCTTTGTGGGCGCTGTCGCGGCACTTGGATACTCTGCGGCTTGGCGACGCCACCGCGCACACTATGGGCGTTCCGGTGGTACTCACGCGGGGCGCAGTCTTGGTGATCGTTGCTCTTATGACCTCCGCTACGGTCGCTTCTGTGGGGGCTATCGGATTTGTGGGTCTTATCGTTCCTCATGCGGTTCGTCTGGTGGTAGGCAGCGCGCATGCACGGGTAATTCCGGTGAGTGCCCTGGTGGGAGCAATTCTCTTGGTGGTAGCTGATGCGATTGCTCGTTCCTTGTTTAAAGGACAAGAACTCCCGGTAGGAATTATCACGGCTCTCATTGGTGTTCCTATCTTCTTCCTGCTGTGGAAGAAAGGAAAGAAATAACCTTGATACATCTCAGAAATGTCGGCGTGAGTTATGGCAGCACTTCTGCAGTGCACCGAGTGAGCGCTACGGTGCAACCAGGCACGATTACGGCCTTGGTCGGGCCCAACGGCAGCGGGAAATCTACGTTGTTAAATGCGGTGGCGGGAGTTGTACCTTTTAGCGGTGAGGTTGTCTTTGGAGGTAATCCTCTCGCCGGTATGTCGGCTCGGCAGCGAGTGGAGACCGTGGCCTATGTTCCGCAGGTGGCCACGCTTAACGGGGACATGGCGGTGATTGATTTTGTGGGGCTGGGTGCTGTTGCCGGCAGAGGAATATTTCACCGTAAGACTAGGCAGGATCATGACCGGGTTTTTCATGCGTTAGAGCTGCTTGGGCTAGAAAAATTAGCTGAACGTCAGTGGAGCGAGCTGTCTGGTGGACAGCGGCAGCGCGTCTCTATCGCACGTGGGCTGGCACAAGGCTCACGCGTATTGCTTCTCGACGAACCAACCAATCATTTGGATATCGAGCATCAGCTGACTTTAATGCGGGTTTTGCATCGTTTGGTCACCGAGGAGGGACTCACTGTGGTGGCGGTTATGCATGACTTGGGGCTGGTGGCACGATATGCTGATACTGCTCTGATACTGCACTCTGGACATTGTGTCGCAGAGGGGCCGGTAGACAGTGTTTTATCGTCACGCAATATTGCTGAGTTTTTTAATGTAGAGGCAGAGATTCTCCGTTCTCCCGAAGGCGCCGCTGCCTTGCTGGCGGCTGCCCCGAGATAAAGAGGTACACCACACATGTATGACCTTTTGGAACAAGCTGATGACTGGTCTAATTATTTTAAACTCATGGGGGATCGGACCCGGTTACGCATTCTTGTAGTTTTGCACTATGCGGGTCCACGTGCCACCACGGTCACTGAAATAGCGGAGACCGCAGGGGTGCGGGTTCCTACCGCGTCCGGTGCCCTGCGGGCCATGGAACACATGGGTGCGATTAAGGGAGAACGCTTTGGGCGTGAAGTCCGTTATTCGCTTGTAGACGAGCGCATCCACGGGGTACTGCATGATATTGGGATGCGTCACGGTAAGGATAAGAACCGGGCTTAACGGGGAGCGTTACTTGTTCTTACCTCGAAAACGCTTAAGCGCGTCGGTTGCCAGCTCTGTGGCAATGCTGTTGAACTCTTCTTGTTTGCGCTTGCGTTCTGCGCGGGCGAGAGCGCGCTGCTGTGCATTGTGAGTCTCAATAGCAAAGACTTGCTGTTGCTGGAGCAACCGGGCTTGCTTCATCCGTTGACGATCAATCTTGTTACGGCTGGGTGCATGCCAGGATTCCGGCCCGAGCTTCATCACATAAAGCAAGATGAAGATGGCTGGGACCAACATTATCCAAGCCCCGGTGCCAGTGAGGGTGGTAAGGGTAACGGCTGTAACCCCGGTGAGGCCTAAGATTCCGCCACGGATATTACGCCCGGTGGAATAAGCGTTATCGATCTCGTCGCCCGAATACGTATCAGGAAAGTGTGCCTCCGGAACACGAGTGACTGGCAAGAAATCGGAAGGATCGTTTACTTTAGGCGAACGTGCTGCTGGGAGATCGTCGAAAAGCAAAGAAATGTCAGATCGGGTGACTGCCTGGGTGACCTGCTTAAGGCGTTCATCGTATTCTTCAAAGGAGAGCCGGCCCGCAGAAAAATGAACTCCGAGATCATCCATGGCTTGTGCGCGCTCGGCATCACCGATGCGGTAATCAGGTTGATAAGGATTTGTCATCGCAATCGGGCCACCTATCTGCGCTTGTAGATTATGCTGCAGGTCGAAGCAGAAGCGCTTACCCCGACCACATAAGACAAACGTATAACGCTGCTAAAAAGTTCCGTATCCGGTAGCGGCGTTCTACTTTTTCTCGGAAGTATCCTCAGGATACTCCGATTGCCTTCCGGGGGGCGTGGCCATAGGAGGTGTTGCAGCCGGAGGCGTGGCCATAGGGGGTGTAGCTATAGGAGGCTTAGCAACTGGGGGCACGGCTGCCGGAGGCACTGCCGCTGGCGGTACGGCGGCTGGTGGTACAGCCATAGGAGGTGCAGCAACTGGCGGCGTTGGGGGAACTGCGGCTGGCGCAGTGGGCATGGGTGGGACAGGCATGGGTGGAACTCCCGGAGTGGGAGCTCCCGGTACAGGACTCCCCGGTGCCATGGCTTGTGGGGGTTGCGGAACAGGAGGAGTCCCACCTGGCGGAGTCGGGATTGCGGGTGTAGGTATTCCGGGGGCGGGGAGAGACGGCGGCTGTGGCATAGCAGGAGGCGCCGCCACAGGTGGGGCCTTGGGAGTCTCCTGTGTAGCTACTGGCTTCTTTTTAGGCTGGCGGATTGGCGGATCGAGGAAGACCCGCTGCTTGGGTTCGGGCAAATGTCCGTCGACAAGCACGGAATCGCGGAGCATCAGCGCTACGTCGTGCACCTTTGGGGCTTTTTGTGCGTCCTCAGCAACAGATTTAACTCCAGTGCTGAGCATGGAATTACAGAAGGGGCAACCGACTGCGATCTCCTGAGCTCCAGTATTGATAGCTTCAGCCGCGCGATTTTCGTTGATGCGCGTGCCGATTTTTTCTTCCATGAATATCCGCGCACCACCGGCGCCACAGCAAAAGCCCTCGTTTTTGGTCCTGCCCATCTCTGTCAGGTCCATCCCTGTTGCGCTAAGTAGCTCACGAGGTGGATCAAAGATCTTATTGTGGCGACCAAGGAAGCAGGGGTCGTGATAGGTGATGGGTTTGCGATCTTCAGGGCGTCGTGGAACCGGCGTGAGGAGCTTTTCGCGTACCAGTCGATTCAGCAGCTGGGTGTGGTGGAAAACATCAAAGTGCCCGTCAAAGTCTGGGTATTCATTGCGCAATGTATTAAAACAATGTGGACACGTGGTGATAATTTTGCGGCTCCCTTGTGGGACCCCATCAAAAACATCGTTGAGAGTGTCCACGTTCTCTGCGGCGAGCATCTGGAAGAGGAACTCGTTACCGGCTCGGCGTGCGGGATCACCTGTGCAGGTTTCCCCTTTGGAAAGCACTGCAAATTTAACGCCGGCGACGTGAAGAAGCTCCACGACGGCGCGTGTTGTCTTCTTACCGTCCTCGTCAAAGGCACCTGCGCACCCTACCCAGAAGAGATATTCCGTATCAGAGAAATCTGTAATGTCCTCGCCCAACACGGGGACTTCAATACCATCGCGACGAGCCTCATCGATCCATGTTTTCCGCTCAATAGAGTTTCTGCCCCACGGATTGCCTTTGGTCTCAAGATTCTTAAACATTCCCGTCAACTCAGAGGGGAATTCGGATTCCGCGAGGACCTGGAAACGGCGAAGGTTGGCCACGTGATCGATATGCTCTATGTCTACGGGGCATTGCTCAACGCAGGCTCCGCAGTTAGTGCAAGACCATAAAACATCAGGGGAGATTACCTGTGCTTCCCCCACGAGTTTGAGCACGTCAACGTTAGTGTGGGAATCGTCTGCAGCAAAGGTAGCAGGGTCTTGTAAATAAGAGGACTGTGCGACGGCTGCGTCACGAATATCGGTGATAAAGAGCTTTGGGCTAAGTGGTTTTTCGGTATGCCATGCAGGGCATTGTTCTTGGCATCGTCCGCATTCGGTGCAGGTGGCGGCGTCGAGAAGCATCTTCCATGATGCGTCTGCAAGGGTGCCTACGCCGAGGCTATCTTCTTCTTCAATAGTCTCCAGCGTGAGCTGCTTTGTCCCCGAATACATTGGCTGTAGTTTGCCCAGCGCTGGACTGCCGTCGGGGTTACGTTGGAAGAAGATATTGAAAAACGCCAGGAACCTATGCCATGCCACGCCCCACGTGAGATTGTGCGCAACGACGATGAGCCACACCATGCCGCTAAGCAACTTCACCAGGGCAAAGACGCTGACTAATACCGGGCTGCTAGGGAGCAGCGTGGCCAGGTAAATAGTGGAAAAGTCTGCCCAGGCGGAGCCATCCCCAAACGTAGAGATTTTAGAGGCCTTTACCAAAAGCATGCCTAGGCCCTCAATAAAGACAACTGCCTCTACAAAATAGGCGGCTTTGGCGTAGGAGCTATAGAAACGAGAAAAACGGCTGCGCACGCCCGCATTAAGTCGAACAAAGATGAGGAAGAGAATCCCAAAGACAGTGCCCAGGGCCAAGATTTCTTCTACAAGGTGATAAACGCGCCAATGC
The DNA here is from genome assembly GCF_002155265.1 of Corynebacterium pseudotuberculosis. Lineage (NCBI taxonomy): Bacteria > Bacillati > Actinomycetota > Actinomycetes > Mycobacteriales > Corynebacteriaceae > Corynebacterium > Corynebacterium pseudotuberculosis. The sequence continues at coordinate 752,093 of NZ_CP021251.1, forward strand.
GAGAGGAGAGGCCAGCCACCCGCCGGGTTAAAAGTTTGGATATAAGCCTCGAACCAGACGATAGAACCAAAGAGGAACCCCAGCATGACAAACCAGTGGGCAACAGCTACAGCGGGTTTGCGCATGAGCTCGGTATGGAAGAAGACTTCCTTAAACGTTTGCCACGCTCTGCGCGCCGGGTTGTTTATGCGCTCTGGAGATGGCTGCCCAGAAGTAATGAAGGAATAGAGCCGCCATGCCGCGCGGAGGAAGAAAAACCATGCGGGTAATGACAAGACGATGCCGAGGACGCCCAACACTACAGTGGTGGGCGTGACTGCGCTGGTTACTGCAAGCGGCATGCGGTGAATCACGATCCTTGAGGGAAACAGCTAAAATGGGACGAGTCTGCTTTCTACCTTAAGGTAATCGCTACCGTAGACAGATAACTAGCAAGCGGTGGCTTGCATTAGTTAAGTCAGAAGCAGACGGGAGCTCCTTGAGCAGTATGGACTGCGCGCCGCCAAGCATCCAAGTCGCGACCTGCCAGTAGAGCCGAGGCATCGGCCCAGAGAGTATGCACAATCCCGCGTTCGCTGAGGAATTCGACCAAGTCTTTTCTCTTTGTATATTTCCCCTCGCGTGAGTAGTCGCTGAGAGAAGAGATTGCTGCTAGGACTGCATTGTGCACATCGGTGGCCTCGGCAAAATCAGCGATAATGACCGAATCGTAATAGTCCTCCAACTGAGTCTCTGCCAGTGCGCTGGAATGGATGTTTCCGATGAACCGGATGGAGGAAGCAAATCCTGCGTCAGGGATTCTCCGTGGTAGGTGCTGTGGCGTTTGGCTAAAAGGACTGATTCCAGTGGGGACGGGGGACTCATTAATAAGGTCGATGTGGATCGCGTGAGAACACTGCAGGAGCAGATCTGAGGCGTAGAGACCAGTTGCGTTAGCGCCGATGACGGCGATGCGAAATGCAGAGAACATTGCTGGTTACCTTTCTGCTCGTGCTGTGCTTTATATGGTGAAACGCTGTCTGCGATTGTGGCTGGACCGCAAGTAGACAGGTTGGTACTGAATTTTAACACCATATTGTCTATTGGGGGAGGGGTGGGTGTATCGCGGGAGGTATTTATCGCAGTAAGTGCTGTTGGGGTTAACTTTCTGTTTACCTTGATCCTGTTGGCTATCGGAGAGAATGACTGACTCGAGAAAGTAGAGCGACAATGGCGGACAGCGTTATGCTGACCACACCATCCACTGAGGATGCAGGTTCGGATCGATGGTGGCATCTTACGTTTGGTGGACTTTTAGCAGTCACGCTGCTTGTTTTTGCCCTGTGGTCATTCGGCTATGTGGGTGATACGGCCAACAAGGGCATTCTGATTACCACGATATTGTTTGGCGTTTTCATGGCCTTCAATATTGGTGGCAATGACGTGGCCAATTCCTTTGGAACTTCCGTGGGGGCAGGTACCCTCACTATGAAGCAGGCTCTAATCGTTGCGGCCATCTTTGAGGTTTCTGGTGCGGTTCTCGCTGGTGGTGAGGTTACTGACACGGTTAAATCCGGGATCGTAGACCTTGACGCTATAGATTTAAGCCCGCATCACTTTGCCTTCATTATGATGGCCTCTCTTCTGGGGGCGGCGGTGTGGTTATTGCTAGCTACCCGTATGGGATGGCCAGTGTCCACAACCCACTCGATCATCGGCGGCATCGTTGGAGCTTCCCTTGTACTGGGCTTTAGTCAGGGCCTTGGTGGCTGGGAGATGGTGCAGTGGGGGGAAATCGGCCAGATCGCATTGTCCTGGGTTCTTTCTCCCGTGCTAGGTGGGCTGGCTGCGTGGCTGCTGTTTGGCTTTATTAAAAAGCACATCCTGGTTTATAACGAAGGCGCGGATGAGCAATTGCGCCAGATCAAGGCTGATCGCATTGAGCTGCATAAGTCTTTCAAGGCCTCTTTTGAGCGGTTGAATGAGATCCAGCAGCTCGCGTACACAAATGCCATGACGCGCGACGCCGCCTTGATTCAGGAGCGCGATTTTGACCCTAGCGAGCTAGAGTCCGAGTACTATCGCGACCTCTACCGTATTAATCATCGGCGCGATAACCTCAACACTCACCAGGCCCTTGAGAATTGGGTGCCGTTGCTCGCTGCGGGTGGAGCGGCTCTGATCGGCGCCATGATGCTCTTTAAGGGGCTGAAAAATCTTAACTTGCACATCAGCACGCTGGGGAACGTACTGATCCTTGGAATGGTCTCTGCCGTTGTGTGGATGGCGGTTTTGATTTTTTCTCGGACTCTCAAGCAGCAAGAGCTTTCTCGTGCAACGTTTGTCATATTCTCCTGGATGCAGGTTTTTACAGCATCGGCATTCGCCTTCTCTCACGGTTCCAATGACATCGCTAATGCGATCGGTCCGTTCTCTGCGGTGCTTGATGCTCTGCGGACCGACAGTATTAACGGCAAGGCGGCGGTTCCTACCGCGCTGATGATTACGTGCGGTGTTGCGTTGATTGCCGGCCTGTGGTTTATCGGGCGCTACGTGATTCATACGGTGGGGTCAGGGCTAACGGAGATGCATCCGGCATCCGGGTTCTCTGCTGAGTTGGCTGCGGCTGCTGTGGTGATGGGGGCCTCTGTCCTTGGCCTTCCTGTCTCCTCTACTCACATTCTGATTGGTGCAATCCTAGGTATTGGAATTGTGAACAAGGCCGCCAATTGGCGATTAATGAAGCCCATCGCGATGGCCTGGGTGATTACTCTTCCGGCTGCGGCCTTTGTGTCGGGCGTGGCTGTGTTCGTATTAAACGCTGTGTGGGGATAAGGCGGGGCCTGTAGGAGCAGTGTGGGGGGGGCGTTGAATTTGGTGAGATATACAGTATAAAAAATCTATTGTGTTTCTTCTCACTAAAACTAAAGTTGGTGGTAGCGTTATATAACGGGCGCTGAGCACGTCAAAACTGAGTTGATGATATTGAAATTCAATTGACTTCTTGATAGTTCTTTCTAAGTAATACCTAACCCTTCACTCTTAGGAAAGATCTTTCTATGCGACGTTCCTCCTCGTTCCTTGCGCTGTGTTCAAAGCGTAGTGGGGCAGTACTTTTATCGATGGCTCTTGCTGGAGGCGCTTTGGCGGCTTGTGGCGACCCTAGCCATAAAGAAGCGAGCGGTGAAGAAGGGTACCCGTCTCGGCTCGTGCTGGCGATGGTTTCCACCCTGCGACTGGCTATGGTCAAACAGGCGTGAGCCCGGTTTATGACGGCTTGCTTCGTCCAGAATCCGCAGGTCCAGATAGGATCCCGAACTTTGTTCCTGCCTTGGCCTCTGCAATGCCGGAGCACAACGGCGATGCAACTGAGTGGACGGTGAAACTGCGCGAGGGAGTAAAGTTCAGCGACGGCTCGGACTTTGATGCCCAAGACGTGAAGGCCTCCTATGACATGGCCCGTAATATCGACGCAGGTTCCCAGGTTGTGGCCCGCTATGAGGTAATCAAAGACGTGGAGGTCAAGGACCCTTACACTGTGGTGTTCAAGTTAAATCACCCACTTGCAGAGATGAATTCCCGGCTGCTTTACGCCATCGCTCCCTCTGAGCAGCTAAAGGCGGGTGGCGCTATCACCAAAGCTGAGCTGAATACTAAGCCCGTGGGCACTGGCGCTTACACCTTGGTAGAAAACCGCGGCGATGAGGTCGTATTTAAAGCCAATGAGAATTACTGGGGTGGCGCTCCTCAGGTTAAAGAGATCGTAGTGACCACTGCTGCCGACGACACGGCGCGTGCGCAGCGCGTTGCCGCTGGAGAAGTCGATGGCGCCGCCATTCCACCAGCACAGGTTAACTCGGTGAAGGATAAGAACGGCATCGAGATCGTTTCTACCAAGACCGCTGACTGGCGCGGAATTTCCTTCCCTAAGGTTCCTGAGCTAGAAGACACCAGGGTGCGCCAGGCTCTTAACTTCGCGGTGGATCGCCAGGCATTTGTGGACGGTACCCTTGGCGGTTACGGCACCACCTTGGAGACTTTGATTTCTCCTCTGTACGGGGACGCTCACGACCCATCGAAGACCTTTGGTTATGAAGTAGCTAAGGCAGAGAAGCTTCTTGATGAGGCCGGCTGGAAGAAGAATGCTGCAGGCATGCGTGAGAAAGACGGAAAGCCTTTCCACGTCACCCTCTACTACGCATCCAGCGACACTACTCGCCGCGATATCGCTATTGAGTTCTCTTCGCAGATGAAGAAGCTTGGCCTGGATTTTGAGACCAAGGCCGGAACATGGGATGAAATCGGACCAGCTTTGGGTGAAGCCGCAGCAGTGCTCGGCGGTGGGTCGGCACCTTATGACGTCACCATCATGGCGTATGAGTATCTGCACACTCGCACACCTTCCACCAGCAAGTGGGCTAACCCTGGTAACTACGGTTCTGAAGAGCTGAATAAGCTTCTCGACGAAGCCCGCAGCGAGGTAGATACCGCTAAGCGCAATAAGCTGTGGCAGAAGGCCCAGGCTATGTACATAGAGGATCCTTCGGCTCTGTGCTTGCTTAACCTTGAGCATGTTTATGCAGGCAAGACCAATAAGTGGAAGAAGCCAGAGACTCTTCTTGAGCCTCATATTCATGGTGTTACCTGGGGACCATGGTGGCGTGTTGCCGAGTGGACCAAGTAAATAGTCCCATCTTTTGACGTATAGCTCCGTGCGTTTGGCACCGGAGCTATACGCGTTTCTCTAAGGAAGGATCTTTTTCAGTGTTGTTACCTGGAAGAAGAGACAACCTCGACGGTATAGGCACGATGGTGGGGCTACGCCTACTGATTATCGCTTTTACCACGGTCGTAGTTACGTTCATTATGTTTGCTCTGGCGGCGTTGTCGCCGTTTGATCCTCTTGCCCATTATCTAGGCGCGGAATACGGCGACTATACGGATGATGAACGCGCCCGAATCGCAGTATCGTTAGGGGTGGATAAGCCCTGGTGGCAGCAGTGGCTGCAGTGGTGGGCTGACGTATTACGCGGTGACCTGGGTTGGTCGCGCGTTTACAATAAGTCGGTCGTGGACGTGATTTCGGAGCGGTTGCCGTGGACGGTCGTGCTGTCTTCGGTTGGTCTACTCCTGATGCTGCTGATCGCCGCAATCTTGGGTGTATGGGCTGCTCGTCGTCCCGGCGGAGTAGTCGATCGTGCTGTTAACGCAATCGGGGTGTTTGTCGCAGCTACTCCGTCGTATATTTATGCCCTTGCCGCAGTTCTCTTTTTTGGAGTGTTTTTGCACGTCATCCCGGTGGGTGGGGCTTCACGCATCGGCGAGGTTCCATCCCTACTCACGGTGGGGCCATACCTGATTGCACCTGCTATCGTGCTGGCGATCTCGCAGTTATCGTGGCCGCTGCTTACGATGCAGCAATCCACGCTTGAAGCCTCGCAGTCTCCAGCGGTGGCTAATGCGCGGTTACGGGGGCTAAGCGAGAGAACTATCCTGGTGCGCCACGTGCTTCCATTGTCATTGATGCCTTTGATCACCCTGATCGGCGCGCGATTGGGTGAACTAGTTGTGGGAGCAGTAATCGTAGAGACTGTATTTTCTTGGCCGGGACTGGCTCAAGCAACCGTAGAGTCCGCGATTGCGGTTGACTTTCCGCTGCTGGCTTTTACCACGGCTGCCACTACGGTCGTGGTGATGCTAGGTTCACTGGCCAGCGACATTTCTTACATGATTATCGACCCGAGGGTGAGCGATGTCTAAACAAGCTAAATCTCCCGTGGTAATGCACGTGCAAAAGTGGGCCAAGTACCTTCGCATCAGCATCTCTGTTTTTGTCGGAGTTGTTCTGTATGGATTATTGATTCCAGTCTTTTTTGACGCTGGAAGCCCGAGCTTTTCTAAGGCCCTGAAGCCTCCGAGCTCTACTAATTTGTTTGGTACTGACCACTTTGGCTTTGATCTTTTTGTCCGCACAGCGGAGAGCCTGCGGGTCTCGCTGGTCATCGTCGCATTGTTCCGTGGATCGCTCATTGCAATTGTGCTGTCTATTGCGTTAACGCACTGGTCCCCGGTCGCGCGTATTGTTCGTTCTTCAGTACTAGCCGTACGAACTTCCGATTATGTGGATGCCTCTTATGCCGCTGGCGGGCCTTTCAAGTGGGTGCTTATTAGGCATTTAGCTCCCGCAGCAGCTGGCCAGGCTGTGGTTGCCATGATCATGCTGATGCCGCACGCGGTGTGGCACGAGTCTGCGTTGTCATTCTTGGGACTGGGCATCCAAGCGGACGAACCGTCTTTGGGTACTCTCATGGATCTAGCCCGTGAAGATATTATGCGCGGTGCCTGGTGGGCGCTAGTATTCCCAGCCGCAGTATTGTTGACCACTACGCTTTCCGCAGTGTCGTTGGCACGGAAAGTGCCTGAAGTTGTTATCGACGTTGATGTAACCGAAACAGAGGAACAAGTAGAAACCGATGTGGTTGCGCCAAGCGACGGCATGGAAGTCCACAACGTGAGCGTTGTAGTCCATGGGAAAGACGCCACGCAGCAGCGTATTCTCAAAGACGCGTCTTTGCATGTAGAGGCCGGCTCTATTCATGGTCTGATTGGGGCCTCGGGATCGGGCAAAACTACTTTAGGCAAGTCAATCGTGGGAATCGCTCCACAGTATTCCAAGCTCGTAGGGCGCGTGAGCGTCGCTGGGAAGCCGCTGGCCTGGGGGGAGAAAGACTTTTCTAAGATCCGGGGAACCGTGGTCGGTTTTGTTCCGCAATCTGCAGCGCAATCTTTTACACCTGTGCGTCGTTTGGGCACTCAATTACAAGAGATTATTGACCGGCACCAGGGAACCTATAGCGTATCGGATCTGCTGCGCACAGTTCATCTGCCAGAGGAAAGCGCGGAGTTTTTCCCGCATCAGCTTTCTGGAGGCATGGCGCAACGCGCAGCTATTGCGGCTGCTCTGGCTGGCAATCCAACGTACCTCATTGCCGATGAGCCCACCAGCGCATTGGACCCACAGCTAACCTCCGATATTTTGGCGCTGTTCAAAGAGATCGCAGATTCTCGGGGCGTGGGAATCCTAATAATCAGCCATGACATTGAGGACCTGCGAGAATCCGAGATCTGTGACACCGTCTCCGTGATGCGAGATGGCGAGATCATGGAAACTGGTCCCGCCGACAAGGTATTGCATACGCCTGATCATGAGTACACGCGCGCCCTGCTAGCAGCGCTACCTAGTGGTGGGTTAAAAGTTACGGAAGGACTTGAGCGTGGATAACACACACAACCTTCGCGCCTCTGCGGTGACCGTGGAGTTTACTAAAAATGCGCCTGTTTTAAAGAACGTAAGCATTGATATTAATCCAGGTCAGATGATTGGCCTGGTAGGGCTTTCCGGCTCAGGAAAGACAACGTTGGCTCGTCTGTTGGCCGGAAAGATGCGGCCCACATCGGGTAAGGTCCTCATCGATTCTGCTGAGGTTTCTACACAACGTGGCCACCGCAACCCGGATATCGCAACTATCAACCAGTCGCCTCGGGACGCCTGCTCTCCACGGTGGAAGCTGCGAGACATCATTGCGGAACCACTACGCATAGCCGGCAAACTCGACGAAAAATCGATTGCGGAGCGCGTAGATGAATGTGCTGATGAGGCACTGGTAGACGCCACCTTGCTGGATAGGCTGCCGCACCAAGTTAGTGATGGACAGTTACAGCGTGCCTGCATCGCTCGTGCTCTGGCGCAGGCTCCCAGATTCCTTATCTGCGACGAGCCGACCTCTATGCTGGATCCACTTGCTACCGCTGCCGTGGTCTCGTTGTTGCGTCGACAAGCTGATAACGGAGTGGGCGTACTGCTGATATCTCATGATCACAGGCTGCTCGCGGCGTGCGTGGACACTGTGTTAGAGATGGACCAGTTGAAACAGATGTAAATAAAAGTGTGGCCCTGGCGAGGAACCAGGGCCACACTTTTTTATTAGTCGTCCGCGGGGTTTGAAGGAGCTTCTTCCTTTTTAATAACCACGTTCGATGTTTTTCTCAAACTCAGTTTGGTTAGCTGATCTTTGAGATTGCCCCAAGCCTGTTCGCCATTGATGGACGGGGTGGCTTCCTCGGCGGTAGCTAGCTCGATCTCATCAAGCGTTATTTCTCCTGCGCGTAGTGCGACCAGCTCAGAATGGTAACGGATAAGCACTGCCAAGGTGGCCGCTACTGGCACTGCGAGGAATGCGCCCACCACGCTGAATAGCGCAGAACCAATGGTCACGGAGAGCAAGACTACTGCTGCGTGCAAGTTCATTGCTCTGGACTGCAGCACAGGCTGCAGAATGTGACCTTCGATTTGTTGGACGGTGATGATGAGGATAAGCGCAAAAATAGCGTTGGAGACGCCGTTGCTGACCAAAGCGATGACCACAGCAAGCGCGCCTGCGGTGAAGGCTCCCACGATAGGGATAAAGCCACCAAAGAAGGTCAGAACCGCCAAGACGAGCGCGAGCGGGACCTTAAGGATGAGCAAACCGATTCCGATGAGGACGGCATCGACCAGGGATACGATGGCCTGTGCTCGGATGAACCCAGCGAGAACATTCCAAATACGCGTGAGAACCTCGGTGAGATGCCAACCCAAGTTGGGGCCGGCGACCCTGCGCACCATGGGGAGGAAACGCGTGCCGTCCTTGAGAAAGAAGAAGGACAGGATAAGCATCAGGATAATTGTGATAAGAATCGAGGATGCCGTGGTAAGTCCAGAGAATACGCCATTGGCAATATTGCGTGAGTGCTCCTGAAGAGCTTGTGTCACATTTTGGATATAGCCGTCGACTTGTGATGTGTCCAGGTTCAGTGGTCCGTGTTCTGCCCAATGCAGCGCGCGCTGAACGCCCTCATTGGCGCGATCTACGAGGTCTTTTGATTGGGAACTGACGCTGGGGGCCATTGCCGCGAAAATGCTGCCGATAGCGCCAAAGAATCCGATAGCCACAATAAGTACAGCGGTTGCTGGCGGAACCTTTTTGGATCGTAGCCATCGAACTGGCGGCCACAAGACGGTGCACAATAGGAGTGCCAAGATGACGGGTAGCAGGCCTTGCCAGATGGTGGCTAGGCCTCGCCATGCCATGACGCTGGCGATGACCACGATGATAAAGCGAAGCGCCCAGCCAGAAGCCCACCGTGCATCGGCTCCAAGGATGATTGCGCGATCTTTGCGTGGTGCCTCATTGGCAGGAGGCACGAACGGCTCTGATTCTTCAACAGCGGAGTTTAAAAGATCGGAAATGTCGCGATCTGATGCTGTTCCAGGGGGTTGGGAATTGGGGTTTTTATGCATATCCATCAAGAACAAGCATGCCACAGCTGTGGAGATTTAAGAATCATTGAAATGAAAATAAATACTTAGGCGAAATGATTTCTTTTTATAGGGGTTGGTCAGCGGGGTAAAGGTATGAATATTACCCGAATGCTCACGCCATTTATAAACATTTAACTCATTAAAAGTATTTATTATAAATAAATTTAATTAAAGAAGGTAGCGTGGTACTTCCGTGAGTCCTGGGGCTTATGGAATATACGATGGCTCCTCTTTCACTCATGGTCTTTTAAAAGTACAGAACATGTCTGAAGCACATCGAGATTGATTGTGAAGCCGTGAGCTTAAGCAATCGAAAGAGGTGAGGAGAGTGGGTGCCTTTTATGAAGGAAAACCTCAGTAAGACGCTAAACAAGCCGGTCATGATTTCTCTGGTGTTGGTGATCGTGGGGGTCATTACTCTTCTTTATCCAGTAGCCGCAGCATACATGCACAATGCTTCCCATGCCCGAGAGGCTCAAAAATATATTGATGTGCAAAAAGGTGTGTCTGATGCGGATAGGGAACGCTGGATCGCTCAAGCCCAAAGCTATAACGAACGCCTGGCGCGCATCCCGATATTAGATCCTTGGCTATCCAGAGTCTCCAAAGACAGCGGACTGTACCGAGAATATATGGCGCAGCTCAACGCGCCGGGCACGGATGATGCTGTTATGTCTGTGGTCTCTATTCCCTCGATCACAACCACGCTCCCAGTGTTTCACGGTACTGACGATGAAGCCTTGGATAAAGGACTAGGGCATATCTATGGATCTTCGCTGCCCGTGGGCGGCGAGAACACTCATGCGGTGATCACCGGACATTCTGGTCTGGCCGAGGCCACAATGTTTGACAACCTGGAAAAAGTACAGGTTGGAGACATGGTCTATGTGGACACCGTGGGCAAAGTCCTCACCTACAAAGTAACTGACACAGAGGTTGTGCTCCCGAGCGAGATTGAGAGTTTAAGGGCACAAAAAGGAAAAGACCTCCTCACCCTGATCACGTGTACTCCCTATGCAATTAACACTCATCGTTTACTCGTGCATGCGGAACGCGTGGAGACCAGCGAAGAAAATCTGCCGCAGTCTGCTGTTCGCTGGGAAGGCTGGATGGCGTGGAGAATTCTTGCCGCCCTTGCAATCGTGGCTGTGGTTTTAGTGATCTACCTGCGCAGACGGGCTGGAAATAAAGAAAACGAGAGAGTTTAAGCTAATGGTAAAACAAAATAAACTAGCGCGTATACGGCTAGCTGTGGTTGCCGTGATAGGTACGGCAGTTCTGTTCTCCTCACCGGCAGCCTTTGCCCGCCCCGCAGTATCGGTGGACTCTGTCCAAGCAGCGACTATCGACCCCACCCGTACCGCGAGCCTGAGCATTGAATTTAAGAATTCTCCGACTGCAAGGGACACACTCTCCGGAATCCCCGTGAGGATCGCCCGTATCGACGGAATCGACCTAACCACGCAGGAAGGCTGGCTGGCTGGCTCCAAGTTATCTGTGGCAGAGGCACTGAAACAGCCAGAATCTCAGTCATGGCAAGCAAAGACGGACAGCAGCGGTCGGGTGCGATTCGACGCCTTGCCCATTGGCTTATATAAGGTCCAGCCCGTTAAAGGATCCGATCGAGGATTTGAGCCCTTTGTAGTTCCACTACCTTCCTCAGCTGAGACTGGTGAATGGAACTACGATCTTCTTGTTCATCCCAAGCCCAAGCACAAAGAAGAGAGCGAGCCGACGGTCCCGTGGTAGGACCCAACGATTCCTCCACTTCCTTCAAAAACACCACAACCTCCGCAACCAGCCACAACCACCCCGGCTACGCCAAGCCCTGGCCCGGATAAACCGGGCAAAGATGACAAACAAAAGCCCAATACCTCGCCATTAGCGCGAACAGGTGCATCGGTCATAGGTGTTGCGCTCTTGGGGCTCCTCTTAGCAGCCCTGGGATTTGGCGCCGTGATGTGGAACAAGAAAAACAACCGAGGGGATGACGAGTAGTCATGATCGTTACTTTGAAAAACAGCTCCGGTGGCTGACTCGCCACATGTTGGCAGTCGCAGCCGTGCTAGCGATCATGGTCGCGGCCCTGACGTTTCCGCTCAGCGAGGAACCGGCGGCACAAGCAGATCAAGTTGCTGTCCAGCCGCCGCTAGTGCGACCGACTCCAGCGCAGCCGGCTCCCCAGAACCCTGACCTTGACCTGAATAAGTGTGGCGCCACCGTTGCCTTTGTTGTAGACCTCTCCAATTCTTTGAGCCAAGCAGACCTTGATAATCAGAAGAAGACGCTGCGGGAAATGGTGAACTCCTTGGAAGGAGCGCCATACGTTTTTAGCCTGTATACCTTTGCCAGCGCGGCCCCTGCGTATGGAGCAGGGAATCAGAACCTGAAGTCGATGTCCTTGCGGGATCCCGAGGACGTGAAGAAGCTTAGGGGACGGATTGATTCGCTTTTTCTCCCTGGCGATAGATTTGGTGCTACCAACTGGGATCAAGGATTAGGCCAGGTCGCAGATGACATTGAGGCTGGTACTCATTATGACACCGTTTACTTTATAACTGATGGCAAGCCGACTTTTGATAGGAACGGTAGGAATTTTTGGGGAAATACGACAGAGCAATCGGAAATAGATAACGCGGTAGAACAAAAAGAGAGATTTGTAAAGAGCAAAACGCAGCTCATACCCATCGGAGTGGGGTCGGATATCCAGGATAAGAGGCCGCAGAATATTTTCGAGCCAAGTAATTACTATGATTATTACTACAAAGGCTACTGGCGAGTCGCACGCCAGTTAACGGCAGAGGAAATACTGCGCAAGATTGCGACTGCACCTGAAAAAACAATTATTTCTCCTGATTATGAGAGATTGGTGACCGATCTGCAAAAAAACTTTGTCACTGGCTGTTTGCTTGTGAACAAAGAAATTGTGGACGGGGATGGTTCCGTTATAGAGCCGGGTGATGGATGGCACTTTGATCTGGAGGCCGGGAACACCAAGAAAGAACTGGTAACCAATGACCGTGGTGTTGCGGCTATCGCAGTAGGGGACTTTAGCCAAGAAAAACCACAAGCAACTATCACTGAAAAACAACAAGATGATTTCCAGCTGGTGGAGGAAGGCAAAGGCGCAGTTACGTGTAAGGCCTTCCAAGCCGGTAAGGAATCCACGAGTATTGAGAGCAAGAAGACAAAAGACGGGGTGCAAATAACCCTCGACCCGGCGAAAATCATCTCCTGTACCTTCTCCAACGTGCCCAAGGTCCCGGTAGAGAGAGATAGGCAAGGACGTGGTCACTCCTAATTCGGTGCTGTCCCCGACAGTCAAGGGACGCACTTTTGACCTCAGTTACACCTGCACCTATAAGGATAAGGAAGTCGCAAAGAAAGAGGAGAAAGGGCTCATCTCCGGCGAGCGTCGGCAGATCGGCAAGCTGCCGCTTGGCACAAAGTGCGTGGTGGAAGAGTCACAACCTCAGGTTGATCAGAAGCTCTACACGTTAAAGACGACATGGACTACAGATAACGTGGAGTCGGCAAACGGAGCGTCGACAAGCGGAAACGACCGCAAGATTGAATTCGTTGTGGGGAAGAAAGCATACGAGGACAAGGGGCAGGTCGCTGTAGTAGCCAAAAATACGTATGAGCCGGTTATGCGGACAATCAAGCTCTCCAAGCAGATTGCTAACCGCGATAAAATTCCGGCCTCTCTGCTGCCCAAGAACTATCCGGTGAAGTACACGTGCCGTTATATCCCGGATCGCTCCCAGCGGCCAGAAAACGGTGGTAAGGATCAGCCTCTGTACGTGGCAAATGGCGTGGCCACTATTCCGCTGGACGGGGAGACCACCATCGGGCCGCTGCCAGTTGGCACTGAGTGTGCCTTTATTGAGGAAGGAACACCAGAGAACCCCATTGCTATCAAGGGCTATGATCTTAAGCCTTCATGGCAATCAAACGTGTGCGTGAACGCGGGCGAAGATGTTTCTGGCCTGAAGAAGTGCCAGGGCAACTATTTCTGGCTGAATCCCGACGACTCTGCCGACCCGCAGGTAAAGGCGGTAAACAACTACGAGCCCGAGCGCGGATCAATAATTATTGAGAAGAAGGTGGGCGGAAAAGACTCTGACCTGGGCCGCGAACACGAGTTTATTTTTGATGCAGTGTGCCGCAGGGAAGGCCTAGAAGTCTTCAAAAAAGAAGGCATTAAGATCGCGGGCGGTCGGTCTGTGCGTGTCGACGGCATCCCGGTGGCCTCTACATGCAGCGTAAGCGAGCGTGACGTTACGGTAGAAAACGCTACGGTGAAAAAGGCTGCTGATGCTCAAGTGACCGTGGGGCCGGCTAATGAAGCGCCGCGTACTGCGTCGATGACTAATGAGTTTGTGAGGGATCAAGGACCCATCACGATTAAAAAGTCTGTTGACGTGAGCCAGGTGCTGGACGTTACAAAGCACGCAGAGCTCAAGGCCGGTCCTTTCAAAGTTAAAGCGCAGTGCGTTGTGCCTATGGAAGCCTCTCCGCGTTCCGTTGAGGTCACGTTGACTGACGGAGAGACTAAGACCTTAGGCAACTTCCCCGTGGGCACGGAATGTTCCCTCACGGAAGACTGACTATGAGGTCCCAGACGGCGTGGAGCTGGAGAAGGACTTCAGCACCAACGTGGCCACTGTGAAGTCTAAGGAGGGGACGTCTGTAGACCTCAAGAACGTATTCTCCACCCCTAACGGCGACCTCACCATCTCCAAGAAAGTCGCTGTTCTTAAAGAGGACGTGGAGGATCTAGATGCATACGTTCCTAAGACCTTTAACTTTGATTTGACATGCACCGACGGCACAAACAAGAGCTTCTCCCTTAAGGCTGAGGCAGAAGAAGTGATCAGCGGCATCAAGGTAGGCGCTGAATGTACATTGACTGAGCGGGATACGCAGCACTCGCAAGAGGTTATTGAGTCAACCTCCATGGAGGGCGTGGACAAGAGCGTGACCGGCAAAGTAATGACGTTTACCATCCCGGAAGTGGGCCAAGCCGCCACTATTGACGTCCGCAATGAGTACAAGCCTGCCATGGCAAAGCTGACCCTGAACAAAAAGGTCAACGCCACGTATCAGGGCAATGGTCAGCAAGTCCCCGAGGATATTATTAGTGGACTCTTTGCAGACACCAAGTTCCAATTCTCATACACCTGTAGCCGTGGCGGCAAGGAGCTGCTCCAAAGCACGGCGCAGATTGGTAGGGGAGAATCCATTGAGGTGGAAGTCCCCGTGAACGCCTCATGTTCCTTTACTGAGAGCACGGTGGAGATAGACGGCCTGGAAGGCCCTACCCTCAGCCTTGAGGGCGCCGGTCGGCTGGATGGTGAAAAGTCAGACACCATTAGCGTGGATAAGATCGCAGGTGACACCACGGGCACTGTGATGAACAACTATAAGGTGAAGACCGGAAGCTTTAATCTACGCAAAAAGGTAGGCGGAGACGGCATCACGGAAATTGACAAAGACCGAAAGTTCAACCTCTCCTATACCTGTACTTATCGCGGGAAAGTGTTGCGCGAAGGGAAGATGAGCATTGCTCGCTTTGAACCGGGAAGCGACCATAAGGTAGATAACCTCCCGATAGGCACTGAATGCCAGGTGTCGGAGGACCTTGATAATGCACAGCTACCCAACCACAAGCTTGCGCTTACGTGGGCAGTGACGGAAGACCAAGACGGTAACGGAACTGAAACCTCATGTACTTTGGCGGAGAACTGCGAGAGTGCTCCAGGGCAGAACTCGGCAGTGATAAAGATCAGTGAGACTGAGAACTCCAGCGGCGCAGAGCCGAATTTCCAGGGCACCCTTGTCCTGTGGAATTCCTATACTGCTGATCGGCTTAAAGTTCAGGTGACCAAACAGCTCACGGGAGACGGGCCGGCCCTAGCTTCTGACGAGGACTTTGTGTTCAACCTGGTGTGTAAAGACCCACATAGTGAGCGTGCGATCACCGCGCAGCGAACCATTAAAGGCGCCGGAAACGGACTATTTAACGTTGCGGATACTCAGGAGCAAACGCCTGTAGAGATTCCCGTGGGGTGGTCGTGCCTTATCACGGAGGAACAGATCAATCGTTATGACGCAGACGTAAATGTTTCCTTTGAAGGTGCAAAGCTAGAGACGCCTCTCACGGATACGGCTGGTGCTACCGGCACCTTTAAGATCGCTGGTGAGCCCAACTCAACCCAAAACGTGACGGTGAAAAACGACTACGTGCGTAAGCGTGCGCAGCTGCGCGTGGCCACTAAATACGTGGGCAACCAGCAGGGAAATGTTAACGAGTACCTCACCAATAAAGAGACCTTTGGAGTTTCTTGGCGCTGCGAGGATCAACTTACTGATCAGGTCTACGAGGGGTCTTTGCGGGTTCCCGCGGATGGGAAACTGATAGAGATTCTGGATAAAGACGGCAAGCGCCTTCCGGTATCCGTGGAGTGCGAGCTTACTGAGGACACCTCCGATAAGGTTCCCGCGGAGTTTGCCGACAGCGTGCAGTCATCGCATCGTGTCTATGCGTCGCGTAACGATGAAGTCTTCTTGGACAAGCCAGGGTCGGTTACTATCAAGCCGGTAGACCTGGAAACAGACAACGTGACAGACGTGGTGTTTGAGAATAGCTATTGGATGAACACCATGGCGTTCTCCGTGCAGAAGCATCTTGAGGGGCCTGAAGGCGCTTTGGGCGATAACCCTCAATTCCACTTCACCTACCGTTGCGAGCTGCCGCTGCTCCCCACACAGCCTGTGCCGGAAGCCTTCCGCGCCGGGGCCACCTCGCCTACTGGTTCCCAGACTGTGAAAGGCACCTTTGACATTGGCCACGGACAGAGCTGGGTTGCACCGGGCGCTCCCACTGGCACTCGCTGCTGGATTTCGGAGGAGCTAACGGAAGAGCAGCGGGCGTTGCTGGCTAGCAAGGGCCTGCGACTAGAACAAAGCACAACCCAGTTGTTTGAGGCTACTCCTACAGAGCAAGCGGATGAATCCCTTGAACAGCAGATTGCTAAGTCAAAGCGCACACCCATCGCTCCTAATGGTGAGGTTGAGCTCAACGCTGAGCAGGGCGGAGATGTTATCTACATCAACAGCCTGTACCGCACCGAAGGCTCAATCTTGATTGAGAAGGTGGACGCTAAGGGTGAGCCGTTGAAGGGATCGCGATTCTCGATTTTCCGTGCAGAAGGCGATCGTCCTGCAGGCGAACCTTTATTCACGGATATTGCTCCTGAATCCCAGAAGCCTATCTCTCTTGCTCCTGGCAGCTATTACCTTGTAGAGACCACACCTGGTGAGGGCGCTCAGTTGCTTCCGCAATCTTGGAGGTTCAACGTGACGCCTACTGGGGAACAGTCGGGAGATCTGCGGTTTACTCTGGAGCCGCAGGCTAGCGATTCAGGTCTGATCACTGTAAAGCGCAAGGATGATAATGATCCGACAAGCGCGTGGGTGATTCAGGTGGCCAACGTGAAAACTGGTGAGCTGCCGTTGACCGGCCGAGGCGGTCGTAAGCTCTTTACCATCATTCCCGTTGTTCTGCTGCTCATCGCCGGCGGTATCTATGCTTGGCGACGTCGCAACGAGTAGTTATAGCTAGCGCAGTGAGCGCAACCCGCGGTGGATGCTTTATTCAATGAAGCGCCCGCCGCGGGTTTTTGCTTGTATTTACCTGCGGAAATAGAAGATTTTAAAAAAATTGAGTCTAGTGGGAACAACTTTGCGTGAGATGTCGTTATGGATAGTGTCAGGTTGAGTGACACGCGCTCAAGATATCTGGTAAGTTCTTCACTTGTAGTTGGACGGTCCCGTAAAATTGAGTCGACGTCAGTCAACTTTAGGTAAAACGTTAAAAATACAACCAAACACCCAGGAGGACATCACATGGGACGCGCAGTAGGAATTGATCTCGGTACCACCAACTCGGTGGTTTCTGTACTGGAGGGTGGCGAGGCTCAGGTTATCGCCAACTCTGAGGGCTCTCGCACCACCCCTTCGGTGGTCGCTTTTGCTAAAAACGGTGAGGTTTTGGTCGGCCAGTCCGCCAAGAACCAGGCCGTGACTAACGTTGACCGCACCATTCGATCCGTTAAGCGCCACATTGGTACCGATTGGACTGTGGATATCGATGGCAAGAAGTACACCCCACAGGAAATTTCTGCTCGTACTTTGATGAAGTTGAAGAGGGACGCGGAGTCCTACTTGGGCGATGAGGTCACCGATGCAGTGATTACGGTCCCCGCGTACTTCTCCGATGCTCAGCGTCAGGCAACCAAGGAGGCTGGCCAGATCGCAGGACTGAACGTTCTGCGTATTGTCAACGAGCCCACCGCAGCTGCCCTGGCTTATGGCCTGGAAAAGGGCGAGAAAGAGCAGACCATCCTGGTCTTCGACCTTGGTGGCGGCACGTTCGACGTCTCCCTCCTGGAGATCGGCGACGGTGTTGTTGAGGTTCGCGCAACCGCTGGTGATAACGAGCTCGGTGGCGATGACTGGGACAACCGCGTGGTTGAGTGGCTCGTAGACAAGTTCAAGAGCAGCAATGGCGTGGACCTGTCCAAGGACAAGATGGCCATGCAGCGCCTCCGCGAGGCAGCTGAGAAGACAAAGATCGAGCTATCTTCTTCTCAGTCCGCGACCATTAACCTTCCGTACATCACCGTCGATGCAGACAAGAACCCGCTGTTCTTGGATGAGACCCTGTCTCGCACCGAGTTCCAGCGCATCACCCAGGATCTGCTTGATCGCACCAAGGCGCCGTTCAACCAGGTAATCAAGGACGCAGGTGTGTCTGTCTCTGAGATTGATCACGTTGTGCTGGTCGGTGGTTCCACGCGTATGCCGGCTGTCTCTGAGTTGGTGAAGGAACTCACCGGTGGGCGCGAGCCTAACAAGGGTGTTAACCCGGACGAGGTCGTGGCCGTAGGTGCTGCACTTCAGGCTGGCGTTTTGCGCGGCGAGGTTAAAGACGTCTTGCTTCTAGACGTCACCCCGCTCTCCTTGGGTATTGAGACCAAGGGTGGCGTGATGACCAAGCTGATCGAGCGCAACACCACCATCCCGACCAAGCGTTCTGAGACCTTTACCACGGCTGAGGACAACCAGCCTTCCGTTCAGATTCAGGTGTTCCAGGGCGAGCGAGAGATCGCGGCTCACAACAAGCTGCTGGGTTCCTTCGAGCTCGGAGGCATCGCTCCTGCTCCTCGTGGCATCCCACAGATCGAGGTCACCTTTGACATCGACGCTAACGGCATTGTCTCCGTATCCGCTAAGGATAAGGGCACTGGTAAGGAAAACACCATCAAGATCCAGGACGGTTCCGGTCTGTCTCAGGAAGAGATCGATCGCATGGTCAAGGATGCAGAGCAGCACGCAGAGGAAGACAAGAAGCGTCGCGAGGAGCAGGAAACTCGCAACTCCGCTGAGACCATGGCATACCAGACCCGCAAGTTCTTGGAGGAGAACGGCGAGAAGGTTTCTGAAGACCTGAAGAGCAAGGTCATTGCAGCTGCCGACGCTGTTGATGAGGCTCTTAAGGGTGATGACATCGAGGCCATCAAGACTGCCGTGGAGAAGCTGTCTACCGAGTCTCAGGAGATGGGTAAGGCAATCTACGAGGCAGAGGCTGCTAACGCAGGGGCTGCCGACGCTGCCACCAAGGCCGACCCGAATGTCGTTGACGCTGAGGTTGTGGACGAGGAGGAAGAGAAGAAGTGACCCAATCCAACGGTATGCCCGATAATCCGGGCGATCCCGAGCACACAGACCCAGAGGCAACCTCTGCGGAACGCGCAGAGGCGGCTGCTGAGGAAGCAGAACGTGCAGATCAGGACAACTTTGAGCCGGAAATCGACCCCATGTTGGAAGCCGATCTCGAAGAAGCCCTTGCTGATATCGACGCCGAGGTGGCTGAACAAGCTGCCGAGCCTACGCTAGAGGAACAGCTCGCTGAGAGGACTGAGGACCTCCAGCGGGTGAGCGCAGAGTACGCGAATTATCGTCGTCGCACTGAGCGCGAGCGTCAGGTCGGCGTGGAGGCTGCCAAAGCTCAGGTGATCACGCAGCTGCTCCCGGTACTCGACGATCTTGATCTCGCGGAGAAGCACGGTGATCTTGCAGAAGGTCCTCTGAAAGCTTTCCGCGACAAGTTCGTCGGCGTGGTCGAGGGACTGAAGGTCACTCCTTTTGGTGAGGAAGGCGACGCCTTTGACGCTGAGCGTCACGAGGCCGTCCAGGATCTCTCGTCCGGTGATGAGAAAGTCTTGGGAACGGTTCTGCGCCGCGGCTATCAGATGGGCGACCGTTTGCTTCGCACCGCGATGGTGATCATCGCAGATCCTGCGGAACCTACGGAGTAGTTCCAACCGCAGAATGAGGAAAGTGCATATGAGGGCGCGGGGCTTTTCCACAAGAGAATCCTGCCGCGCCCTTTGTGCGTGAGATAAAGAAAATCGTTAAATTTACGAACTCGGAAGAGCCCAGTCTCAGACGATGTTCCTGAAAGGAGGAGATGCCCAATGGCTGTGAAAAACGAATGGGCTGAAAAAGACTATTACGCTGACTTAGGGGTCTCTTCGAAGGCAACAGAGTCTGAGATTAAAAAGGCGTACCGCAAGTTAGCGCGCGAGAACCATCCCGATTCTCATCCCGGCGACAAAGCTGCGGAAGATCGTTTCAAGCAGGTCGCAGAAGCCTATGATGTGGTTGGCGATGACGCCAAGCGCAAGGAATATGATGAGTTCAAGGCCATGATCGCCAGCGGCGGTATGCGTGGCTTTGGACAGAACGGAGGCGCCGGATTCCCCGGCGGGTTTCGGGCGCAGGAGAACTTCGACTTCGGAGACATCTTCGGGAATCGATCTGGATCGGGTGGAGGCTTCTCTCAAGAAGGTGGTCTGGGGGATATCTTCGGTGGCCTTTTCAACCGCGGCGGTGGTGCTCGCAGCACAGTTAGGCCGACGCGGGGGGCGGACGTTGAAACGCAAATAACCCTGGACTTCCGTGAGGCTGCAAAGGGAACCACAATCCCAGTGCAGCTTACAGGCGATGCGCCCTGTTCTACATGCCATGGTTCGGGCTCTCAAAGCGGTGCTCCCACTACGTGTAGCCATTGCAACGGCACGGGATTTACCTCAGAAAACAGAGGGGCCTTCGGGTTTTCCGCACCGTGTAAGCACTGTGGAGGCACGGGTAAGGAAATCACAGACCCCTGCCCCGATTGCAACGGCACGGGTACAGTGCGCAGGACCAAATCTATCACCGTGCGTATTCCCGTAGGCGTGATCGACGGGCAGAAAGTCCGACTCGCAGGGCAGGGCGAGGCTGGGCCGAATGGTACGCCTGCCGGCGACCTTTTTGTTACCGTGCATGTGCGCAATGACAAAGTGTTTACTCGTTCCGGAGACGATCTGGAGGTAACGGTTCCTGTCTCTTTCGCGGAACTGGCGCTGGGAGACACAGTCTCCGTACCCACGCTGGATGTTCCGGTTAGAGTTCGCATTCCTTCTGGAACTCCCGATGGCCGCGTGCTGCGGGTTCGGGGTAAAGGGGTGCCTAAGCGAGACGGCACTGCCGGCGACCTGCTGGTCAAAGTTCAAGTCCAGGTTCCCAAGAACCTTGACGCCGCGCAGGCTAGTGCCCTGAGGGCTTATGCGCAGGCAGAGAAGGATTCTGGATTCGACCCCCGTGCTGGTTGGGCCGGAAAATAACACGGAGGAGGTATGAAGGATGGCAGGCAGAAGCGATCCTGAGTTTGGTGAGGTCTTTGTCATCTCCGTGGCCGCCGAACTATCTGGCATGCACGCTCAGACGCTGCGGACCTATGATCGGCTCGGTTTGGTTACCCCACAACGTACTCGTGGCGGTGGGCGTAGGTACTCCCGCTCGGACGTAGAACTACTGCGAACCGTCCAGCGTTTGAGCCAAGAAGAAGGCGTTAACCTGGCGGGGATTAAAGCGATCATTGAGCTGAAAAAGGAAAACAAGAAGCTCCACAATGAGCTCATGGCCGCGCGAGAAGAGCTGGATCAGCTAAAACAAAACGGCGCTCGTCCCCGTGGGGAGATCGTGCATGTTCCCCGTTCCACAGCAGTGGTGATGTGGGAGCCGCGCCGCGGGAAGAGCTCCTAGACATAGCAAAGGCCCACCACTTGCAGAATCCCCAATATTCGCGTGCGAGTGGTGGGCCTTGTGTTATGCGCCCGTGAGATTATTTTTGTTATTTGCTATAGAGTCCTCCTCTAGGTGTTGGGAGTTATAGGAATTGTGAAAGGAAAACTACTGGTTTATCTAGAACCAGTTGGCTTTCCTAAGTCTGTAGACGATTCGCCGGTGGTTAGCTCGATTGCGCGCTTGGTAAAGGCAAAATCGGTCGGTTTGAGTGTGGTGAAATCGTCTCCATCGTAGGTGCGCCCGTCCCTATCCAGGGCGTAGGCGAAGGTCCCGCCCTTTTCTCCGCCTTCTGGCTTCCACTCTGCGACCTGCATTGCGCCAGATTTATTCACTTCTCCTACTGCGGTGAGGAATCGATTTGTGTCATTTTCCTCCGGGTGGGCATACCCAGCCATAAACTGGCAGGAATTGATCTTGTCTCGGAAGCCATTCCATACCTGGGTGACGCTCTCTTTTGTGTCCTTCTTATAGGTCTGAGCCAGGACATAATCCACTAGGTCTGCGACCAGCCCGACCTGTGATGTCTGGGCATTATCAAAGGTGTCATAAATAAGGTACTTATAACCCTCATGATCTGGCTTTTTCCCCTCATTTGCAGGGGCTTTGGGGCCCATGAGCTCGGAGAACGCTCCCATGATTTTGCGCAGCTGCCACTTGAGGTTTAGTTGTTTCTCCACCTGGCGGAGTTCCATGTCTACGTCTAAGCCATCAAGATTATGTTTGACGACGTACTCGTTATATACATCGCGTGCTATCTCCCGATACTTGTAGTCGTCTTCAACATGCTTTCCGTAGAGGTTTTTATCTTTAATCTTATTGAGCAGCAACTGCGCGCCGACGGTCCGAACAACTCGGGTACCGCGTTTTTTGAGCTCGGGCTGGTATTCCCTGTGGAAGGTTTCCCAGAATTGCTGATCGCTCTTCTGATTATCTTCCACAGGGAACAACGAGACCATATTGACGTGCTCGGGAATGTCCGTCAGCTTGACCTGGAGCTTGTCTTTCCAAGGGTCGTCGTCCTTAAGCTGGATGGCCTTATCGCGCCAGGTGCGGTAATAGCCGAAGAAAATTGGTTTGGCGTTACATGTTGTTTGCACTCCCACCGTGTCTGCGCGTCCAGGGCTTGCTTTCAGCGGCTCTTTGGACAAGGTTGCAGACTCTGCGGATGCTACAGCGCTAAAAGTGCTAGCAAAGAGAGCGGAAGTTATGCCTACCGTAATAAGGCGTGAGACTGATCGAGGAGAATTATGCATAGTGCCTGCCCCTTCAATAAGACATCGTTAAGAAGTAAGTCCTATCTTAAGACTGCATTTAATCCTGGGCAAGTGAAAAGTTATATAAATTTAAGTATTTGTGTCACATATATCAAGGTTTTGGGATGGTGGGGACGGTCAAGGTTTCCTTTGGCGTATCCCCACCCGTGTGAAAACTCTCAAAATTTATCCCTTGGGGGTCACTGTTGCCGAGGCGAGTTGGACGTCCGGCTTGGTGGTGCAGCTAGATGTTGCCGTTGCGCTGAAGATGAACACGTAGGCGCGGACGGTGCCTGAGGTTGCATCTTTGGTCGTTTTGAAGACCACAGAGTCACCTCCAGTGGCCTGGAGTTTAATGCTAAGTTCCGGCACTGAGGTGGTGAGTGTGCCGTGGGAGATGGATGCCACTAGCTTGTTGGAGAGTGTCAGGATTCCGTTGGATAGGGTGACGCCGGGCTGATTTTCTACAAGTTTGACGTTGTTTCCAACATTGATATTGATCGTGCTTTTCTCCATTTTGACACTGCCGACCCTGTTGAGAGAGTTGTTGTGGAGGGAGACGTCGGAAAGCTTAACTTTTGCTGTAAAGGTTTCTCCCTTTGTAACTTTCTCCGGGAGGGTGACATTGAACGTGGTTTTTGTTTCCTGAACGGTCTTTCCATACCTTCCGGCGTCTATGCTGCAGCTTAGTGACGTTTCTACGGGTGCAGCATAGGCGGTAGCTGGAAGGGCTCCGATAATCAGTGAGCTGGCGATGATTCCAGAGCAGATGCGGGCTTTGTGCAGGTAACGCATGGTAAAACTCCTCTTTGACTTGTTGTTGCATGAAATGAAACTGTGTACAAGCCCCTGAGGGACGAGGTTAAATCGTTTTTCTGGAGGGGAGCGATTAGAAAACCTTTTGGGCTTAATTCAATGTTAGATGAACCTTATATATGTTTGATATAGGAAAAGGTTGCAATTTCATTAAGCTTTGGGGCGGGGGTAAAAATTGCAAACTTTACAAAGTCCGCCCTTTAACGGCGGAGGTAGGCGCCATCAAGGGCTAGCAAGTTTTAAATGCAGAAATGGGGGGTGTTAAACGTCTCAAAAGGCTATAAGGTTGACTGTTAGGGGTTATAGAGTGATGCAGGACGCACAAGATTGTTTCTTGTAGGTAACCTCACTATCGGCTAGGCCTACCTAAGGAGTGATTGACCGTGACAATTTACGCTAATCCGGGTACTGAAGGCGCAGTTGCTCACTATAAGAAGCGCTATGACAATTACATTGGTGGCCAGTGGGTGCCGCCTGTTCATGGTGAGTATCTGGATAATGTCACTCCGGTCACTGGGGAAGTCTTCTGCCAGGTGGCTCGCGGTAAAGCCGAAGATATTGAGAAAGCTCTAGACGCTGCGCATGCTGCCGCAGAGGCATGGGGGAAGACTTCTCCAGCGGAACGCGCCCTAATGCTGCATCGGATCGCGGATCGCATGGAGGAACACCTAGAAGAGATTGCTGTGGCAGAGACCTGGGAAAACGGCAAGGCTGTGCGTGAGACATTGGCTGCCGACATTCCCCTGGCCATTGATCACTTCCGCTACTTTGCAGGTGCCATTCGCGCTCAAGAATCGCGGACCTCGCAGATTGATCACAACACGGTCGCTTATCACTTCCATGAGCCAATTGGCGTAGTGGGGCAGATCATCCCATGGAACTTTCCGCTGTTGATGGCGGCCTGGAAGATTGCTCCCGCTTTGGCTGCCGGCAATGCGATTGTGCTTAAGCCGGCTGAGCAAACCCCGGCCTCGATTCTGTACTGGATTGACATCGTGGGCGACCTCATCCCGGATGGCGTGCTCAATATCGTGAACGGCCTGGGCGAAGAAGCCGGTGTGGCACTCTCCAGCTCTAATCGCATTGGCAAGATCGCTTTTACTGGTTCGACGCAGGTGGGCAAGCTGATTAACAGGGCTGCTGCAGACAAGATTATTCCTGTCACGCTGGAGCTGGGCGGAAAATCACCATCGATTTTCTTTGGTGATGTTATGGACTATGAGGATCCCTTCCGGGATAAATGTGTTGAAGGCCTTGCGATGTTTGCTCTTAACCAGGGTGAAGTGTGCACCTGTCCCTCGCGCGCACTCGTGCACGAGTCGATTGCGGAGGAATTCCTTGCGCTAGGTGTGGAGCGAGTACGCAAGATCAAGCTGGGTAATCCACTGGATACTGAGACCATGATGGGTGCACAGGCCTCCATGGAGCAAATGGATAAAATTTCCGGTTACTTGGAGATCGGGCCAAAGGAAGGGGCGGAGGTGCTCGCCGGAGGTCATGTGAACCGTATCGAGGGGCTGGAAAACGGCTATTACATTGAGCCGACCATTTTCAAGGGCACTAATGACATGCGCATTTTCCAGGAGGAAATCTTTGGCCCGGTGCTCTCTGTTGCCACGTTTAGTGATTTTGATGAGGCCATCCGAATTGCCAAATGACACCAACTATGGGCTCGGGGCCGGCGTGTGGACCCGGCATCAGAACACCGCGTATCGCGCGGGACGTGCCATTCAGGCGGGTCGTGTGTGGGTGAACCAGTATCACAATTACCCAGCTCACGCTGCCTTTGGTGGGTATAAGGAATCCGGAATTGGCCGTGAGACTCACCTGATGATGCTCGATCATTATCAGCAGACCAAGAACCTGCTCGTTTCTTATGACGAGAATCCCACGGGCTTATTTTAGTTGCTTTTAACTGAATATGGTTGTGTCCCCAGCCGGCGTCATGCCGGTTGGGGTTCAGTCGTTTAGGGGACTTAATGAATACCGTTCCCAACAAGGTGTAGGTATTGACAATGCCTACGAGAAAGGAAAGATCGACGTGAAAACCGATTTCCCTGAGGCCTTCACCGCCGCTGTAGTTGACAACTTTGGCCCTGAACTCAATATCCACGATGTTGTTTTGCCCGAGCCGGGACCTAATCAGGCATTGGTAAAGCTGGTGGCCTCTGGTATTTGCCATACAGATCTTCATGCGGCGGAAGGGGACTGGCCGGTAAAACCGGAACCGCCTTTTGTCCCCGGGCATGAAGGCGTGGGGGAAGTTGTGAAATTGGGACCCGGCCATCATCGCGTGCAACTTGGAGACATGGTGGGCAACGTTTGGCTTTGGTCCGCCTGTGGGGAGTGCGAGTACTGCCGCACCGGACGTGAAACCCTTTGCAATGACGCCGAATATGGCGGCTATACGGTCGACGGCTCTTTTGGTGAATACATGCTGGTAGATACCCGCTACTGTGCGCGTATTCCAGAAGGCTCCGATCCAGTTGAAGTGGCCCCCATCTTGTGTGCCGGCGTGACCGTGTACAAAGGCCTCAAAGAAACCGAGTGTAAGCCGGGCCAGTACATGGTGATTTCCGGCATCGGTGGCCTAGGGCATATCGCTGTGCAGTATGCGGTGGCTATGGGAATGCGAGTGATCGCTGTGGATATTGCAGATGAGAAGCTCGAGCTGGCGCGTAAGCACGGTGCAGAATTTGCAGTCAATGCGTTGAAGGAAGACCCGGTTGAGTCGATCAACGCATTTACCTCAGGTGGTGCGCATGGCGTTTTGGTCACTGCCGTGCACCCGCAGGCGTTTGGACAAGCCATCGGGATGGCCAGAAAAGGCGGAACCATCGTATTTAATGGGCTTCCTCCAGGAGAGTTCCCGGCACCGATTTTTGAGATTGTGTTCAAGGGGTTAACTATTCGCGGTTCATTGGTGGGAACGCGCCAGGACCTAGAAGAAGCCCTGGATTTCTATGCACGCGGAATGATCAAACCGACCGTTACGGAATGCAAGCTTGGCGACGTCAACAGTGTCTTCGCCGATATGCATAAAGGCACGGTTGATGGTCGCATGGCTATTAGGTATTAACGCCGTGCCTCTGCCGCAAGGCGCGTGAGAAAAAGCGGGCTGGTTACATAGCTCGAATGCCCTCCGGGGATTCCCCATTGTTCGGCCGGGAAACCGGCCGCGGTGGGGTCTTTGCCGTGCAGGGCTGTGTATTTGGTTCCGGTTAATCCGATGGGGTCTAAAGATCCGAGGGCTGAGATGACGCGAGGTGAATCGGAATTGAGTTTGATCTCCGGGGAAACTCCGGGGCTGCCAGCAAAAATAAGGGTATCTGCGTCTAGCCCGGTTGCCGCTGCTTTGCCTGCAACTACAGAACCATAGCTGTGCCCTAATACCAGTAGTTTTGCCCTGGGGTTTCTGAGGCGCAAGGAGGACTGAAAATCTTTTAATGCCTGTGCCCCACGAGATGCGGGAGCTGTGGCAATTGCGGCGGGGAGATTGGCCGGGGCGGAGTATCCCAGCCAGGCAACGGCCGCCCCTCCCGTTACTTGGGATATGCGTTTGGCGGTGTAAAAGCTATCTGACCAGGTAGTGGGGTCGGAAGATGTTACTCCGGCCACGAGGGTGGTGATCGAGCTGGCTGTGGATACATTGCCGAAGGCGACTACCGCGTGGTGGGCGTCTAGCTGGAGTATCTCGGCGTCGGGAAAGTCGGTGCGTAGCTGCGTTGCGGTTAGTGTGCTCGGGAGGTAATCGGATTCATCGGTGCACAAAGCCGCGAGTTGTGTGATGGAGTGGGCGCAGGTGGCGTCGAGAAGCTTTCCTGCTTCTTCCAGATACATGATGGCTCTAGTGAGGATGATGGATTCATCGACGGTGCGTTGCGGAAGTAAGAGTAAGTGCTCGTGATGGCGTTCTAATTCTTTTTGAAGATGGGCGGTCATGGAGAGGATGCGTGCAATGCATCTGGCTGTCTTATGGGGATCGGCCCAGCGGTTAAGGGGTCGGATGAGCGCGGCGGCTGCGCTCTCAAAGGCTCTCCCGCAAAGCTGTTCTAACCCTCGGTTCCACGTGGAACGAAGATCATGGGCGGCAGAGCTCCCTGAGCTGGAAAAGGCTGAAAACGCATGGGCGGAATTGCGGAGTTGTCGGGATTCTAATGTGAACATCACAAGGTCTGGAGCGATCGCGAGGTTGCTGAGTCTGTTTCCATGAGCAGGGTGATTGTTTCACGCACCTGGAAAAGCAGGTTGGCGATGCCCTCCTCATGCCTATGCGTGGCGAGTTTTGCAGAACTGAGAAAGTGATCCAGGGCTGAAGCTGTTGCGCTTGGCCTCATGTGCAGGACAGGAGCGTGTGCGTGCGGGACGGCGCAGAGATGGGATAGGGCTGCTGGCTGGATAATCATGGTCATACTGGGTAGCGTGCGCGTGCTGGGAGATATGTGCAAGCACATGTTCTGGGGCGGGAAAGATCTGTGAGTTAAGTGAAAACTATCCACAAGAGGCCTAGACTATAGGGGTATGCGAATTGCGTTGGCACAAATTTCTGCTACAGGCAACAAACAGGAAAATCTGCGTCTGATTGAAGATCAGACACGGTATGCGGCGCAGCGGGGGGCTAATCTGGTGGTTTTCCCCGAGGCCTCAATGCAGGCATTTGATACTGGACGCCTAGATATAAATGCTGAGGATATATCAGGGGCTTTTGTGGGGCGGATCAAGGAGCTGACCGATGAGCTGGGCATTGGCGTCGCGGTGGGGATGTTTACTCCGGCGGATACGGTAGACGTTGAGGGAAAGAGCATCAACAGGGTGCATAACACGCTGGTTGTTACTCTTCCGGGGGCGGAAAATCCGATTTTTTATAACAAAATCCATACGTATGATGCCTTTGGCTATCACGAATCTCATACCGTTAAGGCCGGGGAGGATGTGGTTATTTTCTCCTACGGGGGAATCACTTTTGGCTTGTCTACCTGCTATGACGTGAGGCTTCCTGGGCAATTCCGGACGCTGGCGCAGCGTGGGGCGGAAGTGATCCTGCTGCCGGCTAGCTGGGCTAATGGCACGGGTAAGAAGGAACAATGGCAGTTGCTTACGGCTGCGCGGGCTCTGGATGCAACGTGTTTTGTGGTGGCGGTGGATCAGGCGGACTCTGGGGTAAAAGGCCCGACTGGCATTGGTTTTTCTCGGGTCATCGGACCGGATGGGGTGTGCATAGCGGAAGCTGGTGCCGGGCCTGAACTGCTCATCGCCGATATCTCTACGAAGGATCTTTCCGACGTTAGATCTGCCATACCCGTTTTATTGGGTGTGGATGAGTACGCAAACGCCTCTCTCGAGCCTAACAATATTTAAGCTTGTCGTTTGTTTTCATTTAGTTAGCGTTAGGGAAAAATCGCCGAAGTTGCATAAAAGACTGCGCAAAGATCAGGAGAGGGGCAAAAAGTCTATGCGCAGTGATTTTCCTATTTTATGCGTCTTACCTTTCTCTTTTTACCTTCTAGTGTTGGGTGTAACCGGCCCTGTGATCGGTATTGCATTGACTAGTATCTGGAAGGAAAGAAAGATGTGAAAGTTATAGTCTGAGCTTCACTTTCAACTACTCTTCTACTAATATTCTCAACCGTTGCTTGTGATTGAAATTGAAAACAACTCGCGTTTGAGTTGACCGAAAGGACAGGTATGCCAGCCGCAGTCGCGTCTAGAGCTTGGACGACGTTAAAGAAGAAAAAAGTTTTTATACCGCTTCTGTCGGTTGTGGCATTGGTTGGAGTGGGGACATATTTTGTTGCTCCCGCAGACCAGGGGCAGATAGTTCCCACCACCGAGTACACCCAGCTGGAGTCCTCGGAGGTGGCTAACCGTGTTTTGGTAGAAGGCACTGTTGAGCCCATCCGTACCGCAACGCTCTATACGCACCTCACCGGTCCTATCGCCAGTATCTCTACCAAGGTGGGCGATAAGGTATCCACCGATCAGCTATTGGCAAAGATTGACACATCTACCGCTCAGACTGAGCTGGCCAGCCAGCGTGCCACGGCCGCTCAGAGCCTGAATCAGGCGATGGCGCAGGCAGAGACAGCTCAGCAGCAGTATGATCAGCTCAAGAGCCGTCTTGACCAGGGGCTAAACGCTGAGATCAACACTGCCAACGCGCAGCAGCGTCAGGCAAATGAGGAATACATCAAGGCTCAGCAGGCCTTTGATCGTAAGGCTCAAGACCGTCAGCAGGTGAACACCCCAGAGCTGCGTAGCCAAGACGCAGCAGTAAAGCAAGCTCGCGACCAGCTGATCTCTGCGGCTCTTGACGCCGCGCGGACTGGCGCCGTGACCGCTTTTGGCATTGCCGGTAGCTCTCAAAATGACGATTCTCAGAACCAGGCTCAGGGGCCCAGCCAGTCTCCTTCCGGATCTGGACAATCCGTCGTTGAATCCGTGATTGGTAGCGCAGACTCACTAGTCAAGCTCAATAGCGCGCAGCGTCAGCTGTCAGAAGCTGAGCGCAACTACATCTCCACCCTGGCCACAGTAGATAGGGAGCTAAGCGATTCCCAGCGGGCAGTCGCAAACGCTTTTGAAACTCACAAGGAAGCTTCCACTAATGCTGCAGCTGCTGAATTTGCAGCACAGCAGCAGCTCGCGCAGCATGAGTTGGCCATCAACCAGGCATGGCGTGGCGCTAACACTGCTCAGGATGCATCGGCGTTGACCCTGAACAAGTTGCAGCTAGACATCAATTCCTCTGACGTTCGCGCACCTTTCTCCGGTGTTGTCATGGCTGTTCCTGCTCAGCAGGGCAAGCCTGCTGCTGGCGAGGGCCTGGTTACTATCGGCGATGATTCCTCGTTGATTGTTAACGCTGATGTGAAAGAGGCGGACGTGGCTAAGCTGCGTGTTAGTGACAAAGTGACTCTGACCTCCACATCAAGCGGAACCAAGACCTTCCAGGGACGTATCAAGAAGATTGTCAACGTGGCTAAACCCGCAGCTTCTGGATCGGAAAATGCAGGTAAAACAAAGCCTTTGTACCCTGTGGAAATTGAGCTAACCGGAAACCGAGACGGTCTGCTCATCGGCGGTAGCGTCAAAGCACGGGTGAACATTGATAAGAATCGTGAGCCCATTAAGCTTCCTTCAGAGGCCGTTTACCAAGAAAACAATGCCAAGAAGGTGCTTGTTATCGCAGAAAAAGACGGTGTCTCTGTGATCGAGTCTCGCACCGTGACTGTTGGTAACACCACCGATATCATCGCAGAAATCACTGGTGGCGAGCTTAAGCCAGGAGACAAAGTCCTGAATCAGGCTTCCAAGTACAAGGATCTGATTGGTACTCCCGTCACCATGCAACAAAATGCGATTGTTGAAGGCAACTAGGTGATGAGCAGTACCGCTTCAGAAACTTCGCATAATCAAGATTCACTTATCTCGATGCGTGACATCGTCAAAACGTACAACATTGGGCATGAGAGTGAATTGACTATCCTGCCTGGCGTTAATTTTGACGTTTTTCGCAATGAGTTCGTTTCCGTCGTCGGTGCTTCTGGCTCCGGTAAATCGACGTTGATGAACATCATTGGCCTGCTAGATCAGCCGACCTCCGGCGAGTATCTCTTTGACGGAACTGATGTTTTAACTCTTGACGAGGACGAGTTAGCGCATCACCGCAGTAGAAATATCGGCTTTGTGTTCCAGAGCTTTAACCTCATCGGGCGTATTTCCGCGTTGAAAAATGTGGAAATGCCCATGATGTATGCCGGCGTTCCCAAGAAAGAACGGCTGGAAAGAGCAGAGGAACTGCTGGCCATGGTGGGAATGGATGAGCGCATGCAGCACAATCCCGCTGAGCTCTCCGGCGGCCAGAAGCAACGCGTGGCTATTGCGCGTGCGCTGGCAAACGAACCTCCGCTTTTGCTTGCCGACGAGCCCACGGGTGCACTTGACTCCCACACCGGGCGCATGGTCATGGATCTTTTCCATAGCCTTAACCAGGACTTTGGCAAGACAATAGTCTTTATTACTCACAACCCCGAGCTGGCTGCTGAGACCACTCGCGTGGTTACTATGACCGACGGCGTGATTGTAGACGGTAATACCTTAGGGGAGGGGCACTAATGACCTTTGGTGAATCAATCTCCCTAGCATTGAGCAGCTTGCGCGTGAATAAGATGCGCTCGCTGTTGACCTTGCTAGGAATTATCGTGGGAATCGCGTCTGTTATTGCGATTTTAACGCTGGGAAAATCGCTGCAGGCTCAAACAACTAAGAGTCTGGCTGATGCGGGTGCTAATGATCTGACTATTCAGGTGACAGAGCGCAATAAGTCAAAGGACGGGGAGCAAGCGGGATTCCAAAGTAGTGCTCCAGTTGATGACTCTGCAAAGTTGACGCCAGACCTTATTAACCAGTTGAAAAACGTGGCAGGAAATAGCATCGACGGGATAAGCGTTGGTGAGTTTAACCAACAGTCCGCCACGCTGGGGTATGGGATCCGTGAAGAGCACGTTAACGTGCTGCCGGTGAATAATGATTATCTCAAGATAAAGAAGATAAACGCAGAGTATGGCCGTGTGTTTACGCCAGAAGACACCAATGGAGAACGTGCAGTTGCAGTTATTTCTCCTGCCACTCTGGAAAAATTATTTGCTAATGACCCAGATAAAGCAGTGGGCGCCGAAATTGATGCGAGGCTTCCTAACGGAACTCTCACGTCCCTGGTTGTTGTGGGCGTAGCTCCTAAAGAAAAATCTGGTGCTGGGCTGTTTGGCGGAAATACCCAATCTAACCTGTACGTTCCATATACAATACAGTCGCGTTTTAATGACAAGCCTATTGCGTGGGACTCTGTATCGGTACGCCTAGCACAGGGAGCCGATGAGCCGGCGGTGCGTCAGACGCTGCGGTCAGTTTTGGACTCATACTATGCAGATAATTCTGAGTATCATGCAGAAGTTCGAGACAATAAGTCTGCAGTGAAATCCTTTAATGCCACGCTAGAGAACATTAGCGCTGTGGTTTCTGCTATTGCTGGTATCTCTCTGCTGGTCGGCGGCATCGGCGTGATGAACATTATGTTGGTCACCGTTACGGAGCGCACCCGGGAGATCGGCGTGAGAAAAGCTCTGGGAGCTAGACGACGTGACATTAAACTGCAATTTATTGTTGAGTCAATGATTATTTGTTCCATCGGCGGAGCTATCGGCGTGTTCTTGGGCGGCACCACAGGCATGGTCGGATCGTTCCTGCTAAAGGAATTGGTGATTCCACCGGTCGGCGGAATCTTATTGTCCTTAGGCTTCTCCTTAGCAATCGGCCTATTTTTCGGCTATTACCCGGCAAATAAGGCGGCTAAACTGAATCCGATTGACGCATTACGTTACGAGTAACAACAGATAATAAAGCTCACGCCACAACCTACCTCGTGGATATGGTTGTGGCGTGAGCTTTATGTATATGCATGTAAAACCAGGTGATATGCCATTATGAGGCCTCGAATGACGTGGCTGAGCGTTGGCACGAGCCGAGAGAAACAGACGAGGATTGCACAGTGAACAAAGAGGTCGATCTCCCCACCTGTTGCGCTAACAAGAGGTGGGAGATCGACCATTGCGTAGGAGCTAACCTACGTGGATTACTTCAATGAAGGCCATTAGCGGAAGGCTACTGGCGCTTCTTCTTGATGATTCCGTAGTAGGTGATGATGCTACCGACACCAGCAAGAAGGATTGCAGCTACGATCATCCAGATCACAGAAGCACCGGTTCTAGCTAGTACACCTTTACCTGTATTTTTGTTCGGTTTTGGTGTCGCAGTTGATTGCGGTGTAGTCGGTGGAGCTACCTGAGGGTTGGTCACCGGCGGAGCTGGGCGTGCTGGCGGCGCAGGTGGCGCAGGCGGAGCTGGTGGTCCCGGTGGGAGCGGGATAGGAATTGGAATCGGGATTGGGAAAGGAATCGGAGGAAGCTTTGGCGACGGCGACGAGGTCGTCGGAGGCGTCACTCTCGGTTCCGTTGTCGGCTTTGTGGTTGGAGGGGTCGTCTTCGGTTCCGTAGTCGACGTAGTCGTTGACCTTGTTGTGGAAGGTGTTGTGGAACGCGTCGTCGACGGCGTGGTTGTCGAAGACGAGGTCGTTGGAGGCGTCGTCGTCGGCTTTGTTGTCGGAGGAGTTGTTGTGGATTCCGTTATTGGAGGCAGCGGAGGAACAACAATAGGGGTATAAGAGTTGACCGCAGTAATAGTCAGCGGAGTATCAGTGCCCAATTCCCTCGGCGGCACAGTGATGGTGTTACCAGCTGGGAGCTCTTCCTTATTGGCTAGCCACTGCAAAGTATGCTTGTAGCCTGCCACATCGGCATCTTTTTCGGATACCTCACAGGAAGAATCTAGCGGAAGATCTTGGATCAGTTTTCTTCCTTGTCCTTGAGCTTTGTGGACCCCTTGACTACTTCCTTTCCATCAGTGGTGCACTTCCACTCAAAGGTGAACTCCTTACCCTCTAGCTCATCCTCATCTTCATCGTCCTCGTATTTGACCTTCTTTTCCAAGGTGAAGCCACCGGTATTTTCTTTGAATTTGTTGGTCACAACAATATGGACAGCTTCATTGAATTTCTCATCAATCTCAAAGTCAACGTGAGATTCGGAACCAAAGCTCTTAACCTCTTTGTTCTTGTCAAAGAGCACCCATGATACGGTGAGCTTTCGCCCTATTTGGTTCAAGGAATTCTTCTCTTTAACAGTGCACTTCAACCCTTTCTCAAGGTCCTTGACGTGCTTAAACTCGTTATGCTTAACGTTCAGAGAGCCTTGCTTCTTGACGGCGCCGTGGGAATCTTTGCACTCATACTCGAATGTGTAATCTTTGGCTTTGTCCTCATCGGTGCCCACCACGGTTTTCTCAATGGTAAAGCCACCCTTGCTGCCACGGCCTAGGCCACCAGCGTTGGGGAATCGCACGTGCCCCTCAACATCAACATGGTCAATTTTGGCCTTGTTCTTGATAATGCTGCCTGGCGCAGGTGTTTTATCTGTGACCGCGGTGAGCGCTAGTATGGGGCCGGATTGCTCGTACAGGCCATAAGGGAACTCGACAGAAACTTCTTCAGGTCTACAGTTCAGCGTGTAATTATGCCCTTGCCGGAAATCTCCTAGCTGAGTTATGTTAATGAACCCATTTCGCGTTCCACCTCCAGAGTCACCGTTTGCGTTATAAATTACGTGGCGAACTTCTTTGGGGTGATCGCCGCTTTTAATAAAAGAGGTAACGTAGGCAGGGGCATAGCCATTAGTATCCTGGCCATCACAGGTAAACTTCCATCCTTCAGGCGCTCTATCCGTCACAACGACACGACGGTGAGCATATTCATTTTATGTTTTTTAGGGTCGATGCCTACAGACCAATGGATCACATGTTTGCCGGTTTTATCGTTATAGCCGCGATACTCGCCGATCTTGGAATCGTCGTGGAATAGCCCACCTTCGCGCTTTTCAAATTTGCCAGGCAGACTCTCATTACCGCAGCCCTTGAATATTAGGTAGCTGTTAAATTCGCGGGTAATTTTCCAGGTGACAGAGACAAACGCGCTGCCTTCAACATCAAAGTGGCGATTTTGGAACTCGGTTAGCGTGATGATGAATTTATCGTCTGACCACTTACCGGTAGCTACTACTTCACCTCTTTTATCTTTAAGGGCAATAGTTCCAGTATCCACTGCCCTGAGCTCTGAGGGGAGCGTAAAATCAATGGTATCTCCGGCTTTCGCTTCTTTTTTGGCTTGCCAGTCAAATTCGACTTCAGCAAACCCGCTGGGTCCTATATTATTTGTTGCCTTGGATGTTAGGACTATCGCTTTTCCAGCGGAGATTCGACCAGTTGCCGCCGGCACACGTTGATTGTGCCGTGGCAGTAGGTGCGTGTTGGATAATAATCGTCATACTGCTTGCTATAAGCAACAGTATAAAGAGCATCGCGAACCAAGGATTTTTTACTAATCGCTTGGTTGATGCAATTTTTCTGTGGGGAAATTCATTTCTTCGTATTGTCCTTAGGAGGGAAAGCGAACAACCGCAAAGATATGGATTTGTTCAGCTTTTAAGGAAAAATTTAGGTAGAACATCAACGCTCTTGAACTGAGCATATTATCAATGTACCACCGTATGTTATATTTTTCCCGGCCAAGGAGTCTATTTTTTACATAAAAAGTGCTAAAAATCTCATATAAATTAACTTAAGAAATTAAGCTTAATTTAAGCATATTGAAGTGATAGGCTATGCCACGATGGGCACGCCACTTCTGGTTTGTGGTGGCAATGAGAGGGGAGAGATGCACTGTCGCCATGGAAAGACTTGACTCTTGTGGTGCATGTAAAGGGGATGTCCGTGCATTTGACGGGTGCTATCACGGTTTTACGTATGTGGCTGAATTTTGTAGAGTGGGAAGACCGTAAAATCAGGCACTGATTCTTTTGCTAATCGTGTTTGCGGTGGCTGTGATTATCCCTTTATATGTGTAAGGAATATAATCTGCCTGGATTAACTGTTCTATTAATCAATAGCGCCAGTTTATTTTTGGACGATTTAGAGTATGGGAAAATGAATTGAATAATCAAGTAGGAAAAAGAATGGGTTTCCGAACGTGCTATTACGTCATAATAGCGTCCCTTATTATCTCTATGGTTGTCTTTTTGCTTGATGTTATTTTTGCGATAACCACAAA
Source organism: Corynebacterium pseudotuberculosis (assembly GCF_002155265.1). Classification (NCBI taxonomy): domain Bacteria; kingdom Bacillati; phylum Actinomycetota; class Actinomycetes; order Mycobacteriales; family Corynebacteriaceae; genus Corynebacterium; species Corynebacterium pseudotuberculosis. The sequence continues at coordinate 788,415 of NZ_CP021251.1, forward strand.
GGCAAATGTTCATGCCGCTGGCAGCGCGGTTATTGAAATTATTTTGTTAATAAATCTTTCCATTTTTACTTCCCGGGGACGATGGGTCAGAGAAATGGATAGAAATAAAAATCCCATAATTGTTGGTAGTGAGTCCTTTGCACCTGAACGATTATTCCTTTTGGGGCTGACTATACTTTTTTCTGTCTTGTTTGTTTTGACTATTTTTGCTCTGCGGGAAAAGAATGATTTGGAAGAATTATTTCAAGTTATTTTTTCTATTGGCCCCGTTAAATGGGCCGTTACCTTGACCGTTACGGTTCCCCTTTATGAGGTTTTTGGTCGAGGCTGGGGTGAGCTAAAGGCTCAGGGGGAAAACGGCGTTTTATATTGCAAGCCGTTTGTTGGCTCGGCGGAAAAAATCCAAAACTTTTTGTTCAGAAAGCATTAATGGATATCAGCGTCTTGTGGTGGCAGAGGCTATACGCCTAGCCCCAACCTGGCCCGCTCGCATTGCGTTTAGGGGAGGTACCAGGGGCCGGGGGAGAAGCTTAACGTCTGGATGTTATAAGAAGGTGTGCCTCCTAGGATAAGAGCAGTGCGGCTGGCCTGTACGTCTTCTTCCGGCCCAGAGATGATGATGGATCTGTCCTGCCACGTGCCGTAGCTGGCTGCGACCTCGCCTGCTTGACCGCTGCGGAATATGTGGAGACCACGCGGAGCAGTGCAATATTTGCTCGGCTGGACCCACCATGCGTCGGCCGTGTTTTTTACGATCGGGGACACTGAGAGCCAGGGGGCGGTGGCAGCTAGCTGCCATAGACCTGCGAGTTCATAGAGCTCTCCAGGGTAATCGGCACCAAAGAAGAGGTGAACCCGTGGCGGATCAGACTGGGACATGAGGTCTAGGATGATGGGTCGCAGGCTGGCAAGGCCGGTGGAGTGTGCGATCAGGAGCAGATCTGTGTCCTCGGGGATGGAGAGATGCCCGTTTCCTAATCCCAGCAGCCACTGATCTCCCTCGCGGGCAGTGGTGAGCACTCCCGTGGGGGTGGTGAGCTCATTGCGCAGTATGTGGAACTCGATATGTCCCGACTTATTGGCTGGGATGGAAGGGTAGAGATACCGCCAGTGCCCATTAAGAAAATCCGTTGTGGCCTGTAAAAAATCCCCATGGCGGTAGTCGATGTTTTCTTCTGCGATGAGCCGTACCACGGATATTCTGCGGCTGCGGCGTTCAACTTCCACTACAGAGGCCCTGATGGGCTCACGAGGGTTACTAGCCTTATTTAAGTCAAACGCGAGTGATGTAATCGCCTGCTCCGCCGCAAGGACCTTATCAAAGGGCAGGTCGGTGCACATCGTCTGCAGCGCACTCCGGACCGCGCTGGCTAGGGCTGTGTAGTGATGGAAGCCGCGGGCGTCGAGTAGCTTTGTATGCTCAAGGAACTTCTGTTTTACCTCATCGGATATAAATCCGTTGTTTTCTAGGTGACCAATCAGTGAGATGACGGCAGGGACAAGCTGCTCACTGGGGGCAATTGTGGCGCGCGCATAGGGATTGCTGTGGTAGAAGTTGGCAAATACCTGCGTATGAAACGCGTCTTTATTCTCAAGGAGAAGCTCCGTGATAGAGATAGATCTGTGATCTAGCATGAACACAGCTTAAACTAAGCGAACGTTATTTGGTATGTGTCAACTAAAAAGCCGTGAGGAACGGGAAGTAAAAGCGCTCATTTTCTCTATGGGGCTAGGAAAATACTGTGATGGGTGCTTGGCTGTCGACGCCTGACGCTAGGCATGAGACTTAGTAGCCCTGCGGCCTAGAGCAGTGCGGGTAAGCGACCAGAATGTGATCGCACACAGGAGGAGTATGAGCGGAATGACGGCGGGCGATAACCATAAGAGGTCGCTGTTGTCGTAATATCTGGGCGGCTCTGCGCTGCTAGGGAAGGCACTCGTTCTGCTATGCGTTATTCCTGTTACGTCTTGATCAAAATTGGACACCGTTATTTCAAAGGTAAAAGTGTTCGCTGGGTCGTCTGTGCCGCATCGATACACCAGGATGGAATGCGTATCGCCTAGATGCGCGGTGGTTGGGACGTGGACTCGGAATATCTCAGAAAAGAGTCCATTACTAGGTTCTTGGGTAATCCAAATGGGTTCCGTATTGTCTGCGTCTTTAATTGCGGTACAGACGGGTGAATCAAAGAAGTATTCCTTGATGGGAATGGTTTTGGATTTTCCTGGAGCCACCATAATTTTTGTCCAGGTGGGCTGATGCTCTTTTCTGGGAGATTGATGTTCTGCTGAAGTTGGTTGTTCCATGAGCGTAGATAGATCACTAGAGCCGTTAACGCTGGTAACAGTATCGCTGTGCAACGGATACTCTGGGCCGGGTTGCGCTGTTGTGTCGTCCGGGATTACGAGCACGCTTAGTGCGCCAATGGTCGCATAGATAACAAGGTGATGAAGCCTCGGGATGGCTGCTCTACGGGAAAGAATCGAATGTAGTGAACCGGTATTCAACTTAGAAATTCTCCTTAACACTGCGGTGGATAAAATCGCAGCTGAAAATGTAAAAGCTGAGGTGATTGCGACGTTAAGCAATTAACATTAAAGAAAAATATACATAAGATTTCCTCAGGTCAAGAGATTTTTAGGTTTTTACCTGTTGAGTTATTGAAAACCTCATGCGTTTGAAATAACTGCAGCTCTTAAGGTGTTTTTCTCTAACGTATGGTCCGCATATTTTCTATCTTTTTGGAAGAACATATAAGAAGGTATGCAGGGGATTTGCTAATGCAGACCGGTTTGATGCCCATGGCTGGGGGCTGCGACGCGCATGCGGAAACGTTGAAGCATTTTGTTACATGAGTGATGCGTATGAGGGCCCTTTGTCGCCCGATGTGAAGGAAAACATAGTGTTTAAGGCCATGTTTTTTCTTCTTGTGACCCTTCTTACTAGAGTTTGGAAAGTAAAATTATCGCCACACCCTTTGCACTAAGCATGACTGAGTAATGGTCGCATGGTTAACCCCTGCCAATGAGTAGGTTCCATGCGTCCTTTGTTAGTTCTTTGCGCTAAAGGGTGGGTAACTCAATAAGTAACTTCTATGACCTGCGCCGAAGAGAGGCTCCCTCTAAAAAGCCTGTATCACAAGAGGAAAGACGAAAAGGACGACTATGGACTACACGCCGTATAGCTTGCTTACAGACGTAGGGTTTATCTCGATTTTGATGATCGTTGGCACGTTTATGCGAAGACATTTCGCATGGTTCCGGCATCTTCTCATCCCGGCCCCTATCACTGCTGGTCTGCTTGGCTTGCTTCTCGGTCCAGAGGTCCTAGGGCTGCTGAATTTTTCAGATCGCTTAGGCGATTACTCCACGCTGCTAATCGCTATTGTCTTTGCGGCTATGCCGTACTCCATGACCTTTGACGCACGCGATGCTTCAAAGGCCCGCAACATGTGGTCATACTCCACTGGTATGTTCCTGGGGCAATGGGGCCTATTCATTCTTCTTGGGTTGTTTGTGTTCAAGCCATTCTTTGGCACCGAGGACTGGTTTGGCATGATGCTTCCGGTCGGCTTTGTCGGTGGCTTTGGCACAGCGGCTGCTGTGGGAGGCTCCCTGGACAGCATCGGCGCGGAGGCGGCGGCGTCGTTAGGCTTCACTTCTGCCACAGTGGGCACCCTTGCCGCAATTATCGGCGGAATCATCTTTGCCAACTGGGGAATCCGCACCGGCCGCACCAATACTCTGCCTAAAGAGCTTCCGTGGGAGTTGCGCAGCGGCCACATTGAGGATGTGGAAAAACAGCCTTCCATCGGGCGTGCGACAACCAACCCGTCCTCCATTGAGCCGCTTACTTTGCACATCGGCTTCATCTCGGTGACTGTGCTCTTTGCGTATCTTGCGCAGCAGGGTATCAAGAGTTTCTTCCCTAGCGTCTCTATCCCGCTATTCGCGCTGTCTTTTGTTGCCGGTATCTGCGGCGTGATCTTCCTTAAGGTGATTCGTCGCCCGCGTTACTTGGACCAGCAGACGGTGAAGACTGTTTCGGGCGGTGCCACGGACTTCCTGATCGCTTTTGGTATCGCGTCCATCGTGCCCTCGGCAGTGGCAAGCTACCTTGTGCCGCTGATCATCCTCTTTATCGCTGGCATTGTTTACTGCGTGTTCTTCTTCTTTGTTGTTTCTCCAGTCTTCTTTGGAGAGTCTTGGCTTGAGCGCGGCATTTTCAGCTGGGGCTGGGCAACCGCCGCTGTGGCTACTGGCATCGCGCTGCTCAAGATCGTGGATCCTGATTTGAAGTCGGGAACGCTCAATGAATATGGCGTGGCTTATGTGGGCTTTGCTCCCTTTGAGATCGGCATGACCATCCTCGCGCCGATTGCCATCCTCTCCGGGTTTGCTTTTGGCCTGGGCGGATTCGCCTTAGTACTCGCCGTGGCGATTCTTGTTATCCCAATATTTTCCGGTTGGCTGCCCAAGCGCGCCAAGAAAACTAACCCGGCGTCTGCGGGCTAGGCTTTCTAGCTTATCGACGTCCCCTCTTAACCTGAACGTCTGCAGCGGGGAAGTGGTTGCCCCGCTGTTGGCGCCCTAGAGAGGGCAAAAGGGTGGTCTTCACGTTAACTAACGTGAAGACCACCCTTTTTATGTGCGGGTCTTAGAAAGACTTAGCGGCGGTGGAAGAACTTTTCAAAGACTGGTTTGAGGAAGTGACCGATGCCGATAATCGCAGCGATGGCCGAGATGACTCCAAAGAAGACGTTCAGACCGAAGGATGCGTTGAGATCCTTGTGCAAGGAAGCGTTCTTGGTGTTCAGGGAATCGATCTTAGAAAGAAGGTCGTGGTTTTCCTTCTGAAGCTCGGCGTTGCGCTCCTTGAGTTCCTTTACTTCTTTTTCGAGCTTCTGCACCTTATGGGTGAGCTCCTTGATCTTGGCCTCTGCTGCGTTGAGCTTTGCGGTTACTTTGTCGAGCTCGTCCTCGGTAAGGAGGTTCTTCTCTTTGAGCTCTTCAATCTTCTTTTGGGACTGATCAATCTTTGTGTTGAGCTCACGGTTCTCTCGCTTAGTAGCGTCTAGCTCATTGCGAGAAATGGTGAGGTTCTTATGCAGGTGATCGATCTCATACTCGCTGCTATCAAGAGCGTCCGAGAGCTTGCGGTTTTCCCGCTTGGTGGCGTCTAGCTCATTGCGAGAGATAGACAGGTTCTTGTGCAGATGATCGATTTCGCGCTCGTCGGCCTGGATCTTTTCTTCGAGGCGATCGACTTTGTCTGCAAGATGGTCGACCTGATCAATGGTCTCTTCGAGGTGCTCGAAAACGGTGTTGAGCAGAACCGTGTACTCGGGGTGGGTACAACGACCGATGCTGAGAAGGCTAGCGCGGGAATCGTGCGTAAGTGAGGTGTAGTCTTCTGAGCTGGCGCAGATCCATCGATTTGTATTTGGATCGTAGATTCCTCTAACCGATGCAGAGGTGCGCAAGAGAATCTCTTCCTCATAATCAGTAGCATTCGCAGCAGGCGCAACGAGGAGGGAGCCTGCAATCGCGCAGGTGAGGACAGAAGACAGCAGCTTCTTCATAATGAGGGCATAACCTTTCGTAGGGAATCCGTCAAGACCTTATATGTATATGTGAAAATACTGTGACTTTACGGTGACTTGGTAGATATTAGGTTAGGATCGTCGGTATGTCAAAAAGGGCAGTACAAAGCGATTATATTCAAGCTTTGGAAAGTTTTATTAAGTTTTAGCTGTGATAGTTAAAAGTATTTACCCAATGTATAGCGCTAAATATTAGATATTTCTTTGCATTTTGCGTTACTTGGGGGATTTTGCTTAATAAAAAATAAAGGCTGCCACTCGCAATGAGTAGCAGCCTTGAGGCACGTTGGGTGCTTAACCCACCCAGTGTCCAACCTTGTTAAACAGCTCTGGAAGATTTTTCTCTATGTGTCTAATGCAAAGTACGTATGCCACATAGTAGATGATCGCCGGGATGCCGATCGCAAGGATTGCTCCAATGATTAGCAGCGGCTGGGAGGAGTTGAGATACCCGAATCCCAGAAGGATTGCGCCGGGGGCAAGGGGGAACCATACTCCTATGAAGGACCCAAAGGCGCTGAGCATGGCCGGGCCTGAATAGCCGGATTTATCGGTCCACGGATTTGTGCCGGGAGGTGCTACGGGGAACGCGTTGAAGGAGGTGAAAAGCAGACCGATAGTCGCGGAGCTGAGGAATGCGCCCAAGCTGGCCAGGCAAACGAGCAGCGCGATGGTCTTGTCGGGGGCGAGGGCCAGGACCAGGATTATGATGAGGGCTTGGAATACTATTGAGGGGGTAATGGAGGCGAGGTGGCGTGCGCGTATCCATGCTCTAACGGGTGTTCCGGTGACTATGAGGGACCAGATAGGGGGGCCGTCATAGCCAAGGTCATTCGATGCGGATATTCCGGAGAGCAAAGCGATGATAAAGGCGGCTACATACAGGTACTCCGGTTGGTCGGACACTGCCTTGAAAACAAAGAACGCAAAGACGATCGGAAGCATGACAAGGGTGCCAAAGAGCCGGCTGTCGCGTCGGAAGTATCGGACCGCCCTGGAATAGATATATCCGCTGGCGGTATGGGGTGCGCCAGGTATGAGGAGGGTATGGTGCTCTTTATCTTTCTTAACCTTTTCGGTTTTTGTTGTGGCGTGTGAGGTCCCGTTGGGGTTGCGGAGTTGTTCTGCAACGAGTGTTTTCCAGCCCAGTATCCCCGCGGCAAATGTTGCAATCGTGATCAGGGCTTTCGCTGCGATAATCCACCATGCGGCTCCGGCGAGAATCGAGGCAACAGCCCCTCCGGCGGACGCGATGGGAAGCCAGCCGAGTATTTCTCCGACGGGCGCTAGGGCTTCGGGGGAGATCTTGCTTGACTGTATTTGGTTGAATCCCAGGAGGATCACAAATACCAGGACCACACCTAGTACGTTTTTCTTATCGTTGTTGGAACGGCTGGAGCCACTGATTGCGGCCTTGAGGAGTTCCGATAGCAGGATGGCCACTGCGGTATTGATGAGCGTCGCGACGCTCCACAGGATGCCCCACGCCCCCGGGAGTGCAAGCGTGCCTACGACCGCCGTAACCACGGCGCATATTAATGCGAGGACTCCTCGGCTGGTGAGCAGTGGAATAACTGCCAGTGCCGGCAGGATCTGCTTTGCGTCAACGGGCAGTGGGGCTAATGTGCGCACATCAATCTGGTGTTCGCCGCTGGGTATTACAGACTCGACCACCAGGTAGCCGAGGCAACCTATCCCTAATACAAACGGGAGAATGCTCCAGCTCTGGGATTGGATTGCCGTGGCTAGGAGGAAGGATGTGGCTAGTAAGCCGCCGAGGGCATAGATGCTGACCAGGATGGTCATCATGATGGCCGTGGGGTTTTTCTTAAATAGGCGTGACCGCAGCGTGCGGTGGAGCCGTATGAGTGTTGACGTCATGAGACCTACTCGCTTCCTTTGAGCCACTCGAGAGAGCTGTCGCCTGCGGCGTCTCCGCCCACAAAATCGATGAATGCGTCCACGAGGCTGGTTCCCTGGCGTACCTCGTCTACGCTGCCCATGGTGAGTATTTGGCCGTGATCAACGATGGCTAAGTGGTCGCAGAGACCTCCCACCAGCTCCATTACGTGCGAAGACAAAATGATGGTGCCGCCGTTAGCAGCGAAGTTGCGTAGGATTCGCTGGATTGTGCGCCCGGATGCAGGGTCTACGGCTTCCAGTGGCTCATCCAGAATGAGCAGCTTTGGCGCATGGAGTAAGGCACCGGCCAGAAGGATCTTCTTGGTCATTCCGGCGGAATAATCCGTGATCGGGGTATTTTTTGCCTCCTCAAGCCCTAGGGTCTGGAGTAATTCCCTGGATCGGGTTTCAATCACTTGGGGATCCATGTTGCGTAGGCCACCGAGGAACTCAAGATATTCTGGGCCGCTAAGGCGATCAAAGACAGGAACGCCGTCTGCAAGTAAGCCCATCTTTTGTTTAGCTGTGGTGCCGTCACTCCATATATCGCTACCGGCTATCCATGCCTGTCCGGCGTCGGGGCGCAGGAGGCCGGTGGCCAGGCTGATGAGCGTTGTCTTTCCGGCGCCATTGGGGCCTACAAGGCCAAAGATGCTGCCGTAGGGGACGTCCAAGCTGAGATTATTTACTGCAACTTTGGATCCGAACTGTTTAAATAGCCCGCGGACGGCAAAAGCTTGGTTCGTGGGGTCATTGCTAAGGGGTGGGAGATGTGGTGTGTGAGAAGTCATAACTACAAAGATAGTTCAGGATTCAGCGCAATGTGGGGGTGGGTGATCCTAATCGCCTGAATGCATCAGTCTTCCCGATTTTTTAAAAGTTGAGCGCAGCTGACTCAAAAAAAGTTTTACTTGAGTGGAACAAACTCAACTTTGTGTGCGTTGGAGTAGATGACTAGAGATTCACAACGCACCAACCAAGGGCTCGTCTAGGGCGCTGCAGGCGGTGTTGTTGCAGAACATGAAGTCCATGAAAGGAAAAATATGAATTCATTTAACCCAACAACTAAAACTCAGGAGGCCTTGCAAGTTGCACTGCAGCAGGCGTCTTCCTTAGGAAACCCAGATATTCGGCCAGCACATTTACTTGCGGCGATCTTAGGCCAGGAGGACGGCATCGCCGTGCCCGTCTTGCGCGCTACGGGCGTAGACCCACAGGTGGTGGCCAAGGAGGCCAATGCACTTGTAGCGGGGTATCCCAAGGCTGAGGGGTCTGGCATGGCCAACCCCAACTTTAACCGCGATGCTCTCAACGCTCTGACCGCTGCGCAAGAGCTGGCTGGTGAATTAGGTGATGAGTACGTATCTACTGAGGTGCTACTCGCCGCGATTGCTCGGGGTAAGTCCGATGCTGCGGAGTTACTGACCAAGCGAGGCGCTACGTATGACGTGATTAAGGGAGTGTTCCCCTCTGTGCGAGGAAGCAAGAAGGTGACTAGTCAGGATCCGGAAGGCCAGTTCCAAGCTCTGGAGAAGTATTCCACCGACCTTACGGCTCGTGCTCGTGAGGGAAAGATTGATCCCGTTATCGGGCGTGACTCGGAGATTCGGCGTGTGGTTCAGGTGCTCAGCCGTCGCACTAAGAATAACCCCGTTCTTATTGGTGAGCCTGGCGTGGGTAAGACCGCGATCGTAGAAGGCCTGGCTCGCAGGATTGTTGCCGGCGATGTTCCGGAGTCGCTGAAGGGGAAGACCCTTATTAGCCTTGATCTTGGATCGATGGTCGCTGGCGCCAAGTACCGTGGCGAGTTTGAGGAACGCCTCAAGGCTGTGCTTGATGAGATCAAGTCGGCAGAGGGCGAGATCATTACTTTTATTGATGAGCTGCACACCATTGTTGGTGCAGGAGCTACGGGCGATTCCGCTATGGACGCCGGCAATATGATCAAGCCACTGCTGGCTCGTGGCGAGCTACGCCTAGTGGGTGCCACTACTCTGGATGAATACCGCAAGTACATCGAGAAAGATGCGGCCTTGGAACGCCGTTTCCAGCAGGTCTTTGTGGGCGAACCCTCTGTAGAAGACGCTATCGGTATTCTGCGCGGCCTTAAAGAGCGCTACGAGGTGCATCATGGTGTGCGTATTCAGGATTCCGCATTGGTCGCCGCTGCCACTCTCTCGGATCGCTATATCACGTCTCGCTTCCTACCGGACAAAGCAATTGACCTGGTCGATGAGGCCGCGAGCCGCCTGCGCATGGAGATCGATTCTTCCCCGCAAGAGATCGATGAGCTAGAGCGTGTTGTGCGTCGCCTGGAGATTGAAGAAGTCGCACTGAGCAAGGAGACGGATGCGGCCTCTCAGCAGCGCCTGGAGAAGTTGCGCCAGGAGCTTGCCGACGAGCGCGAGAAACTCGGCGAACTCAAAGCCCGCTGGAATAATGAGAAGTCTGCAATAGATAAGGTGCGCGAGGCCAAGGAAGAGCTAGAGCATCTGCGCTCTGAGTCGGAGATTGCTGAGCGCGAAGGCGACTACGGCAAGGTGGCGGAGCTGCGCTATGGCCGAATCCCAGAGTTGGAAAAGCAGGTGGCTGAGGCTGAGGCCCATACAACTGAGACCACTATGCTTTCGGAGGAGGTAACACCGGACACCATCGCTGATGTGGTTTCTGCTTGGACTGGTATCCCTGCGGGCAAGATGTTGCAGGGGGAGACGGAAAAGCTTCTGCGCATGGAATCTGAGCTGGGTAGCCGAGTGGTTGGGCAGCTAGAAGCCGTTGAAGCTGTGTCTGATGCTGTGCGCCGTGCGCGCGCTGGCGTAGCTGACCCGAACCGCCCGACTGGTTCCTTCCTTTTCCTTGGGCCTACGGGCGTGGGTAAGACTGAGCTGGCTAAAGCTTTGGCCGAGTTCATGTTTGATGACGAGCGCGCGATGGTGCGCATAGATATGTCTGAGTACGGGGAGAAGCATTCCGTGGCTCGACTTGTTGGTGCCCCTCCCGGATACGTTGGTTATGATCAAGGCGGTCAGCTCACCGAGGCTGTGCGGCGGCGTCCCTACACGGTGGTGCTTTTTGACGAGGTAGAGAAAGCACATTCCGATGTCTTTGACATTCTGCTGCAGGTACTCGATGAAGGCAGGCTTACCGACGGCCAAGGTCGTACCGTTGATTTCCGAAACACCGTGCTCATCCTCACCTCCAACCTGGGGGCTGGCGGTACTCGCGAGCAAATGATGGATGCCGTCAAACGAGCATTCAAACCGGAATTTGTTAACCGCCTGGATGACGTGGCGATCTTTGATCCGCTCTCAGAGGAGCAGCTCACTCATATTGTGGAGATCCAGATTGCTCAGCTGGCAAACCGACTTTCGGCTCGTCGCCTGACCTTGCAGGTCTCTGATGCTGCAAGGTTGTGGTTGGCTGAACGCGGTTATGAGCCCGCCTATGGCGCGCGTCCGCTGCGCCGTCTGATCCAACAGGCGATTGGTGATCAGCTGGCCAAGAAGCTGTTGGCAGGCGAGATCCGCGACGGCGACACCGTGCACGTAGATGTAGCCGATGGCGGCGAGGCTTTAGAGTTGGCAAAGAGATAATTTTTACTAGTTTCCGTGAGGCATCTTAGGGCCTCACGGAAACTAGTTTTTTGTATCTTTTCTGCTGAAGTTTTTACGCCACCAGAGTATGAGCAGAAGAATGGTAAGTACGGCAGCTGCAAGGATCGCCCACATCCACCATTGCATGTTTATTCCTGAGCTGTCCTCAAAAACTTTTTCTTCCTGTGGATCCATAGGTACTTGGTGCCCATGGACTAAAAGACGATGAGTGTTGATCCCATATGGCGTGCAGGTGACCAAAGTGATGAGGTCTTGCCCCTCAGTTCTTTGGAGTGCGTCTGTCTCTTCAGGTAGAACTACATTGATGCGATCAACTTGATATTTAAGCTTGTGTCCCGCGACAGCGATATAAAAGGCATCGCCCTCTCGAACTTTGTTCAGATTGTCCCACAAAGTGGCATTCTGCAAGCCAGTATGGGCCGAAAGAACAGAATTCCGATCAATGCCACCTACTGGTAAGTCGGTTCCAAACAAATGCCCAACGCCACGCTGTAAGGATTCCTCTGACGTTCCATGATAAATAGGCAGGTCCGACTTAATGGACGGGATTATGATGCGCCCCATGGCGTCGGTTTCATGTAATTGGTGAAGATACTCCTGATAAGGCTCGTTGTCCTTTGCTCGACGTGAAGCCCAGGCATCCAAGATCGGGCCTTGGGATCGATCAGCGTTATAACGGTGAGCCTCTTCCCAAGCCGTATCAAGTACATCTACCGGAACGCTTTTTTCTAACTTGGAATAAGCGTCTGCGGCTTGCTGCTGGATGATGTTATTCCATTGTGTCGCGATGACGGGGTAGAGGAGGACTCCCAGTCCAATAAGGATGATAACCACAGCTATTGCTGCGTTTCCTCTTTTTTGAGGTTGCCTGTTGGAGGTTTTCTGGGAGTCGATCTTTGCTCGACGATGCATGCTGCGCCTTATCTAGAACTCAAACGCTGAGCTCTCATGCACAGCAGTGATACTGAATAATCTAGAGATTGGTTGAGCAAACTAAAAATGCTTGAAAAGTTAAGCATCTTGGCCTGAACTCAATTAGCTGCAGAACATATGAAGAACATGTGCTTCGCATATGTAATTGTGCGCAATTTAAATTGAAATTTTAGAAATATGCTCATTTTTTGGACGATTTTCCTGTGCTTTTTCTTAGGAAAGGGGGAGGTGGAGGGCTGGGAGGGAGATTTCCGCCATGAAAAATTTGTGCGCAATTAATATTGTGCGCAATTCATTTATTTTTGCCTTGATTGTTCGCTTCTGGGGTGAGAATTTTTTATGAATGTATTAATAAAAATGCATCGACGGGGGTGGTGTAGGGTGAGGAAGGGGTTTTAGAAAATCAATATATAAACTGACGATATTAATACTTCTGAACTGCACTTATTCTAAGTATTGCATAATGATTAGCGCATAGTATTGCGTGACATAAAAGGGGTATGCTGTATCGAAAATTTATATTAAGTTGATTTGTCAACCATTAGGATAAGGTGAGATTCGACGATCCGATCTGTGATTGTGAACCTTCCACCTTTACTTCTTTTTGGTGTGATAGGGCACTCAACATTCCATCTCTTCTTTTGCCGAGATAAGGCATTTGCTCATCAATGCTGCCTAAAAATACGGTTCTACCTGGGGTTGAATGACGCATGAGAAAGTCGGTCGTTTGTTGGAGGCGAGCAGCGGGCTCGCTTGAAGCTCTTGAAAAAGGAATTTTCGTGAACAGGTTCTCTTGCGCTACGCGCTCTGTAACTTTTGCTGCAATTGTTGGTTTGTCTCTTGGACTCGGCGGGGCTCCGGCAGTCGTTGCCCAGGACATTCTTATAGCTGCTCCCGTGAAAGCAAACATTGATTTTGAAAGAAAAGGCTCCCTCACTCTTTATAAGAAAAGCGGCGCGGAATCGGGTGAGCATGCAACTGGTCACCTAATGGAGAATGTTCCTGGAAAGCCTTTAAATGGCGTGAAATTTAAAGCTACAAAAATCAATGTTGATCTTAAAACAGATGATTGGGCAAAATTTCCTAAAAATGCTGAAGATGCGAAAAATAAACTTACGACTGTAACCTATGAACAAACTACGACTGGTGAAGGGGTTGCAAAGTTTGGAGATTTGCCACTGGGTCTTTATCTTGTGGAGGAGACAGAGGCTCCTGAAGGGGTAGTGAAAGGGGCACCGTTTATAGTTTCAATTCCTATGGTAAGCGCTGCGAGCAATTCTTGGAATTACGAAATAGTTGCGTATCCAAAAAATTCGGAAACTAAAGTCGAAAAATCAGTGAAAGATGCTGATAAGAATATTCAAGATCTTTACCTCTATACGATTACTGCAGATGCTCCGAATTTTAAAGATCCAAAGAAGTTAACTAAGTTTATTTTCTCAGATAAACTTGATGATCGACTGGAAAATCCGAAGGCTACAGAAGTAAAAGCCGGTGATGTAACTCTAGCCGAGGGTGACTTCACTGAGTCTTTTGTTGATGGGCTCTATAAAGTTGAGATAAGTGAAAAAGGGCTTCTAAAAGTGGCATCTGGGGTGAAGGTCTCTTTGACCTTTAATGTCGCTCGTAAAGAAGTCGGAAATAGTGTTGAACTCGTTAACTCTGCTGATGTTATTTTTAATAACCCAAACACTGAGGAAGACATAACACAGAAGACAAACGAAGCTAAAACCTATCATGGTAAGTTAAAAATAGTTAAAAAAGATGCAAAAGAAATTGATAAAGTCTTGGAAGGTGCGACTTTTGAGCTTTATCGTTGTGAAGACCCCGATACACTGAAATCTAAAATATCCATCAATGGACAGTCCGCTTGGACCACTGGTAAAGACGGAACTGTCACCATTGATGGGCTGCATGTTACCGATGTCGAAGACAATGATAAGTTCATTGAAAAGAAATATTGCTTAAAGGAGACTGCGGCTCCTGCGGGTTATTCGCTAATGGAGAAACCGGTTGCTTTTACGATGACTCGTGATGAACTTGCACAAGTCGCAGAGGGTGATGATGCGGTGACCTTAGTTAAAAAGGTTGAAAACGTTAAACATGATACTCCGAATCTTCCAATGACAGGTGGCGCAGGTATCGGTATTCTTGCAGCACTTGGTGCTCTAATCATCGGTGCTGGAGCATGGTTGGCACGTCGTAACTCAGCTAAAAACTAGTACGGCATTTTCATTGTGGCTAGTTTTTAATGTTGTGTTTGGCATCAAATCAAAATAATTACTGGTCAGTAATGATTATGGGGTGGGAAGAAGCGGAAAATCGCCTCTTCCCACTCTCGGCTTAGTTCTGAAGACAACTGAGCAAAACCCACTTTTGATTATTTATTTCCTCTTGGCGCATTGTGGTCTGTTATAAACATGTGCTTCTGAGGACTTTTCGGGAGCAATGAATGCTAGACCCTGTAACAAAGACTGAACGGCCTAAAGTCGTTCATCGTTTGAAACAGAAGCGAGTTGGGAAGAAAAATAACCATGCATTAGCTGCGCTACTCGTGATTATTGGATTAATTGTCATGGTCTACCCAGTGGTTTCGACCCAATGGAATAATTGGAAACAGCAACGTGCAGCAGCAGAGTATGCCAAGATCGATAATTCAACGCCGAAGGTAGTTCATGAAGAAGCCTGGGACGCTGCTCATAAATATAACGAGGAGCGTGCACAAGGACCGATTCTTGATCCATGGGTTAGCCGTTTTGTCCCAGATAACTACGCGTATCAAGAATACTTAAGCGTATTAAATACGCAGGATGCAATGGGTCGTATTGTCCTTCCGTCCATAAAAACGGACCTACCTATCTATCACGGTTCGAGCGAGGATGTCTTACAAAAAGGAATTGGTCATCTTTTTGGATCCGATCTTCCAGTGGGCGGACGCGGGAGTCACTCGGTGTTGACTGGACATACGGGAATACCGACAGCAACACTTTTTGACAATTTAAATCGTGTTAAAGAAGGCGATGCTTTCTTTATTCACATCGCTGGACACAAAATTAAATACGAAGTCGATCAGATCAAGATAGTTCTTCCTAATGAGACAGAAGATCTAAAAGTTGAAGCCGGCAAAGATTTAATCACATTAGTTACCTGTACTCCCTACGGGATTAACACACATCGTTTATTAGTTCGTGGACATCAAGTTCCAATAGCCGAAGAAGAAAAAAGCATGCTCAACGAGGTACAGGGTGTCTCTTGGCAATGGTGGATGTATGCACTTACCGCAATATTCATCGTAGGAGTCATTGGGCTTATCGCGTGGTTAATAAAACAATCACGTGTGTCTTCTAAGCGGCATAAAGACTCTCTGATTGTCCCTGACTCCGAATCTACCGAGAATAAAACTGAACTGTGATGCAGAAGCAAAGAATCATATATAACGGGGTTCGCCGTAACCTGATGCTCGCCACCTCTATCGCTTTTACAGCTGGACTTGTATATGGGGGTGGGATGTTAGAACCGTCTATGAACAGTCTCATCCTTCCATCTGCTTCTGCTGCTGTTACCGGTTTCCCTAGACCAGTTCCTCCGCTCGAGAATATTGATCTTGAACGTAAAGCTAGTGTCACTATAAAAATCCCAGATAGTTCAAGTGGCACAAATGCTGGGCTACCTGGATATGAAGTAACAGTTATCTTGCTCAAAACTGATCCAATCAATACTTCAGAGGGATATGCCAAAGCCTCGAAACTTACTGTGGAGCAGGCAAAAAAACTTGAAGAGCTCAGACACTATTCTGGGGTGACTGATGCTAAAGGTGAAGCAAATTTTTCGGAACTTGTACCCGGTGCGTACCTCGTCACTACGAAATCGCCTAAGCCGGGAGACCGTAAGCCTCAAGAAGAAGTCCTTATTGCTCCGATCATAGGTGAAAACGGTGAATGGGATTATAGCTTCACTGCTGTAATGAAATTTAAAAACAACCCTAAGCCTGGGCCAACACTACCACCTTGGGTTCCTCCTGTAACGCAGACAACGCCACCACCTACCAAGGATGAACAGCCGCCTGCAAGTGATAATCCGGCTTCAAAACAAAATAAAAAAAGAGAAGCTTTGCCGCTTACTGGTGCAAGCGTTGTGGGATTGATCGTGATCTCGCTGTCATTGATCGCTGGCGGTTTTTTCTTGCTTGTCTCAAGAAAAAACGGTGAGAACAGTACTTACTGAAGAAAATTCCCACACAAATTTAAATAAGTTCGAACTACTTAATCTTATTAATACCTAAAGAATTATTTATCAATCATAGTTGATTGTGTTCTTTAGTCAGACGAAAGAATAAAAATGAGGATCTTGCTTGCACTGTGGCAGCCATCATTAATTAGGTGTTTTACCTGTTTTGGTTTAGTTCTTTTTTTACTATCTCTTCTTGTTGTTCCTTTCGCAACGCGTAGTCAAGCCGAAGAACTGTTAGCAAGTGAGATTGCTTCTGTCTCGGAGAAGTCTTCTGACAGGCAAGAAGTAGCTATGAAGATAGAAAACGACCTTCAAGCTACTTCTATAGTGATCGAATCCTCTGATTTAGATTCGTCTTTTTCAAGTCTTAACGACAGTGATTTTCTACTGAAAGTCGATGGAGTACAAGAAAGTAGCGATGGTTTAAAGTGGGATGTTTCATATGTGACCGCTGATAATCCATCTATCAGCGTTAGTTTCCCAGAGCGAACATTTAAATCGGGTAGCACGATAAGCATAGAACTTCCTAAAAATAAAGAATCAGAGGTTTTATCAGATGCGAACTTTATTATTCTGGGGACTCCTAGGGCAGAGGTTCCTTCTCGAAAGTTGCCGGTTATTGGTGATTCCGTACCATCAGCATCAAACTTGCAGGCTGAAGTTACTGGTTCTTTTGATGTTTCCACGGGGATCGTCACGGTCGAGGGGAAAATAAAACCTAATGAGCAGACTGCCGGTATTAAAGAAATAAGCATTACGCCCAAAACTGGTGAGTGGTTATTTACTCAGGGGGATGACCTGAGATTAGAGATTAACGGGGAGGCTGTAGATACATCCCTTTTTTCTGCATCGATTATTGATAAATCGATGGTGCTATCTTTTCCCGCTGATCAAGGGGACCTAATAAATGAAGAGGCCTCGTTCTCTCTGAAAATAAAATGGGATCCAAAAGCAAACAATTGGGTAGGACTTGATTCTGTAGTTACTGCGTATAAAGCAGAATTTTCTTTAGCTCAGCCGATGTTCGCTCCTCGTGCTCGGCTTGCTCGTGCAGCCTGTGAACCAATAGAAGCTAATAACATTATGGTAGCTAAGGATACGGGACCTACTAATCCCTACCGTGCTTCTTTTGTTCTTGGTAGCAACGGCGGCGGATTGATCTCTGGGTTTAAAGTTAATCCAGGACTTGGGGTGCTGCCATATATTCCCAATACTCAATCATTCACCCAAAGTACTTTACCTTACTGGATGTCTATTGAAGGCATTATTGATACCCGGGAAATACCGAGCCAAAATGTAAAATATGTTTTCCCAATGTAGGGGCTGTTTATTTACAATTTGAAATATCTGGAACAAATACTACGGATAAAAAATATCTTCGTATTTATAATCAAGATCCAGAGAATCCTAGTGTAAGAGATGGATCACTGTGGTATAGGTTTGTTGATTACCTGGGAAACCCTACGAAAATGGAAGTTCCAGAAAAAACAAAGGTAGAGATTCGCTTTCAAACAGGTTCTAAAATAAGCACTCCTAGTACGCCATCGGTTTATGTCAATGGTTGCGTTGAAGAATTTGAAAACACGGAACCGATAGCGCCTATCCCTCCTGTAGGGCCAAGTGTAGATCCAACCGTATGTTCGCCTAATGCTGAGGCGAAAGTATGGATTGGTATGTCGCAACATACCAATCGTGGTGAGACTTTCAATGATAGAAATTCAACAGATTTATACGTTCAGTCCTTTAATAGGAATACTGGATTAGACGAATTCAAACCGGTAGGAGCCAGGACACCGTGGGTTTATAACGCGATGGCATATAACCCCAAAGAAGGGTATATATATGCAATTAGTCAAGGCCGGCTAAAGACGCTTCAATCAAGTAAATTGCGAATTTATGATGAGGATCCTAACTATCCTGCTGGACACCTTTTGCAGATATCGCCAGTAAATGCCGGTGTGAAAGATTTGGGTGCTATTATTGGGCTAAACGGTAGTCGGTTGACGGCTTGGCCAAACGATTTATGGGGTGGAATGACCTCTGGAATTATCGATGGGAATGGCCGCTACCTTGTGTCGAACTCCTCTCAGTCGGGTACTCATAATTTATACACACTAGATTTAGACACTCGACTAGCTACTGTAGTTGCTAGTAATACTGCTTTTTCCAATGATTACACGTCTACTGGAAAAACCGATTCCAATTATGTGTGGGGAATAAAAAATTCTAGTAATCCTGCAGTTCTAGAAAGAATTGATGTTAGGGATGGAAGCAGGAAAGAATTCAGTTTAGACGGAGTTAAAGATCCATTAGGCCAGAACGTTGAAAAGGGCATTTATGGAACTGCTTGGACGTACGGTAATGGAAGTTTGGGGTTTGGAAATAACGCCACAGGCTCGGTTTATCAGATCGATATCGGAAACGAATCTGGTACGACAATTGATGATCTGCATTTAAAAATTGTTGCCAAACGTAAAGGTCCGACTTCCCAGAATAATGATGCTACTAGTAACGGTATTTTAAGTCCGGTTATTACCGACCTTAAAGTAACTAAGAAGCTGGAAAAGATTGAAGGCAATCAAGTTTCCTGGACCATTACGGTGGAAAATGTAGGACCGTGTCCTAGCTCTGGATTTACCTTGCAAGATGTTGTTCCTGAAGGATATGCAGAGGTAAAAGGAGATCCTCAAAGTAATGGTTGGTATCAAGATATTTCCGTAAACGGAAACGTGATCAACGCTTCGCATGGTCCTATCGCAGTAAATGAGAAAGCTACCTATAAAGTTACTGCTAATCAATCTATCTCTAATAATGAAAAATGCCTGCAAAATACTGCATCCATATATGCAAACGAGAAAGATCTTATAGAAGATAACAATGTTGCCTCCGATGGTGCCTGTATTCCTGCAATCACCAAAACGGTCGTAGACCAAAACGGTGATGAAAAAATTGATGGGCAAGACGGTAGTGTTGCTGCTGGAAATGGCCTCCGAAAGGTTACATATAAAATCGAGGTAAAGAACCCTAAGGGGTTCCCGGAAACAAAGTATTCGCTTACGGATACCCCGCAATTCGCGGATTCTGTAAAGCTTGAACGCCTTAAAGTTATATCGGACTATGGCAAGAAGAATCAAGAGGTGCAAGCTGCGGATATATCTGTTAACGGACTGGTCCTCGCGGAAGATGGCACTCCAATAGAAGGGAATGCATCAAAGGATACGGTTCACACCTACATGGTTGAGGCTTTCTATTCCGGTCCCGAATCGTCAGCTCATGACTCTACGGATGAGTGCAAAGACTCGACTCCCAAGTTTGGCCTGTTTAACTCCGCAAAACTAAAGGTCGGCGTAAGCGAAAAAACTTCAGAAGGCTGTGCGCCAATCGTTCGTAATGTTCCGATCAAGATACAGCTGAAAAAAGTGGATGCGGAGAATAAGGAGACTGAACTCCAGGCGACATTCGAGCTATACCGGGTAAGCGATGGAGGAAAGGTTGCTACCCTCCAGCCGCGGCCGAACCAGCAGGAGCAAACTGAAGTGGAGCCAGGGAAATATCGGTTGATTGAAACTCAATCGCCTGTCGGCTATCAGTTGTTGCCCAGGCCGGTGGAGTTTGAGGTGACTCGTACTGCAGATGGAAAGGCCGATGTCACTATCGATGCAGCCTCGTTCCCGCTGAGTAAGAGTGCAGATCAGGGCAAGGATCCGAATCTCGTTATCCTGACTGTCGCTGATGTGCGGGTAGGTACGCTCCCTAAGACGGGGGGACATGGAGTGGCTATTTACTTGGTAATGGGTGCGCTTTTGGTCCTTGTTGGAGTAAGCTGGTCCCTGTATCGCAATCAGTTGATATCAAGCTAGTATTCCCCCCTTAAAATACTAGCTGGGAAAATGCTGGTCAGTTTATTCTGGCCAGCATTTTCTTTTTGTCATTGTTTAAGCAGGACGCCCCTGGGCCAAGGTGGCTCAAGATGACGCATTCTTATTTTCTGATTCTGGGCAAGCGAAAAAATCATGTGGTGCTGCACAAGCTGCTGGGTAAGGGAATTGGCTATCGTGTCGCATCCGTTTGAGCCTCTAATATCTGCCGATACTCACCATGTGGGGGTAGGGGTATTCGGGTGGTTATTGCTCAAAAGTGCTGGTAGTTGCCTAAATTTCACGTTTTGATGAAAAAGTTTAATAAAAGTTTGGAGGGGGTCTTGTGTAAGTGGATCCCCATAGCTTATAGTTCTTTTTGGGCAGATACTATGTATTAACCATACAGTTATGCGAACTGCCTAACCTAGGGTTTGGCTTGTCCTTACGTATAAGGGTGTTTCCTATGTGCACCTGTAAGGGCAAGTCAAATCTTAAATAGAGGGGTTGGCGCGAGGGGCGCCTGGCGTTCGCGTAAAATGGGATAATTAGTGCATACTATGTGGCCCTGAAAAAGAATAGAAGGTGGTCTTTATGGCTATCTTCTATTCTTTATTTATTTTGGCATGGCTAAAGAGGTGGGGGACAGCAATTCTTATTGCTGTGAGTGATCTGAGATAAAAAACCTACGCTAGCGTATATTTTATTTTCTATATAAATGCTGGTAGAAGTGCATTAGAAATAAATGCTGGTAGAAGTGCATTAGAAAAAATTGGTGGTCGCAATCACGTTATTTTCGGAACCGTGAGGGAAAAACATACCTACTATGGGGGTCATAAGGCATTTAATTACAAGTACCAGCGGGGAACGTGGTGTGTGTTAAGAGCTACTTTCCATCGCGGTGCGCTAGTGGCTTGTTCTCAGGCAAGCCAGAAAAGGAGCATTGATCGGCATGGGTATGTCATTTAATCCTCAGGTTTTTGAACAGGCCTGGGACCGTTTCGGGTCAGAAGACTTTGACGTTGTCATTATCGGCGGTGGCTCCGTGGGTGCTGGTGCGGCGCTTGATGCTGCTACCCGAGGATTGCGCACTGCTGTGGTGGAAACTCGTGATTTTGCTGCCGGTACATCCTCGCGATCATCAAAGATGTTCCATGGCGGTTTGCGCTACCTTGCCATGCTCGATTTTAAGCTCGTGGCCGAGTCTCTCCATGAGCGTGAGCTCAACATGTCTGTCTTGGCGCCACACCTGGTCAAACCCCTAAAGTTCATTTTCCCCTTGACTCACCGGCTCTGGGAACGTGTGATGATGTTCGGCGGCTTTGCCCTCTATGACCTTATGGGAGGGGCTAAGAGTGTGCCGATGCAGAAACACCTCACCCGTGGAGGGGTCTTAAAGGCTGCTCCAGGGTTGCGTAATGATGCCATCGTTGGCGGTGTCCGCTACTACGACACCCTTGTTGATGATGCCCGCCACACGATGATGGTTCTACGTACTGCGGCGCATTATGGCGCGGTGGTTCGCCCATCGACTCAGGTAGTGGGCTTTGATAAAGACGCCTCTGGGCGGATAGTAGCCGCACAGGTACGTGATACTGATACCGGTGAGGTAACCACAATCCGCGGCAAAGTGTTTATTAACGCCACGGGTGTGTGGAATGACGAGGTAGAAAAGCTTGCCGGAGCTCGGGGCAAGTTCTCTGTTCATGCGTCCAAAGGCATTCATATTGTTGTGGAGAAGGACAAGCTCGATGCCGATGCGGCGCTGTGCTTTGTCACAGAGAAGTCTGTGCTGTTTGTTATTCCATGGGGTAATTATTGGATCATTGGTACCACGGATACCGACTGGGATCAGAAATTGTCCAAGCCCGATCCTGCTCCTACGCGTGCGGACATCGATTACGTGCTATCCCAAGTTAATCAGCGCGTAAACAGGAAGCTGGGATATGAGGATATCGTGGGGGTCTTCTCCGGATTGCGTCCACTGCTCAGTGGTAAGTCGGATGCCACGACGAATTTGTCGCGTAATCACGCCGTCGCTGTAGTAACACCAGGGTTGGTTTCTGTAGCCGGCGGAAAGTACACCACGTATCGAGTGATCGGCAAGGATGCCGTGGATGTGGCGCTTAAAGAGGCCAAGATTACTGCCCCGGAGTCTGTAACCGAACGTACTCCTATTGTGGGCGCTGACGGCTACCATGCGCTGGTTAACCAGGTATCCCTGTTGGCGGCTAAGTATGGAGTGGATGAACAGCTGATCACGCATATGCTCGGCAGGTACGGCTCCTTGTGTGAGCAGGTGTTGGCTCCTGGACTAGAGGATCCGCAGTTGCTGACTCCTGTGGAGGGTGCTGAGGGCTATTGCTGGGCTGAGGTACTGTATGCCGTCACTGACGAGGGTGCTTTGCACGTGGAGGATGTATTGCTGCGTCGTCTTCGCGTGGGGATGGAATATGCAGACCGCGGTGTAGGTGCTGTAGACGGCGTGGCTCGGCGGATTGCCCCATATTTAGGGTGGGACGAAACGCGCGTGGAAGAAGAGATTTCAGGATTTGTCGATCGCGTAAATGCGGAACTAGCTGCGGAAAAAGCATTGACGGATGTTGAGGCGAACACAATTATGACCACCGCGACCCAAACCCGTTCCAAAGTAAATCTGGACGTTGAGGGATAAATCGTAGAAAGCATGCTATAGTCGAAGACGGCTGTGGGCTACTATCCCAGCAAGCGTTGAGCTTTAGCAGTGGTTCAACGCGCGCGGCACTATGAACCGACGACATAGTGCCGCGTTTTCCTTTTTGTATGGGTTTTAGGCTTGGGGGAGTGCAGCTTAAGCGGGGGAATTTTATCGGCGCGGGACTTCTCTTTGAGGTATGGCGGTTTGTAAGCGTCGGAGGCCACCTACAAACCTGAAAAAATACTAAACTAAATATGTGCAAAATGTAAACATTGAATGGGTATATTTTTGCGCAAAATCCAATAGTGCAAAAACACATACTCAACATTTGTGCTGCATAGGTGGGTTTTGTTTTGTGACATAGACACGCTTGTGGGTATCCACCAAGCGAAAAATCGCGACGAACCTTAGACTTCTGAGTATGAGTATCACAATTAGCGTCGAAGAACTCGCACAGCGGATCAACACTGGTAGCAATAACATCATTCTTGCCAGCCTATGGTCGCCTCATGAGGGCGGAGGATATGCGCAGTTTAGTTCAGAGCATATTTCCACTGCGCGTTACTGTGACACAGCGTTTGCTTTGGCATCTGCTCCCAGTTCCAAGCTGGGCCGTAACCCGCTTCCCACCAAGAATATTCTGGACCAGTGGTTTATCCGCTGGGGGTTGACCGATGATCGTCAAGTTGTGGTGTATGACAATCACCGAGGCCTTTTCGCTGCGCGCGCCTGGTGGATTCTCAAGTGGGCCGGAGTCCCGGATGTAGTGATCCTGGATGGTGGACAACAAGCATGGGAAGCCGCAGGACATGAAACATTGGGCGGGCCAGGCAACCCACGATCATATTCCACCATTGAGCCAGAACTAGGCGGAATGCCCACCGCAACAATTGAAGATGTGAAGAGCCATACCGGGATACTCTTGGATGCTCGTGAGGCTAATCGCTTTGCCGGGCGTAAAGAACACCTTGACCTCAAGGCCGGCCATATCCCTGGTGCCGTCAATGTTCCTTCCAGAGATCTGCTTACCCAGGAAGGCCTGTTTAAAACTCCAGAGGAAATTCGCGCGGCATTTGCTGCTGTAGGGATTACTAGCGCTGATGATGTGATCGTTTATTCGGGGTCTGGTAACCATTCGGCCCAGGCGATCATCGCTATGAATATTGCTGGCATAGGAACGCCTCGGCATTACGTGGGCGGATGGTCACAATGGGCGGCGGATCCCAAGAACCCTGTTGAACATGGGGATGCGCGCTAGGCTTTAAGCCATGCTATTTCTTTTCGCCGGAATCGTCGGACTCCTTGGAGTTGGCCTGTGGCTGTTTGATCTTTTGCGTAATCGAACAGCCACAGCTCAGCAGACCTCAGACTCAGAAGAGAAAGGTGGATCGCCGAAGAAGCTTACGGCCATATCCAAAGGGGGACGGAAAGAGAAGAAAACGTGGGCGGAAGCTCACGGATTTGATTACACCAAAGAAGACGCTTTTCTTTCCGATGAATGGAGCCGAGAGGCTGCCGTAGACGGTGCGATTGCCCGCAACGTAGTGAGCGGCATCGCCGGAGGATATGAAATGTACCTCGTGGAATTGGGCGGGGTGAGCGTGATGGCGTTGCGCCGTGCTGTTAGCTCTGATGTGGTTGTGGTGGGGCGTCGAGAAGCCCACGAGGACACGGAAGACTTGAGACAAGTTAGCTGCATTGAGGGTTTTACCTTGTACAGCAATGATCAAGGCGCCACTGAAAGAATGCTGGATGAGCGGGTGGACAAAGCATTTGCAGATATGCCCAGCGCGGTGTCGGTGGTATGGGAAGAATCCGATTGGGTGTTGGCGCAATTGGAACGCGGCTCCACGCATGAAGACTGGGAGGCCCTCATCCAACCCCTCACCCTTTTTGCCGACGCAACTCGGGTATTGCCACCCCGCAGTGGTGCTACACAGCCAGTGGACTTTACAGACTGTGACCCCTCCCGGCCTATGCCGGATGCCCCTGAGACGGAAGAGGATGACTCGGAGGACGCGGTCCCGGTACTGCCGGTAGTTGCGCGCAAAGAAGATCCCGTTCAGCTGCCCACGCGTGCGGCAGCGCAAGCGCGAGGGGTGGTGGAACCCCGATCCGTGGGGAGTGATGAGGTAGCGGCCATAGCTAAGGGCGATAAACCAGAAACGGGGCGCTATAACGGAACCCGAGTTTTGCGCGATCTTAGTCAGGGCTCCACAATCTTTGAGGACCTCACCGAGGAACTCGGAACCGACCCTCTAAACTAAGTACTTAAAGCCCAACGGCAGTGAAAAATAAGGAGAGCTCCCGCACCCATGTCTATCAATGCAGCAAAGAAAAATGAACTGGCGGAACTGGTCAAAGAACTTGCCGTTGTTCACGGCAAAGTGACGTTGTCCTCAGGCAAAGAGGCTGATTACTATGTTGACCTGCGCCGGGCTACCTTGCACCATCGCGCATCGCGCCTGATCGGAGAGTTGCTGCGTGAGCTCACCGCTGACTGGGATTATGCGTGCGTTGGTGGGCTCACCCTAGGCGCGGATCCTGTGGCTACCTCCGTTATGCACGCCGAAGGTCGGGCAATCGACGCCTTTGTTGTGCGCAAAGAGGCTAAAAAGCACGGAATGCAGCGTCGTGTTGAAGGCCCTGATGTGGTGGGCAAGAAAGTCCTGGTTGTAGAGGACACCACAACCACCGGAAACTCTCCGCTAACAGCAGTAGCCGCGCTGCGAGAAATCGGTGCAGAGGTTGTAGGCGTGGCCACCGTGGTGGATCGCGCTACCGGCGCTGCCGATGTTATTGCTGCAGAAGGCTTGGAGTATCGCTACCTCATCGGACTCGAGGATCTAGGCCTTGTCTAACGTCACCTCCGCGCCGGGTCCTACAGAGTGGGGCGAAGGGCTGCACGGGGTTGGGCCGTGGGTAGAAGAACACCCTGGCGTACCGCACCCCCGTGAGCCGCACTACGATCCTGATCTCCTGGAAGCAGGGGATCGTCGTAACGTTGTGGATGCCTATCGTTATTGGTCGCGGCCTGCGATAATCAAGGACATAGACACCCGGCGGCATGCCCTGCACGTGGCGATTGAGAACTTTGAAAACGACGCGAACATTGGCACCGTTGTGCGCACGGCTAATGCGTTTGCCGTGGACACGGTGCACATTGTGGGGCGACGCAGATGGAACCGGCGTGGTGCAATGGTCACTGACCGCTACCAGCACCTTATGCACCATCCAGATACTCAAAGCCTGGTCGATTGGGCGTTATCGGAAGGCCTCACAATTGTGGCCATTGATAACACCCCGGGATGCATCCCGTTGGAGACCGCCGAGCTGCCGGAAAAGTGCATTCTCCTTTTCGGCCAAGAAGGCCCGGGGGTAACGCAGGCGGCACAAAAGGGCGCGCTGATGACTTGCTCTATCGCACAGTTTGGATCAACGCGCTCTATCAACGCTGGTGTTGCTGCTGGAATAGCCATGCATACCTGGATAAGGCAACACGCCGATCTGGGCAAAGCATGGTAGCCGGCTAGAGCTTTTGTCTAGTATTAGGGAGATGTTCCGTTCGGCCTCACCAGCTGGTGGCGGGCTTTTCTACGAGAAGAGTAGGTATCACGTTGAACGAAATATGGCTGCATCGTGCTGATCTCGCTGAATCTGCGATCAATGAGAGGCATGCATCGTCGTTGTGGGGGCTTCCTCATACGAATTTAGCGGTCGTAGCGTGGCCTCCAAATATAAAGGAAAAGCTCTTTTATCGGTGGCATTACTGGTGGCAAGCACATTATTTAGATTGCCTTGTGGATGCTGCTCTTCGTCGTCCCACCAAAGCCCGCAAACAAAGAATCCGGGAGACCATTACCGGCATCCAAGTGCGCAACCTGGGCAAGCTCACTCGCAATAATTATTACGATGATAAGTCTTGGTTGGCGCTTGCCCTGGACCGGGAACGTCGCATGCGGAGTCGAGGCAAACGCAAGAATATGCGTGCGCTGGAGGCCAACATCGCCGCTGGCGCTGATCCAGTGGTGGGTGTGCTGCCGTGGCGCGTGGGAGAACATTTTTTTAACGTGCCCACAAACGGCCCGGCGGCCATCATGTTTGCGCGCAACGGCGATATTGCTAAAGCGCGCGAGATCATCGACTGGATTTTTGACAATCTTATCGATGAAAAAGGCCTGGTGATGGATGGGGTGCGCATGAGTATGCGAGGCCCGGAGCTGGTTAAATACACGCATCCTTATTGCCAGGGCGTGGTTATTGGGGCATGCGTGGAGGTTGCCGAGGCGCTGCGCGCTGACCCAGCAACGTATGAAGACTCGATTACGTATTTAGCTCATGCGCGTGCCGTGATCCATGCAACGGCCAAAGAAATGACAACGCGATCAGGGGTGATCGACTGGGTGACCGGTGATGGCGACGGCGGACTATTCAAGGGGATTTTGGCGCGCTATCTTGCTGATGCCGCGGTGAGGCTGCCGGACGACAGCGACGCTAATCGCTCTGCCCGCAATATTGCTAAGCGTCTGGTTATGGCCTCAGCGGAAAGTGTGTGGAACCATCGCCTAGAGGTTGACGGCCTGCCCGTATTTGCTACCGACTGGACGGATGATGCAAAGCTTCCTCACAACTTTGGCGTGGGAGGCTCGGCGTTGAGCGACATAGTAAACGTGGTGCGTATCGACGAACGCGACCTATCCGTGCAACTATCGGGATGGATGCTGCTGGAAGCTGCCGCGCGCATAGTCGAGTCCGAATAGTTAGTTTGAATAGTTTCGGTTATGCCCGAATCTGTGTGATTTCTCTCCTAATTTTTTGGATTGAAGAGAAGCATTCTGCGGGGGTTGCTGGCATACTGGGATACAGGCTACGAGCAATCGTGCTCACAGATGAAACGAATTAAGCTAATCCAACTGGAGGATTTTTCATGCCTATCGCAACTCCCGAGGTCTACAATGAGATGCTGGATCGAGCTAAGGCAGGCGGATTTGCCTTCCCGGCTATCAACTGCACTTCTTCTGAAACCATCAACGCAGCTCTGAAGGGTTTTGCTGAAGCTGAGTCTGACGGCATCATTCAGTTCTCCACCGGTGGCGCGGAGTTCGGTTCTGGCCTTGCAGTGAAGAACAAAGTCAAGGGTGCTGTGGCTCTCGCCGCATTTGCTCACGAGGCTGCAAAGAGCTACGGCATTAACGTTGCACTCCATACCGATCACTGTCAGAAAGAAGTGCTGGACGAGTACGTTCGCCCGCTGATTGCTATTTCTCAGGAGCGCGTAGACCGCGGCGAGCTTCCGTTGTTCCAGTCCCACATGTGGGATGGCTCTGCGGTTCCGATCGATGAGAACCTTTCGATTGCTCAGGAGCTGCTCCAGAAAGCACGTAAAGCTCACATCATTCTTGAGGCTGAGATTGGCGTTGTCGGTGGCGAGGAAGACGGTGTAGAGGCCAAGGCCGGCGCAAACCTCTATACCACTCCAGAGGACTTTGAAAAGACCATCAACGCCCTAGGTACCGGCGAAAATGGCCGTTACCTGCTGGCAGCGACCTTTGGAAACGTCCACGGCGTGTACAAGCCAGGCAACGTTAAGCTGCGCCCAGAAGTTCTTCTGGAAGGTCAGAAGGTTGCCCGCAAGCTGCTCGGCCTAGACGATTCCGCTTTGCCATTCGACTTTGTCTTCCACGGTGGCTCCGGCTCTGAGAAGGAGAAGATCGAGGAGGCGCTCACCTATGGCGTGATCAAGATGAATGTGGACACTGACACCCAGTACGCATTCTCCCGTCCTATCGCTGCTCACATGTTCTCCAACTACGACGGCGTGCTCAAGATCGACGGCGAGGTAGGAAACAAGAAGGTCTACGATCCTCGTTCCTACATGAAGAAGGCTGAGCAGAGCATGTCTGAGCGCATCATCGAGGCCTGCCAGGATCTACACTCTGTGGGAACCTCGGTAACCAAGTAAGACTGAGTGTTGCGTAGATTGTAAATATCCGGCCCATAAGATGGGCCGGATATTTTTTATAACGGCCGGGGTATGAGCTTTAACTGAAATACATTACCAATTTCTTCTTTGACCTATAGCAAATATGCTGCTTGAATTAATCGGTTAACTTAATTATTCCTTCTTTAGGAGACCCAGTGGGCAGTAGACCCGGCCCAAGGTTTGTAGCACTAACTACAGCTGCATCCCTTGCCCTCGCAGGCTTAACCGTAACGGTTCCCTCAGCCTTTGCAGCCGTCGATGACGGAACAACTAACGCTTTTACCAGCAATCCAGATGCAAAATTTGCTAATGAGATTTTCTTCTTTGATTTCTCCAAGGTAGCTAGTGGCGAGCAGCTTGAAAATAAGTGGGATTCAAAAAATCCTGAAAACAATGAAGGCGGCTTTGGCGGTAAACGCATCAAAGAAGGTGACACCTACACCTATAAAGACACCGATGGTCTACCTAAAGGGATGGAAGTTACCGTAACCATCAAGAGCATTAAGGCTATATACCCTGATGCTAAGAGCAGCAACGGCACGCCGCTTACAGTGGAAAACGGTGGCATCTGGGCGCGCAATGTGACGTGGAATGACTTCTTCCGTCCGCTTGATTTTGCTGCGCTTGCAGGACGTAATTCGGACCGTGACAAATGGTTTGACAGGGAAGTCTTGTATCCAAGTGATCCCGGCGCAAAATGGCAGATCAGCCAGTATCTTAATCCGGATCTTTTTAATAATAATGCCGATAGTGTAGGTAACCAGGGCTACACCTTTGACCTTGATATTCAAGGCACGCTGAATGGCAAGCCCATCTCCCTTGACGTGGTGGCCTCTGACGGGGAATCCACTGGAATCAAGGTGGAGGGGCACAACAACCCTTATGGCAGCAATTTGGAAAAAGGCGGAGTCCCGGAGAACCTTGGCCTGGTTACCAACGCCGACGGCGGCTGGCAGGTCATCCAGGATCTTGTGGGTAAGGATAAGCGTTACTACTACGTAGATAACACTCCCACGGTGCCTACCAAAGTCCCAAACGGTAAAGACCCCTACGCGCCGATCGTCGTAACGCCCGAATCCGAGTGGTCCTTGCAAAACGGCGACAAGAGCTACGGCTGGGTGGACACGGAGTTGAATGAAGAAGGCGGCGAATGGAAATCCATCCCGCAGTCGCAGCCCCTTCTTGTCAGCCGCGGCGCCAAGACTGTGTCCGTTACGTTGGATAACCACCCGCGCGGTAAGACCGGCTCCCGCCAGGGCGTGGTCGCGGGTATCTTCATTCCTACAGATCAGGGCGATGCGCCGAAGTCTTATGGGGAAGCCAGCCACATCCTGGATAACTGGAATGTGACAGGCCAGCCGAAGCAGAATCCGGACGTTAAGTTTGAGCCTAAGAATCGCGTGGGCACTGAAATGCCGACTCGTGACGGCGGCAAGAATTGGAGCGACGACGCCAAGAAGGACTCCGAGGAAGACGTCCAACCGAACGTTTTCAAAGATGGTTTTGAAAATGCCAACGGCAAAGTCACTTTCCCCGTAACCGCTACGGGTAGCGACGTTGTGGCATGGGTAGACCTGGATAACAATGGCACTTTTGATGAGTCAGAGCGTCGCGTGGGTGTGCTTAAAGACGGCAACGCCACCTTCGACTGGAGCGACGCTGATAAGAAGCCTGAGCCCGGCAAGGATTACTATGCGCGTATCCGTGTAGGCGGCGATGGCGTCAAGGCCGATGATATGAAGCAGCCCACAGGCGTTATCCCCGGTGGCGAGGTCGAAGACCTTAAGTTTATGGTGGATAAAAAGCCGGAGCCATTGGTTTCTTTGGGTGATAAAGTCTGGTTTGATCAGGACTTTGACGGGCTGCAAACGGACGGCGAGCCCGGTGTTAAGGGCGTAAAGGTGTCGCTGCTGAATGAGCAGGGTCAACCCTTCAATCGGCCAGGCACGCAGGAACCTTATGTGGTAACTACCGGTGAGAACGGCGAGTATCTCTTTGAAAACCTGCCCAAGGGCAAGTACAAGGTGCAATTCGACTACTCTGCTGCGCGCACCACAGACGGTCGGTCTTTCGCGTCCTTTACTCTCCCCAGCGTTGTGGTGAATGGCAGCGATGAGAAAGACTCGGACGTCATAGAATCAAACAACGGTATTGGTTCCGCCAGGGTCATTGATCTGCAGGGGGATCGTCGCGACGTAGATGCGGGCCTGGTTGTTGTCTCCGTTGCTCCTAAGGTTTCCGTGGGCGATTTTGTCTGGCATGACAAGAACAATGACGGCATCCAAAACGATGGCGAGGATAGCGGCATTCCCGGCGTTGAGCTAAGGCTCCTCGACCCGGAGGGCAAGCCGGTGAAGAGCACAGTCACGGACGCAGAAGGCAAGTATCTTTTTGAGGACCTTCCGGTGCTCAAGGACGGCCAAAGCTACACGGTAGAGGTGCTGAAAAATCCTGAAGGCTTTGCTCCCGCAAAAACCGGTGGTACCGAGGACGCTGAGAAAGACTCCTCCACAAAGAGCGCAAAAACTACCCCGGGCACGCTGACCAAGGACAAGGATAAAGACCTCAGCTTGGACTTTGGCTTTATCAAACTGGGCTCGCTCTCCGGCATGACCTGGTTCGATGCCAATAGAGACGGTATCCGCGACGATAACGAGAAGCCGCGTGCAGGCGTGACCGTTACGTTGCTGAAAGACGGCAAGCCCGTCGAGGGCGTTGACCCCGTGGAAACTAAGGAAGACGGCACCTACACATTCGAGGGACTTATCCCCGGCGTGGGCTACTCTGTGCGTTTTGGCGACAAAGAAAACCTGACCAAGAAGACGGAAGGCGACGTTACCAAGGATAAGGACTCAAACGCCGATCCGAACACGGGTGAAACCGCCACCGCTGAGGTGAAGGCCGGGGAGAACACCCCCAACCTGGATGCCGGATACATCTTTGAGCCCACCACCAAGAACTCGGTGACTGTGGCGCACCAAGGTGAGACACAGAAGTCCACCGATAATGACCCGGAAAAATTTGGGAATATCACGGACGAGGGCATTACCCCCGCAGAAATGTTCCCCGACGTTGACCCTGCTCTTCCTGTGGAATATTCGCTTGTCGACGCTTCCGGTAACCCGACCGACAAGGTAGAGGTGCCAGGTCAAGGAACCTACACCGTGGATAATAGCGGCGTGGTTACCTTTGAACCGCACCCTGATTTTGTGGGGACGGCAAAGACCGTGGTGGTTACTGCCAAGCAGGGTGAGGTGACTCATACGGCTAAGTACACGCCGATTGTTGTTCCCAAAGATGGGGACGGCGAGTTCCCGCTACCGCATTTTGTGGACAAAGGCGAGACCGGCGAGCCGGTAACCGTGACCCCAGGCAAGGGGAATCATCCTGATTATCCCGCAGATTTGTTGCCAGAAACCGTGAAGTTTGTTGAAGACGGGCAGCCTAAGGGCGCTGTAATCTCTGAAGACGGCAAGAAGATGACCGTTCCCGGTCAAGGCGTATGGACTATCGACGAGGACGGGAGCTTTACCTTCACCCCTGAAGGAGACTTTGTGGGAAGCCCGGATACGGTGAAATACAACGGTGAAGATGCTAACGGAAACCCAGGCACAAACAACGGAACCGTCACCATTACATACCCAATCCCTGAAGGTAACGGCACTCTGATTGGTAACCTGCTCATCGCTGGTGGGATTATCGGCGGCGTTGGCTTGCTGGCTGGCTTGGTAAGTGGTGCCACCGGCAGTAGCGGCAGTTCTTCCGCTCCTAATGCGGCTGAACCGACGCAGACGCCAAAAGCTGAGCCTGCAAAGGCCGAGCCGACAAAGGTAGCGCCGAAGGCCGAGGAAAAGAAGTCCCCGATGCTGGCCACTACTGGTGCAAGTGTTCTAGGGCTGCTGGTAGCAGCACTCGTGCTTGTGCTCGCAGGAGCTGCGCTGATTGGGCGTCGTAAGAATAAGTAACCTATAGATTCAAGGACGGTATGCCTCAAATTGGGGTGTGCCGTCCTTGTGTGTTCCTTCTCAAAGAAGCTACTATGTATTGCATAGTAGCTTGCTAGGCATAGAAGGTGATATGGCGGAATCGCAATTAAGAAAAGGCGTGCTCGAGCTGATCGTTTTGGCCGCATTGGAAAAGGAACCCGCTTATGGCGGTGCACTCATCGAACGCCTGGGGGTGGAAGTCTCCACGGGAACTCTTTATCCGCTGCTGACCCGAATGAAAAAGCATGCGTGGATTGATAGCCATTGGGAGGAATCACCTTCAGGGCCGCCGCGCAAGATTTATTCGGTCACGGAAAAGGGGAGTGAACGTATATCTGATCTGGCTCAGGAATGGCGCGCATTATCCGTATTTGTCAACGACTATCTGGAAGGGATCGGAAAATGACCAACTTTTATGAGCGTGAGCAGGACGGGACTATCAGAATTTTTGGTGTTGCGGTGCATTCTCCGCAGACACAATTTAAAATTTTTGAGCCCGAGAACCCCGCCCTCTTTATCCCCCGGACCTGGGGCATTGGATGGGATCTCAACGTGGGTGCGGTTGCGGTGAAACTGGGGCTGGTGCGGCCTGATGATTCACTGCCGGATCTTCAAGAGTATGTGCCTTCGCGGACGCTTAAAGCATTGAAATACATGCCATTTATTGGTGCCGGAATAGTGTCGCTGGCCGCTTGCGCCACTAAACACAAACGCGTCTCTTATACCGCGCTTAGTGGAACAATGGCCTTGTGGAGCGCAGATAAAGACGTGACGGCTAAGGCTCAGACCCTCGGCTTGCAGACCATGGCTTTTCTGGACATATGCGCAGGGAAGACTGGCTCTCGCCCGCTTTCCACGATCGCCGTCCTTAGCCTTCCTGTGGTTACTACCGCCGTGGTAGTAGGCACCGTTAAATCCGCGCTGCTCAATCTGGACGCAACGTTGAAGGCAAAAACCAATGAATGAGCTCGCGTCTTTGTGGTGGCTCATTGCGCTGCAAGGCGTTCTCACAATAACGGCGCTTTTCTATCTAGCCAGGCTCGGGGAGCGTCGATTAGCTGCGCAACCTAGGTGGGTCTGGCTAGTGGCGATCTTAGTGGGGCAAACAATGGGCAGCGTTGCGTTTTTGTTCTTGTACTTCCGGGAGCGGAAGTACCGCGATCAGCCGGAACGTACGGAACCCAAGAAAAACATGGGAGTGATTGAACAGCTTTATGGAGACTCACGATGACTCCGCTGGCTGTACAAACACAGAATCTGAGCAAATATTACGGTGATGTAGCTGTTGTAGACGATCTCTCCATGAGCGTGCCTGAAGGTTCCATATACGGGTTCATTGGTTCGAATGGCGCCGGAAAGACCACAACCATCAGAATCTTGTTGGGATTTGCCGCGGCTAGCTCGGGAAGCGCAACAGTGCTCGGATTACCGCGCGGAACGCTGCCTTCAGAGCCTAGCCCCCAGATAGCCTATCTTCCGGATGTTCCGCGCTTTGCCGCATGGATGAAGCCCATAGATGCGCTTATTTATTTAGGCCGAATATCTGGGGTGGAACCGGATCTTGCCGTTGACCGTGCACATGACCTGCTGGACTTAGTTGGGTTGTCGGGAGCCAGGGGCAGCGTAGGGGGCTTCTCGCGGGGCATGTCACAGCGCCTAGGCATTGCCGCCAGCCTAATAGGAGCGCCGCGGTTATTGGTGTTGGATGAGCCGACGAGCGCGCTCGACCCGATAGGACGCGCCGATGTTTTGGCCATTATTAAGCAACTGAGGGGCCAGGCCACGGTTCTGTTCACCTCGCATTTGCTTGCCGACGTTCAAAACGTATGCGACCACGTAGGCCTGCTGCATAAAGGAAAACTTGTGCTTGAGGGAGAATTGCAGGATGTTTTAGCCACGCACCGGTCTGCCACTACCTACCTCCGGCTCCCCGGTGATAAGGCCCTGCGTGATGCCTTGGAACGTCAATTGGGGATACCAGTGACAATCGAATCATCCACTTTGCAAGACGTCTATGAGGCGGTGTGCCATGAACAGCAATAGAGTCCTGTGGGCTTATGAGCTCCGAAGAATAGCGTCGACTACTAGTAGCCACATCGTGTTAGGCCTAGGGGTGGCTCTTGCTGTAGCTTCCCCTCTCACCGCATGGTTTATGCCTGACATAATCCATAACCTGGCCAGCGGTCTGCCGGTGGCGGAACCCGTGTGGCAGGACTCGTACGCGCAATGGGAGAAGAATCTACATCAAATTATTAGCATCGCCATCATTATCGTGGCTGCTCACGGGATAAGCGGAGGCCTTAGCGGCGGGGATGCACTGCTCGTGTTGAGCCGAAACGTATCGCGTCGCGCGTATGTTAGCTCCAAAATATTTAGTTATTATGCGCTTTCTATGGTCGTGCTAGCACTAGGGACACTGGTCGTGTGGGGTGTAACCAACCTGATTTTTGGGGAGGCTGCGCTGTTTGAGGGAAGCAGCGGCGAATGGCTCATGCAGATGACTCTTGTGCTGGCGGTGATTACTGGAGCAGCAGTCATCTGGCAACGAATGGTCGCTGCGGCAGGCGCGGGATGTGCGATTTTTCTGCTAGCGCAGCTTGCCTCGTTCTGGGAATCTGCCCCGCCTGCATGGGTGAACGTCCCTCTTGCGTGCGTGATCCTCTGGGCAGCGATACGGTTGTACGACCACATAGAGATTGGAGAAGGCTAAGATTTACTCAGGTAACAGAGTAGATTGAGGAGCTATGGCACCTACGTGGTCAGAAACACAAAAAATGAATAGATTCCAGCAGGGATTGATGCGGCTGCATTCTAATTGGATTTATGTGATCCAAGCGGGTCTGGCAGCTGGATTATCGTATTGGGTTGGCCTGCATCTTTTTGGCCATGAGCAGCCCTTTTTTGCTCCAATGTCCACAGTGATTGTGTTGAGCACCACCGGCGGAGAACGATTCCGCCGTTCCTTTGAGCTCGTCCTTGGAGTGAGCATCGGCGTAGGGCTTGGCGACGTCCTCATCGCCCTTGTCGGCTCAGGGGTCTGGCAAATCTCGATCGCCGTGGCCCTTTCTATTATATTGGGCATTATTGCGGATAAGGGCGTGCTCGTGGCTAATCAGGCCTCGTTTGCCGCAGTGCTGATTGCAACGATTCTTCCCCCAGGAACTTCTGGAGGCACCGACCGCATGCTTGACGCGCTGGTTGGCGGCCTGGTGGGAATCTTGGTCATAGCCCTCATCCCCGACTCGCCTTTGCGCTCGGGGAGACGCGAAATTGCAAATATCCTTGGTGTGGTGGCTGTTGTCCAGCGCAAGGTAGCTGACGCGCTGCGTACTGGAGACGCTGATTCCATTGTGGAGGCCCTAGTCCTAGCTCGCGGAAGCCAAGGCCACATTAACCAGATGATCGCCGCTACCAATATGGGAAAGGAAACGATTCAGGCGTCGCCACTGCTCTGGGCGCAACGCCGGCGTATCCGCTCAATGATCAGGATCCTTAACCCCGTGGATAACGCAATGCGCAATACTCGGGTGCTGGCGCGTCGGGCATTAGTGATTTGTGAAGACCAAGATGAGGTATCTGAAGAGCAGATCGAGCTGATAGCAACCTTGGCCTGTGTCTCTGAACGACTCTCCAACCTTTACTACGGCAATACGGATGTCGCGGAAAATGCAGAAGTGCCCGAGCTGGTCGGCATCCTCAAGGACATCGGCGCACGCTCGGGCTTAGAAGTAGCAGAGGGAAGAGTGCTTTCCGCTCATGCTGTGTTGGCGCAGACCCGATCATCGATCGTGGATCTGCTCCAAATATGTGGCCAGTCGAGGAGCTCCGCGGCAGAGGTGCTAGCCCCTACCTCGGAACATCCAGCCACGGTAAGAAAAATTTGGAACGATGGTGAATGATCTCTAGAAACGGAAGAACTTGAGCCATCCGCCGGAAGACCCCTGAGAGTCAGCTTTAGTAGTGGTGCGATCATGCTCGGTACGCTCTAGCGTCTCCTTCTGCTCCTTCACCACGTCGCGGGTAGCCTTGGCATTCTCCAGATCGCGCTCTAGCTCCTGGCGGCGCTCAGGGTTGGACTCACCGTTTACTTCATTTTCCAGCTGGTTAGCGCGATCCTCGAGCGTACGCTCGTCTTGACGCGCGCGGCCTAGCTGAGTGTCCAGGTCGCCTGCCATTGCGCGAGCAACGCGGTCGCGCTCGGCGCGGTCGCGCTCTGCCTTCTCCCGGAGAATCTGATCGCTATTTTCAGTGGTGGTTACCTCTGGGTGGCGGAGGCGGTCAAAGTCTAGGTCATGGTACGGCAGTGGCTCGCGCAGGTTGAGGGGGTTGCGCAGGTCATTGGTGCCAATCTTGCGGAAAACTGTGGTGGATACTTCGCCCTTGTCTGAACGCCAGACGCGGTCTGCTCCAAGAAGCTGACCGATGTAACCTTTGCCCTCTACCCATGCAGGTCCGCCTGAATCGCCGTGGTCAGATCCAATGTCACCGGTGAGTACCACTGGGCCACTGATATTGGTGATAGGGGAGCACGCAATGCGCTGGGTGCGGCTACCGTATGCGCACAGGACGTCGCCGACCTCTGGCTCAGCAACCGAGTTCTGAGAGAAGTAGTTCTTTCCCAGGACATTGGGATCGGAAATCTCCACATAAGCCAGATCGGCTGCGCGGTTATTCACACTCCACTGCATCTCTGTAGTGTCACTCAGGCGTGCCCACTCGTCTGGGTAAACATGGCGGAGAGTTCCGATGGTCTGCTGGTATTCGTCATATACCTCGGCACCATCGTTGCCGCAGTGGGCATCGGTCCACACACGATTATTCTCGGTGTCTACGTAGCCCACAGTGCACACGCCAAGCAGGTTGGCGGTCTTTTGAATCAGTAGCCGGTCTCCCTGATCAACAGCTGCGGGAACTGAGGGAGCGTCTTGGGCGCTTGCCACGGGCAGGGGCAAGAGGGCTGCGACTGCAAGCACCGTCGCTAATTTGCGTTTGAGGTGCATCGGTTTCCTTCCGGTTGATTGCAAATGCATTATGAATTTATTTCGGGGTGGAAGGTAGCTGTGTTTTTTCCCTCAGGTGGGGGCAAAAAATAATAAATACTTATGCAATGAAAATCAACTATTCTGGCAAACATGCTGGATATCAAGGAGCGAGTGCTACGGCTAAGGCGAAGCTTCCTATCTATTGTTCAGATGTCTCTGGCAGCAGGAATCGCCTTTTGGGTTGCACGCAATCTTATTGGGCATGAGAAGCCCTTTTTTGCGCCGATGGCTGCCATCATTATCCTTGGTCTGACCAGCGGAAACCGTATTAAAAAGGCGATAGAGTTATCCATCGGCTGCGCTATTGGGGTGGGGCTTGGAGATCTCCTGATCATAGGAATAGGCGTGGGGCACTGGCAGATGCCGCTCGCCATCTTTGTTTCATTGCTCGTTGCTACTTTTCTTTCCAAGAGCCAGCTGCTTATTAATCAGGTGGCCATTGGCTCGATATTGATCGCTACGATCATGCCGCCCGGAACTTCCGCAGGGCCGGATCGGATGATCGATGCTCTTCTCGGCTGCTTCACGGGCATCGTAGTTATGGCGCTGCTGCCGCATTCTCCTCTCGCGGAGGGGCGTCGTGAAGTCTCAACGGTGCTCCGGTTGGCCAGTACGGTCTTGGAACACGTTGCTATAGGCCTGAAGACGGCCGACCCTGACGTGATCAGGGAAGAATTAGAACGAGTGCGGGGATCGCAAGCCGCCATCAATGCGATGCTCGAAGCCGCCAAGTCGGGTCAAGAGGAAAGCACGGTGTCCCCGCTGCTCTGGGCCTCGCGCCATCGCGTCAGATCCTTTGTCCGGATTCTTGCGCCAGTGGATAACGCCATCCGCAATACGCGAGTCCTTGCTCGCCGTGCGCAGGTTTTGGTGGAAGATCATGACACCGTCACTGCCGAGCAACTCGCGATCATCGAAGAGCTTGCAGACATCACAGAAGGCATTGCCGGTTCCAGCAACAACCCAGCTGTGGTCCCAGAGCTCGTTCGACGCCTACGCTATCTTGGGGGCCGCTGCACCCCTGACATAGCAGATTCCGGGGTGCTTTCAGCTCAGGTGGTCCTAGCCCAATCGCGCTCGATCATCGTAGACCTTTTGCAAGTATGCGGACTGTCTAGGGAATCCGCAGTTGCCGTCCTCGCCCCGACGTCTTCCACACCCGCATTTCCACCCGAGCTATGGGAAGAATAATCAGGGGCGCACTGATTGCAGATCTCGTAGATGCCGATAAAACGTCACTCGCTCCACCGGTCGTTTCCGTGAAACCCCATCGACCTCAACTCGGAAGTCGATGCCCCCTCCCTGTAACGCGCGCCCAAGCCAGGCGTCTTCGTCGATTAGCCCCAACGTGAGCCCCCTTAGCTTTGCGACGAGACCGCGCGTCTCAGGCTCCCGTAGCGGAGTTGCGATCACATTTCCTTGCGCGCCGGGAGCATCCAACGTGGAGGTGAGCTGTGCCCCAAAGATGCCGCGTCGAGGAGCTTTCTTTTTGCCTTGATGGTGAATGAGCACGTGGTCATCCACAATAATCTCGCCGGTGATTTCTCCTGCGTCCCAGGCTGTGATCGTGGCGATTCCTGCGACGGCAACACCGGCGTCATCACGCATAAGTGGCTTGGGTCGAACCGAGCCCGAAATCGCAAAGGATAGGGGGTCAGAGGGGAGCTGCCATAGACGTGCAACGTGTGAGTCGCGCTGAGTGGGCACAAAGGCAACCTCAACCCACAACGCGTCGGCGCGCATTAAGCGCGTGATCACGGCAGAGAGGGCAGCGTCAGAACCAATGACCACCACTCGGAGCGGGCGGCTGACCTGCTGCGGCGCATACTGCGGGGAGCCCAAATGAGGGACATTGGGCATGGAGGCTATCTCTTCCAGAGACGGAGTCGGATCTTCGGGGAGAATTGCGGCGGCTTCTTCATCGAGAAACCGCAGCTCCTTGCGTGTAGGGATAGCGGAAAGCTGTTCCACCCGGTCGGCAGAAATCTCGGGGGGTGGGGTGCCGCAGCAGGCAATAATAATTCTGGGAAGTGTGTGATCTGTCATGGTAAGGGGAGAAGAAAACGAGCGTGTATGTACAATGATGAAACGTCTGTGAGCATTCTAAAGTCAAGGACGTGTAAAACATGGCAGCAATCGTGATCGTCGGTGCCCAATGGGGCGACGAAGGCAAAGGCAAAGCAACCGACATCCTGGGCAGCCAGGTTGACTACGTGGTCAAGCCTAATGGCGGCAACAACGCAGGCCACACCGTAGTAGTCGGCGGAGAAAAGTACGAGCTTAAGCTCCTGCCTGCTGGTGTTCTCTCGGAAAACGCTACCCCCATTCTAGGAAATGGCGTAGTGATCAATCTTGAAGCGCTTTTTGAGGAGATCGACGGGCTTGAAGCACGGGGTGCTAATGCATCACGGCTCAAAGTTTCCGCTAACGCTCACCTTGTGGCCCCTTATCACCAGATCCTTGACCGGGTGCAAGAGCGGTTCCTGGGCAAGCGGGCTATCGGCACCACCGGTCGCGGAATTGGCCCAGCCTATGCGGACAAGGTTTCTCGCATAGGTCTACGCGTGCAAGACATCTTTGATGAGTCCATTTTGCGTCAGAAGATCGAATCCGCGCTCGACGTAAAAAACCAGACTCTGGTCAAGATGTATAACCGCAAGGCCATTGTTGCGGAAGAAATTGTTCAGTACTTCTTGGGATACGCAGAAAGGCTGCGTCCCATGGTGATTGAGTCTGAACTCGTGCTCAATGAGGCACTGGATGCCGGCAAACACGTCCTGATGGAGGGCGGCCAAGCTACCATGCTGGACGTTGATCACGGCACGTATCCTTTTGTTACGTCCTCCAACCCAACTGCTGGTGGCGCATGCGTAGGCGCAGGCATTGGGCCCACAAAGATCACCAGCTCCCTGGGTATTATCAAGGCGTACACCACGCGTGTGGGTGCCGGACCATTCCCCACAGAGCTCTTTGATAAGTGGGGCGAATTCCTGCAGACCACGGGCGGTGAGGTAGGAGTAAACACCGGACGGAAACGTCGTTGTGGCTGGTACGACTCCGTGATTGCTCGTTATGCGTCGCGCGTGAACGGCTTTACCGATCTCTTCTTGACCAAGCTGGACGTGCTGACCGGCATCGGGGAAATTCCTATCTGCGTTGCTTATGACGTAGACGGGGAGCGCCATGATGAAATGCCGATGACACAATCAAAGTTCCATCACGCTGTCCCTATTTATGAGACCATGCCGGCATGGGATGAGGACATCACTGGATGCACCACGTTTGAAGAGCTACCAGAAAAGGCCCAGGCGTATGTGCGCAGGCTGGAGGAGCTTTCTGGCTGTAGAATTTCCTATATTGGTGTCGGGCCAGGGCGCGACCAGACGATTATCTGCCATGATGTAATGGCTTAGACCTTAAGGAAACAAGGGGCGAACTTTAGTTAGAGGTTCGCCCCTTTTTCTGCTTTTTTCTGGGAAAACCCGTTGAAAATAGTTATCTATATCTCTTATTACATTTTCAATTAACTGTGTCCGTAACATCATTCATGAGCGCCATGTGACATGTAACCATGGCGACTAGGAATGTGAAGGAGCAGTTATGAGCGCAGGGATGCGGAAGCATCGTGTTCTCACTTCGGCACTCGTCGTGCAGGTTCTTGCGATTTTTGTAATTGGCTCATTCGTGGGCGTGGGGTTGTACACATTCATTTATGCAAAGGGTTATTCCTATCTGGGAAACGATCCCAAAGCATGCGTGAACTGTCACGTTATGGAGCCGCA
The DNA here is from genome assembly GCF_002155265.1 of Corynebacterium pseudotuberculosis. Lineage (NCBI taxonomy): Bacteria > Bacillati > Actinomycetota > Actinomycetes > Mycobacteriales > Corynebacteriaceae > Corynebacterium > Corynebacterium pseudotuberculosis. Next base: position 830,024 of record NZ_CP021251.1, read on the forward strand.
ATACAATGCATGGCTAGCGGGATCTCATTCGGCAGTTGCAACATGCAATGACTGCCATGTTCCGCACGACAACATTGTGCACAAGTATCTAGTTAAAGCTGAGCATGGTGTAAACCACGGCTTTAAATTCACTACGGGATGGTTTCCAGACAATATCCAAATCCGTGATGCGAGCCGAAAAGTAACCAATGAAGCCTGTTTGAGCTGCCACGGCGAATTCACATCAGACATTCACGGAACTTATGGCGAAAACCAAATCCAATGCACACATTGCCATGCAACCGTTGGACACAAGACTAGATGAGGTCACTTATTATGAGCACGCACGCGTCTAAAACTAGACGCCGATATCTCATCCTCACCGGTGCGATTGTTGTTACTGCACTGATAACGATGAGCATTACGGCGCTCCTCATCAATATTATGGAGCGTAAATCAGAGGTCACCGACCACTTTGCCAAGGTGGCCAACATAGATGAAAACGTTGTAGATCCCGCGGAGTGGGGAAAGAACTTTCCCCTCCAGTATGAGTCTTATCTAAAGACTTCAGAGATGGGCGCAACTACTCATGGCGGATCCGCGAAAGAAAGCCGTCAGCCGGATGACAAAGATCCACGGACTGAAGTAGCTAAGAGCCGCATCGAAGAAGACCCGCGACTTAAAGAAATGTGGGCGGGGTATGCGTTTGCCGTGGACTACAGGGAAGCACGTGGACACCAGTACATGCTGGATGATCAACGAAAGACCAAGCGCGTTACTGAGTTTAAACAGCCAGGTACATGCTTAAACTGCCATGCTTCTACCGTAAAGCTGATGAATGATCTGGGCAACGGAAACGTAGATGAAGGCTTTAAAAAGATGAACAAGATGAGTTACAAGGAAGTCACTCAGCTTGCTGAACATCCAGTAGCCTGCATCGATTGCCATGATCCTAAGACCATGGAGCTACGCGTTACTCGACCAGCCTTTATTAACGGAATTAGAGACCTCAAGGCATCACAAGGCGTTAAAGACTTTAACGTGAATCGTGATGCAACGCATGAGGAGATGCGCTCTTACGTCTGCGGACAATGCCACGTGGAGTATTACTTTGAAGGCGAAGACAAGACTCTTACATTCCCATGGGCTAAAGGCATTGAGATCGACCAGATTTGGGATTATTACAAGGAAAACGGCCACGTTGACTTTGTCAATGCAAAAACCGGTGCAGACATTGTGAAAGCACAGCATCCGGAATTTGATGTGTGGAGCAACTCGATCCACGCCCAGAATGGCGTCTCTTGCTCTGACTGCCATATGCCTTATGAGAGGCATGGGGCTAAGAAGGTGTCTTCGCATCATCTGCAAAGTCCGCTGCTCAACATAAATAATTCCTGCATGACCTGCCATAATTCTTCAGATGAAGAGATGAAGCAACGCGTAGAGCAAATCCAAGATCGCTTTATCCATTCGCGCGATCAAGCATTTGACTCGCTGACTGCGCTGATTAAGGATCTGGAAAAGGCAAAGGATGATCCGGCTACCCCGCAAGATCGCCTCAAACTAGCACGTGAATATCAAAATAAAGCCAGCTTCTACCTGGATTACGTGTATTCCGAGAACTCCAATGGCTTCCACGCCCCTGATTACACCCAAAGGATCATCAGCGACTCCTTGGATGCTTCTAGGAAGGGACAGTTAGTTCTCCAAGGTGTTGACCCGAAAACGCTAGAGCCTTCGGGCGTGACTCAGAAGAATAAGGAAGCTGCAAAAACTCGTGGACACTGACGCGAAACGCGAGGAGCTTATCCTCGATTTCTTGGATACTGCTCCTACGGAAATCTCTGCATGGGCGGCAGCCCGTGCAGAGGCTATCCGTGAAGGAAGAGACCGTTATGTGGATTTGGTGGAAATAAAAAGTAACCAACCAGATCCTGAACTAGCTGCTGCGGAGTTGGGAGAAAATTCTGATCTCTTTGTCTCAACTCCGGCCAACCGAGCACGGCGGCAGCCGGCGAAAGAGAAGCATGTTCCTAAAACACTGTTGTTGGTCTTAGTTACTGTTCTTATCGCCGCAGCAGGAGTGGGCATTTATACCTGGGGAAAGCCCGAGCCTGCCCAGGATCCGCATGGCGGTATGTCTATGGGCGGGGAGGATCCCGCTGCGATCCAAGCCCGCATGAAAGAACTCCAGGAAATAACGGATAAAGAGCCTAAGAATATTGATGCGCACCTTGAGTATGGTTTGCTGCTCTTTAATTTTGGTGACTTTGAAACCGCTGAATCCCAGTGGAACAAAGTTATTGAGATAGACCCAAATAATGTGCAGGCCTGGTACAACATCGGGTTCTGTGCAGTGGCTAAAGAGCCGATCGATCAGGCCAAGGCGCATCGAGCTTGGAGCAAAGTGATAGAGATCGACCCCGACTCACCGCTGGCTAAGACAGCTCAAAACCATATGTCGGCTGTGAAGCCCGCAACCGAGACTCCTCAGAAGAAGTAAGGAACTACTTATGACTGAGAAGAATCACTATGGGCAGGTCACGGTAAGTGCGATCTTTAAAAGGGTCTATAGAATCCTGCATTCCAAACTGGTAGGCGTACTCATCATCCTGGCCATGGCTGTGTTATCGCTTATTGGCACGTTGGTGATGCAAGCACCTGTTTCTCGGCGGACTGACCCTGAAGGTTATGCTCGCTGGCTGCCTAACGCGCAGGAAAAACTGGGCGGTTGGGCGACCGTGTTTGACTACTTGGGATTTTTTAATATGTGGTCATCCCCGTTATTCCTGGGGATAACGGTGCTACTCGCGCTTTCCATCATTGCGTGTACCACGCATCGCCTTCCTGAACTACTCAAAAAGACGCTGCACCCTCGGATTCATGTTTCCGATAGGTTCTTTAGCAACGCGCAATATCGTGCGACTATTCCTACCAAGCTCACTACGGAAGACTCTCTGGAATCAGTGCGGGAGGCGCTAAAATCTCGACGTTTTCGCATTGTTGTAGACGAGCAAGATCCTTCGCGCCTTTATGCCGATAGATTCCGTTATGGACCGTTTGGCACGGTTATCGCACATGCAGCATTTGTGGTTATTCTTGCGGCCTTTGGCGTCTCTGCTTTTACCGGGTTTGAAACGAACCTTGATATTGCCATAGGCGAGAAGGCGGATGCGGGGAATAACACAGATTTTTCAGTGGAAGCAGTGTCTTTTGATGACGTCTACGATGCTCAGGGGCGTCCCACAGATTATGTTTCTCATCTGATCGTGCGAAAAGGATCAGAAAAAGTTGCTGAGCAGGACGTTCGGGTAAATACTCCGATTGTTGTGGATGGCGTCAGATTCCACCAAGCCTCTTTCGGTGTTGCTGCAGCGATTAAGGTGACCGATGACAAAGGCACTGAAATTGCAAAGAAGGCTGTGCCGTTAAAGTGGAAGTCTGGGGACGGCATGAACGTCGTCGGCAGGCTAGATCTGCTGGACCGCGGGTTAGAGATTATCGTCGCAACGCCTGCGTCTGGGCAGCGAACCTCCAACGTGGGTACTGCCACCATTGAGGTTTATCAGATGAGCAGCGACAAGAAATTGGGAGCTGAAACTGTAAATCAAGGCTCTCAAGCACACGTAGGGCCAGTAAACGTGACCTTTGAAAGGGAACAACGTTTTACCACCATTACTGTGCGCAATGATCCAGGAACCATATGGATGTGGATTGGCTCGGCGCTGCTCATTATCGGAATGGTAATGACCTTTGGTTTTAAGCATCGACGCATATGGGTACGGGTCACCGACGACGCCATTTATGTTGCATCCGTAGAGCAACAAGACACACTGTTAGACCGAGAATTTCGCCAGCTCATCCAGCACATTAGCCAGAGCTCCAGCGTAAATAAGGAAGGCACTTATGCTTGAGATATCCCAATACGCTCTTAACGGAGCGATCGCTTTTACAATTCTGGGTCTGCTTGCAGAGGTCCTCTTTATCACGGGAAAGTGGAACAAGCAGAGCGAAAATCCGTGGTACACGATGGCTTTTACTCTTGTTGCCTTAGCGCTGACTCTGTTCTACCTGGGGGTCCGCATGGTCAATACTGGACACGGGCCTTTTGCCAACCAACATGAGTTTTCTGTGGCCTTTAGCGCGGGAATCCTTGGCGCTTTGGCGCTCTTTGTCTGGCGATATAAATTCCACATTTTGTCTGTGGTTGTTCTGCCGGTGGTTACAGTCATGTTGATTTACGCAACCCAATTGGACACGGAACTGAAGCCATTGGTGCCTGCTCTGCAGAATAGCGTGTTGCTAACATTCCATGTGGGGTTTGCTGTGTTTTCCTATGGCGCGGCGTGCGTATCCTTTGGCGCTGCCGTGCTGTATCTGATCACCCCGTACGTTCGGAGCAAGTATTTCCCTAGTGCGGAGCTATGCGACGAAGTAGGGTATCGCGCAGCAGCCCTTGCCTTCCCCCTGCTCACCATCATGATTATCCTGGGGTCAGTATGGGCAAACGTTGCATGGGGGCGCTACTGGGGTTGGGATCCTAAAGAAACAGCCGCATTTGTTACCTGGCTTTTCTATGGAGCTTTCCTGCACGCCAGAGTGGTGCGCAACTGGCGCGGAACTAAATCTGCGTGGCTGCTCATCATTGGTTTTATCGCCGTATTGTTTGCGTATTTTGGCAACCACTTCTTCGGTGGCCTCCACTCGTATGCCTAGGGGATAGACACGGTGACTAATAAAAAACGAGTGATAATTCTGCTTGCGGCTATTGTCGTGGTCTTGGGGGCCATCTATATGGTGCAGAAACCCCAAGAAGACACAGTGACTGTAGACAACACCTCTGGAAAGACGATTCGTCTGGGGGAAGAAGCCCCTAACTTTAAGTCGCTAGATATCAAGGGGCATCCCTTCGATCTTGCTGCTCTTAAAGGAAAACCCATATGGATAGTTTTCAACGCCACGTGGTGTTCAAATTGTCGTGCGGAAATTCCAGAGATTCAAGAATTGGCAAAGGAAGACAGCATTGCGGTGGTTTCCATCTATCTCAATGAAAATTCCACGCAGGTGCGCCAATACGCAGAAAAGCTTGGTCTGACGTATACCCAAATACCGGATGCGCGCGGGACCATTTCTGCCTCCTACGGTGTTTCTGCGGTGCCCTCGCATGTGGTGATCGACGAGCACTTTAAAGTTAAGTGGATCAAAGCAGGAACGATTACTGGCCAGGACATCAAGAAGGCCTTAGAAGGATAAAAAGGAGGGCACCCAATGGGTGCCCTCCTTCAGTTCTAGCAGTCGCTATAAAATTACGCGGCCTTTTCTGCCGGTGCAGTAGCCGGAGCGGAAGAGCCGGTGGTCAGCCACTGGTGGAAGAAGTGGAAGACGGACTTGAAGCCCTTGCCTTCTTCTACGCCGGTGTCACCGGAGATGGAGGAACCCAGGCCGCGGGCGATAAAGTCGTTGATGGTTGCAAGGTTTTTGAAGACGATCTCAAAGAACTTGTACAAGCCCTTTCCGTCGTTCTGGGCTGCTGTCTCTGCTGCTGCGAGGATGGCGTCGTGCATGATTACTTCCTTATGCTAAGAATTAGTTTTTTGCTGGAGCGGTTTGGCTTTTATCGGAGGAAAGATTCAATCCGCTAGAGCCCAGGCCCTCGGTGGAGGCGGAATCTAGGTTGAGGATCGCTCCTAAGACCTTCTTTACAGACTCAAAGCTCTCGCCGAAGAGAGGAGTGAGAAACTTTAGGAAGCTGGCAAAAGCTCCGCCGTTACGATCGCGGAGGTAATCAACAAGGGTCTGGCTGACCCCGACGTTGGTCAAGAAGCTTTCAATAGAACCCATTATTTTGCCTCCTTGGCTGGGGTAGCAGCGCTGGTGGAAGATCCGGAGGATGCCCAATCGGGGTTGGAAGAGCCTAGGCCCTCAGCGGAAGCTCCATCGAGGTTCAGTAGCGCCTGGAAGAACTTGGGGATGTGGGTGCCAATAGCAAGATCGCGTCCACCGCCGATGATTCCACCAGTCTTCCCCGTGAGAATGTCAATCAGGGAATGCTTCGAGGTTTCGTAGAACCAATTGATCCAGTTGCTACCTGGCTGCTCAATGGTCTTCTCGTACCAACCGGCTTGCTGCAATAAAAATTCGATAGAGCCCAAGAGGGGAGCCTTTCTGCTCTTTCTGAGTAAATTCCTACGGATGCTTTAGAGACGCGTCAAAATCCTATATTAACCATATATTTTTGACTCAAAATGATACACATTTGTCCTTATTTATTTTTAAATAAATATTTTTCTCAGTTTCTAAGTGCTTTTCTTAAATTAATATTTAATTATCGTCATATTTAAATAAATAAATTGTTTTATGGGATGCTTGTCGGGGTGAGGTGGGTCGCAGCGGTAGGAGACTTCAAACATATTGTGTTCTTTGTAACAGACTATTGCTCTAATTGGGTACGCCACATCTTTAGATTTATCATTGGGAAGTCATAGTTTTCCCTCAACTAGGAAAGGCTCTCTCGTGGAGTTTGTTTTCTACAGCTTGTGTGCTGCGGCACTCATTCTGGTCCTCCTCAAACCAGAAAAAGAAAAGCTGGCATTTGGATTATTGGTCGGATCATTCGCATTCTCTGTGCTGATGTTCTTCATGGCTTCCGCCACCTCAATCGTTCCGGCGGTGAATCTCTAAATGTTTAACGCAAAAGTTTTCCGCTTTGTCCTGGCGGCAGCAGTCTTTATCATCATGGCGTTCCCCGTGGGCGTGGCCAACATCTACCTCGGGTTTATTAACGGTGAATCTCCGTGCATTCTCTGTGGTAACGAGCGTTTTGGCATGGTCCTGATCGGCGCCCTAGGCGTTTTCATCCTGCGTTATGGCGCCCGCATGCGCTATGTAGTTACGCTTCTTTTGGTCGCGTTCTACTATCTCTACACAACGGTGCGTCACTGGGGTGGGCGCGCGAATGCTGACCTGGGTCAGGGCTTTGGCGATGCCGTGCTCGGTGTGCACACATACACCTGGGGCATCCTGGTGTACTGGGTGGTTATCGGTGTCCTTGCCATTGGTTTGATCTTTATTGGCAAAGACAAAATGCTCCAGAAGGAGTTCACTTCTTCCGAATTGGAAGTGAAGAAATTCTCACCTGCTACCAAGTTTGTGGCCATCGTAGCCATCGTTATTACCTGCGCCAACTGCGTTCAGTTCCTTATTGGTAACGGAATCCCTCCTTACGCAGGCGCCGGCGATCCAGCTCGCTTCACCTTTAACATTGCTCAGACGGCTAAATACTGGGATAAAGAGCACCAGTATGAGTCCCTCAGCGACATTCGCCTGCACAAGTTCAATGCCCCCGATCCTTACAAGGGAGTAGAGTTTGACGCTACCCCGCTGGCAGGGAAGAAGGCCCTTGAGCTTGTTGGTACTCATGAGATCGGCTTTGGCGTCACCGGATTCCGTGAAAAGGGCCGTGCTGCAGGTATTGCTTATGATTCCGAGAGCCAGAAGTTTGGTTTGGTCTCTTCCAAGGGCGGTTTCTACTACACCGATAAGAATTTCAAGGAGCACTCCTCCTTCGCGCGTGTCGACGTCCCCAATGGTTCCGATATCCATAACACCGTGGATGCAGCCTTTTTCAAGCCGGGCGGGCTGGTAGCTATCGCCCAGAACAAGACCGTCTATGGTGCTGTGATCCAGGACGATGTTGATGAGAAGATCGCTTGGAAAGATTTCACCGAGACCTCCGGTAACATCATGCCGATCTTTGATTCCAAGGGTCGTCCTGAGCTGCGTACCATTCGTGCCCGCATGGCTTACACGCTGACGGTGGCGTCGGAAAGCAAAGCCGATACCTTTGTTACCCTCAGCGTTCCTCATAAGCGCTCCAAGCAGGTTGTTATTTCTGAGTTCTCCAAGGAAGACAACAAGCTTGTTCGCGAGGGCGTGCTCGATGCCGAGGGCGTGTACCCGGTCGGCGCGGATCTTCATGACGGCACCCTGTACGTCCTGTCAAAGGAGCACAACAGCCTGTTGCGCATCGATATGAAGGACTTCAGCGTCAAGGAGACTCATAACCTCCCAGAGCTTAACGACGTCCGCGATATTGCCGTTGCTGGAAAGAGCGCCTTTGTGCTCGCCCACGACGGTGACCGTGACATAGTCCACGAGCTCAAACTCTCTTAAAGAGCCCACGAAAAAGCGCCCCTAGGGGCGCTTTTCTTATGCCTGCTTGGTTACTGGCGGCTCAGCTGACCAGGGGAAGACGATCCACTCGTCGGTGTGCTTCCATATTATAGGTGGGGGAGACCACCGAACGGCTCTTTGCGTAGATCACTGCGGAGCGAACTTCAGCCCCATGAGACTCGAGCAGCTGGAGTACGAGCTGGAGCGTACGTCCAGAATCAGCAACATCATCTACTACAAGAATCCTGCGGCCCTTAATCGAGTTGGTGTCCAAGAGGGGCTCGAGGAGCACTGGGTCCGGGAGCGTCTCGTTGACGTCGGTATAAAACTCGACGTTGATGGCGTCGGAAAGCTTTACTCCCATGGAGTAAGACAGTGCGCCCGCGGGAATAAGTCCGCCACGTGCTACAGCCACAATAATTTCTGGGTCGTAGCCGTCATTGACAATCTGCTGGGCGAGCTCGCGATTAGCGTTTCCGAACCCTTCCCAAGTCAGGACTTCCTTCTTCTCAAGATCTGCTGAGTCTGCGTGGTATGCCATAAGCGAACTTTAGCGCGTTAGACGCTCTTCGTGGTAGCCGCCTTGTAGCATAAATGACATGTTTATCCCCGAGTACATTGTTTCACCTGACCCAACCCGAGTTCTGGTTCTTGGCGACACCGACCTGGGGAAGAGGCTCGCCTTGGCTTTTGCAGATCTTGGTGTGGAAGTCACTGTGCTGGCAGATGCAACACTCGAGGATATTGAACAGCTCCAACCGCACTATGTGGTTCCTGTGACCAAAAACATTCCTGCTGGCATCGGCGATGCTCTGGTGCCCTCGCCACGTGCTTATGACCGGGAAGAGATTCGCCGGATTGCCACCGAGGAACTTGGTCTGCCCATGAGTAAATTCCAGTTTGCTTCCTCTGCGCAGGAGCTTCTCGACGCCGCCAATGATCTCGGATACCCCTGCGTGGCTAAATCCTCCAATTCGATCCACCTCCTGGTCTCTGCCGATGATTGCGAGAGGGCATGGGAAGGCGAGCGCATGGTGGTCGAGCGATACGTCGAGTTTGATTATGAAATCACTTTATTGGCTGTGCGCTCGGTAGATCCAGAGACGGAGAAGCTTGCCACCTGGTTCTGTGAGCCGATCGTCCACATACGCCAAGACGGAATTCTTATCGGGGCAGCGCAGCCAGTCGCGTTGAACTCAATCGCCTTGGATAATGCCCGCAGCGTGGCTGCTCGTATTACTAACGCTGTAGGCGGCCGCGGGGTCTTTGGCGTGAAGCTTTTTGTGATCGGCGAGGATATCTATTTCTCTGAGCTCTCACCTTATCCATTCCGCAGTGGCGCAGTCACCTGTGCTACGCAGCGCTTTGATCAATTTACTCTCCATGCCCGCGCTGTGCTTGGCCTCCCCGTCGACGTCACACTGGTCACCCCAGGCGCGATTGCCTTCTCCAATGACGTCCGCCCGATTACGCGGGAGTCTGTAATCCAGGCGCTGAACATGCCGGAGATCCATGTGGCCATCACCCAGCGTGGGGCTGTGGCGTTATCCACAGCGGATACCGCGGTGGAAGCTGTCGATCGAGCGATGCTGGCTATTTCTAGAATGGCGGGGCATCAGCCGCATAATCACGATCAGCCTTTCTCATTTGACGGCGCTTCTTAATTCGCTTGGCTGCTCGCTGGATAAATGATTGACCAAACATGCGTTGCTCACTCATGATCCCCGCGGGCTCTGTGGTGATGCGCAGATCCCTATCAAGCAGCCACGTCACCTCCCCGTCTTCCCCGGCAATGCAATCTACTGCTTTAGATGTTTTGAGGTTGTGATGCTTGCGGCATAGGCATTGGGCATTGTCGGCTTTGGTCAGGCCATTGGGGCCATATTCTTCTATATGGTCAATATCGCAATGCCAGGAAGCCACACTGCAACCGGGGAATCGACATGTGCCGTCGCGGGCTTGAATCCAGCGGCGCAGGTCGCCGGTAAATGCGTAGTGGGCGAGCGTGGTGTCTTTATATGGATCAAGGTCTCGCCATATCGCGGACTCTGTGATTGCCTTATTCACCGCCGGGCTAAAGGATGAGCCGTCGATGGTCTCAATCGTGTCGCTTCCTTTTACCGAGTAAAGATGCACTACCGGGGCTTGCTCTGAGGCGAGAAAGAAAAATGCCTCTGCGTCAGTGCATGCATGTTCCCGGGCAAGCTGTGCTAGCCGTTGCTTGATCAGATGTGCTGTTCCGTTGTCTACAACAGCGTGAACCACCGTTTTCCCCTGACGAGTTTCAAAGAAGCTAACGCGGGGTTCGGGTTTTTGTTCGGGCTCTTCGATAGCCTCATTGAGGGATTCAAGAAGTTTATGTAGAAACCTCCGAATGGCTTGGGCTGTTGGCACCTTCTGATTGGCTCGTTTGGGATGTAGATAGTGGGCTAGGGCCTCATCGATGACCTCAAAAAGATCGGGTTCCACCCCGTATAAAGATTGTGCGATGGCTATAAGCCGGGAGAAGTCTAGATGCCATAGGCTCATCTCTAATTGATGCAGTAATGGCAAAGCCCTGAGCGTCTGTAGGGCATCGATGCGAAGTTCCACGTAGCGCGGCCCTTTGTTGATTCTTTCCCCGATGGAGATGCAGTATTCCGCTATATCAGTGTTTTTGTCAGGGATGAGCTTTGCCCACCTGTGGTATTCGCATTGAAGAGCCCGTCTCTCGCTTACGCAAAGAGGATCTTCCATGTTGCATCCGCGATACGTCCCCCAAGTTTTCATGATTCCCCCATGAAGTCCCCACAGTCCTAATGTAAACCCCAATAAGCCAATATTAGCACACACATTCCATATAGCAAGGGGTATAAAAATAGAACCTACAGCTTATCTGCCGTAGGTTCTGGCTAAATTTTATGGGTATAGAACATGTTAGCGAGCTTTTCTGAACTTAAAGCCATGGGAAGATGCGGTATTCCATCTTCCTCAAATGGTGCTCCTGACCGCACAAACCCATAGGTCGCGTAGTAATCTTCCAGGGCTGATTGTGCATGTATAAAGGTGTCTCGCCCGGGGTATTGCTCATAAATAAGGCGAAGCGCCTGGAACATCAGTTCGCGCGCCAATCCGGTTCCGCGCTGCTCCTTGTCCACAACAAACCTTCCCAATCGGACCACTGGCCCCTCGGGGAAGATGCGTGCCACGCCCAGAAGCTCTTTATGCGGTGACCAAGCCTGGATGTGCAGCGTGGTGTCTTGGGCGTCGACCTCATCAATCTCTTTGTAGGCTGCCTGTTGCTCATGAACAAAGACATCTACCCGGAGCTTATAGATCTTGTGAACCTCAAGGGGTGAAAGATCCTGAAGGGGCGACACCGCAAAGATTGTGTTCATCTCATTCTGGTGCTGCATGAGAGACCATCTCATCCCATTCCACGATCTTCTTACGCTCGCGGCCTTCGGCCTCTCCGAGTGCGCGCTCTGCGGCGTCGAGAATGTGCCAGCCGTCCCAGGTGGTGACGGCGATGCCGCGGTCTTTGAGGAATGCGATGATGGCGGCGTCGTCACGCTCTGTGGCTGCGGTGAGTTTGCCGTCCGTCCAGTCTGCTACCAACATCTCCGTGGTTTCTTTGGCGTCGGACTTGGTGTTGCCAATGAGCCCCACGGGACCGCGTTTGATCCAGCCGGTGGTGTAAAGGCCGGGAACGATGGCGCCCTCGTGGAGGACGTGTCCGCCGTCGTTGGGGATAACGTGATTGGTGGGGTCAAAAGGAACGTCGTTGATGGCCTCTGATCGGTAGCCCACGGCGCGGTAGACGGCTTGAACTGGCCAATCGGTGAATTTACCAGTGTTGCGCACTCCGCCTTGGCCGTCGTATTCGGTGCGCTCGGTGCGCAGGCCTACAACCTGGCCGTCCTCGCCGAGAATCTCTACGGGGGATTCAAAGAGGTGGATGAAGAGCTTGTGGGGGGCGCCCTTGAGATCGCGCATTGCATAGTTTTCCAGGGTCTGGCAGACCAGGTCCTGGGACTTGGAAGCGTGGCGGGCCTCGATGGAGGCCTCATCATAATCGATGTCCTCGGGGCTGACTACGACCTCGATGGTCGGGGAGTGGTCGAGCTCTTTGAGCTCCATGGGGGAGAACTTGACTTGAGCTGGTCCTCGGCGTCCAAAAACATGGACTTCCTCAGCTTGGTTGTTTTTGAGAGCTGCGTAGACATTGTCGGGGATTTCGGTGACTAGGAGCTCGTCGCCGGTTTTGGCTAGGATGCGCGATACGTCGAGGCCCACGTTGCCTACGCCGATAACTGCGACCTGTTTAGCGGAAAGATCCCAGTTGCGTTCAAAGTCCGGGTTGCCGTCATAGAATCCCACAAACTCTCCCGCGCCATAAGAGCCCTTGAGGTCTGATCCGGGGATTTCAAGGTAACGGTCGGCCACGGCACCTGTGGAGAAGATGATGGCGTCATAATACTGACGCAGCTCATCTATGGTAATGTCCTTGCCCACGTCGATATTTCCTAGAAGGCGGATCTCAGGTTTATCTAGGACATTGTGAAGGGATTTGATGATGCCCTTGATGCGCGGATGGTCAGGTGCCACACCATAACGGATTAATCCGAAGGGGGCGGGCATGCGCTCAAAGAGATCGATCTTTACGTCTACCTCTGATTTTACTAGCAGGTCAGAAGCGTAAATCCCGGCTGGGCCCGCACCTATTATGGCTACACGCATTGGTTCAGTCATTAATGTCACAATTCCTATACTGAGCGAGAGTTTTGAATGTTAAAAATTTTAAAACAAGCCGCTTACGGGGCCTATTTAAGGGTGATTGTTCTAGTTTACGCCGCGGGCTGGCGGTGTAAGCAAGCCTTGGGTTTGTATAAAACGAGAGCAGTTTCACGGTAAACTCGCTTGCGAATCATACCGAGTATGCGTTGAGCCCTTCAATCATGGTGTCAACGCATTACTTTTGGCCATGAAAGGATCGCGTAAGTGACTGAAATTCAGCACGCATCAGTCCTGCTCACCCGGGCAGGACGCAACTTTGACGGGTTTGCCGTCGACGCTTTTGCGGATCGTCTTGGACTTCCGGTGCAGCAGCTCGTTGAAAAGCATGCTGACCTCGCAGAGATTCTGGCGTCTAAGCCGCTAGAAAACCGCCCCGGATTGTTCATGGGCACCGGAAACGTCAACTTCGATGCTCGGGCAGCTTCTGCTTTGGGTGTCCCACTCCTGTTGCTTATCGACGCCCCCGGTATGCACGTGGATCTCGCCGCAGAGGAATGCGCCGAACTGGGCGTTGTTCTAGCTGCTGCTTTTACTGCTGAAGAAGCGGAGACGGAAGCCGGCATGGAGAAGATTCGTGCAGGTTTGAACGTTGAGACTCCCGTTGTTATGAGCGCTCCTGTTTTTGAATCATGGCTGCTCGACCAAGCTAAGGCACAGCACTCTCACATCGTCCTGCCTGAGGGTGATGATGATCGTATTCTTGAGGCTGCGCATCAACTGCTCGCTCAAGACATTTGTGAGCTGACCATTCTGGGCAACCCAGAGGCCATCACTGCTCGGGCAGCGGAGCTCGGTTTTGACCTTTCCAAGGCTCATCTCCAGGATCCAGCTACTGACCCGAACGCGGAAAAGTTTGCCGTTGACTTCGCTGAGCTGCGTAAAAAGAAGGGCGTGACCCTTGAAGAGGCTCGGGAGACAATGAAGGACATCTCCTACTACGCCACCATGATGATTCATGAGGGACTGGCAGACGGCATGGTGTCCGGAGCAGCACACACAACTGCTCATACCATCAAGCCAAGCTTCCAGATTATCAAGACTGCGCCGGGCACCTCTGTTGTCTCGTCGATCTTCCTGATGGTCATGCGAGGCCGTCTCTGGGCATTTGGCGACTGCGCCGTGAACCCCAACCCCACCGCTGAGCAGCTGGCGGAAATCGCAGTGGTTTCTGCCCGTACTGCAGCGCAGTTTGGTATCGATCCCCGCGTTGCTCTGCTGTCTTACTCCACCGGCAGCTCCGGAGCCGGCCCCGACGTGGACCGTTCCGTAGCGGCAGTGGCCAAGGCTCATGAGCTAGACCCCGAGCTCAAGCTCGATGGTCCTCTGCAGTTCGACGCTGCTTGTGATCCAGGTGTTGCGGCTAAGAAGATGCCTAACTCTGAGGTTGCGGGGCACGCAAACGTCTTTATCTTCCCGGACCTTGAGGCCGGAAACATCGGATACAAGACAGCTCAGCGCACCGGCCATGCGCTGGCCGTAGGACCTATCCTACAGGGCCTAAATAAGCCGGTTAATGATTTATCTCGCGGTGCGACGGTTGCAGATATTGTGAACACCGTTGCTATCACCGCTATTCAAGCAGGAGGAAAATAGAACATGGCGTTGGTCCTAGTTCTCAATTCGGGCTCTTCATCGATCAAGTTCCAGCTTGTCGATCCCACCCAGCACGCAACCGATGCTCCCTTTGCATCCGGTCTTGTCGAGCAGATCGGTGAGCCTAAGGGCAAAATCACGTTGAAGCATGGTGGCGAGAAGTACGTTGTGGAAGCCCCAATTGCCGACCACACCGCAGGCCTGGATCTGGCATTCAAGCTCATGGGTGAGCACGGCTGTGGCCCCAAAGACGTTGAGCTTGAAGCCGTTGGACACCGAGTAGTTCACGGCGGCCAGGTTTTCTCCCAGCCTGAACTGATTACTGACGAGGTCGTGGAAGCAATCCGCGGTCTCATCCCGCTGGCTCCTCTGCACAACCCAGCGAATATCTCTGGTATTGAGGTTGCACGCACACTCTTGCCTGAGCTCCCACACGTTGCCGTGTTTGATACCGGTTTCTTCTACTCGATGCCTCCAGCCTCGGCGCTGTATGCGATTGAGAGCGAGACCGCCACAAAGAATGGTGTGCGTCGGTACGGCTTCCACGGCACCAGCCACGAGTACATCTCGCAGCAGGTTCCTAAGCTCTTGGGTAAGGATCCAGAGGACGTTAACCAGATCACCCTACACTTGGGCAACGGCGCTTCTGCTGCGGCGATCCGCCAGGGTAATCCGATTGATACCTCCATGGGTATGACCCCATTGGCTGGTCTGGCAATGGGCACTCGCTCCGGTGACATCGATCCAGGCATCATCTTCCACCTGTACCGCACGGCAGGCATGAGCATTGATGAGATCGATGATCTGCTTAACAAGCGTTCCGGTGTGAAGGGCATCTCGGGTGTTAATGACTTCCGCGAGCTGCATCAGCTGATTGCAGAGGGCAACGAGGACGCTCGCCTTGCTTACAAGGTCTACATCCAGCAGCTGCGCCGCTTCATCGGCTCCTACATGATATCTCTGGGCCGTATCGACGCCATCACCTTTACCGCAGGCGTAGGCGAAAACGATGATGCGGTGCGTGCAGACGCTCTTGCAGACCTAGAGAACTTTGGTATCAAGATTGATTTGGAGGCCAACGCAGTGCGTGCCGACGGCGCCCGCGAAATCTCCACCCCAGATTCCACAATCAAGGTCTTCGTGGTTCCTACAAACGAGGAACTCGCTATTGCTCGTTACGCAAAGACCATCGCGGAATCTGTCTAAAACCAGGTCATCGGCCGGACCTGATTGGCCATGTCCACCAACGTATACCGATGGTGGACATTGGGGGCACTGCGCGCTAAAAGCCGGAGAGAATCATAAAGCCCGGTGCGCAGGCCCACCTGCGTAAAGCGATAGTCAAAGAGATCATTGTCCGCTGCTGCAGCCTCTAGGCGAGATTGGCGTAACCACGTCAAAGCGGCGTTCATGATCGCTATCTTGATCTGCAAGAAGCGCGGCTCGTTGGTCGGAATGCTTTCAAGCCTACGAGCTGCTCGCCTGATACGTGACTCGCTGAGGTCGCCGCTGATCAGGTGCAAAATGGCAGTGAGCTCGGCCATACGCCTGTGCGTAGAGTTTTGCGGAACCTGATCTAGCGTAGATACCGCTAGATCGACCTGGTTCTCCGCTACCAACTGCCGAGCCAACCCAAAAGCCGAGGATACTGTGGTGGGATTTGTCCGCCATACCAACGCATAAAGATAGAGGGCCTTGAAACGCAGAGTTTCAGGGTCCTTAGTCAATTCACTCCACATACCAATGGTGTTGCCCTTGAGCTCCGCGGCGGAGACCGCGGTATCTGGAGATAACAACGGCGTTGAATCCATGCCCATGCCCTGGAGCAACATCTCGCAGACAGCAGCGCGAGCGAGCTTTGGGGCGGCCTCGCCAGGAAGAATATTATAGACCTCGTTAAAGTGGCGCTGAGCCATCACGTAATCGTCGAGAAACAGCGATGTTACGCCTGAGTACCACTGATGGCGCCAATCATCACTCAACGTGGCGTCTAATGTGTCCAGCCAAGAGCGTGCTTCATCAATAAATCCCAGATCTAACAGCGTGCGCACTACGCCCAGGGGAATCTCTTTGGAGTTTGCAAATTCTTCCTGAGCCATAGCGTCGCGTAGCGTCTGCAATGTTTGCGAAGGCTCCGCATAAGAGGCACCGGAAATCAGAATCGCGCCAGGGTCGGTGCGATCTAAGAGGGGGACTGGCAGCGCTGCGTTGACCTCCTCTGAGGTGATGCGAACGTTGCGCTCGATGCCGTCGATAAGCTGATCTGTGCGAAACACCATGTGCTTGGTACCAAAGGTGGAACGCTGGGGCGAATAAAGCGAGTGCTGGGCGGGGAACTGCCGGTGCTCCGCCAGCGCGAGATACTCCCGCAAAATCCCAAAAAGCTGAGTCTCCAGCTCACGTATAGAGGCAAAACGCTTAGCCGGATCGCTGCTCATGCAGCGGCGCAGTAGGCGGTAAAAGGAAAGATTCTGGGCAAAGAGCTTTTCCTCATCAGGGGAGGGGATGCCGGGTAAATAAACTCCATCGGCAGAAGGAAGATCCACCGTCAGGGCGGCAAGAGTCCGGCCAATCGTATAGATATCACTCGCGATCGAGGGGCCATCGGTGGCTACCTCCGGAGCTTGAAATCCCTTTGTGCTGTAGATATATCCAAAAGCTCCAATGCCAGAGACCGCGCCTAGGTCAATCAATTTTACCTGGTCCTCGGCAACAATGATGTTATCCGGCTTAAGGTCGTTATAGACCACGCCGCGCGAGTGTAGGTAGTCGAGAGCAGGAAGAATCTCCAAAATATATGCGATGGCAATATCGATGGAGAAGAACCCTCCCGGCTGCTCTTTGCGCCGATCTGCCAGCGACGGCCCCGGGACGTACTCCATGACAATAAAGCCGCCTTCAACGCGGTGATCATCAATGAAGTTATAAGATTTTACGATTCCCGGGTGCGTAATATCCGCTAGAAATTCCCGTTCCGCCACGGCCGCGCCGTAGTCGTGAGGATTGGCATTGGCTTTATCGCGCATGCCTTTGAGCACCACGACGCGCCCAGAAACATTACGGTCGCTAGCCACATAGATCCAACCCATACCACCATGAGCGATCACGCCCCGGACCTCATACTGATTGGCCAGGATATCGCCGGGGTGAAGAAGCGGCTTTTCTAGGCCTTTCTGCTCAATATAGGCATCGTCCTTGAGCATTTCTTCCGCTGTGGAAACTGGGATAAAAGGCAGGGTGACCATGCCGTTAGCCACGGTGCGGTCATCGCGGTTAGTGCCGCGCCGGGAGCGAAATGTGGAGATCGACTTTTCCCGTGAACGAGCATCTGTATCCGTGTCTTTTTGGATACTGCTGAGATCATTAAGAAGCCCCGAGAGGTCATCCTCCTCATCGTCTGCGAAAGGATCAAAGGGGATGGCCTCGGTTCCACGACTTAGAGGGTCATTCATCGTTGCTCCTCACGATAATTCAACGCAGGGGGATTCTGAGACGGAAGGTAATCGCCGAACCATTTGGCGTAGGACCTTTGCCACGTTCCGCCTCTAAAAATACGCTCGATAGTAGCGTTCACATGACGGATAATCCCCTCAGAATCATGGCGGGGACCGGGCTTAGCAAAAGCGATACCGTAGTGCTCCTCAGCGAGGGCATTGCCCACTATTTCTGTGAAAGGATCCTGCGCGAGCATCCCCGAGAGGATCGTATCGTCCGAGATCACAGCATCTGTGTGCCCCTGCTGCAACGCAAGCAAACAATCCGCTGAGCTACTCACTATGAGCAGCTTGGCGCGAGGCGCTACATACCTGGTTCTTTGGGCACCGGTGGACTCTGCGGTAGCGCATACAGTTTTTCCGGGGAGGTCATCCACGGAACTAATACCGGAGTTCTTGTGCACAAGAAGTTTTGTCTTGCCCGAGAAATAGGGGGTGGAAAAGAAGACCTGATCTTGCCGGCCACGGGTGATGGAGATTGACCGGATAGCTAGGTCAACGTCGTTGTTTTCTAAGGCCTTCACCCATGTGTCTGCGTCGATGTATCGGAAGTCAATTTTTGTGGGGTCGCCAAAAATATCGCGAGATATTTCCCTAGCCAGGTCAACCTCAAAGCCTTGCAGCTCGCCGGTGGCGGTGTTGCGGAAGCTAAGGAGGTTTTGCGATTGGTCGATGCCCACCATTAATCGGCCACGCTCGCGGATTTTCCGGATGTTCTCGGGGTCGGCATCAGAACCGGTGTCAGGGCGGAGTGATCCTAATAAGTTGGTGGTATCTACATCAGGTAACGCGGAGTCTTCCTGAGGCTTTGGGGAGGTGGTTGGAGGCCGGCTGGGGGACACAGTCACCGTAGGCTCAGGTGTTGCGCAGGCCGTGGTGAGCAACACAGACGTGGTTAGAAGGGCGAGGACAGTGCGGCGCAACATCAGAGGTACTCCTGGAGCCGAGGTCGGATACCTAACCAGAGGGAGAGCACAGAAACCAGAGTAAACACAAGGACCATGGTGCTCACCACGTCGGAGGCGTTAGCGCCACGAGTGATGTAGCCGCGGGCGGTTTGGCGGGCGTCGTCGATAAGCTTTGCCAGGGAAGAATCTAGAACGTTGAAGGCAGAAGGCGTTGCGGCGGACGTGTCATTGTAGAGAGTCAATGCCAGGGCTTCTTCATAATCGCCGGAGTTGAGGGCGGCTGCGAGTTTTTCGTGGGAGCTTCTCCAGGACTTTGTTGCTTTGACCGCCTGATTGAGGTGCTCGCGATTGTTGGCATTATCCACCAATTGAGAATTTTCATAGTTATTTAACGCTTTATCCATGGTATCCAGGGCGGCGTTAAAGTTGGTGTTGGAGTTTTCTAGGGACTGGCGCCATACCAAAGCGAGCGTCTCGCTGCTCCGGGCCTGTTGCGCACGGATGCGGGCGTCAGTGAGCGACTGCAACGGTGACGAGACCGTTTGGTAGGCGGTAGAGCTAGCGCTCCAGGTGAGGAAGCTGGCGGTGGATACCCACGTTGTGGCGATCACCATCAACAGCGTAGCCAGTACAAACCATCCATTGAATCGGCGGCGGGTAACGTGAGCGATCCAGAGCTGGCCGAGCAGCAACATGATAAGCGCAATAAAAAGACCACCGAGCGGAACCCAGAGCGGGCGGGCGAGCTGCTGCTGCTCATTGGTCACATTATTACTGGTGAGGGTGTAGAGCTCAGCGGCTGCGGGGAGGATCTGTTCACGCATGAGCGTAGAGGCCTGAGACATATAGGCCACGCCTACGGGGTTGCCTTGTCTGTTGTTAGCCCACGCGGTTTCCACGAGTCCGGTGTAAATGGGGATCTGTTCAGAGATATGCGTAAGCAGCTCTAGCTGGTGGCCAGAGTTCTCGCTGAGCCCGCCGGCTGTTTGCGCGACAGCGCGCGATGCGTTTTGGATTGCCTGCTCATATCTCTGTCGATTTTCGCTGGTGTCTACCCCGGCGCGCACAAAGCTTACCGACGCCGTCGTGTTGGCTAGGGACAGGGAAGAATAAAGGTTTTGCGCAAGGTAGGAGACCGGCTCGGTGTTATCTATCAGTGTTTTTAAATCGGCGCGCCTGTCCGCGGATGTCTGCGACATGGAGACGCCAGCAGACAAGATGGTGATGCTGAGTACAACGATGAGCGTGGTCATACGCCCCGGCGTGGTGGAGAGAAACTGCAATAGTTTCTTGGTCCAAAGGATGGGGTAGGTGATCGATTCATGCCAGAAGGCGTGAAAACGGGAGCGCTGTCGCTCACGATGTTCGCTGATCCGGTCGAGCCAAGAATCTTCAACGTCGGGCGACAGCGAGGTATGCGCGATGTCTCCCACGGTAAACCTCATCTCCGTTACAGACGATACAGATGTTGCAGATGTTGTAATCTACCCTAGAATTATACCGGCAGCTAGAGTAGAACACATGCCTACAACATCCGGAGACGGTTGGGTCGAGGGACCCAACGGTACGCAGCTGTGGGGGAAATACGGCGCCGCAGGCCTTCTTCTTACTGCTGCACGCACTCAGTCAGTATTGATGCAACATAGGGCGTCGTGGACTAACTATGGTGGCACCTGGGCCTTGCCGGGTGGGGCGCGTGAGCTCGTGGAAACCGCAGAGGAAGCCGCAGCGCGTGAGGCCTATGAGGAAACCGGAATCTCTCTTGAACGCTATGTTTTTGTTCAATCGCTAGTGACTGCCGGTCCGTATCATTCGGGTTGGACGTACACTACCGTCTTGGCTTTGACCCAAGAAGAGCTGGATACAGTGCCCAATGCGGAATCGGAAGAGCTGCGCTGGGTGCCAATATCTGAGGTGCATAAGCTTGATTTACTGCCTGCTTTTGCCGCTACATGGGACAACTTAAAAACTCGCGTTGAAAAAATGATAGGAGAGATGTGACAGACTAGAGCGCATGATTGAAGTATGCGGTTTAACCAAACAGTACGGGCAGGTGCGGGCGGTC
The DNA here is from genome assembly GCF_002155265.1 of Corynebacterium pseudotuberculosis. NCBI lineage: Bacteria > Bacillati > Actinomycetota > Actinomycetes > Mycobacteriales > Corynebacteriaceae > Corynebacterium > Corynebacterium pseudotuberculosis. The sequence continues at coordinate 851,011 of NZ_CP021251.1, forward strand.
GATGACCTAACCTTTACCGTCAAACCCGGAATCATTACTGGATTCCTCGGACCTAATGGTGCGGGAAAATCCACGACCATGCGCATGATTCTCGGTCTGGATCGCCCTACCTCGGGGACTGCGACGATCGATGGCGTGCCCTATGCCAAGCTCAAAAATCCTTTGACCAAGGTCGGCGCGCTTCTCGACGCCAAGGCCATACACCCCAATAGGTCTGCTGCGAACCATTTAAAGTGGGTGGCACAGTCCAACGGCATCTCCACTAAGCGTGTCGACGAAGTCCTGGGGGTCGTTGGACTCAGCGACGTGGCGTCGAAAAAAGCCGGCAGCTTCTCCTTGGGAATGAGCCAACGCCTAGGGCTCGCAGGTGCTTTGCTGGGAGACCCCGAGATTCTCATTCTTGATGAGCCAGTCAACGGGCTTGATCCCGAGGGCATCCGGTGGGTCCGTGAATTTTTGCGTGCGCTGGCGGATCAAGGCCGCACCGTTTTAGTTAGTTCGCATCTGCTCTCTGAGATGTCCCAGACTGCCGATCACCTTGTGGTCATTGGTAGAGGGAAACTGGTTGCGGATACTTCCACGTATGAGTTTATTCGCGATAACTCCGCATCCAACGTGATAGTTAGGTCACCGTATCTCAAGGAGCTGGCTGAGCTGCTAAAGGAATACGAAATTACTCCTAAGTGGGGCAAGGATGAGGAAGATAGGGAATACCTCAGCATCACTGGGCATAGCACGGATGAGGTCGGGGCAATGGCTCACTCCGGTGGAGTTCCGTTGTCTCAACTTTCCCTCAAGCGGGCATCTCTTGAGGATGCCTTTATGGAAATGACCAATGATGCTGTTCAGTATCACGCGCAGGTAAAGGAGAATCACTAAATGTTCCTCAACTCAATTCGCGCTGAGTGGACCAAACTGCGCACCACCAAGGCTTTCTGGTGGACTACAGCCCTCTTTATTATCTTTGCTGTGGGCTTTGCGGCCCTGCAATCAAAAGATATACCACCAGGACCGCTGGGGATTCCCATTATTAACCCAACGAGCATTGTGATTGGGATACAGGGACTCGGCATTCTCATCATTGCGATTCAGGCAATCATGGTGGTCACCTCAGAGTACCGGCACAATTATCAATCAGTTACGTTCCTTGGCACCCCAAATCGCACTCTAGTGGCGATAAGCAAATGGCTTATGTATGCCGTTTTTTCTGCACTTCTTACTTTTATAGTGGTTGTGTTGTGCTTCTACACTTCTAAATTGGTTGCGGGCGGGGATGCGAGCAAGACCCTCCAGGTCTGGAACAACGAGAGTGCCCTGCGAGTGATGTGGGTCTTCCCCTTGATCGCTGCGTTACTGGTTACCTTTTCTCAAGGCATGGCGTATCTGCTTAGGCAAACTGCCGGTGTGACCACACTGATGATGATCTGGATACTCGCGCTTGAGCCGCTCCTGGGGTTCCTTCCCAAGATCGGAACGTGGATTGCTAAGTATGGCCCGATGAACAACATGAACGCTTTCCTGGGTAAAACAGCGATCCAAGACATCCCGTGGGGATATGAGGGGAGCGGTGCATACTTTGCCGCGTGGTCCTTTGCGATTCTGATTCTGGGCATCATTGTGCTGAATAAGCGCGATGCCTAGAATGCTGTTACTGCAGCGCGGAGGTTAAGCGCATGATGTTATCCACATATCGGCGAACAAGTCCGCGCTTGTTCCACTCCTCAATTGTGAGCTCTATAGAGTTTTCTTTGTAATCATTGGCCAGCTGATCTAGCTGGCGAATCATATTTCCACGGGCCGTCATCAAAGAGACCTCATAATTCAAGCCAAAGCTGCGCATATCCATGTTGGAGGAGCCGATGACTCCCACGGAGAGGGAATCATCGAGCTGCGGATCCGCAATCATAAACTTGGAATGCAGGACTGCCGGCTTGCGGTAACGGTAGATGTGTACCCCGGCCTCCAGCAGCGCTTGGTAATAGCTGGACTGCGCATGGTCGACCATAAATTGGTCGGCTTGCTCGCTGACCAAGAGTTCGACCCGCACCCCGCGGTAGCATGCCGACGTGACTGCCTCGAGCATTGACTCGTCGGGGATGAAGTAGGGGCTGCACATGACCAAACGATGCTTTGCGTGGTGAATGATCTGGTTGAAAAGGCGCAGGTTAGGCTCGGTGCTATATCCGGGACCAGAAGGAACTAGCTGGAGAACGTTAACGTCGGTTTCATCTTCTTCAGGGATCTCCGGGTTGACCATGTGATCGTCGATGGGCGGGAGATCGTCTGATTCCTGGAACCAGTCCACAGCAAAGACCATGTTCATGGATGCCACTACAGGCCCAGAAAGCTCGACCATAACATCGACCCAGTGGCGTCCGCTGGCGTGGTTTTTCTTATTGAGGTACGCGGCCTCGATCATGTTTTGTGAGCCGATGAAGCCGTGTTCGCCGTCGATAATCAGCATCTTGCGGTGATTGCGCAGATCCGGACGGCTGAAGCGCCAACGGAAAGGCTGCAAAGGCAGCATGAGTCGCCACTGCACACCTATCTCGGTTAGTCGCTTGCCTAGCTTTAAATAGCCTGGATATTTCCAGCTTCCCACCTGGTCTAGGAGGAGGCGCACTGTTACTCCGCGCTGCACCGCGCGGGCAAGCGCTTGGAAGAAAACATCAGTGGTGTCGTCCCATGCCGTGATGTAAATCTGCACGTGAACGTATTTTTGTGCGTTATCTACGGCGCGGGCCATGGCACGGATCGACTCCGTATAGTCGGCATGCATGCCAAGGTTGTGGCCGGTGGTGGCAGGCAACAAGGTGAGTCGCCTATTCATCTTGATCATAGAGATGAGCTCTTCGCCGATTACGGCACCCTCCGGATAATCCGGGACCTTGGCTTGCACATTCTCAATGTCCCTGTTGGCCTTAAACTGCAGCTCGTGCCGTCTTTTATTGATATAGGGGCTGCCCATGGTTAGGAATAGGGGAAGGCCCAAAACAGGGATAAGCAGGATTGCGAGTAGCCACGCAGTAGAGGAGCTCGGCCGGCGGCCTTCAGGGACAAAACCAATGGCGATGATCTTGATGGAATAATCAATAATCAGGCCTATTGTTTGCCATGTGCTCAGGTCGATGCTCCAACTCATAGTATGTAATCTACGATAACCGGGGCATGATCGGAAGCTGCCTTGCCTGAGCGCTCATCGACGTCGATAAAGCTGTTCTCTACGGTTAGATCTGTCGTAGCGAGTTGAAAGTCGATAAGCATCCCCTGGTTTTTGAGGAATCTTCCCGCCTGATAATCCCAATAGCTATAGCCCTCCAAAGGGGAGGCGATGTGCAGCCCGGACGTGGTCAAAGCCTCAAATGCTTGGCGCTCTGGCTCAGTTACGTGTGTTTTTCCCTCAAAGAAAGACATATCCCAAACATCTTGGTCTCGGGGTGCGATATTGAAGTCGCCTAGGAACACCGTGGGTTCTGTTACATCCTGGGCATGCAACTGCAGCGCAAAGAGCCACCGTAGCTTGTAGTCATAATGAGGGTCCGCAATCTCGCGGCCATTGGGCACGTACAGGCTCCACACGCGGACGCCGCCACAGAGTGCCCCGATCGCTCGGGCCTCCACGGCTTGTTCCTTCTGTGGGTCTTTATTAAACCCGGGTTGGCCTGGGAAATGCTTCTGAACATCCTCAAGACCCACTCGGGAGATAATGGCAACGCCGTTCCATTGGTTTAAACCAAAGTGCGCAACCTGGTAACCGATGGCCTGGAAACGCTCATAGGGGAATTGATCATCCTTGCACTTGGTCTCCTGAACCGCGAGGACGTCCACGTTATGGCGCTGTAAGAAATCGACCATCCGGTCTACTCGGGTACGAGCGGAATTCACGTTCCAGTTGACAATGCGCATGGATTAAAGATTAGTCGCTTCCGCATATCGATGCCGGTGATGCTCAACAAAGCCGAGTTTCTCATAGAGCCCAATGCCGGCAGCGTTGGTGGCAATAACTTGAAGATACGCTCGCGTGGCGCCCTCCCGAGCACCCCAGTGCAGCATATGTCTTCCCAGCTCGGTGCCTAGACCGCGGCGTCGATAAGCTTGCGCGACCTCAACGGCTGAGTAACCGAGATAATTATCGGTGACGGTGCCACGCGTAATAGCTACGGTTTCTCCTTCTGCGGTAAGCAGCCTGCCAAACCCCATTTTCCCATCGATCTCCTCGCGGAGCAGATCGAGCGCGTGCTCAGGAAGCGGCTCGCCGCGGAAGTTATAAAGAGACAACCAATCCTGATCTGGCTGGTCATCGATGCGAAACTCCCAGTCGGACGTGGTGGCGGGAAGATCATCCAGGTTGCGCGTCATCACAATGATCTCGGGGCCCAAGGACCACCCTGGCTGCGCCACGAGTTTTTCCGCCATTGCACCGATGCGCTCAGGGATAAGGATACGGGTGGGCAGATTATGCCGCCTATAAAACGCATGGATCGCCGCTATCGGAATAGGGGTAAACATGGCGGTGTTTCCCAGGGGGGCCGCGCTGTTAGATCGCTCTGTGATGCCGTCGCCGGATCGTATAAGCCATTGATCGCACCAGGTGTGCTCGATGCCCGGGAAGGCCTTGGCCGTGGCATTCTCGATCGCACGGATATCCGAATTACGAACAGTGCGCGGGCTTAGCTTTTTCATGATGATGATGTCAGCGCGAGGGATAGATAACGCCGGAACCTCAGACGGGAAACCACCTACTTTCTGCGGCCGGACCACCAGGGTTTCCTCATCGATGCTCAGGACATGCCCAATGATGTCATTAGCTTTACGACGCACCACGATGCGATCGTTTGGGGCTACTTCGTCCGAACGGAAGATCCGTGACATCGTGTTTTATTCCTCAGCATCCCAGCCGAAGGGATCTTCATCTTCACCCGGCATCCACGTAAGTCCGGCTTCAGTCCAGCCGTTGCGCTTAATGGCCTTTTTAGCCTGGCGCTTATAGCGGCCGACCAAGGTATCCGTATAAAGGAAGCCATCCAGGTGCCCTACCTCGTGTTGGAAACACCGGGCAAGGAATCCGGTTCCCTCATAGGAGACGGGGTTTCCGTGCTCGTCCAGGCCCGTGACCTTGGCCCATGTTGCGCGGCCTGTGGGGAAACCCTCGCCGGGGACAGACAGGCAGCCCTCATCATCGCTGCCGTCGTCGGAAGGCATAGTCTGCGGAATCTCCGTAGTTTCCAGAATCGGATTGATCACGCATCCGCGATGCATATGGCCCTGATCGTCGGGGCAATTGAAGACAAAAAGACGCTTGCCCACGCCGATCTGATTTGCTGCTAAGCCGACGCCATGGGCAACAGCCATGGTCTCATACATATCTGCGATGAGCTCTTGTAGCTCGGGGGAATCAATCGGCTCGGTGACCTCGGCCGTAGGATTATGTAGAACGGGATCGCCGTGGATCACGATGGGTCGAACTGTCATGCCCTACAGTGTAGGCATGTCTGATGCCAATAACCTCACTCGACTGGAAAAACAGTTGGCATTGCTGGCTTTTGAGGAACGCGCGCCACACAGCTTGGGGGCCAAGGAAGAAGCAATCAGGGAAGAGCTTGGGATATCTCCAGTGCGGTACTTTCAATCCCTCAACCGGGCCATTGACGTGCCTGAAGTGATGTCTGAGTATCCGGTGCTCACGGCGCGTCTACGCAGGATTAGGGATCAAAGAGCCGATCGCCGGGCACAAGCACAAAAACGATAGAATAGTTCAGGTGACTACAGAACCTTCCCCAAACAATGAACAACGCCTTCCGCTTCGCGGTATGGCCATGATCCTCATCGCCGTGGCTTTACTCCTAGCGGCGTGGGGTGTGTATTCGATGACTCGTGAAGAGGCATCAGACACCACCGTCACCGCTGAGAGCACCACCACTCAGGCGCAGCAACGACCAACCGCAGCCGCAAAACCGACTCAGGCAGCACCGGCAGCACCGCAAACAACGGTGGCTCCAGCGCCCCCTGCGCATGCTGAGGTAAAGAAGGTTCACGTTCTTAACAATTCCACCATTCAAGGCCTTGCCGCCGGGGTAGCGGACAAGCTGAAGCAGGATAGTTGGGAATTAGGCGAGGTTGGTAACTTCCCAGACGGAGTAGTTCCTCAAAATACTGTTTATTACACCCCTGGAAACGCCGCGGCGGAGCAAGCTGCGCGTAAACTAGCAGAACGCGTAGGCGGAGTAGCAGCGCCGCGGGCGGATAACCTGCCTAGTGGTACTGAGGACCCCAATAGCGTGGTTCTCGTGCTGGCTCAAGAAGTCAACTAGCTTTGAAAGGTGGCCTGTTATGGCCGAAAACTTCAATGCCTCACCCCGCCCGACCCTTGGAGTTGAGTGGGAACTGGCTCTTGCGGATCCCCAAACGCGAGACCTGGTACCTCGCGCCGCCGAGGTAATCGACCTTGTGGCTTCCAGATTTCCCGATATACATCTGGAAAAGGAGTTCTTGGCCAACACGATTGAGCTAGTCACCTCCGTATGTGACACCACTCCGCAGGCAGTGGAAGAACTGAGCGTCGCGCTTTCCGCTGTGCGTGAGGCCGCAGAGGAATTGGGGCTCAAAGTATGGGGCTCCGGCTCCCACCCTTTCTCCGATTTCCGCCAACAGCCGGTGAGTGAAAAAGGCCATTACAACGAGATCATCGCGCGTACTCAGTATTGGGGAAACCAGATGTTGATCTGGGGAGTCCATGTTCATGTGGGGATATCGAGCAAAGATCGTGTCTGGCCGATCATTAACGCGATGCTCACCATGTATCCGCACCTGCTGGCGTTAACGGCTTCTTCCCCCGGCTGGGATGGATTAGACACCGGTTATGCCTCTAACCGGACGATGCTCTACCAGCAGCTACCCACGGCCGGGCTGCCTTACCAATTCCGCGACTGGGCGGAATGGGAATCCTATATGGAAGACCAGAGTAAATCTGGAGTAATCAACCACACCGGCTCCATGCACTTTGACATTAGACCGGCTGGTAAGTGGGGCACCATTGAAGTACGCGTGTGCGATGCCACTAGTAACCTCATGGAGCTTTCCGCCGCCGTAGCGCTTACCCATTGCCTGGTGGTCTATTTTGATCGGATGCTCACTCAAGGGGAGGAACTGCCAACCTTGCAGGATTGGCACATAGCAGAGAACAAGTGGCGCGCTGCCCGCTATGGCATGGACGCGATCATTATTACGTCGCGGGACACAGAAGAACGACTTGTTACTGATGAGCTGCGCCGGTGGGTCGGAGTGCTCACCCCGATAGCGCAAGAGCTAGGGTGCGAGAAAGAACTGCACCGTGTTTTAAGCGTGTGTAATCGTGGCGCAGGCTATCAGCGGCAACGTGCAGTCTATGAGGCTACTGGCTCGTGGGAAGCTGTGGTGGATTCCACCATCGCGGAATTGGATTCTTTCTGAGCTATTCGCTGCAAGATTGAGGCTATGATCCCATAGCCCACAAGAACGAGGATTCCTGCTCCGCAGAAAAGAAGGTTGCCTAGGTCCTGAGGGTTCTCATTACGTTTGAAAAACGCCATATCGCTCCAGATGATGGAACTGACCTGAGGAGCTGTAACCAACACGACGATGCCGGTGGCTACGATAGCGCCGGCTTGATTTAATAACCACCCGGTCCATCCAAGGGAATGCTTGGCGTTGAACTCATTGATCGCATCATCAACGGCAAGGTAGATGCAGACCACTACCGGTACCATCCAGATCCAGTGGTGGTACCAGCTAAAGGGGGATACCAGACAAGCTGTGATTCCGCCCATTGCCATAGCCATGGGCATGTTATCGCGCTTGATCGCCAGTCTGATTGAGTAGGCGGCTATGGCAATCACCACGATAATGGCCACTACCCACAGCAGACCGCCCTGGATGCCAAGGACGCGATCCATGACAGAGCGCAGCGATTGGGCACCTGCATTAGTATGCACGCCGACTCGGGAAGAATCAGAGATTGCAGAGGTCCAGAACTTAGCGGCATCGGGTACTACGAGTTGCCCGATGAGCACGGTAATTACAAAAGTCGCTGCGGAGATAAAAGCGGCGCTCCAGCGGCGCTCTAGAAGGAATACAAAGCCAAAGAAGGCGGGCGTGAGTTTGAGCCCCGCTGCCAGCCCTACTCCTATGCCAGCAAAACGACGATTACTAGGGAGGAAGTCCAAAGCCACAAGCAGCATCAGGATGAGGTTGATCTGGCCATAGAAGAACCCACCGCGGATGGCCTCGAGCCCCAGAGAAGCGACAGCCAATCCCACAGCCACGAATGCAGTGGGCACGGTAACGCGGCGCTCACCACGCGCCAAGATAAGCAGGATTACTCCAATGAGGGCGAGGAAATTGGCCGTTTGCCAGATCACCGTCAGCCAGTCGTCGCTAAAAAGCGCAAGGTATTTAAAAAGTGCGCCTGAGAAAGGCGGATAAGTAAAAGGCAGATCCCACACAAAAGAGTCGCTGTAGAGTTTCCCACCAGATTGCAAATGCCTTCCGGCAAGAGTGTAAACATGCAGGTCTACAGGCATCCATTGGGTGAGCTTGTGTTTGCTGAGAATTGAGTCTTCATGCAATAGGTCCCAGGGGATGAAGAAGGCCAGAATTACAAGAATTGTGGGGGCCCCTCTGAGGTTACGTGCCTTCATGCTGTCCTCCTGATCAGCGGCTACTTTTCATCGCGAACTTTATCACGATGATCCACAAATACAGTGTTGGTGTCGGTATAAAGACCTTCTCTGCGTGCGATACGGCCTACCCTTTGCCCCGTAACTGGGGAAGTGACGAGGGCGAAGAACACAAGAAGCACCAAAACACCGAGGTCACCAGTGGAAGAATCAGTTCCCAACACTCGAATTATCGCGCCAACAATAGTGAGAATCAGCCCCACAGTCTGTGGCTTAGTAATTGCGTGTACCCGCGCTAGAGGAGAACGGAACCTAATAAGCCCAATAGAAGCGGAGAGAGCAAAGAAAGCGCCCGCGAAGAGAAAGACCAGGGACACTACGTCTGTGATGATATTGGGAACCATTAGTCATCTTTCTTTCTAAAACGGGTGATGGCCACCGTGGAGATAAACCCTAAAAGGGCGATGACGAGCATTGCATTAGACACCGTCGTGTCTAAGCTCCAGCAGATATAGGCAGCTAGGGCGCACTGCATCATGGCGACCACACCGTCGAGCCCCAATAACCTATCCATGGAGTTGGGGCCGGCGATGATTCGATAAGACGTGAGGATGAAGGACAATGCGAAAATGCACGCTATAAAGAACAGCACGAGGTTGTAGGTGTCTTGGTTCATGCATTGTTCCTTTCAAACGCACGTTTTAAACGCTGCTCATATTGTGCGATGGCTGCGATTTCCGCATCGATTTTGTCCGTGGAACTTGCATCCAAAATATGAACAGTCCACATGCGGTTTGCCACATCAATATCTGTGACGGTTCCCCCTGGCTGCAGGTTATACAAGGTGGTGGCAAGACTCAGGACGAGCTCGCTATCCACGCGCATCGGAACCGTAGCAATGACAGAACATGGAGGCTCGGCCCTCCGAATGGAAAGCCAGGCTACCCGAATCGACCCGGTAAAAAGATACAAAAACCAGCGTGAGGTCAGTTCCAGAAAAGGAAGGGCATTGATAGTAAAACCCTCTGTGGGAACCGAGGGGAGGGGCAATGCGATGCTCACTATGAGGCCGACGAGGAGACCCGCGACGAGGTTGCCCACGGATAGTTCTCCCATGAGCATCACCCACATCACGGTGGCTAACAAGACAAAGAGGGGCCGAAAACGACGGCGGGCGCCTGCAATCATTTCTGTGCTCCTCTTGTATCCTTGCCTTCGTCGAGACGCTCTTGTTCCAGGGTTCTTCCAGGGTCTTTCCGCGCGGTACCCAACACCGCTGTGCGATAGATGCTGGTATCTTGTGCAGACTCGGCGGCGCGGGATGTCACATTGCTCACCGGGCCTGCAACAAGGCTAAGCCCAAGAGACACAACCACTAATGAAGCAGTAGACATGAGCATTCCTGCGGGGATACGGCCGACGTCAGATCGCTCAGAAAAATCAATCTTGTCTGTGACGTCCGATAACAGGGCTGGTCGGGCGTATGCAGTCTCCCCCTCGGGGGCGTCTTTGCGATCGCGCCAAAACGCCTTGGACCAGACCAAAACCATGGTGTACAGGGTAAGCAGACTGGTAACAATCGCGCCGCCGATGAGCAGCCAGGGAAGCAGGCCGCCCTCCTGCGCACCGGCCTGAACAAGAATCACCTTGCCCAAGAACCCAGAAAATGGCGGTATTCCGCCTAGATTAAGGGCTGGAATGATGTAGAAAACGGCAAGTATCGGGGTTGCTTTTGCCAGAGAACCCAGTTGGCGCAACGAGGAGGAGCCGGCTTGGCGCTCGATGAGTCCAACTACCAAGAAGAGGGCTGTCTGAACCAAAATATGGTGCACTGCATAAAAGATCGCGCCGGAAAGACCTTGTTCTGTGCCTAGTCCCACGCCCATGATCATGTACCCAATATGGCTAACCAGAGTAAAGCTGAGGAGTCGTTTGATGTCATTCTGAGCCATTGCGCCCAAGATCCCCACCAGCATGGTGGCTAATCCGACCCACATCAACAAGGTGTCCAAAGACCCTGAGGTGAAAACTGTAGAGCGCATTCGGATGATCGAGTACACGCCGACCTTAGTCAGTAGGCCCGCGAAGACAGCGGTGACCAAAGACGGCGCGGTGGGATAGGAATCCGGCAACCAGGAATCAAGGGGGAAAACAGCTGCTTTGATTCCAAAGGCGATAAGGAGCACCGCAAAGATCGCTGTCTGGGTGCCGCTGGGCACGGACTCCATGCGCTCCGAAACATGCGCCATATTAAGCGTGCCGACGGACGCATAAACCAGCGCAAGTCCGATGAGAAAGACGAACGAGCTGAGCATGGACACCATGACGTATCCCACGCCGGCGCGCACGCGTGCTGGAGAGGCGCCCAGCGTTAAAAGTACGTAAGACGCGACGAGGAAAACCTCGAATCCGACATAGAGATTAAAGAGGTCACCTGCCAGAAAAGACATGTTGACACCCATGCTGAGCAGCAGATACGTGGGTAAGAAGACCGCCACCGGCTCATCCTTCTCGCCATCGCGAATCCCCTGACCAATCGCGTACCACATCACGCAGAATAGGACCATGGAAGAAACCATCAGCATCAGGGTGGAAAGCCGATCCGCCACCAGGCTAATGCCCACGGGGGCGTCCCATCCGCCGATTTGAAGAGTCTGAATTCCTTCTTGATCCACGACAAAAAGCATGATTACGGCCAAGACAATGAGCGCAAAGAGGGTAAGCGCTGTGACTATGCGTTGGATGCGTAGGTGCCTTGTTGCTGCTAATGCTATGCCCGCTCCCACGGCGGGGAGCACAATGGGGAGCGGTATAAGGACTGGTATTGCGCCAAGGAGGCTTTGAAAGGTAATCATTGGTCCTCCAGAGGGGCTTCGAAACAACGAGGGCCGAATGCATCGCCAAGCTCTGTGACGCGTCCCGTGGCTGGGTCATCAGAAAGATCATGATCGGGGGCTGCTGAAGGCAACGGCGGACGAGCCGCAACTGCAGCATCCTCAACGTCATCTTCCACCACATCTTGAGTGCGATAACGATACTGCCTATACGCAAGGGCGAGGATGAACGCAGTAAGCGCCATGGAAATCACAATCGCGGTAAGGATCATGGCCTGAGCTAACGGATCTGCAACCGTATCTCCGTAAAGGGCAGATTCTCGCCCCTTGATTGGCGGCGAGCCTGGCGCACCACCAGCCATGAGCACAAGGATGTTTACGCCGTTGCCCATAAGCAACAGACCTAGCATCATCTTGGTCATAGCCCTGTCCAACACAAGGTAAGCACCGGCTGACACAAGCACGCCCGCGGTAAGGAGTAATGAGAGGTTGACCAGCATTTAATTCTCCTTTCCTACACGAGCTTTGAGCTTTTTTACACGTTCCCGTGCGCGCTGTTTACGCAGTTCCTCATCCAAATCGAGTTGGCCTCCCAAGGATGTGAGAATGTGCAACACCAATCCGATAACTATCAGGTAGACGCCGGCGTCGAAAAGCAAAGCGCTGACCACATGTATGTCTCCTATTCCCGGGATATGCAGATCCCAGGTATAAGAGGTAAGGGGCGGATCGCCGATAAAAACCGGCCAGATAACGGCGGCAGCAGTGAGCAATGCGCCGATGCCTAGGACTCGGGAAGGATCGACGGGGAAAGTCTGCTCCAGCTCTTCACGGCCGCCAGCAAGATAACGCAGTGCAAGCGCGAGAGCTGCGACAAGTCCGCCTGCAAATCCGCCACCGGGAGCATTGTGGCCCGCAAAGAAGAAATAGGCGGAAAGAACCATCATGACAGGGAACAACAGACGAGTGGATACGTCCACCATGAGCGAGCGGTTACGTGCGGCCTCAGAAGAAAGCCATCCGCCGGAATCGTGCAAAGTGGGGCGGTGGGAATCCCTCTGGAAGCTCTTAGTGCGATAAATCAGGGAAGAAACACCAATGGCGGCGATGATAAGAACAGTACTTTCACCAAAGGTATCCCACGCGCGGATATCCACCAATAACACGTTAACGGCGTTTGCCCCATGACCAATGTCTTGAGCCAAATCAGGGATAACCGAGCTTACGGGAGCCTCTGTCCTGGCATTTATGGCAAATACAGTAAGGACGACGGCGGTAAAACCTACAGCTGCTGCGAGCCATGCGCGCAACCGATTAGCGCGGTGCGAAGGCTGCCACTGAGTACGCGCCGGGAGACGACGAAGCACCAGCATGAATACCACCACGGTGATGGTTTCCACCAGCATCTGAGTAAGCGCGAGGTCTGGGGCGCCATGCAGCGCAAAAATTATGGTGGCGCCGTATCCAGTCATTCCCACCATAATGAGAGCGGAAAGTCGGTTGGATTGGACGGTAGCACCGATGGCCATCACGATCATGATGCCGGCGACGATTGCTTGCAGCGGAGTATCCCACAAGATCATGTGGACGTCGTTGCGCTCTCCGCTGAGTAATGCGACGAGTGGGACAAGAACAAAGACCGCGAAGATAGAGCCTGAGTTAATAACGAGCGAGCCTCTTTGAGTGGATGCGGTTAAGCGCAACGAGGAGGTCCGAAGAATATCTAAGACGCGGTCATACGCCGCGCTAGCGTTTCCGAGAGCCGGCTCGGCGAAGTGCAGCTTGGCAACGGTTTCTCGTTGCCAGTACATGACCGCCCCGATCCCCACGATCGCCGCACTCAACGCGAGCGGAAGGCTAAACCCATGCCACAACGCCAGGTGCGCTTGGGCAGCGAAAATTGAGGTTGTGTGGGCGCTGAGAAGAGTGCCTAACGGTTGAGGGAACACCCCGAGGAGAGCCGTGATCACCATTAATATCGCGGGAGGAAGCCACAAGAATAGCTCGATGCGGTGCATCTTGAGTACTGGTTGGGAAACGATCCCGTCTTTGGTGGCAAACGCCCCGAAGAGAAAGCGAAGGCTATATGCCATGGTGAGAATTGAGCCCGCCACTATCCCCACGAGGGTTATCTGACCTGGCAATCCTACGATAGCGTGTTCATGAAGAACCGCCTCAAGGGCGGCTTCTTTAGCTACAAAACCGAACAACGGAGGGATGCCCGCCATCGACGCGGCGGCCAGCGTGGCTATCCCCATTAAAACTGGTTGTTTGCGCCCCAACCCGGAGAGCTTGCGGATATCGCGGGTGCCCGTCGTATGGTCGATGGCCCCCACGACCATAAAGAGCGTTGCCTTAAACATGGCATGAGCAAAGGTTAGCGTAAGGCCAGCTACCATGGCTGCGTGTGAGCCAATGCCTATGAGTATGGTGATAAAGCCCAGCTGACTGACGGTGCCATACGCCAAAATCAGCTTAAGATCTGTCTGGCGTAAGGATATCCAGCCGCCCAAGAGCATGGTGAAAATCCCTAGAGAAATCACCACCAGGTACCAGACTCGCGAGAAGGCAAAATCGGGAGCTAACCGAGCAATGAGATAGATCCCCGCTTTCACCATCGCCGCGGAATGCAAATAAGCAGATACCGGCGTTGGCGCAGCCATAGCCCCGGGTAGCCAAAAGTGGGTTGGTGCGATGGCGGATTTAGATAACGCGCCCGCGAGGATAAGCACCAGGGCATAAGAGATGTGGTGGGTCCCTTCCAGATTGGCGTTGGCAAGCCCCGACAACTCCCAGATACCCGTCTGGCGACCTAATAAAATGATGCCCACCAGCATTGATAACCCGCCCAAAGTGGTGATCATCAGTGCTTGTATAGCAGCGTGGCGTGAAGACGCTCGCTCTCCGTAGTAGCCCACCAATAAGAAGCTGAGGACAGACGTAATCTCCCAGAAAACGTAGAGCAGCAGCATATTATCTGAGATCACAAGCCCATACATGGCCATGGCAAAACTAGATAGTTGTGCAGCAAAAGGCTGTAACCGGCGGGGTACTGAATCAAAGTAATGCCAGCAATACAACAAGACCAAGCCGCCGATGCCCAAGATGATCAGGCTGAACAAGGCGGAAAGGGAGTCGAGCCGGAACGTCAGATCTAAATGTGTACTGCTCATCCACCCGTAATGCGCTGTGAGAGCTTTTCCGGAAGAAAAATCACCGTTGAGCAGCTTGCCCAGGACCCACGCGAACCCGACGAAGGGCGTAATGGAAAGAAGACCGAAAGCCGGTCTTCCAAAAAACTTAACCGCAATGGGGGCGACAATGGCAGTCACCGCGAGAGCTAGCAGCAATACGAGCACAGGACGAAACGATCCTTTGATGTGGTGGATGTACAAGGCGAGGTAGAAGCGCGTGCAATGTATAAACGCAGCCGGATTGAAAAGTCGTATCGAAGTGTAGTTTTGCGTCATACATCGGCGCAGCTCACTCTTGTTATCTTAGCGCAGCTTTGGGGGAGTGTGAGCTGGGGAATAAAAATGAAGAGTTTTGCCAGCAAACCTTTCTGGGGTAGCTGAATAATTGAGCAAAAACAGGACGCTAAAACTAAGAATTTAATTTACTAATTTTAGTTATTTTAAACATTGTGACATAAATATATAGAAGACATGCTGCATGCCTGTATCTCGGCGAAAAGAACTCAACTAAGGCAAAACTGAAAATGAAAAATCCCTCAAAGGGGCAGACTAAGAGTTTGCTCCAGAGCATTGTGGCAATTGTGCTAACTGCCCTGCTCATAATGTCAGTCTCGGTGTATGCCGGGAAGGTCCCTCAATCTTTAGCTCAGCCAACTTGTGTTGGAAATTGGGAGAACCTTCATTGGGTTGAAGGCGGGGGCGTCCGCTCTAATAGCTATACAAATGCTGGAGAGACTGCTCTTGCTGAATTTGACTGGAAAGTTCCCAACACCGCTAAAAAGGGTGATCAAATCACTTTTACGCTTCCTCCCCAGCTGAAAATGGCTACGGGGGCAGAGCGGAGTTTCACGCTGCGTGATGCCTCTGGTCGTGAGGTGGGAACCGCCGACTGGTCGGGTAAGAATCTGACCATCACACTTTCTGGTTTTGCTGGGACGCACTTTGACGTGCATGGCAAAGTGAAAGTGTCACTTCAATGGGACAGATCGCAGATCGATACTGCGACGGGATATGACTCTTCTGTTCACGGAGCGCTTCGGTTTTCTGGGTGTGGTAACGGGGAATTGGAGGGTGTCTACCCGAAAGACGGGCCAAGTGGAAACACTCATGAAACTCAAAAAGCTGGACATTATCAAGGAAAGAAAACTGTAGGCGGAGTAGATATTTATCTGACCGATTGGACCGTTTGGATTAGTGGGAAGACTAAAGGAAATGAAACTTATGAAGGTGGTTTTCGCGTAACAGATAAAGCACCTGCCGGCCATAAGTTTGCCTGTGATTCTGCAAAGACATCCCCTAGTGCTGCTGTAGAAGTAGGGGTGTGGTCTAATAACTTTTTCTATTCAGGAAAGATCATTAACGCCAATCACTATCCTGATGGTGGGCGCTATGTCGGCTTCCAAGGTCTCCAGAATAATTCTATTGGGCATAACTTTATTGTTACCTGCTCAGAGCAAGAGATAACTTTTGAGTTCCCTTATGGGGTGTCTCCGCAAACCGGGCCGCTAGTTCGCTTCAGTACTTATACAGAGGTTAAGCCAGAGGCTTTTAGTACGCAGTCCAATACTGCCAATGTAAATGGAAAAGACTACACCGGTCACGCAGTGATCCCCGGATCTGGTGGATTTGGTACTGGTAAACTAGGTGGCTTCACAGTACGGAAAGTTGTTATCGGTAGCGGGGTAAATATACCGAAAGAATTTACTTTTGAGTACAAGTGCGAGCAGCCGGATGGTTCTAGAACCTTGGCAGGGGAATTTAAAGTTAAGGGGAACGGGACGGACTACCAGCATTTTAATTCTCTAGAGAAGGGTATGGTCTGTGAAGTTAAAGAAAAGAATGATCAGGTAGGTTCTCCAAGGCCGGAATTGTCATGGATTATCGATGGTCACTCGGCATCCGCAGCTATTTTTACGGTTCGTGACCCTAAAGAAAGCTCAGTAGACCTTATCGCCACAAACACCTACCCCAAGGACCCAGAAGCAGAATTCGGAGTTTTTGGCATTGAAAAGCAATTGGTAGGTGAGCGGAGTGTTATTGATGGGCTAAAAGACCGGGAATTCAATTTCAGCTATTCCTGCGGTGATGAGCCTTCTCAGAGTGTAAAAGTTTCTGCGCACAAGCCGTTCGTCTCTGACAAAAAGTACCCAGTGGGTACCAAGTGCGTTGTTAAAGAGCTTGAAGAGGGCGCAGAGGTAGCGCAACACGTTTGGTCTCATACGCTAACGCCTCGTGATGGGGTTGTAACCATTACACAAGGCCAAACCGCTAAGGTCGTCGCAACTAATATTTACACTCCTGTGCCAAAGGGGGCCTTCACCGTTAAGAAGCTCCTAGAAGGCGACGCTAAGATAATGGCCGATCCTCAATATCAGCGCAAAGAATTCTCGGGTGCATACAAATGCGGAGGGTCTGGTTGGAGGCCGTTTAAGGTATCCGCGGAGAAGCCTTTTGTCTCACCAACGTTCCCAGAAAACACCGAGTGCGAGGTTAAAGAGCTGGCTGAAGACACTGCTATTCCTGGATATGACTGGACCTCTTCTGTAGAAAACAGCAAGTTCACAATCGGCAAGGATAAAAAGCAGAGTATTGATGTAAAGATCATTAATACTTACAAGTCAAAGCTTGGTGGATTTGCGCTGACTAAGACTGTTGAGGGACCTGCGGCTGATGTAGTTAAAGATATTGATTACACATTTAACTATGTATGTGGAGAAAAGACAGGAGTACTTTCTCTCCGCGCAGGCAGCACGGTGGAAAGTCCCAAAGACATCCCGGTAGGAACGCACTGCAAGATCTTTGAGGCTTCTTTCGACTTCCCTCGTGGGACGGGTGTGGGTCGGCAGTATAACCAACAATGGTGAATTCACTGTTGAAGGCGAAAAGACGGTTCAAGTAACTGCAACTAATACTTTTGATTACAGCGAAGGCGGTTTTGCCATCAGCAAGACCGTAGGCGGAGACGCGAAGGACCTTGCTGAGCTGGCAAAGCTTCCTTTTGAGTTCACCTATTCCTGCAAGCCACCTACTGGCGGAGCCGCAATCACGGGTTCGGTTTCAGTTCTCAATGGGCAGACTAAGCATGTTCAGGAAATACCAGTGGGCTCTGAATGTGAAGTGACAGAATCAGAGGTTCACCATGCTGGATCTGAATGGTCGGTTGAGCTTTCTGGTGAAGATATTTCTGTCACCGGCGCAACTGCAAAGTTCACAGTCCCATCTGAGAATGAGCCTGCAATCCTGATTAAGGCGCGTAATACGTTTACCCAGGAAAAAGGTATTTTTGTGATCAGCAAGGTCGTTGAGGCTGAAGAGGGACTAGCTGTTCCTAAAGACTTCAAATTTGCTTGGACATGCGGAAATCTGAGTGGAGAAAGCACTGTTTCCGTTGTCAACGGCCGGGGCTCGGTTGTGATACCTAAAGACATAGCTGTAGGCACGGAATGCGTTGTATCTGAAAAAGATGCATCCATACCGGGCGCGTCTCTTATTACAACCTGGGAGAACCAACGATTTACTATTGATAAGAAAGACCAGGTAGTAATCGTAACGGCTACCAATACCTACAAAGCGAATACAGGTGGGTTTATTATTCGCAAGCAGCTGGTGGGCAGCGCAGCGGATAAGGCAAAAGATAAAGTTTTTATGTTCGATTACGTCTGCACAAAGCAGGACAAAGAAACTGCCAGGGGAACACTCAACATTAAAGGCGAGGGCTCTTCTGATCCTGTAACTGGTCTTGCTGATGGATCAGAATGCGCAATAACGGAACGAGACGCGCGTATCGACGGCACGAATTGGAAGCACACTATTTCCAACGACGGAAAAATTAGTATTGTTGGCGGGAACCCAGAGGTGACTGTCTTTGCGGTTAATGGCTATGAAAAGCCACCGTTCTCTCCGCTGGTTCCACTCATTCCTTTAATACCGCTGATCCCGCTTCTGCCATTGGTGATTACCCCGATAGCGCCGCCTAGCTCATCTGTTGCTCCACCGCAAGCAGAGCCGAAAGCTCCTGAGGTGCAACAGCCCGAGCAGAAGCAGGCTAATAAACCGCGGACTCCTTTGGCTAAGACCGGTGCGAGCGTTATGGGCCTTGCGTTTGCGAGTGCCTTGCTTATCGCTGGTGGCGTGTTTGTTTTACGCAGAGGAAAGAAGAAAAGCTGACCTTAGATTAGCCACTGATTAATTGAGCATGAGGCCCTGATCCTAAAGCATGACGGATCAGGGCCTTTGCCGTGCAAACTATCCGAAAAGAAGCTCAGATGCAGAGCTTAGTGCGGCAGCCGCAGAGTGTTCAGGGCTGCCGCCAAAACCTAAGGCCCAGTGCTGGCGATGGTTGTGAGCGGTCAGCAAAAAAGTCACAGTGGACTCGAATATTTCAAACTGGTGGAAGAAAGAATTTCTGCGCGGCGCCCTGCATCGGCCAAGATTTGGGTGCAGGCGGCGATGGGGCCGGATGCCATGATTGGACGAACTTCCGTGACTCTTCCGCTAGCTGTATGCCGTTGGAGCTCAACGGTATAGGAGATGTGGTTGCCGGGTAGCTTATGTGCACTGGTGATGTGAACGCGGACTTGTGAAGCCGGTGCATAGGTAGCAATGAATGTTCGCCACTGCATACCGCGTGCTTCTTCCCTTAATCCTTTGGGTAATTTATGCCCAAAGCGCGCCTGGAAAGGGTCATCAGCAAATACTCGTGTTGAGCTGGGGAAGGGGCGGGATGGCGTCGAAAGCGATCTGCGGGTATGGAGAGTCTGCGATGAGGTAAAAGTAGGCATTGATTGCGGTCCTTATGTGAAGCGGATAGAGCTTATGGACCGACTTTGGATGCGGACTGTCTCCCGAATGTGGGAGTCAGTCCTCTTATCCCACAGACGGGCACACGGCTGTGGCTGTTGCCAGCACTAGCCGTGCGCTCTGGGGGATAATAATGATGTGGATCACACCTGCGATGCTAACGGGGATGAGAGCAGGGCGCAAGGGTTTTGAGGATCGGGGGGGATAAAAGAGCAGGTCTTCCCCCGATGGACAAACGGGCTATTTTCCGTACGTTAATAGGAAAGAAGCTTCGGCGACTGCAATATCGCGGATTTCATTAGGATCTACAGACTCGTTGGGGGAGTGGATCGTTGATTGCGGCTCTTCCACTCCAAAAAGTGCTAGTTCTGCATGCGGCATGATCCCTAATAGCTCAGAACATAGCGGGATGGAACCGCCGGAACCGATGTGCACAGTGTCATCTTTACCGTAAGCGTTGGCCAGGCAAGCATTGAAAAGGGACATTGCGGGGCCGTCGGTAATGGCCTCAAACGGCTCATTTGCGTCGTCGTAGCTGGCCTCAATATGTGCTCCCCACGGAACATGAGCTTTGAGATGTGCAATAAGCGCTTCTGCAACCTCGGTGGCTTTTAGTCCCGGTGGAACGCGGAGATTGAGCCGTGCGCTAGCTACGGGAGGAACAGCGTTGACTGCCTTTTCTACGGGTGTGGATGTAAAACCTGTGATGGAAATTGCTGGACGCGCCCAGACCATGTCTGCAGGATCATCGTCCTCTGTTCCCATGATGTGCGTGCCGTCGAGCATGGTGGAGTCTGAACGGAAGCTCTCGCGGTCGTAGTTTCCTCCCGGCCACTTTGCAGAGCAGTCGACGCCGTCTATGACGGTGCGTCCGTACTCGTCTTTGAGGGAATCAAGCAGGCGGATAAGGGCGGCAGCTGCATCGGGGGCGGCGCCACCGAAGGAACCGGAATGAACTGCGGCATTCAAAGTTTTAAGCGTTACTGTGATTTGTGCGCCGCCGCGAAGAGTGGTGGTGAGAGTGGGAACGCCCACTGCCTGGTTACCGGAATCTGCGATCAGGATAACGTCCGATTTGAAGAGCTCAGGTTGGGAGTGAATAAGCGAGCTGAGCTCAGCGCCTCCCTGTTCTTCGGATCCTTCTACTAGGAATTTGATGCCTAGATCGGTGCCTCCGAGCTCCTGCACGGCGCGGAGCACGGCAAGATGCATGACCAGGTTGCCTTTGCAATCGGCGGCGCCGCGAGCGTACCAGCGTCCGTTGCGTTCGGTGAGCGTAAAAGCGTCGCTAGTCCAGTCGGCGGGATTTCCGGCCGGGACTACGTCATAATGCGAGTACAGCAGAACCGTCGGAGCATCCCCGACAGCCTCCTTGGTGCCCAATACAGTGGTGGCTCCGCCCTCATAGGGGTATTCGGTTACCTCTAACCCAACTTTGGTGAGCGCATCTACAACCCACGCGCATGCGGCAGCGTGGTCTTCGGCGCATTCTGGGGTGGAGTGCACAGAATTGTAGGACGTAATCTCGCTGAGGTCCTTAAAGATGGCGTCCCTTTGCTTCTCGACGAGCGGACGCACCTTGTTCACGATGTCTGTAATCATGGTGTCTAGTGTAGGCGGGTTCTTGCACTCGCATGGGGAGACTGCTAAAACGGTCTTTAGCACTTTAATGATTCGAGTGCTAGATAAATCGAAACTTTCGAGACATATCAGCGGGTGAGGTTGGTTTACACTCGGCCCACCGTGCCGTCGCGGGCGCCTGCTGGATCGTCGAGACGTGAGTGTCGTCCTATATATAAGGAGCACAAACTTTCATGGCAAAGATTATTGCCTTTGATGAGGAAGCACGCCGGGGCCTTGAAAAGGGCCTGAACACCTTGGCTGATGCAGTTAAGGTCACTCTTGGGCCTAAGGGCCGTAACGTTGTTCTAGAAAAGAGCTGGGGCGCCCCGACTATCACCAACGACGGTGTCTCTATCGCTCGCGAAATTGAGCTCGAGGACCCGTATGAGAAGATCGGCGCTGAGCTGGTTAAAGAAGTAGCTAAGAAGACTGATGACGTTGCTGGCGACGGCACCACCACCGCTACTGTTCTGGCTCAGGCGCTTGTCCGCGAGGGTCTACGCAACGTTGCTGCAGGCTCTAACCCAATGGGAATCAAGCGCGGTATCGAGCAGGCCGTGGCTAAGGTGACCGAGAGCCTTCTGCAGAACGCTAAGGAAGTGGAAACTGAAGAGCAGATCGCTGCGACAGCTGGTATTTCTGCCGCCGATCCAGCAATTGGCGCTCAGATTGCCAAGGCTATGTACGCAGTGGGCAACGGAACCCTGAACAAGGAATCCGTAATCACAGTCGAAGAATCCAATACCTTTGGTGTTGATCTTGAGGTTACCGAGGGCATGCGCTTTGATAAGGGCTACATCTCTGGTTACTTTGCTACTGACATGGAGCGCCTTGAGGCAGTGCTAGAGGATCCATACATCCTTTTGGTCTCTGGCAAGATCTCCAACATCAAGGACCTTTTGCCATTGCTGGAAAAGGTTATGCAGGCTGGCAAACCGCTGCTGATTATCGCTGAGGACGTTGAGGGAGAGGCTCTCTCCACTCTGGTTGTGAACAAGATCCGCGGTACCTTCAAGTCTGTTGCTGTGAAGGCACCTGGCTTTGGTGATCGTCGTAAAGCACAGCTGCAGGATATGGCTATCCTCACCGGCGGACAGGTTATCTCTGAAGAGGTTGGCCTTTCCCTGGAGACCGCTGATATTCCGCTGCTTGGTCGCGCACGCAAGGTTGTTGTGACCAAGGATGAGACCACCATCGTTGAGGGTGCAGGATCCCCCGAACAGATCGAGGGACGCGTCAACCAGATCCGCGCTGAGATTGAAAACTCGGATTCTGAGTACGACCGTGAGAAGCTGCAAGAGCGCCTGGCCAAGCTAGCTGGCGGCGTTGCAGTGATCAAGGTTGGCGCAGCTACTGAGGTGGAGCTCACCGAGCGTAAGCACCGCATTGAAGACGCAGTACGTAATGCTAAGGCAGCCGTTGAAGAGGGCATTGTTGCCGGCGGCGGTGTTGCTTTGCTGCAGGCAGCACATGTTCTTGATGGCGATCTTGGCCTCACTGGTGATGAGGCTACTGGTGTGAAGATCGTCCGCGAGGCACTTTCTGCACCGCTGAAGCAGATTGCTCTTAACGCTGGCCTGGAGCCTGGCGTTGTGGCTAACAACGTTTCTAATCTCCCTGCGGGTGAAGGCCTGAATGCTGCTACCGGTGAATACGTTGACCTAATGGCTGCAGGCATCAATGATCCGGTGAAGGTTACTCGCTCTGCACTGCAGAACGCTGCATCCATCGCAGCTTTGTTCCTTACCACTGAGGCAGTAGTTGCCGACAAACCGGAGCCTGCTGCTCCTGCTATGCCTGGCGCCGATGAGATGGGCGGAATGGGCTTCTAAGCCACTTTATTGCGCCTTATAAAGGCCCGTCCCCGGAGAAGCTTGGGGACGGGCCTTTTGTTGGGCCTCATAAGCTATGAAGGGGTTATAAGTCAATACTAGAGGGATAATGATAATGGATGGGTGCAAAAATACAATGCGGGGGAGAACTTTTTGCAGGCAAAAATGCTTAAAGATCGGTTTATTTTCTAGGAGTTCTGCAGAGAGTTAACCCAAATGGGGGTATTTTTAAGGGCTGGGTGTTTAGATCTGTGTCACCCTCATTGCGGGGTGAGGTATGTTGTCAGACCTATGGCTGTATGAGGCTTTGCGTATCTCTACCTAGGGAAACGTAATCTGCATGGGGAAGTGAAAACGTTACACAGGAAAAATCACTGTTTGAGCTGCTATTAAAAAGTTTTTAAGGGTCTGTGACTTGGCTAGCGCGGTTACTGCTTCGGTGTTATGGTTCATAGCGAGCCATCGGAGGCGGGGGGGTGCAGCCACGTCTCGGTGGGAAAGTTTTCCACCCCGGAACCCTCCGGGATTACTTCTAGGAGTACATATGTCTTCTGAATTGGTTTCTCTCTCTTCGGACATTCTCGGCACTTTTGCTGATTTTAAGTTCGACAAGATCGCTAAGGCTGTGCAGGCTGTTGTAGAGACCGCTCTTGAGTGGGCTCGTCTGAACCCAATCGACAAAGTTTTCAAGTAAATAACAGTCGGCTAAAATACCAAAATTTTTTCTTATCCTAGTAGGAGATAGTAATGAATATTGTTCAGATGGCTAATGATCTAGTGCTCGGCCTGCAGCGTCTTGGTAACTTCTTCGAGGGTTATGACGCACTCGTGAAGCTCGGTAGGTTTGTCTTGAGCGGTGGCCTTGCTGAGCGCCTTGATGACTGGAGCTCTCAGCTTTCTAGCACTCTCTTCTCTTCGCGCTTGAGCTAATAAGAGTCTTTGCGTTAATAAAAATCCCGTTGATTCTCCCAGTTTTTGGGATGATCAACGGGACTTTTATGTGTGCGTTTTCATGGCTGCTCGTTTAAAACGCTCGGTGATTATTTATCCCTATAGCCGGGTTTCTATTGGTAGAGGACAGTAAGATGATGAATATGAGCGCATCTGATAAAGAGTTACCGATCATAGACCTTGCGGCAATCGAGGGCTATATAGTTGATGACTCGGATGAAGATGATCCTGTCCTCCTAGCCCCAGATGGAAATCCAGTGGACACATGGAAAGAGTCTTACCCTTATCCCGAGCGTATGTCTAGAGAAGAGTACGAGCACACCAAGCGTGCTCTGCAGATTGAGCTATTAAAGTGGCAGAACTGGACAAAAGATACCGGGCAGCGGCATATCATCCTATTTGAGGGACGCGATGCTGCCGGTAAGGGGGGTACTATCAAGCGTTTTAATGAGCACCTCAACCCCCGTGGTGCTCGTACTGTAGCTCTAGAAAAGCCCTCGCCACGGGAATCTACGTCATGGTATTTCCAACGCTATATCGAGCATTTTCCGTGCGCTGGTGAAATCGTCTTCTTTGATCGCTCGTGGTACAACCGCTCGGGTGTGGAACGCGTGATGGGCTTTTGTACGGAATCGCAGCACGCAGAATTCCTGAGAGAGGTGCCGATGTTAGAGAACATGATTTTGGGCTCCGGCATCTCGCTTACTAAATTTTGGTTTTCCGTGACTCAGAAGGAGCAGCGGACGCGGTTTGCTATTAGGCAGGTTGATCCTGTGCGGCAATGGAAGCTTTCGCCCATGGATCTTGCGTCCTTGGATAAATGGGACAGCTATACCCGGGCAAAAGAAGAACAGTTCCGCTACACGGACACGGATGAGTCTCCTTGGATTACGATTCGCTCCAATGATAAGAAGCGGGCTCGTATTAACGCGATGAGGTACATCCTGAGCAAGTTTGAGTACACAAATAAGGATTATGACGTTGTGGGCATTCCCGATCCCAATATTGTGATGCGGGGGCGGGACAGGATAGGGGATTAAATAACAAAGGTATGGGCGTGCAAATATTATTTGCACGCCCATACCTTTAACTTTGGTTTAAGAGCCCGGAAGAACTCTTAAATTACTCAGCAGAAAGCCTATCCTTGGCGAAGGAGAAAAAGTTTCCAATGTTGACGAAAATATCCTTGAAGGAATCCCAGCCCACGGAGAAGTAATCCTTTGGCTCGGAAGAGAGGAGGTCAAGATCGAGGACGCTGAGGAGGAAATCGTGAATGGCAGTGAACATGAGTATTCCTTTCGGTCGAGGGTCACGCGGAATGGTGATATGTTATCCCGCGTTCAATGGGCACTTTACCGACTTTTTGGAGGGGAGGTAGCCGTTCCTGGAATTTTTTGGCAAAATTTTATGAAAAACTTCTATTATATAATAAAAATATCACAGGTGACAACCATAGGAAGGTAAAATACCCCTAATGGGATGTGGAAAATTAATTACCCTGTGGGGGTAATGTATGTTCCTGGGTCAAGTGCAATGAGGGTATTGCGCTTGATTTATTGCCTGAAAGACGCGGATGGGGGACGAAGAGTGCCCCTGCTCCCATTAAAACGCCACTGGATGTGACGTCTTAAGCCTTTCATGGTGAGTATCGGATGAGCTACTGACACTGTTACGCAATTTTGCGGAAAATTTGGTGACGTGTGAACAAAAATTGGTTCAGCTGGGGTTCCATGGCTCGATAGGATTTCCTTGCCAGCGAGTGTGGGCAGGCACTTGGTCACCGCGCATGACGAGCGAACCTGGACCGATAGTGGCGCCGTTAGCAAGCTTGGAAGCGGGGAGTGCCACAGAATGTGCGGCTAGAGTAGCTCCAGGCTGGAGAATGAGGGAGTCTAGGCTCATCACACGGTCTTGGAAGAGGTGAGTCTGCGCGACAACACCGGGGCCGATGGTAGCGCCAGCGCCGATCCGGCATAGGTCTGTCTCGGGGAGCCAATACGTCTCAATCCAGGCGCCCTTGCCTATTTTTGCTCCGAGCACGCGTAACCCAATATTCAGGGATCCCGTTCCTAGCGTGTGGTTAAAGAACCAGGGGGCTGCAACTACCTCCACAAAAGTATCTTGAAGCTCATTGAGCCATACAAACCAACTCCAGAGGGGATGGTCGCCTGAACGATGGCGGCCAACGCACAGCCACTTCATCCCAGCGGTGATCAGTAGCGCGGTGATTCCAGCGACTATAAGGACCACGCCGCCGAGCAGGATTGCTGCTCCAATGCCTAGTCTGATCAGCACAATCTGTAGGGTGGCTAGCACGATGGTGGCAAGGACGCCGCTGGTGATAGGGGCGAGCAATCGGAGAGTCTCTATAACACCGCGGAGAATCCGCAGCCGGAGAAGCGGCTTATATGTGCTGTTTTCTGAGGCATCTGTGGTGATGGTGACTCGGCGCATGCGTTCTGGTGGGGATCCCCACCAGTTGGATCCCGCCTTGGATTTTTTGGGGGTGGAAGAAAGTACCGCTACCAGGGAATTTTTGGCCAATTTCCGTTGCGGCCCAGCGATACCAGAATTGCCCACAAAAGAGCGCTTACCTATTTTGGTTGCTCCGGCGAGCATCCAGCCGCCGCCGAGCTCGTAGCCGCCGATGAGGGTGTCGTCTGCAAGGAAGGATCCGTCGCGAATATCCACAAAAGCGGGCACCATCACAGAGGTGGAGATTTCTACGTCTTTGCCTACCGTCGCCCCGAGGCTGCGGAACCACAAAGGCGTGAGCTGTGCTGCGTAGAGAGGGAAAAGGTAGGTGCGAGCGTCATCCATGAGCCTTTGAATAAACCACACTCGCCAACCGGTAGCGGAACGGACTGGTGCAACGCCGGGAGTGAGCCGCAGACTTAAAAGCCGGACGAGTATCCAGATGCAAAGCCCATAAAAGGCGAAGGCTATAAGTGTTCCTGCAGGGGCGGCGCTTAATAAACCTAGAAAAGGGTTGGCGCCGCTGCCCTGAACAGCAGCGATCATTGCCGATCCTCCTAGGCCGACCGCACATAAGGGAAGCGCTGCGAGGAAGAGCGAGGATGCGCCGTAGATAAGAACCCAGTGGGGGCGGCGCGGCGGAGGCGTGTCGGAGAAGCGATGCTTGGATCGCCCCACCTTGTGCGCGGGTGAACCAGACCATCGGGCGTTGGCTTTTACGGGTTTGTCTCCGGTGACCGTAGAACCAGCTTCTACGTGGGCGTTGTTTCCTATGAGGGCTCCCGGCATGAGCACCGAGCGGGCACCGATGCGGGCGTTTTTACCCACATGGATTGCACCGATATGGATATGTTGGGCATCGACCCAATAGCCAGATAAATCCACTTCAGGTTCTATGGAGCAGTTATCCTCTAGCGTCAGAAGCCCCGTAACCGGTGGAATTGCATGCAGGTTCACGCCGTTGCCTACTCGCGCACCAAGTATGCGAGCGTAGTAATTTACCCACGTGGCACCCGCGATGGATCGAGACCCGGAAGCATTGGCAATGCGTTCTGCTGCCCAGACCCGGAGGTGTGTTCGCCCTGCGCGAGGGTAGGAACCTGGCATGATGCCATGAGTGAGCAGCCGTGCGGCGTAACCGCCAACCAATAATCTGCCAGCCGGGGTAACAAAGGCGAGGAATACAAAGACTAGAGGCCATGGAGCATGTCGCGCCCAACTGATCCCCGCACCGGCGGCAATATTATTGATGAGCAATAAGCAAGCTACCCACTGCAGGGATATGAGCGTTACCGCAGCTAGCTGAACCAACCCTTGCACTGCGCGGGCTCGCGCTGATACTAGCTGAACGGGAGTCTCTTGGAGGGCAGGGGCGGCATGGATGCTTTCTACCCGCTGGGCAAGTGCGCCAAGGCGTGGATGATCATAAAGATCGCGTACGGCGATGGTGGGTACTCGCTCGCGGATGCGCCCTATCAACGTAGCGGCCGCTAAAGAGGATCCGCCAAGGGAGAAAAAGTCTGCGTTGGCGTCAGAGACGTCCATTCCCAGCACATCTACCCATATCTTTGCTAGCCATTGCTCGGTATCAGTAAGTCCCACTGCTGTGACGTCCGAATGGATAGGCCAGGGCAATGCGCGCTTATCTACCTTCCCGGATGCTGTAGTGGGGAGCTCCTCAAGTACGCAGAGACGAGGAACAAGAGCCGCCGGCATAGCATTACTGAGAACGCTGCGGGCGTGGTGGTGATCGAATTCTAGGGTTTCATCGGTGAGCGAAAGATAACCGACCAAAACGCTGTCTCCGGCACCAGTTTTTTGCACAACCACCGTGGATTGGCGCACGTTAGGTAACGCGGCTAGATGCGCGTCGACCTCGCCGAGCTCGATGCGTCGTCCGCCGATCTTTACCTGGTCATCTACCCGGCCAACAAAAAGCAAGCCCTCTTCAGTGAGCTTTACATGGTCGCCGGAACGGTAAGCACGCGACCAGCCAAGTTCTGCGGTGTATTTTTCTGCATCTTTTTGGGGATCCAGATAACGCGCTAGCCCCACTCCGCCGATAACAAGTTCACCTATCTCACCGTTTTTTACCGGGACACCCTGCGCATCTACTACCGCGAGGTCCCAGCCCGCGAGCGGAAAGCCGATAGACACGGGGCGGTGAGGGCTCAGTAGCGCTGCGCATGCAACCACCGTGGTCTCAGTGGGGCCGTAGGTATTCCAGACCTCCCGCTCCGATGCAGATAATTTCTCTACAAGTTCTGTAGAGCACGCTTCTCCTCCCAAGATAAGGAGTCTGACGCTCTCTAGGGCCTCGGTGGGCCATAGTCCGGCCAAAGTGGGCACGGTAGAGACCACAGTGATGTCTCGTCGGATAAGCCAAGGGCCCAGATCCATTCCGGAACGCACCAGGGAACGCGGGGCCGGTACTAGGCAGGCGCCGTGTGCCCACGCCAGCCACATCTCCTCGCACGAGGCATCGAAGGCGACAGAAAGACCTGCCAATACTCGGTCGTCGGGGCCAAGAGGCGCGTCCTGTAGAAAAAGCTGGGACTCTGCGTCGACAAAAGCGGCGGCGCTGCGGTGCGAGACAGCCACACCCTTGGGCTTTCCGGTAGAGCCAGAGGTGAAGATAATCCATGCGGTGTCCTCCAACGCGGGGACAGCTGCTGTGATGGGGTCGGCCTCCCGGAGGGAGTGGAAGCCGTGGTCATTATAAAAGCCCTGAATTTCAGCCTCACCAAAAACAAGCTCTGCGCGTTCATCCGGGTCGTCGGCGTCTACCGGAACATAGGCCGCTCCGGCTGCGAGGATAGACAAAATAGCGATATAGAGCTCGCTGTGACCTGATGCCATTCGCACACCAATGCGGCTTCCGGGGCCCACCCCTGCCGCATGGAGTTGCTGTGCACATGCGTGAACGCGCTCTGAGAGCTCGTGATATGTGATGACTGTGCCGTCGTCGATAGCAGCGGCTTCCGGGAACGTGGTTGCCGTTTGAAGGAAGATATCGTAGAGCGTTCGTGGTGCGGGGGCCTGATGAGAACGCAGGTATGCAGAAGAGATCAACTAATCCTCATTTGCCGTGATGATTGCCGCCGCTAGTTTACGCAAGTGCTTGAGCTGTTTTGCCGTTGAATCATCGAGTGCGGCATCCTCTGCCTGAGTGACTACTTCCGCGAGGTGGGGATGAACGGTTTTTCCCTTCTTAGTAGCCTTGACAATCTGGCGCCGCCGGTCATGAGGGTCGCGTTCCCTGGTAGTCCAAGATTTTGCCTCTAGGGAGTCGATAAGCCGAACCATGTCGGAGGCGTCTATCCCTAGGGCATCGCACAAGGTGGCCTGGGTGGGAACATCGCCAGAAACAAGACACGTGAGCACCCAATACTCCCGCAGCGTTACGCCTTCATGCGACAGCGCTTCTTCTACACAGTCACGGGTGCGGCGGCGTAGATGCTCTAGTTGGAAAGAGGGTGATTGGAGAAGAGCAGCGGGAATATCAGCAACCATATAGATAGGTTTATCACAGTCTTAGGGAGTTGGCTGCCCTAATGCGGCTAAACGTTGTTCGGCCCACTCAACTGCCGGAAGGAAGGATGAGGCCAG
Organism: Corynebacterium pseudotuberculosis; assembly: GCF_002155265.1. NCBI lineage: Bacteria > Bacillati > Actinomycetota > Actinomycetes > Mycobacteriales > Corynebacteriaceae > Corynebacterium > Corynebacterium pseudotuberculosis. The sequence goes on from NZ_CP021251.1 coordinate 880,983, forward strand.
TACGTGTATGTGGCCGGAAAGCTTATCCAATGCGGGCGATGGATCCTCCCAATACGTGACGTCCGCGCCCTGGGAAAGCCAGCCGTTAACCATAATGCGGGCTTGTTCCGCGGGAATGATGCCGTCATTAAGCCCCTGTGCCACAAACACGGGAATGTCGGGGGCTGTGAGGCCGATTTGTTGCTCGGAAATGGCGCGTTGGAAGACGTCATCGGATATGAGGCTGGTCAAGCGTTGTCCGGATACAGTGAGGATACTGGTATCCGGAAGTGGCATGGTAAGCAAGCTTTCGGGGAGGCAATCGCGGCTTGTTTGATCAAGCCATACTTGCCCTCGTGTGTTGAGGAAATTGTGAATGGGCTCGCGAATCTCAGGGTAAATCTCATACATCCCGGTGATAACGTACCCCAGTGCTCCGGTGAGGGCGGTGCCTTCCAAAGAACTAGACACGGAGAGCAGGTTAGCGGGTACGCCGCCGGCATACGCTAGTACCACGTTCACGTCGGGAGCATAAGCGCGGTGCATTTCTGCTGCCGCTGCGGATGCACCGCCGCCCTGGGAATACCCCCAGGGGATGATGGGGGTGTGATTGTTTACGTCCGGCAGATTCAGCGTGGTGATAGCGCGACCTAGGTCCAGCAGGGCTGCTCCTTGGGCTTTCCTGTTCATATACGTGTGATTGCCGGGGGTTCCCAGACCTTGATAATCGGTTACCGCTACGGTCCAGCCGCGATTAAGCAGGGCAGCGGCGGAAAACATTTCATATTCCCCGCCCATCGTGAGCAGCTTTGAGGGGGCACAGGAATCCCCGGCGCCTTGTGTTCCTGGAGCTAGGAGCGCTACGGGGCGTGGACCTGGGCCGCGCCACGGGGCAGTTGGCAGGAGCACGGCGCCGGTGACGGGGGTGGAAAAACCATTAGGGTGGGTGGACGTGTAGGCGATGCGCTTCATCTTTACCAGTACGTCGAGGACTGGCATCGGGACGTCGCGCTGGCTTAAGACCGTGCCCGGGGTGGTGTTCTCCGCAGAGGGGATAGAAGTATAAAAACCGTCTGGGTCGGTATAGGGAATGACCTGTGCTGTAGCTGGAGTGAATCCCACGCAGAAGACCGCGAGGGCTGCTGTAATGAGGGGTTTAAGGAACGTTCCTTGAAAGCGAGAGGGAAAAAGCATAGACGCGACCACTTCTAGGTAGTTTTGTTCTTAAAAGTAATTAGTCTTTGAATACTAGGCGCCAACAAAGACTCTTTCGGGCAAGACACGCGGCAAATGTGGGGGTATCGGATGGTGGGAATCAAAAGCAATGTTCTTCTATCACGGTTGTCAGGCGTATGTTCTAGCCCATAGGGATACGTGAGACGGATCGCATAAATAGGCAACGTTGCTTAATTCGTAGAACTACGTATTTCCGTTACCGTCATAAGAATTCGAATCGAGGACACCGTGGCTGAACCACACTTGGGAGAAAATCGCCCCCTCCTGCCAGCGAGGGAGCCACAAATTGCCGAGTCGAAGACGCCGAAAGACCGAACTCACTGGCTTTATATAGCAGTGATTATCGCGGTTATCGCAGGTATCGCTTTCGGCCTTATCGCTCCAGACCTTGCCAAAAACTTTAAAGTTATTGGCACGATGTTCGTGTCCTTGATCAAGATGATGATCTCCCCGGTGATCTTCTGCACGATTGTTTTGGGCATTGGTTCTGTGCGCGCTGCCGCCTCGGTGGGCAAAGCTGGCGGATTGGCTTTGACGTACTTCATCGTCATGTCTACGTTTGCTCTTGCAGTGGGACTACTGGTGGGCAATCTCATCGAACCGGGTAGTGGCTTGGACATTGAGGCCACCGCGGGCGAGGGGGCGGCTTTTGCTGATAAAGCCGAGCATGGAACGGGTCTGGTCGGCTTTGTTCAGTCGATCATCCCGGAGACAGTCATTTCTTCTCTCACCTCAGGCTCGGTGCTGCAGACGCTCTTTGTGGCGCTCCTTGCAGGCTTTGCCGTCCAGGGGATGGGCAAGGCCGGCGAGCCTATTTTGCGGGGCATTGCGCATCTGCAAAAACTGGTGTTCAAGATGCTCACCATGATTTTGTGGGTAGCGCCCATTGGCGCATTTGGCGCCATCGCAGGCGTAGTGGGAGCAACGGGATTTGAAGCCGTTAAACAGCTTGCAATCTTGATGCTGGCCTTCTACATCACATGTTTGCTGTTCATCTTTGTAGTGCTGGGAGCTATCCTGCGCATTGGGGCAGGCTTTAACATATGGAAGCTCTTGAAATACCTGGGGCGCGAATTGCTGCTCATCGTGGCCACCTCCTCTTCCGAGTCTGCGCTGCCAAACCTGATGCGCAAGATGGAGCACGTGGGAGTGGATAAATCCACAGTGGGAATTGTTGTCCCTACCGGTTATTCCTTTAACCTCGACGGCACGGCTATCTACCTCACCATGTCAGCCATCTTTATCTCAGATGCAATGAACAAGCCGCTTACCCTGAGCGAGCAGATAGGCCTCTTGGTCTTCATGATTATCGCGTCTAAAGGCGCGGCAGGAGTGTCTGGGGCTGGCATTGCGACGCTTGCAGCAGGGTTGCACGCACACCGCCCAGAGCTTCTCGACGGCGTTGGCGTGATCGTAGGCATCGACCGCTTCATGTCTGAGGCCCGCGCCCTCACTAACTTCAGCGGTAACGCTGTGGCTACGATCCTGGTGGGACGCTGGACCAACACTCTCGACGTACAGCGGGCGCATGACGTACTTGACGGAAAACTCCCTTATATAGAGTCCACCGACGATAGCGATGTGCACTTTAGTAATCCCACAGTGAGCAACCCGGCGCACGCCACGCTGCAACCTACCCCGCAGGTAGACTTGACGCATTACTCTAAATAAAAAAGTCTAGGCCTTAGGCCTAGACTTTTTGTCTTTATTCTGTGGGAAGTCCTGCGCCGACCCAACCATCGGTGCCCTCGGCAACGTTGATGGCTTTGATATCACGGGCGGTGAGATATTCCACCACGCGGGCGCTACGCCCACCAGACTTACAAATCACATACACGTCTTGTTCGGTGTCTACCTCATCGAGACGCACAGTAAATTCGCTCATCGGAATGTTGACGGCACCTAGCGCATGAACCTCGGCGTATTCGTCGGCCTCGCGGACGTCGATAAGCTGGGCGCCTTCGGGGATGTCGCGTACAGAGACTTCCACGTTAAGCTTTAAACCGCTCGATAGCCTCGGCGTGGATCTTTTCTGCCTCAGCCTTATCGCCCCAGCCGGAGCCTGTGACTTCCTTGTTTGGCTCGAGATCCTTGTAGTGAACAAAGAAGTGCTCGATCTCATTGCGCAGGAACTCAGAAACATCGGTGATGTCTTGAATATGATCCCAGCGAACGTCATCGATGACGCAGAGCAGCTTATCGTCGCCGCCTGCCTCATCAGTCATCTTGAACACGCCAACCGGGCGTGCCTTAACAATCACACCAGGAAATACTGGCTCAGGAAGGATGACTAGAGCATCCAAGGGGTCGCCGTCCTCGCCAAGAGTGTGATCGATGAAGCCGTAGTCCAGCGGATACGCCATGGGGGTGAACAGGTAGCGGTCGAGATAAACCTTGCCAGTCTCATGGTCGACCTCGTACTTGTTACGGGAACCCTTAGGGATCTCGATGGTGACTTCCATGGTCATGCGATGCTCCTTAATAGAATCGGAATACTACCGTACTAGGATAGCGGCAATGAAGAAGTGGTGGATGTCAACAGTGGTAGTAACTGTCGCAGTTATAGCGACGGTGGTGTTCGCTGTTGCAAATGTGCTAGTCCATGATCCGGTGCAAGTGGACAAACCGGAACGCGGTATCACGGCTCTTGAAGCTCGAAATGTGGACAATACTGGCTTGAAGGCCACCTTGGACGCAATGGCGCACGACAGGCGTTTGGGCAATTTTGGAGCGATGATCACTGACATCACCACAGGTGAAGTGGTCCTTTCTCAGAACGCGGAGGTCGCCCTGACTCCGGCCTCGTCAACAAAATTACTAACGGCAGCAGCCGCACTCTATGAGCTAGGCCCACAGGACCGGATAGTCACAGAAGTACGGAAGAAAGACCGGACGGTAATAATCAAGGGATCTGGAGACGTGTGGATGACGCACGAGCAGATTGATTCCTTGGCTGCACAAATTGGCACGGGGGTAGACACCGTGCTGGTCAATGCCACCGCTTGGAAAGACAAGCTTCTTCCCGGATGGGATCCCGCTGACGTAGATGCTGGTTTTGTGGCCCCACTGGAGCCGGTGATGCTCTATGGCGGACGGTTAGGAGGAACCTCCGGCGATGTGCCTAGAAGCCACCGCCCGGCCTTTGACGTAGCAGAGGCCCTGGCGCAACGCCTAGGCGCTGGAACCGTCGGTTACACGGATTCCAATGACGGCGATGTGGTAGCCCACACTGAGTCGCCAACACTGCAAAAACGTATCTCTATGATGATGGAAGACTCCGACAACGTGATGGCTGAGGCCATTGGGCGAGAGCTATCTGCGGAACATCCCGTGGAAGCAACGCTGGATGTGCTGCGGAAAAATGGCATAGATGTGAGCGGATCAACGGTGGTGGACAACTCTGGATTGAGCCTGGGCAACCAGATCACTCCAAAGCTGCTTAATCAGGTGGCCGCTTCTTCAGTGCTTGCGCTACCAGTGGCCGGGGGCACCGGAACATTAGAAAATCGGTTTAATAACACACCAGGAGCCGGGTGGGTTCGTGCTAAAACCGGCACGCTCACTGGAGTTTCTGCCCTGGCCGGAGTTGTGCCGTCGAAAAGCGGGCATGTGTATAGCTTTGCCATGATTTCTAACGGCTCGGAGATTAGGCAGGCTCGCGCGGCTCTCGATGCTATAGCGAATGCGGTGCGTGAGTCCTAGATGTTCTGGCCACGAAAAAGCCCCAGATTTATGGCCTGCCGTGTCGCGGTGCGGGCAGTAACCGACCGAGACGTTGTAGTAGGCCTTTCAGGTGGCCCGGATTCTCTGGCGCTGGTAGCCGCGTTGGTTGCGGAGAAATACCAGGTACTAGCGGTGTGCGTGGATCATGATTTACAGCCGGGGTCGAATCGCGTGGCGGAACACGCCGCGGATACCGTACGCAGGTTGGGCGCGCAGGCCACTGTGGTTCGGGTGGACGTAGATAGAAATGGCAGCCTGGAGGCAAACGCGCGCCGGGCACGATACGAGGCGCTGCGGAAGTTTGGAAAGCCAGTAGTAGTGGGGCACACCGCGGATGACCACGCTGAGACACTCTTGTTGGGAGCGTTGCGCGGTAAAGCCGCAGGCATGCTAGTCCAAGGAACCGTATGGCGTCCTTTCTTGACCGTGCGGCGCGCAGATACGGTGGGCGCGTGCGAGGAATTAGGGTTAGAACCGTGGAACGATCCGCATAATAACCAAAAGGAATTTCGACGCGTGGCTATCCGGCAACAGGTGCTTCCGTTGCTCGCTGACATCATTGGTGGGGATCCGGTTCCCGCCTTGGCACGGGCCGCCACCAATATTGCGCACGATGATGAGGCCCTGCACGTTAGCGACGCAACGCTAGAAGAACTAGAAGCAGCGCATCCAGCTTTTCGACGCCGCTACCTCACTGCTTTTCTCCACAAAAACGGTGCCCCTGTCACAGGCGCTAATATCGACGCAATAGAACGCCTGGTCACTGATTGGCATGGCCAAGGTGGCATAGCGGTTGGTAACGGGTTGGAAGTAATCCGCAAAGATGGCAAACTTTTGTCGAAAGAAAGGTGACAGATGCACGACAAGAAGGATTATCAAGTGCCCGTCAACTCCTACGGAGATGATGTTGAAGCCATCCTTGTGAGCGAAGAAGAGCTCCAGACCCGCATCAAGGAGATGGCGGCGCTGGTGTCTGATAAGTACCGCGAGGAAGAGGACGATCTGGTCTTGATCTGTGTGCTCAAGGGCGCGGTATTCTTCCTTACAGACTTTGCCCGGGCCCTTGACATCCCCTGCCAGATGGAATTTATGGCAGTTAGCTCCTACGGCAACTCCGCCACGTCTTCTGGCATGGTGCGGATTCTGAAAGATCTAGACCGCAACATTCAGGGCTGCAACGTAGTAATTATTGAGGACATCATTGATTCCGGCCTTACTCTGAAGTGGCTGATTCGCAATCTCAATGGGCGTAAACCAAAGTCCTTGGAGATCGTCGCGCTACTACGCAAACCCGAGGCAGTGAAGACGGATATAGACTGCCTTGATATCGGTTTTGATATTCCCAATGAATTTGTGATCGGTTACGGTCTAGACTTCGCAGAAAAGTACCGCGACTTACCGTTTGTTGCTTCGCTGCATCCTAAGGTTTACAAGTGAACAAAAAAATCCTGAAGTATTCGGTGATTGCCGCCATCATCTTGATGGCCATCTATGTTTTTACATTGCTAGGCAATGACTCTCGTGGCTATAAGCAGGTAGACACGTCAGTTGCTATCACCCAGTTGGACAAGAAAAACGTTAAAGAAGTCCAAATTGATGACCGCGAACAGCGAATCCGCATCAAGCTTAAGAATGCCATCGACTACGAGGGCAACGAGGTTTCAGAGATCCTGGCTCGTTACCCTGCCCGTACGTCCCCTGAGATCTTTAGCAAGGTAGAAAAGTCCGAGGCGGAGAAGTACTCCACCAACGTGAACAAGGAGAACTTCCTTGTCTCCATACTCGGATACATCCTGCCGATGCTGATCGTTTTTGGCCTGATCATGTGGATGTTCTCCCGTATGCAGGGAAACAACATGTTCGGCTTTGGTGGCTCCCGGGCTAAGGAGCTCAACAAGGACATGCCCACCAACACGTTTGCAGATGTGGCGGGCGCAGAAGAAGCCGTGGATGAGCTCCATGAGATCAAGGACTTCTTGGAGGACCCATCCAGGTATGAGCAGTTGGGCGCAAAAATCCCACGTGGTGTTCTGCTCTACGGGCCTCCCGGTACCGGTAAGACCCTCTTGGCCAGGGCTGTTGCTGGAGAAGCCGGCGTGCCGTTCTACTCAATTTCTGGTTCTGACTTTGTAGAGATGTTTGTTGGCGTGGGCGCCTCCCGCGTGCGTGACCTCTTCAGGCAAGCCCGTGAGAACAGTCCCTGCATCATCTTCATTGATGAGATCGATGCCGTGGGCCGGCAGCGTGGGTCCGGCATGGGTGGCGGACACGACGAGCGTGAGCAGACGCTCAACCAGATGCTGGTAGAGATGGATGGTTTTGGTGACCGCGAGGGCGTGATCATCATGGCCGCTACTAACCGACCAGACATTTTGGATCCGGCTTTGCTGCGCCCTGGTCGTTTTGATCGCCAGATCCCTGTGAGCAACCCCGATCTCAAGGGACGCGAACAGATCCTTCGGGTTCACGCCAAGGGCAAGCCTTTTGCACCAGACGCAGACATAGAGTCGCTGGCTCGTCGTACCGCTGGTATGTCCGGTGCAGACCTGGCTAACGTGCTTAACGAGGCCGCTCTGCTCACAGCGCGCATTGGCAAGACCGTGATCACTGCCGACGCTCTGGAAGAAGCCACAGACCGAGTAGTGGGCGGTCCGCGCCGGTCCAAGGTCATTTCTGAAAAAGAAAAGAAAGTCACTGCTTACCACGAGGGCGGGCATACTCTCGCCGCATGGGCACTGAAGAACATTGAGCGGGTATACAAGGTCACTATTCTGGCGCGCGGTCGCACCGGCGGACACGCCATGACCGCACAAGAAGACGACAAAGGCATGTACAACCGTGATGAGCTATATGCGCGCCTCGTCTTTGCCATGGGTGGACGTGCCGCTGAAGAACTTGTGTTTGGCGAGCCCACTACTGGAGCATCCGCCGATATCGAGCAGGCAACCAAGATTGCTAAGGCCATGATCACCGAGTACGGCATGTCGCCGACCCTTGGAATGGTCAAATACGGTGAGGAACAAGGCGATCCCTTTGCCCGCGGTGGCGGCGGGGTGCTGGAGTACTCGCCAGAGATTGCGGCGCAGATTGACCGTGAGATGCAGTATCTACTCGATCGCGCGCATACCCAGGCGTACATGATCCTCGCGGAGTATCGCGACTATCTAGATCGTTTGGCAGAAAAATTGTTGGAGAAGGAAACTCTCCGCCGCCCAGATTTGGAAGACCTCTTCCACGGTATCGTCCCCCGCGAGGTAGGGGATGTCTTCCCAGATGAAGACGCCCGCTTCCCGCGTCAGGCAGGACGTGAGCCGGTAAAGACTCCCACGGAGTTGGCCATCGAGCGTGGCGAAGAACCTCCGAAGCCGTTCACGCTTCTCGACGCCTCCAAGGCTGAGCGGGCGCGTCGTCAAAGCGAAAGGGTCGATCGTGTTTGATCGCGTTCGCGCGGAAGCAGCAGTCCGGGAACTCCTCATTGCGGTGGGCGAGGACCCGGAGCGTGAAGGACTAAAAGAAACACCGGCACGCGTGGCCAAGGCCTACGCAGAGGTCTTTGCTGGTCTGCACACGGATCCTACGGAGGTCTTAAACAAGACCTTCAGCGAGGATCACCGTGAGCTAGTGCTGGTCCGAGACATTCCGATCTACTCAACGTGCGAGCACCACCTGGTGCCCTTCTTTGGCATCGCGCACATCGGATATATTCCGGGGGAGTCTGGCAAAGTGACGGGTCTTTCTAAATTGGCCCGTTTGGTGGACCTCTACGCCAAGCGCCCCCAGGTGCAGGAGCGGTTAACCTCCCAGGTGGCCGATGCGCTGGTGGAAAAGCTGGAAGCCCAGGCCGTGATCGTGGTGCTCGAATGCGAGCACCTATGCATGGCAATGCGCGGCATACGCAAACCAGGAGCCACTACCACAACGTCTGCGGTTCGAGGCGGTTTCCAAACTAATGCGGCCTCCCGTGCGGAGGTTCTGAGCCTTATTCGGAGCTGACATGACGGAAGTAATGGGAATCGTCAACGTAACCACCGATTCCTTTTCTGATGGTGGGAAATACCTTGACGTAGATTCCGCCGTGGCCCATGCCAAAAAACTTGTGGCAGAGGGCGCAGATATCATCGACGTGGGTGGGGAATCCACCCGACCAGGTGCTACTCGAGTGAGCGAAGAAGTAGAGCTCGCTCGAGTTATTCCTGTCATTACAGCTCTGCACGCTGAAGGAATTAAAACATCGGTGGACACCATGCGAGCCTCAGTTGCGGCTGCCGCCGCTGAGGCCGGGGCGGGCTTGCTTAATGACGTCTCCGGTGGCCTTGCAGACAAAAATATGTATTCAGTTATGGCTGATACCGAGCTTCCGGTGTGCCTGATGCATTGGAAGACAACAACCTTTGGAGATGCCTCAGGAGCGCACCATACCGATGTGGTGCGCGATGTCCGTGAAGGCTTGAACGTGCTCGTTGACAATGCCCTTGCCGCTGGTGTTGACGCGCAAGCTATTGCTATTGACCCAGGTCTCGGTTTTGCTAAAACTGCAGAGGACAATTGGGCCTTGCTCAATGCCCTTCCAGAATTTATGAGCAACTATCCGGTGTTGCTGGGGGCGTCGAGAAAGCGCTTTTTAGCTAGCCTAGGCGTAGACACAGACGCTGCTACTGCCGCAGTCACCGCAATCGCTGCTCATCATGGAGTGTGGTGCGTCCGGGTGCACAATGTGGCGCTATCCCGTGCTGCCGTAGATGTTGCGGCGAAATGGAGGAATCATGGATCGCATTGAACTTAAAGGTTTGAAGGGTTATGCCTACCACGGCGTCTTTGAGCATGAGAAACGTGAGGGGCAGGAGTTCCTCGTAGATATCACGTGCTGGCTTACCTTCCCTACCCAGGACGATCTCACCCAGACGGTTCATTATGGTGAGCTTGCGCAACTGGCGTATGGGATTCTTACTGGAGAGCCACGCGACTTGATCGAGACAGTCGCATCGGAAATCGCAGATACCGCGATGGAGACTTTCCCGATTTCACATATTGAAGTGACAGTCCATAAACCGCACGCGCCCATCCCACTGGAATTTGCTGATGTTGCTGTAGTCGCAAGGAGATAACATGAAGGCAGTTTTATCCATCGGGTCTAATATGGATGACCGCTATGCTTTGCTGAGGTCAGCGTATGAGGAATTCCTGCCTGATCTGGTTGCCGCATCCAGCATCTATGCCACCCCACCGTGGGGCGTAGAAGACCAGGATGAGTTCCTTAACGCGGTGCTCATCGTAGACGTGGATGAGACCCCGATGGAGCTGCTTAAACGCGGTCAAGCCCTAGAACAGGCCGCGGAGCGCAAGCGGATTCGACGCTGGGGGCCCCGGACACTCGACGTAGATATTGTGTGCATCGAGGGCGTTACATCGGATGATCCCGTGCTCACATTGCCGCACCCTTATGCCCACGAGCGTAATTTTGTGCTGGTGCCGTGGCTTGAGGCGGACCCTGATGCGACGCTCGATGGACGCCCATTATCGGAGCTGATCACGGGAACTTTTCCGATTGTGGGGACCTTATGAAACAGACCTCCATTCTGGGACTAGTAGGGGTTTTTCTCTTCTGTGTTATCGCATCCTTTATCTTGGTGATGCGATTCTATGGCGTGATGTCTTCGGTTCCTTTTGGAGTTGCTCTCTGCCTGTGGGGGATGACAGCGCTGTGTGTGTTATTGGCAGTGCGAGTGCGGTCGCGCATCAAAAATGACCAAATTGGGCAAGACCGCTCGCAGCTTAACCCGGTGACAGCTGCGCAATTTTTGGTAATAGGCAAAGCCTCTGCATGGACAGGCGCCATCTTTGGAGGAGGCTACGTGGGGCTAGGGATTTTTGTTCTGACGTCGCGTATTTCCGCACAGGATTTGCCCATAGTGATCGCCTCTGCGCTAGGTGGAGTAGCAATGTCCGCGGCAGGATATTGGCTAGAACGATCGTGTACGGTGCCGCCCACGGATGCAGTGCGGTAGTTTGGATGGCATGAAGGACAACGGGCAGAAGTTACTCATTGCGCTTGTCGTGCTGTCTTTGGTGGCAAGCATAATTATGCTGTTCACTGGTAACCAGGGAGTGCTCAAGCTCGCATTACTTGCGGCGCTCTGGGCAGCTGTCCTCGGATTCTTTTTGGTGGGCCGGTACCGTGCGCAGGCAGAAGCTCTGGAGCAACGGGTCAAGGAGCAGGAAACCTTGGCTCAGATTAGGGAGCAGGTGGAACAAGTCCGGGCTCAACTGGAAAACCTCACCGGACAAGTATTTGTTGAGCCGACGATGATTCAAGCGCAGGCTACCCGGATTCCAGAGATTGAGCAGGCTAGTGATCAGGAAAAGGCTGAGGAACTGCGTGCTGCCGCGTTTAGGAATGCCGTGGCTTCTGAGACCAATAGCTTTGCCAAGGTAGATTGGGTCCCCACACAGCCTGAACCGCATGGCCGGCGCCGACGAGAAGAACGATCAGATTCGGTCTCCGTCGCTGACTTGTTAAAGCGCAACCGGTGAGGCCGGTTCTTTCGATCAGCGGAAACAATGAGCTTGTTACCCAGCTGGTCGCGGTAGGGCATCGTCGGGTACACGAAGACGCAGAATTAGCTTTTGATGAGCCCGCTTGGGACGGCATCGTGGGGCGACTCCCCGGCATGTCCTTTGTTATTAAGGAACTAAAGCCGGAGATTTATGCTGTTTCCGCTACACATGAGGTTGCTGCGACCGTCGCGGAGCTATTACTTGCAGAGCTTGGTATTCAGGCTATCCATGTGGCACAGGATAAGTGGCCCGAGTTTCTTGCTGGTCTTGTACAAATACAGCAGTTAGAACAGATGCGTGATTCAGCGCGCGCGTTGCTTCAGCCCATGTTGGGCGATATTACTGAGGAATTGTTGTAAGGGAATTATGTTTCAATTTGGCCAGGCGCAGGTTTTTGATGATATCGCGATGCTGAGTCGTGCTTTTAAAAAGCAAGGAAAGCCCGTTGTGATGGTCTCTATCGGCACCCAGGTGCATGCCGGCCATGTAGCGCTACTCCGCACGGCAAGACGAATCCCGGGAGCAGTGGTGGTGGTTGTGGCGCGAGAAAACCAGCCAACGTTCGCAGCAGAGCGCGTCGATGCCGTCTACATTGATCGTGACGAGCCAGCGCGCACGCTTATCGACGCCAATCCTCGGCTGACGCGTCGGATAGCGTTGCTTAATCTGGTAGGCCCTACGGATGTTATTTACGGCGAGGATGATTATGCATTCTTGTTGCACACGCAGCGCGCAATCACCGATCTACGCATACCGGTAAAGGTCCACTCAGTCCCCACGGTGCGGATGCCAGATGGGATAGCTATTTCTTCCCGTAACTCCCTTATCCCCACCGAGGACCGACAGAAAGCATTAGCGCTTTCTGCTGCGGTCACCGCGGGGGCGTTACGGGGCGTCGAGGCTGCAAAGCAGGTGCTTGCTGCAGCGGGAGTGGAGCCAGATTATGTCCGCTGTGAAGATAACCGCGTGTATGTGGCGGCTACCTTTGGCGGAGTTCAGCTGATCGATAGTGCTAGTGATCTGAACCAGGAATAACAGTCGTGTGATCGCGAGGCTCTTCCACGTAGAGCGGCATGTCCTTCTTGGCCTGGTAGAAAGGCTCGTTGATCGGCGCGAGAGGTTCCACGCCCTTGATAAGGTCGGCGGCCTTTTCCGCCATCATGATGACAGGCGCGTAGATATTTCCATTAGTGATGATTGGCATGACGGAAGCGTCACAGACATAGAGTCCTTTTATTCCGTGAACCTGCATAGTGTCCGGATCCACAACCGCGTATTCATCGTCAGCAGAACCCATTTTCGCAGTACAGGACGGGTGTAGTGCGGTTTCGGCGTCGTTACGCACCCATTCCAGGATCTCTTCATCGGTCTGCACTTCTGGGCCGGGGGAAATTTCTCCGTCTGTAAATTCCTTCATTGCCGGGGTATCTAGCAACTTGCGGGAAGTTCGGACGGCTTCTACCCACTCACGGCGGTCCTGGTCAGTGGCCAAGTAATTAAAGATAATTTCTGGCTTTTCCTTGGGATCCGGTGAGGTGATGTGAACGTGACCGAGGGTATCGGAGTACATCGGCCCGACATGGAATTGGAAGCCGTGCTCGCCCTCCGGCTGGGTGCCGTCGTAGCGAATTGCCATCGGCAGGAAGTGGAACATGAGGTTGGGATAGGCCTCGTCATCATTGGAACGGGCAAAACCACCGGCCTCAAAGTGGGAGGATGCCACAGGGCCCTTCTTAGTAAGCAGCCACTGGAGACCAATCTTGGGTCGGTTGATCATCTTGTAATACGGTTGTGAGCTCACCGGCTGGGTGCAGTTGTACTGCACATACACCTCAAGATGGTCTTGAAGATTAGCGCCGACGCCGGGAAGATGCTTGAGAACTTTTACTCCGGCTTTCTCCAGGACTTTACGGTCACCAATGCCGCTTACCTGCAATAACTGGGGTGTATTGAAGGCGCCGCCGCAAAGAATCACCTTATCCGCGTGGACTCGGCGTGTCTTTCCCTTCCACTCATATTCCACTCCGGTGGCTTGGTCGCCGGTGAAAAGGATGCGAGTGGTGAAAGCCCGGGTGCGCACATCGAGGTTCTTGCGAGACTTGATCGGATGCAAATAAGCGCGAGCTGCGGAGAACCTCTTGCCCTTGAAAATGTTGCGATCAAAGGGGGCAAAGCCCTCTTGGCGGTAACCATTGACATCATTAGTCAGCGTGTATCCGGCTTCCTGTACGGAACGGAAGAAGGCCTGGAAAAGCGGATTTGTGGCGGGACCACGGGTAAGCTTCAGCGGCCCATCATGGCCGCGGCGTGGGTCCTTTGGATCGGCTGCTAGCGCGGTTTCCATCTTGTTAAAGTAGGGCAGTACGTGCGCATAGTCCCAGTTTTGCATGCCTGGGAGCTTTCCCCATTTCTCATAGTCCATGGGATTTCCGCGCTGGAAAATCATGCCATTGATAGAGCTGGAGCCGCCGAGAACTTTGCCGCGTGCGTGGTAGATGCGGCGCCCGTTCATTTCCGGTTCTGGTTCGGACTCATAGGCCCAGTCGTAGTACTTGTTGCCGATCGGGAAAGAGAATGCCGCGGGCATATGAATAAAAAGATCCCAGAGGGAATCAGAACGCCCGGCTTCTAGCACCATCACCGAGGAGCCATCTTCGCTGAGTCGGTTAGCTAGGACAGAACCCGCGGAGCCGCCACCCACGATCACCACATCACGATGCCGATCCTCAACCGTTTCTCCAGCCGTATCATGCGAAAACAAAAGGTGTCCTTTCTGAATCGTTTCTGTCCAGTCTGCCAGCGTTCGAATATTCCGGCCACGGCTCTGTGTATTCTCGGGTCAGACCCACCTCGCGGAAAAATATGCAGTTCACCGCAATATTTCGGGTGGAAAACTATTGGATAGTGGCAGGTCATACGGTGTAGTTCCTGTCGAATGGAAGAAATTATTGAGGAGTTATCCGGTCATGCCAAACGCAGCATTGGGGGATGAGAATGGAAAAGACTCTCCACCCATAAATGGGGGTAAAGTTCTTGTTGGCTCCTACAACGTAGGAACTAGCGGGGTCCCTCCCGCGCGGACTAATTGGCCCGTCTTCCTCGCCTCAGCGGCGGGCATCCTTGCCGTTACGTTGTGGGCGTTTATTGGTAGAGAATCCGCGGAAAAAGCACTTGGGAGCATTACTACGTGGATTGCCGATAATTTTGGATGGTTTTACATCCTGACCGCCACGGTAGTGATCGTGTTTATTCTGGGGGTAGCTTTCTCGGGTGCGGGAAAGATCCGACTAGGCCCGGATCACTCTCGCCCGCAGTTCAAACTATTCTCATGGTCGGCGATGCTCTTTGCCGCTGGCATTGGCGTGGACCTCATGTTTTTCTCCGTTGCAGAGCCAGTAGCTCAGTACTACGGGGCCGCCCGTGGGCAGCGGTGAAAACCGCGAGGCGGCAAAAGAAGCGGTTGTCTGGGCGCTATTCCACTACGGATTTACCGGGTGGGCCATGTACTCGCTGATGGGGATGGCATTTGGCTATTACGCGTACCGGTTGAATATGCCGCTTGCTATTCGCTCGGCATTGTATCCGCTCGTCGGCAAGCGTATCCATGGCCCGATCGGTGATTCTGTAGACGTGGCGGCCATGCTGGGAACAGTGTTTGGCATCGCGGCATCGCTGGGTATCGGCGTGGTGCAGCTCAATTACGGCATCAAAGTGCTCTTTGGGGTGGAAGAGGGTGCTACGTGGCAGATTATCCTAGTTGTTGTTTCCGTGGCTATCGCGACGCTGTCTGCCGTATCCGGCGTGGATAAAGGCATCAAAATGCTCAGCGAAATCAATGTGGTTTTGGCGATTGCTCTGATGGTCTATGTTGTTGTTGCTGGCAAGACGGCCTTTCTTCTCGACGCTCTGGTGATGAACATCGGGGACTACGTGGCCTCTTTGCCCGGCATGACTATGGATACCTACGCCTTTACCGATGACCCTGAGCATACAAAAGCCTGGTTGGGGTCCTGGACGCTGTTCTTCTGGGCATGGTGGGTAGCCTGGGCTCCTTTTGTTGGCTTATTCCTTGCTCGTATCTCTCGGGGACGCACCTTGCGTCAGTTTGTCTTTGGAACGTTGAGCGTGCCTTTTCTCTTTATCCTGTTGTGGATGAGCTTCTTTGGTAATTCTGCGCTCGACATCGTAAGAGGCGGCAATGATGAGTTCGGACATGCTGCGGCAGAGGAACCGCAGCGCGGATTCTATGATTTGCTGGCTACATATCCTGGAGCTACTGCCATTATCGCCCTGGCCACCTTGATTGGTCTGCTGCTTTATATCACTTCTGCCGACTCGGGTGCATTAGTGATGAGTAATTTCACCTCCACCACTACGCATTCGAGTCAGGACGGGCCCGTATGGTCGCGCATCTTCTGGGCGGTGCTGGTTGGTGCCCTTACCGTGGTTTTGCTGCAAATCGACGGCGTGAGCACCGTGCAGTCTGCGACAGTGGTTATGGGACTGCCGTTTACCGTGGTGATGTATCTGATTATGTTGGGGCTAGTGAGGTCTTTTAGATTAGAGCGCGCCCAAGTAGATGCGCGGACGATCTCCATGCATGGGGCTATGTCCGGGCGCAGTTCTGATGGCAGCACGTGGCGCCGGAGGCTCAGCCGCGCCAACACCTGGCCTAATGCGGCAAAGGCGCAACGGTTCCTGGAAGAGGTAGCCACCCCGGCGCTCAAGCAGGTGGCTCAGGAGCTATGCGATCGCGGCCTAGACGCCGCGTTGGTTGCCACCGATGTTCCAGAATCCCCGGTAGGAAGCCTTGACCTCACGGTTAACCTGGGCGACGAGCAAAACTTCCGCTATCAGCTCTTTGCTGTTTCTAACCCCGTGCCGTCCTTTACCAAGAACCCCGGAAAAGAACACTATTACCGTATCGAGGTCTTCGATCTCACAGGATCCCTCGGCTATGACGTCTTTGGGTACACGGGTGAGCAGCTGATTGATAACGTGCTCGATTTGTACGAGCGACATTTGGAATTTCTACACATGCAAAAAGACCTGCCAGGAAGCTCTGATCTCAGCGACGGCGCACAGCCGGTACGCTTCTGGCGCGAAGACCAATAAGGAGAATTTATGCTTTTTGATCCAACCACATCCTCCCTGCTCAAAGACGCTTATGCTAACGGGATCGCGACACTTTTTATTGATGGCCAGTGGGTTCCAGCACTGGATGGTGAGACCCGTGTGATTACCAATCCTGCTGACCGCAGCGTGGTAGGGACTGTTTCTGAGGCATCTGAGGTGGATACAGAGAAGGCGATTAGCGCCGCGCGCCGGGCTTTTGACACTGGCGAATGGGCGCCCGCAGCGGAACGCGGCAAGATCCTTTTAAAAGTGGCAGATGCGATCAGGGAGAACAAAGATCAGCTGGCGCGCGCAGAGTCTGCGGATACTGGCAAGCGGCTCGTGGAATCTGAATTAGACATGGATGATATTGCCAATGCCTTTGATTACTTTGGCACCCTGGCTCAGCATTCTGCAGGACGAGTAGTGGATCCAGGAGATCCAAACGTGCGCTCGCGTATCGACGCCGAACCTATAGGCGTGTGCGGTCTTATCACCCCGTGGAATTATCCACTGCTTCAAGTCGCATGGAAGGTTGCTCCGGCATTGGCTGCCGGTAACACTTTTGTGTTAAAACAAGCCGAGCTCACCCCGCACACCGCCATGATGCTTATGACCATCCTGACACAGGCGGGCGTTCCGGCGGGCGTGGCCAACCTGATCACTGGGGCCGGGGCACGCTGTGGAAACCCACTATCTGTGAGCCCAGACGTAGATATGGTTTCTTTTACCGGCGGGCTTGAGACCGGAAAAATTATTGCGCGCAATGCTGCTGAGACCGTCAAACGCGTGGCCTTGGAGCTGGGCGGTAAAAACCCCAATGTGATCTTTGCCGATGCCGATTTTGATGCCGCAGTGGATAACGCTCTTAACGCTGCCTTTGTGCACTCAGGGCAAGTATGCTCGGCAGGCTCACGGCTTATCGTGGAGGAATCGATCCACGATAAATTTGTTGCAGAGCTGGTCAATCGTGCGGAAAAAATTCGCCTGGGTGGGCCGCTGGATAAGGACGCAGAGACCGGGCCACTCATCTCGGCGGAGCATCGTGAAAAAGTGCATGCATACGTTGAACACGCTAAAGAGCAAGGAGCGCGGGTTCTCACCGGAGGGCTCCCCGAGGAGATGGGTGGCGAGTTTTATCTGCCCACAGTCATCGACGGCTGCACCCGCGAGATGGATTGCGTGCACGATGAGGCATTCGGGCCTACCGTGACCGTGGAGACCTTCCAAACGGAAGAAGAAGCCGTAGAGATTGCCAATGATACAAACTACGGATTAGCCGGAGCCGTGTGGACGCGTGATGCCGGCAAGGCAGAGCGCATGGCTCGTGCGATGCGCCACGGGACTATCTGGATAAACGATTTCCACCCCTACCTGCCGCAAGCGGAGTGGGGTGGAATGAAACAATCAGGGAACGGTCGGGAGCTTGGTCCTACGGGCCTGGCCGAGTACCAAGAACTTAAACACGTGTACCACAATATCGCGCCGGGTGTTACCGGCTGGTTTGCTGGTTAGACGGAGACCTTTTCTTCAGCGACGGTGCGTTTTGCGTTGAACTGGACGGCGTCGAGAAGCTTTTCTTGCTTTGCGACGATAGCCGGGACAAGTACCTGGCCCGTCACGTTCACTGCGGTGCGACCCATATCAACAATCGGCTCGATGGCGAGCAAGAGACCAACGCCTTCCAGGGGAAGTCCCAGGGTAGACAGCGTCAGCGTCAGCATTACGGTAGCGCCCGTGGTGCCGGCGGTGGCTGCTGAGCCGAGGACGGAAACGACGGCGATTAAAACGTAATCGGTGAAGTTAAGTGGAACGCCGTAGAACTGAGAAACAAATATTGCGGCTACGGCAGGGTATACAGCGGCGCATCCATCCATCTTGGTGGTTGCTCCCAGCGGCACGGCAAAGGAAGCATAGTGCTTGGGAACGCCGATGGCCTCTGCGGTCTGCTCGGTGACTGGCATGACTCCCATGGAGGAGCGAGTGACAAGGCCTAGGGAGGTCACTGGCCAGACACGACGATAGAACTGGGCGACGTTAAGGCCGTGGAGCTTTAAGGTCACTGGATAGATTACGAGCAAGACGATAGCTAGGCCGACATAGACGGTGAGAACAAATTTGCCCAGGGCTCCCATGGCGCCGAAACCATAGGTGGCCACAGCCTTTCCAATCAACGCAGCGGTGCCGATGGGTGCAAGTCTAATAATCCACCACAGCACTTTCTGGATGATCTCCAGCAGGGAGCGGTTGAAATTAATAAATGGCTCGGCCTTCTCGCCGACCTTTACTGCCGCAATCCCTAGGGCGATGGCTACTACCAGAAGCTGCAGCACATTGAAGCTTAGGCTGGTGGAAGCCACCCCATCTACCACTTTGGTGTGGGCTTCTAATCCCACGAGGTTGGTGGGAACAATTCCTTCGAGGAATGACCACCAAGATCCGACGGAAGAGGGAGCTGCTGAAGTGTCTTGTAAACCGGAAGTCTCGCCGGGTTTAAAGATCAAACCAACGCCTATGCCCGCAAGGACGGAGAAAAACGCGGTGATGGCAAACCAGACGAGGGTTTTTACTGCTAAACGCGCGGCATTGGTCACCTGGCGCAGGTTAGCAATGGAGGTGATAACGGCCGTCATAACTAGCGGCGGGATTAAGACCTTTAAGAGAGTGACATAATCGCCGCCCACGGTGGTGAGTGCGGTGGTGAGCCAGTTTCCCTCTGGCATTGAGCTGGCTATAAGGCCGAGGATGACCCCGGCGATAAGGCCGTAGATCACCTGTGCTCCAAAGCTAGTCCACTTCATGATTCCCCTTTGATTGTTTTTGTTTCCTCTGGCACAACGTTAGTACAGGAATGTCTATTCCCAAAAGACAGGTTAGTCTATAAAACTAAAGGGGAATTGCAGGGAATTGGCGTTTTTACTGGCAAGACGTAACTCTGTACAGAGCGGTCTGGGGCTAGCTCGGGGTTGATTTTTGTGGCCTGCCGGGCTTGGGGATTTCTCCGACATTTTTGGGAAGCCGTCCCGCTTTGCGGAGCTGGTCGCGCAGCATCACCTCGATCTGCGCATTGACGCTGCGCGCCTCGTCATGAGCCCAGCGGGCGATTGCCTCGGCCACTGCCGGGTCAATGCGGAGAGGAATGCTTTTTCTGGGCATTAGGTGTATAAGCTGCCTGTATTAATCATGGGTTGGGCGTTGTTGTCGGAGCATAGAACTACGAGCAGATTGGAGACCATGGCCGCGCGGCGTTCTGGATCGAGTTCCACAATATCGCGTGATTCTAGCTGAGCAAGTGCGCTCTCCACCATGGAGACAGCACCTTCCACGATGGTCTCGCGGGCGTCGACAATCGCGTTTGCTTGTTGGCGTTGAAGCATGGCCTGGGCAATTTCTGGAGCGTAGGACAGGTTGGAAATTCGCGCCTCAACGATTTCTAATCCTGCAACCGCAACCCGGGCGGCGACTTCGTCGGCAAGCTCTTTGGAGACGAGCTCGGTAGATCCTGATAGTGAGGGGAGGTTTGTTGTTCCGCCGTCGTAGGGGTGAGTGGTGGCTACGTGGCGTAGCGCGGACTCTGCCTGTGAGTGGATGAATTCATCCATGTCCTCCACAGCAAAGGTCGCCTTGGCGGTATCGGCAACCTGCCAGACGATGATTGCGCCAATGTTAACGGGATTGCCGTTGAGGTCATTGACCTTGATTTCATTGGTCTCAAAGTTGCGCACTCGGACTGAGACCTTGGCGGAGTTGCTGAGCGGCGGGTTGAGGGAGAGGCCGGTTGCTCGGTTTGTGCCTAGGTATCGTCCAAAGAACTGCACGACCAGGGTGTGGCCGGGGGAGATGACCTTGATCATTCCGGCAAGGATGGAGAACAGGACAAGGAGCACGATGCCGCATATCAGCAGGAATGCGCCACCACTGTTTCCTTGGTTGAGGTGGTGAATGCCAAGTGCTACAAGCGCCATTGATCCGGGAAATCCGATGACAGCGGCGACTGCGGCGATGGCCGCGATGTTGCTGCCTTCCACCCAAGGAGTTTTTTCGGTGATATCAACTTGGGCACCTTCATGGCCTACTGGGCGATCGGTGACTGTTGTCATGCGCTTCCTTTCAGTGAGGGAAAAGTGATATCAGATTAAAAAATGTGATATCACTTTGTCAACGGGGGAGGGTTGGTTAGGTTACTGCACGTGGACTACCCTTATATCCCGTGAGCGAGCAAAAAAAATCCCCAAACGTACCAGAACAGCTACGTATTCGTCGCGATAAGCGCCAGAAGCTTATCGACGCCGGCGTGGACGCCTACCCGGTGATTGTTGATCGGACTACCTTGATTACCGACCTACGGAAGAAATATCAGGTCCTTGGGGAAGATGAAGCTGGCAAGGAGGGGGGAGTTACCTACCTCACTGCTGGTGATGAAACCCACGATGAGGTCGCTATTGCAGGCCGAGTCCTTTTTGTTCGTAATACTGGCAAACTGTGCTTTGCGGCTCTCCAAGAAGGTAACGGTGAGCATATTCAGGCAATGCTCTCTCTAGCGGAGGTCGGTGCCGATGCCTTGGCTGATTGGAAAGCCCACGTGGATCTCGGCGACATCGTCTCTGTTCGTGGACGAGTTATTGCCTCTAAGCGGGGTGAGCTCTCTGTAATGGTTCAATCATGGCAGATGGCATCTAAGTCTCTCAGACCACTGCCCGTTGCCTTTGCGGATATGAGCGAGGATACCCGTATCCGTCACCGCTATACCGACCTGATCATGCGAGAAGAAGCCCGTAACAACGCTCTAACTCGCATCAAGGTGATGCGTTCTCTACGCAATTTCCTGGAGTCGCGTGGCTTCCTGGAGGTGGAGACACCGATGCTCCAGACCCTTCATGGCGGCGCAGCGGCGCGTCCCTTTGAAACCCACTCGAATGCTCTGGATATTGACCTCTATCTGCGTATTGCCCCTGAGCTCTACCTCAAGCGTTGCGTGGTGGGCGGCATTGAGCGGGTCTTCGAGGTAAACCGGAATTTCCGCAATGAAGGCGTGGATTCTTCCCATAGCCCGGAGTTCTCCATGCTGGAGACCTATCAGGCGTACGGAACTTACGATGACGGCGCAAAGCTGCATCAAGACATGATCCAGTACATTGCTAAGGACGTGTTTGGCTCGACCACGGTCACGTTGGCGGACGGCACGGAATATGACCTTGGTGGTGAATGGCCTTCTATTGAGATGTATCCGTCCCTTAATGAGGCGCTTGCCCGTAAGTTCCCGGGGCAGCCAGAGGTTACAATCCACTCTACTGTGGAGGAACTGGGCGGTATTGCCAAGGCCATTGGGCTAGAACCGGGCAAAGGCTGGGGCCACGGTAAGTTTGTAGAGGAAATTTGGGAGTTTCTGTGTGAGGATCAGCTGACTGGTCCAATTTTTGTGCGTGACTTCCCCGTGGAAACCTCTCCGCTCACTCGCGATCATCGCTCTAAAGAGGGCGTGACTGAAAAGTGGGATCTTTACGTCCGTGGTTTTGAGCTAGCTACCGGTTACTCTGAGCTGGTTGATCCAGTGATTCAGCGTGAACGTTTTGAGGATCAGGCTCGTCTTGCCGCTGGCGGTGATGATGAGGCTATGGTGTTGGATGAAGACTTCCTTACCGCGATGGAACAGGGTATGCCCCCGACCTCTGGTACGGGAATGGGAATTGACCGGCTTTTGATGGCTCTTACGGGTCTGGGTATTCGTGAGACCGTGCTTTTCCCGATGGTAAAACCGGAAAACTAAAACCTTTAGAGAGTTGGTCCCCTAAAAATGCCTCATAACGGGTGCTTTTAGGGGACCAACTCTATCTTGTGGGACTGGCCTTCTGTGGTCCAATAGGGATGACTAGGTGCCATGTGACATAGTGTGGTTATATAAAAGTATTCTATGCTTCAGGACGATATTTATTATCTCCAGTTAATGTTCTTATTGGTCGTGATGGAGATTATTGGGGCGTAGACGCACTGTATCCTAGAAAGAGAGTGGCCAAAATGACTTCTGATCAAAAGTTATCGTTCAATCGCCAGATCATAGTACGCGTTTTATACATCATTGCATATTTCTTCCTGGTAGCGGGCCTACCTATGATCGTGGGAGACGATTGGGGCGAACTGGCCGTCTACATTGGTACAGGCGTAGCAGCTGTTCTCGGATTATTTCTCTTTAGGGATCGGGTAATCGCCGGTTTGAAAAGTCTGAAAGAAAAGCGCCTAAAACTCGTGCTTTCTGTTATAGGTTTCATTGTCTTTCAGGCTGTTGTAGTTGCTATCGCGACAAAGGTTGTTCCTGGTTTTGGAGATAGTGCAAACCAGTCGGCCGCTAAAGATGCCATCAATGGCTCTCTCATGGTAGCCACGATTCTGACTCTGGCAGTGTTTGCACCGATTGCTGAAGAGCTAGTATTCCGCGAGGCTATGATGGGCTGGGCTCCGGGTAAAGTCTCCTTAACTATTGCAACGCTCGTATCGGGTCTCCTCTTTGTGTATCTCCACGCATCGTTCACCCTCACAGGGTTCATTTATTATCTCCCGGGCACGGCCTCGCTTATTGCTATATACCTTCTTTTTAAGAGGAACATAGCAGCATCAATGATCGCCCACATCGCGTTCAACTCATTGTCGGCCATCGGCGTGGTCACTGCTGGAATGGGCTAAGCCGCCTCGTAGTTTTAATATGAAATTCCGTCACGTTTCCGTGGCGGAATTTTTGTATTCTGCTGGTTAAACCTGCTGCTCCAGCCAATTAAGCATTGTCTTCCTGAGCTCTGGTGCCTCGGGCTCGTTGAATATTTCATGGAAAGCCCCGTCGACTGTGATGAGCTGGGTATGCGCTAGGTTTGCCAGGGTTTCTGAGCCTCGAATGTCTGCGAGTTTGTCGGCTGTGCCATGCGCAATAAAAAGTGGCACGTGTGCGGGCCAGGAGTGGTGGAGTACTTGTGTTCCTGTGATCGCTAGGGAGGCAGCAGTAAGCAAAGGAACAGGGCCACGATAATTGAGCGGATCGGAATCATAGTCGGAGACAATGGCGGGGTCGTGGGAGATGTCGGCACTGGAAAGTTTGACTGTGGGGAGATTGGGGATGGCTGTGGCCAGTAGTCGCAGTGCCTTTGCCAAAGGTAAGGGAACAGCTGGGAATTGACGTAACGCCGGAGCAGAGAGCATGACTGCAGAAATTCCAGAAGGATCCTTTTGCGCAGAGGCTGCTGTGATTACCCCACCCATCGAATGGCCTAAAAGGGCGAGGCTATGGGTGCGCATGTTCTGGGAGACTGCTGCGCGGACGGCGAGGTGGTCGTCGATAAGCTGGGCAACGTCAACGCATGCTTGTGGCCGCGCTGTGTCGTATGCAGTGCCATGTTGCCGTAGATCGTAGGAAGCGACGTCGTAGCCGGCGTCAAGAAAGGCCTTGATAAGCGGTTGATACCTGCCGGAATGTTCCGCGTATCCGTGAGTAATCAGGACTGTCATCCGGGGCGAAAGTGGCGTGTGGTGATAGCGGATATCCATACGTAAAGTATGGCAGCTTATGCGCACAGGAATGTGCGCGCGATCTGGCTTGCGCAAAAATGCAAACGATTTCCTCCACGTCAAAGGGGGTAAGAGAGTGGCAACCTTCACAGGGTTCTTCTTATGGATATAACCAGTGACGCGCTAATGTGTGGTGCAGCGAACATTGCTAGATCACGTACTAGGGAGTCACCTTGAAAAAGATCATCCTCGACTGCGACCCGGGGCATGATGATGCCATTGCAATCCTGCTTGCTTGGGGAAGTCCCGATATTGACCTCCTTGCGGTTACCACCGTGGCTGGGAACCAGACACTGGAAAAAGTAACTACAAATGCTCGCGCGATGGCGCGGGTAGCGGGGATTACGGGGGTGCCTTTTGCCGCTGGTGCAGATCATCCTTTGCTCGGGCCACAGCTCATTCCTGAGGAAATTCATGGTGATTCTGGCCTAGACGGCCCTCAACTCCCAGCCCCGGGAGTGGAACTTGATCCACGCCACGCTGTGAACCTGATCGCGGATGTGGTTAAAGAACATGAGCCAGGAAGCATCACTTTGGTTCCCACGGGAGCGCTGACCAACATTGCTTTGTTTGCACGGATGTATCCGGAGCTGGTTGAGCGCGTGGCTGGAGTAACCCTCATGGGCGGGGGACACCATACCGGGAACATGACTCCTGCGGCTGAGTTTAATATCCTTGCAGACCCTGAGGCGGCACGGATTGTTTTTGAAGCCGGGTGGAATATAACCATGGTGGGTCTGGATGTTACGCACAAAGTACTGGCGGTTCCCGAACGCCTTCAGCAGCTTGTCGACGTCAACACCGACGTTTCTGCTTTTGTTGCGGAACTTATCGACTTTTTTGGTGCTTCCTATAAACGTGAGCGTCGCTACCCC
Organism: Corynebacterium pseudotuberculosis; assembly: GCF_002155265.1. Classification (NCBI taxonomy): domain Bacteria; kingdom Bacillati; phylum Actinomycetota; class Actinomycetes; order Mycobacteriales; family Corynebacteriaceae; genus Corynebacterium; species Corynebacterium pseudotuberculosis. Next base: position 906,017 of record NZ_CP021251.1, read on the forward strand.
GGGCCACCGATGCATGACCCTCTCGCCGTTGCGGCGGTGGCCAATCCCTCAGTTATCCGTACTGTTGCAGCCCCAATTTATGTGGAAACCCAAGGCGACTATGCCCGTGGGCAAACGATTGTGGACTTGCGTAGAACATGGACACACTCAGATCCATCGACGCTGGCCCAGCTCGACGATTTTGAGGAAACCCCACGGCATCATGTTGCAGTCGACGCTGACTGTGACCTGTTCTGGTCGATGTTGACGCAGGCGCTTGCCAACGTCGGAAATACAAATTTTGCGGATTAAGCGGACTAATCCGTTCTTTAATTACACAGGTAACTTTATGACTCTCCAAGACCCAGTAGATACCTGCAAGGGCGGTATCGCCCTTCTTATGACGGTTCTGCTTACAGCAGCAATCGCCTTTCAACTTAATGCCTCAATGCTATCCCCGGTGCTCGCCACCATGGCAAGGGAACTCGGGACCGATGAGGCAACTGTTGGCCTCACCCAAACGGCCTTCTTTACCGGCGGGGCTATGTGCGGTCTCTTCCTTCCCCGGCTGTCCGACATCGTGGGGCGCCGCAAAATTCTTGTGATCATGCTTGCCGTTATGGCTATCGGTGGCCTTATGGCGGCTCTTGCTCCCAACATCACGGTGTTGGCTATCGCTCGTGCCCTGCAGGGTATTTCTGGACCAACTATCCCTATGACCCTGATTATTCTGCGGAGTCAAGTGCGTGACCAGGTGCGGCTGGGAACCCTCATGGGAATCATTGCAGCTGTCAACGGCGGCATCGCAGGCATTGACGTTATTGCCTCGGGATGGATGGCGGAGCACCTCGGATTCCGCTCGGTATTTTGGCTTATTGCCATCGTCGGCCTTATTGCCACCGTTGTTGTTGCTCTTTGGGCACCAGAATCTAAGCCATCCGACAACGTGAAAATGGATTGGGTGGGCGCCGCAATTCTGGTGGTTTCTGTCCTCAGCATTACTTTGGCAGCCAACGAGGCCGGTAAAGCTGCGGCCGCTAACTGGATGCTCGTTGTTGGCCTAATTCTTTTCGGGCTCGCAGTATTTGCAGTGTTCTGGAAATGGGAGAACAAACACGACCAACCTATGGTTGCTCCCAAGTATCTGGCGCGTCGGCAAACTTGGGGTTTGCTACTAACCACCGTTCTCACCATGACGGGTGTCTTTGCTGCGGTGAACGGTGTAGCTATTTCACTTGCACAGAACCCTGACGCCGGCTTTGGTCTTCCGGCTGACCTAGCCAGCCTGATGTTGCTTACGCCTTATGCCCTCATCGGCTGGCTCGTGGGGCCTTTTGCAGGACGTTGGGCGCCGCGCATAGGCTACAGCCGACTTCTCCGGATTGGTAATGCTTCCTCCGCAGTTCTCCTGCTTGTCTTGGCCCTGGCTGGAAGCACATCCAAGGTGGTACTTATCGCGTCAGTGGTCCTGTTAGGTATTACGTACGCCGGAATTGGCAATATTGTGTTGAATAACCTGGGCGTGGTGAACTCGCCTGCGGATAATGAGGGATTCCTCCCCGGTATGAACTCTGCGGCCTTTAACCTAGGCGCTGGAATTTCCTTCGCGGTGCTTCCGGTATTCATGGTTGCGGGCTCGCCAGCAGGGTCGGACTCTACCGCCGGATACACTACGGCGTTTATCGTGGGTGCGATAATTCTTGGTTTGTCTGTGGCTACGAGCTTCTTTATCCCTAAGCGTGTCGACGCTTAAAACAAAAACCAGTGTGCCCCGGTGTCATATGACACCGGGGCACACTTTTATGCGTATGCGCGGAGTGAGGAGGTGCTAGAGCGAGGACGCGGCGATCGCTGCGGCAGTTTTGGTGCGGCGCCTTAGCCATAAAATCAAACGCTCAAGGAACGCCAAGACTATGGCCAGGATAAAGAATCCTAGGTAAACGCCGGCCATATTGCGCAGGGCTATGGGAAGCCCAAGATTGGTGGCATCAATAAAGAAGTACGGATACCAGCCGGTGGTAGCACCGCGATAGAAAGTCAGAATCGACCAGATCACTGGTATCCCCAGCGCGCCGATGATGGAACTGAGCTGGAACGTGGGGCGTCCGCGGATGGTGAGCAGCCAGTAAAGGGGGACTGCTATAGGCATAAAGGTGTGCTGGATGGGGCTGCTAATTGCCCAGAGTCCGTGCAATTCTCCGCCAAGAAGCGTGTTATAAACCACCCCGGTGACCACCAGCATGGATACGGCGTCGACAGTCAGCCAGCGGGGAGTTCGGCCCGCGCGCAAGAGATAGAAGGTGCCAACGATATTGGACCACATTGTGAAAAAGGAGAACTCAGCGATGAGGGCTTTGGCTGGGGTATCAAAAGCGGGCCAATCAGTAAAAGGCTCCGTTGCAGTCTGGTAACCCGCAATCACGATGCCAATAAGGCCAACAAGACCGAGAAGACGTCCGAGTGTATTCACCGGCAAAACTATACGCCTTGTAAGAGCTAATTCAAGTGAACACATTGGGCAAGGCGTTATATGACATCGCCATGTGTGTTCGCTACCGGCGTACACCTATAAAAGTGCAGGTTAACTGAGTTATTGCAGGGTGATAAGGGGTGGTTTTGCTTGCTAGTGCAAGGAAATGTCAAGGCACAGCGTTACAGTGGGTGACATTAGCGGGGCAAACTATGAAAAAGAGGTGCAACCATGTTCGAGAGGTTTACTGATCGTGCACGTCGCGTGATCGTCCTGGCGCAGGAAGAAGCGCGCGGCCTTAACCACAATTACATCGGCACTGAGCACATCCTGCTCGGACTTATCCATGAGGGTGAGGGCGTTGCTGCAAAGGCCCTCGAGTCCATGGGCATCTCCTTGGAAGCGGTTCGCCAAGAAGTAGAAGAAATCATCGGGCATGGTTCCGAGCCTCCAGTTGGGCACATCCCTTTTACCCCCCGTGCAAAGAAAGTCCTTGAACTTTCCTTACGTGAGGGACTACAGATGGGACATAAGTACATCGGTACTGAGTTCCTGCTGTTGGGCTTGATCCGAGAAGGCGAAGGCGTCGCGGCTCAGGTATTGGTAAAACTTGGTGCAGATCTACCGCGGGTGCGCCAGCAAGTTATTCAGCTGCTTTCGGGCTATGCGGGCGGGGAGAGCCCCGAGAACAATGAGTCTGGCGGAGAGGCTGTTGGTGCTGGTACCGGTGCAGCCCGTGCCGGCCGCGGATCCGGCGCTGGCGATCGTTCCAATTCTTTGGTCTTGGATCAATTTGGTCGGAACCTCACTCAGGCTGCCAAGGACGGCAAGCTGGACCCGGTTGTAGGCCGCGAGAAAGAAATCGAGCGCATCATGCAGGTTCTTTCGCGCCGCACCAAAAACAATCCCGTTTTGATCGGTGAGCCCGGTGTGGGAAAGACCGCCGTGGTCGAGGGACTGGCGCTAGATATTGTCAACGGCAAGGTGCCCGAGACTCTGAAGGATAAGCAGCTGTATTCCTTAGACCTAGGCTCCTTGGTCGCGGGGTCTCGTTATCGCGGTGACTTTGAGGAACGCCTGAAGAAGGTCCTCAAAGAGATTAATCAGCGCGGCGACATCATTTTGTTTATCGACGAGATCCACACCCTGGTGGGCGCCGGTGCGGCTGAAGGCGCTATCGACGCTGCTAGCCTGCTTAAGCCAAAGCTTGCTCGCGGAGAGCTGCAGACCATCGGAGCGACGACTCTCGACGAGTACCGTAAGCACATTGAGAAGGACGCTGCCCTTGAGCGTCGTTTCCAGCCAGTCAACGTGCCGGAACCAAGCGTGGAAATGACCATTGAGATTCTCAAGGGCCTGCGCGACCGCTACGAGGCACACCACCGCGTGTCCATCACAGACGGTGCGCTCGCTGCCGCGGCACAGTTGTCAGATCGCTATATCAATGACCGCTTTTTGCCTGATAAAGCAGTTGACCTTATAGATGAAGCCGGAGCGCGTATGCGCATCCAGCGCATGACCGCCCCTGAGTCGATCCGCAAGGTCGATGACCGCATCGCGGAGGTACGTCGGGAAAAAGAAGCTGCTATTGATGCGCAGGACTTTGAAAAAGCCGCTGGCTTGCGTGACACCGAGCGGAAGCTGAACGAGGAACGCGCGGAGAAAGAAAAGCAATGGCGTTCTGGCGATCTGGAAGAAATCGCTGAAGTCGGCGAGGAGCAGATCGCGGAGGTTCTGGGCAACTGGACCGGAATTCCAGTGTTTAAGCTGACGGAAGAAGAGTCTTCTCGTCTGCTGCGCATGGAGGATGAGTTGCACAAGCGCATTATTGGGCAGGAGGACGCAGTTAAGGCTGTATCCCGTGCTATCCGCCGTACGCGCGCCGGACTGAAAGATCCGCGCCGTCCTTCGGGCTCCTTCATCTTTGCTGGCCCATCCGGTGTGGGTAAGACCGAGCTCTCTAAAGCATTGGCTAATTTCCTCTTTGGTGATGACGATGCGCTGATTCAGATCGATATGGGCGAGTTCCATGATCGTTTCACCGCCTCGCGCCTGTTCGGTGCGCCTCCCGGATACGTTGGTTATGAGGAAGGCGGCCAGCTTACAGAGAAGGTACGTCGCAAGCCTTTCAGCGTTGTGCTTTTCGACGAGATCGAGAAGGCCCACAAGGAGATCTACAACACGCTGCTGCAGGTGCTTGAAGACGGACGGCTTACCGACGGCCAAGGGCGCGTGGTGGACTTCAAGAACACCGTTCTGATCTTCACATCAAACCTGGGTACGCAGGATATCTCCAAGGCCGTGGGCATGGGCTTTAGCTCAGTCGGCGAGCATGATGCGGATGGCCAGTACTCCCGAATGAAGCAGAAGGTTAATGATGAGCTGAAGAAGCACTTCCGCCCTGAATTCCTTAACCGCATCGATGAGGTCGTGGTCTTCCATCAGCTAACTCAAGACCAGATCGTCCAGATGGTGGACCTATTGGTTAGCCGCGTGGCAAAGGCCTTGGCTCAGAAAGACATGGGTATCGAGCTCACCGAGAAGGCAAAGAGCCTCTTGGCACGTAGAGGATTCGATCCGGTACTGGGCGCGCGTCCATTGCGTCGCACGATTCAGCGTGAGATCGAGGATGCGCTCTCTGAAAAGATTCTCTTTGGAGAGGTCGGCGCCGGCGAGATTGTCACGGTAGATGTTGAAGGCTGGGATGGAGAATCCAAGGATACGGACAAAGCTGTTTTCACATTCGTGCCGCGTCCTAAGCCACTGCCGGATTTTGCTACGGAATCTCCTGAGGTAGTGGAGGCTCAGCAAGCTGTGGTCGACGCTGCAGATGACCCAGAGATGGTTCCTGAAGCTGATTTTGACGTAGAGGAAGCCAAGGAATCCTAACCATGGGTATTACGTATCGTAAGCGCAAAAAGATCGGTAAAAACAGTTGGCTGAATCTTTCAGGTTCGGGAGCATCGGCCAGCACCAAGATAGGTCCGGTAACGCTGAATAGCCGTGGCGGCGTGTACGTAAAGCTGCCGGGTGGGCTTAGCTTTAGAGGCCGTTGGAAGTAACAAAAGTGAGGTAGCGTCAGTCCTTTGGGCTGGCGCTACTATCGTTTTATGAACGATCGCAATCAGTACCGAATGGAAATGGAAGCGGACGCTGTGATCCGTTTGGGCATATTACTGATGAGCGCAGGGACTAGCGGCTATCGGGTAACCCGGGCGATGAAGCAAGCCGCACGGGCTCTGGGATTTGATCGAATTGACGCGGTGGTGGGGATTACACAAATTACCTCGACTTTTCATCGAGGCGATAATTTTCGGACAATAGTGGCACGTGCTCAGAGCCCGGCTGTGGATGCCTCACGGATCGAGGCACTAGAGTCTTTGTCCAATAGTTTGTACCGTCAAATCACTGCGGAAGATCTCAATTCCGCTCTGGATAAAATCGTTAATAATGTGGGCAGTCGTTGGAGCATACCGGTAGTTTCTTTAGCCTCTGCATTGGCCTGCGCCAGTTTTGCGATATTGAACCATTTTGCGGTTGTGGAGGCCCTCCTGGTGGCTGTCTCTGCAGGCCTAGGGCAGGCGGTTCGAACAATACTCCTTCAAAAGCGCATACATCAGCTTGGATGCGTAGTCGCAGCGGGGGTCGTTGCATGCCTAACATTCTTTGCCATCGCGCGTATCCTCGCTCATACCGATGTGGGGGAAACTCCGAATTTTACCGCCGGTTATGTGGCTGCGGTGCTCTTTTTAGTACCAGGTTTTCCGCTGTTCTCCGCGATGATTGACCTTGGCCGTTTTGACTTTGATGCTGGTGTCTCCCGGTTAGTCTATGCGGTAACGGTTACCTTAACGGCAACTTTTTCAGTAGCGATGATCAGCAGGGCTACCGGCCTTGACCCAGTCCCAGTGATGGTTGAGCCGGGTGATAGTTGGTTGATTGCGCTTTTTGCCAGTTTTATCGGTATCGGGGGCTTTGCTCTCCTTTTTAATAGTTCACGACGCATGGCTTTGGTAGCAGCCGCGGTGGGAACGACGGCGAACATGATAAAGCTATTGTTGGAGGCGAATAACGCTACTGACTATGTCTCAGTGTTCATTGCGGGATTGATTGTTGGTTTGTTGGGAGCGTTGGCGTCGAAAAGCGTGGGCCTGCCCAGGATCACAACGATCGTGCCGGCAGCCGTGATCTTGATACCCGGTACCGCGATGTTTAGGGCTGTGTACTACCTGAACAAAGGCGATATGGATCAAGCCCTGGTCAACACTGCCACCGCGATGATGGTGGTTCTATCCATTTCGGCGGGGCTGGGGTTGGCACGATTGCTCACGGATAAAACATGGGCGTACGGAAAACTCGCGGAGTTTGACAAGCTAAGCCATAATTAAGCGCCTACCTGGGCAGATGGAAAAAACCGTCTGAGTTTTGTTCAGCGAGGCCATCTTCCAACAAAGAAAAAAGTGCGCGGGATCGTTGCGCAGCATCCGGCCATACTACGTCGATACTGCTGCGGGGGACAGGCGATTCAGCAGATCGCAAGAGTGCCATGATGAGGCCGCGAACCTGGCGGTCGGTGCCCACAAACTTTTGTACGCGCTTCTTTTTAGCTGCCAGCTCTTCTTCACTGGGCCGGGGAGCGCCCGCGGCTATCCATGCACATTGTGAGCGCACTGGGCAGACCTCGCAGGCGGGCGTGGGAGTGCAGATAAGCGCACCGAGTTCCATGAGCGCCACAGAAAACTCAGGAGCATTGTGCTCTGGCAATAAGGCTTGTACCTCTGCGATTTCTTTTTTGGAGGGATTTCCCGCAAGATAGCGACCAAGATAAAGGCGGTGGTAAACCCGTCTGACGTTGGTGTCCACCACAGCTACTCGCTGTCCAAAGGAAAAAGCTGCCACTGCGCGAGCGGTGTAATCGCCAATACCTGGCAGCGCAAGAAGTTTTTCCACATCTGCTGGGACTTCTCCGTCAAGAACTGCGACTATCTGTTGAGCACATTGATGTAGTCGCAACGCCCGGCGTGGATAACCAAGGCTGCCCCATGCTCGAAGAACCTCGTCCTTGGGGGCTTGCGCAAAGTCCCGAGGAGTGGGCCATTTTTCCATCCACTGCGCCCATATGGGTTCAACGCGCGCCACGGGAGTTTGCTGGCTCATGACTTCACTGAGAAGAATTCCCCACGGAGAGGTTTCGGGGGTACGCCAAATAATTGCACGGGCGTTAGCACGATACCAGCGCAAAAGTGCTGTGATGATGTTGTTTTTCTCTGATGCATTCATATTCGTGGGTATCCAGTGTAACCCCCTACCTGAGTGCAATGTCACATTTATGAGGCGAGGAATGCAACAATATATGGCATGTCGTACGGATATAACCCTCATTCCCCTCGCGATCCTGAACAAGCGTGGGCTCTGCTTCTTGAGGGCAATGCGCGATTTGCCTCGGGGAATCCTCAGCGTCCTAACCAGGACGTGGCGCGTCGAGATGAAATAAAAAAAGGCCAGGCCCCGAGGACGTGTGTTTTTACGTGCTGTGACTCGCGTGTCCCCGTGGAAATGCTTTTCGACGCCGGCTTTGGAGACATCTTTGTTATCCGAACAGCGGGTGAGGTGATTGACACCGGAGTATTAGCCTCGCTTGAATTTGCCGTTGCCGGACTGGGCGTGGAAGTAGTTGTGGTTTTGGGGCATGAATCGTGTGGCGCCGTGGCGGCTACCGCAAAAGTTATCGAGGGCGATGGGGCACCGGCTGGTTTTCAACGTGCGTTGGTTGGACAGATCGCACCAAGCATTTTAGAGTCTAAAAACGCAGGTAGTAGCGATCATGCGGATTTTGAGCGCCACCATGCTACAGCTACGGTCACGCGAATTCTCCAGACTTCCCCGGCCATCTGCAAAGCGGTGGAAGAGCATCGCACGGCTTTGGTTTCCGCGCGGTATCGGCTATCCGACGGCAAGGTGGAAACCCTGCATACGATCGGATTTTAAGAAAGACTCGTGAAGACACGCCACGATGTTCCCCAGATGACCACGGAAAACACTTAGTCTGAGTACGTGGATCGACGAAGCGAACAACATGAGAACCGGAGGCTGCCCGAGGTCTACTATCAGCGGCGTCGAGCAGCCGCCGTGGTGGCACTTGTGGTTGTGGTTCTCCTCATTGTGTGGGTTCTTTCAACCATCGGTGGAGGAGACACCGAGAACACCAATGTAGCCGAATCCGGGGCCTCATCCTCAGCGACGGCAACCAGCTCTGCACGAGCCTCTGAGACATCCGGCCGCAGCTCAGAAAAGAGCACAGAGTCAAAGAGCACGGAGTCGCAAAAGCCGTCTGCTGAACCCACTAGCAGCGTTGCCGCTGACGCGAAGACAACGTGTGCAGTAGAGGACCTTGTTGTTTCCGCGGCCAGCGATCAGGCGAATTATGATGCTAAGGCACAGCCAAAGTTCTTTATGACGGTAAAAAACCCGACTAAAGCAGACTGTGGGATTAACGCAGACGAAAATCCGCTGCGGTTTGAGGTTTATAACCTTGCAACAAACCAGCGAATCTGGTCAGACATTGACTGCAATCAGCCTGTAGCTAAAGGAAAGACCACCTTCAAAGCCGGCGAAGAACGCTACTTTGAGGCGATCTGGTCTAGGACAGGTAGTGCGCCAAAGCAATGTTCGGGCCGGCAACCAGTGCCTGCCGGAAGCTATTATCTCCACACTGTTATTGGCGGTAACCCCTCCCCGGCCTATACCTTTAACCTTCAGTAGTATCGATCCTTAAAACGCGGCATCCAGGGCTTCTTGGATGTCGCGAACTTTTTTAATGGCTATTCCTGTTGTCTTGACGGTGCCGGCCGGGATTATGGCGGAGGTGTATCCGAGCCGTTTTGCCTCTGCAAGACGACGATCAATATTAGGGACCGGTCTGATTTCCCCGGCCAGCCCTACTTCCCCTAAAACAATTGTTTTAGGAGGCAAGGGGGTGCGCATGAGTGCGCTAGCAGTGGCAAGCGCAATGGCCAGGTCCGTGGCGGGTTCTCCAACCTTCATGCCTCCGACGGTGGCCACATAGACCTCATTATTATGTGTTTTCTTGCCCGCCCTGGCGGCAAGAACCGCAAGAACCATGGGGACTCTCGTAGGGTCGAGTCCGGTGACCGCGCGACGAGGATTTTTAGCTTCAGTGGGGACCACAAGGGACTGTACCTCAGCAACTATAGGGCGCACCCCGTCCATGGCCACTGTGACGGCTGTGCCGTCGGGTGTGGTGCCGTGATGTGAAAGGAATAGCCCGGAGGGGTCGGGTACCTCATGGATCCCATCAGATTGTTGCTCAAAGCAGCCGACTTCATCGGTGGCTCCAAAGCGGTTTTTGATTCCACGCAGCATGCGGAGGCTGGAATGCCTATCGCCTTCAAAATTCAGCACTACGTCTACAAGATGCTCTAAGACACGGGGACCCGCCACATTTCCATCTTTAGTAACGTGCCCCACCAGGAGGATAGGAATTCCTGTGGTCTTTGCAAGGCTTGTTAAAGCAGCAGTTACCGCGCGCGACTGCGCGACACCGCCAGCGACGCCTTCCACGCCTGCGGCTTGCATGGTCTGTACAGAGTCTACGATAAGTAGGCTCGGTTTTAGCTGTTCTACATGGCCAAAAACGATATCAAGGTGGGACTCCGCAGCAAGATAGAGGGTTTTCTGCAGCGCTCCAGTGCGTTCCGCTCGCATTCTCACTTGTCCGGCAGATTCTTCTGCTGTGACATAGAGTGCGATTCGGGTGGAGTCACCGTCGGGTTGTTGGGCCCACTTACTTGCGACTTCTAATAAAAGCGTTGATTTACCCACGCCGGGTTCGCCTGCCAGCAGCACCACTGACCCTGGAACAATGCCGGTTCCTAATACTCGGTCAAGTTCGCTGATGCCAGTTGAGCGAGTAATTGATGTATGCGCATTAATGCTAGTGATTGACACGGCGGGTGAAGTTGGCGTGAGACCCATGGGCCTCAATGAGACACTTGGGGCGCTTGTGGGAGTGCTCAAGCGCTGTTCCTCCATGGTTCCCCAGGACCCACATTCGGGGCAGCGTCCTAACCATTTGGGGGAGGAGTACCCGCATTCTTTGCATGCGTGAATGCTGCGCGCTTTTTTAGCCATGAGAACACCATAGGGCACCTCCATGACATTGGTGCCCCTGGATGTTCGAATACTGCGCGTTACATGAAAATGACTTGAAATAACATCTAAAAATGCATAATTACTGGTAGCTGCATTGTGTAGATATTAAAAAAATTTAGATGGCAGGTTTCCTAAAATTAAAATTATAGTTTCCTAAAGGATAGATTTGTTGAAAATTATGCTGATGGCAGCCTCTTTGACTTTTGTGTGTTCTGAGCAGCAGATGTTGGTTTGCGGAAAATGTGGAAAGAGTTTTCGCTATTTGAGAATGGCAACTACTATGAGAGGAGTAAATTAAAAATAGGTTTAGGGAAAAGCTTAGGATTTATTCGGCTTGCTGTGGGGTCTCCGCAAAGCTGGATTTAGGTAGAGGTATACATGGGTGCGAGAAGAGTGCGAGATGCTGTAAGGGCGAGTTTTGCCTGCTCGTTTACTTGCATGGCGGTCGCGTTCTCTGCCCCGGCTATGGCACATAGTGCTCCTGAAGTTATAAGTGTTTCCTCCTCCCAGGCGGGATCTTCCTCCATGCTAGGGCTCCCTGCGCGAGTTGCCCCGCGGGATTTGAGTGCTTCCATTATTGACGTGAAAGTTTCTCCGACGGATGGGCAATCCAGCCGGGAGTTTCACATAGGGGAGGGGCAGCGTGTCAGCGTTGCTATCGCATGGAAGGACGCTGTGGGGGTCGCTGAAGGGGACGCGATCCACTACCAGTTGCCCAAGCAATTAGATATTGGGGACCCGCTTACTTTTGAGATCCCCGATCGTGCGTTGAATAGAGTGATCGCGCAAGGCGTTATTGACGCAAACAACCACCTAAGCATCACCTTTAACAAGGAAATAGCGGGCCAGACTTCCTCCGGTAGCGTTACGGTGAATGCCGCTGTGCTACAGCCGGATTCGGGCCCGGTCACCTTTGACTTGGGGCGATTTGGTCAGGTGCTGATACACGTGGATCCTAAGTCTCAAGAAATGTCTGATTTAGCGTTTCAGAGGTCTTATTTCTCAGGCCTAGAGGAGAGCTGGCTTCCTGATGCTGAGAAAACCGGCACTGAAAAGCCCGGTGATGATCTTCCTATAACTGATACTTTTTCAGAGGATCCTTTTAAGGATGTGACCGGCCCTAATGAAGGGCAAACAGAAACGCCGCAAGATCCCGAAGATACTCCCCTGAAGCCTGTCGGCGACCCTCCGGAAGACGAAGATGATGAGGAATATCTTCTCCCTATTTTTACCGAGGGCAAACCATTCCCCCTAGCCCCGCAAAAAAAGGAGCCGCAGGCGCCTGCGGAGGTAAAGGTTGAAAAAGCCTACAGTATCTGACCTGGACGTATCGGGGCTGACTTCTTTGCTTGACCTGCTGGGGGAAGAAGACGCGAAGGAAACTCGCACGGAGCGTGGAGTCGCGCCGACTGTGCCTGAGGTGCGCAAGCCTGAGGGGCATCGCGTTCAACATCCGGAATCGCATGTGCATCGAGATGCTCCTAAACAAGAGCTTCCTGCTGCCCCTGCTCCCCAACGGAAAACGGCTCGAGGAGAACGACCAGGCCACAGTGACGTGAGCGTTCAGGTGAATGCCGGCAGAGATAAGAGCGGGAAGCCAACTAAAGAGGTCAAAGTTGTGGATAAAGAGCCACAGCATACCGCTATGGCTGAGCCGCACCCACACCCACAGCAACTTGCCGATGGCCCATGGGTATTCCCCGGTGAGATGCATGGTATGCATGAAGCAGAAGGAGAGTTTATGGGAGGAATGCTTCCCACAGCCTTGGCTTTTAATGCCATTGGGTTCTTAGCTATAGCTGGCGGTATCGCAGTGCTGCGAAAGGTTAAGTAGAAAAAGTTAAGTAGAAACGCGTAAGGGCTTCCCCGTCATTATTAGTGGGGAAGCCCTTACGCGTTATGGTTAGCGATTAATGAGCGGCGGCGTGGCCACCGACCTCGCGATCCTGGGTGCCGGATTCAACAACCGGAGTGGAGATCGTTGCGGTGGTGGTGATGGTGCCGGAATCAAAGGAGAATACAACCTCCTTGTTGCCGCCGGCGGCCAGGCCGGTGTTAGCAATCGACGTGGAAACATGCTCGATGCAGATGTTCTTTGGCTTGGTGAGCTTAGCCACCTCAGAGGGAACATCTCCAACCAGCGAACAGTCCGAGTTGATTGTGGTATCGCCGGTGATTACTGCTTTTTCTCCGCCAACGGTGATGGACTTCAGGGTGTGGCGTGCGCTGCTGTTGTCTTGGTTGATGGCGGTGAACTTCACGCCAGCTTCGCCCTTGTCGGTGAAGTGAACAGTGACGTCGCGGACTGCGATGGTGCCGTTCTCAGTATCGGCTTGAGTTCCGTCCACGGCTGCGACCTGTGAAGAGGTCTGAGTGATCTGTCCTGCGCTGCAGGCTGCCAGGGCGATTGTGGAAACAGCAGCGACGGAGATCAAAGCGCCACGACGGGCGACAGACTTCATGGACTTCACTTGTTCGTCCTCCATAGGGGTGAGACTGTAGGGGGCGTGACGATTTTGAACAGAGGTTCGCCACATTTTTCGCTCTTCACTCTAGTATCTAGTGCTGCTGTTCACACACTTATTTGTGCAGGGTTGGAGCCAAACGGGGGGAAACTTTAGAACCATGGGAACTTTTTACTATGCAGTGGGGATCAGTCGAGTATTTTGCATGTTTCGCCGCACATTTTTCTAAAACAGAATCATTTATCGTTCAGACTGGGTAGAAATATTGCGCTCGGCTAAAAGTGCTGGTTGGAGTCATGGTAGAATACGGCGGTTAAACCCGAACGCTCAAGGAGTTTAGATGGAATTCAAGGTCGGCGATACCGTCGTTTATCCGCATCATGGTGCCGCAGTGATCGAGGCGATCGAACAGCGTGAAATGAACGGTGAGACCTTGGAATTCTTGGTCCTCCATATCAATCAGTCCGATCTCGTGGTTCGTGTCCCCTCCAAAAACGCTGAGTTGGTGGGCGTGCGTGACGTTGTAGACGATGAGGGCCTGCAAAAAGTCTTTGGATTCTTGCGGGAAATCGACGTTGAGGAAGCCGGCAACTGGTCGCGTCGTTTCAAAGCGAATCAGGAGCGTCTTGCTTCCGGTGACGTGAACAAGGTCGCTGAGGTGGTGCGTGACCTGTGGCGTCGTGATCAAGGTCGGGGCCTTTCTGCGGGAGAAAAGCGCATGCTTGCTAAGGCTCGCCAGGTGCTTGTTGGCGAGCTAGCTCTGGCAGAAAATATTGATGAAAATAAAGCAGATGAGCTACTTGCACAGGTAGACGCGACCGTTGAGCGTCATCGGGCTGCCGGCGTTGACCTCGTTGAGGTCAACAAAGTTGAGGAATCAGACATCGATCTGGATGACCTCAGCTTTGACGACGAAGACTAGGCCGGCCATGCTTAGGCGCGTCGTAGGCATTGTTGCTGCCGCAGGCAAGGGCAAACGCCTTGGCGCGGAATTACCCAAAGCCTATGTGCCGCTTCGGGGCACAGCGCTCTTGGTCAGATCTGTTCAAGCGATGATCACCTCGGGCATTGTTGATGAGGTGCTCGTCATCATTAGCCCAGAGATGCAGGGGTACGCTGAGCACATTTTGGGCCAAGCGGGCCTGTTACCTTCCCAAGAGATTCCCGTGAGGCTCGTTCATGGCGGGGCGGAAAGGGCTGATTCGGTCTGGTGCGGCTTACAGTCTTTACCTGATAAAGACGCAGTAGTGCTGATCCATGATTCGGCTCGTGCGTTGACCCCGCCGGGGATGATTGCGCGGGTCGCTCGTGCCGTTCTGGAAGGTGCGGAAGCCGTAGTCCCGGTTCTGCCAGTAGCCGATACGATTAAGGAAGTTGACGGCACGGAAGTGCTGCGTACCCCTGCGCGCTCGTCGTTACGCGCGGTGCAGACTCCGCAGGGCTTTGACTTAGCTCAACTGCGTGCCGCAAACCTTGCCTATTTTGAGCAACAACCTGAGTTTATTGCCACTGATGATGCCAGCCTTATGGAATGGTTTGGCGTAAGCGTCCAGTGTGTGCAGGGTGACCCCATGGCCTTTAAAGTAACCACTCCGTTGGATTATGCGCTGGCCAAGGCAGTTACCGATGAAGCAGAACCGACAATCTTTGAGGTGCCCAGTGACTAATCCGATCATCCCGCGCGTGGGGATTGCCACCGACGCTCACCAAATCGAACCCGGCAAACCTTGTTGGATCGCTTGCTTGCTCTTCCCCGACCAAGATGGCTGTGAGGGGCATTCCGACGGAGACGTTGTTGCGCATTCGCTTGTCGACGCCCTCCTGTCCGCAGCAAACCTTGGCGACCTAGGCTCCTTCGTGGGGGTGGGAAGAAAAGAATACGATGGAGTTTCCGGAACCCGCTTGCTGCAGGAATGCCGAGTTTTATTGGAAGAACAAGGGTTTACTATTGGCAACGCAGCAGTACAACTAGTAGGGCAAAGTCCCAAAATGGGGCCGCGTAGGCAAGAAGCGGAACGAGTAATGAGTGAGATCCTTGGCGCACCCGTGTCTGTGTCTGCTACCACAACTGACCATCTAGGCTTTACCGGGCGCAGCGAAGGACGGGCGGCGGTGGCCACGGCTGTGGTTTGGAAGTAACCATTGTGGGGATTGTGCAAATGAAGCAAATGCTTCCACGTCCGATAGACTAGTTTCTGTGACTCTACGCATCTTTGACACAGGAACACGCTCGCTTCGAGATTTCACGCCTTTGCGTGAAGGACACGCATCGATCTACCTGTGTGGGGCAACCCCTCAAGCGCAACCTCACATTGGGCATGTTCGCTCGGGAGTCGCTTTTGATATCCTGCGTCGATGGCTGCTAGCCAAAGGCTTTGACGTTGCGTTTGTACGTAATGTCACGGATATTGATGACAAGATTCTCCGCAAAGCGGAAGAGCATGGTCGTCCCTGGTGGGAATGGGTATCCACCTATGAACGAGAATTTACGTGGGCATATGATCAGCTTGGGGTTCTTCCGCCTTCCGTTGAGCCTCGCGCTACCGGACACGTCACCCAGATGGTCGATTATATGCAGCGCCTCATAGACAACGGCTATGCCTATGATGCTGAAGGCTCCGTCTACTTTGATGTTTCTGCATGGACTGCAGCGACGGGCTCCGATTATGGCAGCCTCTCAGGCAACAAAGTGGAGGAAATGGAACAGGGCGAGACTGACAACCACGGCAAGCGTGGAAGCCACGATTTTGCGCTCTGGAAAGCGGCTAAACCAGGTGAGCCTTCCTGGCCTACCCCGTGGGGAGAGGGCCGCCCTGGTTGGCATCTTGAATGCTCCGCGATGGCCACATGGTACCTCGGCGGTGAGTTTGATATTCACTGCGGTGGTCTTGATCTGCAGTTCCCACATCATGAGAATGAGATCGCACAATCGCATGCTGCCGGGGATGGGTTCGCTCAGTATTGGATGCACAATCACTGGGTGACCATGAGCGGAGAAAAGATGTCCAAATCACTGGGTAACGTTCTTTCCGTCCCCAATATTTTGGAGAAAGTTCGCCCGGTAGAGCTCCGCTATTATCTTGGCTCAGCTCACTATCGTTCCATGCTCGAATACTCCGATAATGCCCTTTTGGAAGCGGCCGCGGGCTATCGGCGTATCGAGGCTTTCTTGGCAAAAGTCGGGCCGGTGGAGATTGGGGAGTGGACACCAGAATTTGCGAAGGCATTGGATGATGACCTTGCTGTTCCCAAAGCTCTCGCAGAGATTCATGGCCTAGTTCGCGCCGGTAATACAGCATTATCCTCGGGAGACACCACAGAAGCTCAGCGTATTGCTTCCTCAATACGTGCTATGACCTCGGTGCTAGGGGTCGATCCGCAGTCGGAACATTGGGCTACGGAGTCCGATACTTCTGAGGATGCGATGGCCGCCCTCGACATCCTTGTGCGTGCAGAGCTTGAACGACGCACAGCAGCACGAGAAGCCAAAGACTGGGCAACAGCGGATCAAGTTCGTGACAGACTCGCCGCTGCCGGGATTACAGTCACAGACACCGCCGATGGCCCCACCTGGGCGCTCAACGACAACCAATAAATAGACCAGGAAAGACACCCAATGTCAGGAAAAGAGAGCAATCGCCCCGGCGTTCGCAAAACCAATAAAAAGGGCGCAACCAAAGGATCCGGCGCCGTTCGGCGACGCGGGCTAAAAGGCAAAGGTCCTACGCCAAAGGCAGAGGATCGCGTGTACCATGCAGCGCACAAGCGCAAGCTAGAAAAACAACGCCGTGATCAGGGACGCCACAAGAAAGAGGAGACGGCTGAGCTGGTCGTTGGCCGTAATCCCGTAGTGGAGTGCTTGCACTCCAAGGTGCCTGCCACAAGTTTGTATATTGCCGAAGGCACAAAAAACGATGCCCGACTCAGTGAAGCCGTACAGATGGCGCATAGACGCGGCATCCCATTGATTGAGGTTGCCAGGCATGAGCTTGATCGCATGACGGGCAACGGTATGCATCAGGGCATTGGGCTGCAGATTCCACCATACAAGTACGTTGAGGTGTATGACCTGATTACTCAGGCCAAGGACTCCGGGGAACCCGGAATGATTGTGGTGCTGGATAACATCACTGATCCTCGCAACTTGGGGGCCGTTATTCGTTCAGTAGCCGCCTTTGGGGGACACGGCGTGGTGATCCCAGAGCGTCGTTCTGCTTCGGTGACTGCTGTGGCTTGGCGTACTTCGGCCGGCACTGCAGCACGGCTCCCCGTGGCTAAGGCAACAAATATCACGCGTGCTCTCAAAGAGTTCCAGCAGAATGGCTACCAGGTTGTTGGCCTTGATGCCGGCGGCGATGCCACGCTCGATACTTATGATGGCAAAGGCCCTGTAGTTATTGTTGTGGGATCTGAGGGGAAGGGCATTTCTCGTTTGGTGCGAGAGACGTGTGACTCCATCATGTCTATCCCCATGGCCAGGTGGGTTGAGTCCCTTAACGCCTCGGTGGCTGCTGGCGTAGTGCTGAGTGAGTTCGCTCGCCAGCGTAGAACTCAGTAGTTTCTGGATACGGCAGCTCAAAGAAACGCGCGATTTCCGTAGCTGCCACAAAATCACTCGAGGTGGGACCAAGGAATTTGGATGCCACGGGGTGCCGAGTGGGTACCACGTGGCCAATGCCCTTGAGAGACCACGCTTCGACTGAATGCTCACCTGGCCATGACGTCACTTTAAAACCCCGGAAAGTGTTTTCTGTTGGTTCCCCTAGACCGTTGAGCTGAGCATAGTAGGCGGCGGTGTCGTGGAAGGAGAGAACTTCCCCACGAGCGGCGTGGATAAGCCCTCCGTGATAGGGCGAAATAGGGTCCTCGGTTCCGTGCATAGTGAGGATTTTGGTCGGAGACCAGTGCTCTGGGGTGCTAAGGAAGTTAGCGGGTGCGGGCTGATTTGCTGCGATGAGTGCTGCACCGGTGAGCGTCCCGGGCGAATCATGTAGCAACCGGATTAGCATATGAGCACCGTTGGAAAACCCCACGCCAAAGACAGGGGAGTAAGAGGCGGCCAGGGCGCTAAGGAAAGCGACGTCATCGGTGCCTAGCAGGCGAGTCTGCTCTGTGAAATTACGTCGAGCGCCGTTCCAATGGTGAGAGACACCTTCCGGGTAGATGACCGTGGTGCCGTGCTCTGCGAAGCGGTCGAAAGTTCGATCGGTGAAATTTCGGGCCACGCTTGCGGATTGTCTGGATCCGTGAAGATATATGAGAAGCGATCCATTGGGTACAGCGGGATCGATCCGAATATAGGTTCTTTCACCGAGTTTGTGCCTCATAGTTGCCCAGTATATTTGCCTCATGCGGTAGGTTGGTGCCTATGGTTTCCCGTCAGAAGCAGCGAACGAGTTTGGCCTCCTTGGCGCAGAAGGTAGGTGTTTCCCGGACCACGGTGTCCAACGCCTACAATCACCCGGAGCAGCTGTCCACGCAATTGCGCGAACAAATTCTGGCTACAGCAGAGCGCCTAGGCTATCCGGGGCCAGATCCAACGGCGAGGTCGCTGCGCACTCGACGGGTGGGGTCTGTGGGGGTGCTGTTCACCGACCATCTGAGCTATGCCTTTGAAGACTTAGCGTCTGTGGATTTTTTGGCGGGAATGGCTGAGGCATCGGCAGGCTCGCAGACCTCAATGACTTTGGTTCCGGTAGGGCCGCATTCTTTAGACCCGGTTGCTGCGCGGCAGTTGGTTAACTCCGCCGTGGTGGATGGGTTTGTGGTGTATTCGGTGGCGCAAGGCGATCCGTTCTTGGAAGCCGTGCATACCCGTGGTCTCCCCACGGTAGTGTGCGATCAGCCTGCCGATGATAATCGCATGTCCTTTGTTGGCATAGATGACCACGCTGCGATTGCTCCGGCCGCGCAAGCCTTGATCAATGCTGGGCATCGTCGTATCGGAATACTGTGCATCCGCTTGGATTCTGTTCCAAACAACGGTCCTGTAACCGCGGAGAGGCTCGCTTCTGCGCGGCATCACGTGCAAAGGGCGCGTGTTCAGGGGGCCTTAGAAGTATTCGACGCTGCCGGGATTCCGCAAGGTGCAGTTCCCATCGTGGAACGGCACATTAATGACCCCGCCAACAACATCGATGCAGCGCGTGAGCTGCTCACAGAGCACCCAGAGCTCACCGCGGTGCTCTGCACTACAGATACGATGGCCTTTGGGGTTATCGAATATGCCAAGAGCGTAGGGCTCGTTGTGCCTGAAGACATATCGGTGACCGGGTTTGATGGCATCGCACCGGCGCTTAACAGTGAGCTAACTACAATCCTGCAACCTAACAAAATCAAAGGCGAATGCGCAGGGCGGATGTTGTACAAACTCATTGAACAAGATCGCGCGGGAACAGAACGTGAGATCCTTATGACCTCCCTGCACCCAGGGAAAACAGTTGTGACGCCCCGGAGCTAGGAGCGAAGATCGGCAAGCTGTGTGAGCAAGTCTGCGACACCTTGAAGATCATCCACACGATGCGTGGCTGCAGTTATCCCAGGGCCGACTTTCACGCCTAGATCAGTGGGCCCTAGAACGCGGAAAGCGTCCTCGTCCGTGGTGTCGTCGCCGAGGAAGACGGTGGCGTCGGCACGCTTGCGCTGTTGAGCGATCCAGGTTCCCTTATTAGTCTCGATCACTCCGGCTTCAACGATCCATTTACCCTCTTTAGGAGTTACCCCAGGTATATCCACAGCGAGGGCCTGGTCAAGGGCGCTGCGAGCGATATCATGATCGGCTACTCGGATGACGTGCAGTACGCGGTGGAAAGGCTTGTATTCCACAAAAGCGCCCTCGACACGCTGTGCGATGGCCTCGTACGCGGTGGTGACAGCCGTCAGCGCAGTGTGCTGTTGTTCCGTGAGCGGTGGGGCTCCGGTAGAGGATTCTGCTCCATGAGATCCGATGAGCACGATGGGATCGGCGAGACCGCTGACCTGGCGGAGTTCCGCAAGTCCGCGACCAGAGAGAACTGCGACTTCGGTGTGAGGGCATGCAGCTAGACGACGCAGCGCCTCCAAGGATCGGTGCTCAATGGGGACGGCTTGCGCATCGGTGCTAAAACCGGCGAGAGTGCCGTCGAAGTCGGAGACTACAAGAAGACGCGGTGCGCGAGCGAGGCGGGACAACTCCGGTGTCATTTTTTACCTTAATGCTTTACTACGAGTCTTATCGCGGGGGCATCGACTGAATCTCCACTGCGCAGGAGCGTCATAACGTCGGGGCTATCATGTCGTACGTTAAAGGAAGCATCAACGATTATGTTGACCAGAGAATCATGAATATAACGCGTGCGTCCTTCGCACGTTGCGTCGTCGATAGGCTGGAACTTCACTGCTTGCACAGTAAGGCGATCGGCATCTTGGGGCGCGACGTCCTGCTTTCCCTCTGCGCTAAAGGAGACCTTGCCTTGAAACGGGGCGCAACCGGTAAAGCCGGTCATGGAAGAGTCGCCGAAGCTCATCATCACGGATCCTGCTATGGCATCGGGGACCTCATTAGGAAACTCCGGTGTGGTGTAGACGTTGGTTACTTGCCACTGAGAGCCTGCGACTTGCTGTTTTTTCTCTCCACACCCGGTCAATCCGATAGCAAGAAGGCATACTACTGCGATGGCCTTGGCCTTCATCCTTCCACCCCGTTTTTATGAAGCCGGTGGAGATCTTCAAGGAAAGACGCCGCCCAGAGGTTTACGTCATGCTCTACAACCTGTCGATGCAGCGCCATCATTCGCTCCTTGGCAGCATCTGGAGTGAGCTTTAACGACGTAACTGCCGCAATGACCTGCTTCTTGATCGACTCCAGGTCAAAGGGGTTGCACAGGAAGGCCTGTTCAAGCTCATAGGCGGCTCCTGCAAATTCGCTGAGCACCAAGGCACCTGTGCCGTCCCCATGGCACGCTACGTATTCTTTGGCCACCAGGTTCATTCCGTCTTTAAAAGGAGTGACTAGCATGATGTCGGCTGCGGCATAGAGAGAAGCAAGCTTGTTTTTGGACAAAGAGCGGTGATGGTAATGGACCACTGAATGCCCAATGGAACCAAAATGGCCATTGATGCGTCCCACGGCCTCCTCAACCTCGGAACGAGTTTGCTTATAGTGCTCGATGCGTTCGCGGGAAGGGGTGGCAACTTGAACCAGAACAGTGTCATTGGCGTCCAAAGCGCCGCTTTCCAGCAGCTCCTCAAACGCCAGTAGCCGCTGAAGGATCCCCTTTGTGTAATCAAGCCTATCGACGCCCAAGATAATGGTTGTGGGATCCCCAAACTCGGCGCGGGTGGCCTCGGCGTTTGTCTCCATATCCGTCAGCTGAGTGACATCGATAGAGATGGGGTAGGCAGCTACACCAACTTTTCGGCCATCGCTTGCCCGCAATGAGGCCTCCACTGACCGCACAGCGGCGGTTCCCTGCACGGCTAAGGTGTCAGGTTGTCCGGTGTGAGAGCCGGTTGTGCCGGTTACTTGCCGAGCTAATTCCAGGAAGTTGTTTGCGCTGGCCGGCAGGTGAAAACCGATGAGGTCCGCCCCTAGAAGCCCACGCACTACTTCTTCTCGCCAGGGAAGCTGACGGAAGAGATCTGGGCTGGGGAACGGGATATGGAGAAAGAACCCAATGGTTAAGTCTGGTCGTGTCTGCCGCAAAATGCCCGGCACCAGCTGCAGCTGATAATCCTGCACCCACACTATGGCGTCTTTTGCGGCTACCTCTGCCACGGCGTTAGCAAATTTCAGGTTTACTTCCCTATACGCCGACCACCATTCGCGGTTATAGATAGGGTGCACAATGAGGTCGTGATAGAGGGGCCACAAAGTGGCATTGGAAAAACCCTCGTAGAAACCTTCAAAGTCATAATCGGTGAGGGCCACGGGGTGGAGAAGGATGCCGTCTTCAGTTTTAAAAGGTTCAGGCGCGTGTCCGTCGGTAGTGCCGGGCCACCCCACCCAGCATCCACTGTGCTGAGACAAAATAGGGCTGAGTGCTGTGACAAGTCCGCCGGGGCTAGCCACCCATTGGGAGGAACCATCAGGATTAACGGTTAAATCAACAGGTAGGCGATTAGCAACTACAACAAAGTCGTTGTCGCCGAACTCATCACTCACAGCTAGCCTCAGGCTTTCTTAGTGGTTTTCTTTGTCGTCTTCTTGGTGGCTTTCTTAGTAGCCTTTTTAGTTGTCTTTTTTGCAGCCTTTTTAGTGGTCTTCTTAGTTGTCTTTTTCGCGGCTTTTTTGGTGGTCTTCTTAGCGCGAGTCTTCTTTGGTGCGTTAGCTTCCTCGTACTCGGCGGCAACCTTGCGATAAGACAAGCCCTCTGGTTCCACACCCAGCATGCACATCAAAGTCACGCCATCAAAGAAATCTTTGGCATAACCAGCTATGATGCGGCGTGCCGCAGCGGCTGTCTCTGCTTCGACAGCGTGGAGCGACTCGGCCGAGTTAGTACGGGTGTCAGTGACCTTGGGTGGCAAGGATCCTCCTCAAAATAGTGAAGACGACGGAAGCGCGGCTCATGAAAAGCAGTGCAAAACCAACATTCTACTCTATAAACCTCGGCGCCGCTTGGTGGCCGTGTACTTAGGTGTATGTCCTTTAGATATGCGCCTACGTAGAGCCAGTTTTTCTTGCTCTTCTTGCTCTGCCCGCCTCTCTGCGGCGGCTTGGGCTTGGCGGAAGGAATAACGGCGTGTGCGTCGAAAAGCTTTGTACGGATTGAAATGCTGAGGTCGACGTACTCGACGTGCGATCCATTCACCCAGCACCACTCCGGCTGCCAAACTACAACAAATGGAAAGTGCAAGGGCGACGTTGGTGAACCCTAGCAAAACCTGCTCATTGAGGGCTGCGTACATTCCTCGGTAAATAGAAAGGCCGGGAAGCATAGGGGTAATGCCGGCAACCGCTGTAATAAGGGGAGGAATTAAAAACCTGCGGGCGAGTAGACCACCCGCAAGGCCAATAAAAGTTGCGGCGGCAGCGATTGATACCACAGGGCCAATGCCCAAAGGAATAAGCACGTAGTAGAACACAAAGGAGCCCGCTGCGGCAGTAAGACCAGAAACCGTCACTGCAGAGAGTTCGGCAAAACACCCCACGGCAAAAGCTGCCGACGCCACCGCTCCGGCAATGACCTTAGAAACGGAAGGCTTAGCCGCCAAAGAGACTGCCGCTTCTAGTGGGGGAAGCGTAATACCCATGAACTGGACAACCTGAATGCCTGCACCCACACCAGCGACAATTGCGCCCGTGAGCAGTAATGTTTCAAAGAAACGTGCACTTGCAGTGACTGGGGCACCCGTGATGCCATCCTGCAGTGACTGGACCATAGCAAGGTTGGACATCATAACGACGATTCCCGCCGCGACAATATGGCTCGGTGATATGTGTATTTCATAATGGCTGGCAACCGAATAAGCGACAGCGGCTGGAACCGTAGCCATGAAACCGCCAAATATGTATTGGAAGAATAGTGGCAAGGAGTTGCGGTCAAGCCATACGCTTCCCCCAATAATGACTAGCGCCACCACGAAGGATATGGCTGCGACCAAAAAAGTACCGCCAAGTAGCATCGATACGGCGGCTCCCAAGAAGCCCCAACCAAAAACTGCAGTACGGAAGCGGTACTTGGCCCGCGTCTGAGAGAGCTCGTTGAGGATTTTTTCCGCTACATCCGGTGGTGTAGCGCCCGCCTGGATCGACCGAATCAAACGGTCTACCTCAGTTAGCTTGGAAAAATCTGTGGTGAGGGAGCGAACAACGCGGAAAACACTGACCGGAGTCTTTTTGTCGTGCCGATCGTGGTGAACACCGTGATTGTGTTCAGCGTGATGTCAACATGGCAGAAGAGCAATCCATAAGCGGCGGTGACCGCGTGAACCTGGGCACGCGTATCACGATTGGATGTGCCCGCAGATAGCAGAATATCCCCGATCCGTGCCGCGAGATCCATAACCGCAGCTACCTGAGCCGGGTCAGTGAGGTCAATCGGTGCAAGGGGCGAGGGGGGCGGTGCGGCTTTGACCGTGTCGATCGTGGCCAAGCGGCCGGAACTGCTATTCCAGCTCCGAAGCTTATCCAGCAAACTCACCACAAACCCCCTGATCCTTAGGCTGTCTTTGTACCTTACAATTAGGAGGTTACTCAAGTATGAGCCTTCCTGTAGGGGGAGGGGATAGTCAGTGCTCACGGCTCTGCTTGAATGAAAGCCCATTTGTGTTGTAGCATTCATCATCGTGCGAAAGGCTGCTCGCAAAATTAGTGAGTTAGTCTGTAGCGTGTGCTGGAGTGGCGCAATTGGTAGCGCAACGGTCTTGTAAACCGTAGGTTGTGGGTTCAAGTCCCATCTCCAGCTCAACGAGCCCCTGACTAAAGATAAAGGTCAGGGGCTTTTTGTGTCTAAACTGTATGCAAGCCCATCGCCACCCCCGCGATAATCCCATGACACCGCCCAAAAGACTCCCCAACGTGTTGCCCGCAGCATCCAGATCATCATCAAAAAGCGCCGCGTAGGTATCCAGCGTCATCGCAGAATCCTCGTGAAGTAAAGATCAGCGAAGGACGGATCACTAATCTGGATCCGCTTCCAGTTGGGACTGAACTCCTGCTGAAGGAAAAGAAGCCGAAGAAGCTACTGGCTAAGACCGGTTCTGAGACCGTTATGGTCATGATCCTAGGCATGCTCGCCATTCTTACCGGATTGATACTAGTTATCCGCCGTCGCAGTGAAGCGTAGAGTGCGGATTTAAGAGTTAAGGCGCGGACCCCGTTTAAGGATCCGCGCCTTTCTCATATCCTAGTTTCCTGCAGCGATTTGTTTATAGATCTTTTTGCGGCGGTTGTGAACGAGCTTGCGGGTGAAGCGTCGATAATGATTGAGCGTTGGTGGTCTGCGGGCGCGCCGGGCGATCCACTCTCCAAGGACCACTCCGGAGGAAAGCGCCGTGGCAATGGCTATGGCATAAGAAAGGTTGGAAAAGCCGACCAAAATTTGATCATGGAGCAGCCCATAGAGACCACGATAAATTGCAGATCCAGGCAGCAATGGCGTGATACCAGCAATGGAGATAATTAGTGGTGGGATGAGATAGCGTCGGCCTAAAAAGCCGCCTATGAGCCCGATGAGAACGGACGTGAGTGCAGAACTTGTGATGTCTCCAATACCTTGAGGGATGAGCACAAAATAAAACAAACTCGAACCGCAGGCTGCTGTTAGCGCGGAGATAAACACGGAAGGCCAGTCTGCATAACAGGCACGCGCAAAACCGGAAGTAGCAAAAATACTGCCTAAGACGCGGACAGTATTGGACGCAAAATTGGGAACGGGCACGGTCTCTACCGGAGGAAGCGAGAATCCTAATGACCCAGCAAGGGATACGCCTATGGCTATGCCTGCGACGATGCCAGCGGTTGTGATGAGGGCGTCGAAAAGCCGTGCCGTTCCAGTGATCGGCGCAGATGTGACTCCGTTTTGGATCGCTTGCACCAACGTTAATCCCGCGACCATGACGATGATCGACGTAGCAATTACCATGCTGGGACGGATGGACAGCCCTAAATACTGGCCCCAGTCGTAGGTGATGGCGGCGAGGAAAGCGACAAAAATGCCTCCTACGGTGTTCTGGAAGAAGATGGGCAAGCCATGTTTGTCTAACCAAGCACTCATCCAAATAATGAGGGCACCGGCGACGGTGGAAATTAGCGCGACGGGCATATTGCCGCCGAGGAGGAGGGCCACGGATCCACTCATCACAGCGAAAGACGCGACAACTCCGGGGAGTCCAATGGGGTCGGGGGCACGGTGGATGGCGTCGAGACGGGTCTCCGCATCCAGCGGAGAAGCATGGCCTGAGTGGATATCGCGGATTAAACGGTCTACTTGTATGAGCTTGCGAAAATTCTGCGGGGCCGGTGTTACTACACGCACAACTGTCACTGGGTTGCGCCGGTCTTCAGAAACATTGGCAAAAAGCCGTATGCGATTGGAAGTGAGATCCACGTGAACAAACCACAGCCCGAATGACTCTGTGACGGCTTTGACTTGTTCGCTGGCATCGGAGTTGGTCGAGCCAGCTGAGATGAGAATTTCCCCAATGCGTGCAGCGATTTCCAACACACCAGTGACCTGGCCACGATCGCTTAGGTCTACCGGGGCAAGGGGTGCTAGGGGAGGTGTGGCTGCAACGTCGATGGTGGCGGTGCCCGTTGATGCTGCTTGCCTACGTCGCAGGATTCGGAAGATGGTGGCGTCGAAAAGCTTCAGCATGATAGAACACAGAATACCGCAGCAAACAAGCCCACAGTATTTAGTTACTTATCTCATACCCAAAGGCTGGTGTGTAATTTCAGTCGAAACTATGGCGGTAGACGCAACCATGAAGCACAATGAAAAAATCATCAATTTTATGGAGGGCGATTATGGCGAAGTCTTTTGCAGAACAAATTGTGGAGACCCTGGAAGCCCAAGGCGTAAAACGCATCTTTGGATTGGTCGGCGATAGCCTTAATCCCATTGTTAACGCCGTGCGAAAGTCCAACATAGAGTGGGTGCATGTGCGCAATGAGGAGGCGGCAGCATTTGCCGCCGGGGCGGAGTCGCTGATTACCGGTGAACTGGCCGTTTGTGCGGCATCTTGTGGTCCCGGAAATACCCACCTTATACAGGGGCTTTACGACTCTCACCGGAATGGCGCAAAAGTCCTAGCGCTTGCCTCTCACATTCCCTCCAAACAAATTGGTTCCCATTTTTTCCAGGAGACTCACCCGGAAGCGCTGTTCGCAGAGTGCTCAGGCTACTGCGAAATGGCCAACTCGGCTGATCAAGGGCAAGCGATTTTGCATCATGCCATCCAATCGACAATGGCGGGTAAGGGAGTATCCGTCTTGGTGATTCCTGGTGACGTCACCATGCAACGCGTGGAGGATGATAGCTTTGCCAGATCGGTTATAGCTAAGGGACGTCCGATTCTCTATCCGGATCCTGCGGAAGCGGCAGACCTGGTGCGGGCGATTAATGAGGCCTCTACCGTCACACTTTTCTGTGGGTCAGGAGCCCGAAATGCTCGTGCACAGGTGCTTGCTTTAGCTGAAAAAATCAAGGCTCCCGTGGGACATGCGCTCGGCGGGAAGATGTATATCCAGTATGACAACCCCTATGACGTGGGGATGTCCGGACTGCTCGGATACGGCGCCTGCCATGATGCTTCTTATGAAGCCGACCTTTTTATCCTGCTTGGGACGGACTTCCCGTATAGCGAATTTCTCCCCAAGAAGAATGTTGCGCAAATAGACATCGATGCTTCCCATATTGGTAAGCGCACCCGGATAACCTATCCGGTAGTAGGCGATGTGGCTGCGACAATTGAGAATATTTTGCCGCATGTAGAAGAAAAAACTGACCGCAAGTTCCTTGATCGGATGCTTGACCTGCACCATCGAAAGCTCACTGAGATCATCGAGGCGTACACCTCCAATGTGGAAAAGCACACGCCTATTCATCCCGAGTACATAGCCAACATTATCGATGAGATAGCCGATGACAACGCTATCTTCTCCATCGACACAGGGATGTGCAACGTATGGGCTGCTCGTTACGTAACTCCCAATGGCAAGCGCGAGATGCTTGGGTCCTTCCGCCATGGAACCATGGCTAATGCTCTGCCTCATGCAATCGGTGCGCAATCGAGTGATCGAGATAGGCAGGTTGTTTGCTTCTCCGGCGACGGCGGACTCAGCATGCTCATGGGCGAATTACTCACGGTCAAGCTGCATCGTCTTCCCATTAAGATCGTTGTTTTTAACAACTCCTCCTTGGGCATGGTCAAGCTTGAGATGCTGGTGGAAGGAATACCTGAGTACGAGACAGACCATGAGCACGTTGATTTTGCGGCGCTTGCAGCGGCAGCGGGTCTGGCTCATGTCTCGATTACAGATCCGAAGACCGCAAGGGAACAGCTTGAAGCTGCTTTTGCACAGCCTGGACCTGTGCTTATAGACGTCACCACCGACCCGAATGCCCTCTCCATTCCACCCAATATCACTATGGAGATGCTTATGGGGTTCTCTAAGGCTGCCACCCGCACGGTCCTGGGTGGTGGGGTAGGCCACATGGTAGATATGGCGCGATCTAATTTGCGGAACATTCCGCGTCCCTGAGCCTGCTAGGCTGCGCCTGCGCGCCCCTGGGAGGCCTGAATCCGCGCGCCCTGAGCCGGTGCGCCCCTGAGGGGCCTGGAGCCTGCATTTCCATAGACATTGGGCGGTAAAAGCACACTTTTGGGCCTCTTTGTCTATGGAAATGCAGGTTTCCCCCTACTTAATGCAGGTTTCCCCCTACCTTCCACACACTAGGGAACCGATCGCTAAGCCCTGACGTCTAAGGACACATGGGCAACCGCATTTTTACTACCCAAGAGCTGCATCAATTAGGTCTTTCCCGCAGCGCAATCGCAACCAAAATAAAACATGGGGCCCTCTACCGCGTAGAGCGCGGAATTTACACTGAAGAAAAACCAGAGGGAATTCTTCTGCTTAAGGCATTGCAAAGATCTCGACCCGGGCTTATTTTTAGCGGGCGCACGGCGATGCAGGTGCATATGTCTGCAGAAATCGAGACTCCGGTGGAGGCCGTAATTATAAAGAGCAGATCTGCCTGCTCAAATGATGTAATCCGCATCAAACATGTGAGGTCTGTAGCGTCAGAGCTCAGGCAAGGGGTCCGCGTAGCGTCGCCGCTTAATGTTCTCAATAATGCGGAGGCTATGCCTATTGCGGAATGCGTCGATTTTATTGAGAAAACATATTGGGGGAAGAGCGGATCAGCACGTTTAATCCGCGATATTTCTAGGACCCGGCTGAGTAAGCATGCCCATAGAGTAATCGAGCTTGCCGCTGTAGGAGCAGAAAGCCCCGCAGAGATTCGTTTGTTCAGAAAACTCCGCTCTATGGGCTATCCGTTTGAACAAAATCTGAAGATCGGCGCTTATCGATGGGACGGCGTGCATACAAAGAGCAAGGTCATAGTTGAGGTAGACGGATACACCTACCACGGAAACCGTCATGCTTTTGTCTATGACCGATGGAAAGGCAATGAGGCCGTGCGTCGAGGCTATACCTTGGTTCGCTACTCTGCATGGTGCATCTTCGAATGCCTCGACCAAGTAGCAGGGCAAATAGTTGCCTTGGTGGGTGCCAGGCTGCGCGGTGGACAAACTCCTTTATTGGCGTTTGAGAAGACACCGGTGTGGGACTGGCACCCTTTGCTGGGATGAGCTATTCCACCTCGGTGAATTTTCGGTCCCAAGCAGACCGGACGGGGTTGGCATCGGCGAGAAGGATATCAAAACGGTTGTTAGCGATCTCGATGATTTCGGAGAGCGCTACTCTATGCTCCTGCTCGTCGGAGTTAGCTAGACGGCGTATCGCGGTGTCGACGATGCTTCGAATGCTGTCATTGGTTCCCAGGCAGTAGACGAATGGCATGTTAAAACGCTCGCGATAAGCAGCGCTGACTTCTAGAAGCTGTGCAGTTTCCACGTCATCGAGGTCATCAAAGCCTAGAGAACCGCGCTCGGCGCTAATGCTGGGGCCTCTGCATCGGTGGCTAATAATATGTCAGAAGTGTCGGGATAATCGTGGATCAAAGCTTCTCGACGCTCCCCAGAAGCCGTGAGTACTCCCACCTGGATAGCCGCGCGCAGTTCGCTGACGTCTGCAAAGGGACGTGATTCCCATGCTTCCTCCAGCGGCCAGGTCTCCTGGTTAAACAGCGGGCGCAACGCGGTGACAAAATCTTCACGGCTCATGGCATTGATTTCATCTAGAGACACACCCTCACCGCTGGCGTCTCGGGCCACGTCAGAACCGGTTTGTTTGCCCACGTGGAAGAACAAGATGTTGAGGAGGATTGCAGCAATAGCTCCGATGGACATGCCGGAGGAGACGAAGATGCGGGCCCATTCGGGGAAGGCTTCTGCGACGGAAGGCTTGAAAGTAACCAGCATGGCTAGTCCCAGGGCCGTAGTCACGATAGCGGCGTTGCGGTTATCCGTGAGATCGGTTTTTGCGATGGTCTGTAGGCCTACCCACGCTACGTTGGCAAACAACGCTAGCGATGCTGCTCCCAATACTGGTGAGGGGATAGATGCTACGACTGCCCCGGCCTTGGGTAGGAGACCGAGAATGATCATAAAACCGGCAGCGGAAGCCGCGACCCAGCGGGATTTCACCCCAGTGATACGAACGAGTCCCACGTTTTGGGCAAAGCAGGTGTAAGGGAAGGAGTTCATTACACCGCCGAGGAAAGTGGATAGTCCGTCTGCGCGGAGAGCGCGTTGAATATCGTCGCGTCGAATGCGTTTTTTCACAATCTCGCCGGTGGCAAACACATCGCCGGTGGTCTCCACCATGGTGATAATCATGACGATGATCATGGAGAAGCAAGCGCTAGCGTTAAAAACGGGTGTTCCAAAGTAGAAGGGCGTTGTGATCCCGATGCCTGCTGCTTTGGAGACCTCAGAGAGATCCGCGTGTCCTAGGAAAAGCGCTACGAGAGTACCGCTGACCAAGCCTATGAGTACAGCGAGAGTGCCTAGGAAACCGCGGAAAAACCGCTGAGCCAAAATAATTACTACAAGGGTGCCAAGGGCATACCACAGATCACGGCTGGAAGGCGTGGCCTCGGCGTAGTTAATAAAGTCATTTGCAGACACCGCGAGGAGGGAGGTACCCATCACCAGCAAAACAGAACCGGTGACTACCGGGGGAAAGAATTTAAGAAAGCGCGCGAAGATCGGTGTGGCAAAAAATGTAAAAAGTCCCGCTACGATGACTGCGCCGTACACCGTGGGGAGAGATTCAACGCCGCCCTGTCCATCGGAAACGCTGAGGCCAATCGCAATAATGGGAGCCACCGCGGTTGTTGTGACTCCCTGGATGATGGGTAGGCGTACGCCTACGTATTTCCCTACGCCGACTGATTGGATCAGCGTTGCTAAACCACAGGTGAGAAGGTCGGCGTTAATAAGGTGAATGGTGGTGGCCGCGTTAAGGTGGAGGGAACCCGCAATGAGCAGTGGCACAATCACCGCGCCAGCATAAAAAGCTAAAACATGCTGGATGCCCAGCGCGATGAGTTTAGGAGACGAGGGGAGTGCATCCACGGGGTGGGTCACTGAGGTCACGAGCAGAGCTCCTTGAGATAGGTCGGTTCTAGAGCCCGTTTATCTTAGCAACCCACGGCACCCCATAGTTTCTTGCAA
This sequence comes from Corynebacterium pseudotuberculosis, assembly GCF_002155265.1. Taxonomy (NCBI): domain Bacteria; kingdom Bacillati; phylum Actinomycetota; class Actinomycetes; order Mycobacteriales; family Corynebacteriaceae; genus Corynebacterium; species Corynebacterium pseudotuberculosis. The sequence goes on from NZ_CP021251.1 coordinate 937,394, forward strand.
GAAAAATTAGTAAAGAGCACCTTTGATGGCGTCCCAGGCGGGGCGCAGCTGACGGTTAAAGAGCGGCCAATCGTGGACGCCACCTTTGACCAAATCAACTACTTGGTGATTCATCCCACGGGCGCGCATAGCGGAGTCGAGAAGCTTAGTGCAGTGCAGAGTCCCTTGCTCTAGGGCTACGCCTGCCGGAAGCTCATAGAAGGGTCGGCCGGCAGCACGCTCGATGTCGGAGGGGAGAACTCCACCGTCGGCGCTAGAAAGATACACCGCCATGTTTCGCAGTCCCTCGGGATTTGAGGGGACGTCGTGACGCTTCCATAGCTCAGAGCCATCCGGACCCCACATGTTCTGCACATTGCCGCCGCGGGACTCCACAATGAGCTTTGTGGTGATTCGTCCTACCGGTTCTTGCGTGGCATAGCATCCCGAGATACCGAATACACCCTTGAACATATCTGGATTCTGGTTAGCAATGTTGACAGCTCCGATTGCGCCCATGGAAAGACCGCCGATGGCGCGTTTACCATTGAAATTAAGCTTTTGCGCCGGGTCTTCGATGAGCTTTGTCAGCTCCTTTGTAATAAAGGTTTCCCACTTTAAGTGCCCAAGGGCCGGATCGTCTGCTACCCAATCGGAGTAGAGGGAGGAAAGCGCCTGAGTAGGCATAACCACAGTTACGTTCTGATCGCCAAGCGCGGGTTGTAGCCCTCCTTCGCGGATCCACCCGGGGTTGCGCATGCCGCCAATTCCGTCGAGGAGATAAAGCGCGGGGGAAGGCGTTGAGGTGTCTTTGGGGAGGCGGACAACAACCTCGACGTTTCGCTTCATCGCGGGAGAAGCTACCACCCAGCGCTCCAAGTTAGGAATCGTAGGGTCGACCGTACGGCTCAGCACCTTGGACTCGGTGATATTTGGGTTGGTGGGCAGTGGATACTCAGAATCGGAGCTGCCTACACCTGAGGGCAAACGCCACCCCGGGAAGCCGATCGACTGAGCCACGTGGGCGGCCTTGTTGATGTTGGCATCGCTGGAGCCGGGCGAATTAGCAAGGGCGGCGGTAATCGATGCCACGATGGAACTTGCCGAGCTAGAAGCCGGCGCGGAAGAAGCAGATGCGTGCGCAGGGCTCTGCGTTACGACGAGCGCTGTGCAGAGGGCAGCAACGCCAAGAGAACGGGACAAGGTCATGTCGATTGAAGCTTTCTAAGCGGGTTTCTACAGAATCCAGGGCGGCGGGCCGCCAAAACATGAGATTTATCTTAGAGTAATTTAGGTGAGTCGTGAAGTTAAACGCACAGAGAAATTACTGAGTTATTTCATTAGGCAGTTTTCGTAACAATAATTGAGCCGCATCCACAGCTGCTTGCCGTTGTTTTGGGGTGAGCGGTCGGGCATTGACGTGGTCATATACCCAAAGACCATCCGCAATAAGCTGCACGAGGAGCGCGTGAGGATTGTGAGACACAACCCAGGGGGCCAAAGCTTTCTCCCATATGCTTCGTATGTCCTCGTGGAGGTTTGCATCAATGCTTAATAAAAGGTCTGCGCGGGTGGCGCTGTGAGATTCCACTTCTAGTAACGCGTGCATTCTTTGTCTGAGAGGTACCTCGGATGCGGGGCCTCCTGCTGCTGCTTCTAATGCTTGTGTCCAGGTCTGGGCCGCGGCGGTATTGAGATCCAGAAGAAGCTGGTGTCTTGAGGGGAAATGATAGATCAGTCCGGACTTGGATATGCCGCTGGCGATGGAAAGAGAATCATAAGTGAGGGCTGCAAGGCCGTCCGACTCCACGATGCTTAGGGCAATAGCCAGCAAGGAATCTTTTTTATTCGTGCGCAAATTGAGTCTCCTTGGGGTTATCTCGCAATAGATAGGCGGTGGTGGCGCATGCGGCGCCGGCGATCACGGCGATGATGATCAGGGAGGATAGATAGGAGGTGTCTATGGCGTTGCGGGCGGCGTCGGCAAGCGTGGGGTGAGAGAGTCCCTGCTCAAAATTCTGGCCGATGGCTTTGGGCGCGGAACGCGTGTAGAAGAATGAAAACAGCGATCCCACTATTGCCACGGAGAGTAGCGTTCCAACCTCATAAGAGACCTCTTCCATTGCGGAAGCCATACCGGAGCGCCGCGTGGGGGCTGAGCCGATGATCGCCGTCGAGGAGACGGACATGGTTAAACCTGCGCCGAACCCTATGAGGAGGAGCCCGATTATAAAGAGAGGGAAGGTATCGGCGCGTGCGGAGCCAACTGCAATAGATGTGCCAAGCGTCATCAGGAGAAAACCGCCGGAAATGAGCGGAAGGAATCCAATTGCGTGTAAAAATGCTCCTCCCAGGATAGAGCTGGGAAAAGCGGCTAAAGCGACTGCGCCTGTAAGTAGCCCTGCTTGAAAAGGGGTAAAGCCTTCAGCTAACTGAAAGCGCTGTGTGGTCATAAGCTCTGTGCCGGCGAGAATGAACATCGCCAGCACCGCAGCTAAGACTCCGGCCGTAAAAACTCGATTTCTAAATACGTCAAAGGTGAGAAGTGGGTCGGCGAGTGTGCGTTGGCGTTGATTAAACAACAGGGCGCCGAGGGCAATAGCCGCCAGGGCTCCGATAAGTACTGGAAGGTCTCTATGCGCAACTTCCTTGATCGCTAAAACTAATCCCATCATGGACACCATTGCCCAGAAAGAAGAAATGAAATCCCAGTGGCGGGAAGGATCTGCCGCATTTGGTGGTGCGATAAATAAAGTGCCTATGAATGCGATGATTGTTACTGGAAATATTGATGAGGAAAACAGAACCCCAGTAGTAATGCTGGATAAGAAATCCTCCGATGACGGGGCCGAGAGCTGCCCCTAGCGTGGCGACGGAGCCCCAGATGCCGATCGCTATGTTGCGCTCTCTAACGCTAGGGAACGTGATGCGCAGCAGGGCTAGTGTGGCGGGCATCATCGTAGCTGCTCCTACGCCCAGAGCTGCGCGCGCAGCGATAAGAGCAAGCGGGGTGTGCGCGAAAGAGCATGCTAAGGAGGCTAATCCAAAGATGGAGATGCCAATCTCAAACATTCGCCGGTGACCGATCTTATCTCCTAGGGTGCCTGTCCCTAGGAGGAGGCCAGCAAGAACCAGGGAATAGGAGTTAATAATCCAGAGCCCCTCAACCTCTGTGGTATGCAGTTGACTTCTTAATACTGGTAGGGCGGTATAGAGAATGGAATTATCTGCACCGATCATGAAGAGTCCCAATGATATGACGCCTAGAAAGGGCCAGCGTTGTTGAGATTTCATAGCTTGTAACTGTACCGAACGGTCATTACAGTTTCGTCTCTTCTTGCATGAGTGCTCACTCATTCACAGGTAGTTACCAGCTACGCTTCAGAAGAAAAGCAGAGCTGTGTTGTTGACTTGAAAACAACTAGCCGTGAGGCTGCGTCTTTACTAAGAGATCGGGGCAGGTAAAAATGGAAGGCGTGAACGAGAAAACCAAGCGAATACTGGTCGTCGATGATGAGCCGAACATCGTTGAGCTTTTGAATGTCAGTTTAAAATTCCAAGGATTTGATGTCGCCACCGCCAATTCCGGCGTGGAAGCACTGGAAATAGCAAAAGAATTTAAGCCTGATGCATTCATTCTTGATGTCATGATGCCAGGCATGGATGGCTATGAGCTTTTGCCCAAACTTCGGGCGGAAGGCCTTGACGGTCCCGTTCTCTACCTGACGGCAAAAGACGCTGTGGAGCACCGGATTCATGGATTGACCATTGGCGCCGACGACTATGTGACCAAGCCCTTCTCCCTGGAAGAAGTGATTACTCGGCTGCGAGTTATTTTACGTCGCGGCAGCAGCGTGGAGATGGTAGAGGATGACTCCACGTTGGTGTACGCCGATCTTACGCTTAACGACGACACCCACGAGGTAACAAAAGCCGGAAAAGTTGTAGATCTCTCGCCTACTGAGTTCAACCTGCTGCGTTGTTTAATGCTTAACGCCGAGGTAGTGATGTCTAAAGCAAAGATTTTGGACCATGTGTGGCATTACGACTTCGGCGGTGACGGAAACGTTGTCGAGTCCTACATTTCTTATTTGCGCCGCAAGATAGATACCCATGATCCTCAACTGATTCAAACTGTGCGTGGCGTGGGATACGTACTGCGTAAGCCTCGGAATACGTAATAGTCGCAGTACCGCGAAAATCAAAGCAGAAAGTAGTAGATGAGCACCCAGAACCCATATTCCACCGCGGTGGTACGCGGTACCCCTGTCTACAGCGGAAAACAGCGCTGGGGATACCGAGGGGCCCGAAAAACGGGTAAAAACTTGGTCGCGAGAGTCTGCGACATACACTTTTTATCTGGGTTGCCATTGCGCTTTGGACTGTTAGTAATCGTGGTTGCAGTCTCCGCCGTGGGGTTGATCGGCAGTGCCGTTGCCGTTAACCGAACAATGCGAGAACTCACGTATTCTCGCATTGACAAGGAGCTAGAACTGGGGCTCAATGGGTGGGCCAAGCAGGACTCGCTTTTCAAAACTAACCCTGGAGCCACTAGCGCTCGGCCGCCGACAGAATTTTACGTGGTCAAGATCTACCAGGACGGAACAACAAACGTATACAACGAGGACGTTTCTGAACCGGATCTGAGTAAGGTTTACGCAGGCCAGGGCCCTCACACTGTGGGTTCTAGTCCACAGAGCCGCAAAGACGCCATGTGGCGAGTAACTGCTGAGACTCGTAACGGCGTGACCATGGTTGTGGCGAAGGATATCACCCAAGAGGCCAACATGCTGCGGCGGCTTGCCGTGGGACAGGTCATCATTGAAATTGCAGTGCTGCTCCTCATGGCTCTCATTGCGTTTTTCTTGATTCGTAGGGCACTGCGTCCTTTGCATGAGGTCGAATGCACGGCCAAAGCAATCGCTCAAGGCGACCTGGACAGGCGAGTGCCGGAAGCTTCAGAGAACACTGAGGTCGGCGCGCTATCTAGCTCATTGAACTCGATGATCTCCAGACTGCAGTCTCTTATCGTAGAGCTGCAGGATAAAGAAGCGCAGATGCGTAGATTCGTCGGGGATGCCTCCCATGAGCTGCGGACGCCGTTGACGTCGGTTCGCGGTTACTCGGAGTTGTACCGCTCTGGAGCAACAAAAGACGCGGATTTGGTAATCGACAAAATTGAGGGAGAGGCCTCCCGCATGAGCCTGTTGGTGGAGGATCTCCTTGCGCTGACTCGCGCTGAAGGGGCACGGCATGAGACTGCGCCAGTTGATCTTTTAGAGGTCTCCTTGTCAGTTGTCTCCTCGTTGCAGGCCGCATACCCCAATCGCAGCATCGAGGTGCGCTCTGAATGCGCTGAGGTGCCTATAACTGTGGGCGATGCCGCTCGTTTACACCAAGTGCTGACTAACCTCACCACTAATGCTTTGAAGCACGGCGGCGAAGACGCAAAGGTGCAGATTAAGCTTTACGACGATCCCACCAGCAGCAATATTGCCATCGATATTATCGATGACGGCGTGGGAATGTCCGAAAAAGACGCTGAGCACATTTTTGAGCGTTTCTATCGAGCAGATACGTCGCGTGCTCGTTCTACAGGAGGCAGCGGCCTCGGATTGGCTATCGTGAAGTCGCTGGTAGCCGCTCACAATGGAAACATAAGTGTAAGTAGCACTCTCGGCGCCGGGACCACCTTCCATCTGACGCTTCCCCGACTAGAAGATTGATAACCCTAAGTTCCTAGTGCATCGAGGACAATGTCAGCTTGTCGTGGTAAGTCCTCATGGCGGACTCCGTGAATTTCTACCAGTTCACCTAACTTGCTCGATTGTGCTGGCACTACAAAATCCGAAGTGGAAAATACCGAAATCAATTCCACGTCTTTGGGAAGCTCAGCTGGAATCTTTTGGGTGAGTTGCAAAAGCGCTTGCCCACCAATCCATTTGACCACGGGCTTAAATCGCAAATTTTTAGGAACTCCGTGGAAGGCCGCCCCTAAACCCACTAACTTCCTCACAAAACCGGGACGCGCATGGGCAAGCCGTAGGGCCAAAAGTCCCCCGGCTGAATGCCCGACGATATCTACTTGGCGTACTCCCCGGCTAATGAGTGCGTCTACATATACCAGTAGTTCTTGCAAGGAGGAATCAAGGCTTGCTGTTCCGTGCTGCCCATATGCCGGTGCAAAAAATGGGCGTCCTTGTTCCACTAGCCGTTGAGCCGGCCTCTCAAAGTTCCCCGGGGATCCTAGCGTTCCGTGTACAAATAACACGGGGATAGGGGAGTCTTCAGTGAAACGTGGAGAGGCTGGTAGCCGGCCTCTCGTGGGCACCCACCTTAATAACGCCATGGGGTTATTTCACTAAACCCTTCTCATCAGTCCCCAGGGCCTTTCTTAACTTTTCTGCAGCAGCATCCATCTGAGTCGCATCAGTTTTGTCCATGGGGATTGCCTGAGAGAAATCGTAATCGGACATCTTTGTTGCCGGGAAAACATGAATATGGGTATGGGGGACGTCGAAACCTGCGATCACGTAGCCCGCACGTGGCGCATTAAATACTTCGATGACTGCTTGACCGATTTTTTGTGCTACCTCATTGAGCTTGACCCATGTGGCGGGCTCCAGATCGGTCCATTTATCTACCTCTGCCACCGGTACCACCAGTACGTGGCCATACGCTAAAGGCTCGATAGTTAGAAAAGCGACCACTTCTTTATCGCGGTAGACAAAACGACCGGGCAAATCACCTGAAATAATCTTTGTAAATACGCTGCTCATGTTTTTGAGGATAGTCGGACTATACGCACCACCGCCGGTATGATTTGGATCATGCACATTCTTGTTATCGGTTCGGGCGCCCGTGAGCACGCCCTTGCACTCGGCTTGTCCAAGGATCCTGCGGTCACCGAAATCCATGTGGCACCAGGAAACGTTGGTATGGAGTCGATCGCTACCGTCCACGCGGAGGCAACACAGGTAGATGATCCAGATGCGATGCTGAAGATCGCGCAGGAAACACATGCGGATCTTGTGGTTGTAGGACCTGAAATTCCTCTGGTTGCGGGGGTCGCCGATACTTTGCGCTCGCATGGTTTTGCAGTTTTTGGCCCCAATAAGGATGCTGCGCAGATTGAAGGATCCAAGGCCTTTGCCAAGGACGTGATGGCCAAAGCTGGTGTAAAGACAGCTCGCGCGGAGCAGATCGTGCCGGGAGCCTCAGACGCTGAGCGGGAAGCCGCCCTGGATAATTTTGGGCCTCATTATGTGGTAAAAGATGACGGCCTAGCTGGCGGCAAAGGCGTTGTGGTGACTAAAGACCGGGCTCAGGCGCGTGCTCATGTCGATGCCGTTCTGGCTGCCGGGAATCCAGTGCTCCTGGAGAGCTTCCTTGATGGCCCTGAAGTCTCACTTTTTTGTCTCGTCGATGGAGAGACGGTTGTGCCTTTGCTTCCGGCACAGGATCACAAACGCGCGCATGATAACGATGAGGGGCCGAATACCGGCGGTATGGGAGCGTACACGCCGTTGCCGTGGCTGCCGGAAGACGGCGTTCAGCGAATAGTGGATGAGGTCTGTGTACCCGTCGCTCGTGAGATGGTTGCTCGCGGCTGTGCATATTCCGGGTTGCTTTATGCAGGCATAGCCTGGGGCGAAGATGGCCCCGCAGTGGTGGAGTTCAATTGCCGCTTTGGCGATCCAGAAACTCAAGCGGTCTTGGCTCTGCTTAAAACTCCCCTGGCTGGTGCGTTACATGCGGTAGCCACTGAAAAACTAGCTGAGTTGCCGCCGTTGGAGTGGGAAGACGGGTATGCGTTAACAGTGGTTCTGGCTGCTGAAGGGTATCCGCAGAACCCACGCAAGGGCGGGGAGATTGTTGGTGCAGAAGATCCCGCAGTGTTGCATGCAGGCACGGCACGTGACGCTGATGGAAAGCTCGTTGCAGCGGGTGGACGTGTTCTAAACGTGATAGGAACAGGGGCTTCGCTTATAGAGGCACGTGATAAGGCCTATAGTGTTTTAAACAACATTACGCTGGCCGGCTCCCATTATAGGTCTGACATCGCACTTCCTGCGGTGGAAGGAAAGATCACGATTTAACTAAAACGACGTTGAGTTTTTGCTCTTCAAGCCGTGGCAGGAGTAACGTTTCGCCTCATGCGTAAAACCCCTGCTCGGCTTGTCGCCGGTAGTTTTGCAACGCTCGTTATCATTGGAACGCTTATCCTTCTCCTCCCCATATCTAGAGAGGGAGATGCACATGCGGACGTCATCACGGCTTTGTTTACCGCCACCTCGGCGGTGTGTTTGACCGGGCTGACCGTTGTAGACACTGCTACTTATTGGTCGCATTTTGGTCAATTAGTGATTCTTCTTTTGATCCAACTCGGTGGTTTGGGAATCATGACCTTAACGTCTTTTGCCGCGTGGGTGCTGGTCGGCCGGATTGGCGTTCGGGAGAGGCTCAATGCTGCTGCCGAGGGGCGCGGGAGAGAATTAGGCGAGGTCAAGGGGCTACTCGTGGCCACCCTTGCCTTTACCGTTGTAGTGGAATCTGCCGTGGCGTTGGTGTTGACCTTACGCTTTAAGGGGTTGGGCTATTCTTGGCCGGCAAGTTTATGGGAAGGGATCTTCCACTCTGTTTCCGCCTTTAATAATGCCGGTTTTGGGTTGCGATCAGACAATCTCGTGGCATACGTGGGGGATTTCGGGATTATCCTCCCAATTTCCGGAGCTATCATTCTCGGGGGCTTAGGATTCCCTCTTCTTTTGGAGCTGCACCGTAGACATGAGCATAGGGCGGCGGGGATCGCAGAACGACGTTTTTCTTTGACCGCGGTGTTCACGATCAGCGGGACCCTTATCCTGTTATTCATAGGAACTGTGGGTATTGCTGCATTTGAGTGGCGAGGAGTGCTGTCTGAATTGAATATGCCAACAAAGCTCCTTGCCTCATTTTTCCAATCAGTAACCAGCAGAACTGCCGGATTTAATTCGATCAACATAGGGGAGATGCATCCCTCCAGCCTGTTGCTCACTGACTTTCTTATGTTTATTGGCGGCGGTTCTGGGGGTACAGCTGGCGGCATCAAGATCACTACGGTGGCGGTCCTACTCACCGTCATGGTGGCGGAGATTCGGGGTGATGACAACATCTTGATTCGTGGTCGCAGAATCCCCACGCGTACAGTACGCCAGGCTTTGGCCGTGACCATGTTGGCAGCTCTCTTGGTCTCTGTGTCCCTCATGATCATGCTGCTTATAGCCCCAGAATTTGATTTTTTGGATCTTTCCTTCGAAGTAGTTAGTGCTTTTGCCACAGTAGGTTTGAGCACGGGGATTACGCCGGATTTGCCTAGCATTGGCAAGCTACTTCTGGTTCTTTTGATGTATGCAGGACGCGTTGGTCCGGTCTCTTTTGTGGCTGCTCTTGCCGCTCGTAGTAATAAGCGTTTGTACTCCTATCCAGTAGAAAGGCCGATCATTGGTTAGTTTTCGTTCTCGTTCTAAAGCCCCTGTGGTGATCCTTGGATTAGGCCGATTTGGAATGGCCCTGGGTGAAGAGCTGGTGCATTCTGGAGTTGAGGTTTTAGGAGTTGACTCTTCTGAGACCGTGGTTAACGCAGCCGCTAAAGTTCTCACCTATGCCGCTGTGGCGGATACCACCAATGAGGAGGCGCTGCGCCAGCTCTCTGTAGATGAGGCCTCTCGGGTTGTCATCGGTATTGGCTCGGACATGGGTGCGTCGTTGCTCACGGCCTCTACCGTGATCGATCTGGACGTGCCAAGTATTTGGGCGAAGGCCCTGAATAACTCTCATGCCAAGATCCTGAGCCAAATCGGGGTGCACCACATTATTCGCCCCGAGCAAGATACCGGTCGACGGGTAGCACATTTGATGAATGGTCGGGTGCAGGAATACGCAGAGTTTGATCGCGATTATGCCATTGTGAAAGTGGCGCCACCTGTCTCAATTCTGGGTAAGAGAGTGTGCGAGGTTGACCGAGTACAGATCATTGCCGTCCGGCCGAGCAACGGCATGTTTAGACCTGCAAAACCCGAGATGATTCTGCAAGCAGGGGATTTGGTTTTGGCGGCTGGTCACCCGGATGAGCTAGAAAGGTTTGGGATGACCGACTAGGGGGACAAGTGGTGGTTCGCATGCGATAATGAGCGACGTGGCAGATAAGAAGAAGATCACCAATGTCCTTTCCAACCGATACGCTTCCGCCGAACTCACTGAGTTGTGGAGCCCTGAGGCCAAAATTCTGCTGGAGCGTCAGCTCTGGATCGCTGTGATGAAGGCGCAAAAAGCCTTGGGGGTTGAGATCCCTTCGGAAGCTATTGCTGCCTATGAGCGGGTTATAGATCAGGTTGATCTTGAGAGCATTGCAGACCGGGAGAAGGTCACCCGGCATGATGTAAAAGCTCGAATCGAGGAGTTTAACGCTCTTGCAGGGTTCGAGCATATTCACAAAGGCATGACTTCACGTGATCTCACTGAAAACGTAGAGCAGTTGCAGATATACCGTTCGTTGGAGCTGATACGCAACAAATCCGTGGCAGTTGTTGCTCGAGTAGCGCACCATGCGGCACAGTATCAATCCCTGGTTATGGCCGGACGTTCCCATAACGTGGCGGCTCAAGCTACCACTTTGGGCAAGCGTTTTGCCTCTGCGGCTGAGGAAATCTTGGTAGCCATTGACCGCGTTGAGGAACTCATTGATCGGTACCCTCTCAGAGGTATTAAAGGTCCGATGGGTACTGCACAAGACATGCTGGATTTGATGGGCGGAGACCAAAAGAAGCTTTCCTCTTTGGAGACACAGGTCGCCGACCACCTTGGTATTTCTAGGGTCTTTGATTCCGTTGGGCAGGTGTATCCACGGTCCCTAGACTTTGACGCAGTATCGGCTCTGGTTCAGCTGGGGGCGGGTCCTTCGAGCCTAGCAACCACCATCCGGCTCATGGCTGGTAATGAGACGGTGACTGAGGGGTTCAAGGAAGGGCAAGTAGGTTCTTCCGCGATGCCGCATAAGATGAATGCACGCTCGTGTGAGCGAGTGGGCGGACTCCAAGTTATCCTGCGCGGATATCTCACCATGCTTGCAGATCTTGCTGGTCAACAGTGGAATGAAGGAGACGTATTCTGCTCTGTGATCCGTCGTGTTGCGCTACCAGATGCGTTTTTCGCTCTCGACGGAATGTATGAGACCTTCTTAACTGTTCTTGATGAGTTTGGCGCGTTCCCTGCGATGATTGACCGAGAACTTGAGCGCTATCTCCCGTTCCTTGCTACCACGCGTATCTTGATGGCAGCGGTCCGGGCCGGCGTCGGACGCGAAACGGCTCACGAGGTAATCAAGGAAAACGCCGTTGCGGTGGCGTTGAATATGCGGGAAAACGGTGGCGGCCAAGACCTGATTCAGCGGCTGGCGGCGGACGAAAGACTACCGATGACGCAGGAGCAGCTGGACGAGGCCCTTGAAGATCGCCATGCCTTTATCGGCGCTGCGGAATCACAGGTTTCTCGAGTGCTCAACCGGGTTGAAGACCTGACTAATCGTTATCCCAACGCTGCCTCATACACTCCTGGCGAGATTCTTTAGCGTTAAGAGCGGTCCACCACTGTAGAAAATGTTGTAGCTTTGGTCACTGTAATGTGTGATCGTCACGACCCCGCCTCTTAGGGCAGGGTCGTGAACAGCGTAAATGGAAGCGCTTAGTTTTACTTAGCAGGTTTGCTCATAACGTTAGCCCTATAAGAGCAGATAAGATATGACTTGCATGAGATGTGAGGGCTAGACTGCTACGTTATGCGTCCTGAACTCTCCCAGTACACTCACGTGTCCGCAGGCAAAGTGCGCGAGATCTATGAGATCGACGATGAACGCCTGCTCATGGTGGTCTCTGACCGCATCTCCGCATACGATCACATCTTGGACCCGGAGATCCCCGATAAAGGCAGAGTGCTCACTGCGATGAGCATGTACTTCTTTGACCACATTGATTTTCCTAATCACCTTGCCGGTTCTATTGATGATCCTGCGATTCCAGAAGAGGTTCTGGGGCGCGCGTTGGTGTGTAAAAAGCTGAAAATGCTTCCCTTTGAGTGCGTAGCACGCGGCTACCTTACTGGCTCTGGTCTTAAGGAATATCAACAGACCGGCAAGGTATGTGGCATTGAACTGCCTGAAGGCCTGGTGGAGGCATCCAAATTGCCCAGCCCAATCTTTACTCCCGCCACTAAAGCGGATTTTGGCGATCATGATGAGAACGTGTCGTTTGACGCGGTCGTCGATAAGCTAGGCGAGGCACGAGCTAACGAGCTGCGCGCAGTGACCCTGAAAATTTATTCAGAGGCAGCAGCAATTGCAGAGTCCCGAGGAATTATCCTGGCGGACACAAAGTTTGAGTTTGGACTCGACGAAGACGGCAATTTAGTGCTTGCCGACGAAGCCCTCACCCCAGATTCCTCTCGTTACTGGCCAGCTGACGGCTATGAGGAAGGCAAGGCGCAACCGAGCTTTGACAAACAGTATGTGCGCAATTGGCTCACTGGGCCCAAATCTGGTTGGTCCACTGATTCTCTTAGCCCTCCGCCGTCTCTCCCCGGATCTGTTGTGGAAGCAACGCGGGAACGCTATGTAGAGGCATTTGAGAGTATCACTGGGAAAAAGTTCAGTGATTGGATTGGAAGCTGCGTTTAAAAACTAAAAAAGGCGCTGTACTTGATATCGGTACAGCGCCTTTTTGAGTTTTATGAGCCGAGCTTGTTGATCTTCTCCATCACGCTAATGATCTTGCTGACAAAGCTGACCATTTCTGTAAGCAGGTTAAGACCTTTAATAGAAGAGAGCTGGCTAAGTACCTCGGTGAAGTTGTGCATGACGTTACCTTTCACTTTTCTCAGTAAGACCGGACTTACAATAGTCGAACTTTCTAAAAAATCAAGAGAATAAAGCCACACGTGGCAGGCTTCACTTTTGGGAAAAATGCAGTGTCATGGCAATAAATTCATATTTATACGCGATTGTTTGTACGCAGGATGGGGGAGCGGCGTCAAGAGGCGAGTCAAGAGGCGAAAACTTAAAAAGAGGCTTGTTAGCGGTTTCTACTACGATTTAGACCATGTCTGAAACAACGCGCATCCAACCACCGGTAGCCCCGATCCATCCACATACCAGAACGACGCATGGCATCACGTTTGTTGATGAATACGAGTGGCTAAGGGATAAAGAATCCTCTGAGACCATTGCATACTTGGAGGCAGAGAATGCCTTCACCGATCAAGAGACTGCCCAGTTGTCTCAGCTGCAAGACAATATTTATCAAGAGATAAAGTCGCGGGTAAAAGAGACCGACATGTCTGTACCACAGCGGTCCGGCAAGTTTTGGTATTACGGGCGTTCAGAGGAGGGCAAGAGCTACGGGTATTCCTGCCGTATCCCGGTTGTTGAGGGACAAGACGCATGGGTACCACCGGTGATACCGGAAGGGGAACCGGTTGCTCAAGAACAAATCATTCTTGATTTGAACGAGTTGGCGGAAGGCCACGAGTTTTTCTCCTTAGGCGCTTCATCGATCACAACCTCGGGCCGTTACCTGGCATTTTCTGTAGACACAACGGGGGATGAGCGTTTTACGCTCAGAATTAAAGACCTGGAGACAGGGGAGCTGCTAGACGACGTCCTAGAGGGCCTCTTTTATGGCGCGACATGGGCTGGGGAAGACTATCTGTTCTATCAGCGCGTCGACGATGCATGGCGTCCTGACTCCGTGTGGCGGCATAAAATCGGCACCGATCCGAGCGAAGATGTTCGCGTTTTCCACGAGGAAGATGAGCGTTTTAATACCGGCATCGGTGCGACGCGCTCAGAGAAATACTTGATGATTGCGTCGGCGTCCAAGGTGACGTCTGAAGTATGGGTCCTGGACATGGAAAACCCAGAGGGAGATTTCCGCTGCGTTATCCCTAGGGAGCCGGGGGTGGAATATGACGTAGACCATGGCGTTATTGCAGGTGAAGACGTATGGATAATCACGCATAACGCTACGGGACCGAATTTTGAAATAGGTTGGGCACCTGCGACGGAACCTCTTGAACTATCCGAGTTGACTACGCTCATGCCGCATCGTGAAGATGTGCGGATTGATGGCGTAGATACTTATCGGGACCAGATCGTGGTGGGGTACCGCGCAGGGGCTATCGGCCGTGCAGCAATAATGCAGCTCACTGAGCAGGGATTTGGGACTTTTAAAGAGCTCCAGTTTGATGAGGAATTATACACCGTAGGGGTGTCTGGAAATCCCGAGTGGGATGCGCCGGTGCTACGTGTTGGGTACACCTCTTTTACCACCCCAAGCCAGGTGTTTGACTATACGGTAGCGGACGGTTCTAAACGCTTGCTTAAGCAACAAGAGGTCGTTGGGGGCTATAACCGTGATGATTATGTGGCAACCAGATTGTGGGCCACAGCAGAGGATGGCACCCAGATTCCAGTCTCCTTGGTACACCGCGCGGACCTGGATATGACCACTCCCAATCCGACACTGCTATACGGCTATGGTTCCTATGAAATGTCTATAGACCCAGAATTTTCCATTGCGCGTCTATCCCTCATGGACCGTGGGATGATCTTTGCCGTCGCGCATGTTCGAGGCGGCGGCGAGATGGGCCGAGGGTGGTATGACAACGGCAAGATTCTGTGCAAAAAGAATACGTTTACGGATTTCATCGCAGTAGCGGATTTTCTTATCGGCCAAGGCGTGACTGCACCAGATCAGATGGTGGCTGAGGGGGGATCTGCCGGTGGAATGCTGATGGGTGCAATTGCCAACCTTGCAGGCGACCGATTCAAAGCGATTGAGGCAGTGGTTCCCTTTGTAGATCCGCTGACTTCTATGCTTATGCCGGAGTTGCCGCTTACGGTTACGGAATGGGATGAATGGGGAGATCCGCTGCATAACAAAGAGGTGTATGACTATATGGCCTCGTATGCGCCCTATGAGAACGTGGAACCCAAACCTTATCCCAATATTCTGGCTGTGACCTCGCTCAATGACACCCGTGTTCTGTATGTAGAGCCTGCGAAGTGGATTGCTCGGTTACGGGCCACGGCACAGAGCGGTGACTTTTTGCTCAAAACCGAGATGGCAGCCGGCCATGGCGGAGTTTCAGGGCGATATGAAAAATGGAAGCAGACGGCGTTTGAATACGCATGGCTTATCAACCAAGCGACGGGAGTGCTTAAATGACAAACTTCTTTGATATTCCGGTGACGCTTAATGACGCCACCGAGACAACCATGAATGATTGGGCAGGGCATTGCCTCATGATCGTGAATACCGCATCTCGGTGTGGTCTGACTCCTCAATATGAAGCCCTGGAGGAGTTGTATCGGGATTATGCGCCACGCGGATTTTTTGTGATTGCGATGCCATGCAACCAGTTTGCTGAGGAAGAGCCTGGAACCAATAAACAGATAGCAGAGTTCTGCAAGCGGGAATATGGCGTGACTTTCCCGATTCTTGAAAAGGCAGACGTTAACGGGGAGAACACACATCCGCTGTACCAATTCTTAAAAGGAGATGGCCCCGATATCGAGTGGAACTTTGAAAAGTTTGTGGTCTCGACTGAAGGAAAGGTCGTGGGGCGGTTCGCTCCGAATATGGAGCCGGATGATTTGAAGATCATCGAGTGCTTGGAAGACAACTTGGTGCTTTAGCGTGAGGAGGTCTGCATAGGCCAAAAAGAACCGGTCACCGTGTGCGCGGTGACCGGTATCCCTCAATCTCAAAAGGAAAGATGCCTCAGAAAGTTAAACCGAAATGGATTCGGCTGTAGGACCAGTCGGTCTATCTCTGCATAATGCCTGCTCTGAGTCGCGCCCCTCAACGCTTCCCAGGAGGTGGGAAATCCCTATGCATCGACCTACCCGTGACTTTTGGAATTCGGTGCGTTAGCTAGTTCCTCAACAAGTAACGCTCTTCCTTGAGTCTCTGGTCCTCGGGTGTGCCTCTCGTCTGTGCTACATGTTCGTTACCATGTACCGCTGTATTGAGCTGCTACCCGAGAGTTAGCTGCCAATTGCTCTCTCCTTTCGCCGGTGACTGTTTGGGTCTCCCAACAGCTTGTGTGCTGTTGATGTAATGAAGTTTCGCACGGATTAATCAGACGCGCAATAGCGTAAAAGTATCCATAATGTTGCCTTTGAACTGCGGTTATGCTGTTAGCTGAAAAAATTCTGTGAGCGCTGGGAAAGCTCTGCAAATGGGGCTTGACCTGCCTATTTTTTCTGTAGGGGCTGCTATTTTGCCTGCGTGGGGGTAGAGTGTTGGAGTTTGCTGGCAAACTGTTCTGTATTTCCTATTATCCCCATGAGCTGCGGTTTTGTAGTTTATGAGCGTTGTGGAGATGGGGCGAACACCGTGAAGGTGCTTGACAGGTCATAAGCATGTGGCATCTGGGGTGGGGGATTGAATCTGGTCGGAGAGGTCTGAGTAATACCAGTTCAACCTTTGGAGCGGCAGTGATATTAAAAATTGCGCTATAACCTGCGGAGATAACTGGATCTTTTCTGGATATAACCAGTGGTTTGTTGTGGGTTTGTGGCTAGTTTTTTGCAATGATATCTAGGTAAGCTGAGTGCTGTCGGTTCCACTTTTATTGGGGAATCGGTTCGCATACTAACCTCTGGATAAGGGAGCTGAAGTCAACGTGGCCCGTGTAGTTGTAAACGTGATGCCAAAGGCAGAAATTCTGGACCCGCAAGGTCAGGCCGTTGTTCGTGCGCTGGGACGCATAGGGGTTACGGGTGTTGCTGACGTCCGGCAGGGCAAGCGCTTTGAGATTGAGACTGATGGTTCGGTTTCTCGTGAAGACCTGGAAAAAGTGGCGGAGACTTTACTGGCTAACACGGTCATTGAGGACTTCGACGTAATCATTGAAGGTGCCTAGATGACTGCGAAGATTGGCGTAATTACGTTCCCCGGCACTCTCGACGATGTCGATGCGACACGTGCTGCTCGTATCGCCGGTGCAGATGTTGTAAGTCTGTGGCATGCCGATGCGGATTTGCATGGAGTAGACGCTGTGGTTGTTCCCGGAGGTTTTTCCTACGGTGATTACCTGCGCACTGGTGCGATTTCTGCCTTGGCTCCTGTGATGCGTTCCGTCGTGGATGCCGCTAACAAGGGTATGCCCGTACTGGGGATTTGCAATGGATTCCAGATCCTTACTGAGGCAAAACTACTCCCTGGTGCGCTGACGCGTAACCAGGGTCTCCATTTCCATTGCGTGGACACCCATTTGGTTGTGGACAATAACCGCACCGCGTGGACTAACACTCTAGAGGCTGGACAGAAGATCCTGGTTCCTGCCAAACATGGTGAGGGACGCTTCCAGGCTTCTCAAGAGACTGTGGACATGCTTGAGGGGGAAGGCCGTGTGGTATTCCGCTACACGGATAATTTCAACGGCTCGGTAAATGGGATTGCTGGTATTACCAATGAGACAGGCCGCGTAGTGGGATTGATGCCCCACCCAGAGCATGCCGTGGAAAAGCTCACTGGTCCATCTGTGGATGGTTTGCAGCTGTTCCTTTCCGCCATTGGCACGATCGCAGCGTAGAAGAGGCAATTGTAATGACTGAACGCACAACTTTTAATGACACGGTCGAGGCCGCAACCGCTGAGCCAAACCTTGACCAACCGTATGCGAGCCTGGGGCTCAAGGACGACGAATACGCTCGGATTAAAGATATCCTTGGTCGTCGCCCTACAGATGCTGAGCTGGCTATGTACTCCGTTATGTGGTCAGAGCACTGCTCTTATAAGTCTTCTAAAGTGCACCTTCGCTATTTCGGTGAGACCACCACGCCTGAGATGGGCGAGAAGATTCTCGCGGGTATCGGCGAGAACGCAGGTGTTGTGGACATCGGAGACGGTAACGCGGTCACCTTCCGGGTAGAGTCGCACAACCATCCTTCCTATGTTGAGCCTCATCAGGGTGCCGCAACTGGTGTGGGCGGCATTGTCCGCGACATTATGGCCATGGGTGCTCGTCCTATCGCCGTTATGGATCAGCTGCGTTTTGGTCCCGCTGATGCCCCGGATACTGCCCGAGTATTGCCGGGCGTAGTCGACGGAATCTCCCATTATGGAAATTGCCTGGGACTTCCCAATATTGGTGGCGAGACCGTCTTTGATGAGTCCTATTCCGGAAATCCTTTGGTCAACGCGCTATGTGTGGGCACGCTGAAGGTAGAGGATCTTAAGCTAGCGTTCGCCTCGGGCCTGGGCAACAAGGTGATGCTGTTTGGCTCTCGTACCGGTCTTGATGGCATCGGTGGAGTGTCTGTGCTGGCTTCCGACACTTTTGTGGAAGGCGCAGAGCGCAAACTTCCGGCCGTACAGGTGGGAGATCCTTTTGCAGAGAAAGTACTCATTGAATGCTGCCTTGACCTGTATAAAGCAGGCGTGGTTGTAGGAATTCAGGACCTCGGCGGCGCCGGCTTGGCTTGTGCTACGTCTGAGCTTGCTGCGTCTGGTGACGGCGGGATGGAGGTCAACCTAGACGCAGTTCCGCTACGGGCAGAAAACATGACTGCAGCGGAAATCCTGTCCTCCGAATCTCAGGAGCGTATGTGCGCGGTAGTGCGCCCTGAGGATGTGGAGCGTTTCCGGGAAATTTGTGCGCATTGGGATGTTACGTGCGCGGAGATCGGCGAGGTCACAGACGGTAAGCATCTGATTATTCGCCATCGCGGGGAGCTCGTGGTGGATGCCCCGGCGCACACCATTGCTAACGAGGGGCCCGTGTACGATCGTCCGCTGGCTCGCCCAGAGTGGCAGGACACCTTGCAAGAATTCTCGGGCGTGCATAAGCCCACGGATGCGGCGGAGATTAAGCAGGCTCTCTTTGAGATGGTTGCGTCTCCTGCACTGTGTTCTCGTGCGTTTATCACGGAACAGTATGACCGCTATGTGCGCGGCAATACTGTTCAGGCTAAAAATGCGGACGCGGGAGTTTTGCGTATCGACGAAACCACAAACCGTGGTGTCGCTGTCTCCGCGGATGCGTCGGGTCGCTACACCAAGTTGGATCCTAATACTGGTGCGCGCCTTGCACTGGCTGAGGCGTATCGCAATGTTGCGGTTACGGGGGCTCGTCCGGTTGCTGTGACCAACTGTTTGAACTTTGGATCCCCAGAGGACCCCGGTGTGATGTGGCAGTTCAAGGAAGCTGTGCATGGCCTGGCGGATGGCTCCAAGGAGCTAGGGATCCCAGTTTCTGGAGGTAACGTCTCTTTCTACAACCAGACTGGCGACGAGGCTATTTTGCCCACTCCCGTCGTTGGCGTTTTGGGAGTGATCGATGATGTGCATCAAGCTATCGGCGCGAAATTGGGGACCGTTGATGGGGCAGAGGAGCTATATCTCCTAGGCGAGACCTTTGATGAGTTTGGTGGCTCCATCTGGCAGCAGGTCTCCGGTGCGGGACTCTCAGGTATGCCTCCACGCGTGGATTTGGCCAATGAGGAAAAGCTTGTGCGGTTCTTTGCAGAACCAGGCATTGTAACTGCAGCTCATGATGTCTCAGAGGGCGGACTGGCTCAAACTCTGGCAGAGCTAGCAATACAGGCTGGTAAGGGCATGGACGTTGACGTAACCGAGGTAAATGCGGATATGTTTACGGCTTTGTTCTCGGAGTCTGCATCCCGTGTGGTCGTGGCCACGCAAGCGGGGGACGCCGTAGAAGCACGGGCTCGGGAATTGGGCATTCCGGTTTTCAAGTTGGGTGTCACGCGCGATGACCTCACTCTGAACGTTCAGGGATCCAACACTGGCTTTGCCGTTGGGGTGCAGGAACTCTGTGAAGCATGGGAGAACACTCTTCCGGAGTTGTTTGGGCATGCTGTGGGAGCCAATTCCGTAGTGGAATAAAACACAGCTAACAGGTGGGTTCTTCTGGTGTATTTTGCCAGGGGAGCCCACTTTTGTTGTGTCCAAGGTCTTGGCAACGCAAGCGTTGGGAAGGTAGGCTTCGAGAAACCTACGCAGTAGTAACTTAAGGTGGAGGGCTAATGACAGTGACCATGAAAAAGGCTGTGGTGGTTGACCGTGGCCAGAGGCCACAGACTAGAGGATGGTTTCATGCTGTGGCTTCTTTGTTTGCGCTGGTATCGGGCGCTATTCTTGCTACTTTTGCGTGGCTCATGCTTGCATGGTGGCAAGCGTTAGGAGTGACGATTTACGTCTTAGGGACAATAGCCCTCTTTGGAGTATCTGCCTCTTATCACCTAGGGCGCTGGCGCAGTATAAATACGGTCAACCGTTGGCGCCGCGCTGATCATGCCACCATCGCAGTTTTTATCGCTGCCACTTACACTCCGCTCTGTCTCGTGGCCTTGCCGCCATCCACAGCCGCATGGGTGCTTATAGTGGCCTGGACGGGTGCTGTCTTAGGCGTGGTACTCGCACTCGTGTGGGTAGATCACCCACGATGGCTTGCCGTGTCCGTTTATCTGGTCCTCGGGTGGTTGGTGATACCGGTGATTCCCAGCCTTTGGGCTAATGCCGGACCGGCCATCGTTTGGCTTCTAGCTGCGGGGGGAGTGGTCTATTCCCTGGGCGCCGTTGTTTATGCACTGCGCTGGCCGGGTCGCAGTGCACGTATCTACGGCTATCACGAACATTTTCATACAGCCACTATCGTGGCCGCTATTGCACACCATGTGGCTATCTGGTTGTTGGTGACGTAGTTTTGGCTTTCCAGGGAGCGTCGAAAAGCTAGAAGTCCCAGTCAGACTCGGTGGTGTTTTCGGCGCGACCGATGATGTAGCTGGATCCAGAGCCGGAGAAGAAGTCATGGGTCTCATTAGACTCAGGAGTGAGCGCAGCGATTATCTCGGGACTCACATGAGCGGCCTGGAGCTCATAGGCGGGGGCGTATCCGAGGTTCATAAGGGCCTTGTCTGCGTTGTAGTAGACAAAGGCCATAACGCCATCAATGGTGGGACGAGGTTCTTCGAGAGTATCTACGCTGGCGTAGAGGTCGGCGGAATAGTCTTTTTCTAGGGCGAGGAGCTCGTCGCAAAAGCTGTAGGTGAAGTCTTCCATTTCGTCTTTGCGCTGAGGTTTTGCATCCAGGCCGCGTTGATATTTATAGCCGGAATAGTATCCGTGTACTGCCTTATCGCGCAGAATTAACCGGATCATGTCTGCCGTGTTCATCAACTGACCGCGAGTGGAAAGCCACAGGGGAAGGTAGAAGCCGGCGTAGAGGAGAAGCGAGGAAAGCAGCGTCGAGGCAACTTTTCGCTTCAAAGGATCATCGCCGTAGTAGTGGCTCATAACGGAGGACGCTCGCTGCTGGAGTAGCGGATTAGACACTGCCCAGGAGTAGGCCTCATCAATTTCTGCGGAGGAGCAGAGGGTGCTAAAGACGGAGCTATAGCTGCGTGCGTGGACGGCCTGCATGAAAGCGATATTGGTGTACACGGCCTGCTCGTGTTCTGTGCGAGCGTCTGGGATCTGGCTTATCTCTCCGACTGTTGCTTGGACGGTGTCAAGGAGTGTGAGGCCAGTAAAAGTCCGGGTGACTAGGGTGCGGTAATTTTCTCCCATCCCACGCCACGTTGGGATGTCATTGGAAAGCGGAACTTTTTCTGGTAGCCAGAAATTAGAGGTGAGCCGCTGCCACACCTCCATATCCTTGGGGTCTTCTGTGTGGTTCCAGTTCACGGGGCGCATGGGGGTTTGGGGGGAAGTGCGCCATTCTGGTGGGGTAATGGATCGCTCGATATAACTCATGGGTGAATGGATCTCCTTATAAAACTTTAGGGGGTGGTTTATGCGTGTGCGGGCGCTTTTTCTAGCGCACGCAGGACCGCAGTGCGCACATATTCTGCGTCGACTGCTGTTCCTAACAGCTCAAATCGATAGAGCTCGGGCACATCGCATTTATGGGCAATGGTGGTTCCGGCAAAGCAGAATGCTGGACCAAAATTGCGGTTTCCGGAGGTGATAACACCTCTTAATAGCTCCCGATTTTCTGGGATATTGAGAAACTTGATTACTTGTTTGGGCACGGCCTTGGCTAAGTCGCCACCACCGTATGTCGGGGTGATGAGGACAAAGGGGGCGGAGGCGTGGATGGGATCATCTTTGACTCTTAGGCCGATGCGCTGTGCAGGTAACTTTGTTTTCTCAACAAACCGCTTTGTGTTTTCCGAGACTGAGGAAAAATAGATCACGGCGGGTCCCTCAGGGGACATGATTAACCCTCCAAATCTACAAATGAACAAAAAAGTTCAATGGTTTGAACTTTAGGGGATATGGAGAATGTACGCCGCGCTGAGTAAATTACAAAAGCCCCAAGGTGAACCCACTTAGCTTCTCGACGCCACCAGATATGCTTAAACTCATGGCACCACGCAGTATCGATCCCGCAGAAACCCGCGCGGCAGTCCTGGCAGTCGCGCAGTGGATAGTGGACCCCCAACTTGCCCCCGAGCCTTCGCGGGCGTCCTTAGCTAAGGCCGTAAGGCTTAGCGTCCGCACCCTGGGGCAGATCGCGCCGGGCAACTCGGTGGAGGTGCGGGTGCCGCCGTTTGCTGCAGTGCAATGTGTGGAAGGGCCTAGGCATACGAGAGGGACGCCGCCGAACGTCGTGGAGATGTCTCCGCGCACATGGTTGAGGGTGGCGGTGGGGCTGGAACCGCTATCTGGGAACCCCGCTGTCGACGCTTCAGGGACCCGGGTGGGCGAGATGGAAAAATGGTTGCCGCTTGTGACCCTGCCAACATCGTTAGGATAAAGTGCAGTATCCTAACCCCATTAGTGTATGCATGGATCACGAGCTAGAATGACGTGAGTGGCACAATTTGACCGTCATTGTAACGATTACTTTCCACACTCAACTACTAGCCCGACGCAACCTGATCAAGGGCGTCGAATTTTAGACCTCAACGATCACGGCGAGCAGTCCCCCCGCGAAGAATGCGGCGTATTTGGTGTCTGGGCGCCCGGCGAGGAAGTTTCTAAACTCACTTACTTTGGCCTTTTTGCACTTCAGCACCGAGGGCAAGAAGCTGCCGGTATTGCCGTAGGCAATGGTGACCAAGTGGTGGTATTCAAAGATTTGGGCCTGGTGTCGCAAGTTTTTGATGAGCAAACGCTGGAATCCCTCAGTGGTGACATAGCTATTGGGCATACGCGTTATTCCACTGCTGGTGGAGTGATGTGGGAGAACTCTCAACCCATGTTCCGCGTTGCCCCTGATGGAACAGACGTAGCTCTGTGCCATAACGGTAACCTTGTGAATTATCTTGAGCTCATGGCGGAAGCAGGAGAGCTCGGTTTGGTAAAACCGGAGAGCGCTCCTTCTGATTCCGATGTTATGACTGCTCTTCTGGCTTATGGCATTGCTCAGGGGCGCGATCTGATGGACTCGGCGCGTGAGCTTTTGCCCAGGATGCGTGGGGCGTTTTGCTTGACGTTTACCGATGGAAAAACCATGTATGCCGCCCGAGACCCGTGGGGAGTTCGTCCCTTGGCGCTTGGGAGGTTAAACAATGGGTGGGTTGTGGCTTCTGAGACATGCGCCCTAGACATTGTTGGCGCCTCCTTTGTCCGAGAGATAGAGCCAGGTGAGTTGGTTGCCATCGATGGTTCCGGGGTGCACAGTGAGCGTTTTGCTCAGCCGCAGCGCAAGACGTGTGTATTTGAGTACGTTTATCTAGCTAGACCGGATTCCACGATTCACTCGCGTAACGTCAACGCCACGCGCCTGGAGATTGGGCGCAGGCTTGCTCGTGAGTCTCCCACTGAGGGGGATTTGGTGATCCCAGTGCCAGAATCTGGAAACCCCGCTGCGGTGGGCTATGCGCAAGAATCTGGGATTCCTTTTGGGCAGGGGCTAGTGAAGAACGCCTATGTAGGTCGAACCTTCATCCAGCCCTCGCAAACCCTGCGTCAACTGGGTATCCGGTTAAAGCTCAACCCGTTGCGTGAGGTTATCCAGGGCAAGCGATTGATCGTCGTCGATGATTCGATCGTGCGCGGTAATACCCAGCGGGCCCTTATCCGAATGCTGCGTGAAGCAGGCGCGGCTGAGGTACACGTCCGTATTGCCTCGCCACCGGTGAAGTGGCCTTGCTTCTATGGCATTGACTTTGCTAGTCCCGGTGAGCTTATTGCTAACGCCGTTACTGGCGATAATGAATCGGAAATTGTTCAATCCGTGTGCTCTGCGCTTGGTGCGGATTCGCTGGGGTATGTTTCTGCGGAGCAAATGGTGGGTGCGACTAAGCAACCGCGAAATGAGCTGTGCTGTGCATGCTTTGACGGCAATTATCCCATCGGCATGCCTGAGGGAAATAAGAACGCTGAATTGGTCTCTGCCATGAAGCGAAGCTCCTGCGCTAGCATTGATTAGCAATTGTTATCGGCGGTGCATGCGTAGTGCACCAAATACAAAATAAACTCTCAAAAACCAAGAACAAGGACAATAAGGACCATGACGGATCCCAAAGAACGAGTCTCTTACGCTGCGGCTGGCGTGGACATTGAAGCCGGCGATAAAGCTGTCGAGCTCTTTGCCCCCTTGGCAAAGAAAGCAACCCGTCCGGAGGTGCGCGGGGGGCTTGGTGGATTTGCCGGACTCTTTGCCCTTGGCAAATATCGCGAGCCTCTGCTTGCTGCTGGTTCGGATGGCGTAGGCACTAAGCTTGCTATCGCCCAGGCGATGGATAAGCACGACACTATCGGCATTGACTTGGTAGCAATGTGTGTTGATGACTTAGTGGTCTGCGGTGCAGAGCCGCTGTTCCTACAGGACTATATCGCTATTGGGAAGGTAATTCCTGAGCACGTTGCGCAAATAGTTGCCGGCATCGCTGAAGGCTGTATCCAAGCGGGATGTGCCTTGCTGGGTGGCGAGACCGCTGAGCATCCAGGCGTCATGGAGCCGGGTCATTACGATGTATCTGCTACCGCCGTGGGCGTTGTGGAAGCAGACGAACTTCTGGGGCCTGACCGGGTGCGTAATGGGGACATCGTTATCGCGATGGCCTCCTCCGGCCTCCACTCCAATGGTTACTCGTTGGCGCGCCACGTGTTGTTGGAAAAGGCGGGACTGCCTCTTGAGGGATACGTGGAAGAGCTAGATCGCACATTAGGTGAGGAACTGCTTGAGCCAACCCGGATTTACACAAAGGACTGCTTAGCGTTAGCTGACGAGTGCGAGGTGCACACCTTCTGTCACGTCACCGGTGGCGGCCTGGCTGGGAACCTTGCGCGTGTTATCCCCGAGGGGCTCACCGCAGAACTTACTCGCGCTTACTGGTCTCCAGCGCCGATCTTCCGCCTCATAGAGACGGTAGGGCAGGTTCCCCAGGAGGAAATGGAGAAGACCTTCAACATGGGTGTGGGCATGGTCGCAGTTGTCGCGCCACGCGATCGCGATCGTGCGCTGGCTATGTTGACCGCTCGGCATATCGACGCATGGGAATTGGGCACCGTACGCGTGAGCGCTGAGGGCGAAGAATCCGTAGTCCTCAACGGAAACCATCCGAGTTAAAACATAAAAAGCAATGCGAAGAGGCTCGGGGGAGTAATTCCTCCCGAGCCTCTTCGCATTGTATAAGTTGCGGAGCTAGTTAAGAGCATAAGGCGAAGCCTTGCTACTTTTTCTCCCAGTCGGAGTAATCCCCGTACTGATCGTCCTCTGCATACTCATCCGAATAGTTGTTCTCATAGTTATCGCTAGAATTAGGGGACTTCCCAGCTAACTCTCGTTGAAGCGAATCCAGATCCATATTCGGAGTGTTGTACTTTAGCTGGCGTGCAACCTTGGTCTGTTTTGCCTTCGCGCGACCGCGACCCATGGCAGGACCCCCTTGGAGTGAGCAGGAGAAGACTTGGGAATTTGGGCTTCTCCGAAAGCTGTAATATTCGACGTATATATTCCTGTTAGACACAATAGCCCGAAACAGTCCGATTTGTCGCACCGCCGCCGTAACCAGAGAAAATTTCCCCTCAGTCGTGGGTTCGCAGTGCTGAACTTTCTCCTTGGTTACCCCCGCGGGGTAACCAAGCTTAGTCCTTTAATCGGTAGAAAGTCCCTTTAATCTATTGATAGCTTTTCTCCCAGGTTTTTCATCATCCTCTTGGGGAAGCGAATCTGGATCTATGGCAAGGGCCACGTTATCCGCGACCACTAGATTGGTGGCTTTCAGTGCGCTCTGCTTGATCATTGCTAGGGCTATCGGGCCTAGCTCATAGTCCTGGACTACCGTGCCAAGCTTGCCGACGCTCCTGCCTCCAGAGACAATCGGATCTCCCGGCTTGGGGGTGGTCGGGGCGGAGCCGTCGAGAAGCGCGATCACTAACGCGCGAGGTGGGCGTCCAAGATTTTCCACCCTGGCTACCGTTTCCTGCCCGCGATAACACCCTTTGTTCAGGTGTACGGCGTTTGCGATGAGCTGGGGAGCCTCGTGGGGAATAGATTTATGATCCAGATCAAGGGACACAACAGGCTGTTGGCTTCGAACTCGCTCTGCTGTAAAAGCCATAAGCCCAGTGGGGATAGCGCCAGCGAGGGTGAGATCTTTAGCGGTGTTCATGATCTCTGAGCGATGCACAAGAATATCTAAACGGTGGGTGGTAAAGCCTGGAACCTGTGCAGCAGCTACAACCGCGTCTGAGCTTGGTAACGGAAAATGGGGGACTCCAGCCCCCATGAGAGTTAAAACCGCAAGGTCAGCGGGCTCTACTTTGACCTGAGACCAAAAGATCATGCGGGTGAGGAAAGCAAAAAAAGTCTCGTACTGAGCCCGCGGAAGATGAAGATAGAGCGCGTCCTCAGCGTCCTGTGCCGCGAGGATATCTACTTGATGGAGGATGCGGCCTTGGGCGTCCAGATCCAGAGCCGAGGTTGCAGTATTTTTTTCTGCTAGGCGCTGGGGGACGTCGGAAAGCTTCTGGGAAAGAAGATTATGCAGGAAGGCACCGGCCTCCGGGCCGTGGACTTTGATAACACGGCGGTGGGAAAGATCAATAAGCCCCACGCCGGTGTCAAAGATGCGTTGTTCAGTAAGCGGCGCGCCATAATGCCAGGCAACACCTGAATATTCGGGGAGATCGTCGTCGCCTTGGGGGAGCGCCGCACCCGGCCAAGTGGCAAGCGGAGACACATATGCGGGATCGTGGGGGTTAGAGTTCTCAAAATTTGTCACATTTTGATCGTACCGCGGCCGAGTGCGCGGTTGTCAGGGCATAATGAGTAATCATGGCTTCCAGCTCATCAGATCAAGATCATCGGTGCGATCGACACGAACCGAGGAAATCTGAACCTATAATCCTTGCGGTAGAACCCTATGGCGGGTCAGTGCGCACGCATAGCCCGTTGCTGCCCTTGGTCTATTGGGACGATGCCGTGGTCACCCGTGGGGATGGCGTCTTTGAAACTCTTCTCTTGCGCGAGGGGAAGGCCTGCAATGTTGAAAGACACGCGCAACGCTTTATGGCTTCCGCAAAGCTGCTGGATCTGCCGGAGCCCAACATTGAGGATTGGCTGCACGCCACCACCATGGCGATTGAACAGTGGTTTGCACAGAACTCGTGCGACGCTAAATGCGTGTGGACGTACACCCGTGGGCGTGCGTCCACAGGCCATCCCTCTGCGTGGCTAACGATTACCGAGGTCGATGAGAACGTAGTACAACAACGTGCCGAAGGCGTGCGTGTGATGACGAGCCCTCGGGGATATCACGTGGACTCCACCTCGGTCCCCTGGCTGATTCTTGGGGCTAAGACCCTCAATTATGCGTCCACCATGGCGGCCTTGCGGTGGGCACGCGCAAACGGATTTGATGACGTCATTTTCACCGAGGGGGACCGCATCTTGGAAGGTGCGACGTCGACCGTGATCACGGTTCGGGATAAGAAGATACGCACGCCCTATCCCGGTGGAGATATCCTGCCAGGAACAACTCAAGCAGCGCTTTTTGAACAAGCTCGCGCAGCCGGGTGGAACTGTAAAACCAAGGATCTGGACCTGGAGTATCTCACTGAGAAAGCCGATAGCGTATGGCTCCTGAGCTCAGTGCGCGTTGCCACCCGGGTGCGTCGCATTAATGATGTAAAGCTGGCGCGTCCGGATAATGAGGATGAAATCCGCGAGCTTATCTATTCAGCTTTGGGCTAGCCAATGACGCGGGATAGTTCCGCAGACATCCGAGGACGGAGTTCGCCATCAACCATGCGCTCGTCTACCCAACCGAGGTTATTGTTGGGCATGAGGCCGTATAAACGCTTGCCGGGACCCAAGGAGGCCGGCCCAGTGGCAGTAACCATCGTCGAGGCAGACTCGATTTGCCAGGCGCGTTCGTTCATGGGCTCGCCATAGAGTACCTCGACAACGCCGGTGGAGTGAGTAAGCACAACCTCGATCTCATCTTTGAGGCTGATGCGCCAGAAACCGGACTCGCGTTGGTCTAGACCAACGTGGTTGCCGTCCTGATCAAGCTTCCAAATGCGGGACTCATAGGTGAGATAGTTTTCGCCATCGTGGGCAAAGGTAATTTGTTGCCCAAAAGAATACTGGCCGCCTTCTGCGGTGTCTGCTCGGCCTGTGCCGCGCCACACTCCTACCAGCGGAAGCAACGCGAGAAGCCCGTCGTGGAGGTTGGGGCCTTCGCGCAGATTTGCGGTGTCGTCTGGGATGGGAAGATCGCCGAACGCCGGGATATTGCGCAGGGCGGATTCTTTCCATTGTTCCGCAGCGCGGTTGACAGCATCATTCCCGCTTAGCGCAGGAGCATCTACGTTGTTTTGATCGTCGCTCATAGCCACTCAGCCTACTGGCAAGTATGCAAAGAACCCCAACTGTTCGCCAAAGGCGATAAGGTGGGGGCGTGCGAGCTCTTCTCATAGCTAACCCGAATTCCACCACTCAAGACTCAGCCTTGTTTGGAGCGGTGATTCCCTTGCTGCGCTCTGTGGAAGGTTTGGTGTTGCACGCAAAGTTCACTCACTATCAGGGGCACGCCACGCAAATCTGTGCGGGGCTAAGTACCGATGACGTCGATGTGGTCATCGCTGTTGGCGGTGATGGAACGGTGAATGAGATTATCAATGGGCTGCTAGGACCGGCGGAAAGTAACCCCAGAGAGAACCTTCCCACTCTCGCTGTGATCCCTACAGGCTCAGCCAATGTGTTTGCCCGGGCGCTCGGGTTTCCCCCAGACCCCATTCAGGCTACTGAAGTACTGGTTGATGCGTTGGAGCACAAGAAAATCCGAAACATCGATTTAGGAACATGGGGCAAGTCTTGGTTTGCCGTCAACGCAGGCTTTGGCATTGACGCGGATGTAATCGTGGGCGTCGAGCGCGTGCGCAAGCGAGGTGCCGCAGCCACACCGCTGCGCTACCTCCACGCGGCACTAGTAGCATGGCGACGCATACATCGGCATCCCCCTCGGATGCGCGTCCGGGCGAAAAGTCGCGGAGGCGAGCTTTTTGAGCACTCTGATCTGCCGCTTCTTATTGCTTCTAACACCAACCCCTGGACCTTTCTAGGACCCGTCCCCGTGGTGACCAACCCCAGGAATTCTTTTGACCTAGGGCTGGGGTTATTTGGGTTGACCGATTTATCGGGGCCAGGTGGTGTGGCCGCCATGGCGCATCTTGTGGGTTTTGGGCATAACCGTGCGATGAAACGCTGGTTTAATCGCCGTATCGTGCGTTTTGATGACGCCATAGACGTGGAAATCACATGTGCAGAGGATCAAAGTTTTCAGGCAGACGGGGAGTTTGTAGGAAAATTCGATGGTGTTCGCCTAGGCGCTGTGGCTGACGCTCTCAAAGTTTATGCGCCGACTCATCCGGTAAAAGCCAACTCGATGTCTAAGCTTCGGCTTGCTTTTAGCTTCTTTGATCCTCGTATGTAGCGCTTTTAATCTACTACTACTTTGTTAGACGCAGAACGGACAGGTGCAAGATCCTCCAGGCGCAAAGTAACGTTGCGTTCTTGTGCCTCAAAGCGGATGCTTCCGCCCGCCAGATAGACGTAACTGGCCTGCGCGTTGATGGGGAGTGTTTTGGTGTTAAGAGTCCAGGTGAAGGCGCGGAAAATAGCGGGATCGTCTAAGTCGGACTCTCCTCGGTCAACCACCGTGGTAGGCGTGAGTTTAAAGGTTGGACCCTCAAGCCTCATAGTCGCGATTACGGTGACGGGTTTGCTAAAGCCGTCTGGCGTCCCGCGCAGTTGTACCTCGCTGGAGTTGGTGCCAGCAGGGGACACATCGTAAGGGTTGGAAAGGTCTAAATCTAAAATATCGAGTTGTTTTCCCACTGCTACTGCGTCAAATCCCACGGTGCGGGTTAGCAGTTGCGCATGGGTTCCTTCTACGTCACCACTAAAGAGCTGGGAGCGGTTGAGCTCGATGTCGGTGACTTGAGCAGTAGTGGTAAGAAGCCCAAAATCGTTTACTTCTACGTCGGAGACACTCACACCTAGGCCCGGGACTTTCCCAGAAAGCAAGGCACCGACGTAAGGAAACCCTCCAAGATAGACGCTGGGATTTTGATCTAGATGGGCGTTGTTGCGAACGTCATGAGAAATTCGGTGTTCTGCACGCGCGGCGATTGCAGAATCTACGCCCCACAGCGCAACGATAAGGGACATAAGAGCAATGCCTGCCCAAACAACGGTGGAAAGCCGAGACCGGGTTGTAATTCTCACCTCATTATTATTACCAGCTAGATCCAGCAGCGCTGACTAGTGTGGTGGCTATGATTTTCACATCCACTCAGATTCCCGCAGATAAACAGCTCTCTCAAGCTGCCATAGATCTTGTTAATACTGCCCAAGCTGCTGATGGGGTTGCCCCATTGGCAGAACACCTGGTTGCTGGTTTGAAAAATCCTGAGTTGGAACATCAACACATCGTGGTGCGCGACGCCTCTGGGCAGCTTAGCGGTTTAGGCGCCTATCACGGTGAATACGCAGAGTTTGTTGTGGCGCCTGAACACCGCAATAAGGGGATCGGGCGAGCGCTCGCGCAAAAGCTTCTCGACGCCGGCATCATCCACTTTTGGTCCCATGGCTACCTTCCCGCTGCACAACGAATAGCGGCAGGACTCGATTTGTCTGTTTCCCGTGAGCTGCTGGTCATGGCGGCAAAGAGGCAGCAGCTTGCTCCGGAGTCTTTCGCACCTACCCCTGAGGGATATCGCGTGATTAATCTGCGAGAGGCACGAGAGTCTTTTCCGGATATAGACGCCCAATGGCTGCGTATCAACAACGAGGCGTTTTGGTGGCATCCCGAACAAGGAGGATGGGACGCTGAACGATTAGCTCGTGCCCAGCAGACTCCGTGGTTTGATCCCGAGGGGGTCCTCTTCCTGATCACCGTAGATTCCGAGGAACCTAAGATCGCGGGATTTCATTGGACTAAAAAACATGGCGACCTGGAAGCGGGGGCAGACGGGGAAGTCTACGTGGTAGGACTTGCAGATTCCTTCCGAGGCAAAAAGCTCGGCGGTACTTTGGTTTCCGCAGGGCTGCAATATCTAGTGCAGTCGGGTGCTCAGCGCATCATCTTGTACGTAGAAGCGGATAACAAGCCGGCGCTGGCTGCCTATAAGCGCCTCGGCTTTAGCACTTTAGAGAAACACGTGGTGTTTTCTGCTGCTGAGCAAAAGTGAATATGCGGTTAATACTGTGTAGAAGGTGCGTAACCTCAAGCGCTAAAGAAGAGCACTTTTACCCCCTTAATTGGGATAGGTGATAAGTGAATGGGGCGTCGATAAGCTACCTGTGAACTGCCAAAAAAGAAAAATCCACCGGTCGTTCTGCAGGATTTAACCTAAATGAGTGTTGCACGTCACTTTGGTTTTTTAGATTCTTCCACGTGAGCGAGAGGCATTCCTTGGCCGCAAGGAACAGTCGCTTACATGATCCTCACTCAACATCATTTGGAAGGTCGATCGTGAACCTGAATCTCAAGCGCTCAACTACCGCCCTCAGTATCGTATGTATGGGCGCTGTCGCACTCTCTGCCTGCTCTGAAACCAGCAGCTCCTCCGGGGCAGGAGCCTCCACCAGCGAGGTCTCCGGTCTGAACAAAGTAGGCGGGGAACTCGTGGGAGAGGGAGCCTCCTCACAACAAAACGCGATGGACTATTTCAACATAAAATACCAAGAGGCGGTATCGGGGGCCTCGCTAGCCTATACGGCCTCGGGTTCTGGTTCTGGACGCAAAAACTTCATCGCTGGTCAAGTAGCTTTTGGAGGTTCAGACTCCCCGCTGAGCGCAGAACAAGTGGAAAAAGCAAAGGGCCGATGCCAGGGCAACGACGCATGGCATCTTCCTTTTGTCATCGGACCAGTGGCGGTGGCCTATCACCTCAACGGCGTGGACCATCTCAACCTTTCCGCTGCTACCGTGGCCAAGATTTTTAAAGGCGAGATCAAAAAATGGAATGATGCGGCAATCGCCCAGGAGAACACAGGCGTGCAGCTTCCAGACTCAGACATCAAAGTGGTCTATCGCTCCGACGAGTCTGGAACTTCCGATAATTTCCAAAAATTCCTCAAAGCGGCAAGCCCAGAGAATTGGTCTACAGAGGGTCAGGCTTTCCCCACAGCTGTCGGCTCAGGAGCAAATGGTTCCAATGGCGTAGCCACCGAAGTATCCAACATTGATGGCGCCATTACGTATGTTGAGGCAGGGTTTGCTAAGCAACAGAAGCTAGGAATAGCCGCAATTGATTTTGGCCACGGGCCAGTCCAACTCAATCCCGACTCTGTCGGAGTGGCTCTGGATCACCTGACTTTTAAAACTCAGGGAAACGATATGGTTGTCGATTCCTCAGCGCTGTTTGCCATGAAAGAAAAAGATGCCTATCCGTTGATTCTAACAACTTACGAGATCGTTTGTTCCGCAGGTTATGACCAGACTACTCGTGACAGGGTCAAGGACTTCCTGAGTGTGGCTTTGAACTCCCAAGATCAAGAACTCGCCGACCTGGGTTATATTCCGGTCAAAGGAACTCACCGCGATCGCCTAGAAAAAGCAGTCAAAGCCATCTCCTAATTGGGAGGTAGCAGAAACTAGCGATAACTATTTAAGGACGCACTCTCAGTGGAACGCATCGCGGAACGCATAATAATTGAGGACTTGGACCTCCCCGAGTCCTTTACAGAAGAACCACAAAACAACCCGAAGCAGAAACCGGTTCGGGTTCGCCGTCCAGGAGACAAGGTCTTTAGTCTTCTAACTGCCTCATCGACGGTAACCATAAGCGTGATCATCGCGGCTATTGGGCTGTTCTTGGTGTGGCGTGCCATACCGGCTCTACGGAATAACTCGGAGGGCATTGTTGGGTTCTTTACCTATACGGGAGCGTGGAGTCTACAGAACACGGCACAGATGCTCTTCGGCATTCCCAACCTTTTGGCAGCGACTGTCCTGGTTTCTGTGATTGCACTTGTGATCGCGATGCCCATTGCGCTGGGGATTGGCATCTTTCTTTCCCACTATGCGCGTCCGCGTGCGGTAAAACCCTTGGGATTCCTGGTAGACATGTTGGCGGCGGTCCCATCGATTGTTTATGGATTATGGGGCTGGCAGGTCTTAGGGCCGACGTTGTCAGGCTTCTACGAGTGGGTGAGCAGCTGGGGCGGAGGCTTCTTCCTCTTCAGCACCTATAGCAACTCGCCGGCCTTTGCCACAGGACGCAATATCTTCACCGGTGGTGTGGTTTTGGCGGTGATGATTCTCCCAATCATTGCCGCAACCACTCGTGAGGTCTTTGTGCAAACACCGCGCGGGCACATTGAGGCCGCATTGGCCTTGGGCGCTACCAAATGGGAAGTGGTGCGTATGACGGTGCTCCCTTTTGGCAAATCGGGTTTTATCTCCGGTTCGATGCTGGGACTTGGCCGTGCTTTGGGAGAAACAATGGCGCTGTACCTTGTTATTTCACCTTCCTCGGAGTTCCGATTTTCGCTTTTCGACGGCGGCACGACCTTTGCCACCGCCATCGCCAATGCCGCTCCGGAATTCAACGATGACCTGCGCGCCGGGGCGTATATCGCCGCCGGACTGGTCTTATTCCTGCTGACTTTTGCAGTTAATTCCATTGCCAGGTCAATAGTGAATTCTAAGGCCTGATATAAATGTTTTTTGATCTGAGGACGTCATGATCTACATGCAGACCGCCACTAGGCGTCGAAAGCTCACGGATAAAACAGCTACGCTTCTCGTCTATGCGTGCATGATTCTTGCTTTAATCCCACTGCTGTGGGTTCTCTCCACTTTGATAACAAAGGGTCTGGGAACATTAATTGACCCCTCGTGGTGGACTAGCTCCCAACGGGGTGTTTTGTACTCCCGTCCAGGCGGTGGTGCTCTGCACGCGATGGTCGGAACGCTGGTTCAGACCGCGATCTGTTCCCTTATCTCTATTCCGATCGGGGTGCTTACTGCGGTTTACCTTGTGGAATATGCAAATGGTAATCGCTTGGGGCGCATAACCACCTTTATGGTGGACATTCTGACTGGCGTTCCTTCTATCGTAGCTGCGCTGTTTGTGTACTCCATGTGGATTGTTATGTTTGGCTTCGGTCGTTCCGGGTTCGCTGTTGCGTTAGCACTAGTCATTCTTATGATTCCTGTGATTATCCGGAACACGGAAGAGATGCTGAGGGTTGTCCCCATGGATCTGCGAGAGGCCGCCTATGCTCTCGGAATTCCGCGATGGAAGACGATCACCAGGGTCGTTTTTGCCCACTGCTTTGTCCGGGATAGTCACGGGGGTGATGCTGGCTATCGCCCGAGTGATGGGGGAGTCTGCACCCGTGCTTATTTTGGTGGGGTCTACCCAGGTGATCAATTGGAATTTAACCGCGGGACCACAATCTTCCTTACCACTGATGATGCTGGATATGTATAAGGCGGGCACAGCGGATGCAGTATTAGACAAGCTCTGGGGCGCCGCGCTCACGCTTGTTCTCATTATTACCGTGCTCAACGTTCTTGCACGGTTTATTTCATCAAAGTTTTCCGTTCGCTCCGCGTAACCGGTTCTCTTTTATCAGAAAGTTAATGTGCGAGTATGTCTAAGCTAAAAATTGATGGGCTGAATATTTTTTACGGCGATTTTCACGCTGTACAAGACATCAATCTTGAGGTCCCGGAACGTTCGGTGACTGCTTTTATCGGCCCATCAGGTTGCGGAAAATCCACGGTATTGCGGTCTCTTAACCGCATGCATGAGGTGACACCGGGGGCCCGGGTAACGGGTACAGTGCTTCTCGACGGTCAGGACATCTACGCGCCGCATGTAGATCCCGTTACGGTCCGCACGACTATCGGAATGGTCTTTCAAAAGGCCAACCCGTTTCCCACCATGTCTATCGAGGACAACGTTGTGGCGGGCTTGAAGCTTGCTGGGGCCAAAGACAAAAAGAAGTTGAGAGAAGTCGCGGAAAAGTCGTTGCGCGGTGCAAATTTGTGGGAAGAGGTTAAAGATCGGCTCAACAAACCTGGCGGAGGGTTGTCCGGCGGGCAGCAGCAGCGTTTGTGCATTGCAAGGGCAATCGCGGTAGAACCCGAAGTGCTGTTAATGGATGAGCCGTGTTCTGCGCTTGACCCCATCTCCACGCTGGCGGTGGAGGAATTGATACATGAGCTAAAACAGGACTACACCATTGTCATAGTTACCCATAACATGCAGCAAGCCTCCAGGGTGTCTGACCAGACGGCGTTTTTCTCTTTGGAGGCCACCGGAAAACCTGGGCAACTGGTGGAAGTGGGGAAGACCAAGAAAATCTTCTCCAATCCAACAAATAAAGAGACGGAAGATTACATTTCCGGTCGGTTTGGGTAAGCTCTGAGGCTAACCTTTGTGCTGGTCATCACCTTTTCTGGGATTATTTACCTAAGATGACGGGGAAGTTCACCAACTGTTTACCTGCGCGGTGCTTTTCTTTTAACTTTGGGCGTTAGGTTAGTTTCCTGTGATGCGAAGTCAGCGTCACAAGAAAACATCATCAATGTGATTTCAGAACTTCTAAGAAGGAACATTTATGGCCGGCACCATCACCGCACTTAAGCTCGATCTTCCTACTGCAGATCAGTTGATAAACGCGGCAGATGCAGCTTTTAGCAACATGTATGCAGCACAAGAGCGAGACAACTCCAGTGTCGCTGACTTCCTCGTCGGAGCTTTCCGCCGTATTCAAGAAAATCTAGGCGAGTCTTTTCGTTCTGTAGGTCCTCTCCGCGCCTAGTTGCGTGGAGGTACAGAGATAAAAAGCTTCCCAACTCCTTTTGGTCGCGAGTTGGGAAGCTTTTTTGTGCGGTATAACCGTGTTACTCCTTGGGCTTAGGCCAATCGAAGTTGCTAAATTGTTTTTCCAACTCAGAAAAGCGGCGTTCCATCTCGTCTTGGGCGTAGCCATCATTACGCTTTTTTTGGTATTCCTCTGGCATGAGGCCTGAGGTGAGGTAGACGATCTGAGCAGCAACGTTGACCGTATGATCAGCAAAACGCTCAAAATAGCGTGCGAGCAATGTGACGTCCACTGCTTCCCTGGTGCTGTGCGGCCAGTCGCGCTTAGTGAGCACCCCCATGAGGTGATCGTGGAGATCGTCCACGGCATCGTCGTCTGCAGAGAGTACTAGCGCCACGTCTGCGTCGGGGTCAATGAGCACGCTGCGGATCTTTTCTGACATTTCCAGGCTAAGCCGGCACATTTCTTGAAAATAACCTGTAATCGGCTCAGGTATAGCCGATTCGGGATAGCGTCGCCTTGCAATACTTGCGATGTGCATTGCTAGTTTGGCCATACGATCCAGGTCTTCCACGATGTAGATGGAAGAGACGATTTGCCTGAGATCGCGAGCAACGGGGGCCTCAAGCGCCAAAAGCTGAACAGCGCGCTTGCTTGAACGCGTTTTGATTTCTTCCATTTCGTCGGAAAGCGATAACGCGGCCTGGGTTGCTTGCAGCGACTGTTCCATCAGGCCTTTGGAGGCATTACGAAGGATCTTTGTCACCGTATCGCACATGACGATCAGGTCATGTGAAAAGGCATCAAGATGTTCTCTGTAGGCTGTCCGCATGGGGAAACTATAACCCTAAAACGCTAATGCGGCTGGGTATGAAGCGCCTATCCCCCCGAGTGCATGATTTCCGCACCTTCCGGAACGGTCGCATCCTGAGGATCGTCGAGCCAGCCTTCAGGAAGCGACACCTTGGCCGGCGACCCCTGTCTACCGCGTGCGCTATCCGAATCTTCCGCCAAAGCTTCAGAATCCTCCCATGGAGCCAGCGCCTCTTTGAGCTCGCGCAGTGTGCTGATACGAGCTAGCGCTCCGCGGAAGTCTCCTCCCACAGGAAAACCGCGTAGATACCACCCCATGTGCTTGCGCATATCGCGACAACCTTTGGTTTCTCCTTCATGTTCGACGAGAAGCTCTGCGTGGCGATAGATAATGCGAGTTACTTCTCCCAGGGTGGGCTCCGGAGGGATCTCTTTGCCTCTCATGGCGGCAGAGAGTCCGGCAAAAAGCCATGGCCTTCCCAGGCAGCCTCTGCCCACTACTACGCCGTCACAGCCGGAGGCCTTGATCATGTCGATGGCATCTGTGGGTTTGAAAATATCGCCATTGCCAAGGACCGGGATGCCAGTGTGAGCGAGATGCTCTTTCAGCTTTCCTATTTCATCCCAATGCGCATCCCCGGAATATCTTTCGGCAGCGGTGCGTGCGTGGAGAGTGACGGCTGCGGCGCCTTCTTCTGCCGCAATTCTTCCAGCGTCGAGATGCGTCAGATGGTCATGGTCGATGCCCATGCGGAATTTGACTGTTACCGGGATATTAGTGCCTTCAACCCCCTTGACCGCTGCGGCGATAATGTTGCCAAAAAGGCGACGCTTATAGGGTAAGGCGGAGCCGCCACCGCGCTTAGTCACTTTAGGAACCGGACAGCCAAAATTCATGTCTATATGATCTGCGATTCCCTCGTCCGCGATCATTTTTGCTGCTTTGAAGGTGTATTCGGGATCGACGGTATACAGCTGAAGCGAACGAACATCTTCTTGAGGCCCAAAGGTGGTCATATGAAGAGTCTTCTCATTGCGATGCACCAGAGCCCGGGCGGTGATCATCTCGCAGATGTATAACCCGGAGACCGTTCCCGTTCTTTCGAGTTCTTGCTCTCTGCAAAGGGTGCGGAAAGCTATGTTTGTTACACCTGCCATCGGAGCAAGGGCTACGGCAGAATCTAGGCTGAGCGCACCAATCTTCAAAGTCACCCCTGTCATTGTTCCTTAATTGCAGCCCCGCTCCCAAATATTTAAGAGAAGAAGTCCGTTATCCCATATTTCGCGCTCATACCTGTTCGCTTCGGGTGTGGTTTTAGGGTGTCTGTGTGCAATGTATTCACAGCATGGGGGAGGGGTCTTGTTAAGGAGTATGTATGCGGCGTAGT
This sequence comes from Corynebacterium pseudotuberculosis, assembly GCF_002155265.1. Taxonomy (NCBI): domain Bacteria; kingdom Bacillati; phylum Actinomycetota; class Actinomycetes; order Mycobacteriales; family Corynebacteriaceae; genus Corynebacterium; species Corynebacterium pseudotuberculosis. Next base: position 975,883 of record NZ_CP021251.1, read on the forward strand.
CGTCGCGTTGGATCGGCATCGATAGTGATTTCCATATAAGGAAAGGGCTGTTGTGTAATGCAAGTCGACTGCCTTGGCAGAAAGCGGGGGCAAAAGTGATTTATGCCCCTGACCTTTGTAATCAATCGCACAATCGATTTTATGAATTGCCCTTTTCTTGCAAGTAGTGTGGGAAATGGTACCTCTGATTGTCTTTCTGTATGTAGGCCATGATGGATTTCCTATAAGCCTGGTTGATAGTGGATGAGAAGGGAGACGATACCCTCGCGGGTGTTGTGTTTTCCTGAATTTTTGCTGATCTTCGGCTCTTTGGAAGCAATTGTGGGTGAAATAGTGAACTAAGCAACAGTGCTCGCATTATTGGACTATTGTGGTGCCCATAACTGAATGGCTGTGATGCCGGTCGCTATCACTCGACGGGTGGAAAGCACTTAATGTCCGAGCTTTCTGCGGATGGGACTTGAACCCGCCAGCAGGTTTCTTTGAGGAGGAATAAATGTCTGATCGCATTGCTAACGCACAGTTGCGGGGCAAAATTATGTCGGCACAAGAGGCCGCTCAGCTCGTAGATAACGGTGACAAAGTCGGTGTCTCGGGCTTCACGGGTGCCGGCTACCCAAAGGTTATGCCTGCTGCGATCGCCGAGCGAGCAAAGGAAGCACAGGCTAAAGGGGAAAGCTACACCATTGACCTCTTTACCGGCGCTTCCACCGCACCGGACTGCGACGGCGTGTTAGCAGAAGCCGGAGCTTTGCGTTTCCGAATGCCATATCAGTCAGACCCCAGCATGCGTAAGGCCATTAACTCGGGCAACATGCTGTACTCCGATATCCACCTGTCTCATTCGGGCGCGATGGTAGCGGAAGGCTTCTTTGGTCAGCTGAACGTGGCTATTGTTGAGGCCGTTCGTATTAAAGAAGACGGATCGATTGTGCCGTCTTCCTCCGTAGGAAATTCCGTGGAATACCTTGATGCGGCAGAGAAGATCATCATCGAGGTCAACTCGTGGCAGTCCGAGGAACTTGAGGGAATGCACGACATTTGGAGGATGCCGCGTACCCCCAACCGGATTGCTATCCCTATTAAGAACACCGGTGATCGCATCGGTGATACCTCGATTTCTATTGACATCAACAAGGTAGTAGCAGTCGTTGAGACTGATGCTCCTGACCGCAACGCTCCTTTTAAGCCTCTCGACGACGTCTCCCGCGAGATAGCCTCGAACTTCTTGGGCTTCCTCGAAGGGGAAGTTAAAGCTGGTCGACTCGACTATGATCGCTACATCATGCAGTCCGGCGTAGGTAACGTTCCCAACGCCGTGATGGCAGGCCTATTGGACTCCAAGTTTGAAAATATCCAGGCCTACACCGAGGTCATCCAAGACGGCATGGTCGACCTGATCGATGCCGGCAAGATGACCGTTGCTTCTGCCACCTCATTTTCGCTGTCCCCGGAGTATGCGGACAAGATGAATGAGCACGCAGAGTTCTACCGCAAGCACATCGTTCTGCGTCCTCAACAGATCTCCAACCATCCTGAGGTGATCCGTCGCACCGGGTTGATCGCTTCCAACGGCATGATCGAGGCTGACATTTACGGCAACGTGAACTCCACACACGTTAATGGTGTGCGCATGATGAACGGCATCGGAGGATCCGGTGACTTTACCCGTAACGCTTTGATCTCCACCTTCATATCTCCATCGGTGGCTAAGGATGGCGCTATCTCCGCTATCGTTCCATTCGCATCTCATATCGACCACACGGAGCACGACGTCATGGTGCTCATTACGGAATACGGTGTTGCAGACTTGCGCGGGCTTGCACCACGAGAGCGTGTGCAGAAGGCCATCTCCGTTGCCCACCCGGATTACCGTCCTTTGCTGGAGGAATACTTTGAGGCGGCAAAGAAGGCAACGCCTTTCATGCAGACCCCGCATGACCTCACTCAGGCTTTCTCATTCCACCACCGCATGAATGAGACCGGAACAATGGCTAAGTAAAAACACATTTGTCATCACTAAAAGACGGTGCCCACTGTGGTGGGCACCGTCTTTTTATATCTGCGTCTACTGGCTGTGGCTGACAATTATGAGGCTACGCTGGGGCAGCGCGCCGGGCAGTGGTTTATGCAGCAAGATATCGAGGAAACGAGAGGCATCTGTATGGGAGATGTGGGCGGTGGGTTCGTCGAGAAGCAAGATTGGCGCAGTAGAGCACAACGCCCGAGCCAGCAGTAATCGGCGCCGCTGGCCGCTAGAAAGTGAGCTGGCGCCGTCGACAAGCACCGTGTCCAGGCCCTGATTTGTATCTAGCCACTGGCCCATCCCCAACGCCCTAAGCGTGGCCTCGATGAGGGCATCGGGGGCATCAGGGTTAGCAACACGGATGTTTTCCCGGATATTGGTAGAAAAAAGCCATTCGTTTTCAGGATGCATGCGGATGAGTGATCTTCGAGCCGCCGCACTGGAGTCTCCTCCAATTGAGGCGCTTCCGGACCGAGGCTCCAATAACCCAGCTAGGGTGTAGAGCAGCGTGGTTTTTCCGACTCCGCTGGGACCAGTGATAAGGCGCCGCTCGTTGGGTGCGAGCGTGAAATCCCATGTTTTGTCTGTATGCAGGCACTGCAGATGGGAAACTTTTAACGTTGTATCCGTGAAAAGCGAGGCCTCGGGGGGACTCGGTAGCGCCTTACCGGTGACCTCCGCTAGGGCTTGTGACGCAGTGGAAACAACGTCCGCGTGGATAGAGGCTTTTGCTAGCTCGGCATGAGATTCAAAGGCCGCCAAAGACAAGATAACTAGCATCCCTAGCCACATCGGTGAGCCGCTATAGTTCTGAAGTCCCAGCCAGGCTATTGCCAGGACCGTGAGGTCGCAGGAGAGTGACAGCAAGAAGGCCTGTACAGAGTCGTTTCGAGTCGCACGGATTTGATCATCGGAGGCGCGTCGAGAAGCATCGATCGCCGAGTCGGCTCGTTGTTGCGCGATGCCTGCGGCGTGAAACTCTACGCGATGAGAAAGCACCTCTTGCAATTTTTGTTCCCACGCGTCTTCTGATTCAACGGCAGTGCGCTGCAGCAGTTTGTTGGATGAGCGTTGAGAAAGCCAAGGAATGAACAAGCCGGTGACACAAAAACTAACGAGGAGTACCAAGCCAGCGCTGGGCAGCAAAAGAAAAGTAAAAGTTACCGCGATAATGGATACCACCAGTGCGGTACCAGATGGAACGAGCGATCGGACAATAAAATCAGTCACCCGTTCAGTGTCTTTGGAAAGACGGGTGAGTTGATCGCCTTGTGTGAGGATCGCATCGGAATGGGGGGTCGTGGTCTCGGCGATACTCTGAAAAACAGTGCTGCGGAGATTGCGTAGTGCGCGGAGAGCCAGCCGATGGGAGATCAAGCGGTCAATATATCTGAACACTGCCCGGGAAATACCCAGGGCTCTAACTGCGGTGATGGCTATTGCCAAGTCCAAAATTGGAGGCATCTGCCATGCCCGAGTGATAAGCCAGCCGGATAAAACAGATAAACCGAGCGCGCTTATAAGAGTGATGCTTGCTGCGAGGATAGCGCCAACCAGATCTCGGTTTCGCACGCCGCTTTGACGTAGAAAATTTCTAGTGTCACTCATAGCTTTATCACCTGGTGAGCTGCCTTAACAAGCCGTTCATCGTGAGTTGCTATTACAACAGCCGCACCCGCTGCTGCTCGCTGTTGAACCGCTTGAATCAATGGATCGATCAACTCGGGGCTGAGATGTGCACTAGGTTCATCGAGAAGATAGAGGCTGGCAGGCTGGGAGAGCGAGCGCGTGAGGGCCAATCGCTGTGCTTGTCCTGTGGAGATACCCGAGCCAGGGCTAATATGTCGGTCTGGCGGCAGCTGCACATCTAGTTCCGTCATTAACGCCTTCACGGTCGCGGGATCACGTTGGCCAAAAACATGGAGGTTGTCATCTACCGTTCCTTCCATGCAATAGGGCTGGGCGGCGAGATAAGAAATAGCTTCTAGCGGCGGGGCAGTGATACTCCCGGAATAGGGTAGAACGCCGAGAACAGCAAGAAACGTTGTGGACTTACCGGAACCGTTGCCACCCAACAAAATAGTGATTTGGCCATGCGGTGCTGTAAAGCTGAGGTTTTGCGGCAAGATTCCGTCGCGTCCGGCCACGCTGAGTCCTTGGATACAAAGTTCTTCAGAGAATTCTTTTACCGGTGTGGCATCCGCTGGGGGAGTGTTTTTGATGAGTTGAAACACCTGGTTTGCTGCCGTGAGGCCATCGGCAGAAGCATGGAAAGCGGCGCCTACCCTACGCAGAGGCGCATAGACCTCAGGCACCACAATAAGGATTATTAACCCAGCTTCCAAGGATATTTCTCCGTGGACTAGACGCAGGCCGATGCCCACCGCTACTAGTGCGACAGATAGCGTCGCAATAAATTCCAGCGCGAAGGAGGATAAGAAGGCTAGCCGGAGAACAGACATAGTGGTGAGCGCGTGGCGTGCACCGCTGCGCCGTATTTCTTCCGCTGGTCCCGATGTATTCCCCAAAGCTTTGAGGGTGAGTGCTCCCGATAATAAATCGACGAGTTGTCCGTTGAGCGTCCCCGTCTCCTGCAAGCGCCGTTGGGTGGTGGTGCGAGTAAGAGTGCCAATAAGCACCATAAAAAGGGGAATGAGCGGAATGGTGCCTGCAGCGAGAAGACCTGAAGGAAGATCGAGAAAACTAATAACCAGGATCGCGGAGGGGGTAGCAATGCACATCGCGAGCAGGGCGGGAAGGTAATCGCTGAAGTAGCCGCGCAAACTGCCCAAGCCTTCTCCCAGGAGCGCGCGCCAGCGTCCGGCTTCTTCTTGTACCTCGCGTGGATCTTTTCGACGCAAGGCAGTAAGTGCTTGAGACCGTAATTGATCTATGGCGTTGCCACAGCTGACATGCGCCCAGTGGCGCGCCGCGCCTGTTATTAGCGCAAGCGCAACCATAACTAGCAACGTGCTTAGCCAATACCAGAAAGAAATATGCGGGGCGGCGTTGTTACTAAAAGCAGTAATGGTGCGTGCCACGAGAGTTCCGATAAGGAAACCACGTGCGAGCACTAGGCAACTGCGTAATCCTTCTGCCACGCCAGCGCCGACGAGAAACTTTTGCGTGGCAGGAGTAATACGCACGAGGTCGATATTGATCGGCCCATTCATAGAGCGCGCCTAGTCGTGGCGGACGATGACTCTAGCGCGGAATACCCAGTAGGTCCAGCCTTGATAAAGCAAAACCAACGGAGTAATAAGAACTGCGGCCCATGTCATGACCTTTAATGTGTAGGCAGAGCTTGCGGCGTTGTAAATATCGAGTCCAACTCCATCTGCGAGTGTGGTTGGAAGTAATGACGGGAATAGTGCACCAAAAAGCAACACTGACACTGCACAAATGAGAACAGCCGTTGCGCTAAAGGCCCAGCCATCGCGTCGGAAGCTTAACGACGCCACCGTAGCTGCGCACGCGAGCACAATCACCGCGACTACTGCCCATGTCCAGGTTTTGCCAAAAGAAAGTTGTGTCCACAATGCAAAGGCTGCGCCAACGACAATAGTTGGTCCGATCATGACGCGCGCCACCCGGTGGACAGGCTGGATATTTGTTTTTAGCGCCAAGAAAGTGGCCCCGTGTAGGAGGAATACCGCAACAAAAGCGGCACCGCCTAGCAGAGCAAAAGGATTTAAAAGGGACAATAATCCGTGCAAACCGGAATCAATCTGTCGATTAGCGTCTACTGCGACACCGCGCACGATGTTGGCAAAAGCAACGCCCCACAACAACGCTGGGACCCAACTGCCAATACCAATGCCACGGTCGCACCAGCGGCGCCATGCGGCAGTATCAACTTTAGAACGCCATTCCAAAGCGACTCCCCGCAAGATCAAGCTGATGAGGATAAGGAATAACGGCAAGTAAAAGCCTGAAAACATAGTGGCGTACCATTCGGGGAAAGCCGCGAAGAGCGCGCCTCCTGCGGTAATCAGCCACACCTCGTTGCCATCCCACACAGGCCCGATGGCCTTGACAGCGGCATCGCGTTCGCGGTGTTTAAGAAAAGGCAACAACATGCCTACACCAAAGTCGAATCCCTCAAGGATGAAATAGCCGGTAAACAGGATTCCTACGAGGATAAACCAAATGATGTGCAGGTCCATCTGTTAGCTCCTAATTTCACGGTCGGTTGAGGATTTGTCTTTACCAAATTGCAGGATGCGCACGGATGAGTCCTCATCTTGCGGAGTGACCAATGGTGCAGAGTCCACATTGGTGGGCATCCCCTCTACAACCTTCTTCTTCATCAGCCAGAACCAGACACAAGCCAGGGCTCCATAAACAAGGGTGAAACCAATGAGGGAGGTAAAAACTACCCACACCGCGTTGTTGGATACGCCAAAGTCAACGATGAGATGGATGCGGTCCGCATTACCAGGAGATCCGGGAGCTGCGTCTGGGTTGGGAGCCACAACCCATGGCTGCCGACCCATTTCGGTGAAGACCCATCCCGCTGAGTTAGCAAGGAAAGGGAAAGGCAGAGCGATTAACGCACCAATCCCCATCCAGCGAGCACGGGGAACTGCGCCGCGTCGGGTGTACCAAAGCCCCACAACAGCGAGCACTATCGACGCCAACATCAACCCAATCATCGCGCGGAATGACCAATATGTGACAAACAGATTGGGGGTGTAGTTGCCGGGGCCGTATAGCTGCTCATACTGCTTTTGCAAGTGCTCTACGCCTTGTAGCGTCACGCCACTGAATTTATTTGCGGCGAGGAAACTCAGGACACCAGGCAGCTCGATGAGATGCTGTACCGCGCCACAATCGTTGTGGGTTCCTATGGATAAAACTGAGAAATAGGGGTCTGTGGCGGTTTGGCACAAAGACTCCGCAGCAGCCATCTTCATTGGCTGCTGAACAAACATCAGCTTTCCTTGAATATCTCCAGTAACCCCCAACCCTACGGCGCTTAGGATCGTTACCCACGATCCGATGCGGAATAGCGGACGCCATAAAGAAGCAGCTTCTTCGCGCTTTTCTGCGGAATCCTTGCGAGATTCCTTAATCATCCACCAACCGGCAATTCCTGCGACAAAGGTGCCTGCGGTAAGCAACGACCCGGTTACCGCATGAGGCCATGCAGCGAGTGCAGTGGGGTTGGTCAGTAACGCGGTGAGGGAGACAAGCTCAGCCCGCCCCGTCTCTGGGTTAAAGATGGCTCCCACCGGGTGCTGCATAAAGGAATTGGCCACGATGATGAAATATGCGGAAACGTTTACGGCTACGGCAACAAGCCAAATGGAGGCTAGATGGATCCACCGAGGTAAACGCCCCCAGCCAAAGATCCACAGGCCTAGGAATGTGGACTCGACAAAGAACGCGACAAGACCTTCTAACGCGAGAGGCGCGCCAAAGACATCACCGACAAACCTGGAGTACTCACTCCAAGCCATTCCGAATTGGAACTCCTGCACAATGCCAGTGACCACGCCCATGGCAAAATTGACCAGGAAGAGAGTGCCAAAAAACTTTGTGGCGCGCAGCCACTTGTCTTTGTTGGTCAGTACCCACGCAGTTTGAAAGCCTGCGACTATCGGTGCTAGCCCGATTGTGAGTGGTACAAAAATAAAGTGGTAAACAGTGGTGATTCCAAACTGCCACCGTGAAATATCAACCAGATCCATGGGAACTGCTTTCAGGGAAAAACGGGATAAAACCTTAAGGAAGTACTACGGTAACTTAATTGTCGCTAAACGGGACTAAAAAGTTTCCGATTGTGACAACTTTCATTGAGGGGCGGGGGTGTGTCCTGTTTTGTCGCATTCTGCTCGGTTTGCGAGACATTTTGTGTGGAGGTACTGACAAAATGCAAGGAAAAACCGACTGTCGGGGGGTGGATTTCACACTTGAAGGATGAAGGAGTAAAGTGCCAAACGCACCAGCAAATGGTGATGGGCCTTTAGCTCAGCTGGTAGAGCTACGGACTTTTAATCCGCAGGTCCCGGGTTCGAGCCCCGGAGGGCCCACAATTAGCCCCGCTTACTCTTGGAGTAGGCGGGGCTTTTTGTTTTGTACTCATGGTGTGGGCTTTACGTCATTGTTGGGGCGCCTCTTTCTCTCTTCTAATAAAAAGAAGCGTTTTTACCTGCTGTTTTGTGATTGTTGGAACATCAAGTATAGTTCTCTGCAGTCGAGCCGCTCAGCTAGCTGAGTATGGTGACACTTGCTCCCATCGTCTAGGGGCCTAGGACACCGCCCTTTCACGGCGGCGACACGGGTTCGAATCCCGTTGGGAGTACCACCACTTTTATGTGGTTTTGCGATACGGCCCTGTGGCGCAGTTGGTTAGCGCGCCGCCCTGTCACGGCGGAGGTCGCGGGTTCAAGTCCCGTCAGGGTCGCAATTAAGCGGCGAGTTTTTACTCGCCGCTTTTTGCTTTTTCAGTGGCTTACGGGGGTGAGGGGAAAAGCTTATGAAGCGGGATTGCACTACCTTGGTTAATCGACACCGAGAAGGTGAATCACGGAACTAGAATTTTCTGAGGTGTACTAGTTATGTCTTACTCGCTTCAACTTCCTGGCTATAGCATCGGCAAAGATGCGTATGGGAAAATTGATGAGGTCATTGCTTCTTATGGATACCGTGCAGTGGTTATCGGGGGCAAAACTGCCATAGAGAAAACCCGTGAGGCTTTTGAAGCTGCGCAAGAAGAACAAGATTTTGTTATCGAAGACTGGGTTGTTTATGGGCATAATTCCACTTATGGCAACGTCGATAAGCTATGCAGCCTTGAATCGGTGCGTAATGCAGAGGTGATCTTTGGTGTCGGGGGCGGCCGGGCGATTGACACGGTAAAGGTCGTTGCAGCGCGGTTGGAGAAGCCTCTCTTTAACTTTCCCACGGTGGGTTCTAACTGTGCAGCGGCAACAAACCTCTCTGTGATGTACAAGGACGACGATTCCCTGGAAGGTTACGATTATCAGCCGGGGCCTTGTCAGCATGTGTTTATTAATACTGCTGTGATCGCGAATTCTCCGGTGGACCTCTTCTGGGCGGGTATTGCTGACGGGATGTCAAAGGAATGCGAAGTCAAATTGCAATCTCGGGGCAAAGAGTTGACTAACGCTCCGCTGATGGGACGTCACCTGAGTTCTTCTGTGACTCCTGCGCTCATGGAGTATGGCTTCCGGGCGCTTCAGGACTGCAAGAATGCTCGCCCCTCAAGAGCCATCGAAGAAGTGGTCCTGGCAATCGTTATGACTTGTGGATATGTATCCAATATGACGGTCGATCCAGGGCAAACCTATTATTACAACTCTGCATTGGCGCATGCTTTTTATAACTCGACTACTGCGATACCCCGTTGTGTCGGCGTGCATCTCCACGGGGAGATCGTTTCCTATGGTGTGTTGGCGCTGCTGCAATACGACCAGGATTTCGAGCGCAAAGATCGTTACGTGGAATTTTATAAAACTATGGGCTTCCCGTTAACTCTCGCGGATTTGGACCTTAGCGAATCTGACGTGCCGGCGATTATGGAAAGAGTCCCGACCACCACCGAGTGGAAGGTTGGGGAATATGACTTTGGTCGGTTCGCCCGCGCGATCATTGACGCTCAAGTTTTTAACTAGCCCTAAACTTCGATTGTAATTTTTTGCTCTCAAGCTGCGGATTTGTGCGAGGTAATGAGTACTGTGTAAAGTCTTACCTCGTGCAAAGGGGAGCGTTCTTCCCAAGATTGCATATAAATAAATATGGCCCTGTGGCGCAGTTGGTTAGCGCGCCGCCCTGTCACGGCGGAGGTCGCGGGTTCAAGTCCCGTCAGGGTCGCGGATCACTTTTGTGGTCAGTGGCGCGGTAGCTCAGTCGGTAGAGCGTCCGCCTGAAAAGTGGAAGGTCACCAGTTCGATCCTGGTCCGTGCCACCATTAAAACCCCCATCCTCAGTGAGGATGGGGGTTTTGCGATGCTAGCGATGGCTAGGGCTCGTAGCGGGATGAAACGTTTAATGAAACATCGTGCAGCCTATGTTAGGGTGTGGCCGTAGAGAGTACTTGGACGTACAACTAATTAGAGGATGATTATGACACAGAACTCTCATGACAATATTGCAGTGGAACACGAGCCGGAGCAGAGCCGTTTTGCTCTTTACAAAGATGGAGAGCTTGGCGGATTTGCCAGTTACGTTGAGCGGGGCCAGTCTCGCGAATTCAATCACACAGTCGTAGAATCTGCTTTCCGTGGGCAGGGCCTATCAAAACCACTAATTAAGCACGCTCTTGATGCTAGCCACGCAGATGGTTTTTCTATCCTTCCAACGTGCTCTGCAATCAAGGATTTTATTGCCAAGAATCCTGAGTACCAAGAGGTTGTTATATAAGACAGAGATTTAAAAAAGGAGCAGTCGGACCCGACTGCTCCTTTAACGTTTTGGTGGAAGCACTAAATGTAATAATCCGGGTCCACAAGCTTTATCTTTTCACCAGCTCCACGTGGACGGTTTTTCGCGGGAATGCCCACCGCTATGTGGTTGGCCGGAACATCTTTTGTTACCACTGCATTCGCGCCGATAGCGCTTCCTTCACCGATAGTGATGGGCCCTAAGACCTTAGCGCCTGCGCCAATAGTCACGTTATCTTCCACAGTTGGATGGCGCTTTGTTTGTGTAAGAACCTGCCCGCCGAGGGTTACGCCGTGGTACAACATCACGCCTTCCCCAATCTCCGCGGTCTCTCCGATAACTATGCCCATGCCATGATCGATAAAGAATCGACGGCCAATGGTTGCGCCAGGGTGGATCTCAATACCTGTGAGAAAACGCGTGATTTGGGATAGAACGCGTGCTGGCCCTTTATACCCCCGGCCCCAGAGTTTGTGCGCCACTCGGTGTGACCATATGGCGTGCAACCCAGAATAAACAATGGCATTTTCCACGTCGCCGCGTGCGGCAGGATCATGATCCCGCGCATTTGCTAGGTCCTCGCGAATCATCTTGACGATGTTGTACATGGTTGTTGAGCCTATCAGTCTGTCTTTTCCTATTTAGGCGATTCAGCGTGTGACTATTAACTGGGGTGAATCTTCTAGAGGAATGAAGGTGTTTAAGGGATACAACCCTCCGTAGAAAAAATAAATTCCCATGTTTATCACTAACGCGGAGCTAGTGATAAACATGGGACTCGGTAATTTTTTAGTCGCGAATATCCTCGAATAGAGCAGTGGAGACGTAGCGCTCACCGTAATCCGGGACGACAGTGACTATGGTCTTGCCTTCATTCTCTGGACGGGCAGCTATTTCAAGGGCTGCTTTGAGGTTAGCTCCTGCAGAGATACCCCCAAGGATGCCTTCCTGTGCTGCTAGCTGACGGGAAACCGCAATGGCGTCTTCATTAGTAACTGTGAGAACTTCCTCGTAGATCTTTTGATTGAGGACCTCTGGAATGAAGTTGGCTCCCAGTCCTTGGATCTTGTGAGGGCCGGCTTTACCGGTGGTAAGCAGGGGAGAAGCTGCCGGCTCAACGGCGTAAATTTTAATATCGGGATTGTGCTTCTTTAATGTCTCGCCCGCCCCCGTGATTGTTCCGCCGGTGCCGATGCCGGCTACAAAAATATCAACCTGGCCCTCGGTGTCCTTCCAGATTTCTTCACCTGTGGTGTTGCGGTGGACCTCAGGATTTGCGGCGTTGGCAAATTGGCTGGCCAGAATAGCATTGCCTCGCTCACGGACGATCTCATTTGCCTTATCCACGGCCCCCTGCATGCCTGCGGCACCGGGTGTCAAGATAATTTCTGCCCCATAGGCACGGAGCATAACGCGGCGTTCCAGAGACATTGTTTCCGGCATCGTAAGGACAACGTTGTAACCACGGGCTGCGCCTACTAACGCAAGTGCAATGCCTGTGTTTCCAGATGTTGCTTCGACTATAGTTCCGCCAGGTTTAAGAGCACCAGATGCTTCCGCTGCGTCCACGATGGCTTTACCAATGCGGTCTTTAACCGAGTTGGCTGGATTAAAAGACTCTATTTTTACCAGAACGTTGCCTGGAAGATCTTGTGCCAGACGGTTAATACGAACGATTGGTGTATTGCCAATGGTGTCCAAAATGTTGTCATAGACCTTAGCCATAGCTGTCGGGCTCCTTAGTCAGATTAATTCTATGTAGATAGCAGTTACGGTTTTGCACCTCATCGCGACCTTACCCTTCCTCGTTGAAAAATACCAGACAGTTTAGTCTTTACATATAGACAAATCTGTCCATAAAGCCTTGGTCAAAGGTATTTTTTACCTCAAGACTATTTATGTCTCCGGGATGGAAAGGCGGGTTGTCGCATGGTAAATTCTTATGTAAAGAATATCAAAATCACGGTTTTGTATGGGGTGTATATAGATGAGATCTAAGTAAGTTCCCGTCATGTCCGTGATATGTGTCACATTGCAATGGTGGTCCTGTTTTCTTTTTCGGGCAAAACGGACATTTTGGACGGCTGTCGTGACTCGGGGTGGGGTAAATCGGGGGCTGTAGGGGAACAGAAATTAAAAAAGTGGAGGTGGTTATTTTCATCATGTGGCGAGCTGTGTAGCTCTCATAATATTCGCGTTTTGCGTGAGTGTGCAGGGATATTTAGGTAATTTATCTGAGATGATGAGATTTTTGATCCTTAAATATGTGGGACGTGTTCCACTTATTGAAAATGATTCCATGATGGAAGGGCACCCCCTGTATTCCGACAAAACGGACATATTAAAAACAATGCGTCGGAACGGGGCGCTTTTGACTACCCCCGTAAAGTAGATATACTTTCGCCAGTTGCACATTTTCGCTCAGGAATGGATTTAAGTGAACCAACGGATTTGTTGGAGGCTTGCCTGACCGAGCGTCTGACAGGAGGCTTACAGTGGAATCTCAACGCGTCAAAGATGATGACGATGCGATCCGCTCTGCGCTGGCATCACTAAAAAATGCCACTGGTATCCCAGTGACCATGTATGCGACCGTTCAGTCGGATAATCGCCTACTAATTAATCAGTGGGTAGGATTGCGTACTCCCGCGCTTCAGAATCTGACGATTGAAAACGGCGTAGGCGTAGGCGGGCGAGTGGTCAAGACTCGTCGTCCAGTAGGCGTGAGTGATTACATGCGTGCCAACGTGATTTCGCATGATCTGGATCCTGTCATTCAGGACGAAGGCTTGCATTCGATTGTGGCAGTCCCCGTCATTGTGCATCGCGAGGTTCGCGGAGTCCTATATGTCGGCGTTCATTCCCCAGTTCGCCTTGGCGACAAAGTGATTGAAGAGGTCACTATGACTGCCCGGGTTCTAGAACAAGATCTCGCTATTATTGCTGCTTCTCGACGCTCCGAGGGGTTGCGTGGCGCGGCAAAGCAGGGGCGCATGATAAACGGCGCCGAGTGGGAACAGATTAGGGCCACTCACTCCAAGCTGCGTATGCTGGCTAACCGCATTGATCATGAAGAACTGCGTCAAGAACTTGAAGAGCTCTGCGATCAAATGGTCGCCCCTGTTCACGTCAAGCAGACGACTAAGCTTTCCGCTCGTGAACTCGATGTTCTTTCTTGTGTAGCTCTTGGGCATACCAACGTTGAGGCTGCCGAGGAAATGGGGATTGGTGCAGAAACGGTGAAGAGTTACTTGCGTTCTGTTATGCGTAAGTTGGGTGCTCACACCCGCTATGAAGCCGTGAATGCAGCCCGCCGCATTGGTGCGCTGCCCTGATACGGGCCTCATAATCACACACAAGGGTAAGAGAAAACTCTTACCCTTGTCGTCTATTTAAAAGTTAGCGGCTTCCTCCGGGGACCCACTTCACGTCATCACTATCGTTTGCTACGCGGCTCAAAATGAACAATAAATCACTGAGTCTGTTGAGGTATTTAGCTGGTAATACTGACGTGGTGTCTGGATGTGCCTCTATAGCTCCCCATGCGGCACGCTCCGCGCGTCGGGCTATAGTTCGCGAGGAATGTAATAATGCGGCGGCTGGGGTGCCACCTGGGAGAATAAAGGAATTGAGTTTTTCCAGGTTCTCGTTGAAAAAGTCACAGTCTTTTTCAAGATGATCTATATAAGATTGCTCGATGCGCAGCGGTGGATATTCAGGATCCTCTGCGATGGGGGTGGCTAGGTCGGCGCCGGCGTCGAAAAGCTCATTTTGGATGCGGCTTAGGCAGGAACGAACTGTGTCGGGAACCTCGGATAACGCCAGAACTAAGCCAAGCGATGCGTTGAGTTCATCGCAATCTGCGTAGGCAATGAGCCTGGGGTCATTTTTGGAAACTCGGGAGAAATCGGACAGTCCGGTGGTGCCATCATCACCGGTACGCGTGTAAATCTTTGTCAAATGAACAGCCATAAACCCAACCTACGTGATAAGTCAGTAGGGTTGGGAGGGTGAAAGAAAGATTTTTAGTGACGGGTGGGGCCCGACTCGAAGGCTCCGTACGAGTAAGCGGCGCAAAAAATAGCGTTCTCAAACTTATGGCGGCAGCTCTGCTTGCAGAGGGGACAACCACGCTAACTAACTGTCCGCAGATCTTGGATGTTCCTTATATGATCCGAGTGCTCGAAGGGCTGGGGTGTTCGGTGGAATCCGATAACGGAACAGTGCGTATCAGCACCCCCGCTGAGATCTCTAGCGACGCAGATTTTGACGCCGTACGCCAATTCCGTGCATCAGTTTGCGTGCTCGGCCCCCTTACGGCGCGCTGCGGTCGAGCGGTTGTGGCCTTACCGGGCGGAGACGCCATTGGAAGTCGGCCTCTGGATATGCATCAGAGCGGCCTGGAAAAGCTCGGGGCTAAGACTCGTATTCAGCATGGGGCTGTTGTTGCGGAGGCGGAACAGCTGAGGGGAGCGAAAATTACGCTTGATTTCCCTTCCGTAGGAGCAACGGAGAACATTCTCACCGCGGCAGTGCTTGCCGACGGCACCACCATCCTTGATAACGCAGCGCGAGAGCCCGAGATTTTTGACCTGTGCACCATGCTCAAAGAGATGGGGGCCGATATCTCTGGTGAGGGAACCTCAACAATCACGATCACGGGCGTGGATAAGCTGTATCCCACTGAGCATGAAGTAATCGGCGACCGCATTGTCGCTGGAACCTGGGCTTATGCGTCAGCCATGACTCAAGGTGACATTACTGTGGGCGGTATTGCGCCACGGAACCTTCACCTGCCGTTGGAAAAACTCAAAGTAGCTGGTGCGGAGGTAGAGACATATGAACACGGATTCCGTGTACGTATGAACCGCCGTCCTCAGGCTGTGGACTATCAAACATTGCCCTTCCCCGGCTTTCCTACCGATCTTCAGCCAATGGCCATAGGAATTGCGACTGTGGCCCAAGGAACGTCTGTAATCACAGAAAACATCTTTGAAGCGCGTTTCCGCTTTGTCGACGAGCTGATGCGGCTTGGCGCAGACGCCACAGTTGATGGGCACCACGTTGTTTTACGCGGGGTAGAACAGTTGTCTTCTACTCCAGTGTGGAGTTCGGACATTAGAGCTGGTGCCGGGTTAGTCCTGGCCGGCTTGTGTGCTGAAGGCGTAACTGAGGTCCATGACGTCTTCCACATCGATCGCGGATACCCCAATTTTGTTGAAGATTTACGACGTCTAGGTGCCACCATCGAGCGAGTCTCTGACTAAGCACGCTTCTTATCCCCAGGTTCACTGCTGTGACCTGGGGATTTGTGTGTTGTGTTGAGGGTGTGTAACTTTATGTGAGTCGCCGCGACCGACAGCGCCCCTCACAGAGGCAAACACCACACAGTGGTTGTTGATTAGTGAGTGTAAGGCGAGAGGAAAACGAGCAGGCGATAAACAAAAATTATTCTTACATTCAGTACATGCTGGCTTTGTGGTTGGTGTGTGTGGGTGTGGGTGTGTTGTTTGAGAACTCAATAGTGTGCCAATGTACTTATAATATTTTTTATGGTTGACATGGCGGTAGCTACGTTGTGTAGTGGCAGCAATATGTTTTGTTACATGGTTGTGTGATGATCACGATGGTGCAGTATCGACCGGCAAGTGTGGCTTGCTTGTAAAAGATTGTGCTGTTTGTGGAAAAAATGTTGTTGACATGAGGCGTTGTTATGGTGCTGATGCGTGCATGATGTTGTGTTGTGTGGGTGTTGGTGGCTGTGGAAACGTGTGATGCTTGTGCTGTGATGCTCTGGGTGTTGTGCTTGGGGTGTTGTGGTGTGGGTGTTGGGTGATTGTTGTGTTGTCTCGTCAAGGCATCGATGGTCACTGTTTTGTTGTACTTTTTTCATTGTTTTTTGTTGAATGATCAATGAAATGTTTTTTTTTGTTGGTTGTTTGTTTTTTGCCAGTTTTGGTTGGGCTTTTCACGAAGCCTGGTTGGTCTTTTATTGGACTGATTTTTTGTGGAGAGTTTGATCCTGGCTCAGGACGAACGCTGGCGGCGTGCTTAACACATGCAAGTCGAACGGAAAGGCCCCTTCGGGGGTGCTCGAGTGGCGAACGGGTGAGTAACACGTGGGTGATCTGCCTCGTACTCTGGGATAAGCCTGGGAAACTGGGTCTAATACTGGATAGGACCGCACTTTAGTGTGTGTGGTGGAAAGTTTTTTCGGTACGAGATGAGCCCGCGGCCTATCAGCTTGTTGGTGGGGTAATGGCCTACCAAGGCGTCGACGGGTAGCCGGCCTGAGAGGGTGGACGGCCACATTGGGACTGAGATACGGCCCAGACTCCTACGGGAGGCAGCAGTGGGGAATATTGCACAATGGGCGCAAGCCTGATGCAGCGACGCCGCGTGAGGGATGACGGCCTTCGGGTTGTAAACCTCTTTCGACAGGGACGAAGCTTTTTGTGACGGTACCTGTATAAGAAGCACCGGCTAACTACGTGCCAGCAGCCGCGGTAATACGTAGGGTGCGAGCGTTGTCCGGAATTACTGGGCGTAAAGAGCTCGTAGGTGGTTTGTCGCGTCGTCTGTGAAATTCCGGGGCTTAACTCCGGGCGTGCAGGCGATACGGGCATAACTTGAGTGCTGTAGGGGAGACTGGAATTCCTGGTGTAGCGGTGGAATGCGCAGATATCAGGAGGAACACCGATGGCGAAGGCAGGTCTCTGGGCAGTAACTGACGCTGAGGAGCGAAAGCATGGGGAGCGAACAGGATTAGATACCCTGGTAGTCCATGCCGTAAACGGTGGGCGCTAGGTGTGAGGGTCTTCCACGACTTTCGTGCCGTAGCTAACGCATTAAGCGCCCCGCCTGGGGAGTACGGCCGCAAGGCTAAAACTCAAAGGAATTGACGGGGGCCCGCACAAGCGGCGGAGCATGTGGATTAATTCGATGCAACGCGAAGAACCTTACCTGGGCTTGACATATACAAGATCGGCGTAGAGATACGTTTTCCCTTGTGGTTTGTATACAGGTGGTGCATGGTTGTCGTCAGCTCGTGTCGTGAGATGTTGGGTTAAGTCCCGCAACGAGCGCAACCCTTGTCTTATGTTGCCAGCACGTGATGGTGGGGACTCATGAGAGACTGCCGGGGTTAACTCGGAGGAAGGTGGGGATGACGTCAAATCATCATGCCCCTTATGTCCAGGGCTTCACACATGCTACAATGGTCGGTACAACGCGTTGCGAGCCTGTGAGGGTGAGCGAATCGCTGAAAGCCGGCCTCAGTTCGGATTGGGGTCTGCAACTCGACCCCATGAAGTCGGAGTCGCTAGTAATCGCAGATCAGCAACGCTGCGGTGAATACGTTCCCGGGCCTTGTACACACCGCCCGTCACGTCATGAAAGTTGGTAACACCCGAAGCCCATGGCCCAACCAGTTTCTGGGGGGAGTGGTCGAAGGTGGGATCGGCGATTGGGACGAAGTCGTAACAAGGTAGCCGTACCGGAAGGTGCGGCTGGATCACCTCCTTTCTAAGGAGTTTTTGTTTTTCAATGGGCACTGGTTGGTGTTTGTTGTTTATTTTTTTAATCCGGGTGGATCGGTGTTGTGTGTGATTGTGTGCTGCTAACAGTTGGTGGCTGTGCATGGTTGTGTGATGGTGTGTTGTTGTGTGTTGTGTTGATTGTGGGAAGTGTTGTTTGTTGTGTTGGCATGCTGTTGGGTGTCTGGGATGATGCACTGTGGTGTTGATTCTTGTGGCTGCTTGTTGTGCTGGTGGTGATCCTGTGTGGGTTGTTGTTGGTGTGGTGGGTGGTTGTGTTGTGTGAGAACTGTATAGTGGACGCGAGTAATAATCTTTATTCTTTTTAGTTCTTGGTATTTTTTGTTTGCATATTTGTGTGTTGTTTTTTAAGGGCACACGGTGGATGCCTTGGCATTATGAGCCGATGAAGGACGTGTAAGGCCGCGATAGGCCTCGGGGAGTTGCCAATAGAGCGTTGATCCGAGGGTGTCCGAATGGGGAAACCTGGCTGCAGTTATGTGTGGTTACCCTTCAGTGAATTCATAGCTGTTGTGGGGGTTTACGCGGGGAAGTGAAACATCTCAGTACCCGTAGGAGAAGAAAACAATTGTGATTCCGTTAGTAGTGGCGAACGAACGTGGATGAGGCTAAACCATGTGCGTGTGATACCTGGCAGGGGTTGCGTGTGTGGTGTTGTGGGGTGTGTGCGTGAAAAGGCTGCCATCTTTTTGCTGGTTTGTGCATGTGTTAGCGGAAGTGGTGTGGGAACGCCTGCCGTAGAAGGTGAGAGTCCTGTACGTGAAAGCATGTGTGCGCTGGTTGTGCATGTCCCCGAGTAGCAGCGGGCTCGTGGAATCTGCTGTGAATCTGCCGGGACCACCCGGTAAGCCTAAATACTTGTGATGACCGATAGCGGATGAGTACCGTGAGGGAATGGTGAAAAGTACCCCGGGAGGGGAGTGAAATAGTACCTGAAACCGTGTGCTTACAATCCGTCAGAGCCTTTTTTGTGGGGTGATGGCGTGCCTTTTGAAGAATGAGCCTGCGAGTCAGCGGCATGTCGCGAGGTTAACCTTTTGGTGGGTAGCCGTAGCGAAAGCGAATCCTAACGAGGGTGTTGTTAGTGGCATGTCCTGGACCCGAAGCGGGGTGATCTACCCATGGCCAGTGTGAAGCAGAGGTAAGACTTTGTGGAGGCGCGAACCCACTTAGGTTGAAAACTGAGGGGATGAGCTGTGGGTAGGGGTGAAAGGCCAATCAAACTCCGTGATAGCTGGTTCTCCCCGAAATGCATTTAGGTGCAGCGTTGCGTGTTTCTTGCTGGAGGTAGAGCTACTGGTTGGTTGAGCGGGACTACAATCTTAGCAATGTCAGCCAAACTCCGAATGCCGGTAATGTTATAGCGTGGCAGTGAGACTGCGGGGGATAAGCTCCGTTGGTCGAGAGGGAAACAGCCCAGATCGCCGGTTAAGGCCCCTAAGGGTGTACTAAGTGGAAAAGGATGTGGGATCGCGAAGACAGCCAGGAGGTTGGCTTAGAAGCAGCCATCCTTGAAAGAGTGCGTAATAGCTCACTGGTCGAGTGGTTCTGCGCCGACAATGTAGTGGGGCTCAAGTACACCGCCGAAGCCGCGGCAGTCAACTTTTTGTTGGTTGGGTAGGGGAGCGTCGTGCATGTGGTGAAGCATTTGGGTGACCGGGTGTGGAGTGTGTGCGAGTGAGAATGCAGGCATGAGTAACGAATGAAAAGTGGAAAACTTTTCCGCCGGATGACTAAGGGTTCCTGGGTTAAGCTAATCTTCCCAGGGTGAGTCGGGACCTAAGGCGAGGCCGACAGGCGTAGTCGATGGATAACCAGTTGATATTCTGGTACCCGTGGTGATGCGACAAGTGGTGAATCAGTGGTACTAACCGCCCATTAATTGCATGTGTTCATACTTTGTGTGGGTGTGTGTGGTTGTGCGTGGGACCTTCGTTGGTAGTAGCCAAGTGATGGGGTGACGCAGTGAGGTAGCCGAGCCACTTATTGGATTGTGGTGTAAGCGTGTGGCCCGTGGCATAGGTAAATCCGTGCTGCTTGTAAGGGTGAGGCGTGATGCGTACCCTTTTTTGGGGATGTTGGTGATCCTGTACTGTCGAGAAAAGCCTCTAGCGAGTGTCATTATGGCCCGTACCCTAAACCGACACAGGTGGTCAGGTAGAGAATACTAAGGCGATCGGGTGAACTGTGGTTAAGGAACTCGGCAAAATGCCCCCGTAACTTCGGGAGAAGGGGGACCATTGTTGGTGACAGACTGATGGAGCTGATGGTGGTCGCAGAGAATAGAGGGAAGCGACTGTTTATTAAAAACACAGGTCCGTGCGAAAACGTGGAAGTTGATGTATACGGACTGACGCCTGCCCGGTGCTGGAAGGTTAAGAGGACCTGTTAGATCTCTTTTGGGGGTCGAAGCGGAGAATTTAAGCCCCAGTAAACGGCGGTGGTAACTATAACCATCCTAAGGTAGCGAAATTCCTTGTCGGGTAAGTTCCGACCTGCACGAATGGCGTAACGACTTCCCTGCTGTCTCAACCACAGGCCCGGTGAAATTGCAGTACGAGTAAAGATGCTCGTTACGCGCGGCAGGACGAAAAGACCCCGGGACCTTCACTATAGCTTGGTATTGGTGTTTGGTTCGGTTTGTGTAGGATAGGTGGGAGACTGTGATACTGCGCCGCTAGGTGTGGTGGAGTCGCAAGTTGAAATACCACTCTGATCGGATTGAGCACCTTAACCTTGGCCCATGATCTGGGTTGGGGACAGTGCCTGGTGGGTAGTTTAACTGGGGCGGTTGCCTCCTAAAATGTAACGGAGGCGCCCAAAGGTTCCCTCAGCCTGGTTGGCAATCAGGTGGTGAGTGTAAGTGCACAAGGGAGCTTGACTGTGAGACTGACAGGTCGAGCAGGGACGAAAGTCGGGACTAGTGATCCGGCACCTACTTGTGGAAGTGGTGTCGCTCAACGGATAAAAGGTACCCCGGGGATAACAGGCTGATCTTCCCCAAGAGTCCATATCGACGGGATGGTTTGGCACCTCGATGTCGGCTCGTCGCATCCTGGGGCTGGAGTAGGTCCCAAGGGTTGGGCTGTTCGCCCATTAAAGCGGCACGCGAGCTGGGTTTAGAACGTCGTGAGACAGTTCGGTCTCTATCCGCCGTGCGCGTTGAAACTTGAAGAAGGCTGTCCCTAGTACGAGAGGACCGGGACGGACGTACCTCTAGTGTGCCAGTTGTCACGCCAGTGGCAGGGCTGGTTGGCTACGTACGGAAGGGATAACCGCTGAAAGCATCTAAGCGGGAAGCCTGTTTTAAGATGAGGTTTCTTTTGAGGTTCCCTCGAGACGAGGGGGTTGATAGGCCAGATCTGGAAGAGTGGTAACACTTGGAGGTGACTGGTACTAATTTACCGATAAACAACCATTTGTGTGTGGATGTGTTGTGCCTGGAGCGTTTGAAAAAAGAGTGTTTGTGTTGTTGCTTGTGTTCACTGTGCAGTGTCTGACATGACATGTGATGTGTTGTGTTGTATGGATGTGTTGGTGGTTATTGTGTCGGGGGTACGCCCGGTCCCTTTCCGAACCCGGAAGCTAAGCCCGATTGCGCTGATGGTACTGCACCTGGGAGGGTGTGGGAGAGTAGGTCGCCGCCAACCACAAAACTTGATATTGGTGAGGGTGGGTGAATGAGAACGTGTGTTTTCATTCACCCACCCTCCCCTTTTTGCATACCCAAAAACACACAAAGCGGGGGGAGCGCAAAGGGGTATATATAGTACTTCTACACAGGGGAAATATAAAAGAGGGGGTAACCGTCTGGTGGGGAGGCTACTGTGCCTTCGAGGTTTGAATAGACTTGTTACGCTTCTACAGATTTGATGTAGCAGCGTGGAAACAACCCCAGATAGGAAATTAGTTCTATATGTCTATCACCGACTCTAAGAGGCCAGCAGCTCGTGCAGTTGCTCTGCACAAAAGCTATGGGCAGGGCGAAACCATGGTCCGAGCCCTTGATGGCATCGACGTGGAATTCGCCACTAATGAATTTACTGCGATTATGGGGCCTTCTGGTTCCGGTAAATCTACGTTGATGCATTGCATGGCAGGTCTGGATTCCATTACTTCGGGGTCGACGTTCATCGGGGAGACTGATCTTTCGAAGTTAAAAGACAAACAGATGACGGCCCTGAGACGTGATCGACTTGGATTTATTTTCCAATCTTTCAACCTAGTTCCTACGCTCACTGCAGCGGAAAACATTACACTTCCTCGGGACATAGCAGGGCGCAAGGTCGACCAAAAGTGGTTTGAAGAGGTAACACAGCGTCTTGGATTAAGTCAGCGTCTAAAACACCGTCCAGCCGAGTTATCGGGTGGACAACAACAACGAGTTGCGTGCGCTCGTGCTCTGGTATCGCAACCTGAGATCATCTTTGGTGATGAGCCGACAGGAAACTTGGATTCTAATTCTTCGGCGGAGGTTCTATCGATTCTACGAACCGCCGTAGACCAAGATGGACAGACAGTAGTCATAGTTACCCACGATCCACGTGCTGCCTCTTATGCAGATCGGGTAGTTTTTCTTGCTGATGGTCGGATTGTTCAAGATCTGCGTGCTCCTTCTACCGAGGAGATCCTACAAACTATGGCCTCCATTGAGGAGTTGACATAGATGGGACAGCATTCTGTTAAAGGCAGAGAGCCTTCATCTCCGGCGAGTTCCCCTAGTAAGGACAGCTCCACAGCGATGCTTCGCGTGAGCATACGGTCGGTCTTGGCCCATAAAGTCCGTTTGGCTCTGACGCTGTTAGCCGTTGTTCTAGGAACAGCTTTTGTCTCTGGCTCTTTGATGTTCACTGCATCCTTGAGCGAATCCTTCGATGCGGTAGTGGACGATAACCTCGCGGGTATAGATGCTGTTGTTTCGGGTAAAGAGAAACCAATCACCGTTGCGGAGATTGAAGCACTGAGATCAGACAAGAATGTTCAAGCCGTAGACATCAATGGTTCCACCAACGTCGTTGTAGCAACGTCTGACCGTAAGGCTATTCAGACGGGTGCTGGGCGCGCCAGCGTCTCCATTTTTCATGGAGAAGGCAGTGCAAGTAACCGACCGATGAAAATCGCGGAAGGAACGGCACCCAAAGAAGACGCTGATGTAGTGATTGCAACAACAACAGCCTCTGCGCACAACATTAAGATTGGCGATTCCCTTTTGGTTATTGATCCGATGGGGCAACGCGAAGTCAAAGTTGTTGGCACTTATGTGCCTGCTTCATCCAATGCGCCTGGGTTGACCCTGTTAACCTCTGAGAACGGCTATCTTGCTAATTACACCCAAGGGGTCGTTGGATCGGTGATCGTTAAAAGCGCGGGCATGTCTTCTGACGACTTAGTGAAGTACCTGTCCGACACCTACCCGCAGTACAAGGTAGACACCGGAAGCGCCATAGCGGAGCAAATCACTGGATCCATTAAAAAGGCCCTGAGCTTTGTCAACTACTTCTTGGTGGCCTTTGGTCTTATTGCCCTTCTCGTAGGCACTTTT
This sequence comes from Corynebacterium pseudotuberculosis, assembly GCF_002155265.1. Lineage (NCBI taxonomy): Bacteria > Bacillati > Actinomycetota > Actinomycetes > Mycobacteriales > Corynebacteriaceae > Corynebacterium > Corynebacterium pseudotuberculosis. The sequence goes on from NZ_CP021251.1 coordinate 999,416, forward strand.
ATCATCGCTAATACATTTTCTATGATCGTTGCCCAGCGGCTAAAGGAATTTGCGCTTCTTCGGGCTTTGGGCGTGTCCAAAAAGCAACTTACCCGTTCGGTTGTTTTTGAAGCCATCATCATTGGTCTCGTTGGTTCCATAATAGGAATCTTCGGAGGCATAGGGCTGGTTAGGCTCATTCAGTTTGTGATGGCTAAGTTTGGCATGGAAATTCCAGCAGCTGGTTTGGGCCTTACCGTTACCTCGGTCCTTCTCCCATTGGCATTAGGAACAATTGTTACTGTGGTGAGCGCCTGGGCTCCTGCTCGCCGCGCTGGTGCTGTGCGTCCTGTGGAAGCCATACGCTCTACGGAGACCGCATCAGAGAGTTCTTTGAAGCTCCGCACTATCGTGGGAGTGATTGGGATCGGGCTAGGTATCGCTGCTGCCTTAGTAGGAATTTTTGCAGAGGACGCAGCTACTAAAACTCGGGCGATTTCCGTGGGCGTAGGTGCTTTGTTCGTGATCGTTGGCGTATTTGCCGCCTCGCCCGCAATGAGTATTCCCCTCGTCGGAGCCCTGGGACGGGTGCTGGGCGCGCCGTTTGGGGCCGTCGGCAAGCTATCGGCTACTAACTCTCGACGTAACCCTAGGCGGACTGCAACTACTGCGTTTGCGCTCACTTTGGGCGTTGCTCTTGTGACGACGATCGGTATGTTGTCAGCGACCATGAAGAGCAGCATCAGCGACCTTGTGACTAGCGAGGTCAAGGCAGAGTTTATTCTGTCTGGTCCACAGGGCGGTCACTTCCCCGTGCCAGCTGAGGCAGAAGAGAAAGTCCGTGAGACAGAAGGCGTGGGCTCTGTGACATCAATGGGCTTTGCACCAGTCACCTTGGGTTCAGAAGAATTGGACGTAGTCTCGCACCCGCGCGGCACCGCATTGGTGAATGGAAAAATTGACGATGTTGTCAACGCTAAAGGCGTTGAAGGAAGCCTCGACCTTACCGCTGCCGATCGCGTGGTAGCCAAAAAGAGCTACTTGGAGGCACATAACTTAAAGATTGGCGATCAAGTACCGCTGCGTCTGGAAGACGGGACAGAGATTGCTCATGCCACGATCGTCGGTAGTTTCTCTGAGAGCAAGATTTTGGGTGATGTTATTGCATCGAGCAAAACTATCGAGGGGAAAAACGTCCTTTCGACCATCTCAGTGTTGTTTGTGAATGGCGATGGAACCAAAACGACCGATGAGCTCCGCGATGGGCTTAATAAGGCCGTTGAGGATTTCCTTGTGGTACGTGTCCAAACCTCAAAAGAATATGCAGGCGAGCAAGCTTCAGTGGTCACTCAGATGATGAATATTCTGTATGCCCTCCTTGGCCTTGCCGTGGTCATTGCGATTATCGGAATCATCAATACTCTTGCGCTGAACGTGATTGAGCGACGCCAAGAGATAGGCATGTTGCGTGCCGTGGGCACACAGCGTAGACAGATCCGAACGATGATTTCTATTGAATCGGTGCAGATTGCACTTTATGGTGCTGTGCTGGGTATCGTGATCGGTCTTGGTCTGGGATGGGCGTTCCTCAAAGTCCTTTCTTCCCAAGGATTAGGCACAATCAGCGTTCCTGTCGCAGAGATTGTGTGGCTACTCGTAGGCTCGGCGGTAGTGGGGGTTGTTGCCGCTCTGTGGCCAGCGCGCCGCGCGGCTAAGACGCCGCCGTTGGATGCGATAGCGGACTAATCGTTTAAACATAACAATCTCGGGTTCACTTTTATGTGGGCCCGAGATTGCTTTATACGTGCAGGATGAGGAGAGCGCTGCCGATACCGAGCGCGCATGTTATTGCCAGATAACCAAGAGCAGCTAACCAGCGACCTTGGATAATATCTGTTCCTAACTCTTTGGCAAGAGTCGACCAGGTGGATAAAGCCCCAGCAAGCCCCGTGCCCGTATACAAGATAATTTCTTGGGATGGGTCGTTCTTCCATACCCAGGCGAGGGCAATACAAGCAGCAACGTTGGCCACCAAAGTTCCTCGATAGGGACCCAAGGCACCTAACCATAAACGGCAGACTCCTCCGCAAAACCCGCCAAGTAGCACAGCTCCGAGAGCGTAGAGGGTCATGGGGCGGTTGTTTTTCTGTGAGCGAGGGCGTTGCCTAGGATCCATCCGGCAATGCATCCGAAGACAGTGGAAAGGAAGAGGATGGTTGCGGAAAACCAGCTGAGTTGCGGAGCTGCCAAATAGAGGGCGAAGGCAGAAAAACTAGTAAAACCGCCGAGAAATCCGGTTCCCCAGAATGGACTCGGACGGAAATAACCCATAAGTGTTGCTCCCACGATATTGATGAGCATGATGGTGGAGGGGGCGTCGATAAGCGACACCTGACTGGTAATGAGGAAGCGCGCAGCGGCTCCTAAAGCTGCTCCGCTACCAACAACCACCGAGAGAGGGACTCTATCCATGAGCTGAAAGCCTACTCCGTAAAAGCGTGGACTGACGTGTCAGAAAAAATTACAAAAAGGGGCTGTGCTGAGCATAAAAAACGCAAAGATAGAAGTGATACATGCCGAGCGAACAATAAGGAGCATCATGGCGCATGAGCGTGCAGGTCAATTGGCCCAACCCCAAGATCTTATTGACATTGCGGAAGTAGTGACTGCGTACTATACGCGTCATCCCGATGTAGATAACCCTGACCAGCAGGTATCTTTTGGAACGTCTGGGCATCGGGGGTCCTCTTTAGACACCGCTTTTAATGAGCAGCATATCCTCGCGATTACGCAGGCCATCGTGGAATATCGGCGGAGTAAAAATATTGATGGCCCGCTCTTTATCGGGCGCGACCCTCATGCGCTCAGCGAGCCTGCGATGGTTTCTGCCCTTGAAGTATTGCTGGCTAACGATGTAACTGTGCTTGTCGACGACCGCGGCCGCTACACACCAACACCCGCAGTATCTCACGCGATTCTTACGCACAATGCAGGCACCACGACAAAGCGTGCCGACGGAATCGTGATCACGCCTTCTCATAATCCACCACGCGACGGCGGTTTTAAATATAATCCTCCTCACGGCGGGCCAGCGGACACGGATGCCACAGACTGGATCGCGAATCGGGCAAATCAGCTGCTCCGCGAGGGGCTGCGCGGAGTTCACCGCGTTCCTGTGCAAGGTGTCCTCGACCCGCGGGCGCGCACATACAATTTCCTAGAGTCTTATGTTGCAGATCTGCCAAACGTGGTTAACATCGCAGCCATAAGAGACTCCGGGCTACATATCGGTGCGGACCCCATGGGTGGAGCATCAGTGGATTATTGGGGAGCGATCGCTGAGCATCACAAGCTTAATGTGACGGTTACTAATCCTCTTGTAGACGCCACCTGGCGTTTTATGACCTTAGACACTGACGGAAAAATCCGGATGGACTGCTCTTCACCCAATTCGATGGCATCGTTGGTAAACAACCGAGATCAGTTCGATATATCTACCGGTAACGATGCCGATGCGGATAGGCACGGAATAGTTACTCCAGATGCTGGTCTTATGAACCCAAATCATTATCTGGCGGTTGCCATTGATTATTTGTTTACTCACCGTCCCCAGTGGCCCACGGATATTGCCGTGGGCAAGACCCTTGTCTCATCGTCGATGATTGATCGGGTGGTGAATAACCTGGGGCGCAAGCTTATCGAGGTTCCCGTGGGCTTCAAATGGTTTGTACCCGGGCTCGTAGACGGTTCCGTGGGATTTGGCGGTGAAGAATCCGCAGGAGCATCGTTCTTACGCCAGGACGCAACTGTGTGGTCTACGGACAAAGACGGACTTATTCTCAATCTACTAGCAGCGGAAATGACCGCGGTGACTGGGAAGAGCCCGTCGCAACGCTATAGGGAACTAACGCAAGACTACGGTGCGCCTATCTACGCGCGTATCGACGCCCCCGCCAGCCGCGAACAAAAAGCAATATTGAAAGGGCTTTCTCCCGAGGACATCTCGGCCATCGAGCTCGCAGGCGAAAGTATTACCGCGAAGCTCACTCATGCGCCGGGCAACGGTGCGGCACTTGGTGGGCTTAAAGTGACTACGGACAACGCCTGGTTTGCTGCGCGGCCCTCAGGGACGGAACAGAAGTACAAAATATATGCCGAATCCTTCCTTGGAGAATCCCATCTACAGCAGGTGCAAAAGGAGGCGCAGGCGCTTGTAGATGAGATACTACAAGCTTAAGAAGCCTGCTGGTGAGACTAAGTGCTGGTGAAATAATGTTTTCTGTCCAGCACTTCCCTCTGCCATAAAGTTGCATTAGAGTCTAGATTTGTGTCTGAAACTACAATGAAGCGTTCCAAAAAGACTATGGCCTTAGACGCCATGAGCTTCTTCGCACGTTTCTTTATGGCTTATATCTGGATCTCAGCGGGTATCTCTAAAGTTGGGTCGCATCTAGAGACAGCCCAATCGGTAAAAGCCTATGAGATTTTTAGCGATACGTGGGCTAACTGGATCTCCATGATTATCGGCCCCTTGGAGATCGCTGGTGGTGTGGTATTGCTGCTGGGAATATTCCTACGCAAAGCAAGCTGGGTTTCCACCTTTGTCATGCTTTTGTTCATCGTTGGGCTTGCACAGGCCTGGGCCCGAGGTCTGAGCATCGACTGTGGTTGTTTTGGGCCACAAGGTATTACAGAAAACACCGCTGCTGATTATGCAAAAGTGATAGCCAGGGACATTATCTTTGTAATTCTGTCTCTATGGACGGTTTACCGTCCTTTTAAAAAGTGGGCTTTATACGCATAAAAACATGATGTGTTGTGGAGGAGTCTTCTCTACCTCCTTGAGACCACGTATCATTGCATCAGTTGAGCCTGAAAGCTCACATCACCCATGCTTCTTCCTTGCCTGAGCGCACGGGCTCGTGGGTGAGAACAACGACAAGAAACAAGGTTGTAAAAATAGTGAGTAGTGCATCCTCCGTTAAAAAGGTTAAAAACCCTACTGAGAAGTCCAATGGTTTCCTCTGGGCTCTCCTGGCACTTCTAGTAGTGGTCATTGCTGTGGTCGCTTTTATCGTGATCCAAGGTCGGGGCGCCCAAGCAGAGAAATTTGCGGATCGCGAACGTGAAACAATCTCTTTTACAGGTGAGGTAACGGACAACGCAATCCAGCTGAAGGCAGCAAACGTAAAGTCTGATGCCAAGAAGATTGATCTATACGAGGATTACTCTTGCTCCCACTGCGCCGAGCTAGGCAAAGCAACGGACAATCCGATGAAGGAAGCCATTGAAAAAGGCGAGATCGTGGTTAATCTACGATTCCTTAACTTCCTTGATCGCGGAAACGAAGACGGAAGTTCCAGCAAAGGTGGAGCAGCGGCACTAGCTATTGCTAACGCTGGTGAATGGGATGCCTATTGGAACTACCGCACTCTGCTCATGGAAGAACAGAACAGCATCTATGGGAAGTGGAGCAACGAGGACTTTGCTAATGCAGCGAAGAATGTCGGCGCATCTGATGGTGTAGTACAGAAGATTCGTGATGGTGCTGAAAAGCAGCACTTCCTTGACGCTGCTAAAGCTAATACTGACAAGCTAGAGAAAGACAGCGGAAAAGTTTCCTCACCGCGCGTCTTTATCGACGGCAAGGAAGTCACCGAGAAGATCAATACCTGGGTCACCCAGGCTACTTCCTAAGTACAGCTGAACACATAAGACAGCGACGCCACCTTAGAGGGTCGCTGTCTTTTTGTGGTATTTGTGCTGGTTGATGTGCGTGTACATCCGTACTCGGCCCAGAATTTGGTAAATCCATCATCGATGACTACCATCTTGAACAGAAGAACGACGCGTACTCGCGAGAGTTCATATCTGGGGCTATGGCGCAGCTGGTAGCGCACCACACTGGCAGTGTGGGGGTCACGGGTTCGAATCCCGTTAGCTCCACAGGTTGTATTTCCCCTGGTAGTTATCTACCAGGGGTTTTGCTTTGTTTGTGCTGGCCAGTGGTGTGTTATCGCTATGGCGTAAGTGGGGCATGTGGGGTATGAAAAATCGAAAGGGTAGGGAAAGTTTTCCGGTTCCCTATATGGAAACAAGGAAGCGCTATGCCGGGTAAGAAACGAACGTGGAGGGCGTTCGGGAAGATCACTAGACGGGGTATTCATTCGTCGCACAGTTAGATGCAGATGGTTGGCTGTTTAATGAACATAGCGCTATCGAGCTGGAGGACTGGACACCTCTGAAGCAATGCTGGGGTAACGTCCTGTGCCGTCTCGGTGCTTTACTATGCAGAATTTCCCGGCGGGTGAGGGAAACCGGATTACTGACCTTATCCTGCCTGGTAACAAGGATGCAGACGTGTGTGTATTGCGTGATTTTTGTCTTGTGGACTTAGCAAAGGCAGATGTTTACCGGTGGTGGGTTCAAGCAATGTGGATTATTTGACGATCACGATGAACCAGTGCTCTTACAAGTGCCTCAGGTTCGCATTGATGTGTGCGGTTGAGCGTGAACTAATCCCCACAAACCCCGTTCAGATAAAGGCAGTATCGGCCAGTTGGAAGCCGAAGGAGAAGTGCCTTCTGTCTGATGCTGTGCTTGAGGCGATTATGGACGTTTAACCTCGCCGGCTTTGTTACATACCTACGGGGCCTGGGATATTGTCGCAGTGCCACGCGGTGGCTTTGATGTGCGTATTTTTGATGGAGGCCCTTGCTCTGTGGATGTGGCCCCTACCTTGTGTGATTAAGGTAGGGGCCACATTATATGTTGTGGTCAGTAGGGGAACGATGACCACTGCGCTAGTAGGGATTAACGGCTGTTTTTACTTATCGCCCGGTAGAGGATAAGTCCACCGATACCAGCGAACAGGATAGCTGCTATAAGAATCCAGATTACGGATGCACCTGTTTTTGCTAAGACTCCTTTGCCTTTGTGCGTACCAGTGTTTTTGTGTGTACCAGGTTGTGGTGCCGCTGAGGAGTGCAGGGTTGGTACTGAGGGAGTTGCGTGTTGTGTCGGCGCCGGTGGCTGTGGTGCTGGTGTTGGTGCCGGTGGCTGTGGTGCTGGTGGAATCGGAATAGGGATAGGAATAGGGATGATTGGGGGAATCCTATTTGTTGTTGTGGATGATGTGGTGGTCGGCTCTGTGGTCTTTGTCGTTGTGGACGAAGACGTAGTTGGTTCGGTCGTCTTAGTTGACGTGGATGAAGATGTGGTTGGCTCCGTGGTCTTTGTGTATGTGGATGACGTGGTGGTTGGTTCCGTCGTCTTTGAAGACGTGGACGAAGACGTGGTCGGCACCGTGGTTGGTACAGGAGGAACTACAGGGGTATAAGAGTTCACAGCTTTTACAACCAATGGGGTTTGGTCATCCTCTGACCGCGGGGTCACAGTAACAGGATTGACATTTCTTTCTTCATCGTTGGTGAACCACTGGATAGCGTGCTTATAACCATCCACCTCAGCCTCGGTTTCAGCAATCGTACAGGTCGAGTCAACCGGCAAATTGTCAACCTTGAAGGTTTGGTTGGCCTTAAGCTTTGTGCTTCCTATAACAGGGTCTGTTTTTTCGTCGACACGGCATTGCCAGGTGAACTTAAACTCTTTATCTTTCTGGTCGGCATCGAGGCCTTCAACCTTTTTCTCTAAGGTGAAGCCACCTGTTGTGGAGTCCGCCGGAGTGTACTTATTTACCGCAGTAACAACCAGCTTGGCCTGGTTTGCCCTATCTCGAGGGGTAAGCGTAAACGGATTCTTAGAACCGCTTTCTTCACCATTGCTCAACCAGCGCAGCATGTGCGTATGACCCTTGATACTCACAGGGGTTTCCGTGACCTTACAGGTTGAGTCAAGAGGTAGACCTGTAATTGTTGTCTCTTCACCATCCGCGAGAGTGTTTTCACCGCGGTATTGGGCACCTTTATCGGTGGTACATACCCACTCGAACTTGAACTTCTTGTCGGTCTTCACACCCTCTACTTTCTTTTTGAGGGAGAATTCACCGTTTTGCTCGTACTTGTTCGTAACAACAACGTGGATAGCTTCCTCTTCTGGGGAATCCACGGTGAAGTCGACTTCAGAGGCTGAACCAATACTTCTGACTTTTTCATCTTTATCCGTGATGATCCAAGATGTGGTGAGCTTTCGGCCGTCTTTGTTCTCAGAGGTGTTCTCTTTTACCTTGCATTTGAGGCCTTTGTTCAAGCCGCTCACATGCGTAAAGTCCTCGTGTTTGAGGGTAATCGTGCCTTTTTTCATGTCTTTGGCGGCCGAACCGGTGCATTCGTATTCGAAGGTGAATTCTTTGGTTTTGTCTGCTTCGGTTCCTACGACGAGTTTTTCTAGGGTGAAGCCGCCTTTGCTGCCGCGGCCTTGTCCGCCAGCATCAGGGAACACAACATGACCCTCAACGTCAACATTGTCAATCTTGGCTTTGTTGGTGACGGTACTACCGGGCTTAGGTTTGGTTTCGGTGAAAGCTGTCAGTGTTAAGACGGGGCCGGACTGATCGGACAGACCATAGGGGAACTGAACGTACACGTGTTGTTCAGTACAATTCAACGTGTAATTATGCCCCGGAGGTATAGTTTCAGATGTGATGCCCGTTACCCCATTGAGGGTACCGGCGGCTGGCGGATATCCGTTGGCTGGATAAATTGCGTGGCGGATCGGCCCGTTGGATCCTGCAATGAAAGAGGAAACGTAGACAGGGGCGTAGCCGTTGGTGTATTTGCCGTCACAGGCGAATTTCCATCCGTCAGGGGCATCATCCGTTACTAGGACTTGGCCGCCATGTCCTTCGTTTTTGTGCTTTTTCGGGTCGATACCGACAGACCAGTGGATTATATGAACCTTGTTTTTCTCATCAAATCCACGGTATTCTCCGATTTTTCCATCGTCATGGAATAAACCGCTCTCACGCTGCTCAAATTTTCCGTTCAGTTGACCGGTGCCACAACCAGTAAAATCCAACTGGCCATCAAATTTACTGTTTATGTTCCATGCGACAGCGACGTAAGCGGTGCCGTGGACGTCAAAATGACGATCCTGGAAATCAGTGAGCGTGATGATGAATTTATCGCCCTTCCATGTGCCGGTGGCAACGGCCTCGCCCTTATTGTCTGTCAGGACGACGGTTCCGGTGTTTACGGCTTTTAATTGGCTGGGTAGTTTAAATTCGAAGCTGCTGCCGGCCGTAGCGTTTTTATCGGCCGTCCAGTCGAATTCAACTTGTGCGAAGTTACTGGGCCCTACATATGTGTTGCTGTTGACATTGGGACTGCCGTTTTTCCACCGCACGTTTTCCCATTTGCCGCCTGTACAGGTTGCTTCTGCTGCGGCTCTAGGGGAGTTGTGGATTAAGAGGGGGACAGCTGTTGCTATAAGGAGTAAGACAAAAAGCAGCGCGAGTAAAGGATGATGAAATAGTCCTTTGACTGCTGCGGTTTTCCTACGTGAGAGGATCATGTTTTTCCACATCGTCAAAAATTGGTTAATGGAGTGGAACATTCTTAGGTTGTTTTGTTCCACGTACTTAAACAGAAATTTTTTGGTGGATACCGGAGACCATTTTTCTTGTGAAAAAGATAAGCGTTTTCCGGTATCTTATAGAAACCTTACAGACGAAATGTTGATATGTACATTTTCCACCGTTTCGATTAATTGTTTTATATGGTTTATTTAAGGTTTGGGACGGTGGTTAATGGCATACAGCACTATGAAGCTGCAAAAGCTTCTGCACTTCGTCGCAAGCAGGTATCAAAAGATCGCTAAGCAACCGCTGTTGGGAAAAGTAACTTCCACATGGGATTATGGGGAGGTTGTGTACTCGGCCTGGGGTGAATTTTGTAGTTTTAGTAAGGGCAACATCAAACGTTATGCACGTGACGACGCACGCGGTGGTGTGTTTGTTATTGGTGAACACTCAGGATATTGAGCTCAAAGTTGCTCTAGATAGAGTTTGAAATAAGGCTGAGAATATGGGTGCTGTGTAGTTGTTCGAAGTTACCCATGAGCCCGGTCCCATTTGGATAGGGAATTTCAAAATGACGAACCGGTTTTGAGTGCTGCCGATATCGCTACGGATAGCACATATCGTGCTTACTCGGTCTTGAGATAATCAAAGCGTAGATGCGGCTAAGCCTTGTAAGGTTGCTCTCAAAGTGACCGAGGAAATTGACTGTGACCCTGCTCGTCTAAACGGTGAAGCGTAGCCGAACTCTACTTCGGCTGTAAGCGATAAAGCGGCGCTTGTCGATGCTAGTCAAAGTGAGCCTAGATCGTTCCATGATTTGTGGAATGCCCAAATCACACAGGCAAAAGTTAATCATGTCGTGCGTTTTCTAATCATGACGCTTAGCTTTATCGGTTACTTTTCAAGCGGTGCCGCTCTTGAGAGGAATGAGTTAGGCACCGCAATTGAATTACTCGAACTTTGTGGTGGCCACAGCATTAGGTCTTTATCAAGACTCAGATGGCCGCGCAGCAAAACAAAAAGACAACACCAAGTAGCACAAAATTTATCGTGGAGGGTGTTTACTTTTCAGAAAACCCAAACCATCCCTGCTACCTGCGCCGAGGTCTTTTCGTGCATGTTCTTTCACGCTTCAACTAAGTGTGGGTGACCTCTATCTCGTATGCTATGGCGTCGATGTAGCCGTCATGGAGTTTTCAGCATCCTCCCGAGGCTTGAACATAGGGGTTAACCGGCGGATTTCCAGCGGTTCCTGCCATCCTTCCCTGGCGCACAGGTCATGGGGACGCCCCTCTTACTGATGCCACTCCCGCCATTACAGAAAGCCCCCTGGGTGTACGTAGTTTTGCTGTGCTGGCGGGTTGTTGACAGGTGGCGGTGGAGGTGCGACAAACTGCTGTACAGGAGTTGGAGCTGGTGTGGGGGGTTGTCGGTCTGGCACTCCGGCAAAACCTACGGGACGCTCATCTACAATCTCAGAGGCTGGAGCCGGAAGCGCAGCCTCTTTTGTAGTCGTAGATGAAGGCTCTGTCGATGTAGATGAGGCGGTGGATACGGAGCTAGTGGATGAGGTAGTGCTCCTCGTAGATGAGGTAGTGGCTTTGGTAGTAGGAGCTGTTGTTGATGTTGAAGGTGAAGGCAAAGCGGGCTCTTGCTTTGCTTGTGTCGGAATTATGGAACCACCTACAAAGAAAAGGACAATACTGGTGGTAGCAATTTTCCCCCAATGGTGTTTTAGGGGGGGAGCGCCGTGAGATTTACGCCGACTGTGAATGAGATACCAAACCCCAGGGAGTCCTATAGATATTGCTACGATCGCTGTGCCTAAAGCGTCTTTTATGGAGTTTGGGGCAAAGATAGCGCCAAGGAGGACGAAGCCGCTTAGCGCGACGGCTATCCATGCAAGTATCAGTTTTAACGTGAATTTTTTCCGAGGGGGCGGAGGTGAACTGCCGAGCATTATGTAAAACCTTCGTTACATATATGGTCGTTTTAGCGACCGTGCATTGTATTCAAATTTTTGGTAAAAGCTAGTTCAGGGCTACTTTATACATTGACCTGCAAGGGGAAGATTATCTGCATGTTAGCCAGCGCGTGCCTTTTGTTGCGTGCGTCTCACCCGCAGGAGTGCACCTTTGAGGTCCCCCCTGTTTTTATGAAATGGTCACCTTTTTGTGCATGTTCTTCCAAGTCTCTACTGAGGCCACCGCCGCCCCAACTCCCAAGTGATAGCTCCAGAATGCGGGCCGTGCGGTTTTTCGGCGAGCCGGTAGTCTTTGGAAGAGTCGAGTATTTTGGGCTACGAATCGATCGCGGAAATACCATCCCGCGTCGTCCAACCCCACGAGCCCCCTAGCGCCGCCGCGGGATGAGCCGAGCTGAGTTGAGGATAAAAGCAGTTTCTGAACCAACATGGATGAATGCTGCAAATACGGGGGAGAGCAGTCCATACGCGGCAAGGATCATTCCAAGAATGTCAACGGCAAGAGTGCCGATGAAGTTGAACATGATGATTTTTCGGGCACGTTTGGCCACGTGGACAGTGTGCGCAAGGTCGTTGAGATCAGAGCTAATGAGGACCACGTCTGAGCTCTCTTGAGCGATATCGGTGCCTGATCCTATGGCGATCCCCACGGTGGCATGCGCTAGAGCGGGTGCGTCGTTGACTCCGTCGCCGATCATTGCAATCGTGCGTCCGGCAGCGCGTTGGGCGTCGATAATAGCGAGTTTGTCGTCGGGGAGCAACCCTGCGTGGACTTCGTCGATACCTAGCTCGGTTGCGACGGCCCGTGCCGCGATCTCCTGGTCGCCGGTGAGCATCATGGTTCGTAGTCCGAGTTTCTTCAGCCCCGCAATGGCGGATTGTGCGGAGTCGCGGATGGCATCAGCTAAGAGAATCGTGCCTGCATAGTGTCCGTCGATGCTGATGTGAACGGCAGTAGCGGAACCGTGGGCATCAATCGTATCCGGCGCACCTGATACCAGGGAACGGTTGCCTGCGCGCGAACATATGCGACCACGGCCTGCCCCAGCGGATGCTCGGAATAAGATTCAGCTGTTCCAGCCAGCGTAAGCAGCTCTTCGCGGTCAATGCTTGTCGACGGCACGACCTCCACGACCGTAGGGACGCCGGTGGTAAGCGTTCCTGTTTTATCAAAAATGATTGTATCGACGCTAGAAAGCGCCTCAAGATGGGCGCCGTCTTTGATAAACGCTCCATTTCTGGCGATGCGGGCGATGGCGGCTAAGACTGCGAGAGGCGTACCGGCGGCAATGCCGCAAGCGCCAGCGACCACTACCACTGCAATCGTGGCCTTGAGATCGTGGGTAATAAGGTATGTAAGCACAGCACTGAATAAGGCAAAATACACTAGCCATGCTGCTAGTTTGTCGGCGAGTCTTTGCGCTGGCGGCTCGGTCGATTGGGCCTGTTCTACTGCTGCGATGATTCGTCCATAGGAGGACTCTGTTCCTACTTTTTGCGCACGGATCTCGACCACGCCGACCTGGTTGACTGAACCGGCGAATACCGAATCGCCGACCGTAATATCTACGGGAAGGGGTTCTCCGGTGATACGCGATTGGTCAGCACTTGATTTGCCGGAAACAACGGTTCCGTCAACTGGTATGCGCCCGCCTGGTGACACGACCACAGTGTCCCCTGCAACTACCTCATGCAAAGGCACTAAGGTGACCTCGTCGCCCTCATCGCCACGTCGGACTTGCACGGTCTCGGGGAGGAACGTCATAAGGTCCGTCAAGGCCTCACGGCCGCGATCCAGGGAGAGATCCTCCAGTATCTCTGCTGCCAGGGCGAATACAGTGATAACCAATGCTGTTATCCACTCGCCAATAGCGGCCGATGCGACAATTGCGATAAACATGGATAGCTCCATGCTCATTTTTCGCTGGAGCAGATCCTTGAACGCCTCGAGTGCGATCGGCCAGCAGCCTACTATCAGGCCAAGAAAAGCGATGGCTGGGAGCATCGGCCGTGGCCAGGTTAACCCTAGGATAAGAGCTACGGCGCAGAGCGCGACGAATATGACCCGAGCGAGGTCTTTATGATCAATGCGTTGCCATAAGCTACGCATTTCTGTTGAGGTGGTACTCATCGCAGAGCACCAGGGGGCGTGGCATCAGCAGTAATAGAGCCGTCAGAGTTTCGATGATGAGCTGGGGCGGTATTTACTACGCATCGCTGAGCGTGGAATACGGCGAGCGTCACAAGTTCGCGCGCGTGGGCGTCGATAAGCCGATAAAACACTCGATTGCCATCTTGACGAGCCTCGACGATCTTGCCCCAGCGTAGTTTTGCCAGGTGTTGTGAGGTGGTCGTGGGGGATTTACCGATTTCTTCAGCTAGCTCGTTGACGGATTTTTCTGCATCCCTCAACGCCAGAATGATCCGCACGCGTGTGGCGTCCGAGAGCAACGTGAATACCTCAGCGGCAAAGTTTGCGTAGTGGCTTTCCTGATTGAATGTGCATTTCTTAGTATCTTCACTCATGCTTAGATACTAAGGTTTATGGCGGGGGTCGGCAACCCTTGTGTGTCTGTGTTCTGGATTTATAGGTATGCGACAATAAACCGCATGTACGGTGAGAGAGCCATATCGCGGGAGAATGTTGAAAGACTGACGCAGCTGCTGATTTCCGGCGAGGCGTTACATTGGATACGCGAGTTTGAGACCTACCGCTCCGGGCTGGCAAACGTTGATGAACACGAGCGGCCGGATAAAAGGACGACCATTTTTGTAGACGCCGCGGATCTCGTGTGGGCGTGGATTTCAGAGCCAGGGGAGAAGGGGTTCCGTAGCTACGCGCAAGAGCTGATTGCTCGCGAGTTGGAGCAGGAAACCACAAAAACCGCAGATTGTGCCGAGTTGGCAGCCCTGTGGTCGGAATCGCAGATGGCTGTTTTGTCTCAGGTCGTGGACCAATGGGAGTTTAATAACCCGCCATTCGTCGGGATGGTTGATGGAGACGGCGGAGTTGTTCGCTGTTTCTAAGCCACCCCTAGATGTGACTAATATAATTTCAGTTAGATAAAGGCCGCCCTTTTTTATTGTGTCGCTGGGATCATAGGTGGCATGGATAACAATTCTGAGGCGATAAGGGTATTAGGGCAGGACGAAATCATAGAAAGGCTCCGCGGCGAGCCTGTTGGCCGGATCGTAGTTCGGCGTAAAGACGATATGGATATCTTTCCGGTGAATTACGTCGTAGATACTTCGCAGGGAGGGCCGCGTATTTATTTACGTACGGCGGAGGGCACAAAACTGTTTACCGTGAACCTAAACCCCCAGGTGCTCTTTGAGGTTGATCATTTTAATGAAGAATCTGGTTGGTCTGTGGTTGTTCGCGGCACTGCGTATGTGGTGAAAGACACTGCTGAAATTCACCATGCAGAGTCTCTTGATCTGCGCCCATGGCTGCCGACATTAAAATACAATTTTATTTGTATTCCCTGCATAGAGTTATCGGGACGCGCATTTACTTTTGGTGAAGAGCCGGAACGCTACTAGCGGTAATAAGCTTATCGGCGCCACCACGTATCGCCTGGTTCTACCGGTAGATGGCGCTTATGCTCGCCGATTTTCCATAAGTGTTCGATGCGGGCGGCGGCTTTCTCGGATACTTCGCCGGAGCCTTCGATGTATGTATCAATGTCGGAGTAAGTTACTCCGAGGGCGACCTCGTCGGGAAGCGCGGGGCGCTCTTCCTCCAGGTCTGCGGTGGGGACTTTGAGCCATGTGGAATCGGGGGCGTTAAGGGCTTGTAAAAGCTGCGCCCCTTGACGCTTAGATAATCCCGCGAGTGGGAGGATATCGGCTGCGCCATCGCCAAATTTGGTAAAAAATCCCGTGACATTTTCGGCGGCATGATCGGTGCCAATAACTAGGAGCCCCTTTTCGCCGGCCAAAGCGTACTGTGCGATCATTCTTTGGCGTACTTTTACATTTCCTTTATTAAAGTCATTGAGCGTTTCTAACCCCAGGGCTTGTGCAACATCTGCTGCGCAAGCATCTGTGGCGGGTTTGATGTTAATGGTGACGCTGTGATCTGGTCGGATGAATGCGAGAGCGATGCGGGCGTCCTCCTCGTCTGCCTGGACGCCGTACGGTAGTCTGATCGCCCAGAACTCTGCAGGGTACCCTTCTTTTCGTAGTTTCTCTACGGCTAATTGGGCTAAGCGTCCCGCCAGGGTCGAGTCCTGTCCTCCAGAGATGCCGAGGGCAAAACCTCGCGCGCCGGATGCGGAAAGATATTGCGCTAGGAAATCCACGCGCGCCGTAATTTCTTCAGCCGGATCGATGGCTGATCGGGTGCGGAGTCGGTTCTTGATGGTGTCGCGTAGTGTGTCCATGGTGCCATCTTAGTTTTTCTCCCGGCGAGTGCTGTGCGGAAGAGAAAATGAGGTGAGATCAGCGGATCGGAGGGAGCTGGGCGCTAGAGTTTGGTATTTACGTGCTGGGTACGATAACATCATTCCTCGTGTCATGGCAGGTTTTCCTCCTGTGTGAAAGCACGTGAGTGGGAAAATGCCCAAATAACCGTGAAGCCTCTCTATGGCTTTTCTTGGAGAAGAAAGGAGCGCCCGATGAAGGTCCGCAAATCCCTTCGGTCGCTGAAGAACAAGCCGGGCGCTCAGGTTGTCCGTCGCCGCGGCAAAGTTTACGTGATCAACAAGAAGGATCCTCGTTTCAAGGCTCGCCAGGGCTAGGATATTTTTTATAGACGACCACCTTTCGGGGTGGTCGTTTTGCTATGTCTGGGGTCTGGCTAGGGTTCTCCCGCGGGACACTGCGTAGCTCTATAACTTTTCTATAACGAAAAATTTTTTATGGGGGGATGAGCTGGCCTTATGTCAGTTGGGAAAAATTTTGTTGTAACTTTTGATCAATCGGTATGGAGGGTGACCCGCTAGATGTAGTGGCGGGGGCAAATGCCGTGCTGGGAATTCCCTTGATGTAACTACTATATATTGTGCCTGTTGCGTATTTTAACCACTAAGTATAGTGTCTTCTTGTGTCGCCGGAACGGCTCGGAGAACAGCGGAAATAGATAATTTCCGCCCGTATCCCCTCTGCTGTGGTGCTGCTTGCATAGAACACCGCATGTTCTCCGGGTGACAACGTTAGGTTGTTAATTAAGCCGTTTCGGTCCTAGGGACCGTTTGCTCAAGATTTAGGAATTGTGCGCCATGTCGATCACCGTCTACACCAAGCCAGCTTGCGTTCAATGCAATGCCACCAAAAAAGCTCTCGATCGTGCAGGACTTGATTACACGCTCGTAGATATCAGCATCGACGATGAGGCCCGCGACTATGTGATGGCTCTTGGTTACCTCCAGGCCCCGGTCGTTGAAGTGAATGGCGAGCACTGGTCAGGCTTCCGTCCTGAGCGCATCAGCTCGCTGGTGGCGCAGGTCGCCTAATGACTTTCTCCTCTGCACGCCGCAAGGGGGTCAGAGACTTCTAAGAAAGCCCGAGCGAGACAACAGGTCTTGCTTGGGCTTTTTACATAAGAGCAAGCACGCAATGTTGAGGAAGGCAGCTGGAGATGCTCGTCGTCTATTTTTCTTCTGCAACGGAGAACACAAAGAGGTTTGTGCAGAAACTAGGTTTTCCTGCCAAACGAATCCCATTGCATAAGTCTTCCCCTGAGTTGGTTGTGGATGAACCCTACGTATTGGTGTGTCCCACGTATGGCGGGGGAGCGTCGATAAGCGGTGGTAATACACGGCCAGTTCCAGCCCAAGTGATCCGCTTCCTTAACAATGAGCACAATAGAAGTCTGCTGCGTGCGGTTATCGCGGGAGGCAACTCTAACTTCGGCCTTGATTTTGGCAAAGCTGGGGACACGATCGCAGCTAAATGTAAGGTGCCCTATGTCTATCGCTTTGAGCTTTTGGGTACGGATGAAGACGTTCGTCTGGTGCGCGATGGCTTGCTTGGTAACGCGGCTGCGCTAGGCCTCCTCCCCGAACCGGTGGCTTAAAACAAGGGGACACCAGTTTCCGTAGACTCGTGGAGTCCCCGCCATGTAATACTCGCCTTCTCTGTGAGGACTGACTCCGAGAAGACTCTAATTTCATAACATTTTCTATATCCGCACATCACCATTATTTGAAAAGGTAAAGGTTTCTTCGTGTCGCAATCTTTGGGAAAACACGTTGCTGAGCCGGTGTCTCGCACCGAACAACTCGACTACCATGCGCTTAACGCGCTACTCAATCTTTATAACGCGGATGGAAAGATCCAGTTTGATAAGGATCGTGAAGCTGCCAATCAGTTCTTCCTGCAGCATGTTAACCAAAACACCGTCTTTTTCCACGATCTTGAGGAAAAGATTGAGTATTTGGTTGAGAACAACTACTACGAGCCCGGAATTATTGAGAAGTACGAGTTCGCGTTTATCAAGGACCTCTTTAAGCAGGCGTATGCCCACAAGTTCCGTTTTAAGTCATTCCTTGGCGCATATAAGTACTACACCTCCTACACGCTAAAGACTTTCGACGGCCGCCGTTATCTTGAGCGCTTTGAGGACCGCGTATGCATGGTGGCGCTTACGCTTGCCGACGGCGACCAGAACCTTGCTCGTAACCTCGTCGATGAGATCATGACTGGTCGATTCCAGCCTGCTACCCCTACCTTCCTTAACTCCGGCAAAGCACAGCGCGGTGAGCCCGTATCCTGCTTCCTGCTGCGTATCGAGGACAACATGGAGTCCATCGGGCGTTCCATTAACTCTGCACTGCAGCTGTCCAAGCGAGGCGGCGGCGTTGCCCTGCTCCTAAGCAATCTGCGCGAGGCGGGCGCGCCAATTAAAAAGATTGAGAATCAATCTTCCGGCGTTATCCCAGTGATGAAATTGCTTGAAGACTCTTTCTCCTACGCAAATCAGCTTGGTGCGCGCCAGGGTGCAGGTGCTGTGTATCTCAACGCACACCACCCAGACATCCTTAATTTCCTGGACACTAAGCGCGAAAATGCAGATGAAAAAATCCGTATCAAGACGCTTTCACTAGGCGTAGTGATTCCGGATATCACTTTTGAGCTGGCTAAGCGTAACGACGACATGTACCTGTTCAGTCCCTATGACGTTGAGCGGGTCTACGGTAAAGCTTTTGCAGATATCTCTGTTAGCGAGCACTATGCGGAGATGGTTGAGGATCCTAGGATTCGCAAGAGCAAGATCAATGCGCGTGAGTTCTTCCAGACCATCGCAGAGATTCAATTTGAATCTGGTTATCCGTACATCATGTTCGAGGACACAGTGAATAAGGCAAACCCCATCGAGGGGCGAGTGAACATGTCTAATCTCTGTTCCGAGATCCTTCAGGTTAATACGCCATCTCTGTTTAACGATGATCTTACGTATGAGGAAGTCGGCGAAGACATTTCTTGTAACTTGGGTTCATTGAACATTGCGATGACAATGGACTCGCCGGACTTTGCCAAGACCATTGAGACAGCGATCCGCGGGCTCACTGCCGTCTCCGAACAGACCGCTATTAACTCGGTTCCGTCGATCCGTAAAGGTAACGACGCCGCGCATGCTATCGGGCTTGGTCAGATGAATCTCCACGGCTATCTTGGCCGCGAGCACATTTATTATGGCTCTGAAGAGGGGCTCGACTTTACCAACGCTTACTTTGCCGCTGTTCTCTACCAATGCTTGGTAGCCTCCAACAAACTGGCTCGCGAGCGTGGACGTACTTTTGTTGGCTTTGAGACCTCCAAGTACGCGACTGGCGAGTACTTTGATGGTTTTGACCCTGCGGATTTTGCGCCGAAGACCGAAAAGGTAGCAAAGATTTTTGCTGATTCTTCGATCTATACGCCTACGGCCGCCGATTGGGCAGATCTTAAAGACTCTGTGGCTGCTCATGGTCTCTATAACCGTTATCTTCAGGCGGTACCACCGACGGGATCGATTTCTTATATCAATCACTCAACCTCTTCTATCCACCCAATCGCATCCAAGATTGAGATTAGGAAAGAAGGCAAGATCGGTCGCGTTTATTATCCAGCGCCCCATATGGATAATGAGAACCTTGATTACTTTGCGGATGCCTATGAGATTGGCTTTGAAAAAGTCATTGATACGTATGCCGTAGCGACGAAGTATGTTGATCAGGGGTTGTCATTGACATTGTTCTTTAAAGACAGTGCGACTACTCGGGATATTAACCGTGCACAGATTTATGCTTGGAGAAAAGGCATCAAGACCTTGTACTACATCCGTTTGCGGCAGGTAGCGCTGATGGGAACTGAAGTAGAAGGCTGCGTAAGCTGCATGCTCTAACTGAATAATGGGGATGGCCCCACCACTTTGTGGTGGGGCCATCCCCATTATTATAAGCGTGCGTTGAACGGCTTAGCGCTCGGCGAGCTCGGCGTCGATACGCAAGATTCCGGAGCCGGTATCGGCGATGCGCAGGCGGTCCAGGATCTCCTTGACGTTTGCTTCCTCTTCAATCTGCTCTTCCAGGAAGCGGTCGATGAGGGGGCGTGAGTCGTAATCCTTCACGGAGTCTGCAATCTCTGCGAGCTCGCGGATCATGGCGGTGACCTTCTGCTCATGTGCGAGGGAAGCCTCAAAAGCTTCGACTGCGGAATTAGCATCGAGCTTTGGCGGTGCGATGTCGCCGATCTGAGGGCGGTAGTCGCGGTCAAGAAGGTGCTTGGAGAACTGAGCTGCGTGGTCCAGTTCTTCCTTGTGCTGAGCCTGCATCCAGTTGCGCATTCCGGTGAGGGAAAGATCATCCAGGATGTAGGAAAGCTGAAGATAAACCATGGAAGCTTCAAGTTCAGCGGTGATCTGGTTGTTTAGTGCTGCTGCTAGTTTTTCGTTGATACTCATGGAAGCGATACTAAGCAGCAATATTGGATGTGTCATCTTAAGTTAGCCCAGCATAACAGGGATTTTTCTTGTTGGGTTGCCTAACTTAATGATAGAAATTTTGTCGAGTGGTGAGATGCTACTGAAAGTGAAATGAAAAGCTAGAAGGTGGTAAAGGCCACATTTTTTGAGTGGCCAGCTTAAACGGTTACCTAAAATCAACTTAGGGTAAGCCATCCTATGGGGCAGCAATATTGTGTGATTAAGATAACATTATTGACTATTTCTGGACGATTGATCATCTCTTGAAAGATGGGACTCATAGAGCCTTTTGATTTACTGTGGGGTAGAGTCGACGGGTAATAAGTCGCCCTGGATCTGTGTATCGGGCTAGCTGTTGTGTGTTGAAAACGGCATGCTTGGTTGCCTGATGGGTGATGAATCCCCAAGTAGGAAAGGTGAAACGGTGGAGTCTTACGATTCTTATCTCGAATCACATAAAAAACCGGTCTCTGCGATTAACTGGAATAGCATTCCTGATGAAAAGGATCTTGAGGTATGGGACCGGTTGACCGGTAACTTCTGGCTTCCTGAAAAAGTTCCGGTCTCTAATGATCTGAAGAGCTGGGGAACTCTCAATGACCTGGAGAAGACCACGACCATGCGGGTCTTTACCGGTTTGACCATGCTGGACACTATCCAGGGGACGGTGGGTGCCGTTTCCATGATCCCGGATGCTATTACTCCGCATGAGGAGGCTGTGTATACCAATATTGCCTTCATGGAAAGCGTTCATGCTAAGTCTTATTCCAATATCTTTATGACGCTCGCCTCCACTAAAGAGATTAATGAGGCATTCCGTTGGTCTGAAGAGAATGAGAACCTTCAGAAAAAAGCCAAAATTGTTCTTTCCTACTATGAGGGTGCTGACCCGCTGAAGCGGAAGGTAGCCTCGACGCTTCTGGAGTCATTCCTATTCTATTCAGGCTTTTATCTGCCCATGTACTGGTCGAGCCATGCCAAGCTGACTAATACGGCGGATATTATTCGACTGATTATCCGTGACGAGGCTGTGCATGGCTACTACATCGGATACAAGTATCAGCAGGCGGTCAGGGAGCAAACGCCGGAGCGTCAGGAAGAATTAAAGGAGTATACGTTCGACCTCCTCTATGATCTCTATGATAACGAGATTCAATACACTGAAGATCTTTACGACGATCTAGGCTGGACGGAAGACGTAAAGCGCTTCTTGCGGTATAACGCAAACAAGGCGCTTAATAACTTGGGCTATGAGGGGTTGTTCCCTGCCGACGAGTGCAAAGTTTCGCCAGCAATTCTTTCGGCTCTGTCGCCTAATGCCGATGAGAATCATGATTTCTTCTCTGGATCTGGTTCCTCCTATGTAATTGGCAAGGCTGAAAACACTACAGACGACGACTGGGACTTCTAATAGAAAAAGTTAGAAAACCGCCGCACAAAATTCTTAGGGGATTCCTCTTGTGCGGCGGTTTTGCTTATGAGGGAAGGGGTGATTGGGGCCTGGGCGTGCGAGGTCTTTAAGGGGAATGCTCTGGGGCGGAAAGGGTGAACTGACACTCTATTCATCCTTTGGATTGATAACCGCTGGGGGTGAGGTAGGGGAGCTTGTGGGGGTGATGTATAAATACGTACCTACTTTGCTATGTGGTGCGTATCACTGGAACTATCTGGAAAATGCCGTATTTTTAGCAGAATTGATTGTTTAGTTTTGTAAAACCCCAGATAGGCATTTCGTTTTGCAGGTCATCGCGCATAAACTTAGCTGAATTCCAGCCCGCTGTGGCTGGCTTACATACTTACGCTGCCATAAGATGGGGCAGTGTAAATTTAGTCGTCTTCGTCACTTAAGGCGAGGCGGCTCACAAGTCAGGAGGATCGTATGACCGCTGTGGCGCCGAGGCTCGAGGATTACTCTGAGCCAACAAGGCCCGCGCCGACCGGCGGTGCCCGCAAGGGCACTCTGGCCTGGAAAATGCTAACCACCACCGATCACAAGCAATTGGGCATCATGTACATCATCATGTCCTTTGTGTTCTTCTTCCTTGGTGGACTTATGGCACTGCTTATCCGTGCGGAGCTTTTCTCGCCGGGGCTGCAGTATCTTTCAAACGAGCAGTTCAACCAGCTATTCACTATGCACGGCACAGTGATGCTGCTTCTGTTTGGTACTCCCATCGTGTGGGGCTTTGCTAACTACATCCTGCCACTGCAGATCGGCGCGCCGGATGTTGCATTCCCTCGCCTCAATGCTTTTGGTTTCTGGGTCACCATGATTGGCGCAGCTGCTATGCTCTCGGGCTTCCTCACCCCTGGCGGCGCTGCGGACTTCGGTTGGACAATGTACCTACCGCTGGCAGACTCTATTCACTCCCCGGGTATCGGCTCGGATATGTGGATCGTTGGCGTTGGTGCAACTGGTGTGGGCACGATTTCCTCCGCTATCAACATGATCACCACGATCCTTTGCATGCGCGCTCCTGGCATGACCATGTTCCGCATGCCAATTTTCTGCTGGAACATCTTTGTTGCTTCGGTTCTGGTCCTTATGATCTTCCCGCTCTTGACTGCTGCAGCCCTGGGCGTGTTGTATGACCGTAAACTCGGCGGGCATCTCTTTGATCCGGGTAACGGTGGCGCCATCATGTGGCAGCACCTGTTCTGGTTCTTCGGGCACCCTGAGGTATATGTTCTCGCGCTTCCGTTCTTTGGAATCGTCTCTGAAATCGTTCCAGTGTTTGCGCGTAAGCCAATGTTCGGCTACATCGGCCTGGTATTTGCAACGCTATCCATCGGATCGCTCTCCATGGCAGTGTGGGCACACCACATGTTTGTTACCGGTGCCATCCTGCTTCCATTCTTCTCCTTTATGACCTTCTTGATCTCGGTTCCTACCGGCGTGAAGTTCTTCAACTGGCTTGGAACAATGTGGAAGGGTCACGTCTCTTGGGAAACCCCGATGACCTGGACTATGGGCTTCCTGGTCACCTTCCTCTTCGGCGGGCTTACCGGCATCATGCTGGCTTCCCCTCCGCTAGATTTCCACATCTCTGATACATACTTTGTGGTTGCGCACTTCCACTACACCTTGTTCGGTACCGTAGTGTTTGCTTCCTTCGCTGGTGTGTATTTCTGGTTCCCCAAGATGACCGGACGCATGCTTGACGAGCGCCTGGGCAAGATTCACTTCTGGATTACCTTTGTAGGCTTCCATGGAACCTTCTTGGTGCAGCACTGGTTGGGCAATGAGGGCATGCCACGCCGTTATGCTGACTACCTTGATTCCGACGGTTTTACCACGCTGAACCAGATCTCTACGATCTTCTCGTTCCTACTCGGAATGTCTGTTCTGCCGTTTATCTGGAACGTTATCAAGTCTTGGCGTTACGGAGAGGTAGTTACTGTAGATGACCCATGGGGCTACGGAAACTCCTTGGAGTGGGCGACCTCCTGCCCGCCGCCGCGCCACAACTTTACTTCGCTGCCACGTATTCGTTCTGAGCGTCCTGCATTTGAGCTTCATTATCCGCATATGGTTGAGCGGATGCGTCGTGAAGCACACGTAGGGCATCACGTGGAGCCGGTCACTGTAAAGGCCAAATAAGCGCAGTAGCGGCTGATTACTCTCTGACTTAAGTCGAGGCCTAGAAAGCTAGGCCTCGACTTTTTATTGTGAGCGTTGGTTTAGTGCTAGCAGCTTTCTTATGCGTATGGCGCCTGTTTAAGAACAGGCGCCATACGCATACATGCATGTTGGTTAGAAGTTAGTCAAAGCGATTGCAGAGTTTATTTGTGTGGCTCTACCGGCTGAAAAATGAAGTAATAGACCGAAGAAAGCCAGCTAGCCAAGGGAAGAAATGCGACAGGGGAGACCAGCTATACGTAATTCCTGGGGAAATGGTACATACGGGGGTTGCCGTACCTGAATTGCTTATTGGATAGTTCGGGCCATCTGGGATGCCTCGATTAGTCAGATCTTGTTCTGTAATAGTGTGATTGTAGGTAACCGTTACAGAGTCTCCCCGTCCGAGAATGAAATTCCTCTTTTGATCGGTGTTTGACCATGCGTAAATAGGGTTGGGCTTAATGGTAACGCCTACTCCATTTCTCACCGATAACGGGTCATCAACAAGGTAAGCGTTTCCTTCCTCCTTTGGGTAAGTAGCATCAGCATTATTGCTATAGCTGTTGTTGGTGACTTTGAACTGGACTTTGACTGTGTCGCCCAGGTTTGGTTTAGCGCGTAGCCACCGAGGGACGCGGCTCTGATCTTTGTCTTTTAGATGAACAGACTGGATGGCTACGGAGAAGCCTTCACATTTTTTGAACAGCCACGGTTTTGTAATGGGGTCGCTTTCTTGAGCTGTTGCAGGTATTGAGGCAGTGGCCAATGAAGTGGTTAATGCCATGCAGAGAAAAAGTTTCGATTTTTTCATATTAAAGCCTTATGGACTGGGAACTTTCGCAAAAGCATATCATCGGCTCAGTTTTAAATAAACGGATAATCAGTTTATTTTTCTATTTTCTTAAGTTATGGGGTAGGGGATGAAGGTGTGGGGGAGGCGTTTTGGGCTTAATCCAGGCACTATGATGAAACTGCCTCCGTATGCGGAGGCAGGAAATGAAAATAGACTGAAAAACACGCAAGCTAGGTTCCATTTAGATGGATTTTTGCGAAGTTTGTTGGTTCCACACCGCGCTGCAAGCGGTTCTAGCTCTTTAATCTTTGTGCTATACCTAGCTGCCCCGCGTCAAAGTTTCAACGTATTTGCGGTCAAAGGTTTCAGGGGGAGTATCTGGTTCCTTATCTTGTGATGAAGCATTTGCAGCCGCATGGTCAAGTGTTGGTGTGACCTGCTCGGTAGTGTTTTCTGCTCGATCCATGATGTAAATTCTCCTGGGATTTATTTTTTGGGGGTAGCACAAAACCCCACCACCTTCACAGGGTGAACTGCTCCCCATTGGTTGGACTGAGAAATCAGTTACCGACTAGTGGGGAGTAGTTTTCTTTGAGAGCACGAAGTTCGTTGAGCGAGTATCAGCGCGAGCAGTTGGTGGAGTGTTTCGAGCAGGGTAAGTAGTGGGGTTTTCTTGTTGTGCGCTGGTGCCCTCACTGGTGTCTGGTTCCATGACATAGTTCCGCTATGTCCCGCGACATCCTTCCACATTCCACCCCACTGATGTGCCACAACATCGTTCCTGTTGTCCACACCTTCAGTCACTGATCGAAGTTTTTGACCCAGCACCGCCGTGCCGAATGTCTCGAGACATACTTCCGCTCTTAGCGTGCCAACCATGGCGAAGAAGCACACCTTCAACAAAGTCATCATCGACACCATCCACGCAACCGGAATAACCCACACCCAAGCGGCCGAGATGTTCGGGGTCAGCACAAGATGGATCAGAGAGCTCCTTCATCGATACAACACCGGCGGGTACCAAGCCCTCGAGCCACAATCTCGCTGCCCACACACCAGCCCACGCGCTATCACCGACGACATCATAGATTCAGCGGGAAAAGTAAGCCTGCGATGGGCAGGAGAATCCGAAAAGCTCTACATCGGAACCCGCTACGCCGGAATGCCCATCATTCTCGTCTGTCTCAACAACAAGATCACCGCAGTGAACCCCGAAACAACAGAAATCCTCGGAAGATATCTACTCGAAAAAGGACGCAGTTACCACCGCAACCTACTGAAAGATCCGCACCAACCGAACCCTGACAAAAAGAAAAGTCTCGAGACATCAAATAGGAACGATGTCTCGAGACTTCACAGAAAAGCGCCATCAGGGACTTGAACCCCGAACCCACTGGTGAACTACCTCCGCGTGCGCGGAGAAAAGAACCAGACGGATCAGCATACATACCCAACACCGGAACTACCTCCGCGTGCGCGGAGAAAAGCTAACTCACCTGCACTTTTACTCCTCGGAAAGGGCTAAAACAGCCCAAACTGCGTTTGGAATCATCGCATTAACCCCTCGTCGGTGGTGTGAAAGTGCACTTTTTATTAGACCATGATTGTCCTGGGAGGACCTATTACTCACCCCCACAATGAGCAGAGCAAGCACCAGACTTGAGGGTACGAAACTTAATAGATGCTCAAGATATGTATTCGTTGTTAGGAAAGTAAACAGCATCGCTAAACAGGGGGAGCGTCGGGAGGAATTGAAGGGCTTTCGTGCAACAATAGATCGGTGATTGAACTGGACCAGCCTCAAGTAACTGTTAGTCTTCGCCCAGAGTTAACCCCGGCTGTTATTACGATCTCCGGCCAGGATCGGCAAGGGGTGTCGGCAGCAGCTTTTCGTGTTTTGGCCGCTAATGGTGTGCAAATTCTTGATGTTGAGCAGTCTCAGTTTCGAGGTTTTCTAGGGTTAGCGGTTTTCGCAGGGGTCGAGGCTTCAAAGGTAGAAATTTTGGAGATCGGGCTCAAGGAGACTCTGAAGACGTATGGGCAGAATGTGAAGATCGAGTTGCAAGAAGTTGCTCAGTCTTCACGTCCACGTTCTACTCATGAGGTGGTCATTCTGGGGAACCCTGTGGAAGCTCATGATTTGTCGCGCGTAGCGCAGACTTTGGCCAACTTTGACGCGAATATCGATACGATCCGTGGCATTTCTGATTATCCAGTCACTGGCCTTGAACTGAAAATTACTGTTGCCAAGCGTGAACCAGGTGCGGCTATGCCTCTGCGAAAAGCCTTGGCTGAGCTCACGGCGGAGCTGGGTGTAGATATCGCGATTGAGCGAGCAGGGCTTTTACGACGCTCTAAGCGTCTCATTTGTTTTGATTGTGATTCCACGCTTATCACTGGCGAGGTGATCGAGATGCTTGCAGCACATGCCGGTCGGGAAAAAGAGGTGGCCGAAGTCACAGAGCGAGCGATGAGCGGTGAGCTGGATTTTGAAGAATCGCTGAGGGAACGGGTCAAAGCCTTAGCAGGTCTCGATGCTAGCGTCATCGGTGAGGTTGCTGATTCCATAGAGCTGACCCCGGGGGCCAGGACAACCATTCGAACCCTGAAACGGCTGGGGTACAAGACTGCGGTGGTATCAGGCGGTTTTATCCAGGTTCTGGAAGAGCTCGCTGAAGACCTTGGGCTGGATTATGTCCGTGCCAACACCTTGGAGGTCGTAGACGGGAAGCTTACTGGCCGTGTGATCGGGAAGATCGTCGATAGGGCTGCTAAGGCAGAATTTTTGGAGGAGTTCGCCCGGGAATCAGGCATAGAAATGCATCAGACCGTTGCAGTGGGCGATGGCGCAAATGATATTGACATGATCTCTGCTGCCGGTTTGGGCATTGCTTTCAACGCTAAGCCGGCATTGCGGGAGATCGCTGACACCTCTGTCAACTCCCCATTTTTGGATGAGGTGCTTCATATGCTCGGAATTACTAGAGCCGATATTGATGCCGCAGATGACTCAGAGGGAAAGATTCGTAGAGTTCCGCTGCCTCAACAGAAAAATGAGTATTAAGAGTGGTATTCATCGGCGAGTAAGGAGTAGACCATGGTGTCCTGGCTCGAGTCTATGAGAATGAACCCCGCTTTTTCTGCGACACGTTGGCTGGCTTTGTTCTGGGAATCTGCTTGTAGCTCGATACGACGAACTGAGCGCGAGAACGCATAATCCACGGCGAGTAGAAGTGCTGAGGTCATTAGTCCTTGTCCACGTGCCCATGGGGCAGTCATGTACCCCACATTCATGGCGTTATGCTCTGTGGCAAGCGAGCGTAGCTCAATTTGCCCGCAGAAGCGATCGCTTGTGGGAACTGTAATCACCCATCGCAGATTATCGTGCTCAGTTTTGATAAATTCTTCTGCCATAGCAAAGGTGTAGTTCGCAGGAACTGTCGTGTACTTCTGAGTCAGCGGATCTCTACAGGTGGCAGTGAGGTCATGAGCGTCGGAAAGCAGCAAAGGCCGTAGTTTAACGGAGTCGTTGCTCAGGGTTGGAACGTGAGCTGTCATGGTTAATCCTTTCCCTGGTTTAGTTACCTAGCCACGAGACGCGACAGAGCACCGCGTACCACTTGTGGATCGTTAGTTCGCCAGAAAGCCGGCAGCGATCTGATAAAGAACGCTCCATAGCGCTTGGTCACAATCCTACGGTCAAGGATGGCCACCACACCGCGGTCCGTCACTGACCTGAGCAATCGGCCGGCCCCCTGAGCAATAAGCAGTGCTGCGTGGGTGGCCGCGACTTCCATAAAACCATTTCTACCATCCGCGTCGGCGGCGTCTTTACGGGCTTGCAACAGCGGATCGTCGGGGCGGGGGAATGGGATTCTATCGATGATGACCAATGAACACGATCTTCCCGGAACGTCTACGCCTTGCCAGAGGCTGAGCGTGCCAAACAGACAGGTGTTTTCTTGCTTAGAAAACTTTTCGACGAGCGCACCGGTCGTGTCATCGCCCTGGCAGAGGACGTCGAAGGGGAGTCGTGTGCGCATTGCATCTGTGGCTTGTTGCGCGGCGCGGCGCGATGAAAATAATCCGAGGGTGCGACCGCCGGCAGCCATGATGAGTTCATATATTTCATCGAGAACCTCGGGGCTTAAGCCATCACGCCCAGGGTCGGGGAGTGAATTGGGCGTGTAGAGGATTCCCGATGTGGCGGGATTGAAAGGCGTTCCCGCGTCGAGGCTGTCCCATGACCCTTTGGGCAGTCCCCAGCTGGCAGCCATAGCATTAAAGTTTCCGCCGATATTTAATGTGGCAGATGCTAACACCACTGTGTTTTCGCTAAAGAGACGAGTATGAAGCAACCCCGCGATGGACAGAGGGGCGACCTTGATCATGACGCCGCGGCGTTCGTCGTGAAGCACCCACACCACGTCTTCTTGACTGGCCGCGTCTTCCTCTTCAAAGACAGAAAGGACCCGAATCACCGAATCATGCTGATCATTTAAGTGATTGGAGAGAGACATCCGTTCAGCATGCCGTTCTGGATCATTTGCTGCTTCTCCTTCTGGAACTCGGGATATATGTTCCCGGAGAGACCAGATGGCATCACGAAGCGCTACTGTTTGCTGTTTAAGGTAGTCCGGAAGGGAGGTGAGTCTGCCCGGCTCTATGGCGAGCATCGCGTCTTCCCATTCCTTGGCGATATCAATAAGCTTTTGGTCCTTCTCACCCGCGCCCAGTTTTCCCGCCCGGCGCGAAGACATAGTTAATGCAGTAACACCAATTTCATTTGTGGCTACGGCCGTGATCCTGCCATCGAGTTCGTGAGCCTCGTCGACGATCACTACCTCGTGCTCGGGTAACACGTTGACATCGGATAATGCATCGATGGCTAATAACGCATGATTGGTGACGATGACGTCTACATCATGGGCTTTTTTGCGCGCTAGTTCCGCAAAACACTCCTCCCCATGTGGGCATCTGCTCGCCCCAATGCATTCCTGTGCGTTGACGCTGACTTGCCGCCAAGCCAAGTCCGGAACACCGGGATCAAGGCTATCGCGATCGCCGACTTCGGTCTCGTTGGCCCATTCATAAATCCGTGCTACGTGCTTGCCCAGCCAAGAGAGATCTTCCTCGTCGATCAGCGCATCTTCTGGTTCTTCGGCCGCAGCAATTTTGTTCATGCAGACGTAATTTGCGCGGCCTTTCATTATCGCAAAAGTGGGACGCCTGCTCATGTGTGGTTCGAGGGCATCAGCAAGACGAGGGAGATCACGCTCCACTAGCTGCCGTTGTAACGCGATGGTGGCAGTAGAAACAATGATCGTGGAATCAGTAGCCTGAGCGTGACGTAGTGCTGGTACGAGATAAGCCAAGGATTTACCGGTGCCGGTTCCCGCTTGAACCGCAAGGTGCCGCTCTGATTCGAGTGCTTTGGTCACCGCGTTGGCCATAGATACTTGGCCGTTACGACGGCTGCCGCCGAGGGCAGCTACCGCCGCATCCAATAATTCATCGGTAGACAAAGCAAGGGGCGAATCTGACATAGGACACAGTGTAGAGGTTGCATCCAACATTGATGCCCACGGCCCTCGCCCGACCAAAGGCATTAATTTTGTTACACGTATCTACTTAAAACCGATGAATCGAGTAGACAGAACAGGCTCATCTTTGCTGAGGGCGAGCCCTTCCCACGGGAGCGTTATGAGTTGTTCTGCTAGATAAGCGCGAGATTCTTCGAGCGTTGGCAGATTATCAACAGCTATCCCATTGCGCATCAGGGGGATGGCGAGCTCATAAGAATTAAGCTGTCCGATCTGAGGGGTGTCGTGATCATAAGGGAACACGATTTCCTCGACTGCCGTTCCTGTGGCACGGTGGGTGCGGATAGCCCGTTTAGTCCCGCCAACCATGGCTTTGCCTCGGGAGCGTTTGGCCACGGGGTGACCGTCTACTTCCACGAGCTTATAAACCATTCCGGCTGTAGGCGCCCCAGAACCGGTGACCACAGAGGTGCCCACGCCGAAGGCGTCGACGGGGTTGCCGCGCAGACCAGCGATAGCGTACTCATCTAAGTCGGAGCTCACCACGATGCCGGTATTATGAGCCCCTAAGGAATCAAGCTCCTGACGCACCTTTCGGGTCATCACACCCAGATCGCCAGAGTCGATGCGTACAGCGCCCAATTGTGGTCCCGCTACTTCGATGGCGGTTTTAACGCCTTTGGCGATGTCATAGGTATCCACCAAGAGAGTGGTGCCTACTCCCAGGACGTTGATCTGCGATTGGAAAGCTGCCGACTCATTGGGCGTGCCGTCATCGTTAACGTGCAACAGTGTCCACGCGTGTGCTGCGGTGCCGGAACCCGGAATGCCATAACGGTGTACTGCCTCAAGGTTGGAGGTCCCCACAAAACCTGCAAGGTATGCGGCACGCGCGGCTGTCACGGCCGCGTACTCATGAGTGCGACGGGAACCCATCTCAAAAATAGGGCGGCCATCCGCTGCCGTAACCATGCGGGCTGCCGCTGAAGCCACCGCCGAGTCCGCATTCATTATGGAAAGAATGAGGGTCTCAAGAATGACGCACTCAGCGAACGTGCCGCGAATGGTAAGAATTGGTGAACTGGGAAAATAGAGCTCGCCTTCCCGGTACCCATCGATTTGCCCTTGGAATTTATAGGAACGCAAAAAATCGATGGTGGTGGCGTCCAAGAACGTCAGACTGGCAAGTTGTTCTTCGGTGAAACGGTAATGCTTGATAGCCTCCAGCACTCGGGCTGTTCCTGCGACAACACCATAGCGGCGTTCATTGGGAAGCCGCCTGGAGAAAACCTCGAATGTACAGCTGCGGGACGCTGTGCCGTCGGCAAGCGCCGATTGCAACATTGTTAACTCGTACATATCGGTGAGCAATGCCGTCGATTCGAATTCAGTCACGCACACAAGCTTAGCCTTGAAAACGCTGAGAGCTGAAGCACAAGACATAAAACGCTTTTAGGCATACTTGTGGTGCCACTCACTGTATGGCTATTTTTATTCCAGTCCTTATAGGAGTCTGATAAGGAAAGTTCCATGCGGAACAACTAAGGAATTGGGCTAGGCTGTGTTGTATGCAAGTCAAACAAGAAGATGTGACTCATTCCCTTAACGAGCTACCTTCTGTCGTTTTAGCACCCACCATGGATGTTGTGGTGTCTTCTCCGATGGCTACCCCAGAGCTTGACGAGGCCCTATCAGTAGACGTGGCTTCCAGCGAAAATCTACCCTGGATGTGCATCGTGTGGGATGATCCAGTCAACCTGATGAGCTACGTAACGTATGTGTTCCAAACGATTCTCGGATACAGCAAGCGTCGTGCTATCGAGTTGATGATGCAGGTTCATACAGAAGGCAAAGCTGTAGTTTCCTCCGGGGAGCGCGACAAGGTTGAAGGCGATGTGAAAAAGCTTCACACCGCTGGCCTGTGGGCCACGATGCAGCAGGGCGGCTAGCTTTCTCAGGGCCCCTTTGCCCCTCAGATGCGTTCTATAACGCTTATAAAGCGAAAAACTGAGTGCTCCTTTGATTGAAAGGCATAAATCACTATGCAGCCATGGAAGAAAAAGAAAGGCCTCATGCGTGGGGTTCACTTTGCGTGTGTATTTGAGCCAATGGAACGAGAAGTCCTTGGCAACCTTGCATCTACTGTCAGCGAGGCACTCATCCACCGCGCGCAATCTGCGCCCAAAGACGAGTTGGCAGAGCTAACCGGTATGCCTAGTGGGCATAAAGAAGCCCCTAAAGATCCTGCGCTGGCGCGTTTGCTTCCAGATTTTGAAAAGGAAGGCGATGAGGAATTTGAGGGGGATAATTCTTTATTGCGCTGCCTGCACGAGACAGATATTACGCGCGCAAAAATCGAGCACTTGTACGTCCTTGGTCAGGCACTTGGCCCCGACGGTGGTGTTCACGTGGATATTACGGAAACAGAAGCGCACGCTTGGGTTGCGGCTCTCAACGATATTCGTCTTTATGTGGCATCTGGAGAGGTCTTTGGAGAAGATGCCGAACAAGACCGAGAGAGCTTGGTCGAGTGGTTGGCTTATAACCAAGAATCATTGCTTAATGCAATGATGGGATAAGACAGGGCAGCTGAGTTGGAAAGCGGGGACCCCCGGTTACTGTCAGTAGCCTGGGCATTTTCCCAGGGTTTTGCTAGCTGTAGAGGATGTCACTGCGATATTTCTTTACTAGGCTGTGCTTCATTATGACGAACCGATTTAATCCCTATGCTCAATCAGATAAGAAAACCTACGGTGGTGTGTCAACTAGCGGTGGGTACCTTCCTCATGAGTACGGAACACAGTATCTTCCAACGTCGGATTATCCTGTGAATAGGGCGGTACAGCGAGGTGTGAAGAGGACTTCATTGTGCTCTATGGGGCGCAAACGCTTAGCCGACGCTACAGTATTAGCCTTAGGTTATGTAGTGGTCATCTGGGCAGTTCACATTGTGAACACTGTGTTTTTTGGCGGCACCCTTGCCCAAGAACTTGGCGTGCACCCCCTTGATGGTTCCTCGATCTGGCATATCTTTACCTCGCCACTCGTGCACGGGAGCTACATGCATATCTCTGCAAACACTCTTCCGGGATTAATTTTTGTGTTCCTCATAGGGCTATCGGGTCGCCGACCTTTTTGGGAAGTCACGATGATTACTGCGGTGGTCGGCGGCATGGGGACCTGGATCTTTGGCGGTATTGGCACCACCCATATCGGCGCCTCCGGGTTGATTTATGGGTGGCTCGCATATTTAGTAGTCCGGGGAATTTTTAATAAGAGCTTCTCCCAAGTAGTACTCGGTGTGGTTTTAGCGTTTATCTATGGCGGTCTGATCTGGGGTGTTTTACCTGGCGACGTTGGCGTCTCATGGCAGGCACACTTATTTGGTGCTATAGGCGGGCTTATCGCAGGCGCCACCATCACCTCCGATGATCCGCCAGCACTGAAGGCGCGCCGGGAGCAACAGGCTCTTCATCGCGTTTAATCACTTTTACTCCCTAACGGGCACAGCGATGAGGTGCCGCGATTGTTACCCAGTTTTTGCTAACCGGGTTAGCATGGCTTATGTGAAAAAAGACCTAGGGGCGGATTCCTTACATCCAGAAGCACCGAGTGTGAAACCGTCGGTTGTGTATGAAGGCACAATCGACGCTTCCTCGCCGATAGGAATTTTTGATTCCGGAGTGGGCGGGTTAACAGTAGCCCGTGCGATCATGGAGCAGCTCCCCCAAGAATCCGTGATATATATCGGAGATACGGCGAACAGCCCATATGGTTCAAAACCGATTGCTCAGGTCCGAGAGCTTTCTATGCGGATCGGTGATGAGCTGGTGGCCCGCGGCTGCAAAATGATTGTGATCGCGTGTAACACCGCTACATCAGCCGCATTACGCGATCTACGCGAGCGTTATAGCATTCCAGTAGTAGGCGTGATTCTTCCCGCTGTGCGACGAGCTGTTGCTGCCACTCGCAACGGAAAAATTGGCGTGTTGGGCACCCAAGGAACGATTGCCTCTGGTGCTTATCAAGAATTATTTGCAGCAAGCCCAGGAGTAGAAGTCTATGCGCAAGCCTGCCCAAGCTTTGTGAGTTTTGTAGAACGGGGCATCACGTCGGGGCGCCAAATCTTGGGAGTGGCCCAAGGCTATACGGAAGGGCTGCAATCCGCGGGGGTAGATACTCTGGTTCTTGGGTGTACTCATTACCCATTGTTGACGGGTGTGATTCAGTTGGCCGTGGGGGATAACGTGACCCTTATTTCTTCTTCAGAGGAATGCGTAAAAGACGTGCTCAAGGTACTTAGCCGCAACGATATGCTTGCCGAAGCAACCGCGGATAAGCCGCCTAGTCGTTCTTTTGAGTCAACAGGAGACCCAGCCCTATTTGAGCAGCTTGCCATGCGTTTTCTCGGTCCGCATGTGACGTACGTCGAAAAGTTACGGGAGGTGTAAAGTTCATACCACTTAGCGGAACGGGCTGTCTTCCGCTCGCTCTTGATACGCAATCGTGGCACAGTAAAAAACATGAAGCTGACCATCCTCGGAAGTTCCGGAAGCCTGGGCGCCCCCGACAACGCTGCCTCCGGGTACCTCATTCAGATGGATAATGCCCCCAGCATTCTCATGGACATGGGACCAGGAGTTTTAGCGCAGCTTGAACGCGCCCAGAATCCCTCCGACGCCCATGTTGTTTTTTCACACTTGCATGCTGACCACTGTGTGGATTTTCCTTCCCTCTTAGTGTGGCGTCGTTACCACCCAACGGCGGCGGCAAAGGGGCGGAACCTGTGTTTTGGGCCAACGGATACCCCCGTTCGATTGGGGAGGCTGAGTGCTGATTCCGTGGATAATATCGATGACATGTCCGATACCTTTGCGTTTACTCCGTGGCAAAACGCAAAGGAAGAGCTCGTCGGAGCCGTGTCCATTACTCCTTACTCTGTTGTGCATCCTATCGAGTCATTTGCGCTGCGAGTTGAACATAAACGCTCAGGCAAGGTTGTTGCGTATTCCGGTGATAGCTCCTATACAGAGAATCTGATCGAATGTGCGCGGGACGCTGATGTTTTTCTTTGCGAGGCTACCTGGGGGGAAACCAGTGAGGGCAAAGTTCCCAACATGCATATGAGTGGGGAAGAAGCTGGTCGTATCGCGCGCATTGCGGGAGCAAAGAGGCTCATTCTTGTGCATATACCTCCGTGGGGAAATGCAAAGGCCGCTCTTGAAAAGGCACGTTCTGAGTTTGATGGCCCCGTTGATATCTCCTACCAAGGTATGGAAATCCACATCTAATCGTCTTAGCCAGAGGGCGCTGCAGTAGTGTGGTTGACATGACTACTTCGAACTTTAAGCGCGCCGATGGCCGCGCAGTTGACCAAATGCGTACCGTGAAAATCACCCGTGGTTTTACCACTAACCCCGCGGGCAGCGTGCTGGTCGAGTTCGGTAATACCCGAGTTATGTGTACTGCATCTGCAGAAATCGGAGTGCCCCGCTTCAAGAGAGATTCCGGAGAAGGCTGGCTAACAGCCGAGTACGCTATGCTGCCAGCAGCAACGCTAGACCGTAATCCGCGGGAATCTATGCGGGGGAAAGTTAAGGGACGTACTCATGAGATCTCACGATTGATCGGCCGTTCACTGCGTGCTGCCGTAGACCTCTCTGAGCTGGGAGAGAATACTATTAACATCGACTGCGACGTTTTGCAGGCCGACGGTGGAACACGCACAGCATCGATTACAGGTGCGTATGTGGCGCTTGCCGACGCCATCTCACACCTGCAAAAACAAGGCGTGGTACCAGGAAATCCGTTGAAGGATCCTGTGGCTGCCGTCTCTGTGGGCGTTATTGACGGTGCTGTTTGTCTTGACTTGCCCTATGAGGAAGACTCCCGTGCCGATGTAGACATGAACGTGATTATGCAGAACGGTCGCTTTGTAGAGATCCAGGGAACCGGCGAACACAATACATTTGATCGCGATGAGCTCGCCCGTATTCTCGACTTTGCTGAGAAAGGATGCACCGAGTTAGTAGCAGCACAAAAAGCGGCCTTGGGGATTGCATGAGAATCCTTATAGCATCTAACAACGCTAAAAAGCTCAAAGAATTAGAAGTAATCCTGGAAGCGTCAGGCGTATCGGGTGCGGAGATTGTGCCGCTCAGAGCCGTGGAACCCTATCCAGAGCCCCAAGAAGATGGTCGCAGCTTTGCCGATAACGCACTGATTAAAGCACGCGCTGGGGTAAAAAATACTGGATTAGTTACCATCGCGGATGATTCCGGCTTAATGGTAGAAGAGCTCAATGGGATGCCCGGCGTCTTATCTGCTCGGTGGTCTGGTAGCCATGGTGACGATGCCGCTAACAACAATCTGCTTTTGAAACAGATGAGTGATGTTCCAGAGGAGCGTCGACAAGCAGCATTCGTTTCCGTGTGTGCCTTGGTCACTCCTGATGGAACGGAACATCTTGTCGAGGGGCGTTGGGAGGGACGCTTGCTCACTGCTCCTCAAGGCGACAACGGTTTTGGTTATGACCCATTGTTTGTCCCCGGCGAAGAAGACTCTGCGGGAACATACCGCAGCTCAGCGGAGCTCTCTGCGGAGGAAAAGAATGCGATTTCGCATCGAGGGAAAGCATTAAAACAATTGGTTCCCATTATCTCGCGGATTATTCAAGACAGCTAGAAAGCTAAAGCTCGGAACTAGATCTAAGAACTAGTTCCGAGCTTTGTGCGTATCTGCTTTAGTGCAGGTTAGGACTCGTTGAGCTGGAAAGTTTTCTCAACATCCTTGCGTCGCCATGACTCGACAAAGAAGGAGAGGAAGGGCACCACACCACCGAGGGCAGTGATGAGCCACTTGAGCGGCTCCCAACGGGCTTTGGTTCCCAAATTCAAGGAGGCCACGAGATATACGATGTAGAGTAATCCGTGAACCTGGGCAATGTATTTACCCCATTCGGGGATTTCCAGCCCGAGCCCATACTGACAAATCATCCGTACGACAAGAACCAGCAGCATAACGCCGGTTGCCCAAGCGGAAATAGAAAAATAACGAAGCGCCTGCCGCACACGACGCTTGCGTTCTGGGTGAATCGGAGTAGAGGTAGTCATACTGCTTTATAGGCTCCTAGTTGTGATCTTCAGGTAACAAGTTTACAGAGAAAAAACTGCGGCGGGAATTAACTCATTTATCACGGTTTAACGACGCCGTTTTTGCTGGTTAAGTTGATTAAACTCTTCCACCGTCAAGGTTTTACGTTGAGGCAGGAAGGACTCATCGATCTCAGTGGAACTTTTCTCTTCTTGCGTAAGAGTTGTAAAAGGAAGTTTTTCTTGTGTGTGGTCTTTAGTCTCCGTGGTATTGCCATAGAATTCAGAATCGCTGAGATAGCGTTGGTTCTCATACTCCATGAGCTTGCGATACGCATAGACGAAGAATCCGCCGAAAA
Organism: Corynebacterium pseudotuberculosis; assembly: GCF_002155265.1. Lineage (NCBI taxonomy): Bacteria > Bacillati > Actinomycetota > Actinomycetes > Mycobacteriales > Corynebacteriaceae > Corynebacterium > Corynebacterium pseudotuberculosis. The sequence continues at coordinate 1,037,173 of NZ_CP021251.1, forward strand.
ACGGCCACTGTAACGCGTAACCTAAATTTTGGAATGAACCACTTCCAGACCTAAAACGGGTCCATTGCCACCACGCCAGTGAAAGCGTGGCCACGATGACGAGTACAAGAAAAACAATATGCCATAACCGGACTCGGAAGCGCCGTGGCTCAGGGGCCGTGGGAGGCTCAAGGGAAGTCTGGTCGGAGTTATTCACAGTGTCTTAGGATACTCGTTAATGTGTTAAAGCCAACTTCTTTTTAAGGGGAAGAACCTGGCGTTTTTCAAAATTCCCCAATGACCTGTAGTATTATCACACGTTGCGCAATGATAGTGCGCTGAGCGCCCGTGGCGGAATTGGCAGACGCGCTGGATTTAGGTTCCAGTGTCTTAGGACGTGAGAGTTCAAGTCTCTCCGGGCGCACAAACTTAGAAAGACCGTTTAATTAAACGGTCTTTTTCTTTTGTGGCGATATCTACTCGCGGCAATTCATCAGTAATTTGGGGCAGGGGTGAAGGTTTCGCTCCGTTCGCCCGTATTTCCTGAAGACTTTGTTTGGCATCTCCTCTCGTCGGAGGTAAGCATGTCGAAAGCTTAGTTATTCGGGGGTATTTTTTAGGAAAAAACAAGGTTTACGATAAGGTATTTCTTGTATACCTGCAAGAGTATAATCAAAATCACATTCGTTAAGCTGTGAGTATGGGCTACAGCGAGGTATTGCTACTAAACCATCAGCATGCCTAAAACTAATACGTTTGTGTGGGTTTTGCTTGTTTAGTGAGTGAACCTTAGCTGGAGGATGATTAAAATAGCTGCGATGCGAAATCTTTTGAGAGACTACAGGATTGTAATAAGTCTCTTATTTATTATTGTGTATTTTGCACTGACTGTTGGCTTACCATCCATTGTTGGCGATGCATGGGCTGAAAACTCTATTCAATTTGGCATTGTTTTGTCCGCTGTAATCGGCATATTCGTTTTTAATGGGCCGATTATTCAGGGCTTTCATAACCTTAAGGGCAAGTATCGCAAGCTTGCGTTGGTTATTGTGGGCTTTCTGTTTTTTCAGACAATTGCGATCACAATTTCAACGCAGTTTATTGATGGCATTGGGGGATCGGAGAATCAGGCTGCGGTTGAAGGGTCTTTAAAAGGGGCGGGAGGAGTTCTTGCCACGCTGGTTCTTGCTCTGTTCGCTCCTATTGTTGAGGAGCTGGTCTTCCGTGAAGCGCTTATAGGCTGGGCGAAGAGCAAGGTAATAGTGGCTGTGATGGCGGTTATATCCGGAGTCACTTTCTTGTACTTCCACGCGCCTTTTGATCCGGCAGGAATCGCCTTCTACCTACCGGGCACCATTTCTCTCATCGCGATTTATCTTATTTTTAGGAAAAATATCGCGGCTTCCATGGTTGCGCATATCGTATTTAATACTGTGGCGGCCATTAGTACATTCGCAGCTTAATTCTATTCAGCATGCACTTTTAGCGTGTGCTTTTAGAAGTCTAAAATTAACTACTAATCCTGGATAGGGGAGTCTTTTTATGAAAAGCAGGGCAGCTATTGCGGCTTTGGCCTCAGCAGCGAGTATCGCAAGTGCCGTAACATTTGCTTCATCGGCTATGGCCGCAGAAGTAGCTCCTGGAGCTCCAATGCGCACGGAGCTGGCATCGTTTGCTGATGCCCCCAAAGAAGTACCAAAGTGGGTTACTGCTCAAGTCACGTGTTCACAGGGCCTATCTGGGACGGTTACGCTCCCGGACGGAACACGCAAGCGTGTCATGGTTACTGCAGCGCATTGTATCCATGGTGTTGAAGGCGACGCAGATCCAGCCTGTGCCGGAAGTATATGCTCCTCTTCTGGGCGACTCTAAACTGATTGGAGTACGCGATCGCGGCGCGCCAATTGTAGATTCTCAGCCTGCAAATACCATTATTGATCCCGTAGACTGGTCGACCGTTGCATTGCAGGATGACGTCAAACTGACGCGAGTAGCGGATTCCGTTGATCACCAAGGCCGTCGGCATGGAAAGCCCGTGGTTCTGACCAGCGTTAAAGATCACCGTGATTTGCGTGAAGGGGAAGTTTCTTTTGACAACTTCGGTCAGCCGATTTGTAAAGACGGACAAACCAGCGGCCGTACTTGTGGCGTTCAGTTTATGAGGACGCAAAACGGTGTGTGGTTTGCAGGGCTGGTTCTATCTGGCGACTCTGGCGGAATTAATTTCAACCCGGTTACAGGCGAAGCCATCGGCGTGACTTCACTCGGCTTCCTAGGCCTTCTTGCTCGAGCTCAACCTATTGATACTGCTCTTGAAGCTGCATATGGTATTCCGGACGGCAAAGTCAATGAGCGTTTCTCTTTGCCGGAGTCTACTGAGCCACATACCCCGATGCGTACTTTGTCAGGCGAGGCCAAGGATGTGGACCAATGGGTTCAAGCTAACCGCGCACATATACCTTGGGTACAGGAGAAGTTCCCGGAGAATGTTGCACCTGAGCCGATTGATATGGAAGCCGCAAATTCTCAGGCTGCCATGAATTTTGAAGCAGGTCTGGGAGAAATTACCGCACAGGTGCAGGATACGGTCAACCTTATTCATGACAATCCAGCCGACATCGCTTCCCTTCCTGGAAATTATCAAAAAGGCGGAGAGTTCCTGAATAAGCTGGTACAGAATACCGTTGAAGGGTATGTCCAAGCTTTTGAAAATCAAAAATAAAAGATAGCCACAGTATCGATTTTTGATATCGTATTCCCAGCGTATCTCCGAATTTAGCTAGTTCAGCTCTGGAAGATGATAGCGCTCGCAATACGTTGAGAGACCCCCTAACCCGTTTGGGCTAGGGGGTCTCTCAGTAGCTTTTCCAAGCATGGAGCTGGGATGAAAAATTCTATGTATTTAGCTCTCCAGAACGGGTTGCCGTACGTTATTAACGGTTTCCGATGGAGTAGTGCGTACATAATTATTTGAGCGCTTGGGGGTAAAGCTCCACCATGTGACCATCCGCCAAAGCCTCTCTAACGGTCCTTGGCCAAAAGCCCGGTCCCATATCCAACTGCATAGAATCTGTACAACGAGCATGCCGGCGACAAAGAAAAACGCGATATCCCAAGCTTCTGAGGTTTCCGGAATGTCGAACATTTTTCTGCTAGCTAGCATGATGAGTGTGGCGCCAATGTAGTTGCTAAGCGCAAGACGGCCCATCGGCGCAAAAGCTGCTTGTAAAAAGGAGCGGGCCGGTGTGTGCATTGCCAGGATAGCGACGCAGAGCCACGTGGCTGCAATTGCCAGTCCGGCGATTGCCGATTCAGAACTAAAACCAGCGTTGATTTTGTTCTGCCACTGTAACCAACTAGCGATGACAGCAATGGGGATAAAAATTGTCAGCGCATAGGCAGGACCTCGATGTTTTTCTGCTAAGAGATAAGGGATTCCGAATTGGGAGATACTGCTGCCTAGGAGGAACAAGCCTGGAATCAGGAGTGGTCCGCCGAAAGGCGCTGCAAGGACCGTTGCTACGATGCCAAAAACCAGAGTCCATGCTCGGGGCATGTAGGTAGAGGGGAGCAGAATGAATAAGGCGGCTGCGGCATAAAATAAGAGCGCCTCGCCCGGATGTATCAATTGATGAAGCGCCCCCAAGGCACCAATGAACAAGAAACGGCGCAGCAAGGGGATACGCCCGTACCCCTTAGCCCACATTAAACCGAATCCAAGGCCAAAGAGGAAAGAAAAGACCGGAAAGAAACGTTGCTGAACTAGCAACTGCATAAGGTCGTAGGAGAAGCTCCTGGGCGCAGCAATCTTCCACAAAGTGCCAATGTTGGCAAATGCGATTCCACACAATGCTATTCCTCGAACAACGTCGAGCCACTCAATACGATTTTTCACACGATCTATCTTTGCCAATAATGCGTGTGTTGTAATCAATCCAGGAGATGAAAATGATGTGCCGATACATCGGCCGAAAGTATTACGCGGACATTTCTCCCGATCGCCATAATGCGGCCGCAATTTCGACTCTATTCCGGACATCTAGGCGTTCTTGAATCCGTGCGACGTGGGTTTTTACCGTTGAAAGTGAAATGAAGAGTTCTGTGGCGATTTCTTGATTTGTGCGTCCATAAGCAATAAGTCGTGCGACTTCGAGTTCTCGACAGGTCAGCGGAAGATCGGAAGAACTAGTATTAGGCTTAGAACGGCGGTCGAGCAATAGCGAGAGTACTTCGGGGGAGATGAGTACATCGCCACGATACGCAGAACGGATAGCTTCTACGAGTAGTTCTGGCCCAGCATCTTTGAGCAGATATCCACGCGCTCCGTACTCTAAGGCTGTGTCCACGTAGGCGTCATCGTTAAAGGTTGTGACCATCACCGTGGCCAACTGGGGAGCAACTTGTTCAGCAACTTGCAGCCCGTTCATTCTCGGCATTCGGATATCTAGCAAAGCTACGTCTGGTCGGAGTCTGCTGATGGCCTCGAGAGCCTCCACGCCGTCAGATGCTTCATAGACCACCTCCATGTCGGGTTGGGCTTCAAGGATCATATGGAATCCGGTACGCACCATGGCTTGGTCGTCGGCAAGCACGATACGAATCATGGTATTACAGCCTCCACTTTCCAACCTTTTTCATGCGGGCCAGCCTGAAAAGCCCTCCCATCGCACGTATGCGTTTTTCTAAGCTATATAACCCGCTTCCGGAGCCATTATTTAGCCCGGGAGTAGGAAGGCCACCCGAATCTTCAACTATTATCTTTAGTCCTTGTGCTACGTCCTCTAATCTTACGGATATTGCTGCGCCATGGGCGTGTCTTAGCACGTTGGTGAGCGACTCGGAGATCACACGTTCCGCCGTGATAAGAGTTTTGGTGCTTGCTTGAGTGCGCGCGGTAAAAGTAGTCTCTCCTGCGAAATCGTTGACTAGGCGTTCGATGTCCGCGATTGTGGCGCTCACTGGCGCGGTGCGGGTTTGAGACACTGTGTCCCGGATTGCCTCCAGGGCGCGCTTTCCAGATGATTCAATCTGTTCCAAAAGTTGGCTTGAGCCGGAATTTTTTTGTGCTCGTCCAGCCTGCGCTAGGACAACGATACCGGCGATTTCATGGGCCACGATGTCGTGGAGATCATCCGCAATATCATTTTTTACCTGTGCTGTAATTGCGGCTTCATGGTCTTTCAAGCGCGCTCGTTCAGAGTGGACAATAGCGCCAATTGCAAAGCTCACTATGGTCGCGATAATAACGAGCAACCATATGATAATCATGGACACGTCAAAAAATACCAGCCGCAGTGGGATAAGTATTGCGGTAACCGCTGCAGTGATAGACATCCAGCGGGGCGACGTATTGGCTGCGAGTACGCCTGCCAAGATGACTAATGCCCAGTTGGATGAGCTTGTCCAATAGCTGCCCAGCGCATAGCCGACGATGGTGGCAAAGAGGCTTCCCCACAGCGCCAGTTGCCAACGATGATTCTTAATGCCGAGTGCTGCACACAATCCAGCAAACAGCGCAGCTAGCATGAGGGCAAAGTTTCCTGTCGATGTAAACTCAATTGCCGCTGCCAGCGGTAAAGGGAGTAGGAGCAAAGCGAGCTGAAATCCCGTGAGGTGGCGTCGAAGGAAAAGCACGTGATTAATAATAGTGGTATCTACGTGCCGTGAGATGCGGCCTACAAAGAAAACGGGGCAAGTAAGGCTTTTGTAGGGCACAAATTCTAGAAAAATCCAGTTCAGGGGGCTCGCGGGGAGATTCTAGGGGATCAATGTTGAATGCGCTCGTACACTAAAAGAAAGAGCGCACGGAAGCAATAGGCGTCGCTTTGTTTGAACAGACAAGGTGCGCGTAAAAGGAAGCCGGAACGTGCAGAAATGTGAACAACAAAAAGTTCTCACATGGACTTGGAATGGGACGAGGAAGGTGGCTCTCTGTGAGCATTTCACGGAATTTTGATCAATATCTGGCGGATCGCGGTCTAGTACAACTGGCGGAAGTGATCCCCGAGAGCGAGTGCCAGGAATTCTGTCCGGCAGACTCCTGGTATGAAGGCCAGATTGGGGAACGAGGGACATCAGAAGTGACCGAAGACGGCACGCCCGCAGAAAATTTTTCCGACAAAAGTTCTGGCGACGAGCTGGCTCGTGCAAAAAGGATGATTGAGGGAGTTTTAGGCAGCTAGACTACCCTTTTTCCAGTAGGAAAAATACGTTTGGGACGAGATTTATTGTGTATTATAAATCACTTTTCTGTCGATATTAGGCACGAAAGGTGACAGTTTCCTCATATTTTGTGGCATATTAGTCAGGCAAAAGTTTTTAGGACAATAGTGTCTCCGTGTGACGCTATTGACCGTAAACCCGTGAGCGCAGAGCGCCAGTCCAAGACAACAGGAGAGTTACTCAGGTGACTGAACACAGCATCTTTAAAGGGCAGCAGTCCGGATCTTCGCGTCTCGTTGAACGCTTTGATTCCGAGCCTTTTGCGCTCGTATTTGCCGGGCAGGGGTTTGATTGGTTAAAGACCCTCCGCGCTTCAGTAGCCCAGGGTGCAGGGAAAACCTTGGAGCCAATCGTTGCGGAGGCAGCGCAGCGGCTTATTCCTATCTCGGATGTACTGGCAGTAGCTAGGCCATTTGGGTTTAAGCCACTGGAATGGGCCGAGCAGGATGAAAACGCAGGTGTGGATACGTCCCAAGCAGCTATCAGCGTTCCAGGCATCCTCACTTCCCAATTGGCCACACTGGATCTGCTGGAAAGCCAGGGGCTAGATGTGGATAAGGCCGCTGCAGTTATTGGCCATTCGCAGGGCGTTTTGGGTGTTCATAGTGTGCGCGACCTTACCCGGGCAGCAGAGATTCTTGCGATCGCAGAAATCATCGGTGCAGTCATCGGACACCAAGCTCGCGTCACGGGATTGGTGGCGCGCGGAGGCGCCGCGCCCATGGTCTCAATCGACGGCATTACTTGCGAGCAACTAGAAGGCGCTATTGCCGCTGCGTGCTCTAAGACTGATAAAGAAATTCGTCCTGTAGTTGGGCTTAAAAATTCACGCACTAATTTTGTCCTCGTTGGACGCCCTAAAGACAACGAGTCGGTACTAAATATTTTGCGTTCTCAAGCAGCAGCAGATGCCCGTGAGGTAGAAGCCAAGAAGCGCGGTGGATCTGCTTTTGATCCAAAGATAGCGCCGTTGAATGTTCAGGTGGCATTCCATCACCCCGCTATGCTTCCTGCTGTTGATCGAGTAGTTGAACTCGCGGAACGCGCTGGGCTCGATGCAGAGATGGCGCGTCAGATCGCCCTAGACGTGATGGTCACTCCGGTTGACTGGAGCTCTGATGTGCAGGCAGCACTCGATCAGGGCGCACGTTGGTTCCTCGATGTGGGGCCAGACGGGGGCGTAGTGTCGCTTACCGAGCAAGCACTTATGGGACGCGGAGCAGCGTCCTTCGCGGTGTGCGGTGCAGAGGGGCAGGCACAGCTTTTCGACGCCGGCCGCGCGTCCGCCCTACCGCAGTCTTTTGAAGCCTTCTCGCCGACCCTGATAAAAACTCCCCAGGGAGTGCGCGTAAAGACCAAGTTTACCGAGCTCACAGGCCGTAGCCCCATGCTACTTGCTGGCATGACTCCCACCACTGTTGATCCTGAGATCGTAGCGGCGGCAGCTAACGCAGGACACTGGGCTGAATTAGCGGGCGGTGGTCAGGTCACGCCTGAGATCCTGGAAAACAACATAGCCAAGCTCACTGATTTGTTACAGCCGGGAGTGAATGCACAGTTCAACTCCATGTTCCTAGACCTCTATCTGTGGAAGATGCAGATTGGAGGTAAACGCCTGGTGCCTAAGGCACGGGAAAATGGTGCTCCTATCGATGGCATCGTGATCACGGCAGGTATTCCAGAGCATGAAGAGGCTGTAGCGCTAGTTCATGAGCTGCGCTCTGGCGGATTCCCCTGGGTTGCTTTTAAGCCCGGCGCGGTAAAGCACATTATTAAGATTTTGGCCATTGCTAAAGATGTGCCAGAGGTCCCTATCATCATGCAGATTGAGGGCGGAAAAGCTGGCGGCCATCACTCCTGGGAAGACCTGGACGAGCTGCTCATCAGCACGTATGCCAAAATCCGCGAACACGACAATGTGGTGATCTGCGTTGGCGGAGGCATTGGAACCCCGGAGCGCGCTGCAGACTATCTGACAGGTTCGTGGGCTCGTGGTTATGGTCTTCCTGATATGCCTGTCGACGGCATCCTTGTGGGAACTGCCGCTATGGCTACTAAGGAAGCAAAGACTTCTGAGGCAGTCAAGCAGCTGTTGGTTGAGACCAAGGGCACTCAGGAATGGGTCGCAGCGGGTAGCTCAAACCAGGGTATGGCTTCTGGGCTATCACAGTTAGGCGCGGATATTCATGAGATTGATAATTCCTTTGCCAAGGCTGGGCGTTTGTTGGATTCGGTGGCCGGAGACGCGGAGGCCGTAGCAGCTAAGCGCGAAGAAATTATTGCGGCGATTGCTAAAACTGCGAAGCCATACTTTGGCGATGTGGAAGACATGACGTACCAACAGTGGCTTGAGCGCTATCTTGAGCTCTCTGGTCCCATGAACGGGAAATGGATTGATTCCAGCTGGTACCGCAGGTTTGTAGAGATGCTGCATCGCGCAGAGGCTCGTTTGATTGCTCAGGACCATGGCTCTTTTGCTTCGGTTATCTCGCTAGAAGAGACGGAAGCTCCGCAGCTGGGCGTCGATAAGCTCTGTGCGCATTATCCGGCTTCAGATACCCTGGTACACCCGGCGGACGCGGCGTGGTTCTTAGAGGCATTGGCAACGCCGGGCAAGCCAGCTAACTTTGTGCCGGTCATTGATAAAGACGTGCGGCGTCGCTGGCGCTCGGATTCCTTGTGGCAGGCTCACGATGAGCGTTATACAGCTGACCAAGTCGCTATTATTCCTGGTACAGCTGCTGTTTCTGGAATCACTATGGCTAATGAGCCGGTTGCTGATCTACTGGCGCGTTTTAATGCAGCTACGGTTGATCGTTTGGATGCCGCGGAGGCAGAAGAGCCTCAGGCCGGCGTGGTCGAGCGCGTATTGAGCGCTTCTGGCACTTCCTGGGCGGGACGTCAGGTTGATTCTCTCACGGCTCGACTAGGGGATGCTTCAGAATGGGCTGTGGATGCGACGGCTGCCACCCATGCACTAAGCGGGGCACGCCTTATAGAACTAGATTCTGAGCATGCCGAGTTGCAGGTGCCCTTGTTCGGTTCTACGGCTCCGGGGACAGAAGCCAATATTGCTATCCGCTTTACTTTGCCCCAGGACGCTCCGGCCGGTTGCGTACCACTGGTTACTCGGGAAGACGCCGAGACCGCGATGGAAGGGCTTACTCAGATAGCTGCTGGCGGAGTACTGGGATCTTTGGGCGAGGACGAACTGACTGCCATCTGGCACAGCACTCTTAGCCGCGGCGACGCAGCTACCTATGAGACCGTGACTGCAGGGTATCTTCCTGCGGATATTGAGCCGGCGGGGATTGCCCCGGACATTCTGGTAGGCAAAGCCTGGCCCGCTATCTTTACCGCAGTGCGCAATGCCGTAATTCCGGATTCTGATGGCGCAAAAGTCGTCGAGGGCATGCTTTCTTTGGTTCATCTTGAACACCATGTCACCGTGGTTGATCAGGACTTGTTCTCTCGCTGCATCGCCGCTGAGACTGATTCGCCGGTAGCAATCGAAGTGAGCGCACGCGCGGAAGAGATCGTAGACACCACCATTGGGCGCATTGTGGTTGTCCGCGCGGAATTGCGTGTCGACGGCACCTTGTTAGCGCGCCTCAGCGAGCGTATGGCTATCCGCGGACGCCGGGGGAATGCCGTAGCCCGGACGAACACGTCTGCTCTTCCTAGCGTTATTGATGCGCCGCGGTCATTCCGCGCATTTGCTAAGGTTACGGCCCCGCATTCTATGCATCCTTTTGCCGTGGCGACGGGGGATCGGAACCCTATCCACGTGTCCGAGACCGCCGCTAAGCTGGCCGGATTGCGGGACGGCGTGATCGTTCATGGCATGTGGACCTCTGCAATGGCCGAGCTTATTGCCGCTGGTGGATACTCCGATGAGTCTGTGTCTACTCGCCCAAATACGGTCGTAGAATATACCGCGACGATGCTCGCCCCTGTACTGCCGGGCCAAGAAGTAGAGTTCTTGGTTGAGCGCTCGGGTATAGATTCCCGAGAGGGGCATGGTGAAGTTCGTGAGATAACTGCAACCGTTAATGGCTCTATAGTCCTTACCGCTACTGCGGTGATGGCTGCGCCGACAACGTTCTATGCTTTCCCCGGACAAGGCATCCAGTCACAGGGCATGGGCATGGAATCGCGTGCGCGTTCGGGTGCCGCCCGTGATGTATGGGCGCGTGCAGACCACCACACTCGCACCGCTCTGGGATTCTCTGTTTTGGATATCGTTCAAAACAATCCAACAGAAGTTCGCGTTGCTGGTGAAACATTCTCACACCCCAAGGGTGTTCTCTTCCTCACCCAGTTCACACAGGTGGCCATGGCGACCCTTGGTGTGGCTCAAATAGCTGAGATGAGGGAAGCCGGTGCGCTTGATAATAAAGCGTGGTTTGCCGGACACTCTGTAGGCGAATACAACGCGCTAGCTGCTTATGCAGGTGTGTTATCTCTTGAGAGCGTGGTAGAGATCGTCTATCAGCGTGGACTTACCATGCATAGGCTAGTGGAGCGGGATCAAGACGGAAATTCCAACTACGGTCTTGCGGCTTTGCGCCCGCACAAGATGGGGCTTACTGAGCCTCAGGTCTTTGACTATGTCGCTGGAATATCCCAAGAGTCTGGTGAGTTCCTTGAGATCGTCAATTACAACCTCGCAGGCATGCAATACGCTGTGGCGGGAACAAGCAAGGGCCTCCAAGCCTTGGGCGCTGATGCTGAACGCCGCGCGCCGGGCAAGCGTGCCTTTATCATGATCCCCGGCATCGATGTGCCATTCCACTCCTCGCACCTTCTCGACGGCGTTGACGCATTCCGAGAGCATCTAGATTCCTTGATCCCGGCGGACGTAGATCTGTCTATGCTCGTTGACCGCTATGTTCCCAACCTAGTAGCCCGCCCATTCGAGCTGACCCGGGACTTTGTCTCGGCCATGCTTGATGTAGCTCCAGCTCCGATTCTTAAAGACGTTCTTGAACGTTTTGATGAGCTGTCCAAGACACCGGTCACGCTTGCGCGCACCCTGCTGGTGGAATTGCTGGCATGGCAGTTTGCCTCACCAGTGCGCTGGATCGAGACGCAAGATTTGATCCTGCGTTCAAACGCGGAAGGTGGCCTTGGCGTAGAGCGCTTTGTCGAGGTAGGCGTGGGCTCTGCACCGACTATCGCGAATATGATGGGGCAGACCCTGAGGCTTCCGCAGTATGACGGGGCAGAGGTAGAAGTACTCAATATTGAGCGCGATCGCTCTGTAGTGTTTGCCACCGATGAATTGACTCGTACCGTGTCTGCACAGGATGCAGAAACGGAGACTGCATCTGAAGACACAGCACAAGACGTTGCAACGGTTCAGATTGCCGCAGCAGTGACACCGACTGAAGCTCCAGCCGCCTCTGGTGGAGCTCGCCCAGACGACATTACCTTTACTCCAGCTGATGCGACGATGATGTTGATCGCCCTGTGGACTAAGGTCCGCCCAGATCAGATGGGTGACGCAGACTCCATTGAGTCCCTGGTTGAGGGCGTATCGTCGCGTCGTAACCAGCTGTTGCTAGACCTTGGCGTGGAATTCGGGCTCGGCGCAATCGACGGTGCTGCTGATGCAGAGCTAGTGGAGCTAAAGAAGACTGTTTCTCGGATGGCTAAGGGGTACAGTGCCTTTGGCCCAGTGCTTTCCGACGCCGCCAATGATGCTCTCCGCAGAATTACTGGTCCTACGGGCAAACGCCCCAACTATATTTCGGAGCGCGTAGGGTCCACATGGCAGCTTGGCGCTGGTTGGGTGGACCATGTCACAGCGGCTGTGGTTATCGGAGCTCGCGAGGGATCTTCTCTGCGCGGTGGAGACCTGGCAACCCTGGCGCCCTCGGCACCGTCTAACGCAGCAGAACTGGATCAGCTTATCGACGCCGCTGTGCAGGAAGTTGCTGCTGGCCAAGGGGTATCCGTTGCCCTCCCCGGCGGATCAGCGGCTGCTGGCGGAGTTGTAGATTCGGCTGCTCTAGGTGAATTTGCGGAGCACGTGACAGGTAAAGAAGGCGTTCTTGCAGCTACGGCTCGCACAATTTTGTCCTCGCTAGGGCTGCATGAGACCGCAGAAACTCAGTTCCTAGAGGACTCTGATGCAGACACGGCGCTGTATGAACTCGTGTCTCAAGAGCTAGGCGCTGATTGGCCTCGACAAGTTGCACCGAGCTTTGATGCCAACCAAGCAGTCCTTCTCGATGACCGCTGGGCCTCGGCGCGTGAGGATCTTTCCCGTGCCGCACTCGGCCAGGTATCGGTGGATTCTCTTGACCTCACCGGTGCCGGCGAGATAGTCGCGCAACAAGCCGAATTCTTCGGTTTTGAGGAGCTCGCCGCGCAGGCGCGTTCTCAGGAATCACTCGCCTTTGCGGACGACGTTGCCGTGGTCACAGGTGCCTCACCAAACTCCATTGCAGCTGCGGTCACCGCCGAATTACTCTCCGGTGGGGCCACCGTGGTGGTCACGACCTCCTCTTTGAGCCATTCACGCCTGCAGTTCTATAAGGAGCTGTATCGAGAAAGCGCTCGCGGCAGAGCTGGACTATGGATTGTTCCTGCGAATCTTTCGTCCTTTGCAGATATCGATGCCATCATCAAGTGGGTGGGCGAGGAACAAACCGCGACGGTCAATGCTCAAAAGCAAGTGATCAAACCAGCACTCGTTCCTACGCTGTTGTTCCCCTTCGCCGCACCGCGTGTCCAAGGCTCGCTTTCCGATGCCGGTCCTCAAGCAGAGATGCAGATGCGTCTCTTGCTGTGGTCCGTTGAACGCCTCATCGCAGGGCTGTCTCAACTGGGAACCAACACTCATGTGGGAGAGCGGCTGCATGTTGTTCTTCCAGGTTCTCCCAACCGCGGTCGTTTTGGCGGCGATGGTGCCTATGGTGAGTCTAAGGCGGCTCTCGACGCGCTGGTTACGCGCTGGAACGTAGAAAAGTCGTGGAAGCCACATACCTCGCTCGTACATGTCCTTATTGGCTGGGTGCGCGGTACCGGACTCATGGGTGGGAACGATCCCCTCGTAGAGGCCGTTGAGGCAGCTGGTGTTACCACCTACTCCACACAGGAGATCGCAGAGATTCTGATCGGCCAGGTAAGCGCAGAGGTGCGTCGTCAAGCTGCAGAATCTCCGATAACCGTTGATTACACGGGTGGCCTAGCGGAGTGTGACCTTAACTTGGCAGAACTTGCAAGCAGCATTCACTCACAGGCTTCAGAAGAACCAACAGAGCCTGAAGATAACGCGCCTGCTCTTAAAGCGCTGCCTACTATTGCTTCTGACTCCCAAGAAACACATCCTGACTTCCGTGGGCAGGTCCACCAAAATCTAGAAGACATGGTGGTCATCGTAGGTGCTGGAGAACTTGGCCCATACGGATCTGCACGTACCCGCTTTGAAGCAGAACTCACCGGCGACCTTGGCGCTGCAGGCGTTCTGGAATTGGCGTGGACTATGGGGCTGGTGCACTGGGATGAAGACCCCAAGCCGGGTTGGTATGACGCCGACGATGAGCTCGTGGATGAGGCAGACATTTATGACCGCTTCCACGATGAGGTTCTTGCTCGTGTTGGCGTGCGTCGTTATCACGACGATTTCCATATGGTGGACAACCTTGCACCAGAACTGACTACGGTCTATCTGGATCGGGATCTCAGCTTTAGCGTGAGCGATAAGGATACGGCTCGTTCCTTTGTTGAATCAGAGCCAGATCTTACTTCAGCTGTTTTCAATGAAGAGACCGGTGAGTGGGTAGTAACGCGGAAGGCCGGGTCTGCTGTGCGCGTTCCGCGCAGGATGGCTATGAGCCGGTTTGTCGGCGGTCAAATCCCAGAAGGGTTTGATCCTGGCGTGTACGGCATTCCTGCAGACATGGTGGATAACCTGGATCGCACCGCGCTGTGGAATCTGGTATGTACTGTAGACGCCTTCCTTTCCTCGGGGTTCAGCCCTGCGGAGCTACTACGGGAGCTACACCCGGCACGGGTTTCCTCCACACAGGGCACTGGTCTAGGCGGAATGCAGTCCATGAGAGCGCTGTACATCGATGGTTTGCTGTCAGAACCGCGTCAAAATGACATCTTGCAAGAGGCGCTTCCCAACGTTATGGCTGCTCACGTTATGCAGTCTTATGTAGGCGGATACGGTCAGATGATTCATCCGGTGGCTGCCTGTGCGACTGCCGCTGTATCCGTGGAAGAAGCAGTAGACAAGATCAAGCTGGGTAAGTCTGACTTTGTGGTTGCCGGTGGCTTCGACGATCTCTCCATCGAGGGGATCACAGGATTCGGCGATATGGCAGCGACTGCAGATTCGCAAGAGATGAGGTCCAAGGGCATAGAAGATCGTTACTTCTCCCGAGCCAACGATCGACGCCGGGGTGGGTTTGTTGAATCTGCCGGTGGCGGCACCGTGCTCCTGGCGCGAGGAACCTTGGCCGCTGAGCTGGGACTTCCAGTCCTAGGAGTGGTGGGATTCGCAGAATCCTTTGCAGACGGCGCACACTTGTCCATTCCAGCTCCAGGTTTGGGCGCTCTTGGCGCTGCACGTGGCGGAAAAGACTCCCGTCTTCTCTCAGATCTGAAATACCTAGGAGTCTCCGCAGACGATATCCGGGTGGTGTCTAAGCACGACACGTCTACAAATGCGAATGACCCCAATGAGTCTGATCTGCATGAGCGCATTGCGCGTGCGATTGGCAGGACGGAAGGAAACCCGTTGTATGTGGTTTCTCAGAAGAGCCTCACGGGACACGCGAAGGGCGGCGCCGCAGCGTTCCAGCTGATTGGTCTTACCCAAGTTCTCCGTACCGGTATTGTCCCAGCTAATTACAGCTTGGACTGTGTCGACCCTGTGCTAGCAAAGCATTCCCACCTGGTGTGGTTGCGTCAGCCGCTCAACATTAGGCAGCTGGCTCCTAAGGCTGGAATCGTGACCTCCCTTGGCTTTGGTCATGTCTCTGCACTCGTAGCCATCGTGCACCCAGAGGCCTTTGCAGAAGCTGTTCGCAGCGAACGCGGAGAGGAAGCTCTTGCAACATGGCGTAAGTCTGCTGCCGATCGTGAACGCGCTGGCAAGCGTCGTTTGCTCCACGGCATGATGGGACGGACCGCGTTGTACGAGCGTCCAGTGGAAAGAAACCTGGGCAGCAGTGGGGACGCTGGCAAGGAACGCGAGGCTGCAGTCCTCTTGAATGACTCGGCACGACTCGTGGACGGGATTCTCGTTCTTTCACCCAATAAGTAATTTCCCATGATCAAGGGCCTGCTTTACACAGTCATTTCTCTGTGAAGCAGGCCCTTGCTGCTGCTTAATTATGCGTTCCCTATGGTTCCTCACGATAAACTCCAAGAATCCCCAAGAAAAGGAAGAGACCCATGTTTATTGGGACGGATCTTGTCCACGTACCTAGCTTTGCAGAGCAATTGCACACGCCGGGTTCCGCTTTTGCCACCAAGGTCTTCAGCGCGCTTGAATTACGCGTGGCTGCCACAAAGCCAGATAGAGACGCTCACCTTGCGGGGCGATGGGCTGCCAAAGAGGCCTTTATCAAGGCATGGAGCCAAACGCTCTATGGCAGTGCTCCCGTGATAAGCGCGGATAAGGTTGATTGGAGAGAAATTGAAATAGTTCCGGATGCTTGGGGGAGAGTGGCGGTGACTCTCCGTGGGGAAATTCAAAGACTTGCGCAGCTAGGACAGGCACACATCAGTATCAGTCACGATCGCGATTATGCCATCGCACAATGCCTCATCCCAGGATGCTGAAGAACTAAGACTCTAACCGGTAGCCACAGCGAAGAGATATGCCACAAGCATTCTCTTGATCTCTGTGACCCGTGCGTGGAACATTTCGTCTGTGGAGGTGCGGTCGTACACCGCGTAATTTAAGAGAGATGAGACCGTATGCACCAGCATACGAGAGATTTCTGCCCGCCCCTCTTCAGATGTTTGCGGAGCGAGTGGACGTAGCGCTTCTCCCACGATTTCTAGCATGGGCTTTTCTGTTGCCGCCGCCGTTGCTCTCGTCGCGGGGGTGGACTGGATTGCATGCCAGACGCTCCTACGGGAAGGATCAGCGCGCCACATATCGGCCAGATGATCAATGAACTCGTCGAGAAAGTCCGGCCACTGAAGCGCCGGAACTTGCTCGGAGAATTTTTGTATCTCAGATAAGGATGCCGCAGTATCTTGGCGATCAAGTTCGCAGATCATCACATATTTATTGGCAAAGAATTGATAAATGGTTCCGATGGGCACCTCGGCACGGCGGGCGACTTCATCGAAGGTAAAGGACTCAAAGCCTACGTCGACAAGCACAGAACGAGCAGCGGCGAGGATCCTGTTGAATCTTTCGCGGCTACGTTGCTGTGCAGGCCTGCGGCGGGGGAGAAGTATTTCCCCGCTGGTCCTGATTACTTCGGGTTTACCCATGGTTTACATCGATTGATTCTTTACTAGAGCCGATTGATTATTCGCTTGCGAGCAGATCGCGGAGGACTCGTGCAACATGTCCCGTGGCACGGACGTTGTATAAAGCTAAGCCAAGCGTTCCGTCTGGTTCTACAAGAAACGTTGAACGAATAACCCCTTGAACCACTTTGCCGTAGTTCTTTTTCTCTCCAAAGGCGCCGTAGGCTTTCATCACTTCCTTTGATTCGTCGGAAAGCAAAGGGAAATTAAGCTCATGATCGTTGCGGAAGTCACTAAGCTTGCTCACCTTATCGGGGGAGATACCTACAACATTAATCCCTAGGCTTTCGAGCTGGCTAAGGCTATCCCGGAAATCACACGCCTCCTTAGTGCACCCAGGGGTATTAGCGCGGGGATAAAAATAGACCAGCACTCGCGACCCGCGGAAATCCCTAAGGGCTGTTGTGCCGCCTTTGTCATTAGGAAGATCAAAGTCGGGGGCCATATCGCCGAGAGAAAGTCGCGCTTGTTCAGTCATGGTCTAAAGGATACCGGCTAAGCACAGACAACGGGTTTCGGGCTAAGGTGTAAAGAGGAAATAGCGAAGAACTCAGAGGAGAGTATCCGTGGCACGCGATATTAATGACATTCAGCGCGACATTGAGCGCACCCGTCGTCAGCTCGCAAGCACCCTCGACGAGATTGTGGATCGTTCTAAGCCACAGAACTTTGTCGACGATGCTAAGAAGCAAGCAACCACCAAGCTCCAGGACCCCCAGATCCAGAAGATTTTTGTGGGTATCGGAGTAGCTGTGGCTGGCCTAGTGGTCCTCGGTATTGCGCGTGGACGTAAGAAAAACAAAGAACTCAAAGAAATCCAGCGTCTTCTCGCGCAGCGTTAGGGGGGCCGAGTATCGCCATCCTGATAGCTCAGTAACCCATGAGCCATATCCTCACTCATTAACCCCGGTGGGATATGGCTTTTTCTCTGCAGGGCATGGCTCGTAGGACTAGCATCTGTGTCTATGAGCATTATTAAAATTAACGCATTGTCCGTTCCTGAAGGTCGCGGTGAGGAAATAGAGAAACGATTCGCAGCACGTAAGCATGCGGTAGATTCCGCGCCGGGCTTTGAAGGTTTCCAATTACTACGCCCCACAGCTGGTGAGGATCGCTATTTTGTAGTGACCCAGTGGGCTGATGAAGAATCATATGCGCAATGGCGCGATGGGGAAGCACAGAGCCTACACAGGCATGGACGAGGCGAGAATCATGAGACTGATTCGGCTCCTCACTCGGGTGCTACAGCACCCGTGGCACACAAATCTGAGCTTTTAGAATTCGACGTGGTGCTGGACTCTACAAAGTAGAGGTAGAGAAGCTAAACAAGGACACATCCATGCTCTTTAAGCTGATGCAAAACTGTGTGGGTGTTGTCCTCGTTGACTGCGGCGCAAAGGTGCGAGAGCACCGTCACACGGAAGCCTTCTCTTAAACCGTCAAGAGCCGTAGCCTGAACGCAATAATCCGTAGCGATTCCCGCGATATCAATCTCGCGTATCCCGCGATTCTTTAACCATTCACCTAATAACTCTCCAGATGCTGTGGACCCCTCGAACCCCGAGTAAGCCGCACTATAGTGCCCCTTATAAAAAACCTCATCAAAGTGCATGTTTGAGAGCAATGGGTGAAAATCGGCGCCTTCCGTGTTGGCTATGCAATGTACAGGCCAGGAGTCAATAAAGTCTGGTGTCTGAGAAAAATGATCGCCGGGGTCAATGTGCCAATCTTTGGTGGCTGCGATGCAGTCGTATTTTCCCCTATGAGACGCCGTGTATTCTGCAATGGATTGTGCTTGGATTGCGCCCTTGACCGTTTCTAACGCCCCTCCCGGACAAAAGTCATTTTGGACGTCAACAATGATGAGGGCTCGCATATTTTCTTTCTGAGAGGGCACAAGGATAGTACAAAATGCATATGAGAATACACGCTGCATGGAAGAACGCTGTATTGGGGTTAAAAAGGGGGTAAGTGTTGTGGACAATGCTTATCGACGTCCCCTGTTATGACGAATCCCCGCTAACCGAAAATAAAAATCGTCTAGCGGGGACTAGGTACGTGGAGTGGGAATCCTTTAAAATTCCACGATCATCTTGCCCGTGTTGCCGCCTTGAAAGAGCTCAAGGAAAGCAGAGGGGAGTGATCCGACGCCGTGACGGATAGTGACATCGAACTTTATCTGCTTAGTGGCTACAAGCGGGGGTATAACTCGTTGAAATTCCTCAAGCATATCCATGTATTTGGGAACCACAAAGCCGCGCAAGGTAAGGGATTTACCAATGATTAGTTGCATGTTGCGCGGCCCAAAGGTCTCTTCTTCGGAGTTATATTGGGAGATCGCCCCACACAGTGCTGCTCGGCCAAACACATTGAGGTGCTCGATTGCTGCTTCCAGATGGTCACCGCCGACATTATCAAAATAGACATCGATGCCGTTGGGGGCAGCTTTAGCGAGCGCTGCGGAAATATTGCCGTCGCAATAATTAAAGGCGGCGTCGAAACCTAGCTCTTTCAAACGCTCAACCTTGGCATCCGTGCCGGCAGAGCCCACCACAAAGGAAGCTCCGAGGTGCTTTGCAATTTGTCCTGCAGCTGAACCGACGGCACCGGCCGCTCCAGAGATAAAGACGGTATCCCCCTCCTTTATCTCCGCGATTCTTTTCAATCCGATATAAGCGGTCAAGCCAGTCAAACCTAGTATGCCTAGGTATGCATGAGCTGGAACAGCGTGTGTATCTACCACTAAAGCTTCGGCGTCATCGACTATGGCCATTGTTTGCCAGCCTTGGAAGTGACGCACACTCTGTCCAACCTGAATCTTCTCAGACTTTGATTCCACGACTACACCGACGGCGCCACCAGACAGCGGCTGATCAATCTGGAATGGTGGCACATACGATTGGGTATCGTTCATGCGGCCTCGCATATACGGGTCGACTGTTGCTACCTCATTGCGGACTAACACCTGGCCTGCTTGAAGCTCTGGAAGCTCGACGGTCTCCTTGCGGAAGTTCTCCAATGTAGGCATACCTTGAGGTCGAGACGCGAGAACCCATTGGGTGGTAGTGGTCATACGAATATGCTCCTTTGCCCTTGACTGCTGCGTATGAACATGTAGTCCACGAATGTTCTGAACAGTCCCTTACAACCTCACAGGGGTGGAAAATATTCCAAATTGCGTATGTCTCGTGGTGCTTTGAATTCCAGGTTTTGTGAAATCTTGAAGGTTTTTAAGCGGTGGTATCTGTTCTCAACCGCTACGGTTGTGCTGTGTAGATTGACCGCAGTCATCGTGCTTCCATGCCTGTGGCTTACTCATGGCAAGGGGTTCACGAGGTAAAAGAAAAACCCTCCTGCCGGAAAATCCGGTAGAAGGGTGAAGTGGTGCGCCATCAGGGACTTGAACCCCGAACCCACTGATTAAGAGTCAGTTGCTCTGCCAATTGAGCTAATGGCGCATTGTTTTCCTTTGCGCCCTGCGGCGCGCTGTGCAACGAGAAGAAATATAACCCTATTTGATGGTTATTGTAAAATCGCCTGGTCAGTATATGTTTCTGAGAGGGGAATGTTATGGCTATTTTAGGGGAGGTGAGTAGGAGGCTTTGGGGAGGCGTCGGCACGCTAAAAAAAGAAGTGCAACACGCAGTTTGGAAAACGTAACGGCCGATTATCAGCAAGCGATGAATGAGTGGAAAACGCTGGTGAACTGGGTTAGATAACAATGTGGCAAATATGAGTTGATTGCGGCCTGGTTCCGTAGGAAAAGGCGTTACCATGTGTGTTCGGTGTTGTGGCGGCGGGACGCTGTGAGAGAGCTTGTGGCGCGCGTTGTGGTTGTAAGAGAAGAAGGAAAATAGTGGCCAAAAGGGTATCCAAGCGATCCTATATCGGGGTAGCGGCGACGGTATTGGGGTTTTCGTTGTTGATGGCTGGGTGCACGATATCTACTAAGGGGGATGGGGCAGGACCGGGGCACGGTGAGCAGTCTTCGCGGCAGGAAGAAAAGAAGCTTGCGCCTATAGCCAGCGTGAATAATGGGGAAACAGGGGTGAACCCTTCCATATTTGTCACGGTTAAATCGTTGGGCGAAGGCCTGAAAAACGTGACCATGACTAATGAGAACGGCAAAGAGGTCCAGGGTAAGATTTCTGCCGACGGACGTTCATGGCTTACCACTGAGGTTTTGGGCTTTAATCGTTCCTACACCATTGTGGCCAAAGACAAGAACGGGGAATCTTCCACTACGGAGTTTCAAACGGTTTCGCCCGCGGCGCAGGCATTTGGTTCCTTAGCTCCCCTTAATGGATCGGTCGTGGGGGTCGCGCAGGTCATCGCGATGCGTTTTGATGCAGTTGTGAATGATCGAAAAGCCGTGGAGGATTCGATCAAAGTGATCACTGAGCCTGCTGTTGAAGGAGCATTCTTCTGGATTAGCCCCTACGAGGTCCGATGGCGGCCGGAGAGCTTCTGGGCCCCAGGTACTAAGGTCACTGTAGACGCCAAGCTTTATGGCAAGGACCTGGGCAAGGGCGTTTACGGAGATAACGACAATTCTGCGACTTTTACCATAGGCGACAGGGTTGAGGCGGTAGCCGATGATGCGACAAAGACCATGACCGTTTATCACAACGGTGCGGCTGTGCGCTCGATGCCTATATCGATGGGCGCACATAAGTGGCCGACCCCGAATGGGATTTACACCATTGGGGATAAGAATCCCTCTTTGGTGATGGACTCAGAATCCTATGGGCTTTCTCATAAAGAAGGCGGTTACCGTGTGGACGTGAAATTTGCCACGCAGATGTCCTATTCCGGTATTTACGTGCACGCGGCGCCGTGGTCTGTCTCTGCTCAGGGTAATTCCAATACGTCGCATGGTTGCATCAACGTGAACACGGAAAACGCGCAATGGTTCCAGAACTTTGTTAAGCGAGGGGACATCGTCACCGTGCGCAACACAGTCGGGGGTTACCTCAGCGGCTATGACGGGCTGGGGGATTGGAATATCGACTGGCCAACATGGAAAGCCGGAAACTCGAATATCTAATGTTTTCAAGGCCTCGTAGTTCTGTGAACTGCGGGGCCTTCTGTTTATCGTGTCTAATCCACGCCGCCAAGCGGCGCCCGGCACACTCCCATATCAATGCCCTCGTGGTCGGTGATGTAATCCTTAAGCGTCTGAATCGGTGCTTCCCCTTTGATCTTGGACACCAACTCGGACAGCAGATCATCATGAGGGGGCTCAAGGCCTCTTCTTAAAGCCTCAAACCATTCAACGGTCTCCTTTGGTGCCATATTGCCCGCGATGGAGGAAAGATAGGTAAAACCGGTTGTTACACGGGAATTGATGTTGACTTCGCCGCCGGCGTAATAACGGGTTTTAAAGGGCGTGAGCTCTTGCGCTACCTCATCGATTTTGCGTGTTCCTCCCGGATCCTTGATGCCGATAACGTGTGCCAGCATGCATAGCTGGGCAAGCGTGGAGGCGCTTGCGTCGAAACCGGTGCGCTCTGGGTGGTTGTAGATAATTGTGGGCTTACGGACGGCGTCGATTACGGCTGCTGCATAGCGGCGCGCCTGTTCTTGGGTGGGCCGCACATAGGGCGGGAATCCCAATAAAATGCCATCAATCCGGCTTAGCGACGCTACGTAGGCGGCCAGGTCTACAGCGTGACGCTGACGGATGGCAGCAACGCCAACAAGTATCTCAATCTCAGGGGCCCAAGAATGCTGGTTCACCGCATCGTATAAGGCATGTTTTTCAGAAGCATCCATGCTGTGCTGCTCGCCAGTGGAACCTCCGAAGAGGATTGATGTAATACCTTGGCTGATAAGCCAATCTGCGTGGGCCAAAGTGGACTCGATGTTGAGGGACTCATCGTGATGGAAGGCCGTGGGCACGGCAATATGGATCCGAGCGTTAAGCATGCAGTGATTGTATCGGATAACAAAAGCTCCCTGACTAAGAATAGTCAGGGAGCTTATTGGGGTGGCTGACGGGGCTCGAACCCGCGACGCCCAGGATCACAACCTGGTGCTCTACCAGCTGAACTACAGCCACCATCGCCGCTTCAAAGCAGCGAGGACAATATTAACTCACAAATCTATTATTGCAAAAACTGCTGGTAGGACTGTGTTGCTTGGGTAGAAGCATCGTTGCATTCGGAAGTAGTGAGATCCTCTTTAAAGAGTGCTCGACGGTAGTATGCAAGCTCCCGAATAGACTCGATGATATCTGCTAGTGCGCGGTGTGCCATGCCCTTTTGCGGTTGGTTGAAATACACGCGTGGCGCCCAACGTCGGGCAAGCTCTTTCACGGAGGAAACATCGACCATGCGATAATGCAGAGCGTTGTCCAGTCTCGGCATATAGGCGTTGATAAAGCTCCTGTCGGTCGCAATGGAATTGCCTGCCAGGGGTGCTGGATGTTGCGGGTCGCAGTGCTTGGCTATGAGCTCAAGGACAGCGTCCTCGGCTTCCTCGATGGAAACGGTAGAGGATCGAATCTCCTGCGTCAGGCCGGAGTTTTCGTGCATTGCGGTAACGTAGTCATCCATTTCTGCAAGCTGAGCGTCAGTGGCATGCACAACAAGGTCCACTCCCTCGCCAAGAATATTCAGATCTGCATCTGTGATGAGCGCGGCAACTTCGACGATCACGTGGCGATGCGTATCAAGACCTGTCATCTCAAGGTCTATCCAAACGAGACGATCATTTTTAGCAGGAGTATCAGACATGTTTTCTAAGGTACTCTTATCTTGCGTCATTGTGGCAGCAAGAGGCTGTTTCTAACCACGAATTGACGCAAGATCGGCTGAAGATGCACTGGGGTTTATGATCCTAGTTTTTTATAGAACCAGCCCATCAATGGTGAAAGCACTGCAGTCGGGGCAATTGCGGAAATTGCATTCATAGTTTTTGATAAAGGCCCCGGGACCACTCGGCGTGAGTTTGCGGCAAGTGCTGCGAGAGTTTCTCGTGAGCAGGACTCGTAGGTGGTCCATAGGAAATCGGGTACGACCTTATCCACGATGGATTTTTCGGCGTCGTCGATGACTGCATCGCGTACGGGGCCGGGTGCTAGCAGTGTGCATGCTACGCCCGTGCCGCGGAGCTCGTAGTGGAGCGCCTCGGTAAAGGCGTTGACCCCTGCTTTAGTGAACACGTAGGTGGCGTTGTTAGGGATGGGAACATTTCCGGCAGCCGAGCCAACGTTGCAGATAGCTCCAGTGCCGCGCTCGATCATGCCGGGAAGTACTGCGTGAGTGAGCTCAAAGACTGCCCGAGCGTTGAGCTCAAACTGCTTGTCTTCATACGACCAATCCTGGTCGATGAAAGGCCCAAAGCTTGCGATTCCAGCGGAGTTGATAATGATGTTAACTTCTAGGCCCTGGAGTTCGCTGATGAGTGTTGCTCGCTCCTGAGGGTTGGCAAGGTCGCAGGCCATAACATCCACTTTAACGCTGTGGTCGTGCTCCAGCTCTTCCGCTAGCTGTTCCAGAACATCGCGGCGGCGGGCCACCACGACGAGGTTGTGTCCCATGCGGGCGAGATCCTTGGCTATTGCACGTCCGATTCCTTGGCTGGCGCCAGTAACTACGGCTCGTGCATGAATAGAGGGGGAAGGTAATGCCACGGTAGTTCTCCTGAATATTAGTTGGAAAGCGCACAGAGTGTTCCATCCATACTACGTGCGTCGGCAGCATCACTGTTCTTGTAGACGTCATATGGTCTAACGCCTACAAGAACCCTCGCCCTAGTGTTGTTAGTCGATCTCGACTACCGTTCTGCCGTGAAGCTGATTATTCATCAGGGCTTTACCGGCATCAATGACATCGTCTAGCCCGATAGTGGTTGTCATGGCATCCAGGGCTTCTGTGTCTAGTGTCTGGGATAGTAATTCCCAAGCCTTTTCGCGATGCTCCAGAGGTGCATCAACGGAATTGATTCCAACGAGTGATATTCCACGAAGAATAAAAGGAAGAACCGTGCCCGGTAAATCCGCCCCTTGGGCCAAACCGCACGCCGTAACTACTCCGCCCCACTTGGTTTGAGCGCAAGCGTTGACCAGGGTGTGGGATCCCACGCAGTCGACAACACCCGCATATATGGCGCGCTGCAGTGGCTTGCCCTTTTCGCTCAGTTCTTTTCGATCCACGATGGAATCTGCGCCCAAGCCTAGAAGATACTCTGAGTATTCCTCTACTCGGCCAGTCGCTGCGACAACGTTATATCCAAGTTTGTGTAATAACAGGATGGCGATTGATCCCACGCCACCGGTGGCTCCGGTGACCAAGATGGGGCCATGATCGGGGAGAATCCCGTGTTGTATAAGTGCGTTCACGGAGAGAGCTGCTGTGTATCCCGCTGTTCCAATGGCCGCGGCTTGGTGCATAGAAAAATTAGCGGGGAGATGCACTGTGGATATGGCATGAATACGTTGCCGATTGGTGTATCCACCGTGTCGGAATTCCCCGATTCCTGCGCCATTGGCAATGACTTTATCGCCTGGTTGGAACCGTTCGGAATCAGATTCCAGTACTGTCCCAACGGCATCGATGCCGGGGACTAAAGGGAAAGTGCGGGCTACGCCGCGATCTCCGCGAAGTGCCATGCCGTCTTTGAAATTGAGGGAGGAATAAGCAACGTGAATGAGCACGTCACCATCAGCTATGTGTTCCTCGGCGGTTGGAAGGATATGAGTGGTTATTTCTCCAGCGTCGGAGGATTGGACCACGATAGAACGCGATTGAGTAGTCATGTGTTCCAACCTAGCCCTCTTTGCTTAGCTGAGTGATGAATAGTGTGAATGTGCACAGGTGAATATAAAAGGGGAGAAATGAGTATGGTTGAACGTTTTATCTGATGTCCGTGAAATTGCACTCACCCTAATAGGGGAAGTTTGCATAGATAAAAGCTAAGAATCAAATGAGTCTTGTCAAGCGACGGTGGGGTTTGGTGTGTGATTGCTGCGGAAGAATTTTCCCTAGGAAAAGTTTCGAATTGATTTTCTTTCATCTCGTTATAATTCCGTGAGTGAAAATTCATCCCTCAAGAACCGTATTCTCACGCAGCGGTGGCGTATCTGTAGCATGCGCTGCCATAACTTGTGTATCCCTCGTTGCTGCTGCCGCCCCTGCTTTGTCCGTTGAAGAGCCTGATGATTCCCTCGCTGTTGTCCAGCGCCAAAGTGCTGCTCCCGCTGGTGAGGCTCCCGCTACTCGATTCATCGTTACGTTTAACCGAATGACGACGTTAGACCAAGCTAAACGGATGAAAATTCTAGATAAGATTGTTAAAGAATTTTCCTCTGATGCGTCTTTTGTTCGCCAGATGTTCGATGGCTCCTACGTTGTGGAGCTAGACCCGCCTGTTCCCGCAGAAAGAATCCCTTCCCTGCGTGGCGCCCTCGAGTCTAAAGCGGAAATTGCGTATGCAGATATTGACCGCGTTCAGTATTCCGCTTCTCTTGCCGAGCCCAATGATGAACACTATAAGTTCCAATGGCACCTTTTTGACCAGTTTGGTGCCAACGTAGATAAGGCGTGGGCAACGGGCGCAGACGGTGCTGAGACAGTCATCGCTGTGGTCGACTCGGGGATTACACGCCATGCTGATCTTAATTCCAAGGTCCTTCCTGGCTATGACATGATCTCTGACCCCAAGATCTCCCAAGACCACGATGGTCGCGATAACGACCCAACTGATATGGGGGACTGGACTTATCAAGGCGCCTGTGGACGTAACTCTCGGGCCACAAATTCTTCCTGGCACGGCACTCACGTGGCAGGTATTGCAGCGGCAGTCACAGACAATCATGAGGGTGTTGCTGGTGTTGCTCCTAATGCAAAAATTCTCCCCGTTCGTGCCCTAGGGCGATGCGGCGGTTATACCTCCGACATCGCAGATGCGATCGTCTGGGCTTCCGGAGAAGAAGTCCCCGGGGTTCCGCGAAACGATAATCCCGCTGACGTAATCAATTTGTCACTTGGCGGGCAGTCTCGTTGTATGCCTATCTACCAAAATGCCATCGATCGTGCATTATCTCGCGGTGCAACAATCGCTGTGGCTGCCGGCAACGAGGATCAGTCGACCGAAAATGTCCAGCCGGCATCATGCAGCGGTGTGATTACTGTGGGTGCTACGGGCCCGGAAGGCCACCGGGCTGTCTACTCTAACTTTGGGCGCAACGTTGTTATCGGCGCGCCGGGAGGGAATATGCACCCGGCCTTTGGCAATCACAACCCGGGCGGTGGCATCCTTTCCACCGTTAACCGCGGTCTGCGTGGGGCTGAGGCTAGCGGATATTCCTATATGGAGGGCACCTCTATGGCTACGCCTGTGGTTTCCGGCGTTATTGCTTTGATGAAGGCCACCGATCCCACGATTAGCCCAGAAGAGATTGAGCGCATCCTCCGTGACACGGCACGTCGCTACACCGCAGAGCCCGGCGCGGGACAGCGAAAGACTGCCCACGGAATGGGAGCAGGGCTTATCGACGCCCACGCTGCGGTTTGTGCCGTTGCAGCCCGCAGTGGCCGCAACTGTGACGATGTACGTCGCAGCCCTAAGCCAAGCAAAACTACGGAGCCTGTGGCTACAGAGCCTGTTGTAGAAAAGACGCCTGAGCCTATTTCTGCTGACCCCGTGCCAGTTGAGTTGAATCCTAGTGATTCCCTCTCTCCGGAAGAAGACCTGCCTATTCTAGAAACAGAACCAGCACCTGTGATTCCAGAGGAACCACTGCCTATTGTGAGGCAACCAAAGGAGCGCTCTGGTCGAGAGCGCACAGGAAAAGAACAATCAAAGCAACAACAATGCACTCGTTTTGAGCGGCTTCTTCCGTGGAAGAAGTGCTCTTAAGAGGGGCTTTTAAATAAGTAATGCAAAGGCACGCTCACAATATTGTGAGCGTGCCTTTGCATTACTTATGAAGCCAAAAGATAGCAAAAGAACACAATGCATGAGCCCCGCCTTGACAGTGAAAATACTGTTAAGGCGGGGCCTATAAACGCGCCCCCGGCAGGATTCGAACCCGCGACCAATCGGGTAGAAGCCGACTGCTCTAATCCACTGAGCTACGGAGGCATTGATGGAAATAATACTACGGTGTGTGTTTTCCTCATAGTTGAGGAGGTGGGGATAAAAGATAGGTCGAGAATTGCGTCCCGACCTATCTTTTTCGTCCTGCCCTTAATGGACGCTAACAGCAGCGGGAGCCTGGATTGGCATCTTGCTCTGCCCAACGTTGACGCCAATATTCTCGTTCGCTGGGAATCGATTCATGGGGATGGTGGGCTCGTCGGTGGGCTACGAATTTTTCGTAGTCTTTTTCTCCGAGTACCTCGCCCCAGTAACGTAGCGGGGCTGTTGCCCAGCGCAGCGCTGTTGAAAGAGTCTCCATCGTTCCTCGCTAGTGAATGCTAGTGGTGGCTATGGGCGTGTGCTTTAGGTGGATCGTATTCATTCCAAGCCTTGACCAGTACTTTTTCTACGTCAGAAGTGCCAAGTGACGTTGGTGCAAAGATATTGGACTGATGGAATGGTTCTTCAGAAGTATGGACTTCCTCACCACGTTTAATCTTTCCCACGGCACGAATACAGACTACAGTAGCGGCGATGAGAACGATGATCACGAGTACTGCGAAAAGTACGGAGAGGAAGCCCTGAACTGCGGTGTTCCTAACAACAGCCTCCATGGCCTCTACCGATTTTGCAGTGCCAAAGGAGGTCTTTCCTTCTGCGAGTGCATTCTTATAACGAGTGTGCTGAGCCCAGTATCCAATGGCGGGATTGTCAGAGAAAATCTTCTGATAAGAAGCGGTCATGGTGACTGCAACATCCCAGAGCAGTGGTAGGCCAGGGATCCAGACCCATTTGAGAAGGCCCTTCTTAACGGTTACCACGACAACGAGCGAGAGCGCGACAGCAGCAAGAAGCTGGTTTGCAATACCAAAGAGCGGGAAGAGGACGTTAATACCGCCTAAGGGATCGGTGACTCCCATGAGGAGGATGGAACCCCAGAGCGCACATACGATGACTGTAGAAAGCCAATGACCTACGGTCCAGTTTGGATCTGCAAATTTTTTGAGTCCGGGGATGTTGGCTAGCGTATCTGTCATCATAAAGCGGGCTACGCGGGTGCCGGCGTCGACAGTGGTGAGAATGAAGAGCGCCTCGAACATGATGGCAAAGTGATACCAGAAAGATTGCATTCCAGCATTGCCGGTGATGTCCGTAAGAATTTGCGACATTCCGAAAGCTAGAGTTGGTGCGCCACCGGTACGAGAGATAATGGTGCTTTCGCCTACGGCCTCTGCGGCTTGGGTAAGCGCATCGGCGGTGACGCCGGCGCCTGGAAGCCCGAGCCCGTTTACAAAGGCTGCTGCCTGCGTCGGATCAAGCCCGGTAAGGGTAGCCGGGGAGTTCATAATAAAGTAGAGGTGGCGATCGATAACCACTGCCGTGATGAGGGCCATGATTGCTACGAAGGACTCCATGAGCATCGAGCCATAGCCAATCACACGCATTTGTGATTCCTTTTCAATCAATTTCGGCGTTGTTCCTGCCGAAATCAACGAGTGGAAGCCAGATAGCGCACCACAGGCGATAGTGATGAAGAGGAAGGGGAAGAGGTTACCGGCAAAGACCGGGCCGTTGCCGTTGCGCGCGAAATCGGTGATCGCAGGCATATGGACCTCTGGCCGGTTAATCACGATGGCTATAGCTAGGAGCGCGATCACGCCGACCTTCATAAAGGTAGACAGGTAGTCGCGTGGAGCAAGGAGCAACCACACGGGCAAGATAGCCGCCACGATGCCGTAGCCGATGAGAACCCAGGCCAGAGTGACCTTGGACCATGTGAACCAGTCTGTGCCCCACTCGGTGGAAGCTACCCAGCCGCCAGAAATGATGGCAAGGAGTAGTAGAACCACACCGATAACCGAAACCTCGGTCACTCGCCCTGGCCGGATATAGCGCATGTAAATGCCCATGAAGATTGCGATTGGGACAGTCATGGAAATGGAGAACACGCCCCATGGGGAGTCTGCAAGTGCGTTAACCACAACAAGAGCGAGAACCGCGATGATGATGACCATGATGGTAATAACGGCCAAGATGCCCGCAGCGCCGCCTACGGTTCCCATCTCGTCGCGGATCATTTGGCCGAGTGAACGGCCGCGACGACGTGTAGAAACCCAAAGGACAAGATAGTCCTGTACAGCACCGGCGAAAATTACACCGAGAACGATCCAGAGGGTTCCTGGAAGATAGCCCATCTGAGCTGCCATGACAGGGCCCACCAGCGGGCCGGCGCCGGCAATAGCGGCAAAATGATGGCCGAAGAGCACGCGACGATCTGTAGGAACAAAGTCCTTCCCGTCGTTAATGTATTCAGCTGGAGTCGCGCGATCATCACGCGGCCGAACCACCTTGTATTCAATAAGTCGCGCCCAGAATGCGTAGGCGATGAAGTATGACCCGACTGCGGCGAAGACAAGCCACACAGCGTTGATCGTTTCGCCTCGGGCGAAAGCAATAACACCCCAGCCTGCGGCGGCGATAAGAGCGATGATGATGAGTATGACGCGCGATTTGAGGGATAGTGGGCGCGAGTCTTTTACGCCCACGGGTAGCGGCGCCGTGTCACCGTGGAGGTATTCTACGCCTTTGGGGGGCGCTTGGATTGTGGGAACTGGATTGCTCATGTGCAATGACCTTCCACTCTGGGGCTGCGTCGATTAGCTAGCGATAATTCTGAGGGCGCTTGCTGATCAAGAAACCGAGTTTTATTGGCCGGGGGCGGGCTCGCTCTTATAAAAGATGCTTTGAAAGCCAAGCAGCACACCGCGGGGCCGTGCATTACAAAATGTTCAGTTATGGGTGCCTGTGCGTATTCGATGCTGGGAGCAACGTGCAACACACCGTCGGACTGCTATGACCTGAGAAAACTGCCCATAAATCTATGGGTAAGAATTCCAAAGCAAGTGAGATTAAGGGAACGCAAAGAATATGACCTAAATGAAGTATTTTCCCGGTCCGTAAGGGATACGCAGGGATGCACGTGGAAATATCCTTCCGTATGACAATTCAGCCTGTGGCACTAAGAAGTAGGATAGCTTAACAAAGGCCCACAACTGTAATTCGTTTCATTTATTTCGCTTAATATGGTGAAGGTTAAACTTTTGTTGGGTTAAGTCCGTTGTTGGAATTCTCTTCCATCTTGCTTGGCTTTTGTTGTCTTTCCTTGGGGACTGTCTAAAACGTGCCGCTGAAACAGAAACGGTTAGGCTAGAAACCATGTCGAATGCTTCCTCCCCTGTGGTTCGAGTCACCTGGCCGTTGTATCTTGCTTTTTTAGCTGTTGCGGGTTTGGTGGGAACGCTAATCTCCTGGGGCTTTCTTAGTGAGTCTCTGGCTGCATTGGGGATCCCTGACCCCGGCCCACTGACTACTGCGGGATTGCCATTCTTCCGCGCGGCTGGGTGGATGCTTGCGGCTCTTGGCGTGGGGTCGTTTATGTTCTCAGCCTTTTTTGTTTCTCCCCGCGCAAGCGTCTCATTGGATCGTGCGGAGCTGAGCGTCGATGGGCATATTGCGGCACGAACCGGCTCGGTTGCAGTGCTTTGTTTCGGTGCTATTGCGATCCTCATGATTCCGCTTGTGCTTTCCGACGTCTCCGGCCAGCCGTTTTCCCAAACAGTACAGCTGCATAATTGGCCGGTTGCTATTGCGAAGGTTCCGGCGGTACTTGCCTGGCTATGGACAGCGATTATCTCTGGAGTTGTCGGGGGATTGTCGTTGCTGAGTAAGCGCTGGAAATCTCAACCCGTATGGTTTGTCGGCGCAATCGCCACGATCATTCCACTAGGTCTGGAAGGACATTCGGCGGCCGGCGGAGACCACGACTATGGGACGAACTCCCTTTTATGGCATTTACTCTTCATGCTGTTGTGGGTCGGCGGCCTCATGGCGTTGATCGCACACGGCAGGCGCCTGGGTCCGGATCTTGGCATTGCTGTATCGCGTTATTCTCACGTTGCCTTATGGTCGCTTGTAGCAATGACAATCTCGGGTGTGATTAATGCGGCCATTCGAGTGCGTGTGGGGGACTTGTTTACTAGCGGGTATGGCAGATTAATCGTGGCTAAAGCTGTGATCACCATTGTTTTGGCAGCTCTCGGATTTGTGCATCGAGCAATTACTGTTCCCCAGCTTCAAAAACGCGAGGATAATCGAGGGCTTTTTGCGCGCGTTGCCATAGTTGAAGTCTTAGTTATGGCTGCGATTATTGGTGTGGCTATCTCGTTGGGAAGAACACCGCCGCCTCCGCCTAGGGTGACTGATCTTTCTCGGATGTCGATCATTATGGGGTATGACCTCACCAAGGCCCCAACATTCTGGAATGTGTGGACGGTTTGGCGTTTTGACATTATGTTTACCACCTTGGGGATCGCGCTTACCGTGGCATATATTGTGGGGCTTCTACGGCTTCGGGCGCAGGGGAAACAGTGGAAATGGCAACGTACATTTTGGTTCTTGCTGGGGAGTATAAGCCTTAGCCTCTGCATGAGTTCTGGCGTGGGGCTATATATGCCAGCGATGTTCTCTATGCATATGGTTGCCCATATGGTTCTGTCCATGGTAATCCCGGTCTTTTTGGTCTTGGGTAATCCGTTACAACTGGCGCTTGCAACATTGCGGCCGGGAACCCCTGACCGGCCAGGGCCTAAGGAGTGGCTAGAGCAATTTATCGATTCGAAGACTCTGCGCGTGTTTATGCACCCGGCGTTTAATACGATTCAATTTGTCACCATTTTTTATCTCTTATACGTCACCCCTTGGTACGAGGTTATGGTTTCAGAGCATGCAGGTCACTTGTCTATGAACTGGGTGTTCTTGCTGTCTGGGACAATTTATTATTGGGAAATGATCGGCGGAGATCCCAAACCGGTGAATAACTCGGTGCTGTCTCGTCTTGGCTGGCTGGTTTTCTCGATGCCTTTCCATCTGTACTTTGGCGTGTATCTTATGCAGCTTTCAAAAGTCCTGGCAGAAGGTTTTTATTCTCAGCTCGGTTTGCCGTGGACGGTGGACCTGATGCATGACCAAAATGTTGGTGGTGGCATTGCCTGGGCCTCTGGGGCATTCCCGTTAGTCATCGTTTTTGGAGCCCTGTTTATGGAGTGGCTGAAGGAGGACCGTCGAACGGAACGCGAGATCGAGGAGAGGATTGAGTCGGATGACGATGAAGAT
The DNA here is from genome assembly GCF_002155265.1 of Corynebacterium pseudotuberculosis. NCBI lineage: Bacteria > Bacillati > Actinomycetota > Actinomycetes > Mycobacteriales > Corynebacteriaceae > Corynebacterium > Corynebacterium pseudotuberculosis. Next base: position 1,070,140 of record NZ_CP021251.1, read on the forward strand.
TTTGCGGCTTATAACCAAATGCTGGCAAGGATGAACTCAGGAGAACAGGGAGCAGCGGCTGACTACCATAGTCGAGAGTTTGGTAAGTGAATCGAGACTCTTTATGTAGGTGGGAAAAGCCTGTTATTTTAAGTGGCATATACCCTTTTTATTAGGCAATTAATTGTCTAATATAAGTTTATGAATACGCCAGTTATCCAAGTCTCCGCACTTACTAAGTCGTTTCATCGACACGGCCAACGTGGGTTTGTAGCTGTCGATAACGTATCTTTTAGTGTGCCGCAGGGGCAGATCGTTGCGTTCCTAGGGCCTAACGGCGCTGGAAAATCTACCACGATCGACATGATCCTGGGTCTTAGCTCGCCAGACTCTGGGCACGTGAAAGTCCTCGGTGGCTCTCCCCAAAAAGCCACGTGTTCTGGTCGGTGTCAAGCGGTGCTTCAATCTGGTGGGTTACTGCCTGACTTCACAGTGCGCGAGACCGTTCAAGCAGTGGCCTCGGCGCATGGGGTGCGGGGGCGAGTTAAAGATGTGATTAAGCGCTGGGATCTGGACAGCTACGCTCGTAGAAAAGTAGGAAAGTGCTCTGGGGGGCAGCAGCAGCGATTACGCTTTGCTTTGGCCATGCTCTCTGATCCACAGGTGCTTATCCTCGACGAGCCTACTGCGGGCCTGGACGTTGAGGCGCGTCGGAAATTTTGGCGGATCATGAGGGAGGAAGCGGACGCTGGTCGCACAATTCTGTTTGCTACTCATTACATCGAAGAAGCGGATGATTTTGCGGAGCGCGTCATTTTTATCAGCGAGGGCAAAATAGTCGCTGATGGCCCCATTGAAAAGATCCGAGCTTCTGTGCGAGGCGCCACCGTTAGCGCCGTTGTTCCGGGGGCTTCCGCGAAAGATCTTGCTGGTTTGCCGGGGGTTAAAGGCATAAGCGTTAATGGTGATCGAATTACGTTGGATACTACGCAGCCGGATGACATTGCTCGATATCTGCTTAATCACACATCGGCCTATGACTTGCTGGTTTCAACGACATCGCTTGAAGACGCATTTATTGAGTTGACTAATCCACGCGATGGTAATGAAAAGGATGCAGCATGAATATTCGGTTTGGGCTCATAGACGTTAAGCGCATCGTACGTAATCCAGCGAATCTGGTATTTGCGATCTTGCTACCAGCGGGAATGTATATCCTCTTTGGTGCCATCCAAAGTTATGCGGGAAATAAGCTGGGGCATGGCAACGTGAGCGCGACAGTTATGGCATCGATGGCTGCCTATGGTTCCGTCACAGTGGCAACGAGCCTTGCCGCAACCTCTGCTCTGGAACAAGAAAAAGGCTGGGGGCGTCAGCTAGCGATGACCCCCCTTGTTGGTGGGAAATATATTGCTACCAAGGTGTTTACAGTGCTGATCGTTTCCCTTGCTCCCGTGATCGTGGTGTACGCCATTGGTGCGCTAACAACAGCCCAGATAGAAGGCGATATGCGGTGGTCCTTGGCATTCTTGGCGTCATGGCTTACTGCGGTGCCTTTTGCCCTTTTTGGGTTGGGGATCGCGCTACTCATTCGCGGTGAGGCGGCTCTGTCTATTGCTTCTTTTGGCGTATTGATCTGTGCCTTTTTGTCCAACATGTTTATTCCGCTCAGTGGATTTTTGCTATCCATGGCGCGATTCATGCCGCTATACGGGGTAAATAAATTAGCGCGTTTTCCTATAGCTGGTGCGGAAGAGGCGGCGACGAATGGAATGTTGGTCTCTGCTCCTTTGTGGTGGGCCGTGGCTAACGTTGCCGCTTGGGCTGTCGTGTTTGCGCTGCTGGCCTTTGTGGCGTCGAAACGCCAGCAAAAGCGATAAAATAGTGCTGCCCCGGAGCAATTACGCAAAGGGGTGGCATGTTTTTTCTACGGGGTTTATGATGCCGCCGGTTGCTTGACTGCATAGCTGGGCGGGACGCTCCATGAATTGTGCTCGCTGGCGGTCCCAGCCAAAGTCAATAGGGACCAGCCCCGGGACGAGGATAGTTACGGCAGTGAGACCATATTTTTGGATCTCAGGCAGTGTCGTATTTACACGGATAGGATCAAAGCCGGCGTCGATAAGCGCGTCAAGGGCAGTGGTGGCAGTTGGCGTGTTGCCCTTTACGCAGGTTGGACGTGGCTCATGTGGGCCTAGCAGCCTGTCTATTTGACCTTCCCATTGTGGAAGGGACACCTGATTTGCATGGTCCAGGACAGAGCGGACGCGTTTCGGAGCAGGTAAACCGGCATTGTGGACGCGCCGTCGCTCGGGATAAAAAGCCCAGGCCTCATTAAGCGCGGCCACAGCTGCGGCGTGGAGGGAATCGCGGCAAGCCGATCCCAAGGACACCGTTGTGCCGTCGTCTACGCCGGCGATAACTACTGGAAAACCGAGGTCGGTATGGGTACGGGAAAGTCGGATCCTGAGCCCAAGCATCCGTGCGCGGCAGAGTAGGGAAGAAAGCTCTGCAATGGCGCTGGGGAGAAGCGGCAGCGTAGGGATCGACCGTACCCATGTGGATATAATGGCGTCGCGTTCGATGAGCTCAAGACACGCAGCATGGGTAGCATCTGCGAGTGAGCACCCTATAGCGGAACCAGAAGAATTAGTAATAGCCCAGCGCCGTGCCGGAACGTCGCCATAATAAACGCATTCTGCGGGAAGGAACACAGAATCCTGAGTGCGAAGGCTGTGGCCTTCTACCCACATATGCGGCTCACGTGGGGAATTTGGGACCAGGCTGTTATTGAGCGTGAGCAAGTCGCGCCCGAATCCTAGCTGTTCAGGGAGTACTGCTTTCCCCGGAAGCGTAATAGTTGTGCTGAGTATCGCTCTTCCTTGGGAATGGGCGCAGCATAATCTTTCTAGTCCCTCCAGAGCGGCAATATTCCGGCTGCGGTGTAAGGATTCCGTTTGCCCTGACCAGGTCAGATCGAGGTTGCAGAGAGAGGTTCTTATGCGGGTTATCCCAGAAAACGGAACGGACGTAATCCAGCCTCGATCGGAATGGCCAGGGCCAAGCGCCCCCATGACGGGATCGAGGGCGGAATTGACTATTGAATCGAGAGCCTCCAGCGGCAGTCTCTGAGATCCGGCATCTGTAACAGGTACGGCATGGGGAACTTTAAAGATCTGGCCTGTGAGCATGTGGATTGCCCACGGTGAATTATCTCCTAATTCTGTAGCCGCCTCGTGGAGAATTTTTATGGCGTGCTTGGTGGAAAAACCAGCGAGGCGGCGGGCGCTGGTTTTGTATGACACGTGCGTATCTGCACAAGCAGTGAACGCGAGTAAAGAAGCACTAATCATGTCGCATGCAGAACCGGAGCACAACGGGGAAGTCGCTGTGCTCCGGCAGCTCCCCGGCGGGGAAGCTTGGAGCTAGGAGGAGGAAGAAGAGGTGGAAATGCATGAAGACGAGGACGTGGTGGACGAACACATGCTGAAGAACGCGGTGTCATCAGCATCGACGTAGTCGTTTACCTCGAGACCCTCGATCTCCATTGAAAGCAAGTCCAGGTTGAGATCGGACATGGTGTCCCTTTGCATGTTTGTCATGATGATGTGCTCCTTTCATGGGACGTTGTGCACTTGGATTACTGATATGGGCTGCCAGGGAAAACTATAAAGAATAGCACTATGATTGCCCATAAAATTATGATACCCAGATAAAGGGAAATGTAAATGATAATTATGATAACGATTTGCTGTTGAAATATATCTGAACGCATTTTTTTTCTGCGCGCAAAATTCCACGCAAACTTTGGCAAATTATTGGTTCTGGATATCGATTCCAAAATCTTTGTTCCGTCTGAATTGGGCACGGGTATAAGAGAACCGATAAAAGTTATAAATAAGATTCTGGGTAGCCAAGAAGCACCGTGAGAAAGCAACCCCTCGTTATAAAGAATTACGGCAAGACCTGTGAAGATGAGAGTAGTTGCCGGGCCAACCACGAGTACCGCAACTCTGCCAATTCGGGAAGATACTGCGAGTATTCCGGGCAGCTGTAAACTGAAAAAATAGCGGGGGAAAGACCTAGTGGAAAATGGTTTCGGTTTAATTCCGCTAAGGAGAAAAAATGCGATGCCATGAGCGCATTCGTGGGCGACTACGGTAATAAGGACACCGGTGACAATTGTGAAAAACCCGGTGATAGTGGGCGCGCTATTTTCTTGAGTAAAAGCAGATCCCGAATAAAAAATAATAAGGGCCAGTGCTGCCGCAGCAAGAGCTAAGACTATGGCGACAAAAGATACGAACCAACCCCCACGGGGGCGCCCTAACACTCCAACAGGATAGGAAATCGCATCCGTAACTGTAGACGCGGTGAGTAGTCCTCGTTGCTCCATGGCACGTATGGCCTTAGCAATATGAGGAACATCGAGCATACCCATATCCACGTTTACTCCGTTATCCCGCTGCCGGAACCGGTCTAACAAGATCCACGCCTGGGGTCCTAGCTCGCTGAGTTCTCCTTGTGGATTACGTGCTACAGCGAAACTTCGATCAGGGCTGTGGATGATAGGCCCTAACGATGCGCCGGGGGCAAAATGGAGATCGTGGATGCTGGTCATGGCGTCTCCCGATATAACTTCTGTAATAAATAAGCCAGATATGCCTCATCCGAGATATTGACGGACATCCTGTTGTTGGTCATATGCACATAAGAACGCAGAAGAAAAGTGGAATTTTCTTTCCACGTGTGGCCAGCCTCCGCCACAGAATCTCCAAAATCCAACTCTTGAGCAGCATGAGCAGCATGGAGTTTCTCAACAACAGAGGCCATATGCCGAGTAAAAGTTGCATAAGGTTCGGGGAGGGAAGAACCGTCTGGATAGCGGTGTAATGCATCGCGGAACGGCGTGACTGCGCGGGAGAGCGCCTGAGCCTCGGCTGCGATTTTTTGTTGTGCAGCGGGGGAAGTGTAGCTGGTGGGGATGGAAAAAGAGGAAGTCCAGCCACGGTGGTAGCTCTCCCAAAAGATACTTATGGACTCGTCGGAGGATAAAAAGGTATGCGCGGTGCAGACCATTCCTAGAGCAGCTGTGGCTAAACGCGAGGTGCGGGCTTCTACAACTCCAGAGCGCAAAAGCTTTTCGACGAACAATGTGGAGGCTTGAAAAATGTCTTGGCTAAGTGACATCCCTGCTGGCCCGCCATAGCGGTCATATTCGCGCTCGTAGTAGCGTTCTCGGATGCAGTTATCTGGCTGTAGGCGAGGTAAGCCATCCTGATCGATGTAATCAGAAAACCTGGACATAGGGTATTCGTGTTCAAAAAGACGCCGATAGCCTTCGGGATTACGCAAGGACAACTGGGGAGCACTAGAAGGGTGGGCATCGATCCATGGCTGGATAGCGTGATGCGCTTTATATATGACGCGCTCACGATCCGCAGGGCTGGACAGCTCTAACCGTAAGCGAACATGAGCGCCTTCGAGCCAGTAATTCATATGGAAGAAGCGTCTTACCAGCCCCTCTGCAACGCAAGCATGAGCAAAAGGTAATAAGCAGTCGCGGAGTAGGTGAGAGGGGTCTTCTCCATAAAAAATATGAAATGCCAGCCAGGGGTCTGTGGTACGCATCAGATGCCCTCCTTCAAAGAGTCGTGTGTTCCTGTGACTATGTATTCCTGTGCTACGTCGGATGAACTAATGCGGGGAAAGAATTCTTCAATGACAAACCCGTAGTGAGCGTTGCGCAGTGTTCGTATGAGGTTAAGGATTGTCCCCATGATCTGGGCATCATAAAACTGCCCTTTATTCACCCCTCCTCGGATATCAAAAGTCCGCAGTACCCCGCAGGAGGGGAGCTCATGATGCTGGGACATAGTGCGCCACCACACTAGGGACTCTTCTAGGCTGTCAGGGATATTCATAGATGCGGATAAAACAGGAAAGATCCAGCTTTCCCTTGCTATGACAACGTCTCCCAGAAGGAGGCGAGCCTGACGCACCACCTCTGAAGTTGGAGGAGGAAAAAAGTCCAGGGAACAATGTGCGGGAGGCGCTAGGAGCATGAGAGTTTGTGTAGATAATGGCAGGCCTCGGTCGGTGATGTACCCCATGTAAGCGGGGAATAACTCAGTGCCTTGGGCGTCGAAAAGCTGTAAGCGTCCTTTGGCCCCGCAATATGTCAATTGGGTGTCTGCAAGACGAATATCATTTGTTTTTATGGACTCCCTAGGATGTCCTGGAATGATCAGGGAGGCCTGGTAGGTATCTGGATGGGCATTGAGGTTGGAGACTACTTTGCCAGCCGTTAGCTCTACGAGCTGAACTCCAGCGTTAGACGATCTATCTGCTAATTCGGACCATGCATGAGCTGCGGAATCCGGTATTGCGTGTGCAAACCGTGACCACGGAAAACCTGGTCCCCCGAGCGTACGGTTAATCACGAGTTCTCCCTCAGCGTCTTGCTGAACGTAGGCGTTCAAAGACCGAAATGGATACGTACGAGACCTCATGAGCGGAAGATAATCATTGAGAAGAGCACGTACATCCACGGGGCCAGCGGCATTACTTCTCACCGCGGCTATGCGAGCTAGGAAATGACGCCGAGCACGGATCCATTTCCAAGCCTTACCTAGAGGTAAAGCCGCAGTGGATTTCAGATCGTTTTCATTCACTGCCTCAATGTCAATTTGTCTCAGAGGCGTGAGAACCTCAGAAACAAAACCATTTACCACCGCCGGCACGTTGTGGCAGATCTCCCCACGGGGAAATTTGTCAGACACAAACTTTTCAAACAAGGAGCGTTCTACCTGCCTAACATCAAGCAGATCCACAAGGTGCGCGAGAGTACTCCAATCAAGAGCGTTGCAAGACTCTGTTACGTGGGCAGAAACCGTTGATGCTTTCCCCACTCCATCTTCATAGACAGACGTATGGAACACGGGGATGCCAGGGTTGACGAGTTGCCTGAGACTTTCTAAAAGGCGTGTGAGTTTTAGAACCTGAGCATGTTTGAGCTCAAAGGCGCGTATCGACGCCACCACTTTGCATCCTGCTGCTATGTGGGAAATAATCCGAGCGACAGATACGGCTTTTTCCGTTCCTTGTGCAAGGTGCCCGACTATCGGCTGAGGGCTAACCGCTGTGGACGGAGACAAATCTAGGTCGGGAACAACTAAAGCCGAAATGCGGATGGCATCCAGCACAATGCACTGCGCTTGGGAGGCACTTAACCCTGTGCAACCGGAAAGCTCTGCTGCCAGCTGACCGCAGGTGTATTCGCCGCTGTCCGCAGCGCTTGCAGCCAAAGCCATAACTTTTCCAAATAATCCCTGGGAATCCACCACCCGGCGCTCTTCCCGATAAACAGCAAGGTCTCGATCACCGACGTGTCCTAAATATTCAACAGAGCACCGTGGCAGCACACAGTGTGCATCTTCAGATAACGCGTCAGGGTTAACCCGGATCGGGAGTGTGGCGATGAGCTCAAAGTCCTGTTTTATCGCAGAAAAAATCTGAGACATGGCGTACACATTCCATTGGGCAATAGCCTGCGTGGCGGCGGGGATGTGGGGATCGCTCAGGTGAGCGCTGGCAGGGGAAAACTGAAAAGGCGCAATTGTACAGAGAGTAGAAAAAGGAACTGTCCGGGTGGCGCTACGGATCACATAGCCTAGCGCGGTGCGATGCGCGCGAGCCAGCTGCTTAGCAGACATCCTATGGTCTATGCCTAGATTCCGGATGGCTTTGGCTGCTGAGACTGACGTAACCGATACTGCCGAATCGATTCCCTGTTCTCTAACGATTTTTCCCAGAAGCGCGCGTTCTTGTTTAGTGGAATGCAGAAGCAATTCGCGCAGTACCTCTGGAGACAGCACATTCTCTGCAGCGGCGATTGCGGCATTGGCAGCAGTCAGTACCGCAGCAGGCAACGATATTCCCGCGGCTTTTATTTTGGTCAGTACTGTGTGAATTTTTGTCGCATCATGTTGATGTGCGGCTCGCTTAAGATCAAGTAGCTTATGGCGCACTACTGCGTCTACGCATCCTGCGACTTCCCGACACGCCGTAGCTTCAAGGGACTTGAAGGCTGCTTTTAACTGGCGCCGTCGGGCTAGATCCGCAGTAAGTAATGCATTGGTGGGGACGTCATAAAGCTGGAGCAATGCCGTGTACGGCAAGCTGCAGCTACGAACGAGACCTTCGTCGAGGAGCTTCCAAGAAATGTTTGTCATAGTAACGAGTTCCTCCACTGAGCATGAGGTCGATCCACGCCCACAAGAATGTTGAGGACCGGGATGAGATTATCCGGTAAACCGAGGTAATCGCGTTGATAACGAGCATCAAAGCCCAGTACCGCCCCCGCAGATACCTGTTCTTGGGCCGCAACAGCGTAAGCCGACTGACAATAAAACCCGATCTCAGCGCAAGCCCATCGATAGCCAGAAGCCCCGTAATCAAGGACTATTTGCTGAAGATCCGCACACAACACCAACACTGCTGCGCTGCGCAGGGGATCATAGTTCTTGAGCAGATAGGTGTTGAGTAGTAATTCAGGAAGCTGGGGGCAAAAGCGTACAGGAGATACTGGGGTATGCGTCCGAACATCGGGTATGAGTGAATGGGATAAACCTTGGACATTGACGCATAACGCAGCTACATGGACACAGGGAAAAAGATCGGACTCCGGTGAAACACCTAAGAGGGAATCAGCGGTGGCACGACCGCGCTGAACCATACGAGAGAGCACATCAACTCCGATTTCCTTCCCAGAATAACGGCCAAAAGAACTAGAACCTCGCCTGATGGCTACCGGCGTTGGTGCCAGAGTTCTTTTTGCAGAAAAAGGCACGCGTATATTGGGGGCTTCCCCCAGCCGTTGTTTCTGTAAAGCCACAGTGGTGGGAAAGCGCACAGGCTTTGTTCCGGAGTGTGCGCGGGAGACCTCAGTAGAGGAATCGACTGAGGGAACAAAAAAATCTGAAGAGATATCGCGTGGCAGGGTGATTGTGCAATATATGCCCTCATCGAGAGGATCGATACCGAGGAAATCTGAAAGCTTGTGTTCGTCGGGGGACCAGTCAATAGCTACCGACCCCACAGTGGCATCGAGCCGGGAAACTAATGCCGCGACAACGATCCCCACGTCCACCGAAGTCGCTTGATAAGCAAAGTCACCGTACTTAAACGCCGAACGCCAGAATTCCACGGTAACCAGCAATGTCTCGCCATGAGTGCAGGGCCAAACGTCTTGTGGGAGGGCACCACTCATCAGCTGCTGCCATTGACTTGTGATGGGATTGAGCACATACAGGCCAGCAGGCAGATGACTACCGCAGGGCGTGTAGCGATAGAGATTGATTGGATATAGACCCCCGCCTGAAGCGGTATTACGTGACCACTGAAAAGATTGCACTTCAGTTCGGGTACGCGTAGGAGAGTTGCAGTCGATTTCTGCGCGTAAATGAGTCCTGGACAAGGAATCATCTATAGCGCGCGCGATAGCAAGGTCCGTAGAAGACATGGTGTGTGCGCGAACCGGGAAGCACAGGGCATCGGGGACCACTTTTACTGGATAGGGCTGATGGTTCCAAAAAGGTCCTTGAGCTGGGGAGATCATGCCGTATTCTTTGCGCTCCAAAATAAGCTGTGTGTATTCGGCAGCAGTGTTATCAGCTGTGTTCCAGAAGTCTGCAGTACGGCGATCCATAGGAGTCACGACCTTTCATCGAAGCATTAGGGGAGCGGATGCGGAACTACATTGAGGCGGGGATTCGCGCTGGAAGAGGTTAGACCCAAAGCACGAAAACATGTCATCTGTTGTTTCAATCGCGGCATATGCAAAGCCCGAGTAAGTTGTCCGATATATTCCAGCGGCAGAAGACCCGGAACAATGACCTTGACAGCTGTGAGCCCCACCATTTGGTGGTAGCTCTCGGTGAGATCAACAACATAGCCATGGAATCCATGAGCATTGAGACATCCGACTAACTCTTTGAGAGACAACTGTGGTTGTCCCGGGATATCGGAGACCCGGACTAGTTCTTTTCGAGGAAGCAGTAAGAAAGCGGCGGCATGGATGAGCTCGGAGGCAGTCACGCTTAAACGGTGAGCTGCCCCGGAACCATCCGCACGCGCTGCGGCGGCATCCGTTATCTGCGTAGCAGCTAGCAAACGCGACTGCGGATAATCCGCCATGACCTCCCTCAGCGCTTTGCGCAGTGCGACATTCGGGTCGGGCGCAGCCGCTGCCCCTACGCAAAGGAAAGTGCGTGCGGCGTCAGTACACACTGCAATAACGCTGGGAACTCCCACGCTGAGCGGACAATAAAACGCGCGGATAGCCAGCCCTTGTCTGTGAAGATTCCGCAGCATTGCCCGATAAGTACGATCGTTGATAGATCCAATGTCAATCTCTGGAACGGACATAGAACCGTGCCATACAGCTAGAACCGCGTCACGTTCAATAACCTCCAATAACCCGGACATAACCGCGTCCTCCCAAGTGGGTCCTACCGCAGCCCCGTTGGAGGAATCAAAGCAAAAACGAGTTTTTGAGTCAGACCAGAAAAACACCATGTCTGTGGGAATTGACCACTCAGTTGCGTCTCCCAGACGAGTTGCCTCTGTCCAATCTTTACAGCGACCATAAGAACGGTTCCACCGGGTATTTTCTACTCCAAAGTCAGCCGCAGGAACACGCGGAACACGAGTGCCGAAGTCTCTTGGCTTCCCAGTTCTTTGGCATGCTGATGCTCGCTCGACAGCCTCAAAGAGAGCCAGCTTTCGGCTCTCAGAAATAGTTGGTGCCTGACCACTCCAGTGGAAGGCCGGTCGAGGGCCTAAGGCCGGCACAGTACCACGAGAAACAACTATTCCAGGGCGCTGAACCGCGGTATTAGGTCCCACCCCGCATGGTGCCAGCACCGGCCCTGTGAGATCAGAAAGGTTTGCGCTATCAACCCAGGTGTGGTGCTTAGCGCAGCATGGGTTTGGCGGAATAAACACCGTGGAGCTGCCAAGGCACTGAGCATCAGTAGCTGCGACCCTCCAGCCTCCTCGGGGATGCCCGCGATATTGCAAGCACTCAGATAACCACCGTCTGATAAAGGCCGGAACCTTAGACTCGTTAACCCAGTGTGCAGCATCTTCAGTGCGGCTTACCCACTCGGTAAAACAGCTCCTGCATACGTCAGGGGGGATCGCTACCCACTGCTCATGTCGCGGGGGCAGGATGCGCGCCGGGCAGTGTAGATATGCGACGCGCGGAGTCATGAGATAAGAGGCCGATTAACGGCCGGGTTGACGGCGCACGGGACAGTATCGAGCCACCTGCGTGGGTATAACGTCACTGCGGTTAATCCGGCAGCAGAGAGGCGAGGATCCGTTAAAAGCTCAGCCACCGGTTCTGACTCGCGATCGGGTAATCCCGATTCTTTCGGCTCTAACGGCGGGAGCTCATGCGACCAGTTGTCATGCGGTGGACAGTGTTTGTCTGCGTGAAGCTGTGCAAGCGCGAGGTGCCCATAGGCGGCAGACACGGCGGCTTCCTCCGCAGAGTCTCCTGCTGCCACAACGCTCAGAGTAGGATCATCGCATTGGAGAACTACTACAGAACAATCCCACAGCGGTGTGAGCTCTAAGAAAGTAGAGGTAGCTGCGCCATAAAGCTCTTGAGAATCCGATATGCAGGCTAAGGCCTCAGGACTTGCACTAAACGGAACAACCGCCGAGCTACCTTGTACCGCAGACTGAAAAGCCCAATAAGCGGCTGCGCAGGGGAGAGCGCGTTTCATGGCTTCTGCTTGGGAACTTCCTATGGCAGCTGGCGCTGGCAGCCCAGTTGGCTGCTTTAAAGCGACGTCGGGCATAGTCTGCGATGGGCGTTGGGAAAGCAGGACGCGGGCAGTGGCTTCTTCGACTACCCGTTCACGCGCAGCCTCCAGTGTGTCTAGCGCCCATCCGGTGATAATCCAACGTCGTTGGTCCGGACCGGTCGCGGACACTTGAGATAGGCGTAGGGGCATCTGAGTTAAATCGTCATCGAGGAACTTCGGAGCGAAACCTAAAAGTGGATCTACAAGGGAAAAGAGAGGGGAATCGCTATGATCGTGCTGCCGTCCTAGTTGGTGTTGGCTTACTTCGCCGGTGGAAAGGTCGATTCGGACTATTGCCTGCGTGAGAGTAGCTGGCATCACGCGGGAAACGATCTTGAAAGCCTCAAAAGCCGCGATGATTCCGGCCATACGGATAAGGGCTTCTGGGGCCTCAGAACTTTCTTTTTCGGTGGCCAGCACCTCCAACACCCGCGCAGCCGTCGCTGCCTCCTCAGTGGTATGTGACGTGATGACTAATCCGTTGCCAGCTCTACGGACAATGATGGAAGTGGCGTAGTCAGCCTTTGTCTCAGCCTTTGTCTCGGCTGTGGCATACCTAGCTTCATTCCAACTCAGTGAGAGCAAGGGACGCATACGTGAAGTATCTGGAGAAAGCCCCGAACACTGCACCATAGAGCAGCCGTTTTCTTCCAGGCTGTCTTTGATAAGTTGGGCGCTTTCCTCATGATCGCAGTGGACAACAAAAGGCGTGTGGCTAATCCGCTCCAAAACGGCAATGGGGGTGGGTGTGTAGTTTGCGAGGAGCCTTAAAATTCCATCTAAAGGTCCTCCCCACTTATATTGCGCAACGGAAGGTGTTTCCGGAGCTAACCGCGTGAGCATGTCATGTCGGTGCAGCTCGGACTCGAATAACGTGATGGTCTGAGCTCCAGTGGTGCTGAGATATTCAAGGGCATCGGAAAAAGGCACGTCGCCTTCAAAGAGCGGTGCTGCGGCGCGGAAGGCTTTGTATGCTCCGGGGCCATCGACGGAAAACCGGCGGAAGTCATTGTGGAACTCCACGCCGGTAGGCGTTTCGGAGAACATCACATTACTGTGCAGGAACGGTCTCCACCCCTGAGCGGCTATGGAATTCTCAGCTTCTAGCAAGCTAGTGGGGTGGGGAGAACTCTGTACGATACGGGCCATACGATCACCATTCCTTTGGGGCGCAATCTCAAACAAACCCTCGACTCAACGCCGGATTCTTAGAGCTTAGGGCGCTCTCCGGCAGGAATGAGCGTGTCGACGAGCGGGGTAGCGGCCCGGGGGTAATCCGAAGCAGAATCAAAAATCCATTGACAAAAGCTTACCGCAAAATGTGTCTTATTTTTATAAAAATTATTAAACAGATAGGTCACTATTAGAAACTGCTGGTGGCGGGTGACGTTTTAGATGCGTTAAGAGGAGGCGGGATGAGGATTAATCAGTGCATGGTGTCAAGGGGTGCCTTCTATGGCAGGGATTTTCTGTGGATAGTTTTTATTCGGACTGGGGTTTGTCCACAGAAAGGCCTGTGATCAGGGGTAGGGGTGCTTGTTGCCAAGAAAAATACGCAAGATTCAATAGAGCAGGGGGCACGTTTAACTCCTGCGTTGCGTCGCAAAGCTCTGTGAAATAACGCGGATCTGCGTGGGGCAACTAATACCGATTAGCTCAAAGAATGGAACTATCACCATGCATATTCAAAGCACCATAGTAGGAAACCTCACCAACGACCCCACATTTGTGCAATTTAGTAGTGGTGGAGTCTGCAAATTTCGTATTGCTGCAAGCCGAAGAATGCGTAAGAATGCCGTGCACAATGAGGATTCTGGGGGAGAATCCCAGTGGGTTGACACTGACCACAACTACATTGACGTGGAATGCTGGGGGCAGTTAGGCGTCAATGCTCGCATGTCTTTAGAACGCGGACGTCCCGTGATCTGTTCTGGTTATTTGGTGACGCAAGAATGGAGTGATGCCATAACGGGAAAACTCGCATCAAAGATAGTTCTCAAAGCTAACTACGTGGGGCTTGAACTAAATCGTTATGTTGTGTCTTCACGTAAATCGACTGTAGAGGATATTCACCACGTGCCTGGGTTATCGGCCCCGGATAATGCGAATAAACCGCCCTTTATCCCGGATCAGGATTATTCAAGGGCGAGTGATTATTTGAATGGAGACGATGCGGTTAAAAGCTCCGACGAATTGGTTGGTGCAGCGACACCTAGCTCTCATAACCCGCCATTTTAAGATCTTGTCTTTTTCTTTGTTATTTACTGAGGAAGAAAGCAAGTTGGCGAGCTAACCGAGTGAACACTGCGAGAAAATAAAACCTCTTTTAGGTTAGGAGAACTCATAGCGGGGCGAATTTATAGGAAGAGTGATGTACCCTTTGACGTGACTGAAACCTATTTCAACATTTATAAGGGGAATATCACTGTGGGCGAATTCATCTACACGATGAAAAACGTGCGCAAGGCTATCGGTGACAAGCTCATTTTGGACAATGTCACCATGGCTTTTTACCCAGGCGCCAAGATTGGTGTTGTGGGCCCGAACGGCGCTGGTAAGTCTTCGATCCTCAAGATCATGGCTGGACTTGACCAGCCGTCCAACGGCGAAGCATTCCTTGATCCCGGCGCTACCGTGGGCATTCTTCTTCAAGAGCCGCCACTGAACGAGGAAAAGACCGTTCGTGGAAACGTTGAGGAAGGCCTCGGCGAGATTTTTGAAAAGAAACAGCGCTTCGAGCAGATCGCCGAGGAAATGGCGACTAACTATACCGATGAGCTGATGGATGAGATGGGCAAACTCCAGGAAGAACTGGATGCTGCCGATGCTTGGGAGATCGATTCTAAGATCGACCAGGCGCTTGAGGCACTGCGCTGCCCGCCGTCAGACGATCCGGTTACGCATCTCTCAGGAGGCGAGCGTCGTCGAGTAGCACTGGCTAAATTGTTGCTTTCTGAGCCTGATCTTTTGCTTCTCGACGAGCCCACTAACCACCTGGATGCGGAATCCGTGTTATGGCTGGAAAAGCACCTTGCAGATTATAAGGGTGCTGTTCTGGCGGTTACCCACGACCGTTACTTCCTGGACCATGTTGCGGGTTGGATCTGCGAGGTTGATCGCGGAAAGCTTTACCCTTACGAGGGCAACTACTCTACCTACCTGGAGACTAAGGCTCAGCGACTAGAAGTTGCTGGTAAGAAGGATCAGAAGCTGCAGAAGCGGCTGAAGGAAGAGCTCGCGTGGGTGCGTTCGGGAGCTAAAGCTCGTCAGGCTAAGAACAAGGCGCGTTTGCAGCGTTATGAGGAAATGGCTGCAGAGGCCGAGCAGTACAAGAAGCTCGATTTTGAAGAAATTCAGATTCCTACCCCGCCGCGTCTGGGCAACCAAGTCGTGGAGGTCTCGCACCTGGATAAAGGCTTTGACGGGCGCGTGCTGATTAAAGACCTCTCCTTTACTCTTCCTCGCAACGGTATTGTTGGCGTGATTGGCCCCAACGGCGTGGGTAAGTCGACGCTGTTCAAGACCATCGTTGGGCTAGAAAACCCAGATTCTGGTGAAGTGAAGGTCGGCCAAACCGTCAAGCTCAGCTACGTCGACCAGAACCGTGAGAACATCGATCCAGAAAAGACCGTGTGGGAAGTTGTTTCTGACGGGCTTGATTACATCCACGTTGGTCAGAACGAGATGCCCTCACGTGCATATTTGTCGGCCTTTGGCTTTAAAGGTCCCGACCAGCAAAAGCCCTCAAAGGTGCTCTCCGGCGGTGAGCGTAACCGACTAAATCTTGCTTTGACGCTGAAGCAAGGCGGCAACCTGATCCTTCTCGACGAGCCAACCAACGACCTTGATGTGGAAACCTTGGGTTCCTTGGAAAATGCTCTGCAGAAGTTCCCCGGCTGCGCCGTGGTGATTTCCCACGACCGGTGGTTCCTGGATCGCACGTGTACTCACATCCTTGCCTGGGAAGGCAACGTAGAAGAGGGCCAGTGGTTCTGGTTTGAAGGCAACTTTGAGGATTATGAGAAGAACAAAGTTGAACGTCTCGGTGCTGATGCAGCACGTCCTTCTCGAGTCACACACCGTAAACTGACTCGTTAGTCACAGCGACAACGGTTGTTGCTAGCGCCCTGCGCTAGCTGATGCCCCTCGGCGCCTGATGGCTGATCGGAAAACCCGGTCAGCAGTGCCTGAGGGGCATCACTGCGCATAATGCACGCGGCGAGGCTAATATTGTGGAATATCGCACACCGATGAAAAGCTGGTGTGTGTTTTAATCTGATAGAAAACTTTGAGAAAGTAGAGCATGGCGGAAGAATCCACTCAGCAAGTCCACACAACTACGGTTCCCGTTCGATGGACAGACTTTGATCGTTTTGGTCATGTCACAAATTCGGCTTACGTTGATCTGGCTCAAGAGGCTCGCACCAAGTGGGCAAATGATGAATTTTTAGTACAAGGGCACGATATTCCTGCAGTATTTGTTCGCCGAATTGAAGTGGACTACTTGCGTCCCATCATGCCCAGCACAACTGAGGTTGAGGTGGAAACTTCCATAGTTCAGATCGGAACTACGTCTTTTACCACTCGTCAGAGCTTGAAAGACTGTGAGGGACACGTGTGCGCAGTTGTGCTTGCCGTGCAGGTTGCAGTGGATCTTAAGACTGCGCGTCCGCGTGAGATTGAGGCCCATGAGTTGAAGATCCTCACCAAGATCGCAGAATCGGCGCGTTAAATACAGTGAACGAGAGTCTTACTATTCATGAAGGTCCTGCGACCGGAATAACGAGCCTGTTGCAGCGTGCTGTTGGATTAAACCGACATGCTTATGCGCGGCTGCAACAGGTGGAAGACTACGTAAATGTGTATGTGACTACCCCTTTTAACGTGGTCGCATCGCGGAGAGTTAAAGGGAAAGCGTCGAGAGACGGCGCGGTTATCCTGGCTACTGACCTGCTGGAGCGGGGAGAGGGGAAGCCACACGATGCCTCGTGGGCGGGTTCTCTTCCTCCGGCGACGGGATTTAAGCTTATCGACGAAATCCCCGTTGGCATTGCCAGCGATCTTGCGGAAAAAGGGCGTTCTTTGGCTCGACAATTCTCCGGCCCGATGGGGCCACCCGCGAGTCTGCTAGACCAAAAAGTCATGGTGGTATCTAGCGCGGAGAAATCCGTAGATATTTCGATGAGAATGATATTTGCTTGCACTTCTCTAGGTTTTATTCCGCAAGCTACCGCGCCAGCGCACATACCAAGATATCTCCGAGTATCCAGCGCTGGACGGTGGGTGCGTGTTGATGCCCCCTATGGAACGGTCTACGAGTCAACAGGGCTTTCCCTGCTGCTGTAGGCGCTAAAGCAACCGGATCACTATGATCCCAGCAAGCATTGCAGTGACCCCTAGGATCTGCCGAACCTCGGTTTTCCCACCACGGATGCGTTCAATCGCAATGCTTGAGATCATCATCCCGAGTAATGCCGCGACCACAGTAAGACCCGTCCCGATTTTTGGCACTAGCGCCGCGTTAGCAAAAATAAACAATGCGCCGAGGCTTCCCCCGAACCACATCCACCAGGGATGAGAAGAACCAGGGCGCGGCACTCGTGGGCGCCACCGTAAAACGATATTGAGCACGATAAGAATTGTCGCCCCGACAGCAAAAGACACGAGTGCTGCCGTTGCTGCTGAGTTAAGCACCGATCCCAGCCTGCCGTTGATAGCAGACTGCATGGCGGTAAGCATGCCAAAAGAGATACCGGCTAGCCGCCAGAGCCAATGAATAAGGCTTACAGATTGGTCCGCAGATCTTTGTGGTTTCCCCACGGTGGCAACTACTCCGGCGAAGACCAGAAGCGCCCCGACCACTCGGAGCACCGTAATCGGGTTTTGTTGGGCATCGAATAATCCCCAGTGGTCGATGACCAATCCCATGAAGATCTGCCCGGAAATAGGTAAGACTACAGTCTGAACCGCTCCGAGCCGGGGGAACATAAAAATATTCGCGGTAAGGGCGATAACTCCTAAGAACCCTCCTATCCAGATCCACGCGGGGGCGTCATAAGCCGCTGACAAGCTGGGGAGTTGCCCCGTAGCAGCTATGAGCGCTGTTGCAAGAGTCAGTGTTCCCACACAAAAGGAGATCATCGAGGAGGAAAAAGGCGTGCCCGTGTATGCGCTGAGTCGGGTATTAACAAGCGTTTGGACAGGGATAACCGCACCGGCGGCGATACCAAGGAGAAGCCACAACATAGGACAACTACCTAAGGAACACGATTGATGAGCATATCGGCTACGCGTTGCATATGATCCCAAAGTGCAGCGCGATAAGGTGCGGGCAAAGTCTCTGCGTCGAGACTGTCCAATGCGGATTCCATGAGCAATAGCCAGCGGTCTGCGGCGGCTTGATCAATAGGAAAGTGCGCATGGCGCATACGAAGACGTGGGTGCCCACGATTCTCTGAGAAGGTTTGTGGGCCTCCCCAATATTGGACAAGGAACCAACGGAGTCGGTCTTCGGCGCCTTCCCAATCGTCGTGTGGGTACATGGGGCCCAAGATGTCATCAGTGCGAACAAGCTCGTAGAAGCGGTGGACGAATGCGCGGAATGTGGCTTCGCCGCCTACGGCGTCATAAAAGGACTGGGGAGTGGACATAGCTTTCGTTTCTGAGGAGGAGTTAATCGGAGGCGCGTCGAGAAGCTGCAATGCCTTCGGGATAAGGCGTATCAATATTATTTTGCTGGAGAGCAGTGAGGATTCGTGCCGTTAATTCTCGGGTCACATACCATTGTTGATCGGGGAGGGTTGTTACTCTGGCGCGGATCAGCATGTGGTCGAGCCCAATGGAATTTACGCCATCGACGGTAGGAGAGTCGAGGAGGACGTCATTAATAGCTGGTTCTTGGGCCGCAGCATTTACTGCATCAGTCACCGCGTTGATGGCGTCGCTAGCGTTTTCGTCTAATGCAATAGGAATATTGATAAGCGCAACGGCGTAATCTTGGCTAAAATTACCGATTCTCAGGATCTCACCGTTGCGAGCAAACCACTGGGTGCCATGAATATCGCGTAAGGTCGTGAGACGCAGGCTGACGTCCTCGACAGTCCCCACGACGTCTCCCACATCGATGGTGTCGCCGACGCCGTATTGGTCTTCAATGAGCATAAAAATGCCGGATAAAAAGTCCTTGACCAGGGATTGCGCGCCAAAGCCGAGAGCCACGCCGACCACACCTGCCGATGCTACGACCGGGGTGACATTGACGCCTAGGTAGGTGAGGACTGCTAGTCCTACCCACACCCAAATCACAACAGAGACGGCAGATCGTCCTACCGCCGCGAGCGTGAGCATACGGGATTGCCTGCGTTGCGCTGAGCGCCTCGGACGTTTTGTTATTGGCTTTTCCTCGCAGTGGTAGCACTGAAGAAATTTTTGTGGGCTTTTTATTGATATTTATTTGGGCCGCTTTGGTAATTGATTTTCGTAGAAGCCAGTTTGCGATGAGCCCGATAAGGATAGTAACCCCGATTTGGATAGGCCTTTCTACCAGCCATTCTTGGGTATTTATGGATCCTAACCAGGAGGAGACTGTCTCGGTTTGTTCTGTAGCGCTAAAGGTTGTCATCCTTGCCCACCGTAGCAGCGTGCTGTGCAGTCAAGCTTTGCAAGGGGAGGCTTTGCATGGAATGTGCAAGGCCGCGAAGAGAGCTCGCTGCTGCAAGAAGAAACAAGTGACTGCTTGCAGCAGCGAGAAAGCAGAACTAGTGCGCATCCGCCTCACGTAGTTGCAAGGCACGCTCCTGCTCAGACATTCCTTCAGAAATCACCCGACGAACACCGGCCGGTAGAGACTGCTTGCTAAGGAACTCACGGGCGTTTTCTACTCCCTGCGCGGAAACGTCCCAGTGAGGATAGATTCCGGAAAGTGTGGCTAGCGCGACTTCAGAAGACATCTCGGCCCAGATCTTTTCCGCTAATGCGAAAATCGCGGAGTTAAATTGCGTGAGGTAGGGGCCAGATCCTGCGAAAGTCAATCCCTCAAGCTTATGGCGCAAGAAGAGATTAGAAAGGGTGTTCTTTGTATCGGTGACTTCTGCAAAGACCTCTTCCTTAGCCTTTGCATCCGGTTGTGCTGCGTATGCTCGCAATGCCGCAAGCTCGCTGGCAGAGGAGTGATCCATACTGCGTAGCTTCTCCACGCTCTCGCGTACTGCCACCCCCGTGATATCTCCGTGGGCGATGAGCGCTGTGAGTGCCCACCAGCGCAGATCAGAATCTACTGTGAGACCGGGGAGTGAAGAATCACCCGATACGATTGCAGCAAACTCAGTAGCGGCGTCTTTGGTGATGCGTATTTTTGCCAGAGCTTGAACAAAAGCCAACTGGGCATCTGAGCCAGGTTGTGCGTTATAAGCGCCTTCTAGAAGGGCATTGGCAAGCATAGCGTGTCCAGTATTGTCTGCCCACGCAGTGTCGACGTACGAGCGTACGGCCTTTGCTGCCTGACTAAGAATGCGTTCCAGCACCGCGATTTCAGTTTCAAACTGGGCGCCTCGTGCTACAAGCGTGACAAAGTCGCGAGCGCGCATCTTTCCATCTCTTGTCATTTCCCATGCAGCTGACCAGCAGAGAGTACGCGCCATAGGATCAGAGATTTTGTCGATGTTGTGGATAATAAAGTCCAACGAGTGTGGATCCAGCTGCATCAAACAATAAGTGAGGTCATCGTCGTTGACCAGTATGAGGTCAGCCTGTTCCAGGCCGAGAGCGTCTGGTACCGGTGTGTATGCGCCGTCAATGTCAATCTCAAATCGATGGGTTCTCTCCACACTGCCGTGAACAAGCGAATAAAGTCCCACGGCAATCCTGTGCGTACGCAGCTCTCCCGCGCCGGGTGCTGCTCCGCTTTGCTGGACAGCAAACTCGGAATAAACGCCATCTGTAACAGTAAAAACAGGGGAAAGCTTGTTAATACCAGTAGTTTTTAGCCATTGATCGGCCCATTGTGAGAGATCGCGGCCGGAGGCCTCTTCAAAGGCCTTCAGAAGATCATCAAAAGTTGCATTAGCAAACGCATGGTTGGCAAAGTGCTTGCGAACTCCTGCTAGGAAGGCTTCTCGCCCCACAAAAGCTTGCAGCTGTTTGAGCACCGAAGAACCTTTGGCGTAAGTAATGCCGTCAAAGTTTTGTTCAACGGTTTCAATATCAGAGGCATCGGCTGTGATCGGATGGGTGGATGGGAGTTGGTCTTGGTGATAAGCCCATGATTTTTCTACGTTGGCAAACGTGACCCATGCTGTGGAGTATTCCGTTGCCTCGGCTTGGGAAATTGCGGCGGCCCATGTGGCAAAGGATTCATTGAGCCAGAGGTCACCCCACCATTTCATAGTGACAAGGTCGCCAAACCACATGTGCGCCATCTCGTGCAGGACTGTATCGCAGCGGCGTTCATAACGGTATGCGGTGACTTTAGAAGAAAAAACATATTCATCGCGGAATGTCACCGCACCTGCGTTCTCCATGGCGCCCATATTGAACTCGGGGACAAAGATCTGGTCGTACTTGTGAAATGGGTACGCCATGCCAAAGTTCTCATGGTAGAAAGTGAATCCTTGCTTGGTTTCCCTGAATAAGGTGTCCGCATCCAGATGAGGTGCCAGCGATTTCCTGCAGTAGATAGACATCGGAATGTCTAGTGTTGTGGGTTGGTCTGCGGGGGTCTCCGGGTGATGCGTCAGTGCGCCAGACCAGGTGTCTGAGACCTCATGATAATCGCCGGCGCACAATGCGACGAGATACGTGGAGAGCTTGTAATCCACGTGTGACGTATGAATGGCCTTATCCCCAACGGCTGTTACCTCTGCATAAGCATTTGTGATTACTTTCCAGGCTTTGGGCGCCGTGATAGTAAAAGCGTAGGTTGCCTTGAGATCTGGCTGGTCAAAGCACGCAAATATGCGTTTGGCGTCAGCTGTTTCACATTGCGTGTACAGGTAGACGCGTTGGTCTTCGGGATCAATAAAACGGTGAAGTCCCTGACCGGTATGTGAATATAGGCATGAAGCCGTCACTGAGAGGGAATGCTGTCCTGGAGTTAGCCCTCGTAAGGCGAGCCCCTGGTTCTCGTCGTAGCCGGCAGATGTGAGTGAGACTGCGGTTGAGGTGATGTCTACGCCGTCGAGAAGCACTTCTGCGACGGATGCGGCTCGTAGATCAATAAAGGTATCTCCGGCTTCCTTTACTGTGAAAGACACCGTGGTAGTAGAAGGAAACTCTTTGTCTCCTTGGGTTAAGTCAAGAGCGATAGCGTAATGATGCACATCAAGGATGCGGGAACGCTGCTCGGCTTCTGCTTGCGTGAGATTAATAGAAGACATGGGGTTGGAAATCTCCTTTAGGGTGGGGAGCTAGGACCAGTCAGAGGACTAGGCCGGCCAGAGAACTAGGCAGAAAATTACGTGGGGTAGTGCGTTTGATCTGTGGTTTTACTTTACAACTGCGTGCTACAGCACAACCGATTATCGGGAAAATCTTTTTGCACAGAGCGTACACAGGGCAGAGCTGCATGTGTGGCGCGGAATGATTGCCCGGGAGAAGACGTTGAAAAGAGCAGCGCTGGGTACCTGGGAGAAACTGGGCGGCGAAACCTGGGAAGTACCCCGAAAGCGCGTTGGACGAACAACTAGCAACATAAAATGAAGGAGACTCCTATGACCGAACAAGTGACATTCTGGTTTGACGTGAGCTGCCCTTTTTGCTGGGTGACCTCTCGGTGGATCAAAGAGGTAGAACAGGTGCGTGATATCCAAGTTGAATGGGTACCTATGAGTCTTTCTGTTCTCAATGAAGGTCGGGAAGAACTACCGGAAGACTATAAAGAGAAGATGAAGGCAAACTGGGGTCCAGCGCGTGTGTTTGCAGCAGTGGCCGCACAATATCCAGAGAAGCTTGATGAACTCTATACAGCCATGGGAACTGAGATTCATAATAACGGGCAAGGAGGCAAGACAGGATTTGGAGCCTATGATGCGATTATCAAGGCTGCAGTGTCTGAGGTTGGTTTAGACCCTGCATTGGCAGAGGTTGCTAACACGGAAACCTGGGATAAGAAACTGCGTGAATACCATCACGGAGCCATGGAATTAGTGGGTAACGATGTAGGAACACCAGTAATCAAACTGGGCGAGACCGCGTTCTTTGGCCCGGTTATCACCAGAGTTCCTCGTGGAGAAGAAGCCGGAAAGCTTTTCGACGCCTCCATCGCGCTAGGTTCCTACCCTTATTTCTTTGAACTAAAGCGATCGAGGACCGAGAATCCTCGTTTTGACTAGTCCCGTAGTCATTGAAGCGATTTGTTTCCATTCCTAATAAGGCACGATGCTATACACTTTGAAACTATGCGCGTTTACCTCGGAGCGGACCATGCAGGGTTCGATATGAAGAACATCATCGCGGAGCACCTCAAGACCAAGGGACATGAGGTTATCGATTGCGGTGCACACACCTATGACGCCCAGGATGACTACCCGGCGTATTGCATTGAGGCTGCTAGCCGTGTGGTCAATGATCCCGGTTCGCTTGGCATTGTCTTGGGAGGCTCGGGCAACGGCGAGCAAATCGCAGCGAACAAAGTAAAAGGCGCTCGCTGTGCGTTGGCATGGTCGGTAGAAACCGCCCGGTTAGCTCGTGAGCACAATAATGCTCAGCTGATCGGTTTGGGTGGCCGGATGCATTCCGAAGAAGAAGCACTGCAGATTGTTGACGCCTTTATCCAGCAGGAATGGAGTAAAGAGGAACGCCACCAGCGGCGCATCGATATTCTTTCTGAATATGAACGCACGGGAATCGCACCAGCGATTCCAGAAGCCTAATTTTTTAAACAGCACTACGGCTATTGACTAAAAACTAATGATCCCTGATATCCGATACCTCTTTATGGGGCAGTGATACCGGGGATTTATTAGTACGCGTATCGGAGGGAGAGGAATATGGAAGACATAAAGAGCGGCAGTCAGACCAGACGAGTGCCGGTGGAAATAATTACTGCCCGGGAGGTTCCCCTTGGTGGACTGCGTGCGATGACTGTGCGTCGAACGCTGCCTCAGAAGAAACGAACGCTGATCGGAGCCTGGTGCTTTGTAGATCACTATGGTCCAGATGATGTTTCTCAAACTGGTGGCATGGATGTGGCACCGCACCCTCATAGCGGTTTGCAGACAGTCAGCTGGCTGTTTCGTGGGGAAATAGAACACCGCGACTCTGGAAGCAACGTAGGCATAGTGCGTCCCGGAGAAGTTAATTTGATGACTTCCGGTGCTGGAATTTGCCATTCGGAGGTTTCCACGGCAACCACAGGTACTCTCCACGGCGTGCAACTCTGGGTTGCCCTGCCGGAATCGGTACGCGAGACAGCACCCCGTTCCTTCGAGCATTATGCACCCGACCCCATAGAGCTGGAAGAGGGCCAGGCAATAGTCTTTCTTGGCGAGCTCTGTGGTGCGAAAAGCCCGGTAAAAACGTTTACGCCACTGGTAGGGGCAGAAATATGTATCCGGAAGAATTCCTCCCTCACCCTAGCCCTAGATTCGACTTTTGAGCATGGGGTGCTTGTCGACGCCGGCATGATCGCAGTAGAAGGCGTTTCCATTCCTCATGCGGCGCTTGCTTACGTGGGGGTAGGTGCAGATCACATCGTGATAACCAACCAAAGCGATAGCGACGGCAGGGTGCTGCTCATTGGTGGGCAGCCGTTCGCGGAAGAAATCGTCATGTGGTGGAACTTTGTAGGGCGATCAACCGAGGACATCCGTAAAGCCCGACAAGAGTGGCAGGCTCATACAGACCGATTTGGCAAGGTTACTGGGTATCAGGGGCACGGCGGGACAAACGATGCGGGAGAAGGAATCAACTCGCAAGGGCTGGCCCGGATTGAGGCCCCTACTTTGCCTAACGCAACCTTACGTCCGCGACGCAATCCAGCGCCGTATGCACGACCGTAGACAACAAGAGTTTACGCACAAATAAAGTGCCCACGCATGCGAGAAGCGTGGGCACTTGTATCAAGAATCTTGGGGACTTTTAGGGCTTAGAAATCAAAGTCAAATCCGCCGCCATCACCGTCGCCACCGAAAAAACCATCAAAGAATCCGCCGTCATCGCCGGAATCTCCTCCTGCGTCTCCGCCTCCGTTGGCTGCTAGGCCTTCTGCATAACCCTTATCAAAGCCGGATTCAAAGGCATTAGCGCTGTACCCGACGCCGGACATACCGTTGAACAGTGAGCTAAAGAGAAAAGCGGATCCTGCGGTCCACAAGCCAGTGCGCAAGGCACCGGCCCACCAAGGCTCGGAGTACCAGCCGGCGGGAACTGGCCGACCGGCGACCATTCCACCCGGATAGTAATTCGGAGTATCGGGGGTGGCTTGAGGCGAAGCTGTGATCTGCTGTCCCTCGAATTCGATGGTCCGGTTTTCCGTAACCTTACCTGCTTGACGCTGGCCCTCTAGAGGCGGCAGCTCAGGACCAGCGGGTAACCCCATGATCTCGCGAGCAGCATTCACATAGTGCAAGCCTTCTAACGCAGACTCGCGTGCTAGCTCGGCTTGGCGCACAGTAGTGGCCGTACTGATTTGGGATGATGCTGCATTGTAGCGTTCCGAGGCATCAGCAATGGCCTGTGTGGAGGCTGCGTCGGTACCTGAAATGGTGAGCACTTGTGATCCCAGCCGTTCGATCCAACGGCGAGCCTCTGCGATTGAGTCTTGGAGATTGTCCGACTCGATCTGTTGGTTGCTTTTGTTGCCTCGGCTCAAGAAGAAGATCGCACCGCCGACAACAAGGACGACAAGTAATAACGCAATCATTGTGAATGCCTCCGTGGAAAATTGGGGACGTTAACTACACCTAACAACGTTTCAAAGAAATAAAAGTTCCTCAGCCTAACCTTTATGGTGGTAGGGCTGAGGAATGAGGTGGGAGAAGCTCTGTATGACGTGATTTTATTTGTCGGTGACGGGGTCTTCAGGCTCTGGATCCTTTACTGCATTGCGAGCGTTGACCCATTCTTTGACTGCTTCGGAATCCCACAGGGTTAGACCATGATGTTTAGCTACGGGGGAAGGGGCACGTCCTCGACCTGCATAACTCGTAAATGTGCCTCGAGCCGTGCCCGAGAACTCTGCGCAGTCATTTGCGGTCCACAATTCGCGGCCGGTATCTGCGTCGATGATCTTCGGTTGCATAAAAAACATAATAACTCACTAATCAATAATGTGTCTTTTTGTGCAGGTTATCGGGTTTTGCCTTTGGTTTTGTGTGAGATTTTAAGCTTCTATAGAGGTGAAAATTTCAGAGAAATTATGCGGAAAAGCTTGGTTATGCCAGAAGTGTAAGGGGTATGAAGGTAGTTATTTATTGGGTAAAAGTCGCAGGAAATGCTGCAGTTTTGTTCTTATCGCGAAAGTCCGCTACTGTTATGCGCACAGCGTTCGATGCAATACAAACGCCAAAGGGAATGTCGTATAGTGGCTAATACCTCAGCCTTCCAAGCTGAAGACGCGGGTTCGATTCCCGTCATTCCCTCCACTTTTTTAAACCGGTGGCCTTGAATCAAGGTCGCCGGTTTTTTCTGCGTGATGCTTGTGGCGTCTGGGTTGGCGTTGTGTGGCGGGGGAGGGGTGGAACATGTTGGGGTGTGTGGGGTGTTCTAATAGCATGGCTAGACTTTCTTTTTTATGTGTCCTGACCTGCTGTTTTGGGAAAAACGATTCTATGGCGTAATTTTTTAGGGGCAGCTTGTACACTGCAAGTACGAACTTGGTGCGAGGAACTCGTATGTCATGTTTGTATTGTGTGCGCGTTTGTTTGAAAGTTCGACAACGGGACGTGGCGCAGTTTGGTAGCGCACCTGCTTTGGGAGCAGGGGGTCGCAGGTTCAAATCCTGTCGTCCCGACGTAGATCCCTCCACTTGGTAAGGGTGGAGGGATTTTTTAAATTTATTAAGTACCCAACGATCAGGAGAATGACTCGTGAAGAGTTCCGTCGAAAAGCTGAGCGACACCCGCGTCAAGCTCAACGTTGAGGTTCCTTTCGAGGAGCTGAAGTCTGAGATCGATCAGGCCTACAAGGCGTTGGCTCAGCAAATCAACATTCCAGGCTTCCGCCGTGGCAAAGCACCGCGCCAGCTTATCGACGCACGCATTGGCCGTGGGCCAGTCCTGGAGCAGGTTGTAAACGATATGCTCCCTGCTCGTTACCAGCAGGCCTGTGAAGAGAACGAGCTCGTGGTCTTGGGTCAGCCTGCCATTGATATCACCAAGATTGAAGACAACGACGTTGTCGAGTTCACCGCTGAGGTTGATATCCGTCCGGAAATCACGGTCCCAGACTTCGCTGAATTCAACGTAGAGGTTCCTGCGCTAAAGGTCGATGAAGAAGCCGTTGATGCTGAGATCGATCGCTTGCGTGAGCGTTTTGGTGAGTTGAAAGACACCAAGCGCAAGCTGAAGACCAACGATTTTGCCACCATTGATCTTGCCGCTTCTGTTGACGGTGAGGCAATTGAAGAGGCAGTAACCGAGGGCATGTCTTACCAGGTTGGTGCCGGCGATCTGATCGATGGTCTTGATACCGCTCTCCGTGGCCTGAAGACCGGTGAGTCTGCAGAGTTCACCACAACTCTTCAAGCTGGTGAATACGCTGGTAAAGAGGCAACCGTTACCGTAACTGTTCAGCAGACCAAGGAACGCAAGCTTCCTGAGGTTGATGAAGAATTTGTGCAGATGGCTTCCGAGTTTGACACGGTTGAGGAACTCCGCGAGTCCGTCACTGCTCAGGTTGAGGAAAAAGCAAAGGCCGCACAGGCAACCGCTATCCGCGATGAGGTTTTGAAGGTGGCTCTTGCAGAGTCCACATTCGAGCTTCCGGAGGGCGTTGTTAATGAGCAGGTTGAAGCCCAGCTGCACCAGCTGCTTGGTCAGCTCGCTCACGATGAAGCTGCTTTGAATGCTGCTCTTGAGGCTCAGGGAACTACTCGTGAAGACTTTGATGCAGAGAACCGCAAGAACTCTGAAGAGGCAGTTCGCACCCAGCTGTTCCTCGATGCACTTGCAGAGCAGGAAACACCTGAGGTGTCTCAGCAGGAGCTAACTGACCATATCCTCTTCACCGCGCAGAGCTATGGTATGGATCCAAATCAGTTTGTTGCACAGCTACAGCAGACCGGCCAAATCGCTAACTTGTTCTCCGATGTTCGCCGTGGCAAGGCTTTGGCAGCCGCTATCTGCCGCGTCTCCGTTAAGGATGAGGATGGCAACGTGGTTGATCCATCTCAATACTTCGGTGAAGAAGAGGCAGAGGCTTCCGAGGACGAGGCTAAGTAATAAGCTCTTAAACATAAAGACCTCAATGAGTCATTCAGTACTCGTTGAGGTCTTTTGTGCTGTCTCTAGATCGGATACTGTCCCTGGTTGTTAGTTTGTCCTACGCTGTGAGCGAACAGGTGCCATGGGGGGACTAATAGGCAGGTAACGTGGGTTGCATTCGATAGTCACGTGGCTGGCTAAAAATAAAAATCTGTAAGGAGTACTGGAATGAGTGACCAGATCCGCATGGCTCAGGGCAGCACTGGCCTGAACCTGAGTGATTCCGTGTATGAGCGCCTTTTGCGTGAGCGGATTATCTTCCTTGGAACGCAGGTAGATGATGAGATTGCGAATAAGCTCTGCGCGCAGATCTTGTTGCTATCAGCTGAGGACCCAAACCGCGATATTTCCCTGTACATTAATTCGCCAGGTGGTTCTGTGACAGCTGGTATGGCTATTTATGACACAATGAAGTACTCGCCGTGCGATATCGCTACGTACGGCATGGGGCTAGCTGCTTCCATGGGGCAGTTCTTGCTTTCCGGAGGCACAAAAGGGAAGCGTTATGCGCTTCCTCACGCACGTATTATGATGCACCAGCCTTCGGCGGGCGTAGGTGGAACCGCCGCTGATATTGCTATCCAGGCTGAACAGTTTGCGCAGACTAAGCGTGAGATGGCTGAGCTTATTGCAGAGCACACTGGTCAGACTTTTGAGCAGATTACCAAGGACTCTGATCGTGACCGTTGGTTTACTGCTGCGCAGGCTAAAGAATATGGCATCGTTGATCACGTGATTGCGTCCGCACAAGGTCCGCTTTCTAACTAAGGCAGGAGAATATAAATGACTACTTCAGGAATGCAGATGCCCTCTGCTCGCTACGTGCTGCCTTCGTTTATCGAGCACTCCACCTATGGCACAAAAGAGACTAATCCTTACGCCAAGCTCTTTGAAGAGCGCATTATCTTCTTGGGTACCCAGGTGGATGATACCTCTGCTAATGACATCATGGCTCAGCTTCTGGTGCTGGAGGGGCTAGACCCCGACCGGGACATCACAATGTACATCAACTCCCCGGGTGGGTCTTTCACCTCTTTGATGGCTATTTATGACACCATGCAATACGTGCGTCCTGATGTGCGTACTGTCTGCTTGGGCCAGGCGGCGTCGGCAGCAGCGGTGTTGCTTGCTGCGGGCGCGCCCGGTAAGCGTGCCTGCCTGCCTAACTCTCGTGTGCTGATTCACCAGCCCGCTACCCAAGGGACTCAAGGGCAGGTCTCAGATCTGGAGATCCAGGCTAAAGAAATCGAGCGTATGCGTACTCTGATGGAGCAGACGCTATCTCGCCACACTGGCCGTACGCCTGAGCAAGTTCGCATTGATACTGATCGCGATAAGATTCTCACTGCTCAGGAAGCTGTTGAATACGGAATCATTGATCAGGTTTTTGATTATCGCAAACTAAACGGCTAACGCATTCTAGCTTTGAAAAAGTCCCCGCAACGCCCTAAATTATTGGTGTTGCGGGGACTTTGCCATAATCGAGAGAGTGATTACACCTGCTTGGGATGCGAGGGGACGTCGAAAAGCTAGCGGCGAGCCCGAGGGGACAGCTCTCCACGTTTTAGTCATCGATAATTACGATTCTTTTACGTACAACATCGTGGACTACCTTGCTCGTTGCGGGGCTGAGGTCACGGTTATGCGTAACGACGCCCCCCTTGATCCCCGCCGAGTCCTCAAGCAGAGTAGCGCTTCCCTTGATGCCTTTGACGCAGTTGTCATTTCCCCGGGTCCTGGCAGTCCTACCATCCCTTCAGACTTGGGAATCTCCGCTGCGGTGTTAGAGCACGCGGAAGTGCCAGTGCTTGGCATATGCCTTGGCATGCAGGCGATGGCTTATGTCGAGGGCGGAAGAGTGGACAAAGCACCCGAGCCAGTTCACGGCAGGGAAGACGTAATCTGCGTGACTTCAGAGGATCCTCTATGGGAGGGAATCGCGGATTCTTTCACTGTGGTGCGCTATCACTCTCTCATGGTCACAGAAGTTCCCAGGTGTATGAGGGTTACCGCTAGGAATGCTGAGGGGCTTGTAATGGCCCTAGAACATAAGACAAAACCATGGTGGGGGGTGCAATTCCATCCAGAGTCTATAGGCAGCGAGCATGGCGAGCAGCTCATTGGCAACTTTTTGGCCATAGCGGCGCAGCATACGCAAGAACCCCGGGGAAGACGGGCGCACACGCAAGGCCAAGAGAATGTCCGTGTTGCCCAAACTCAGTCTGTTGCGGTCTATGAGTTAGCTGCTCCCGAAGAGGTGGAGCCGGTCGATATCTTTGTGGCCCTCGGAGGACAAGGCGCGCTGATGGAATTTGAGGGGAAGAGCATCATCGCGCCCTATACCAGTGGAGAAACGATCAGCGGTCTTGAAGACATTGCTCAGAGCATGGACTCATACCCTCAGGTGAGCATCGAGCCTAACAATGGCGTTACCCCCTTGGCGCTACCCGGTTGGTTTGGTTATTTAGGCTATGAGGCAAACCATTCTGATTTTGGCCCTCAATCCCAGGCTCAGGTTCCTGCCTCCGGTGAATCAATAAAAATGTTTTTTGCCGAGCGGATTGTGGTGATTGAGCAAGGGCGTATGCAATTGGTCGCACTCGTGCCGCAACACGATGCCGGGGTCCGGGCGCTCGTAGAATGGCGTAATGCCGTGATGACGCGGATACGAGCCGCTGCCCCCGTGGGGAAATTCGATTCAGCTGCGGTAGGCCGGCTACACGTGAGGGAATCGCGAAGGAAGTATCTTCAGAGCATCGCCAAGATCCACGACCTCATTGGCCAAGGCTCAACCTATGAGGTATGTCTGACCACCCAGCTAGAAGCAGAAAGCGATGGCGATTTTGATGCCCCCGCCGCATACAAACGCCTCACCGAGATTGCCCCGGCTCCCATGCGCTCCTTGCTTGTCTTGGATGGTACCCACGTGGTGAGCTCATCGCCGGAACGGTTTTTAAAAATTAGCCAAGGGATCGTATCTTCAGAGCCCATCAAAGGTACTCGCGCGCGGTATCAAGACCCGGAAAAAGACGCAGAAATGCGGCAAGACTTGGCCACAAATAAGAAGGACCGAGCAGAAAACCTCATGATCGTGGACCTGGTACGCAATGACCTTGCGCATGTGTGTGAGCCTGGCAGCGTACGGGTAGATGAACTATGCCAAGTAAAAACTTTTGCCAGGGCACATCAATTGGTCTCCACAATTAGCGGAAAATTGAAACCTTCTGTGACCCCCGCGGAGGTGATTCGTGCGGCCTTCCCCGGTGGATCGATGACGGGTGCTCCTAAGTATCGGACGATGGAGATCATCGCAAAGCTAGAGGGACACCCCCGCGGGGTCTATTCCGGGGCGATCGGTTTTATTACCGTGGATGGGAGCATGGATCTGGCGATGACCATACGCACTGCAGTGGTGCAAAAGCAGCGACTTAGCTATGGGGTGGGCGGAGCCGTCATCGCGCTATCTTCTGCAGACGCAGAATGGGATGAGATAGCAACAAAATCTGCGCCTTTGCTGAGCCTCGTCGAGCAGAATTTTCCCCACGAAGAGCTTCTGGAACACGATGGCACACGGCTACGGCCAGCGCTCCAAACAGCTCCGCCGACTGTGGTGGATTCCTTTTTGCTTGTCGACGGCCACGTTCGGGGGTTCGACTCCCATTGCCGGAGATTCCGATCAAGCTGTTTAGCTCTGCAGACAGCGGAAGAAGAAGAGATCGATAGGTTTTTGGCTGCTGTGAAGCGAGAGCTTCCTTTACACGGGAAGTGGTTCCCGCGCCTGGAGAGCCTCCCTGGCGGAAAAATGTACGTGAGGTTCCGGCCTGCCCCGAGGCGTCGTGAAGCTACGACGCTAACCACCGTTATACTGCAGCGCGGGCAGATACAGCATCCGACGCTCAAGGGACCCGATCTGGCAGAGCTAATAAAAATCAAAAATACAGTGTCTACTGATGACGCCTTGCTTGTTTCCCCACGGGGAATACATGAGACGACAACTGCGGCTCTCTTGGCATGGAAAAACAATGAGCTTGTGTCCATGGGGACAGAGCGCCTGGCCTCAGTGACCGAGCACGCGGTCCGAAAAATTGCCCAGGATCTGGGTTATCGAGTGACTCAGAAAACGTATGACCGCGCGGCGCTAGATGGCGTGGAACTATGGGTTGTCAATGCGTTACACGGAATTTCTCGGGTGAGTGAACTCGATGGTGAGCCACTGCCGTGTGACGCTCAACGTCTAGAACAATTTCGCAGCATGCTGGCTGGCCAGCAACAGTCCCTAATCGGAGAAAACTAAAGGATAATTCTGCTACGGTGGATTGTCTTGTGCCTTGAGATAGTAGGCGCTGGGCGCGTATGGGCCGTTAGTTTGACGCACCCGCTAAAGTGAAGGACAGTCGATTACTAATCCGTTAGGCCGCTGACGGCTGGGAAGAATTGAGAGCTTCAACCTCACCATGACACGTATGCAAGAAAGCGCTGACCTGCTCAAATGCTCCTTCTGTGGGAAGAGCCAAAAGCAGGTGAAGAAGCTGATCGCGGGTGGCGGAGTTTATATCTGCGATGAGTGTATCGAACTATGCAATGAGATCATCGAGGAAGAGCTCAGAACTGCTGCTGAGGAGAAGCGAGAAGAAGGCAGCAAGCTACCGCGTCCTTCGGAGATTTCCGCGTTCCTTGATAAGTATGTGATTGGGCAAGATGACGCTAAGCGGATCTTGTCTGTGGCAGTTTATAACCACTACAAACGAGTGCGCGCTGAAGAGTCCCGCGTTCTGAGCTCCCGCAAGAACAAAGACGATGAGACCGAACTACAAAAGTCCAACATTTTGATGCTTGGGCCCACAGGCTCAGGAAAAACGTATCTTGCCCAAACCCTGGCTAGGCTTCTCGACGTTCCCTTTGCCATCGCAGATGCTACGTCGCTGACAGAGGCTGGTTATGTTGGTGAAGACGTAGAGAATATCCTTTTGAAGCTGCTTCAGGCAGCAGAATTTGATGTACAGCGTGCGCAGCGGGGAATTATCTATGTTGATGAGGTAGATAAGATTTCTCGGAAGTCGGACAATCCGTCCATTACACGCGACGTGTCCGGTGAAGGCGTCCAGCAAGCATTGCTCAAGATCCTAGAGGGAACAGTGGCTTCTATTCCCCCTCAAGGTGGGCGTAAGCATCCCAATCAGGACTTTATCCAGCTGGATACCTCAAATATTTTGTTTATCGTCGCAGGAGCCTTTGCCGGGCTGGAAAAGGTTATCGAGGAACGCCGCGGTAAAAAGGGCATTGGTTTTGGCGCCGAGTTGACGTCCAAAGAAGATATTGACCAGATCGACGTGTTCAAAGAAGTCTTGCCAGAAGACCTGGTTAAGTTTGGACTGATACCGGAGTTCATTGGTCGATTGCCTATTGTTGCCACCGTGGGGAATTTGGACCAACGGTCCCTAGTCAAGGTGCTTACAGAGCCTAAAAATTCCCTAGTAAAGCAGTATCAGCGGCTTTTTGAGATGGACGATGTGGTCCTAGAATTTGATGATGACGCCCTTGAGATCATTGCTGACCTAGCGATAGAGCGCGGTACTGGTGCGCGAGGTCTACGGGCCATCATGGAAGAGCTTCTGGTTCCTGTTATGTACGACATCCCGGATAGGGAAGACGTGGGGGTAGTCACGGTGACAGCAGCATCGGTGCGAGGCGAAGAACCTCCTCAGATGGCTGAGCAAGCTGATGAAGAAAAGACAGCGTAAAAATTAAACAAAAGCGGTTCCACTAGGGCAGTGGAACCGCTTTTTAGCTATGGATTATTTAAGAAAATGGATCCGCGTCAACCTGGTAGGAGGCTTCCTCCATGCTGCGGGTGATTGAATCACTGGGGGCCGTTGACGTGAGATAGCTGACGTCATCAGAGCCCTTGAGATTTGATGTAAGAAAAGCTAGAACCGCGTCGACCGCCAGACGCGCCATTCCTTGAGTGTTGTCCTCATCCATCATGTCCACGCTGTAGAGATTGAGGGTGGTGGAGCGAGAATTGACGCGGAAGACCGCTAGCGAGGCGATAAGGGTAAACACATCTTGGGCAGAAATTCCAGGGCGGAATGCGCCGGCATCTTGTCCCAGCATGAGTAGCTTGTCTAGCTGCAGCATGATAGAAGATTGATCGGAAAGCGGGCTAGCCTCCGCGATTTTGCCAAAGTGGTGCAGGTTTTCCATCTGCAAGATGCGAATGGACTCGGGGTGCATTACATATGTTCGGAAAACAGCCTCTACGACCTTGCGGACCCCATCCACCGGAACCGGCGTTTCTAGCTGCATTTCCTCTGCCGGAGGTCTGAGTCTGCGTACGGCTTCCTCCAGACACCTACGATAAAGACCCTTTTTATCACCAAAGTGATAATGGATCATTCGCTTAGACATCCCGGATTGCTTTGCGATTGCTTCGAGCTTGGCGTCTGAGAAGCCGAATTCGGAGAACATCTCTAGAGCAATTGCGAGAACCGCCTGCGGGGAGACCTCTGGAGTGTTATCTACCGACGCATTCTCGATGTGATCCACAGTGCCGTTCACGATGTACTCCTATCTCGAACAATGATGTTGAGGACTGATACGTGGGTTGATTCATCCTCGTGAAATATATATGAAATATATAGATAAATTAGTGATATTTTTAACTGTTTCCTCCATAGAGAGTTTCATCCTATGTCAGTGCAGACACAGGTTGATGAGAGATAAAAACGAAAAACTTTTAGAGGAAGCAAGAGGAAAACACTACCCTCGTGGCTAAAGATAGTCGAAAAGTGCTGGGTTTCACTGTTAAAGGCTATTCGGGGCTGACGTCTCAGGCATTTTGGGGGTGTTTGGGATGTTTTACGGGTTTCCTTCTCCTTAGATACTCCAGCGCGGTTGTCGGTGAATCGCGGCTAAAACTGCACTTTCGGGGGTAAAATAAGCCAATTTGAACAGGTGTTGAAATTCACATGTGATCATTGTCTTGTGCTAGTGACCAGGGGAAACGGTGATTTGATAGGCAAAAAAGTAGCGTTCCTACTACTCTTAAGAGTGGTATTTGACGTAGTTCACAGCCGTGCAGAGTAATTGCTTGGTACCACCATGATGGACAGTCGTGCGGTGTGAGCGTCGAATAAAGCTCGGTTCTTTATTTGTAAGGAGTACAACTCACATGAATCACGCTGTGAAGAAAATTGCTGTCACTGGCGCTGCTGGGCAAATTGCCTATTCTTTGCTGTGGCGTATTGCCAATGGTGATGTGTATGGCAAAGATACCCCCATTGAGCTTCAGCTCCTTGAGATCCCTCAGGCAATTGGTGGCGCTGAGGGCGTCGCTATGGAATTGCTTGATTCGGCCTTCCCGCTTCTGAAGAACATCACTGTGACTGATTCCGCCGATGTTGCTTTTGACGGTACAAACGCAGCGTTCCTCGTGGGTGCAAAGCCACGAGGGAAAGGCGAAGAGCGGGCTGCGCTGCTAACTGCCAACGGTAAGATTTTTGGCCCACAGGGTGACGCCTTGAACCGCAATGCCGCAGACGATATTCGCGTCTTGGTTGTGGGAAATCCCGCCAACACTAATGCCCTGATTGCACAGTCCGCCGCCAAAGACATTCCAGCTGATCGTTTCAACGCCATGATGCGTTTGGATCATAACCGTGGAATCTCCCAGCTGGCGGATA
Source organism: Corynebacterium pseudotuberculosis (assembly GCF_002155265.1). Taxonomy (NCBI): domain Bacteria; kingdom Bacillati; phylum Actinomycetota; class Actinomycetes; order Mycobacteriales; family Corynebacteriaceae; genus Corynebacterium; species Corynebacterium pseudotuberculosis. Next base: position 1,106,095 of record NZ_CP021251.1, read on the forward strand.
AGATTGACCGTGATAAGAACGAGATTGAGAACTTTGTTGTGTGGGGTAACCACTCCGCAGGTCAGTTCCCGGACATTGCCTATGCAACTGTGGGTGGGGAAAAACTGGCTGATTTGGTAGACGACGCATGGTACCGCAACGAATTCATTCCGCGCGTTGCTAAGCGAGGCGCTGAGATTATTGAAGTCCGTGGGAAGTCTTCGGCTGCCTCGGCTGCTTCCTCTGCAATTGACCATATGCATGACTGGATCAATGGGACTGCAGGGCAATGGCGTACGGCTGCTATCCCTTCGGATGGTTCCTATGGCGTGCCAGAGGGACTGATCTTTGGTTTCCCAACCATTGCTGCAGACGGCGAATGGAAGATTGTTGATGGCCTTGAGCTTTCGGACTTCCAGAAAGAAAGCATTGCTCGTAACGTGAAGGAACTCGAAGAGGAGCGCGCGGCTGTTGCCGAGCTGCTGAAGTAGCTCTTCCATAGCGTTTTCCAAGAATAATGCTCCCGATAGGGCCTCTTGAGGTTCTTGAATCGGGGGCTTTTTCTTTATCTGTATATTCTTTGCACAAGCGGATCGGGGAAGCCTCACGGCCTACCTAAAAACCCCAGCGTGAAGTGTGGTTGGCGCTAACGCTAAGATGGTCGACGTGACTGCGAATAATGAGAATGCGAACCGCGCTGACCGTCTCCCCGCGAGCTGGGATCCCCAAGCTCATGAGCAGGAGCTTTATCAAAGCTGGGTGGATGCTGGTTATTTTACTGCGAACCCCTCTAGCTCTAAGCCGCCGTTCTCAATTGTGCTTCCGCCGCCAAATGTAACTGGCCAGCTTCATATGGGTCATGCCTTGGACCATACGCTGATGGATTCCATTGCGCGACGCAAGAGAATGCAAGGCTTTGAGGTTTTGTGGCTTCCGGGTATGGATCATGCCGGGATTGCGACTCAAACCAAGGTCGAGGCCATGCTCAAGGAAAAAGAGGGCAAGAGCCGATGGGACTATGACCGCGAAGAATTTATCGGTCACGTCTGGGATTGGAAAAACGAGTACGGCGGAACAATCGGTAAGCAAATGCGAGCTATCGGTGATTCCGTAGATTGGTCTCGCGAGCGCTTTACCCTTGATGAGGGTCTCTCACGAGCAGTCCAGACCATTTTCAAACAGATGTATGACCGCGGCATGATCTATCAGGCTAACCGTCTGGTCAACTGGTCTCCTGTGTTGGAAACTGCTGTTTCTGACATTGAGGTCGTTTATAAGGACGTCGAAGGCGAGCTTGTCTCCATCCGTTATGGCTCCATGGATGATTCCGAGCCACACGTTGTGGTTGCTACCACACGAGTAGAAACCATGTTGGGAGATGTTGCAGTGGCTGTTCATCCGGAGGATGAGCGCTACAAAGACTTGGTGGGTACCTCGTTGCCTCACCCGTTTATTGCGGATCGGCAGATGATCGTAGTTGCTGATGACTACGTTGATCCAGAGTTTGGCACCGGTGCAGTAAAGATCACCCCGGCGCATGATCCGAACGATTACGCGCTTGGTGTACGCCACAACCTTGATATGCCCACCATCATGGACTCGACCGGTCGTATTTCGGGCACAGGAACCCAATTTGATGGCATGGATCGGGCAGAGGCCCGTGTTAAGGTGCGTGAGGCTCTGGCAGAGCAAGGGCGCATCGTCAAGGAGATACGCCCTTACGTGCACTCGGTGGGGCATTCAGAGCGATCGGGCGAAGCCATCGAGCCGCGTCTATCGCTGCAGTGGTTTGTTCGCGTGGAAGAGCTAGCCGCTATGGCGGGCGACGCCGTACGCCAGGGTGATACAGTCATCCACCCCAAGTCCGCAGAGCCACGTTACTTTGAGTGGGTCGATGACATGCACGATTGGTGTATTTCGCGTCAGCTGTGGTGGGGCCACCGTATTCCGATTTGGTACGGTCCTGAGGACGCCGACGGTCAGCGAGACATTGTGTGCGTGGGGCCCGATGAACAAGCACCTGAGGGCTATACGCAGGACCCTGACGTTTTGGATACCTGGTTTAGTTCGGCTCTCTGGCCATTTTCCACCATGGGGTGGCCGGAAAAGACTCCTGAGCTGGAAAAGTTCTATCCGACTTCCGTCCTAGTTACTGCCTATGACATCTTGTTCTTCTGGGTTGCCCGCATGATGATGTTTGGCACGCTTGCATCTGAGTCCACTCCGGAACTTCTTGGAAAAGGCCGCGATGGTCGCCCGCAGGTGCCGTTTACTGACCTTTTCTTGCACGGCCTTGTCCGTGATGAACACGGCCGAAAAATGAGTAAATCCCTGGGTAACGGTATTGATCCCATGGATTGGGTGGAACGTTTTGGCGCGGACGCATTGCGTTTTACCCTTGCTCGTGGGGCCAACCCCGGTGTCGATCTGCCTGTTGGTGAAGATTCCGCGCAGAGCTCTCGTAACTTTGCCACCAAACTCTACAATGCCACCAAGTTTGCGCTGATGAATGGCGCGCGCGTGGGCGACCTTCCTGCTCGCGAGGAGCTTAGCGACGCCGACCGCTGGATTCTAGACCGCCTTGAGCAGGTCCGAGCTCAAGTGGATTCCTACTTTGATAGGTACCAGTTTGCTAAGGGCAATGAGGCTCTTTACCAGTTTGTTTGGGGAGAATTCTGCGACTGGTACCTGGAGTTTGCCAAGGTACAGATTCCGCGTGACGTAGACTCCGCAACACCTGAGGAGCGTAAACGGGGAGAAAACACTCAGCTCGTGCTGGGCCAAGTACTGGATGCTGTACTGCGGATGCTGCACCCTGCTATGCTATTTGTCACGGAAGTTCTGTGGAAAGCTCTGACCGATGGCGAGTCGCTTAACGTAGCGGCATGGCCCACCGAGGCGGAAACAAACGGTGGTGCGCTTATCGACGCAACCGCTGCTCGTCGTATAGCTGATGTGGAGAAGCTCGTCACTGAGGTGCGCCGCTTCCGCTCAGACCAGGGAGTGAAGCCCTCTCAGAAGGTTCCCGCTCGCGTGGACTTTGGCGCTTGCGACCTGGAAGAGCAGGAAAACATCGTGCGGTCTTTGGCACGGCTTGAGATCCCTGGGGATGACTTTGTGGCGTCGGCAAGCATTGAAGTGCGTTTGTCTCAGGCTACCGTTGTGGTTTCTCTGGATACCTCCGGAACCGTGGATAAAGTTGCTGAGCGCAAACGCTTAGAGAAGGATCTGGCAGCGGCAACCAAGGAGTTGGAGACCACAGCTAAGAAGCTCGGCAACGAGGCATTCTTGTCTAAAGCACCCGAGGCCGTCGTGGAGAAAATTCGCAGCCGTCAGAAGATCGCAGAAGAAGAGGTAAAGCGTATCAACGCTCGCCTTGAGGAGCTGAACTAAGTGGCTGACCAGCAGCATTCGCATGATGAGGGCGAGCTTGAGCGCACCATTGATGAGACCCTACAAGAGGAGCTTGCCAACCTTGGAATGGGAGAGGTGAAACTCAGTGAGGAAGGACTATCGCTTCCCATCTCCATGCATGCGGAAGCCAATGCTCCGGAATCCTCTGAGATCACCCCAGAGGATCTCGCGTCGCTTGCTTTGGTAGAAGCCGAACTGGATCAGCGGTGGTCGGAGACCAAGATTGACCCGACTCTCGAGCGAGTAGAACTCCTCATGGATCTGTTGGGAAATCCCGAGCGTGCATTCAATGCGATTCATGTTGCGGGAACTAACGGAAAAACGTCGACAGTGCGCATGATTGAGGCGCTTATGCGTGCTTTTCATCGTCGCACTGGGCGTACCACAAGTCCGCATTTGCAGTTGGTCACTGAGCGCATAGCCGTCGATGGTGTGCCGATCCACCCGCGTGAATACGTGAGGATTTGGGAAGAAATCAAACCATACGTGGAAATGGTGGATGCCAAGTCGGAGGAATCTGGCGGACCCAAAATGAGCAAATTTGAAGTGCTCACGGCCATGGCTTACGCAGCATTCGCGGATGCGCCAGTAGACGTTGCAGTGGTTGAAGTAGGAATGGGCGGACAATGGGATGCCACGAACGTGATTAATGCCGATGTTGCCGTGGTCATGCCGGTGGGGCTCGACCATACGGATTTCCTAGGCGAGAGCATCGAGGAGATCGCGGCGGAAAAGTCCGGGATCATTAAGTCTCGATGGGACATTGATGACTTGCTTACGCCGCCGGACAACGTGGCTATTGTGGCCGAACAAGACCCCAAGGCTATGAATGTAATCTTGGAACAAGCAGTTTCTGTGGACGCCTCCGTTGCCCGAGCAGGAGCTGAGTTTGGCGTGATCGAATCCACCGTCGCCGTGGGGGGACAGCAGCTGAGTATTCGTGGACTCGGCGGCGATTACACTGACATTTTCCTGCCATTATCTGGCGAGCACCAGGCCCGCAACGCCGCTTGCGCTTTAGCCGCAGTGGAAGCTTTCTTTGGCGCAGGAGCAGGCCGGCAACTAAATCAGGACACAGTCCGCGAAGGTTTCGCCTCAGTTCAGTCACCTGGACGCCTAGAAAGAGTGCGTACTGCACCGACAGTATTCATTGATGCTGCTCACAACCCGCACGGCGCGGGGGCTCTTGGGAAGGCGCTGGATAGGGATTTTGATTTCTCAAGACTGATCGGGGTAGTAGCGGTGCTTAGCGATAAGGACTATCGCGGTGTGCTTACATCGCTTGAACCCTATCTTTCAGAAATCGTGGTCACTACGAACTCTTCGCCGCGTGCCCTGGAGGCTGAGGAGCTTGCCGAGGAAGCTCGAAATATCTTTGGGGAGGAACGCGTCCACGTGGCCTACAACCTTCCTGGGGCGGTTGAGCTTGCCGTCGAATTGGCTGAGGATACCGACATCCAATCGGGTGCAGGTGTCATCATCACAGGTTCCGTTATCACCGCGGGAGAAGCTCGCACTCTCTTTGGAAAGGAACCTGCATGACCCGCTCTTCCGATGATGGAATCGAATACGGACCGCTCGGTCCTGGGCGCGAGCCAGCCAAGGACCCGATGAAGGGGCTACGCGGTGTTATGGCTGGGACCATGATGATGCAGGCCATCTCTTTCTACCTGGTGCTTACCGTTATTTTGCGCGTTGATAACGGCATCCACTGGACAACCTTTAACTGGGGATATGTCACCGCTGTATCCACGGCGATGCTCATACTGTCTTTCCTGCAAAAGAAACGTTGGGCCCTGAAAGCAAATATTGGGATTCAGGTTTTTGCCCTCGCCGGATTTGTTGTACACATTTCCATGGGCATCATGGCCATCATTTATATTGCTGTGTGGTGGTACCTGCTGTATCTTCGCAAAAATCTCATTGAGAGAATGAAGCGCGGGTTACTCACCACTCAGCATCTTTAACCCCCGTGGGGAAACCAAGCAGGTTTCTACCGCGGGGTTTTCTCCATCATTCCGGTAGCAACCGCAAGGTCTTGCCAACTCATTCCAGTACCTTTGAAAATACGTGGATGTTGCGTGTCTGGATGTGCCGTACCGGCCACCAGACTGCGGAGATCAACAAGGCGCTCTTTAGTGAGGTGCCCTTCCTCGATAGCCATGATCACATCGCCAGCTTCACGCAGTGCGGTGGCAACATCTTCTACAACTACGTAAGCGTTCTGGAATAGGTCGCCGGGGAGCTCGCGAGCATCTGGCTCATGCGAACCCATCGCTACGATAACGGCGTGGTCTGGTACGTCTGCGGCCTCAAATAATGGCGTGCGTGCAGAGGTTGCGCACACAATGATGTCTGCTGTCCGGACATCCGCAGCATCACCAGCACGCGCCGGTATGCCCTTTTCCTGCATTTTCCCCACGGAGGACGCAACTGTGTCCGAGTTGCGGCCGACAATTGCTACGTCGGAAAGCGTGCACAGAGCAGCAAAGGCTTCCACGTGCCCTAGGCCTTGGGGGCCAGTGCCAAATACTACGAGGCGGCGGGGGCTGGCGGATTCTTGCGGCGTGAGTAGCAGTTCGGCAGCTAGAGCAGACACCGCTGGTGTGCGCAAGGTGGTGAGAGCTTGGCCGTCTATAAGCGCGCAGATCTGCAGAGTTTCTGGCTCCATCAGCACATAGGTTGCGTGAATGCGGGGAAGTCCTCGCTGAGCGTTGCCGGGGGCAAGTGAGGCGATTTTTGTGCCGGCCCAGCCATCGATGACCGAAGGCATCACAAGGAGTTGGCCTGCGGGCGTCGGAAGAATGAGACGGGCGGGGTCCTCTGAGGGATCAAAAGACGTGCTGAGCGCGCGTCGAAGCAAATCGCGAGCTTTGCTCGGAGATATAAGACGCTCAACGTCTGCGGCAGTAAAGACGCGCGGTTGGCTGGGAACATTTACCATGTTTTCTCCTTAAAACATTTGCATTATTTTGGGGAGATCTTTTCCAGGGCACCAAACTACTTGGTTTTGTGTGGGATTGGCTAGAGTGTGTTGCATGAGTGAACGTACCTTGATTCTGATCAAGCCGGACGGCGTCGAGCGCGGGCTGGTCGGAGAGATCATCGCCCGCATTGAGCGCAAAGGCCTTAAGCTCAGCGCATTAGATCTACGCGTTGCGGATACTGAGACAGCTGAAAAGCACTATGCAGAGCATGCAGATAAGCCATTCTTTGGTGAGCTTGTTAAGTTCATCACGTCCGCACCTTTAGTGGCCGGAGTTGTTGAGGGACCGCGTGCTATTGAGGCTTGGCGTCAGCTCGCCGGAGGTACCGATCCTGTATCCAAGGCTACTCCTGGAACCATCCGTGGGGACTTTGCCCTTGAGATGTCAGCCAATGTTGTCCACGGCTCTGATTCCCCTGAGTCCGCAGAGCGCGAGATTGGTATTTGGTTCCCCAACCTCTAAAGCGTGGTCCCCTGGGAGGCTTTAGCGTCTGGAAAGAAAGAACCGGCTACTCTGTGCCGGTTCTTCGTTCTTTTGGAGGGCATATCCGCGGTGTATCCCACTAGGTCGCGTTGGCTGTTTGGTCGCGCACGGCGAGGGCACAGCCGATGGGGGTGAGCTCTACATACCATCCCTCTGGGTCTGCGGGGGATAAACCGGTGAAAACGGTGAGGATGCGGGCGTCGATAAGCTGATGCGCTGCAGGGGTGAGGTCTTCCATAGGGATACCTGAGACCTTGGCTAAACTGCCGAGTTGAGCTCGCGAGCCATCTGTGGCGCCGACAGCAGCTAGAAGTTCTATGATTTTCGCTTCCGCATGCGTAAGTGACGGGAGATTTTCCATAGCCGCAGGGTCGGCATTTCTGCCATGCTGCGTAATCAGGTCTTTTCCTTTACGCGAAGAGGCTGTGATGTTTGATATCAGGAACGGCGCGAGTGCCGTGCATATAAGGAATGTGATAGCCGGGTGGAAATCCCACAATAAGAAAACACTGACTACGGGAAAGACGGAAAATCCTACCAAGCCCCCGCGCATTGCTCGATCCGCAGCATTATTGCTGACGTTGTCGATACGAATTTTATAAAGTGTGTAGCACGGATGATTAAGGATCCTAGAGAATAACAATGCTAGAAGAGCAATGAGTCCCGCCGCCCACAACCATTGCCCATAGATATAGAGGGTTGCTATCGCGCCGGCGCCTAATGAACCCGCACAATAGTGCCACCATGGTGGGCTAGAACAGAACATGGGACCACCGTCTTTGATAGGGGGACAGGAATGCTGCGAAAAATGCAGTCAATATAACAGCATAGTGTTGGCATGCATGTGAGAGCAGGGAATAGCATATGTGCTATTGGGGTGGCTGGGTTATTTGGGGGACTGCCTCGCCCATGTTTGGCTGTTGGTATGTCAGAATGAACAGCGTGGGTGCAATCGTTCGCTTCACCCGTGGTTGTGAGAAGTACATCGTGGGGTGCCCCATGTATAGCACAGCCGCGGCGTGTAAAACGCTGAGCTAGTCCCATAGAAGAACGAAGCTTTATAACTAAAATCGAGTCCCTGCATGTCTGTGCGGCGGCGACGAACTGCGTATTTGGCGGAAACGCTGGCAGGTTGTCAGCGCCCGGATTGTGGCAGTGAGATGGCGAAGAGACATTTGAGGAGAAGATTCGTGGCTGAAGAGACCACAAAAAAGGTGCCTGCGCGTCGGGCGACACGAAAGACCGCGACGCGAAAGACCGCTGAGGATACTGCTACGCAGGATACGGTGGTGCCTGTTGATCGTGATGCGATCGGCGACCGGATTAGGGTGCATGCGCTGGCTAAATTAGCGTCGGTAAGTTCACGTGAACTCATCGCTACTCTTGCCACACTAGGGCTTACTAAGGTTGCGCAGTCGACGCTGACCCGCGAAGAAGCCCTGAAGCTACTCGACGCCCACCACATCGACAGCTACTCAGCCGAAGAAAAGCTGCGCCACCGGGTGGAAAAGAATGTGGAAAATGAGATCCACCAGATCGAAGAAAAAGTCGAGCGTGAGCTTAACCCTGATGCTGAGGCCGCCAAGCTCGATGATCCGGAGGAATCCGAGAAGCTGCGCCGACGAATAGAAAAGAATGTGGAAAATGAGATCCACCAGATCGAAGAAAAAGTCGAGCGTGAACTGCAAGACCGAGAGGCAGTGCGCGAGGAAGACCACCAGGATTCTTCTGAAAACGCAGTAGCAGAAGATACGATCGTAGTAATCATCGAGGACGAGGCAGCGGAGCTTCTTTCAGATATCGAGCCAGAGATCACGCCCGCTCCGGGACTGTCTGCCCCGGCTTTCCCCACGCCACTGTTCATTGCGCCGACGCCAGCGGAAGAACTGGAAAGCAACGTCGATGACTCTGTTGAGGATGATGAGGAGTCGGCGCAGTCTCGTCGTCGCCGCCGCGGTCGCCGAGGCACGGGGAGAGGAAAGCGAACTGATTCTGAGGATTCCTTCTCTGAGGATCTCGAGGAATCCCCGAACAGTGAAGACGCTGGTGAGGAAAAGACCGAGGAACTGATCACCGAACCGGTAGGGATCAAAGGGTCTACGCGCCTGGAAGCGCAGCGTCGTCGTCGTGCGGAGATGCGAGAAGAATCGCGGAATAAACGGCATATCGTTTCAGAAGCAGAATTCTTGGCGCGCCGGGAATCTGTAAAGCGCACCATGATTGTGCGGGAACGCGAGCGGAGTGATCATCCTGGAGTAGTGACCCAGGTGGGCGTTTTAGAAGACGATCTACTAGTTGAGCACTTTGTTACCAGCGATACGCAGTCCTCAATGATCGGAAACATATATTTGGGACGCGTCCAAAATGTGCTGCCCAGCATGGAGGCCGCATTTATCGATATTGGAAAAGGCCGCAATGGCGTTCTCTATGCGGGCGAAGTGGACTGGCGTGCCGCAGGCTTAGGAGGCCGGGGGCGGCGTATTGAGCAGGCCCTCAAGTCCGGCGATCAGGTGCTTGTTCAGGTATCCAAAGATCCCGCAGGCCACAAGGGTGCGCGGTTGACCACCCAGATTTCTTTCGCAGGGCGTTACCTGGTGTACGTGCCTAACGGGCGCACCGCGGGTATTTCTCGCAAGCTTCCTGCTCCAGAGCGGACGCGCTTGAAGAATATCCTCAAAGAGGTTGTGCCTAAAGACGGCGGAGCTATCATCCGTACCGCTGCGGAAAATGTCTCTGCGGAGGCTATCGCTGCGGACGTGAATCGGTTGCACAAGCTGTGGAATCAGATTCAAGAGCTCACGGAGAAGGAGAAAAACTCCAAGGGTGCTAAGCCTGTCACCATGTATGAAGAGCCCAACATGTTGGTGAAGGTGGTGCGTGATCTTTTCAACGAGGACTTCTCGGAGCTAATTGTCGACGGCGACCGTGCTTGGAATACCGTTCACGCCTATATCCAGTCAGTAGCTCCTGAGCTACAGGATCGCCTGATTAAGTTTGATCGGGAAGCCCACGAGGATCGCGATGCGTTTGAAGTGCACCGCGTAGATGAACAGCTGCACAAGGCCTTGTCGCGGAAAGTGTGGCTTCCCTCTGGCGGAACCTTAGTGATCGACCGTACAGAAGCTATGACAGTCATTGACGTGAACACCGGGAAGTTCACGGGTTCTGGCGGCAATCTTGAAGAAACGGTAACTCGTAATAACCTTGAGGCTGCAGAAGAAATCGTTAGACAGATGCGGTTGCGCGATCTTGGCGGCATGATCGTGGTGGACTTCATTGACATGGCCCTTTCAGAAAACCAGGATCTAGTGTTGCGTCGACTCACCGAGGCACTAGGCCGTGACCGGACGCGTCACCAGATTTCTGAGGTGACGTCGTTAGGCCTGGTGCAAATGACTCGAAAGCGTCTTGGCACGGGCTTGCTAGAGACTTTTGCCACCGAATGCGAGCATTGCGAGGGCCGTGGAGTCATCATTCACGATGACCCCGTGGAACAAAGCGTTTCGGATGCCGCTATTGAGAAGTCCTCGCGCGCACGTTCCGGAAAGGCTAAGGCAGCTCGAAAACATGGGGTTGCTCATCAAGATCCGGCGCAGCATCCTGCTGCTATAGCAATGCAGCATCATGAGGAGGCTGGCTCTGCCGCTGGTTCCAATACCTCTGACGCCAGCACTGCTGACACCAGCCTTGCTGCTGATACTCGAACCAGCATTGATGATCTTGCCGCAGCTGTGGTGATCGATGACGTAGAGCTTGAGAAGGTCGTGGACTCCGTGGCGAGTGACGTTGCGGAACCTGGTTTGCTGGAGCCATCCAAGGAGAAGAAGGGGCGCAGAAGGCGTCGCGGCTTGCGCAATTCTAAGCGAAAGGACAGGGGAGCAGCGGACGATGTTATGGACATCGTCGACGCGGCTTTGGACCGAGCTTTTACAGAAGATCCAGACGAGCCCTCAGGTGCCGATCATCTGCCGCTATCGGGTAATAAGCTCAGCCGCAGCACTACTTCTGTGACCTACGAGGAAGCGCTGGCAGCGTTTGAGAATTCTCCGCGTAGAAAACGTGCGGTGCGTGGAAACTCCGTATCGGATCATGCGCCAAAACCGGAGGATTTTAAGCGTATCGACGTCACCGAGGGCGCCGAAGAAGACACGTTTGCAAGCGAAGCTTCTGAGGAGACCTATTCAGGTAGCCGCCGCTCACGCCGCGTGGCCAGGAAACAGGGAGAAACGCGGAAGGCCGTGGAGAACCCAACGCAATCAGAGGCTGCGGACGATACCGACTCGACGGGTAATGTGAAGATAGATTCTCTACGCGGGAGGCGCCGGCGTGCCGTGCGCAGGAGGTTCCAAGAAACAAATCTTGCTCCATCAGTCGTTGAGACTGCGGAAGAAGAATCGACGGCGAAGGGTCGACGCCGTCGGCGTGCCGTGCGTAAAACCGTGGTGAAAGCGCCCCGTAAGGCTGTTATCGGTGAGGAATCTTCCGGTGTGTACGTGAAAGATGAGACGGTGCCGGAAACGCGCGAGGCATCATCTGCGGGCCGAGGGCGGCGACGCGTGGCGCGTCGGGTGCGCACGGCGACAAAGAGAAACTAACGTATTTGTTTTTTCCGAGCTGTTAAGGGTAGTCTTTGACAGTCGCTGTTTTAAGGCGATCTACTATGTGTATGTCCTGTATCGAGAGGTCGATTTATCGCCTCACTCAATGCGGGGCGAGATATTAAACGTGAGTGGATGCCTTAGAGCAGAAATGTAATCACGTAAGTCCAATTCAGATGCTTCAGTTTTTGAGGCGTCTGAGCCGAGTATCAGATAAGGGGTAGCCCTCGTATGTACGCGATCGTCAAGACCGGCGGCAAGCAGTACAAGGTTGCCGAAGGTGACTTCGTCAAGGTCGAGAAGATCGAGGGTGAGCCGGGTTCGTCCGTGGCTCTCACCCCCGTCCTGCTCGTCGATGGCGCTAATGTGACCACAAAGGCAGCTGACCTTGCTAAGGTGAGCGTCAATGCTGAGATCGTCGAGCACACCAAAGGCCCGAAGATCAAGATCCTGAAGTACAAGAACAAGACCGGCTACAAGAAGCGCCAGGGTCACCGTCAGAAGCTGACCGTGATCAAGGTCACCGGTATCAAGTAAGCCTCGCGGCTCGCATTTTCCTAAAGGAGGGAAAACCACATGGCACACAAGAAGGGCGCGTCTAGCTCCAGCAACGGTCGTGACTCTGAGGCAAAGCGCCTTGGTGTTAAGCGATTCGGTGGCCAGCAGGTCAACGCCGGCGAGATCCTCGTTCGTCAGCGTGGCACCAAGTTCCACCCAGGTGAGAACGTCGGTCGCGGTGGCGACGACACTCTGTTCGCACTGAAGGCTGGCGCTGTGGAGTTCATCACCAAGCGTAACCGTCGTATGGTCAACATCGTTGAAAACGAGACCGTTGACGCTTAAGTCTTAATTATTCTGGCGGTGTTCAGATCTTCTCCATGCCGCCAGGAAATGGATAAAGTACACAACTTTATCTTCACCTGACTGCATCTGCTCCATGCACTGCGGTCAGGTTTTTTCTTTACTCACCCCTGCGATGTTTTAAGCGCTTGCTAGGATCGGTCTGCATAGGCGCTGCTGGGGGCGTATGTAAACTTTGGACCTAATTTAGGAAGGTACCCACTCATGGCACGATTCGTAGACCGAGTTGTTCTGCACCTTGAAGCCGGCGATGGCGGTAACGGATGTGCCTCAGTGCACCGCGAAAAATTTAAGCCGCTCGGTGGCCCAGACGGCGGCAATGGTGGGCACGGAGGAGACATTGTCCTGGAGGTTTCAAACCAGGTGCACACCCTCCTTGACCTCCATTATCGTCCTAACCTTAAGGCAAAGCGCGGCGCTAACGGTGCCGGCGATCACCGGAACGGTGCGCGTGGAGATGACCTGGTACTAGAAGTACCCGCAGGTACTGTGGTCCTTGCTCAAAATGGTGAGACCCTTGCAGATCTGACGTCTCCCGGAATGAAGTTTGTTGCGGCAAAGGGCGGTTTTGGCGGACTTGGTAACGCTGCTTTGGCCTCGGCGGCTCGTAAGGCGCCAGGTTTTGCCCTGAAGGGTGAGCCAGGCGAGGCCCACGATGTGGTTCTAGAGCTGAAATCCATGGCGGATGTAGGACTGGTGGGGTTCCCCAGCGCTGGTAAGTCCTCGTTGATTTCTGTGCTTTCCGCTGCAAAGCCAAAAATCGGCGATTATCCTTTTACTACCTTGCAGCCCAACCTGGGCGTGGTGGAAGTGGGCCACGATACCTTTACCATCGCCGATGTTCCTGGACTTATCCCTGGTGCTTCAGAAGGCAAAGGACTAGGTCTAGACTTCCTACGCCATATCGAGAGAACTGCGGTTCTTGCTCATGTGGTGGATGCCGCAACCATGGAACCAGGGCGTGATCCGATTTCGGATATTGAAGCGTTGGAAACTGAGCTCGCGGCGTACCAGTCTGCGCTGGATGAGGACACCGGATTGGGGGATCTACGAGATCGCCCGCGCATCGTGATCCTGAACAAAGTGGATATACCTGACGCACTGGAGCTGGCGGAATTTCTCAAAGAGGATATTGAAGCGAAATTTGGTTGGCCGGTGTTCATCATCTCTGCTGTAGCCCGTAAGGGACTCGATCCGCTGCGATATAAGCTGCTGGAGATTGTGCAAGAGGATCGTCGTAAGCGGCCGAAGCAAAAACGCGAAGAGCGCATCGTGGTGCGTCCACAAGCCGTGGATTCCCGTAAAAAGAAGAAGGACTTTGAGATTATCGAAGATCCTGATGTGGAAAACGGCTACGTTGTGTTGGGCGAGAAGCCTGAGCGGTGGATCATCCAGACGGACTTTGAAAACGATGAGGCCGTGGGATATCTCGCAGACCGACTTGCACGCATGGGAGTGGAAGAAGAGCTGTTTAAAAAGGGCGCGCGTCCTGGCTGTACCGTCAGCATTGGCGAGGTCTCCTTTGAGTGGGAGCCAACCACTGCTGCTGGCGTAGAGGTGACCATGTCCGGGCGTGGGACAGACATGCGCCTGGACAAGAACACCCGTATGTCCGCTTCCGAGCGTAAGCGAGCATCGCAGGTGCGTCGTGGTCTTATCGACGAGTTTGATTTTGGTGAGGGACAAGAAGTCACTCGAGAGTCCGCTAACCGTGACCGGTGGCAGGGCTAGCCTTCTAAAAGAGCTAACTCGAAGGGGGAATGGCATGCGCAGTTCTCCACGGGGCTACACTAAACCCTCATGGAGAATAGCCACGACCCCTTTGGCATCACGGAACTCACCGGAACCGGTTTAGCGAGTTCGCCTTATACTGGCGCCACCAGCTCCCAAGGCTTCCCAGAATTGCCGGCTGAGATTGTCGACTCGCCGGCGTATGGACACGATTCACCTGTGCGTGAACGTATCCGTGCGGCGCGCCGCATCGTGGTAAAAATTGGCAGTTCTTCGCTGACAAACGAGAACTTTCAGGTCGACCCGATGCGCATAGACAAGCTTGTCGACGCCCTCCAGGCCCGCATGGAACGCGGCTCCGAGGTTATCGTCGTATCTTCAGGATCTATAGCAGCGGGCATGGGGCCCTTAGGGCTCACGCAGCGCCCGACCGACTTGGCCACCAAGCAGGCTGCGGCTTCCGTGGGGCAGGTATACCTTGCCCATGCATGGGGGACCTCTTTTGGACGATATGGTCGTTCCATCGGTCAAGTCCTACTTACAGCCTCAGACGCCGGACGCCGTGATCGTGCTCGCAACGCGCAACGCACAATCAATAGACTTCTTCAGTTGGGGGCTGTCCCTGTGGTCAATGAGAACGACACCGTGGCAACCACCGGTATGCACTTTGGCGATAATGACCGACTTTCTGCTCTCGTTGCTCACCTCACCTGTGCAGACGCATTAGTTCTTCTTTCGGACGTGAATGGCCTTTATGACCGCAACCCCATAGACCCTGGTGCGCGTTTTATTCATGAAATCCGCGATGGCAATGACCTCAAAGACGTGGCCGCTGGCGATGGGGGACGCGTAGGAACCGGTGGCATGGCGGCTAAGGTCACGGCTGCGCGTCTTGCCTCTCGTGGGGGAATCCCAGTTTTGCTTACCTCTGCGGACAGCATAGGCGCGGCATTAGATTCCGCTCGCGTGGGAACGGTCTTTGATCCTAAGGAAGACCGACTTTCTGCCTGGAAATTTTGGGTGCTTTATACCGCTGACGTGGCGGGAATTTTACGTATTGACGCGGGCGCAGTGGAGGCCGTCACAGCCGGCGGAAACTCACTGCTGGCAGTGGGGATCACAGATGTTGAAGGTGATTTTCAGGCAGGGGAGATCGTAGAAATTCATGGGCCCGGCGGAGAAGTCGTAGGACGGGGAGAGGTCTCTGTTGACTCCGCTACGCTTAACGCGCTTAAAGGGCTTCCCATGTCCAGCTTCCCCCGTGGGCAACGGCGGGCTGTGGTGCATGCGGATTACCTCTCTAACTATGCGACGCGCGCATAGGGACGGTGGGGGCGTGGATAAGCCTAAGCTCAGAGTCCTATAGCCCGGCGAGGACCTGAGCGGTGAGGATCTTGGCGATCATTGCGACTGGATAGATGAGCGAGTAGCCCAGTGCAATGCGGGGATCAAAACCAGTGCGTGAGTTGGCAAAGGCCAAGACTGCTGGTTGCGTTTGCACCCCGGCGATATATCCGGCTAGTTTGGTTCCACCCATGCCGAACATCCATCGCATCATCACATACATGGAGACCGCGAGGAGTGAGGTCAAGATGAAACCGAGGGCTAGGATGCTTAGCCACTCGCCAGAACTGAAGGCGTGGATGATTTGGCTGCCTGCTACGGTGCCTGCTTGAGCCAGGAAGATAAGCAGACCAAATTCGGAGAGCACGATGGTTGCTGTATATGGCAATGTTGTGACTATCGACCCGATTCGGCCTATCTTTCCTAGGATTAATCCTACGATGAGCGTGCCTGCTGCCGCACCGATATGAAAAGTGGAACCGTCGCCTGTTGGGATCGGGATACCGCCTAATAGCAGACCAGCTACCATGCCCAAACCTAAAATAACTGGATTAATGTCGCTTAACCCACCCGCGGAATCACCAAAGAACTTAGTAATCTGCGGCATCTTTTTGGTAGGGGCGACCACACGAACTCTATCGCCCTCCTGGAGGACTAGATCGGCTTGAGCGATCATATCTATGTCCCCACGGCGCACGCGGGAGATCGTGGCGTGGTAGTCGTTGGCTAGGTTTAATGACGATACTGTGCGTCCGGCAATCTTGGGGTCTGAGATGGTAATGCGACGGAAATCTAGCTGAGAGCGGTCTTGTGTGAGTGAGCGGGCGGAATCGCGCCCTAGAAGTGTTGCCGCATGATTGATGTCTTTGCGTGGTCCCACAACAGTGATGAGGTCTCCCTTAAGGAGCACTCGTTCGGGTGCCGCGTGTTGGACGGGATGGTCGCCGCTTTTTATGCGGGAGAACGTTACTTTGTGATCTACCAAGGCGAGTATGTCTTGGATAGTGGGCTTATCGGTGCGATCAACCACTATTGTTTGGTTGTCCAAAGGCGAGGGAGCATCCCTATCGGTACGGGAATAGCGCAGGGCAAAAAGCACTGCGATCATCATTCCTACTACGCCGTATAGATAGGACACCGAATATCCCACTGTTGCCAGTGCAGGTTCTCCCGAGGCTGCTCCGGCTGCGGCTAGGGAGGGAGTGTTTGTTAGCGCACCGGCGTATGTGCCGGCTACAACGGCGATATCTAGTTTAAAAAGGTGCACGCCTATGCCGTAAGCAGCAGCAGCGACTGCCGCAAATAAGACGGTGGTTCCCAATAACGGTAGAAGAAAGTTTTTCACGCTGTGAAAGAAGCTTGGCCCAGCTGTGATCCCGATGTTGAAGGCAAACAACGCAAGACCAAAGTGACCGATATCGGTGGGCAACGCCAGCTGGACTCCGTATCGGGTGGCAACAGCGGAGAAGACGATGGCACAAAATAAAACACCTGCTGCGCCAAGACCAATAGCACGTAGTTTGATACGACCAAGTGCCATGCCTAACCCGCAGAGTAAGAAGACAAGTACTACTGGATGATCAGCCAAATAATGGAAAAGACTGGACACAGCAGAGTACCCCTTAGTGATTCACGTGTTCTATCACAACTCATGGTACTGGCTATGAAACAAAATTTAAGGGTTTTTAAACAACGTTCAACAGAGTTGTTGTTTTAGCTTACTTCCCGAGTCTTATGATGTGCGTGGATACGGCTGCGCCGATACAAACAAAGACACCCCACATCACAGGTTTACCGATAAGAAAAGCTGACAACAATAAACCTGTCCACATGAGGGTGAGCGTGCGTGCCTTATGCGAGGAGGTCATCTTTCCTTCGTAGTAGTTGCTGAGATAAGGGCCAAACCATTTGTGGTTGAGCAGCCAGTGATGAAAACGCTCTGAGCTCCGCGCAAAGAGGAAGGCGGCGGCTAGCAGAAAAGGCGTTGTGGGAAGTATCGGTAGGAAGACTCCGAGCATCCCGAGTGCTACGCACAGCATCCCCAAGGTAAGCAGAACAAACTTCATAAAGCCTGATTGTAGCGGAGAAAGCAGAAAAAATTTAGGGGAAGCTAAGTTAAGAAACTCCCCACGGGGAATAACGGCGTATCTTGTCTGGCAAGACACACATCGGCAGATCCTCGACCAGAAAGGCAGCAATCTATGAAGTTTGTTATGTACCCGGAAACCTGGGAGAAGGCCATCGGCCAGTTGGAAGACGCTGGGCATAGGCGAGTGGAAGATCTGGATGAGGCGGATTTCCTTGTTTTTAATGGATCAGGTGGGCAATTTCCAAAGATCCCCGCGAACGTAAAGTATGTGCAGGTAGCTTTTGCTGGCGTCGACGCACTTTCAGAGTCAGGTGTGCTTACCCCAGAGCTGCGGTGGGCAAACGCAGCTGGTTTATATGCAGACTCAGTGGCTGAGTCCACGCTCGCTATGTTGCTGTCAGTGCTGCACCATATTCCAGCAGTGGTACGGGCCCAGACGTGGGGTATAAGAGAGCTGCCAGACGAGAAGACCAATTGGCTCTATGACAACAAGACTCTGGTTGTTGTAGGTGCGGGAGGGATCGCTCGACGCCTGTTTGAGCTTTTGGCTGGTTTTGGTCTGCACACGATCGCCGTCAATCGCTCGGGACGGACAGTCGAGGAGGCCGACGAGACGGTTAGCTATAAAGAGTTGGAACGAGCCCTCGGCGTTGCGGATTATGTGGTGCTTCTTGCACCCCTAACCTCAGAGACCCGTGGCATGATTGATACGCGAGCTCTAGGGCTGATGAAGCCAGAGGCTGTGCTGGTAAACGTGGGACGTGGCGGACTCGTGGTCACAGAGGATCTAGTTCATGCGCTGCAACAAGGCACCATAGCCGGAGCGGCCCTTGATGTTACAGATCCAGAACCATTGCCTGACGGGCATCCGCTGTGGTCGATGGACAACGTTCTTATCACCCCGCATGTGGCAAATACTAAGGATCGAATGCGCGCTCTCAGCGGCGAATTATTTGTGGCTAACGCTCGCGCGTTTGAAGCCGGAGAGACAATGCCTACAGAAGTAGATGTGGCAGCAGGATATTAGCAGGAAGACGCTTCGGCGCTGCTCATGACGTTTGGCTGTGACGTTGGTACGGTAATGCTTTATGACCAACGCAGATATCCGCAGCATCGAGCGTAATGACGTCCTATCCAAGGCACGCGCAGCTCATGCTATTTCCCCACGGGTGGCACGTTTAAGTAGCTCACAGAAAAACGCGATTCTTCTTGCCGCAGCTGAGGCACTCTGCACCCGTGCACCGGTGATTCTTTCGGAGAATGCCCGCGACGTGGAAGAAGGACGCGCTAATGGGATGAGTGAATCACTCATTGACCGCCTGAGCCTGGATGAGGGGCGTATTGCTGCTATGGCTGATGGGCTACGCCAGGTTGCGTCCCTTGCAGATCCCGTGGGCAATCTCGTGGATGGTCGAGTAATGCCTAACGGCATCCAGATGCGCAAAGTACGCGTTCCCCTTGGCGTTATGGGAATGGTGTATGAGGCTCGTCCGAATGTAACGGTAGATGCGTTTGGTCTGGCATTGAAATCCGGAAACGTGGCGCTATTGCGTGGTTCTAAATCGGCCCGCTACTCCAATTCCGCCCTGGTGAGGGTGCTCCAAGACGTACTAGTTTCTCATGATATTCCCGCGGAAGCTGTGCAATTATTGCCGTGCGAGACCCATGAGAGCGTGCAAGATTTGATCACTGCACGCGGGCTTGTCGACGTCGTCATCCCTCGCGGAGGGGCGGGACTCATCGAAGTGGTGGTCACGGGGGCTACTGTTCCCACAATTGAGACCGGTACAGGGAACTGCCATTTTTATATTGATAGAGATGTTTCTGATATAGACCAAGCCATTGAGATGCTGCTCAACGGTAAGACACGACGCTGCTCGGTGTGTAATGCAACAGAGACCGTCTTGATCGATAGCGCGTTGCCGGTGGAAGCACAGCGGAAAACGATCGACGCTCTGCAGCGGGCTGGGGTAACTGTGCATGGGGACGTCGATAAGCTAGGAAAGCTTGGCGTCGATAATATCGTGCAGGCAGAGGAAGCAGATTGGGCCGAGGAATATCTTTCTATGGATATCGCCGCGCGCACTGTTGACGGCATCGAAGGCGCGCTTGAGCATATTCGTGCCTATTCCACGGGACACACCGAGGCTATAGCCACCGGAAACATCGTGACCGCACAGCGCTTTGCAGACGAGGTAGACGCTGCAGCAGTGATGATTAATGCCTCTACGGCTTTTACAGACGGTGAGCAATACGGGATGGGGGCAGAAATTGGAATATCTACGCAAAAGCTCCATGCCCGTGGCCCGATGGCATTACCTGAACTGACTACCACTAAATGGATCTTGCAAGGTACCGGCCAGACACGTCCTTAATCGGAATCTGATCGGAATCTGAACGGAATAGGCAGGAAGGATAAGGGCATGACGGTCATCGAGCATCCGCGCCGAGTAGGGATCATGGGTGGTACCTTTGATCCGATTCATCACGGGCACCTGGTGGCAGCCAGTGAGGTAGCCGCAAGGTTTGATCTAGATCTAGTGGTGTTTGTTCCCACGGGAACATCCTGGCAGAAGGCAGAGCGTGATGTATCGCATGCTGAGGATCGCTATCTGATGACGGTGATTGCCACCGCCTCTAACCCACGGTTTAGCGTGAGTCGGGTAGACATTGACCGGCCAGGGGCAACCTATACCGTTGATACCCTGAAAGATCTGCAAGAGCAGTATCCAGATGCGGAACTATTTTTTATTACCGGCGCGGATGCCTTGGGCAATATTCTTACATGGAAAA
Source organism: Corynebacterium pseudotuberculosis (assembly GCF_002155265.1). Taxonomy (NCBI): domain Bacteria; kingdom Bacillati; phylum Actinomycetota; class Actinomycetes; order Mycobacteriales; family Corynebacteriaceae; genus Corynebacterium; species Corynebacterium pseudotuberculosis. The sequence continues at coordinate 1,126,374 of NZ_CP021251.1, forward strand.
ACTGGGAGCACGTCCTTGAGCTCGCCACGTTTGTGGGGGTCACTCGCCCCGGATACATTCTTAAAGAAGACATGCTTCCGTTGAAGTATCAAGAGCGCGTGGAGCTCATCGAGATTCCCGCCATGTCTATTTCCTCTACAGGGTGTAGACGTCGTGCGCGCGAAGGCTTGCCTGTTTGGTATCTGGTACCGGATGGAGTTGTGCAATACATAGCAAAACGCCGCTTGTACCATCCCAGTGGCGCTGATGCATACCGTGACCCAACGCTAAAACCGCGAACCAGTTAGCCAACCATACCTATTGCATGGAACAATTAGGCTCGATTTAGGAAAGGACCCCCTGTGACCGCAACCCAAGACATTATTCGCTTGGCTTCCCTTGCAGCACGTGCTGCAGATGAGAAGCAAGCAACCAACATCGCAGTGATTGACGTCTCCGATGTTATGGCTATCAGTGAGATATTCGTACTAGCCTCCGCTGACAACGAGCGCCAGGTACGTGCCATCGTCGAGGAGATCGAGGATGTGCTCACTGCAGAAGGACACGAGCCAAAGCGCCGTGAAGGAAACCGGGAGAACCGTTGGGTGCTGCTGGACTATGGCATGCTCGTTATTCACGTACAGCGCAATACCGAACGTGACTTCTATGGGTTGGATCGCCTCTATCAAGATTGCCCGCTCATTGAGGTCGAGGGCGTAGAGACGATGGATCGCCCAGAAGAATGGGCCGATGACATTGACGTACGTAACGTAGAGTCTCTCGACGAGATCCCCCTCGCCGGTGAGGAACCCGCCGAAGAGGAGCTCTAGTTCCATGACCCGCCGTCTTATCCTGCTCCGCCACGGGCAGACTGAATACAACGCGACGCGTCGCATGCAGGGACACCTTGATACTGTGCTTTCCGACGCCGGTTGGGCGCAGGCTGAAGCGGCGGCGGACTTCCTGGCTACTCTTCCCATCGGAAAAATCATCTCCTCGGATCTTCTCCGTGCTCGCGATACAGCAGCTGTGGTGGGTAAGCGGCTAGGGGTCGACGTGACAACGGATCCTCGGCTTCGGGAAACCGATTTGGGAGAGTGGCAAGCAAAAACTACGGACGAGGTGGATACCGATTATCCTGGCGCGCGCGCTATTTGGCGGCATGACGCCACCTGGGCTCCTCCCCGTGGGGAATCGCGACTGGATGTGGCGCACCGAGCACGTCCGGTTATTGACGAGCTGATGCAGGAGTATCACGAGTGGGATGATACGAGCGTGCTCATTGTGGCTCACGGCGGGACAATCAGTGCATTGACTTGTCATCTTCTAGGTCTGGATGTTAGCCAGTATCCGATATTCTCGGGTCTTAATAACACTTGCTGGGCGCAGCTCACGGCACGACCTGAATTCAAAAACCCCCATATTGTGAGCCAAGAGGCGGAGGAAAAAGCCTATGCTTCCCAGCTCACAGCCCGTTTTACTCCGGAAACCGCCTCGCGTGCGCAATGGTATCTTGACGGCTGGAATATGGGAGTGAGCCTCGGGCGAATCAACGTTACGCCTTCAACAAAACCATAGTAAGGAGCCTTTGATGCCGGTCAGAATCATCACTGACTCCTCGTCGGGGCTGCCGCACGATGTGGTAGAGGAGTTGGGGATTACCGTCCTTGACCTCCACATCCTCCGTGGGGAATCAGAGGTATCAACGTCTGGCCTCACGGCCCTGGAGCTTGCAGCTGCTTATGCACGGCAACTGGAACGCGGCGGCGATGAAGGTGTAGTTGCGCTGCACCTTTCTAAGGAACTCTCTTCTACATGGTCGGCTGCCGTTGCTGCTTCTGGTGTTTTCGACGGATTAGTCCGCGTGATAGATACCGGAACCGCAGGTATGGCCGTGGGGGCTGCTGCTATGGCCGCTGCCCGTATTGCGCTCGACGGGGCTTCTCTAGATGAATGCGAGGCATTGGCACGAGATACTCTTATGCGTTCTGAAACGTGGCTTTACCTGCACCGAGTAGATGAGTTGCGAAAGTCGGGGCGCATTTCTGCGGCGACCGCGGTGGTGTCTGCTGCATTGGCTACCAAGCCCATCATGAAGTTGCATAATGGAAAAATTGAGTTAGCTGTAAAAACACGTACTCAATCGAAGGCATTTGCCAAGCTTTCTGCTGTTATAGCGGAGCGCTGCGCGAGCTATCCGGCTTTTGTAGCGATTCAGCACGTTGACGCAGAAGAGGCGGCGCACAGCCTGGCAGAACAACTAAAACTAGCACTGCCCAGCGGCTCGAGTTTTATGATTACTACTCTTGATCGCAGCGTGGCGGTTCATTGTGGAACAGGGGCTTTAGGGATTTCCGTTGTCTTCTCTGAGCATTCTGTCCCTTCAGAAGCCATAGATACTCCTGAATCTAATCAAAACTAGTCTTAAAACATAACGCCTCACGGAGTTATCCACAGGAAAGCGGATGGCGGGAGCGCTATCCACAGAAAAAGGTTTTTCCCTGCACTACGGTGGCAGCCTATAGTCACAGGGCTTACCGTGAGCCCATGAAGCGGGTGCAGAAAAAGGCGATGGGGAGGCTGCGCGAGCTCACACGTCCCACAGGAACTGAAGACGTAATGGACGTGGATTTTCCCCACGGGGTTCGATGGGAGATAAGCAAAAAGCATGCAGTGATATGGGTGACTGCTTTGATCGTGGTGGTGGGAGCGATTGCGCTGATTCGTGGCGGGGACTCCGCAGTTACCGACAAAGCGCTCAAGCCTGCGGATCTCGCTGAGAGAGCTTATACACAGGAACAGTCCGCTACTGCGACGTCTGAAGCGATGGTAGTAGTCGCAGTTGTTGGAGCGGTAGAAAAATCAGGGCTTTATACTTTGCCCGCTGGAGCCCGGGTTGCGGATGCCCTCCACATAGCCAACCCAGATGCCGACTCAGACCTGCGCTCTTTGAACCAGGCACAAAAGCTTGTCGACGGCACCCAAATTAGCGTTCCTAGCGCTGGTGAGCCGCACTCTCAGATGGTGCCAGATACGCCTGTTTTATCTACCCAAGAAGGTGGAAAAACAGCTCTAAACAGCGCAACAGCTGGCAGCGCTTCCTGGAGTAGGGGAGAAAACCGCAGAGGCGATCATCGCGCATCGGCAGCGCATAGGCGGATTTAAAGACATTGGACAGCTAAAAGACGTCAAGGGAATTGGGGCCAGAAAATTTGAGGCCTTATCGGGGAGCGTGACGTTATGACTGAGCTTCGGTTAGTTCCCACTGCAGTCGTAGCCTGGCTTTGCACTCTAGTTGTCCTGTGGAGCAGAACTCCGTGGTGGGCTGTGATCGTAGCTGCTTTGGGGGCAGTGACGGTGATGTGGTGGGATCGTGGGCAAGCGATTGCTGTGGCGGTGGGAGGGGCGTCGATAAGCATAGGGTGTTGGCTGAGAGTCCTTACTGCAGATACCGCTCAGTTTGGTAGGGAAATCACTGCGCGGGTGAGCACTGCTATGCAAGAAGTACGTTCCGGTTGGATGTTCCGTGCACGAGTTCCGGGGTTTTCCGAGCCCATTCCAGTGTTGCTGCGAAAACCAATAGCGGGATTAACCCCGGGGACAGAAATAACGATGACGGGTACAGCAACAACCAGCAGGAATGTGGGTCTAGGCAGGAAGTTTTTCTTTGCTGAAGATATTAAGGTGATACACGGCCCGGACGGCATATACGCGATAAGTGCCTTTCTCCGCGCACGTTTTAATGATCGTGTGACAGCTTTGGCGGATTCACCCTCGCAGGGGCTGATACCAGCCATGATTATGGGGGATACGTCGCTGCAATCGGCAGAAGAAAAACAAGAGTATATCGCCACAGGTCTTGCACACCTTTCTGCTGTGAGCGGGGGAAACGTAACTATTTTGACCACCACAGTTATGTCGCTTCTGGCAGCGTGTGGGTGTAGCCCACGCATACGTAGGTGGGGTGCAGGCAGCGCACTTGTGGCTTTCGTGTGTGTCGTTGGGCCGGAGCCTTCTGTGCTAAGGGCCTCTGTTATGGGTGGCATAGGGCTAATTGCAGCGATGAACGCATCGAGAACCCCACCTATTCATGCTCTGTGCCTAGCCGTGATTTGTCTTCTTCTCTGGGAACCTGGGCTAGCTGCTCATTACGGGTTTGCTCTTTCCGTAGGGGCTACCGCAGGGATTATCGCTTTGTGCCCCTTGATCTATCGGCCCTTGGCTCGCGCTAATCTGAGACGAAAACAGGTGTGCATTCCCGACATTATTTTGCGATCGATAGCGGTTGCAGTTGCCGCAGAATTAGTAACCGTTCCACTCGTAGCCATGATGGCAGGTCGCATTTCTCTGGTGTCAGTTCCTGCCAACATTATCGCTGCCCCTGTAGTTCCGCTCATTACCGTGATCGGTCTTGCGGCCGTTGCGCTCGTGTGGATTCCTCCCATCGATTGGCCGGTGATCCAGCTTCTTGATCTACTCGCCAGCTGGATCGGCATAGTTGCTCACTGGTGTTCCTCCTGGAGGGGATCAACATTGGGGGTACCGATGCCCGAATCAGCGCTGTTAGGAACCCTCTGGGTGACTATTGCTGCGGTATGGGTCCTGCTGGCTTTCCAATCCCAAAAGGCATGGCCGCTAGGCATCGCACTGCTCGTTGCAGCCCCCGTTATCGTACAAACCCCACGCGAAGTTGATTACCAAAACTTACGCATCGCAGTGGTGGAAACCGCGGATGATGCAGAAGCAGCTCCCACAGATATCGACCTCATCGTTGTCAAAGAAAAAACTAAGCCGCACAAACGGCCTGTTATGCGTCGCGACGGCATCCCTGTTCTCTTTCCCCACGGGGATGGAAACGTAGCTTTGCTTGTCGACGGCACCCAGAAAGCCGCCGACGGGCACTTCTGAGCAACAGTGCCCGCCGCTATGGCACTATTGTCTGCGTGGGTACAACAGTGGCACCAGTCCATCTTGTTCTTGGCGACGACGAATTTCTAGCTGAACGCGCACGTCTGCGCGTTATTAACAGCATCAAAGCTCAAGCCGGTGATGACATCACCGTGTCTTCTCTTCGCGCTGGGGAAGTGAATCAGTCAGAACTTATCGACTTATTGAGCCCCTCCCTTTTCGGCGAAGACCGAATCATCGTGCTGAACAAAGCTGAAGAAGCTGGCAAAGAACCGACCCAGCTCATTCTCTCTGCCGCAGTTGACCCAGGACCCGGCATTTACTTGATAATCGTCCACTCTGGTGGAGGCCGGCAAAAGGCAACGATCCCCAAATTCAAAAAAATCGCTGAAGTTCATGCAGCCAACAAACTCAAGCCCAGCGAACGCGTCCCGTGGGTAAACGCGGAGTTTCGTGCACAGGGAGTCCGTCCTACTCCTGACGTAGTCCATGCGCTCTTGGAAGGCGTGGGCTCTAATCTACGGGAATTGGCATCAGCGATTAGTCAGCTGATAGCAGATAATAATGGTGAGATAACTGCGGCAAAAGTCCGTGATTACTACGTGGGCGTTGCAGAGGTCTCTGGATTCGACGTGGCAGACCTCGCATGTTCGGGCCAAACACAGAGAGCGGTGGCCAGCGCGCGCCGGGCATTGCAATTGGGGGTTAGCCCTGTGGCGCTGGCTGCGGCATTGAGCTACAAGATTGGTGGAATCGCTAGGCTCTATTCTGCTCGTGGCCGAATTGATTCCGCGGGGCTTGCTCGACAATTAGGGATGGCGCCGTTTGTTGTTGAGAAGACAGCTAAAGTTGCACGAGCGTGGAATGGTGATGCGATTAGTCAGGCTGTCATCCTCATGGCTGATCTTGACGCTAGCCTCAAAGGACATGGCCCCAATGGGACTCTAGGCGGCGACCCGGATTTTGAAATAGAGAATGCAATCCGGCGCATCTCTGAGCTAGCCCGCTAAAATATTGACCGTGAATGACAAACGTGTACCCGAAGACGTCCAAGAGCTAGCATCCAAGCTTTTCGACATGGCCCGCAACGGCGACACCACTAATCTCTCTGCCTATATCGATAACGGCGTAGACCCGAACCTTACCAACCAAGACGGTAACAGCCTGCTGATGCTGGCTGCCTACGCAGGACATCATGAGACCCTCGACGCCCTCATCTCCCGTGGGGCAAACGTAAACCAACTCAATGGGCGTGGGCAGTCGCCTCTCGCAGGAGCCGTGTTCAAACAGGACATGACCGTGGTGGAAAAACTGCTCGACGCCGGGGCGTTTCCCCACGAAGGGCATCCCAATGCCATCGACACCGCCCGGATGTTCGGCTTAGACGAACTCGCAGCCAAGCTCTCACAACATGGAGCTTAACCAGCTCGGGACCCTGGTGCTCATCAGCCTTGTTGGCATGGTGACCCCTGGGCCCGATATCTTTTTTGTCACTCGTCTGGCCACCAAGTCGCGTCGACACGCGTATGCTGCGGTATGCGGCATCACGATTGGGGTCACTATATGGCTTACGCTGACAGTATTTGGCGCGACTGCGCTGTTGACCGCCTATCCAGCGATCTTAAGCACGATCCAGTTGGTGGGAGGCCTCTGGATTCTGTGGATGGGGATCCAGCTGCTGTTGTCGTCGCGGGCGCAGCTCCGTGATGGTGGGGTTACGGTGGCAACGAATCTTGACGCCCTCGTGGGGACTCCGAGGAGTTGTCTCCGGCAGGGGCTTTTCACAAATTTGTCTAATCCCAAGATCATTCTTTATCTTGCGGCGATTATTGCGCCTTTTCTTCCCTCAGCGCCAAGCATCGGGACGGCGTTATTGGTGATTGTGACACTAGTGACGTGCACATTTGGTGGCTTTATGCTTTTGGCTACCTTGATTAGTACAAACGCGATGCGGGTGAAGCTACTTAAAGCTGGTCCGTGGATAGACCTGGGTGCTGGTCTCTTCTTTATCTTTGCGGGTTGTGGTTTGGTCTTTGCCGGAGTCACTTCCTTTTTCTAATCAAGGTCTCTTGCATCATTTTCTGTGTTTCTGCACGAATAAGCGCCCGGTATTTTGAAGCAAAACTTCAGATACCGGGCGCTTATTCGTGCGTAGAACTTAAGCCATCTTGTTCAGTGCGTGAGCCATGTTGGACTTCTTGTTTGCCGCGTTGTTGCGGTGGAAAACGCCCTTGGTCACGGACTTGTCCAGTGCGCGGGATGCGACGCGGAGCTGAGTCTCAGCTGCGGTCTTATCGCCGGCAGCGACAGCCTCACGGAACTTGCGGATCTCGGTGCGAACAGCGGAACGAATGGTCTTGTTGCGCAGACGAGCCTTCTCGTTGGTGAGAACGCGCTTTTTCTGGGACTTGATGTTTGCCATAGCAATACCTCTTAATTTTCTGTTGAGTCTTTTTTCGGACTGCAATGAGCTAACTCGTGGAGCGTGTTAGCCGATCTGTTCTCGCTATGAAAGCGGACCCAAGGTCCTGACCGCCTTGCGGGAACATCCGTCAAAAGAACATAAATGGACAACGAGCGAGAATCTTACCAGCTCATGGGAGAAGGAACAAACATTTTGCTCGTGGCTAAGGAGATATAGGAAACACAGGTGGGCGGAAGAAAGTCAATGTGGAGAAAAAGTGGAGAAAACGAAACTCGTCGGTTATAGGTTTCTCATGTTATTCCCAGCCAAATTCCCCACGAAGGCGGTTGGCGATGCGTTCAAAGCGCCTAGCCGGCATGACCGCCCCTGAGCGTCGAATATCGGCTTCCGGCACTGAGACCACTTTGTCCAGACGTACCCAGCTTTGCCGCCCTGCTTCATCCCAGGGGCCAGCGCCGATGTCGAGCCAGTGGTCGTCGTCGTTATGCGTTGGATTGGGGGAGATGAGGAGGCCTAGAACTTTGGGACCGTGACGTCCTACGACAACAATGGAGCGTTCGCGGAGTTTTTTGGGGGAGCTGTCGCTCGGGGCCCAAAACCATACGACTTCTCCAGGATCGACTTGTCCGTCCATGTTGGGGGCATAGAAGATGGTGCGTGCGCATTCTTCGGAGGGGCGTACTTTGCAGGAGACGATGTCCATCCGGTGGAAGCGCCGGTGCTCGTGATCGAGTCCGATTCGGTCATTAAGTCTGTTCAGGCCGCGATCAAGTGGGATATTGGATTCGCGTGTGAGTATGGTGACGAGTTTACTTAGCCAGCGCATCTTCACTAGGTCTTTCATGCCCATGCTCCCATACCCTAGCCCTCAGATATTGACTTTGCATGTGTTGTGTAGCTTTTAAGGTCTTTTGTGGGGAGTGTCGCGTTGTGCTTTTGCGTGCGGGGGCTGCTGAGATGCTAGCGCTGTGTTGCCCGAGTGAGGTTCGGGTCAGGTAGTGTTAGGGGGAATTCACAAGGAAAGGTACGAGTAGTAACGCCCATGGCCGACAAATTCGCGGAGACGACGTTTACGGATCCCTCGCAGATTCGCAACTTCTGCATTATCGCTCATATTGACCACGGTAAGTCCACCCTGGCGGACCGCATTTTGCAGCTGTCCAATGTTGTCGACGCCCGCGACATGCGCGACCAATACCTGGATAACATGGATATTGAGCGCGAGCGTGGCATCACCATTAAGGCGCAGAACGTGCGTCTTCCATGGGTTCCGCGTTCCGGCCCACTTGCCGGCCAGCAGATCGTCATGCAGATGATCGATACTCCTGGCCACGTGGACTTTACTTATGAGGTCTCCCGCGCACTTGAGGCTTGTGAAGGCGCGATTTTGCTTGTCGACGCCGCCCAAGGCATCGAGGCTCAAACGCTGGCAAACCTTTATCTGGCTATGGAAAAAGACTTGGAGATCATTCCAGTCTTGAACAAGATAGACTTACCTGCTGCCGACCCCGAGAAATACTCGTTGGAGATAGCCAACATCATCGGCTGCGAGCCCGAGGATGTTTTGAGGGTTTCCGGTAAAACCGGCGAGGGCGTGGCGGAACTCCTGGACAAGGTCGCCGAGTTGGTTCCAGCTCCCACTACTGATTTTGGTTCGGAAGCGCCTGCTCGAGCGATGATTTTCGACTCGGTATATGACACCTACCGGGGCGTGGTCACTTACATTCGTATGATCGACGGCAAGCTGACCCCGCGCCAAAAGATTCAGATGATGTCTACCGGCGCAGTCCACGAGTTGCTGGAAATCGGCATTGTTTCCCCCACGCCTAAAAAATGCACAGGTCTGGGTCCCGGCGAGGTGGGGTACCTGATCACCGGTGTGAAAGACGTGCGCCAATCCAAGGTGGGCGACACTGTTACGTGGGCAGTCCACGGGGCGGAAGAACCGTTGCAGGGGTATGAAGAGCCTCGTCCCATGGTTTATTCCGGTCTTTTCCCGATCTCCCAGGCTGATTTCCCGGACCTGCGGGATGCTCTGGAAAAGCTTCAGCTTAACGACGCCTCCCTCACCTACGAGCCAGAAACCTCCGTGGCGCTGGGCTTTGGCTTCCGTTGCGGTTTCCTCGGACTTCTGCACATGGAGATCACCCGTGACCGCCTGCAGCGCGAGTTCGACCTTGACCTGATCTCCACGGCGCCGTCGGTAAACTACCGTGTGGTCGCTGAGGACGGGGCAGAAACTCGGGTTCATAACCCTTCAGATTGGCCTGCCGGGAAGCTGCGTGAAGTTTATGAGCCGATTGTGAAGACCACCATCATCGTTCCCTCTGACTTTGTGGGCACCACTATGGAGCTGTGCCAGACTAAGCGCGGAATCATGGGAGGAATGGATTATCTCTCCGAAGACCGCGTGGAGCTGCGCTACACCATGCCGTTGGGCGAGATCATCTTTGACTTCTTTGATCAGCTCAAGTCCCGCACTAAAGGCTATGCCTCTCTCAACTATGAGGAAGCAGGGGAGCAGATGGCAGACCTGGTCAAGGTAGACATCCTCCTGCAAGGCGAGCCGGTCGACGCATTCTCCGCCATCGTTCACAGGGATAACGCTCAGTGGTACGGCAACAAGATGACTAAGAAGCTCAAGGAACTGATTCCTCGTCAGCAATTTGAGGTCCCCGTGCAGGCAGCAATTGGTTCTAAAGTGATTGCTCGTGAGAATATTCGGGCTCTGCGTAAAGACGTCCTGGCAAAATGCTACGGCGGCGATATCTCTCGTAAGCGCAAGCTGCTGGAGAAGCAGAAGGCCGGTAAGAAGCGCATGAAGAACATCGGCTCGGTGTCCGTGCCGCAAGAAGCCTTCGTGGCAGCTTTGTCCACGGATGAGGGCTAAACACCGCCTGTAACACGCACGAGTTCTCCCGACACATACCCCCTGTATCGGGAGAACTCGTTTATTATTCCCCACGGGGATAGTTTTTGAATCTATGGACATAGGATCACTAGCGGAATGGGCGGGAGCTTTGAGCGGCCTCGCGGCGCTGTTCGTCGCGGTCCAGGCGAATCGGCAGTCGAGAAAATCTGAAAAGTATGCCCGAGAGACAGAAAGCTTGAGCGTTGAACTCAATAGGCAGATTCGTGAGGAACAACGACAAACCGAGCTTGCTATGCACAAGCGCGAGCAAGAGCGGGATCACCGAGATATGGAACGCGATCGTCGTCTGATCGCAGGGGGATTACAGGCCTGGTGGGCCTACCGCGACCAACAAGACACATGCCAGCAGTGGGGCCTTGTTGTATCCAATGAAGGCTCGCAGGTATCGATCTTCTACAACGTACAGATCGACGTAGAGGTTCAGGGAATCACCACCCGACCTTTGTGCATAAAAGTACTTCCACCAGGTCGTTATTTTGCTATCAATAGGTTTGAGCAGGGGTGGGAGCTTCCGGAGGAATGTGGGTCTTCGCAGACGCACGCGCTGTTATCGAGTACCAGGCATCAAGTAGTGAGGATTAGCTTTCAGGATTCCTTGGGAAAGCGCTGGGTGTGGAATCCTCAGGAAGGTCTGAATCCGGGTTAGGTGCACACCTGTGCTTGCGCTAAGCTAACCGGCGACAAAACTATTGAAAAACGAATTGCGTTCAATAGGATCAATAGGATCGGTGCGTCGCCCTCGGGGTTGCGCCGGGAAAACCGCCCAGGCCCGTGAGGAGTAAACCGTGGAATGCGACTCCACTGAGCCGATCGTTAGTGTACGGGGCCTCACCATAGCAACATCGTCTGGTACGACGCTGCTGAGCGTGGATAAGTTTGATATTTTTCTTGGCGACAAAATCGCGATCACTGGTCGCAGCGGCTCAGGAAAAACTATGTTGTTGCGTGCGTTGTGTGGGGCAACGACGCCGGGAATCGTCGTCACAGGCGATATCAAGCGCGCACGCCGTACGTCGCTGATCATGCAGGATTCTTTGGGCTCGCTTAATCCTTTGGTGCGCTGCAATAAACAGGTGCGATTCATGGCTGCGTCCAAGCAGGTGGCAGAGCAAGCCTTGACCAGCTGCGGCATTACCGGCGAATTGGGGCGCCGCTACCCGTTGGAACTATCAGGCGGGCAGCGCCAGCGCGTGGCAATCGCGGGAGCTCTTGCGTCGCACCCCGAGCTTTTGCTTGCCGACGAGCCGACCTCAGCCCTCGATCCCATAGCCACACTCGAAGTAATCGATGCGTTGGATACATTCCATGAGTCCACGGGCGGTGCAGTAGTGGTCTCTACTCACACTATGGGGGTGGCTAAGCGACTGGGCACGAGGCAGCTGCATGTTGCCGACGGAAAAGTGGTAGAGCTATGACCAGGCGAGTTCTTGTAAAATTTTGCCAAGCTACCGTGGCTGGGCGCGTCGAAAAGCTATCTTTTGAGGTGAATACGGGCGCGAAACTCGGAGTCATCGGGCCGTCGGGCGCCGGCAAAACCACGCTGATTTCCCTCATCACCAAAATGATCGCCCCGGATTCCGGCAGCGTGAGCGTCGACGCGGCAGTGGTGGGCTACATTCCTCAAGATCCTGGTTCCTCGCTGTGCCCACGGATGACAGTGTCCGAGTGCATCATTGAGCCGCAAGTGATTCGGCTTCGTGGGCAGGCGGGGAGCACGGAAAAACTCAACCACTTCCGTGGGGAAATACCCGGCCTTTTGCAGGCACTTGGGCTAGATCCGTCGATAGCAGGACGCAAACCCAGGCAGCTCTCTGGTGGGCAACGCCAGCGCGTAGCTATCGCCCGTGCTCTGCTGGGATCCCCTGAACTTGTGATCGCGGACGAGGCCTTTTCAGCTCTGGATGATGAGACCTCGCGGCTATTGCAGACGCTGCTCATAGAAACCGAAGCAACAGTTATCTTTGTATCCCACAATGTTGCCGCGCTGCGTGCCATGTGCGATCAGCTTCTTGTGATGATTGACGGAACAGTTCGATATATCGGCCCAGCCGACCTGGTGAAAACGAACGACCCTGAAGTACAGCTATTTCTCCGCGCAGCCGTGGAGCTTGATCAGTGAAATTAACTCATCTTCCCATCCACATCTCTACGCTGCTTGTCACCCAGATGCTCTTTAACATCGGGTTTTACTTAGTGGTGCCATTTATTGCAGTTCAACTCTCAGAAAACCTTGGGGCTGCGGGCACCGTGGTCGGTTTGGTTTTGGGGATTCGTACATTTAGCCAACAAGGATTGTTCTTCCTAGGCGGCGGATTAGCCGACAAATATGGCGCAGGTCCCATTTTGTTGATGGGCGTTGCCATTCGGGTGCTGGGCTTTATCACCGTGGGGCTAGCTACCGGCATTGGATCGATAACAGTTGGCGTGGTGTTGATCGGATTCGCCGCAGCACTATTTTCTCCAGCAGTGGAATCCATTTTTGCCACTGAAGGCTTTACTTTGGAAAAACAGGGTGTGATTACGCGCGCACGGTTGTTTGCCTTAGACGCGTCTTATTCCCGAATGGGCTCGTTGATGGGACCTTTGCTGGGGGCGGTATTAATCCCCCTAGGCTTTTCGACGGTCTCATTCGTCGGTGCTGCCATCTTCACCGGGATCTTTGCCATGCATACACTGCTATGGCGCCGCTGGAATAAGAGCACAATTCCCCACGGGGAGGGTTCTCCTTTGGGAATGATCGCAGTATGGGCGAGCGTGATGAGCAATAAAAAGTTTGTGCTCTTTGCTGCTTTGTATTCCACTTATCTGCTTGCTTATAACCAACAGTATCTTTCCCTCCCGGTGGAGCTTCGGCGTGCTACTGGCTCGGATAGCTCGTTGGGCTGGTTTTTTGCCGGCGCGGCGATTTTTGTGATTGCTCTGCAAACGAGCGTGACCCGCTGGGCTGAGAAGCAGCCTTCCAAAGTGGTCCTAGGCAGCGGTTTTGGTCTTATGGCTGTGAGCTTTGCCGTGGTCGGGGCTGCATCAGGGATGACTGTGCACGGTTGGGCAGCGTACCTGCCAGCGGTGATCATGATGCTGTTGCTGCATACCGGCATCATGATCGCGGTCCCGATAGCCCGAGACCTTGTTGGTGACCTAGCCGGTAATGAGAATTTAGGTTCCTACTACGGATTCCTCAACAGCTTCGGAGGCCTGGCAGTTCTATTGGGCTCTGTGGCCGTGGGGGCGACATTGGACAAAGCGGAAATCACGCAGCCGGCGGCCGCAATCCCGTGGCTGACTATGACTGCGCTGCTTGCCGTCTCGGCGGTGGGGCTTGCCAAACTTAAAGAAAAAAGAAAGTAGACATTTAACAATGAAAATGAAGAAACTCGGATTGGCAGTTGCCACCCTGACCGTTGCCGCGACTCTGTCTGGTTGTTTTACCGACTCAGGTTCTGACTCCACCGACGGACAGACCTTGCGCGTTGCGCTGCAGTTCAAGCCCGTCGCTGATTTCTCCCCGTTCTCCGACGACTCCGTGCTTAACCTGCGCATGGGGGTCGCGGAGACCCTGGTAACCCTTGATGAGGATGCAAAGCTTAAGCCAGTACTCGCTGAGAAGTGGGAGATGAAGGATGACCGCACTGCTGTGCTTAGTCTGCGCCAGGGCGTGACATTCCACGATGGAAGCAAACTCGACGCAAAGGCCGTGAAAATGCTCTCGACCACGCTCTTTCCGCAGCTACCCGACCAAAGGGACTCGGTAAGGCAGACCTCAAGGTTGAGGCCACCGGCGAGCATGAGGTGACCGTCACGTCGCCCAAGGCTGACCCCATTTTGGTTCAGCGCTTCTCTGACCCCGGCACCGCCATCCTTGCTCAAGCCGCATACAAAGGGGAGAATTCCGACCCGTTTGCCCACGGGACAGGGCCCTTCAAGCTGGTCAAGAAAGAGACCGACGGTTCCGTCACCGCTGAGGCCTTTGGCGACTATTGGAACGGCAAACCCAAGACCTCCGCTCTGAAAGTCTCCTTCATTGAAGACGGCGCAGCCCGCGCCAATGCTTTCCGCGCTGGTGACCTGGACGTGGTTAAGGGAGTCCCCGTGGTCTCGTTGCCAGAGCTTTCCGACGCCCACATCACCGACGTCCACCTCCCACGCGCCGTGCTGCTCCACCTCAACGCTGAAAAGGGCGTGTTTGCAGACGCCCACCTGCGTGCTGCTGTCGCGGGTGCCATCAAGACCGAGCCCATCGTGGAGAAAATCTACGAGGGTAAAGCCAACAAGACGCAAAGCTCTCTCTTCAACCAGGACACCGAGTGGGCTGCAGCTCAGAAGGCTAAGTCGCTTGCAACGGAGGCTCCTAAGGCCGATGCGACTCTCGGGGCGGGCAAGACTGTTCGCCTAGCTACCTGGGACTCTCGCGCGGAGCTCCCCGAAACCGCGAATCTCATCGCCGACCAGCTTCGTGCTTTGGGCTTTAACGTGGAAATCACGGTCGCCGATTACGCGTCCTTGGAAAAACAGCTTCTCGACGGCTCCTTTGATGCCATCATCGGATCCCGCAACTACATGTTTGGCGCCGGCGATCCTCTTGCATTCCTAGAGACCGACTTCTCTTGCGAGGGAGCTTATAACCTATCGCGCCTCTGTGATCCGAAGATCGACAAAGAAATTGCCGACGCTAAGGGCCAGAAAGACCTCAACACCCGTCTCCAGAACGCCGCATCCATCGGCGCAGACATCGTGTCCACCGGAGCCGTCGTCCCACTGGCCCACGAGCAATTGCTGATCGCTTCTAAAAACGTAGAGGGCCTGTCTACCGATCCCATGGAGCGTTCCCTGATCACAGAAAAGACGGAACTTTCCGCTAAGAAGTAACCCACATGAGACCGCCTCGTCTTCGCACACGCACGCTCGCTACTGCGAGCATTGCTGTAACAACATATCTGCTAGCCCTCGTGGCCACCTCCTTATTACCGTGGTTCACGGGGCGCGAGCCGGCTTTTGCCGTCCTCCGTGCCCGCGAACGCGAACGCGAGGCAACTCCCGAGTTACTTCAAGCGATCCGGGAGGAATTCGATCTTCCCCAGACTCCGTGGGAATCGGTGTCGCGGTGGTTTGCCGGCCTCTTCCGTGGGGAATTTGGGGTTTCATGGACCAACCCTGCGCAGGATGCCTGGCAGCAGGCCACCCACGGATTCGGGATTACAGCCACTCTTACTTTTGCCTCCACGATGCTGTGTTTGGTGGTGGCCCTGATGATAGTGGGGCCACGCCTGGCCGGGGCAGCTCGAGGTAAAAGCGCTGGGGCGGCAGCACCTCAAGTTTTGGCGGCGCTGGCGGCGCTTCCGGATTTTGTTGTCGCTGTGATCGTGTTGTGGTTTTTTGCCTTGACTCTGCGCGTGTTACCCGTGGGAGGGTGGTCGTCGCCGGCGCACATGGTGTTGCCGTCGTTGGCCCTGGGGGTATGCGCTGGTGGCGTCTATGGGCGAGTGCTCCTTATCTCTGCTGATTCCGCGATACAAGAGACCTGGGTGGAGTCGTGGCGGATCAATGGCGTGGCGCATTCTCGCATCGTCCGCCAACTGCTGTGGCGTTCCTTGGTTCCCACGATTCCTCTGCTCACCCTTTTCTTTGCAGGAACGCTTGCCAGCACCGCGGCCGTGGAAGTTACCTTTAATATTCCCGGTTTTGGTCGCACCGTGGTGGACTCTGCGCTGAGTTCTGATCTTCCTGTGTTACAGGCTGCAGTGTTCGTGGTGCTTGTTGTTGGCGCAGTGAGCGGAATCGCTGCAAATTGGCTGCGGCGCTTCATCTTGCGACGTCTGGAAAGCGACGTGGCAGGGGCGTCGTTAAGCTCAGGCATGAGTGCAGGCACCAGCGTGTTGTTTGACCGCATCAGCCTTGTCGTGGCCGTGCTTCCGCTCGTCGCAGTGGGCGTAGGCGTTGTGCGTAGCGGCGCGATTAACACCGACGACCGTTTTGCCGGGTATTCCCTTAGCCATCCGCTGGGAGCAGATCAGCTTGGCCGCGACATCTGGGCCAGGCTTGCCGACGGCTTTGCCTATTCCGTAGGAGTCGCCATCGCAGTGACCGCCACCTGTGCGCTTATCGGGCTGATTGCTGGTCATCTGGGGTCGTGGGTGCTGCATATTGGCGATGCTCTCAACGCTTTCCCCGCCGTACTCCTCGGCCTCATTTTGGCTGGGGTCCTAGGTCCTTCCACCAGCACGGCTGCAGTTGCAGTGCTAGCCGTTGGCTGGATTCCGCTGGCCTCTCACTGTGCAGCGGTGGTGCAAGAGGCAAAAGCCAGCGGGCATTATCGTTTCGCCGCAACGATGGGAGCCACCCGATGGCATCTGCTGCGCCACCATGTTGTGCCGTGGACTGCGCCGGCAGTAATCCGCCACTCCGTGGGGAGAATAGCTCACAATGCGATCTCGCTGGCGGCGTTGGGATACTTAGGTGTGGGGGCCAGCGTCGGAAGCCCTGATTGGGGCGTGATTCTGGAAGAATCTACGCGTTATTTAGAACGCGCTCCGTGGATGGCACTCGGTCCGATGGTGTGTCTTGTGTGCTTGGGGGTTGTGGCGGCTGTGGCTACCGATACTTTTGAACGTAAGCGGTGATCACACCCCGTTATCCGCTATCTGCCCATGAACGCGCGCAAAAAGCTCGGCGGAAGCCGCTATGCCGAGGTCATGGGTAACCATGACCAAAGATGTGCCTGCCGACGTGACCCCCGTGGAGCAGATCCATCACGGTGGAGTATGCGCCTACGTAAGTAATACCCCGGTAGTCGGGGCATTAGTAGACAAGCCTAATCCGGTGGAGCGCCGGCTAAATCGACGATCGTTTCGTTAGAAATGGCATCACCGTGATAGCCGGCGGCCCATACAATGAAAAACGGAGGCCCTGTAGCCCGTAGAAGCTTTCTTAAAGAAGAAAGCTAACCGCCATGAGCTCTGTGTATGTAACTTTCGTTCATCCGCAAGCAGCATGTCTTCCCATAACCGAGAAACAGCTGTTCCTGGAGCAATCGGTTCATCAATCGTGTCTAGTGCCAATCATGTCTAGCGCCGTGGAGTAGCTGTACAAATCCCACTCATCTTCATTGAACGAGCCATCACTCTGGTTCTTAAATCAAACAACAAGTTTTCGCGAACCAGAGCATTCGACTCGGGGTATTCCATATCGGCAACGAGATAAACTGCCGTGAATTCTTTGATACGTTCAACCCGTTCCAAATACCGGACGTAGCACTGGGGAAGATCATGCTTCCGGGGTAGGGCAGTCGTTTTGAACCTTAATGAAGGCTCTCTTGTGTTCCGCAGTCACGCAAGTTGGCGCTGTATTATTAGAGGCGGCTAAAAGATTTGCACGTAGAGACCGTTCTACGGTGACTCTCACGGATTGTTTGTCCTCCAGAACTGACGCATCGATAGCTTTTGTCTCACCAGAGGACAATTCGAAGACTGACTCCTTAGTTAACGAATCCCTACTAGATAGTTGGCTTGCATCTTGAGCAACTGCACTGCCCGGAGCGACAAGTGCAGTTGCGACACAACTTATGGCTGCCAAAGCCCCTTTTGTTGATGAATTTTTTTACCGCAATCTTCCTTGATATGTTGTCAACCTCTTGGGGTGGGCTGTAAGAGGGAAGCGTCTTTGCATTTGTCACTATCTGGTTGGACGAGTTCGATACGCTGAGTTCGGAGTATTCTGCCCCGCAATGGATACGTTTTCCCATCTTTGATCGCAAGCTCCGGATTACGCGCCTTATGGTTACGTGCGAAAGCCGCAAGACGTACTTCGCAGGAGGCGGAGGACCCACTTCCGGTGAATCATCTGTCCTCGTAGACCATTCTCGAACACCAGGTAGGTTCCAACGAGTGCGGATCCCATTGGGTCGATTAGTTGCGTGTATACCCGAGTGAGGTATTCGTCGACGCCGCATAGTTTCCCCACGGGGGTAAAGGTGAATTTTAAAAAATCGCAGCAAACCCCTATTTATTCAAAATAGACAGAATTGTCTTTAAAATCCTTGTAGTTCTAGACGGATATGTCTACCGTGTGTGGGGTACGCATCCCAGACCAAAAGGAATACCCCTCATGATTGCAACAGGTCTTCTCCTTGGCGCAGTGCTCGGCGTTGTTTTGCAGCGTGGTCGCTTCTGTGTCACCGGAATGCTCAGAGACATTTATCTTTTAAAAACGTGGCGCGGCTTTGTGGCGCTTCTTATTGTGATTTCCGTGCATGCGGTGGGCTTATCGGCGCTACGCACGCTCGGTGTCATCACCACTCCAGTGGATGCGTTCGCGCCTCTTGCCGTTGTTATAGGTGGCTTTATTTTCGGTATCGGCATTGTGTTGGCCGGTGGTTGCGCCTCCGGGACGTGGTATCGCTCAGGGGAAGGATTGGTCGGATCCTGGTTCGCGCTGCTCTTCTATGGCATATCGGCTGCCGCGATGAAGACCGGAATTCTCCACGGGGGAGCGACCTGGCTCAAGGGATTTACCATCAACGCAACCACCATTCCTGATACGTTTGGGCTCTCCCCGTGGTGGTTCGCGATTGGGCTTTCGCTGCTTACGGTGTATTCGGTGTGGTATTACCGCAGCAAAGATGGGGCGAGCGTGGCCACACTTGGGCGCACTGGATGGAAGCGCCCGCTGAGCTTGAACACGGCTGGTCTCCTCGTGGGGATTCTCGGGGTGATTGCATGGCCGCTGTCGGCTGCTACTGGGCGTAACGACGGCCTAGGCATCACCACCCCAACAGCGCACTTGACTAGTTGGCTCACCACGGGCGACGCAAAATTCCTGAATTGGGGGACGCTGCTTGTTGTGGGAATTCTTGTAGGGTCGTTTGCTTCGGCAAAGGCCACGGGTGAGTTTCGGGTGCGGGTGCCGGATGCGACGACCTCGATACGCTCGATCGCAGGTGGCACGCTCATGGGCATAGGTGCGGCGCTTGCTGGCGGATGCACCGTGGGGAATGGCATGGTACAGACCAGTCTGTTTAGTTACCAGGGGTGGGTGGCGCTGCTGTTCATCGGGCTAGGAGTTGCCGCTGCCGCGAAGGCATGGCTCAAGCCTACGCAGAAAACTCGTGTGAACAGCACCTTTGAGGTGGCGCCGGCGGGGGTGAAGGTGGGCGTCGATAAGCAAGGATTGCGCGCAGTAGCACCGGGCACATACGTGATAGATACGCTGGGTGCGGTGTGCCCGTTCCCGCTTATCGACGCAAAAACCGCCATCAACCAGCTCAGCGACGGGGAAGCGCTCGTCATTGACTTCGACTGCACCCAAGCCACTGAAACCATTCCACGATGGGCCGCCGACGACGGTCACGCCGTCACCGATTTCCATGAGGTCGGCAGCGCCGGATGGCAGATCACCGTGGTGAAACACGGCGCCCTCCTGCGCACCTAACCCAGATATTCCCCACGGGGGCCAAACAGCGCGCTGCCTACCCGCACACTCGTCGCGCCCTCCTCGATTGCCCATTCAAAGTCGCCGGACATACCCATCGATAACTCGGTTGCGGTGGGGAAGTACGGCTGTAGGGTATCGCGAAGCTCGCGCAGCTGCACAAACGATGACCTCACAACGGCCTCCTCGGGGGAATTCCTAGCCATTGTCATCAGCCCTCGTACGTGGAGGCGGTCATAGTCGGCTAGCTGCCCTAAAAACTCCGCAGCCTCGGCCGGAGCAATGCCGCCTTTCTGCACCTCCCCGGAAGTATTAACCTGAACAAATACCTCTAGCATGCGGTCTGCAGCCTCTAGCTTTCTCTGCAGGGCGTCGGCCAGACGTAGCGAGTCCAACGCATGGAACTCCTGCGCCCACGCCGCCACCTCCTTGGCCTTATTACGCTGCAGCCGGCCAATCGCGCACCACGTCACTCCCGACACCTTGCTGGCTTTAGACGAAAGCTCCTGCGGCTTATTTTCACCCAACACCGTCATCCCCGCAGCCACCGCATCCCGAACTACCTCCACCGGATGAGTCTTGGTCACCGCGATAAGCCGGACCTCTGCGGCGTCGCGTCCGGCGCGCTCGGCAGAATTGACGATTCTTTCCAGAACAGCCTCGTGGGCGAGGCGGAGAGCTTCCACGTTTTCCATGCCCCAATCCTATCGTGGGGAAATAAAGATCTCGGTGCACGAATGCGAGGCACACACAGGCGCGGCTTATACCGCACAGCATCTCGAGGAATACGATGAACGCCATGATGAGCCATTACCTTGGATGCACAGTTCATGAACACACCCTGGAGGTCCCTTGGGACCCACAGAATCCGGAGCTGGGAACGTTTGAGCTTTTTGCCCGCGAGTTGGTGCCCTCTGGCGGAGAAGATTATCCGGCCTTTCTGTACCTTCAAGGAGGTCCCGGCTTTCCGGCTCCGCGCCCGATTTCTATCAGCGGTGTAATCAAGGAAGCACTGAAGACGCATCGCGTGGTTCTTTTAGACCAACGCGGGACTGGTCGGTCTCATCGCATCGATTGCGATACCCTGAGTGCTGACGCAGACAAACTGCACCTTTTGCGCCAAGAATTCATCGTCCATGACGCCGAGGCGTTGCGGAAAGCTTTGGGAATCTCCGCATGGACGCTGTACGGACAAAGCTTCGGCGGATTCTGCGTCGCTTCCTACCTCTCGCTTTATCCGGGCTCTGTTGCCACGTCCTATATCACTGGTGGCCTCCCTGCTCTTGAGGCTCACGTGGACGATGTATATCGTGCCACCTACGCGACCATCGCCCGGCGCAGTGAGGAGTTCTATAGGCAATTCCCGTGGGCCGAAGCACGCATCAGAGAAATCTGCCATCACCTTGATCACTCAGATGAGAAACTCCCCACGGGGGAGCGGCTTAGCTCGAGAAGATTCCGCACCATCGGCAGTGATCTTGGTAGGTCGGCGGGTTTCTATTCTTTGGCGTATCTTCTGGAGAGCCCATTTCAGAGATCCGGGGAGAAAAAGCTCAGAACTGATTTCCTGGCGGCAGTTGGCGCAAAAGTAAGCTTTGCTAGTGCCCCGCTCTACGCCGCGATACACGAGTCGATTTATGGTGGGATCGGCGGGGCAAAGACGGCGTGGTCCGCCCACCGCCTCCGTGGGGAAATAGCGGGGTTTGCGCAGGATGCTGATCCGCGAAGCTCTGAGAAGTTTTATCTCACCGGCGAGCACGTTTATCCGTGGCAGTTCGAGGAGGATCCGGCCCTGGTCCCGTTTGCTCAGGCTGCGCAGGACTTGGCCATGCGGCGGTGGGATGCGTCACCGTATCGCCCGGAAGTGCTGGCGCAGAGCCCCGTCGTAGCCGCGTGCGTGTACGTCGACGATGCCTTTGTGCCCTATGAGTATTCGCTGCACACCGCAGATAAGCTTTGCGACGCCCGCCTCCACATCACCAATCAGTATCAGCACGATGGCATCCACTGGGCTGGCGAGGAGATCCTGGCGATCCTCAAAACTAAGGTTGCGGATCACTAATGTGACCCGCGTGGTTTAAACTCATTCCCATGAA
The DNA here is from genome assembly GCF_002155265.1 of Corynebacterium pseudotuberculosis. NCBI lineage: Bacteria > Bacillati > Actinomycetota > Actinomycetes > Mycobacteriales > Corynebacteriaceae > Corynebacterium > Corynebacterium pseudotuberculosis. The sequence goes on from NZ_CP021251.1 coordinate 1,148,137, forward strand.
TAATCCCGTTGTTCTTTCCGCCCACGAAGTTGAGGCGTTTGATCAGCTGGCCCACGTGGTAGAAGGGCTTGATTACTCTGAGGAACACATTCTTGATCCCAGCGTGTTGCTGTATATAACGTCATCCTAAGTGGGGGATTGCCGCTAAGAGTTGTTTGGTGTATTCGGCCTTGGGATTGGTAAACACCTCGTCTACAGGGCCGGCCTCCACGATACGACCTTCGTGCATCACCACCACAGAAGAACACACGGAGCGGATCACGTTGAGGTCATGCGAGACAAACAAGAGGGTGAGATGGCGCTCGTGAACCAGCCGGTCTATGAGTGTGAGAACCTTCTTTCGTACTGAGACGTCGAGGGCTGAGACGGGTTCGTCGGCAAGCAAAATATCTGGAGACGCGATCAGCGCGCGAGCTATGGAAATGCGTTGGCGCTGACCTCCCGAGAACTCGTGGGGAAAACGGTGGAGAATCTCCCCGCTCAGACCTACTTCCTCCAAAACTTCAACGATGCGCTCGTCGCTAGCGCGGGGGAGCGGCTCGGCTACGATCTCGCGGATGGTCATGCGGGGATCCAGAGACCGCATGGGATCTTGGAAAACCATCTTTTTGGTGCCAGAGACTGAGATCGTGCCGGATGTGGGACGTGTGAGTCCCGCGATCATCTTTAACAATGTTGTCTTTCCGGAACCCGAGCCGCCCACAATGCCGACTCTTTCCCCACGGGAGACGTGGAGATCGACGCCGTCGACCGCCTTGTGCCGGCGATAGTGCTTCTTTATGTCCCGCGCCCGCACTATGGATTCATCGGTAATGAGAGCCGGTCGCGCAGGAGGGAGCTGGGAGGCGTCGATAAGCATGCGCGTATAAGAGTGGGCGGGGGAGCGGAGAACCTGCTCTACGGTTCCTTCCTCGATGACCTCGCCGCCTCGCATCACCAGAATACGCTCGCATGTGGTAGCCACCAGACCCAGGTCATGAGTGATAAAGAGCAGGCCAGTTCCACGTTCGGCGACCAGGCGCAAAATTAGGTCGACAATCGCCTTTTGGGAGGTCACGTCCAAAGCAGTGGTTGGCTCATCGCACATCAGCACGTCGGGGTCATGGGCCAGAGCCATAGCGATTAGTACTCGTTGGCGTTGTCCTCCCGAGAGCTCGTGGGGATAACGCCTGCCGAGTGCGGGGTCGAGTTCTACGCTCGAGAGCAGCTCCGCAACCTTCCCCCGTGGGGAAACCGAATGGATTTTGAGCACCTGAGCAATCTGCTTATCCACTCGCATGAGCGGGTCGAGAGCCGTCATGGGCTCCTGGAAAACCATGGCAATTTTGCGACCCCGGATACGGCACATCGCTTTCTCCGACAGCGCCGTGAGCTCTTGTCCATCGAGCTGAATGGAACCCGACGCATTGATGAGACGCATGATGGAGAGCGCGGTCATTGTTTTGCCCGAGCCTGATTCTCCAATCAAACCGACGCGCTCGCCACGGTCGACTGCCAGAGCCACATCCTTGAGGATTCCCGTGACAGTGAGATTGCGGACTTGGAGAAGCGTCACGATGAAGACTCCTTAGAAAAAACTGCAGTGCGGCGAGTGGAACGCGGGTCGGTGAGATCGCGGAGGCCGTCGCCAAGCAAGTTAAAACCTAAAACGGTAAGTGCGATAGCAAGCCCCGGCCATACCGCCAGCAGCGGCGCCGTGGCCAGTGAAGACTGCGCAGACTGCAGCATGCGACCCCAGCTAGGATCCGGTGGTGGCGTGCCAAGCCCTAGGAAGCTCAGGCCGGCCTCGGCAAGAATAGCCAGGGCAAAGGCCACTGACGCCTGGACCACCACCACACTCAAAATGTTGGGAATCACGTGGCGCATTGCGATGGCGATTTCCCCACGGGAGGCGTCACGGGCTGCAGCGACATAATCCTGCGCCATCACCTGCATCGTCGCCGCGCGCGCCACCCGAGCAAAAGCCGGAATAGTGGCCACTCCGATAGCCATCATCGCGGTCAACGTGGTGGCCGAAAACATCGCGGTGGCCACAATCGCCAGAAGCAGACCCGGGAACGCAAGCAACAGATCTGCGCCGCGCATGATCACCGAATCGATCCAGCCGCGCCTCATCCCTGCCCACACACCGAGTGGCACCCCCACGAGCGCTGCCACAGACACCGCGACAATCCCCACGAGGAGAGTGATGCGAGATCCCACCATCAACTGCGATAACACATCTCTGCCATAGCGATCTGTGCCCAAAAGATGGCTTATCGACGGCCCCTCCAACCGCGACCCCGGCATAACCCGAAGCGGATCATAGGGCGTCCAGACCAAGGAAACTAATGCAATAACAGCAACGACGATAACGATCCCCAGCCCGATCTTGCCGCCGAGCGAAAAACGACTACTGTAACGACTACCGCGCATGAACCTAGGCCTCCTTTCGAGTGCGTGGGTCTACCACAACGTAAGCCATATCCACGATCGCATTGATCACGATGGCAAGGACAACGAGGATCATCACAATCGTCTGCACCGTGGGCAAATCGCGATTAGTTACAGCGGTGAGTAGCAGGCTGCCCAATCCCGGAATGACAAAAACTCGCTCAATAACAACTGCGCCGACTAGTAGGGAAGTGAGCTGCAATCCCGTCACCGTCAGAACAGGCAATGCTGCGTTACGCAGTCCGTGGCTGCGCAGAGCCTGCCAAGAGCTCAGCCCGATAGCGCGTGCAGTGCGCATAAAATCTTCACGCATCACATCCATAACGGCTGCCCGAACATATCGAGTCATAATCGCAGCCTGAACAATTCCGAGGGAAATCACTGGCAGCACAAGACGCGCCAGAAAACCGCTGAAATCCTCATTGGGCACTGACCAACCGTTAGTGGGCAACCAGCGCAGGCGAACCGCAAAAAAAGAAATGAACAGGATTGCAGCAAGGAAGCTAGGAACTGCAATTCCGACCTGGCTGAGCGCAGAGATAAAGGTTCCGTCGACGTGACCTGAGCGCCTGGCCGCCCACAAGCCCAGTGGAATCGCAAGCACCAAGGCGAACAACATCGATAGAACAACGAGGATCAGACTGACCTGAAGCCGATCTGCGACGATAGACGAAATATCCGTTGAACTGGTCAACGAAGTCCCAAATTCCCCACGGAGGAGGCCACCGGTCCATGACACGTACTGCTCCCACAGCGGTTTATCTATCCCCATTGTGGCGCTTAGCTTTGCCACGGCCTCTGGCGTCGCGGTAACGCCGAGCGCCACTTCTGCCGGGTTACCTGGGACAATCCGAAGAGCTACAAAAATGACCACACTGGCAATAAATAACGTAAACACGTATTTAGCCGCGCCTCGTGCAAGTTTTGCTGCAATCACTACTGTGTTACCTTCCTTGGCTCTTCTTTCGCGATAGCAGCCAACGAGAGACCATCGCCAACAGCGTTGACGGGAACCCCGCTGACGTTCTTTGCAGTTACCACGATGTTGGGCAGATTGAACAAATTATCTGCTGCGGCTTGATCCAGGATCCGAGTGACGGCTTTTTTCATCGTGGGGACATAGTCCGCCTCATTTACGGTGTCTGCTTGGGCGATGAGCTCTTGGACTTTTTTATCGTCATAGCCCAAGTAGTACTTTGGGTTAGCAAAAATATTGGGAATGTCTCGAGCCTCGGTATGCGCGATCACCGACATATCATAATCGTGGCCTTTATAAACTTTGGCCAACCATACGGAGGGAAATTCGGTGGACTCGATGCTCACATCGAAGCCGATGTCTCGAAGCTGCGAGTATAAAATCTCAGAGGCCGTGGCAGCATAGGGCAGCGACGGCACAGAAATGGTTATTTTTGTTCCCGTTGCCCCGGCCTCATCCATTAGCTGGCGTGCACGGTCAGGATCAAAAGGATACTGCTCGGCTTTCTGATACCAGGGGTCCGTTGGCGGCACGGGAGCACCGCCCGTATCAACGCCGTAGCCCTCCCAGGTGGTATCAATGATTGCTTGCCTATCGACGCCAAACATTACCGCCTTCCGGACGCGCAGATCATTAAATGGTGCCCGTGCATGATTCATCGTGAGCAGCACTTCTCCATTGGTCGTGCCCACGTTGACGTCGAGATCACCATCGCGCTGTATGGATTCCAAGAGCTCAGGGGACTGCAAACCAATGACGGCGTCAACGTCTCCAGAGCGCACAGCATTAGTCAGGGAAATAGCATCCGCGAAATAGCGCAGAACAGCTCTCTTGTTCTTAGGAGATTCACCCCAGTATTCCCCACGGGAGGTGAAGGATAGCGAGGTCCCCACGGCCCAGTTATCTACCTCATAAGGCCCGGTGCCCACCGGCTTTGTGGCCAAGTCCGATACCCCGCCGGGCGTCATCATGGCGCCGATCAACGTGCCCATTGACCACAACCAGGTGTTGGAGCGATGAGCGAGCGTGACCTCGAGGGTGTGGGGATCGATGACTCGGGTGTTGGTCACCTTAGACATTTGTGCTTTCAGACCATTAGTCCAGGCGTCGGAAAGCACGCGATCAATAGAAAACTTTGCAGTGTCTGCTGTGAAAGCGTCGCCATTGGAAAAGCGGACGCCTTTGCGAAGATGAAACACATACGTTGTGCCGTCTTCGGATACATCCCATGAGGATGCAAGCAACGGCTCTACCTCGCCGCTCTGATTAACACGAACCAGCCCCTCATACACGTTGCCCATCAGTGCCTGAGGAATAGCAGCACCAGAAGTGGTAGTGAAATCGAGGGAGCTAGGGGGAGCCGTTAACCCAAGGGTCACACTGTGATCGCTGGCTCTATTCACCGACGCATTTTGCGATGCCGTCGAACCGGCAGAGCACGCACTCAAACCAAAGACCGCCAAAGTCATCAACGCGACCGCGCGTGGGGGGAAAGAGAACATGACAAGCAGACTAACCCGCGCATGTATGAGGGTAAACTTGTCCCTAATGGGTGCCCCCGTGGGGAAAATGAAGCACAATCTACCGTATGGAGAGCATTTTCCGTGGATTTTTTGTCATTTTTCTTGTGATCGGATTGGGGGCCGTCCTGGGCAAGAAGAATGCGTTAGGCAAAGGCGCTGCCAATTCACTGGGAAATTTTGTTTATGTTGTAGCTACACCGGCATTGTTGTTGGACAAAATCATGCACACCGAACTCTCCGCGATTTTCTCTGCCAACTTTATGGTTGTGTGCACCAGCGCCATGGGTGTCGCTTTTTTATCTTTCACCATCAGTCGGGTGTTCCTGCGTCGCCGTACCGACGCCTCCATAATCGGGGCTCTATCAGCAAGCTACGCCAACGGCGGCAATCTTGGAATCCCCATCGCTACCTATGTGCTTGACGACGCCACCATCATCATCCCACTCATGCTCTTCCAAATTGCTTTCTACGCACCACTAACCATGACCTGGTTAGACTTTTTGCATAACAAAAACCGTGCTAATTTCCTGCTTAATCTCGTGCAGACTCCGCTGCGCAACACAATGTTCCTCGCATCAATAACAGGCCTAACGATTGTGGCCTGTGGCCTGCGTGTGCCCGTAGCACTTACTGAACCAGTCCGTTTAATTGGCGACTCGTCCGTACCGCTGGCTTTGATTCTTTTTGGGATGTCACTCACCACCACCTTCCCCCGTGGGGAAACAAAGGTTATTGACACCATCGTGGCCTGTGGGCTTAAGAACTTCGCCCATCCAGCTTTGGCGTGGGGTATTGCTTCGATGATGGGAGTTACGGGACGAGAATTGCTCGTCGCTACGTTCCTAGGCGCGCTGCCTACCGCACAAAATGTATATGCATATGCGTTGCGGCATGGAACGTCGGAAAGCTTGGCAAGAAACAGCGGCATCGTAAGTACCCTCGTTTCTTTACCAACACTCATCGCAATCATGTATTTGTTGGGATAAACCTGTGAAGAAACTATGATGTGCTTGATGGCGATAACAGTCAGAACTTCCTACCGCGCTTTGGCCCAATCAAAGGCCACAATCACATGCGTACTATTTGTGATTCTCATGGCGGGTCTTTTGGGGGTGCTTTTCCTTGCACACCACAACGCCGCAGGAACCATGCGGATGCTCTACGCTGCTTCCGCAATCGCGCCTGCCGTGGGAGTTGTCATCGCCCTGGGCTCACTCGGAGCCGTCTTTGCGCAACGACGTCGCCCAATACTCAGAATTAGCGACAACATACAGATAACCCACTCAGGTGCGAGTTTTCCGGTGAAAGACCTTGCTCATATTCGGATTTGGAGTGACACAAAAGCGAGTTTTCTTACAATGTTGCCGACCAATGCCTTGCAGCAAAGAAGAAACGAGAATCTCTACACCGTTGAATTTCCTCAAGGGGCGATACCAAGACCCTATGAAATAGCAGATGAGCTGGGGCGGAGGAACCCTGGGGCTGTGGTGGATAAAGTTGGCCTGCTTCCCCCGTGGGGAAATGAAGTTCGAAATCCCCCACGGAATTAGTAACGTGTGACCGGTACTTGCAGGACTACCGGAAACGTTTATTTCATGAATTCCCCGATTTCTTCGGAGCCAATACCGCAACGAAAGCCCTTTTTAGGGCTCAAGACTGATCCCTTTATTTTTCTCGTATCGCTAGGCTTTGTCACAGTGTTTGTCATCGGGACAATCATCCTGGGAAGCGCTGCTCGAGATACTTTTACACGAGTGGCTCAAGGACTTCTCACGGGAACCGGATGGCTCTACATCGGTGGCGTGAGCTTCATTTTCCTTTTCTTAGTTGGAATCTTCATCTCACGGTTCGGCCGGTTGCGTCTTGGTGACGACAACGATGAACCCGAGCACAGCCTTATCGCCTGGTTTTGTATGCTTTTTGCAGGTGGAGTAGGTGCGGTACTGATGTTCTGGGGTGTGGCCGAACCGTTGAACCATGCGGTCAACGTTCCACGACAGGATGCAGAGCCGTTGTCGGAGAAAGCGATAACCGAGGCTTTTGCTTTCACTTTCTACCACTTTGGTATTCATATGTGGGCTATTTTTGCGTTGCCTGGGCTTGCACTTGGATACTTCATTTACAAGCGCAAACTTCCCCCACGGGTGAGCTCGGTATTCGCGCCGATTCTAGGCTCGCGTATCTATGACATCCCCGGAAAACTTATCGACGCTCTCTCCATCATCGCAACGACCTTTGGTATCGCTGTCTCTGTTGGACTCGGCGTATTACAGATAAATTCTGGTCTCCAACGCTTGTGGGGATTACCAGAAGTAAGTTGGGCACAGCTGCTTATCATCCTGGTGATCACAGCAATTGCATGTGTTTCTGTTGCTTCTGGCCTGGAAAAAGGCATCAAAATACTGTCGAATGTCAATATTGCTCTCGCAGTACTCTTGATGTTCTTTGTCTTGATTTCTGGTCCGACACTGACGCTGTTACGTTTTGCCACGGAAGCGTTTGGCATTTACGCTAAAGCGCTTCCTGACATGATGTTCTGGGCTGACTCATACGGAGATAATCCAGGATGGCAAGGTAAATGGACCGTGTTCTATTGGGCGTGGACGATCTGTTGGTCGCCTTACGTGGGGATGTTCGTAGCACGTATCTCCCGTGGGCGGACTGTCCGCGAATATATTGGTGGAGTCCTGGCCTTACCTGCGATTTTCTCTGTGATCTGGTTTGCGATTTTTGGACGTGCCGGAATAGAAATTGAGTTAAATGAGCCAGGCAAACTATCCGGCCCTGTTGTTCAGGACGGGAATGTTCCTTTTGCTCTATTCGGGTTTTTCCAGGAGTATCCTTGGACAAGTCTTGTATCGACGCTGGCTCTTGTAATCGTGGTGATTTTCTTCATTACATCTATTGACTCAGCCGGCATGGTGAACGATATGTTTTCTACAGGTGAGGAGGAAGTATCGCCCGTAGGCTATCGGATCTTGTGGGTAGTAGCCATTGGAGCTGTTGCAGGAGCATTGTTGATAGTCTCTCCTTCTTCCGGCATTGCGACGCTCCAAGAAGTCGTAATTATTGTCGCGTTCCCGTTTTTTATTACGCAGTTCATCATGATGTATTCGTTGATGAAAGGAATGATGGATGATTCAGCTGCAGAGCGCAGAATACAGACACGTCAGTGGCGGAAGACAGATACAGCGGAGAAGTTAGAAGCACATGAAGCTATGCCTGCTCCGGGATACGATGAAGAAGGCAATGAGCTGCCCGTTGTTTCACTGGCACACGATGAAGACGGAAACATTGTGATTCCGGGGAGCGTAGTGATTGAAGGCAACCTTGGGATTACAGGTGATGTTGTTGATGATCAAGAAGACGCTACAGGAGTTAAAATCGTGGAGCATTCGCGACCGCAATCTAGGGAGAATTGGGAGTAATTTCCCCACGGGAGAAGTGGCGTAGAGCCCACATACGGGCTGATTTGTTGGATAAAGGATGCTCGTTAAACTGCAGAGGAGCCTCAGGATCGGGTGGTTGCCAGCCAACGCGCCCGGTGGTGGGGCACTTTGCGTAATGCCCATTGCGATGCTTGCCGAGGATATGGTCATCGTCGTTTTGGGCGTTATGAGAACCGCATACCATCGCTAAATTTTCCAGGTTTGTTGTTCCTCCGTGTTTCCAAGCATCAATGTGATGACATTGTGCTCGGAAAGCGGCACGGCTGCAGGAGGGATCAGCGCAAAGAAGTTGATCAGCTGTGAGAATGATACGTTGTTTTGCATTTGCTAAGCGTCGAGTCCGAAAGAGGTTAACTGGTTCTGCGTTTTCGTCATATAGCACGGCATAACCAAAATCCGCGAGCAGATGATCAGCAAGGTCAGCGGCTTTGATGGTGGCACCGTCAGTGGTCACAAGTTCATTGCCGCCATTGTTTTTCCATCCATCCGCTGGTAAAAGAATGAGGCCTTCCCGAAGGACATTGCCATTGGGGGAACGGGAATCGTCGTGAAGCAAAGTGCCAGTGATTGCATCTGCGAGTGCTTGTTGGCCAGAGACGTTTTTGTTTTTAAAGTGGTGCGCGTAATCAACCATGCGGGCTTCGATTGCAGTCATGAGTTCTTCGGGAAGCGACAAGAATAAATACCGCATATTGTTGGCATCTGCGGCATGAGAGAAACGCGCATAGCGTAGCCCCTGGGAATGTGAGGGGGAGGGATTATTTTCTTCCTGCAGTCGGACGTCGGCATGTTGTTTTAAGACCGTGAACGGATGCTTGCATGCAAATAATAGGAGTTCAACCCGAAATGCTTCTTGGTTATCATGGTCGCGTAGCCGTGAGACTTTTGTATTAATTAGTGCGATTGTGTCTATCCCTAGATTTCCTTGCCTAGCAATAGCCAGAGCCTCTTCTCTCATCGCATTGTCTTTCGTGGGGCCAAACAGAGCTTTTGCAGTTTTGATATATCGGCCCATCGTCGTTGGTTCAATGCCAAATAGCGCAGAGAGCTCTACTTTTGCTCGAGGGGTTTGGGAAACCGAAAAGATATATTCGGCTAATGCAACTCCATTTGCGGCTAAAAACTCGAGGCATTCCTTGACGTTCATGCCTTGGAATCTAAAGGCTGGGGATGCCGAAAACTAGGAGCACACTATGGTGTTGTGGATAACTGGTTTATGGTCAGAGAATAGTCGGAGTTATCCACAGCCCATAGGCCTAGAGCTTTACGACGCTAAACCCCATGTGCTACCGACCTCCTGGACAGCCTGTAGCTGGTTTTCCCACGAAGAAGCTCGGAATAAGAGGATGAGCTCGTCGGCGTTTGTGCGTGCAATAAATTGCTGTAAATAATCCGTTATGGTTTGAGCAGTCCCGATAGCGCTGAAACGTAACATTTCGCGAACCTTGTTTCCAATATGCGTGTTGGCTAATATATCCAACTGATTGCAACTAAGAAATTCCCCACGGGGTGAGAGTTCCCTAAGGACGTTGCGGAGCACCTTGTTAGCCTCTTCGTGGGATTTCTGTATGGACTCTGCCCACGTGACGTTTACTCCCGCGATGACATACGGTTTATCTAGGTTCACTGAAGGACGAAATTCCCCACGGTAGGTGCGGATCGCCTCGTCGAGATGCTTAGGAGCGAAATGAGATGCAAAGGCGTAGGGCAAACCTAGCTCTGCTGCAAGACGCGCACTAAATAATGATGAACCCAAAATGTAAAGAGGCACTTGCGTGCCGGAGCCAGGGCTTGCTCGGATGCCGGGAATCGGGGAGTGATCTGATAAGTAGCTTTGAAGTTCGGCTACATCGTGGGGAAAAGCGTCAGCAGCGTGGAGCGAGCGGCGAAGGGCTTTTCCAACTGTGTTTTGGTCTGTTCCTGGTGCTCTGCCAAGCCCTAAGTCTATACGTCCGGGATGAAGCTCAGCGAGGGTGCCAAATTGTTCCGCCACGATATAAGGCGCATGATTCGGCAGCATAATGCCGCCAGCTCCTAGGCGGATATGGTTGGTGTGATTGGCAACGTGAGCTATAAGGATCGCTGGCGACGACGAAGCGATCGTAGGCATGTTGTGGTGTTCGGTGTACCAAATACGCGAAAACCCCAGTCGCTCTGCGGCACGAGCCAGCTGGACTGATCTGCCAAAACTTTTTCGTGCGGTTTCCCCACGGGGGATGGGGACGAGGTCAAGGATCGAGAGCGGCACTGGGGGATTCATACGTGAATCAACTTCTTCGTGCGTAATCGACTATTCCGCCGATTACTAGGAACCCGAATGCGGGGAGTAGCCAAGCGAGGCTGACGGCATGAAGCGGAGCCCAATTAACGAGGTTTTCTGCCACAGCGATGCCTTGGGCTCCGATGGTGGTGAGAGCAGACCAAATGGTAACCGCCCAGACGGGGAGGCGGAAACCCCACAGAAGTTTTAGTTTCCCCACGGATAGTTCGAGAATGGTGAGAGCAACCAAAGTAATCGCCACGGGGTAGATAAAGGTAATGATCGGGGCTGCGATGCTCAGAACTTTAGCGAGCCCCATGCTCCCTACGAAGAAGGAAATCAGGGAGAAAATCACCAGCCATGCTTTATATGAGATACCGGGGATCAGACGGTTGAAGAATTCGCTTGTGGCTGCGAGTAGTCCTACTGCTGTGGTCATGCAAGCGAGGAAGACGATGAGTCCGAAGACGACTTGTCCAGGAGTGCCCATGGTAAGTCGCGCGGCTCCGGAGAGCAGGGATGCGCCATCTTGATAGCTTTGACCGTCGGGCATGATGCGCCCCACGTAGCCGAGGCCGAGGTAGATGATTGCGAGCAGGGTGGAAGCGATTAAGGAGGCGATGATAGCGGGTTTGATTAGTGCTTTGCCTTCGCTGCCACTCTTATATTTGAGCGAGGAAATAACAAGGATGCCGAATGCAAGAGCTGCGAGAGAATCCATAGTCATGTATCCCTCGAGTAAGCCGGTGGTAAGTGGCGCGGTGTTGTATTTTTCAGTGGCGGGGGAGACGTCGCTGTGCAGATTGGCAATAGCCAATACCACCAGTACAACCAGCAAGATAAGCAGAGCTGGAGTGAGGAATTTGCCGAGTTTGTCCACGATCCCCGTGGGGTTAAGAGCGAGGAGTAACGCCACGGCGAAGAATAATGCGTTGAACCCCACGGAAGCCAGTGTGGAATCTTGGCCGAGTACAGGTTGGACGATTATTGAGTAGCTCACAGCACTTGTGCGCGGCATTGCGTAGAAAGCGCCGATAGAGAGATACACGATGACGGCAAAAGCGATATTGAACCAGTTTCCAGCACGAATGCCAAGATCTCGGATATCGCTTCCTGACATGGTCATTGCAATGATGGTGATGGCGGGTAGGGCTACGCCTCCGAGAAGGAAACCAATGATTGCTGGCGTGAAATTTTCGCCAGAACTTGTGCCGAGGACCGGTGGGAAAATGAGATTGCCGGCGCCGAAGAACATCGAGAAGAGCATGAGAGCAGTTGCAACGATAGCGCCGGTAGTAAGCTTACTTTCCTTCGTGGGGAGCGTCATGATGTGGATCATCCTTCTTATCTAATGGATGCTCCATACCCTACAACCTCTTTTCTCACATAGTGGAATTCTGGTACCAAAAAAGTGAAATATGGGATGTAAGTCACCATTTCCTGGGGTTTTATGTTCCCTTTTTTATGTTTGGAAACCGAATTTTTTCAATTTTTCTTTGTTTGCTTCGCTGGCATCTGCTGTCAATGCGAGTAGCTCAGCATAGATGCCGCCGGAATGCGCGAGTTCTGCCGGAGAGCCGATCTCGTCGACAGTGCCGTCGCGAAGCGTAATGATGGTATCCACATCTGCAATCGTAGAAAGTCTGTGGGCGATGATAATGGTGGTACGCCCCACCATAAGTTCTTCTAGTCCCGTCTGGACCGCGATCTCCGACTTTGTATCCAGTGCAGAGGTGGCTTCGTCGAGAACTAGCACGGGAGCGTCTTTGAGCATTGCGCGGGCGACTGCGATTCGCTGCTTTTGGCCGCCGGAAAGGCGGAGGCCGCGCTCGCCGATCAGCGTGTCGTACCCGTGGGGAAACGCGCTAATAAAATCATGTGCATTCGCACGCTTTGCGACGCCCACCACCTCCTCCAACGTTGCATCAGGGTGGGAATACGCAATATTTTCTCTGATCGTTCCGGAGAACAGGCTCGATTCCTGGAAGACTACGCCGACTGATGCACGAAGCTGCTCTGAAGATAGCTCGGAGACTTCTTTGCCGCACACGGACAGACGGCCTTTGCTCGGCTGGTAAAGGCCCAGCAGCAAATTGACGATAGTCGATTTACCACCACCCGATTCCCCCACGAGGGCAATGCGTTGCCCTTGGCCTGCCGCAAAAGACACATTATTGAGGACTTGTTCACCCTCGTTGTAAGAAAAAGACACATTGGAGAACTCGACCACAGGTTGGTCTCCCCGTGGGGAAATGGGGGAGATAGTGCTATGGCGAAGATTTGGTTCATTGGAGGCTGTTGTGGCTGCGGCGATGTCGGGGTTAACGGTTGCCTCGAGATCCTTCTCCATAACTTCGAAGTAGTCCTTGGAACCAGCGATGGCACGCTGCGTGGTGTCTACGACCCAGCTCATCATGGTCATCGGCATGCGAGCCATGTTGACGAGTTGGATGAGTAACACCATATCGCCGAGAGAGAAATGCCCATGCAGAGTTCTATAGAAGAGAACGAGGTAAATTCCGAAGAAAATAAGGTTCATGGCTCCGCCACGGAGGGCATCCATGAGGTGCCAAAAAGTTGATTGTTTACGCGTGAACTCAACAGTTTTGGCGTATTTGTGGCTGAATCCTTTGAGCTCGCGGACTTCAGCAACAAAACTTTTGACTACCTTGACTTGGCTTACGACTTCAGCAAAACGACCACCCGCAAGGTCAATCTGTTCATTTTTTGGCCCTCGATGATCTGCCATTTTTTGCTTGTTAGTGATGTTAACCACATATAGACGGGGATAATGATGGCAAGTAAGACCGCCAGGGGCCAGTAGTAGCTAGCAGAAATTCCCAACACTGCCACCACGGTGATGATCATGGGGAAAAAGTTGTTGGACATTGCTTGCAACGCCTGGGTGATTGATGTGATGGAGCGGTCGAGACGCGCGATTATCGTGCCGGTGACTTGATCGTCAAAATATCGCTGAGGCATGCCCAGGAGTTTGGCAAAGTAACGCGTGGACAGGATTTGTCGTAGTCGCGCCGCCATCACATCGCCGGTATAACCTCCGATATTGGTAAATGCTGTGTTTGCGAGTTGCGCGATAAGCAATGCGACAGCAAGCCACATAACGTGGGGAGTGGCCTTTTCGACGCTCATCTCTCCGTTTACTGCAGAAACAATAGTGTCGGTGGCATCTTTAATAATGAAGGGGGTGGCCAGTGCAAGTACGGCAACAAGTACTGCGGAGAAGATAACTCCCAAGTAAAAGGGCCAAAGGGCTGAGGCACTGCGGAGGATTCTAAGGATGGATCGCACGGGTGGGGTGACTGCTCTCTGAGTAAAATGGCTGGTTGGGAGACATTGAGTGCTCTCGGATCGTCTCCGTTGTTAAAATTATGGAAAGTTGTTCGTTATTCGTCGTAAGCGTGAGGATATTTGATGCGTATTTCCCGATCTCGGCTTGTTGTGGGTGCTCTGGTGGGCGTCGCAACGCTAACTTTAAGCGCTTGTGGCGGTGATGACGTATCAACGACCGTCTCGGTTACTCCAACGACATCGACCCCTGTTCAATTCCAGCCCAAGCAAGTTGCACCGGTCAAGGTTGACCATATCAATGCTCCTGAGACCGACCCGGGATTAAACGTAAAATGGGAAATCCTTGGCACCAGCGCCAATAGTCAGGGGGCTGGCTCAGTGATTTATGTGAAGGTAACTAACCTCAATGATCTTGCGGTACCCAAAGATGCGTTCCCCGCTCCTACCTTGCGCGTGAATGGGGCTGATATGCCACAAGTGGACGCTGGTACAGTGGCGCTGGATTTGCCGTTGGGTGCCGGTGCGTCGACCAACCTACAATACGCATTCAATACGTCTTACGGCACGCTTTACGACGCTACCTTTCAGATCGGTAACGCAATTTTTGAGGGAAACCTCAATAGTATTTAGTAATATATTATATTTCTCTTGGCCTGCGCTCCCCCTTTTGGGTGGGGCGCATCTTTTGCGAATGGCGACTCAATAAGTCTTCTGCCTGCGGATTTTAGATTCTTAAAGGCTAATTTTTCAAATAGCGGAACCAATAGATGCCCTTCTGTAGTCTAAATAATCTGAGTACGGCTGTTGCGGGCTTCCACAAGGAGGCCGGTGGCCGGCGGACCGCAAAAAGTTAACGTGGTGACCGCCTCCGGACAGCGCCCTCACTCTGGGTTGGAGGACCTCAGAGTGACAGCGCGAAGGGGGAGTCCGACATGGGCATAGGGGGTTTTCTCATGCACTGGCTAAACCTTGGGACTGATTCGCAGCAGTCGTACTCTTTCATGCGTCGTCATTCATTGCTATTAGCATTCATGATCTTCTGTGCACTCATGCTCACCGCATGCGTTCGTGATACTGCTAAAGAATCTGTGAGCGCACTCCTTGCACATCCGACATCGGAAAATGCACACCCTGATTTTCCCGAAGTCATGGAGCCAAATCCTAAGGATCCTAATTTCTCGTTTTTTGACCCGTGTACGGATGTGCCTGCGGAAACTTATGAGCGGGCGGGGATTCGGCAAACTCGTGGTGGGTTTTTCGGGCATCCTGGTATGAATCGAGCCCACTGCCATTTTTTCGTTGAAAGTTTGGGAGCCTCTGATGATTTAGCGATGGTGGGATCAATGGTGATTTCTTATGAGGAAACAATTCAACGGGAAGAGCTTGTCTTATATAAAGGGGAGGGGGTGCCCAACGGTGTCTATTTTACAAAGAATAGGGATCCTTCTTTAGGGCTAGGCACGGAATGCACAGCATACGTTCCTACGAAAAGAGGAAGAGTTTGGGCCTTTTACCGGCTGGGCGACGAAAACGATACTGATCAAGAGCGTGCATGTCGTAGCGCAATGGAAATCTTGAAGGAAATCACAAGGGGGCTGTGATGTTAGAGCTTGGAATCAATAATGATTATTTACAAAAATCGATAAAAGAACTTGACGAAATTAGAAAATTTTCTAAACAGATACAAAATGAAATACTAAAAGCCAACATTTCCGGCGCGTATTCTCCGCTTATTGGACTTGATCAAATTGGAGCTAACCACGGGATCGTGCTTAAAGGGGGAGTTGGTTCGGCTTCTGCAGTGCTGCAATCGCTGACGCAACAGATCGGTTGGCTGCACGATGCACTCCGCGCAAGCTATGGGGCTCTGACGGGGCAAGAAGATTATGCTCGCCGAGGAATAGATATTGCGGATGAAGGCGGCTCAGTGGGTGGAGAACCAGTTTGCTTCCCTATGCGCCCAGAAGCAGCTTATGAAAATTTCTCTTTTTCGCATCCGGTAGTCGTACAGCCAGTGACAATGGACGCTCTGGTCCAGGGGCTAGCAGCTACTCAAGAACAAGAGGTCTTTTTCGGGATGCAAAGTTGGTCAGATATGTCTCGTTTGTCGGCAGAAGTCGCCATGCGTTTACGTAAAGTAGCAGCAGAGTTGGCTGGCGGAAATAAAGGCGAGGTTATTGATCGCGCAGTAGAACGAATTAATGAAGTAGCTCAAACCAGTGAGATTTTCTCCGGTAATGCGAAAGCCATGGCAGAGGATGTTTCTAAACTCATTGGTATTAAAACAATGTTGTGGCTGGAAGCAGCGACGGCGAATTCTGGCATCAAAGCCATCACAGAACCCGCTGCAAGAGTGGCATCAGAAAGAGCGGCTCTTTTGCATTTCCAACAAAAACTTCAACGTATCGTCGACCGGTCAGTGCCTGACATTCGCAATCTAATGGGAGCGAATATTTCGACTGAATCCGGCGGGGGTAGCGCAGAAGTAGGCATGGATGATGTTGCAGGCAATGGGCGCCCCACTACAGCTGGACTTGAAGTAACAGGTATTAACACGGGAAGTCGCCTTGGTGCGCAAGGCACAAACTTTGTCTCGCCGTCGTTTGATTCTGTGAATAATGCTCAGCACCAGTTGCAGAAAGTGGGATCAGACAGTGTGGAAACACACATGGCGCATGCGGCAGGGCTATCTCATGGGGCGTTGAGCGATCCATCACGATTCGGAGTTGCACATGCCATCCCACATGGGATGGGTCATACAGCACAAAATAATGGCCTGAACGCGTTAGGTTTGCCGATTTCAGGTATGAATGCGAATAAGAGCGGAGCTTCTGGGGCATCGCGTTTCTCCATGCCCGGGAAGAGCCACATTCCCCATACTGCAGACTCTTTTCGACAGACCGGAACTAGGCAGCAGTGGTCTGGGCATTCAATGCATGGCGAACCTCTTGGCAGCGCCACCCGCCAAAACCAATCAGCAGGCCGCATGATGCCAATGATGACGACTCCTCCCGGAGCATCGCAGGGCGATAAGCGCGGAAAAGTTAAGTCGGTGACAAGCCCAGTTGAAGTCGACAAAAATATTGCCGCTCTCATCGGAGAACGCAGCGCCGTAGTCCCCGGAGTCATTGGAAGCTGGGTGCGACAATAATATTTTGGCGCGGGAGCAGATAATGTGGGGAGAATGAACGACGTTGATCTCGTCGTGCTTGTCGACGCACAAGGTAATCCGACCGGCACCGCTCCCAAATCTACAGTCCATACCCACGATACGCCTCTCCACCTGGCTTTTTCCTGCTATGTCCTGGGTCCCGATGGAAAAATCTTGGTGACTCGGCGAGCATTGAGTAAAAAAACATGGCCAGGCGTATGGACTAACTCAGCCTGTGGACATTTACTTCCCCACGAAACAGCTGCCGAAGCCGCCATGCGACGCGTTCCCCACGAGATTGGTCTCCCTCGTGGGGAAATAAAAAACCTGGTGTGCGTTTTGCCAGATTTTCGGTACCGGGCCACAGCTTCCCAGGGAATCGTTGAATGGGAAATCTGTCCTGTTTTTATCGCATATATCGATGAACCCCTTCTTTTACGTCCTAGAGCAGATGAAATAGATTCACTTTCTTGGGTGAATCCTAAAGACCTTTTCATCGCTGTAGACTCTGCACCTTTTGCTTTTAGCCCATGGATGGTCGAACAACTTACGCATGAAGCATTACGGCGCAAACTAACTAACAAATAGTTGGTTGACTCCTACAACAGCACCGAAGCCATAAAGGTCGGTGCTTTTTGCATGCGTTACCTAATCCGTGGGGAATATTTACTCGAATTCCCCACGGAGGGGGTTGGTGCGCAGCTGCGCACCGACCCCATCAACGCACACCTCTAATCCACTGGTGTCTTTACGATATTGAGGCCAGCTCGGAGCGTTGCCGCGAACAAACCTCAAAAGTATCCCCCGTGGGGAATCTGGCTGGCTGTCTCTGGAGTGAAAGAGGAGACGGAGATCGCTGCAGTGGGTGGCTTCATGATCACTTGAGCTGGTGTACCGGAGATACCAGGTATCGCCATATGTGCGTTTGAGCGTTTGTTTTACCCAGCGATGGATCATCGAAGTCCCGGTGAGAGCACGGAAAAAATCTGGCCTGGTGGAGTTTTGCTCAATGTATTCGGGTGTGGCTCCCATCTGCCGGGCGACGCGTTTTCGCAGTGGGCGCAACCATGTCGAGGTGTCTGCTTGTTGCGCTGCGGGGAGTTGGTAAAGCTCGCGGTCGGTGGAACTAATAATGATGGGGATAGCCGTGAGTTCGTTGGGGTCGTAGTTCCAGGGGCCGAGAGCTAAGTCAGTGGGGAAGTAACGTTTGTAGCGGTTGTAGCCTTTTTCGAGACGCTTGCGGCGTAGCTCTTCGAGACCAGATTGGGTAATCGGCGCGGATAGCGCCCACCGGAGTGCTGCTTTGCGGCGTTTCATTTCCCCACGGGGGAAGCTTGGCGACGCCGCCCACACCCGCCGAAACATCCCCCGATAGTGGTCGCGCCGGGTAAGCCAGAGTGCTATTCCGGCCCCTGCGGATTGACCAAAAAGAGTGACGTTGGTGGGATCGCCACCAAAGTCTTCAATGTGGTTTTGGATCCATTCGAGGGCGAGTGCGCAGTCGTCGATGCCTCGATAGTGATGAGGGGGGTCGTCGTGAAAGCGTGCAAAGCCTTGGATTCCGAGTCGGTAGTCGATGCTGACCACGATGACCCCTGTTTGGGCTAGGGCAGTTCCATCGAAGGAGAATTCGTTGCGAGAACCGGAGTCGTAGCCGCCGCCATGGATGACTGCTATGACCGGAAGATCGTTGAATTTTCTGGCATGAGCAGGCGTTGTTACTGTGAGGTGAAGCTGTGTCCGTAGGTTGTTGTGCGCTGCGGGATCTTTGCTCTCCGTGGGGGAATACACGTGGAGTGCGGGGGCAAATTCGCTGGTGAGCTTCCCATAGACAATAGGGTCATAGGTGGCCACGTTGCCATGATCGTGATGATGGATCGTGCCGGTGAAGGTACCGCCGGGGCAGGTAATGAGCTGCGAAGATGCGCTTTCGGACATATCGGTTACTTTAGCAACTACGATTGTGATCTATGACGTTACCTGTATCCAATCCTTTGTTAGAAGAGTCCTCGCTGCCGTACCAGCTTCCGCCGTTTCGAGATATTTCAGTAGAGCATTTTCTCCCAGCATTTGAAGCAGCGCTGGCCACGCATGTCCAAGAGATCACGCAGATAACAGACAACGCAGAAACTCCGTCGTGGGAAAATACCGTGGAAGCACTGGAGCGCAGCGGGCGAGACTTAGAGCGCGTGGCGTCAGTATTTTTTAACCTCCATTCGACAGACTCCTCTGCGGAAATGGACGAGATTGCGGCACGGGTCGCTCCATTGCTGGCTGAACATTCAGATGCGATCTATTTGAATTCTGAGCTGTTCACACGTTTAGAGGCGGTCGCGGCCCCGGAGGACGCCGAGTCGAAGCGGCTGCATGAGCATGTACTGAGGACGTTTCGTCGTCACGGAGCAGGTTTGGGCGAATCTGAGATGGCTCGATTACGCGAGATTAATTCTCGTTTGTCTGTGCTTGCCGATTCGTTTGGCCGCAATCTGCTCGCAGATACCAAAGCACTTGCCGCCCAGTTTCCCCACGGGGAGGAATTGGAGGGACTGAGCCCCGGACGCCTCGCCTCGGCGGCTGCGGACGCGGAGGCAGCAGGCGTAGACGGGTTCGTTATTCCGCTTGAGCTTCCTACTGTGCAAGCTGAGCAGGGGAGTCTTGTTCGACATGAGGCGCGGGCGCGGTTGTATGAGGCGTCGCAGCGCAGGGGTGCTGAGTCGAATGCGGAGATTGTTGTGGAAACTGTGCAGTTACGTGCAGAGCGGGCTGCATTATTGGGTTATCAAACGCATGCCGATTATGTGATCGCGGAGGAAACAGCGGGTTCGGCCGCGGCCGCGCGAGATTTATTGTTTGATTTGGCACCGGCTGCTGCGGCGAATGCGCGCGGCGAGTACAAGCTTCTCGACGAAGCCTCCCGTGGGGAATCTGAGGAATGGGCGCAGGAATCGACGATGGAGGGGGCGGATTGGCCCTATTGGGAATCGAAGGTGCGTGCTCGTGATTTTGCCCTAGATGAGGAGAAACTCTCACAGTATTTCCCTTTGCAGCAGGTGTTGCGCGACGGAGTCTTCTATGCGGCTAATCGCCTGTACGGAATTACAGTGATTTCTCGCCCGGATCTGGATGGCTACGCGGAGGGGGTCGAGGTCTGGGAAGTCAAAGACGCAAATGGTGAGGGAATTGGTCTGTTTTTGACGGATTACTTTGGGCGTTCGTCGAAACGCGGTGGCGCGTGGATGAGCAGTTTTATGAATCAGTCAGATTTGTTGGGAACTAAGCCCGTTGTGGTGAATGTGATGGGTATTACCAAGCCTGCTGATGGCTCAGATGCCCTTCTCAGCATCGATTCTTTGCGGACGGTGTTCCACGAATTTGGGCATGCGCTTCACGGACTGTTGTCTAAGGTGCGTTATCCCACGTTCTCGGGTACTAGTGTCCCACGAGATTATGTGGAGTTCCCCTCTCAGATTAATGAAAACTGGGCGTTTGATCCCGCCATCTTGAAGAATTTTGCGCGTCACGTGGATACCGGTGAAGTTATTCCGGACGAGTTGGTTGCTGCGATTGGGAAGGCTCGCCAGTTTGGCCAGGGATTTGCTACGACGGAGTATCTGTCTGCAGCTGTCATCGATCTCGCATGGCATTCGTTGACCCAGGAAGAAGCAGCACAGCTGTCTCCATCAGATATTGCGGAATTTGAGCGCAAAGCATTGGAGGAAGCCGGATTAGATGTAGAGCATATTCAGCCTCGGTATAAGTCCACTTACTTTAACCATATTTTTTCTGGTGGATATTCGGCGGGCTACTACTCCTATCTGTGGGCAGAAGCGTTGGATGCCGATGGCTTTGACTGGTTCACTGAGCAAGGAGCCGCAGGCGTGGCGGCGTCGGAAAGCGCGGCTAGGGACGCCGGGCAAAAATTCCGCGACCTTGTGCTATCGCGTGGCGGTGCGGATGATTTCACTGCGGCGTTTGAAGCACTGCGGGGACGCGCTAAAGATGTTGGGCCGTTATTGCGTCGTCGTGGCTTGGCTGGGACGGTGCAATAGGGGTGATGGAGCAGGTGACGGGTTTTATTGATTCGGCGAGTCAATTTTTAACATCGGCGCCTTTATGGCTGCAAGCACCACTAGTTTTGATCGTCGTGGTGCCTGTGTGCGGTGTGCTGGCATTAGTGTGGCTTCGGCTTATCGACGTCCTAGGAGCCCGCATTCTTCGCATCCTGATGTCCGTGCGGGCTAAAGTAGAAGCTCGAATGAGGTCAACTAAGTAACTACGGGGCTTGCGCGCCCCACGTAAGTGGAAAGTGTGAATAATGGCTAATCCAGAGGAGCTGCGTAAACGGGACCAGCAGCTTCCGCGTAGGAAGCGGAAGTACCCACAGTCTCGGGTAACTCAGGCCTTGTACCTGCTTATTGCACTAGTCGTGATCGCCTGGTTAGTCAGCCTTATATAGGTTGCGCATAAAGGCCCATTTCCCCACGGGGAAATGGGCCTTTATCAATCCGCGGCTAGCGCTTGTTCCGCTTTGACGCGTCCGCTACCGCTTGGAACAAGGGGAGATCGGCGATTTCCTCGATGGTCAGGGCTTGGATGTTGCCATCGCAAAGGGGGATGCACCAGTTGGGATACATATCGGAGGTTGTGCCGGGCTGGTTCTGGGCCCGGCGGTCGCCGACAAGATCCACCAGCGAGGTACAAGTGAGAGCAGAGGGGGTGCCGGCTAGGAACTTGTGGATAGCCGGTATAAGGGTGTCTGCGCTTCCTCGTTCTTCCCTATTGAGCCCTTGGAAAGCCTCTGGCACTGTGGCCCCGGAGAAGGCACCGGTGTGCTTGACTTCGTCGAGAATCTCGTTTTGCCAACGAATATCTTGTTCATGCTCTTGCTCAGGATCGACGGTAAGAATACCGAGCTCTTTACGCAACTCGATGTGCTCGCCAGCAAGAAGTCCCGCGGTAGGAGGAAGATCGTGCGTGGTCACGGAGGATAGCGCGAGCTCGCGGTATTCGTTTTGGTGCCGCGGCCCACCCGTGGGGGAACTCTCAAACCAAAGCACCGATGTGCCCATGATTCCGCGTTGTGCAAGGAACTCCTGAACCCATGGCTCGTATGTGCCTAAGTCCTCACCTATCACTACTGCGCCAGCACGCTCTGCTTCAAGCGCGAGAACGCCGACCAGAGCATTGTGGTCGTAGTTGACATAAGCCCCGGTGGTGGGGGATTGCATGCGGGGGATCCAGAAGAGACGGAAAAGCCCTAGGATATGGTCTACTCGAATACCTCCGGCATGACGCAGGACGGTGCGAAGCAGATCGCGCCATGGCACGTAGCCGGCTTCAGCAAGACGGTCGGGATGCCATGGTGGCTGAGACCAGTCTTGTCCTTGCTGATTGTAATTATCAGGCGGGGCGCCGACGGATGCGCGTGGCGCTAGAGAGTCGGCAAGGCTTTGGGCGTCGGCACCGCCAGGGTGGATCCCCACGGCGAGGTCGGCGATGATTCCTATGCTCATGCCTGCGTCGATAGCAGCTGATTGCGCTGCACCCAGCTGCTGATCGCAGATCCACTGAAGCCACATGTAGAATTCTGCGGCCTCCTCTGGAGCGGGGATAGCAGCATGGGAGCTGGATGCCGTAAGGTGAGCGATTTCTTGATCTGCACACCACAACGCGAAGTCGTAGAGGCCATCACCTTCAGAGGCTACAAAATCGCGGAAGTCCTGTTCACGTGCCGGATCGCGCTCGGCCTCAAAAATTGCATGAAGCACTTGGAGCTTTGCGTCATAGATCGGGTTGCGTTCAATTTTATCGCTGGAGTGGTTGAGAGCCTTAAACTCAGAAGAAATCTCCTCGATTTCCTTTTGCAACTCATCGTTAAGGCTGAGGTACTCGGGTATGTCCTCCACGCGGATGTAGATGGGATTAATAAAGCGTCGCGTGGTGGGGAGATAAGGGGAGTCCTCGACTGGCGGGAAGGGCTCGGCTGCATGCATCGGGTTGACCAAAATATAGTCAGCGTCAGCTTTGTCGGCCACAACTTTGGCCAACTCGCCGAGGTCATGGAAGTCTCCCATTCCCCACGAGTCATTGCTGCGCACTGAATAGAGCTGAGCCATAACTCCAGTGGCTGGGTTCTCCACAAACGTGCGCGCGGTGGAGAGCTGCTGCGGGGTGATAATGAGGAAACAGCTGGCAGTGAGCGTGTCGGAGGTCAGCGTGATGGTGTGCCAGCCTAAGGGGAGATCCTGTGGGATCTGGAAAGAGGCTTCGCCCCATGTGATGCCGTCGACAGTGCGCGGTGGTGTCCAGTTTTCAATTTGGGTGACGTCTGCTGCGACTGAGCCGTCTTCAAGCGTGATTGTGATGTCTGCGGGGGAGCCGTCGTGAACATGTACGTTGAAGACGTAAGGGTCTCCTTGCGTAGCGACGACGCAGCGGGGAAGCGGGCGCGTGTCTTCTTCATCGCGGCGCTTCTGAATAGCTGCACGGATCTGTTCCTCGCTCGGCATAGGAGCATCGAGCGGCATGTGATCGTTTGGACTGTCCCCGGGTTCATTTCCAAAGCGAACACCCAACGCACGAAGTGTTTTAACCAGCGTATCGTCGCTGACTTCGGTTACTTCGCCGCCGAATCCGGTAAATGAACAAGAAACTGCATGTGCTGCTGCGAGTTCGCGCAGCAATTCTGTATAACCCACGAGACCTTATTCTGCCATTGCAGCTACCGTTATGTCCCGTAGACCGCAGTTTAATTTGGAACACGTCTACCCCAGTGATGACTATGGGCACATAAAGGCTGTAAATTCAAAGTTTATCAACGGATGTGAGTAAAACATCAGGTTTTTGCGATGCACGATCAAAACAAATGAGGTGTTGAGAAAGTGAAAGTGGTTCAAGAGTCAACCACCGAGGCCATATACGAGGTAGGCGAAAATGAAACCTGCCTAACTGCGTTGCTGGATACGGCTAAAGCGCGTCCTTTTGGAGTGATGTACACCCGACCGAAAAACTACGAGTGGATAAACGTCACTTCTAAAGAGTTTGTGGAAGAGGTCTACGAAGTTGCTAAGGGCCTCATCAACGCAGGTGTGCAGCAAGGGGATCGGGTAGCTTTGCTATCAGAGACCCGCTATGAGTGGTCTCTGTTGGACTTTGCCATTTGGGCTGCTGGGGCTGTGTCAGTTCCGATCTACGGGTCTTCGTCGATTAGCCAAATTGAGTGGATCATTGAAGACTCTGGGGCGGTTTTTGCCATCACCGAGACCCGTGAGCACACAGAGTTGATGAAGAACCTGGTCCTGGGTGCGGACGGAAAACCAGTGTTGAGTGGCTCGCCGTCGCAGCTGCGGAGAATCCTGGAGATTAATTCATCAGCCGTGACAACGCTCAAGTTTGAGGGACGTTCCGTTGAGGATTCCGAGGTGAACGAGCGTATTGCTAACACCAAGGGGACAGACCTTGCATCGCTGGTGTATACGTCTGGAACTACTGGTCGCCCCAAGGGCTGCCGACTCACCCATTCCAACTGGCTATCGCAGGTGCGAGCGCTTTTGACTAATGACATCGGTGCTATCGCCGTTCCCGGTTCGCGCGTTTTGACCTTCCTGCCGCTAGCTCACGTTTTGGCTCGAGCAGTTTCTTTGGCTGTGGCCATTGGCGGAGCCACGCAGTCTCACTGGTCCGATTTTTCCACCATCGCAGTGGAGTTCCAGCGCGCCCGACCAAACCTGATCTTGGGAGTGCCGCGCGTCTTTGAAAAAGTCCGTAACGGCGCAGTGGCTAATGCCCAGGCCGACGGCCCGCTCAAAGCCGCCATCTTCCGCCAAGCAGAGTTGACCGCTCAAGAGTACTCACGAGCACTGGATACCGCAGAGGGGCCAAGCCGAGCGCTCACCCTTAAACATAAGACCTTTGACAAGTTGGTTTATTCGAAGATTCGCGCAGCGATGGGAAATGCAGTGAAGTATTGCATTTCTGGTGGTTCTGCGATGAGTCCAGAATTGATGCACTTCTTCCGCGGCATTGGCGTGCCGATTTATGAAGGCTACGGGCTGACCGAAACCACCGCTGCAGCGGCCGTGGACTTTACTGATCAGAAAATCGGTACGGTTGGGCCACCCGTGGGGGGCGCGTCGATACGCATCAATGATGACGGCGAAATCTTGGTGAAAGGCTCGATCGTTTTCGACGGCTACTGGAAGAACGATGAAGCCACCGAATCCTCCATGGAAAATGGCTGGTTTAACACTGGCGATCTCGGTGAAATCCTCGATTCTGGCCACCTCATCATCACCGGGCGTAAGAAGGATTTGATCGTTACCGCGGGCGGAAAGAACGTCTCGCCGGGTCCGCTTGAGGATAAGTTACGTTCGCATCCGCTGATCAGCCAGGCGATGGTGGTTGGCGATGGAAAGCCGTTTATCGGTTTGCTGGTAACGCTTGACGACGACGCCCTGAAACGGTGGAAGCTCAATCGAAACGTTCCAGAAGGTCGCTCGATCCGGGAACTGGCACAAGACCCGGTTCTCAGAGCCGAGATCCAGGACGCGATAAATGATGCCAATTCCACGGTTTCCCACGCGGAAGCAATTAAGAAGTTCTATATCTTGGACCGCGACCTTACTGAGGAAGACAACGAGCTCACCCCCACTATGAAGGTGAAGCGAAATGTGGTGGCGCGTCGATACTCCGACGAAATCGATGCGCTTTACACCAAGCGCTAGAGGCGTTTTCGCCCCTTTTCCTTTGTAGCTTTAAAGGAAAAGGGGCGATTTTTATTTCTGCCTCTTATCCTGTGGTTTCTAAGAGCGCTAGAAATTTTATCCTGCTGTTTTACCGCCTCTGAGCTGGCTAGCGTTCTCAAAACAGCAAAGTACCCGCCCAGCGAGCGGAGAAAGAAGCTTCTTTTCCCCACGGGATTTTGGTTCTGCTCGGCGGGGCGCCACCGCTTGAGACGGTTCCTGTTTTAAAGTCATCACTCGTAACGCATCGTTGCTACTGGTTCCCTTAACTATTCAGCCGCAACGATGGTCAAGGATGCCTAATGTACGTCTGGAAGGGGGTCAGCTGAATGCAAGTTTTTGATGCCACATTGCGCCACCGTGAGCTGACCCAAGAGATCTTTAATATTGGCGATGAGGTGGCAACCTACATCGAGAATCTTGCTGAGGCGATTGCGGACTGGGATGCAGAACTTGTTGAGGATTGTGTCGCCGAATTAGAAGAGATCTTTGAGGACGCACGCCGGGATTCCCGCGATGTAGTTCGGGAGCTCGTGGGACTACGCCAGGCGCTTACCTCGGGACTGGCCTCAGGAACTGTATCCGCGTCTGCCCCTACAAAAGATGCTGTTGATCGTCCGGTTGTGCTTAACGCGGAGTCTCTGAGGGAGAGATTCCCGATTCAGAATTCTCCCGTCATTGTTCGTGAGCTTTCGCAGGCACTGGAAGCCCGGACTGATTTAGTGGGCGAGTATCTTGCCCACATTGTGTCCTGGGAGCTGGCAGAGACGGAAAAAGCGGCGCGTGATTTGGATGCGCTTAATCTGCCGATGTTGTATTCGCGCACGGCTGAGGTTGTTTTTGCGGCAGCGCGGGCATGGGCTGAAGCCGTGGCAACGGAACACCCTGGGTACACGCGTACGATGCGAGGTTCATATCCACCGGCGTTTCTTAACGAGCGCGCGCGTATCGACGCCGTCGTGGCGAGGGTCATCGCTAAACGTGCGGGATCCGGCGAGTACGTTGGCTAAATCATGAGCCAGAAAAGCACACCTTTTGGGGTGTACATTCATGTTCCGTTTTGCTCTTCACGCTGTGGATACTGCGACTTTAATACGTATACGCCTGGTGAGCTAGGAAGTTCTGCTTCCCCGGAAAGTTATTTGAACGCTTTGGAAATAGAGCTGGATTTAGCGGCGCAGATTCGAGCGAGCTCGGGTGACACTAGAGAAGCCAGTACAGTTTTTGTGGGCGGTGGTACCCCGTCAATGCTCGGCGCAGCCGGCCTAGACCGTGTGCTGCTCGCCGTGCGTAGTTCCACGGGAATAGCCCCTGGCGCGGAGGTGACTACGGAGTCAAATCCGGAATCCACGAGTCCTGAGTTCTTTCATTCCTTATTGGAGTCTGGTTTTACTAGGGTCTCCCTGGGCATGCAATCGGCGTCTTCGAGCGTGCTGAAAGTACTCGAGCGCAAGCACACCCCTGGACGCGCGTTTGCTGCGGCTAAGGAAGCTCTTGCCGCAGGGTTTAATCATGTCAATCTGGACATGATCTACGGCACTCCCACAGAGACAAATGAGGATGTTCGTGAGACTCTTTCGCGCGTCGTGGACACAGGCGTGGATCATGTGAGTGCGTATTCTTTGATCGTGGAGGACGGCACGGCGATGGCGCGCAAAGTCCGCCGTGGGGAATTGCCGCCTCCTGATGAAGACACGTATGCGGATCGCTATTGGATGATTGATCAAGCCCTGCGTCAAGAAGGTTTCTCTTGGTATGAGGTCTCTAACTGGGCGCGCGAGGGAGGCGAGTGCCAACATAATATGGGGTATTGGCGCGACGGCGATTGGTGGGGCGCTGGCCCTGGTGCTCACTCTCATATCGCGCAGCGCCGCTTCCACAATATTAAGCATCCGGCTAGCTACTCTAAAGCCCTCCTAGCGGGAGAATTGCCGGTCAAGGAAGAAGAGACTTTGAGCGATGTGGAACGGCATGAGGAGAAGGTCATGCTTGGCTTGCGACTCAAAGAAGGAGTAAGCATCGCAGAGTTTTCGGCAGGCGAGCTGGACGTGATTGAGTCGCGGGTTAAGCAAGGCCTGCTGCATATGAATGCCGGTCGGGTGCGATTGACGGAGAAAAGCAGGCTCTTGGCGGATGGAATTATCGCGGACATCTTGGTTGCAGACTGAGAGCTGTAGAGCGCAACGATTAAGCTGGTTTGCGGTAATGGCGAGCAGAGACATCCATGAGGAGGGAAACCACCATGGCGGAATCTACTGAAAAACGCAGGCGTGAAGTACTTCGCGCAATAGTGGCGGACTATATCCAATCTCAGGAACCTGTGGGGTCAAAGGCTCTTTTAGAGAGACATAATTTAAACGTCAGTTCGGCGACTATCCGCAACGATATGGCGGTATTGGAGTCCGAGGGGTTTATCATGCAACAGCATGCGAGCTCTGGACGGGATCCCCACGGAGAAGGCATATCGTGCATTCGTCGATTCTCTGAGCGACATTAAACCTATGTCCGCAGCGGAGCGCCGGGCCATTTTGCTTTTCCTTGAAGGCGGTGTGGACCTTGAGGATGTTTTGCGCCGATCGGTGCAGCTGCTGAGCCAGTTGACCCGGCAAGCGTCGGTAATTCAGCTGCCTAATCTTAAAGTTTCACGCGTTAAACACTGTGAAGTTGTGTTGTTGAGCCCAGTACGGCTTTTGCTTGTGCTGATCACCGATAATGGGCGAGTAGAGCAGCGCAATGTGGAGCTAGATCAAGTATGCGAGCAGGAACATGTAATGAAGCTTCGAGACGCTCTCAACCGGGCCCTAGACGGTAAAACGCTCAGCGACGCCTCGGTATCCTTGGCCGAATTGGCAGACCCCACTAATACGGACGTCTTAGTTTCGCCAGAAATTCAACCGATGATACTGAGATGCGCGACTGTGCTTATTGAGACCCTGGTGGAACAGCCGAACGATCGTCTTATTCTCGCTGGTGCATCAAACCTCACCCGCATTGCTCGAGACTTGCCTGCGGCGTTGCCTTCCATGTTGGAAGCTCTAGAAGAGCAAGTAGTGGTGTTGAAGCTGCTCACCAACGTCCAGGGCCTCGGCCACGTGAGTGTTCTGATTGGCAAGGAGAATGAGGACGAGCAATTACGCGGCACATCGGTAGTTACCACCGGTTATGGCGCGCAGGGAGAAACCCTAGGTGGTTTAGGCGTAGTGGGCCCCACATTCATGGATTATTCTGGAACGATGTCTAAGGTCTACGCTGTGGCTCAATAGGTATCGAGGGTTCTTAGCGGGGAGTGAGCGCCTTTTACGGAGGCATCCTTGCTCCCGTGGGTCGGTTTCCTTTTTCAGTATCGTTCGCCACTAGCGAATCAGGTGCCCTAATTTTCTCTCCATGGCATGAGCATCGTTATCATTGTTGTTTCGGTCCTTTCAGTTCATATCATGGTGTTTGCGCTGTTGTTTTAGATATCCAGATGTGAATGCCAAGAAATGATTGAGCTTGGTTGGGTTTTATATTTCTCAAAAAATAGCTGAAGGAAGAATTCTTTTACTGTGGCTCGTGACTATTACGCAATCCTTGGCGTCGAACGTGACGCCACTGATAACGAGATTAAGAAGGCATACCGCAAGCTTGCCCGTAAGTACCACCCGGACGTTAACGGGTCGGACGAGGCCGCGGAGAAGTTCAGCGAGCTCTCAATCGCACAAGAAGTGCTGCTAGACCCCGACAAGCGTCGCATTGTAGATATGGGCGGAGACCCCATGGAGCAAGGCGGCGGCGCAGGCTATGGCGCCGGAGGCTTTGGCGGCGGCGGCCTAGGCGACATCTTTGAGGCATTCTTTGGCGGTGGGGGCGCCTCGCGTGGCCCTCGATCGCGCGTTCAGCCAGGAAACGATGCTCTCCTTCGCACCTCATTGACACTGGAAGAGGCATTTTCTGGAGTAAAGAAGCCCATCACCATTGATACTGCTGTTCTGTGCGATGTGTGCGAGGGAACCGGTTCGAAGACCAAGGCAAAGCCCAAGATGTGCACGCATTGTGGCGGAACTGGTGAAATCCAGCAGGTGCAGCGTTCCTTCCTGGGCAATGTGATGACTACTACACCGTGCCCGGTATGCCAAGGAACCGGTGAGGTCATTCCTGATCCTTGTGATAAATGCGCGGGCGATGGTCGCGTGAAAGCTCAGCGTGATCTGGTGGTCAATGTCCCAGCAGGCATTGCAGACGGAATGCGTATCCGTATGGCAGGTCAGGGCGAGGTAGGCCACGGGGGAGGTCCCGCAGGAGACCTTTATGTAGAGATCAACATCCGACCTCATGCTGTGTTCCACAGAGAAGGTAATGATCTACATCTAAAGGTCCACGTACCCATGGTTGATGCTGCACTGGGTGCTGAGCTGAATGTGGAATCCTTGGACGGGGAAACCATTACGTTTGCAATCCCCGCAGGTACTCAGCCTGCCGAACGCATTGTGGTGGAAGGCAAAGGCATGCCGCAACTCCGCAACACCGGCAATGGAAATATGATTGCTCACGTTGATGTGACTGTGCCGACGGCATTGGATGAGACGTCGAGAAGCCTGCTTACTCAGCTGCGCGAGCATCGTGATGAGGCAGCAAAGGTCTCGCACGCCGGGGACGGCGAAGAATCACTGTTTGACCGCATACGTAATAAGTTCCGCAGATAACTCGAGGACCCACCTGATGTCGTTGCCTACCTTTGTGTACGACCTTGATGCTGTTCTTCAAGGTCAGCACCCCCGCCTGCCCGAGGTAGGAGAGATCGCTCGCTTGGATGGGGCTGAGGGGCGTCATGCTGTGAGCGTGAAACGCATCGTGGCCGGAGAGCGCATCAAGCTTATCGACGCTCACGGCGCCTATGCTGAAGCGCTGGTAACGGAAACTTCCGGGAAAGACAGGCTCGCAGCGCGCGTTGAGATTAGTGAAACGCAAAGCCCTGTGGGCCCATCGGTTACAGTTTTCCAGGCGATTCCTAAATCAGAGCGCTCGGAACTGGCTGTTGACCTGCTTACCCAAGGCGGCGTGGACGCGATAGTTCCATGGGAAGCTCAGCGTTGTGTTGCTAAATGGTCGGGGACTAAACGCGAAAAGAGCGTGCAAAAGTGGCGGGCGGCCGCGGTTGCGGCGGCTAAACAATCACGACGCTCTGCTATACCGACGATTGGTTCTCCCATTAATACGTCGGAGTTGGCTCTGAGACTTAAAACAGAGGGCTTTGATCTGGTCTTGATGCTGCATGAGGATGCGCAGCAGGCTTTTGCAGCCCTTCCATTGCAACAGGCGAGCTCGATTGCGTTGATCATTGGCCCTGAGGGCGGCATTGGCCAGGAAGAATCCTCTGAGCTGCAAGCTGCGGGCGCGCGATTGGCCAAGTTGGGGCCTGAAGTTCTGCGGACTGCCTCGGCAGGAATCGTCGCGCTTGCGGCAATCGGTGTCCTGACTTCACGCTGGTAGAATCCAGCACAGACAGAGAACAACTAGAGATAGGTTGAATCAGTATAGTGGCTAGTGAGCAACAAACCGTGCGTGTCCGCAGAGATGCTGGCATCATCACCAAAACTGTTGAGATAGATGAGCAGCACTTACAGACGGTGCTCGGGGTCACCGACGAGAACCTAAAAGTATTAGAGAATCAACTCGATTGCTCTATCTTTGTTCGTGGCACTCAGGTCACGCTGACTGGTCCTGACCATGAGGTCGCTCGCGCAGTGAAAGTGCTCAAAGAACTGCAATCTATAGCTAGGAGAGGGCATGTGATTAGCCCAGCCTCCGTAAAACATGCCATAGGAATAGTGACTGTCGAGGCTCCCCAGTCCGTGTCTCAAGTACTTGCAAGCGACATCATCGCGCGTCGCGGAAAAGTGATTCGGGCAAAGACACTCGGCCAGAAGCATTACGTTGACGCCATAGATGACAACACTATTGTTTTTGGCCTAGGTCCAGCGGGTTCTGGAAAGACCTACCTTGCCATGGCCAAAGCTGTCCAGGCATTGCAAACCAAGCAGGTGAGTCGGATCATTCTCACACGCCCTGCGGTAGAAGCAGGGGAGAAGCTTGGTTTTCTTCCCGGTACCTTGAACGAGAAGATCGATCCTTATCTGCGCCCGCTCCATGACGCGCTCAGGGACATGGTGGATCCAGAAATTATCCCCAAACTCATGGAAGCCGGAATCGTGGAGGTCGCCCCCCTCGCCTACATGCGAGGCCGTACGCTCAATGATGCTTTTGTGATTCTCGATGAAGCCCAGAATACGACTGCAGCGCAGATGAAGATGTTCCTGACTCGTTTGGGATTTGGCTCAAAGATGGTGGTCACAGGGGACATCACCCAGGTGGACCTGCCGGGAGGACAGAAGTCCGGCTTAAGGCTGGTGCGAGACATTCTTCGGGGCGTAGAAGACGTAGATTTCTGTGAACTTACTTCAGCAGACGTGGTCAGACATCAGCTCGTGGGGCGCATTGTGGAAGCCTACGACGACTATGAAGAAAACCTGGAGCGGGCGGCGCGGGCGCGTCGGCAAGCAGAAAGCGAGAGCTAAGTGAGCATCGAAGTCGTTAATGAATCAGGTTGTGACGGGGTCAACGAGGAAGCTCTTATCGACGTAGCCACGTTTGTACTGGGAGAGATGGATGTGCACCCAGACGCAGAGGTAACTATTTCAGTCGTCGACGTCCCCACCATGAGCGACCTACACGTGCGTTGGATGGACCTTGAAGGCCCCACGGACGTGATGAGCTTTCCCATGGACGAGCTCACCCCGGGGATGGGGCGTCCCGACGCTGGTGCCCCAGGGCCCGCCTTGCTCGGAGACATCATCCTGTGCCCGGATTTTGCTATGAAGCAGGCAGAAAAAGCCGGACATGACCTGGGACATGAACTCGCTCTGCTCACTACCCATGGATGCTTGCATCTTCTTGGATATGACCACATCGAGCCTGCGGATGAACAAACAATGTTCTCACTGCAAAATGAGTTGTTATCCGATTGGTATGGATTCTGTGAAAAGCGCGGCGTGGAGTTTCAACCCAAACCCTCCAACGCTGGGGCTTTCCCAACAGCCGCAGAACGGGTGGAACTAGATAAGCAAGTGCCCGGTGGCGGAATTCCCGCTATCGGGGAGCCGCGATGACCCCTCTTATATGTGGGGCTGCGACCCTAAGCGCACTTCTTCTTTCCGGTTTCTTGGGCGCAGTAGAAGCTGCCGTCAGCTCAATTTCTGTGGCACGCGTTGAGCAGATTAACAAAGACACCGAGTCGCGTGCTTCGCGTACGTTACTGCATGTGCTGGAAAATCGTGCCGAGCACATCAACCTCTTGATTTTATTGCGTACGCTTCTCGACGTCACAGCGGCTGCCTTCGCAGCATTGCTAGCCATTGACCTCATCGAGTCAAGTGTTTGGGCGCTTACCGCAGCGATTGTCGGCGTATCGCTTATCACGTTTACTGTTATCGGAGTTTTTTCCCGGACCGTGGGGCGAAAGAATCCCTATACAGTCTCTTTATCTTCCGCGTGGTTATTAAGAGCATTATCGGCAGTCCTGGGACCAATCCCGCGGCTACTCATCAAGATCGGCAATATCATTGCTCCCGGCCCTGGCTTTCAAGATGGACCGTATTCCACTGAGGTGGAGTTGCGTGAAATGGTTGACATCGCTCAAGAACATGGAGTCGTAGAGGTCGAGGAGCGACGGATGATCCAATCCGTCTTTGATCTTGCGTCAACTACAGCCCGCTCGGTCATGGTCCCACGTACAGATATGGTGTGGATTGAGTCCGGAAAGACCGCGGGACAAGCGACGAGTCTGTGTGTGAGATCGGGTTTTTCCCGAATCCCAGTAATCGGCGATACCGTCGATGACATTATTGGGGTGGTCTTTCTTAAAGACCTCGTGCAAAGAACCTACTATTCCACCGACGGCGGGCGCAGCGTGACCGTAGACGAGGTAATGCGCCCACCGACCTTTGTTCCGGATTCTAAAAGCCTTGACACTTTGCTGCATGAGATGCAACGCGACCGTAACCACATCGCTATGCTTGTCGATGAATTTGGCGGGATCGCTGGACTTGTATCCATTGAAGACATCTTGGAAGAAATCGTCGGTGAAATCGCAGATGAATACGACGATCGAGAAATCGCTCCCATCGAACGCCTTGATAGCGAGTCTCTACCCATGTATCGCGTAGTCTCTCGTCTCTCCTTAGAAGACCTTACGGAAACCATCGAAGAGGATCTTGATAGGGAGATTGAGTTTTCTGAAGACATCCGGGACCAGGTGGACACAGTAGGCGGTCTCATAGCCTATGAGATGGGTCGCGTTCCACTCCCAGGCTCTGTAGTGAGTACTAGCGGAATACAACTGCGGGCAGAGGGGGGCCGGGACCGTCGGGGGAGGATCCAGGTAAGGTCTGTGGTCGTTTCAGTGTTACCGGAAGACTCAGCCACGGATTGATGTGCCCTTCGGGGGTACAACAAGTTTGTAATCTGTTAGGTAACGCGCATGATTAAACACATGAATATCCTCTCCATCCAGTCTCATGTCACATATGGACACGTGGGAAATTCCGCCGCAGTTTTCCCGCTACAGCGCATTGGTCACGAAGTCTGGCCGGTCCACACAGTGAATTTTTCCAATCACACTGGTTACGGCGAGTGGGGAGGAGAACTCATCCCCGCCCAGCAGGTGAAAAGCGTTATCTCTGGGGTTGCAGAACGTGGTGCTTTTCCCCACATTGATGCAATACTTTCTGGCTACCAAGGCGGATCAGACATCGCAGACGTAATTATTGACGCAGTTGCGCAGATCAAAGCCGCAAACCCTAACGCGCTTTATGCTTGTGACCCGGTGATGGGCAACGCCGCATCGGGCTGCTTTGTCTCGGAGCTCATTCCACCGCTCCTACGCGATCGTGTAGTACCTGTTGCAGACATTATTACCCCCAATCAATTTGAGCTGGAATACCTCACCGGGGTTCCTGCGCATGATCTCGAATCAACCCTGGAGGCGGTTGCCGCTGCCCGCGCTATGGGACCCAATACCGTTCTGGTCACCTCGGTGCGTAGGCCAGAGACCCCCGCCAACGCCATCGAAATGCTCGCCGTGGATGATAAAGGCGCATGGCTCGTCCAGACCCCGTTCCTGGACTTTAAGCGCAACGGCTCAGGTGACGTCACCGCCGCCCTATTCACTGGGCACTACATACGAGATCACGACGCAGCCTCGGCATTAGCCCGCACCGCATCGTCTGTCTTTGACCTCATTGAGACCACTTACCGCTCGGGCTCACGTGAGCTGCAATTGATCCAGGCTCAGGAGTCTTATGCAAACCCTCGGATGCAGTTCACTGTGGAAAAAGTCGGATAATCCGTGGGGAATTACGCATCGTAGTGTAGGAAGGCTCGCCCTATGGCTTACTATGGGGAGAGATTAACTTTGGATTTCCCCACGTAGAAGGAGACAGGTGAGTTTCACCGAGACCCCCGAAGGATTCCGTTCGGGATTCATCAGCTTTGTTGGCCGACCTAACACAGGCAAGTCGACGTTGACCAACGCTTTGGTCGGCGAGAAAATCGCGATTACGGCTAACCAGCCAGAGACCACTCGCCATCCTATTCGCGGCATCGTGCATCGTCCTGATGCTCAGATCATCGTGGTGGATACCCCAGGGTTGCACCGCCCTCGGACTCTCTTGGGCGAGCGGCTTAATGAGGTAGTCAAGGACACCTATGCGGATATGGACTTAATCGGCCTGACTATTCCGGCCGACGAGAAGATCGGTCCGGGCGATCGCTGGATCCTTGATGCCGTAAAAAAGGTTGCTCCCAAAACCCCGATTCTGGGCATTGTGACAAAAGCAGACAAAGTGTCTAGGGATCAGGTTGCGGTGCAATTGATGGCGCTTCACGAGCTGCTGGGAGGAGAGAGCGAGGTCGTTCCCGTCTCAGCCGTCACCGGAGAGCAACGGGATGTGCTTCTGGACGTTATCACTGGGCTACTACCAGAAGGGCCAAAGTTTTATCCAGATGACCATGTGACTGATGATGACACGGAGACTCGCATTGCGGAGCTTATCCGCGAGGCGGCTCTTGCAGGCCTTAAAGACGAGCTTCCGCACTCTGTTGCCGTTCAGATAGATGAGATTCTTCCCAACGACGAGCGTGAGGACGTCTTGGATGTCCACGCGGTGATCTATGTGGAACGGCCAGGGCAAAAGTCGATCATTATTGGCAAAGACGGAAGACGCCTCGGGCGCATTATCCACAACGCTCGCCCGGAAGTGATCAAGATTCTGGGGCAGAACGTGTTCCTGGACCTTCGTATCAAGGTCTTGAAGAATTGGCAGCAAGATCCTAAGCAGTTGGGACGACTAGGCT
Source organism: Corynebacterium pseudotuberculosis (assembly GCF_002155265.1). Taxonomy (NCBI): domain Bacteria; kingdom Bacillati; phylum Actinomycetota; class Actinomycetes; order Mycobacteriales; family Corynebacteriaceae; genus Corynebacterium; species Corynebacterium pseudotuberculosis. Next base: position 1,184,368 of record NZ_CP021251.1, read on the forward strand.
TCTAGTGCGTCGAGACAGCTACCGAGAGCGGGCCTTGGTGGTTCGTACATACGATTTTGGGGAGGCCGACCGCATCGTTGTTCTCCTCACTCGGGGGCGAGGCATTGTCCGCGCCGTAGCCAAAGGCGTACGGCGGGCAAAAAGTCGTTTCGGCTCGCGCTTGCAACCCTTTGTGGAGCTGGATGTTCAGCTCTACGTAGGAAGAACACTCGACTCCATTACTGCGGCGGATACCGTGGCGTACTTTGGCTCGCAGCTTATCGACGACCCCACTCGCTACGCTGCAGCGTGCGTTGTCCTGGAATCTGTGGAAAAGATGTCTATCGGGGCAGAACCCCAGCTTTTTGATCTCGCAGTGGAGGCATTACAAGGCTTACAAACCACAGCACAACCACTGTACGATGTGGATGCTTTCTTGCTTCAGGCCATGAACTGCGCAGGGTGGGCGCCTAGTCTTTTCGACTGCGCCCAGTGCGGCGCTTCCGGTCCGCACCATGCTTTCCATCCCGTCGCCGGGGGTGCAGTGTGCGTGCACTGCCGACCTCCAGGGGCAGTGGACGTTGATCCTGAGACGCTGCATATGATGTGGCTGATGGCTGGGGGATTCAGGGAAGCAGCTCTCTCCGTGGGGAATCGGGAGAGATTTCTCCAGGCACATGGGATTGTGCGTTCCTATCTTTATTTTCATCTTGAGCGGGGGTTAGCAAGCCTCAATGTTTTGGATCAGGTGTGAGGATGGCAGAATATAGGCCGTGAATCAGCTACCTGCGCCGCCAAATATTCCTGCGGAATTTCTTCCCCGCCATATTGCCCTTGTCATGGATGGAAATGGACGGTGGGCTACTCAGCGAGGTTTGAAGCGAACTGAGGGGCACAAGCGAGGTGAGGCCGTCTTGCTAGACATGGTAGAGGCCTGCCTAGCTATGAAAATCCCCTATTTATCGGCGTATGCATTCTCTACAGAGAATTGGCGGCGTTCCACAGATGAAGTCCGTTTTCTTATGGGATTTAACCGAGACGTGCTGCAGCGACAAAAAGAACGATTGCACGAGCTTGGGGTGAGGGTCCGATGGGCGGGGCGTCGTCCGCGCCTGTGGCGTAGTGTGATCAAAGAGCTGGAATCAGCAGAAGAGCTGACCAAGAACAATACAAATATGACGCTCGTGATGTGCGTCAACTATGGTGGCCGCGCAGAAATCGTGGACGCAGCTAGGGAAATAGCGCGGCTAGCTGCGCAGGGAGAACTGCGTCCGCAAGATATTACGGAAGCATCGTTTTCACAGTTCCTCGATGAACCTGATATGCCCGATGTGGATCTTTTCTTACGACCTTCCGGAGAAAAACGTACTTCTAATTTTCTGCTCTGGCAGTCAGCCTATGCTGAGATGATTTATCAGAATAAATTATTCCCGGATTACACCGCACGTGATCTGTATTGTGCGGTGGAGGAATATGCGCGCAGGGATCGCCGATTTGGAGGAACCAAGTGACAATCGACTCCACGCAGCCTACGGCTAAACAGCTGAGAAAATGGCGTCAATATTTGGCCAATGAGCGTGCAGAAGCCGCTGTGTACCGGGAATTGGCTAAAAGAAAAGACGGTGAAGAGCGAGAAATTCTTCTTTCTGTCGCCGACGCTGAGGCTCGCCATGAGCAGCATTGGCGTGATCTGTTGGGCGATAACGTTGGTATGCCGCAGCGCCCAGATCGCTCGACGCGAACTTTGGCCTTTCTCGCGGAGCATTTTGGCTCGGTATTTGCGCTTGCGCTGATGCAATCTGCGGAGCAACGGAGTCCATACACTGATGATGAGGATGCCACGGCGCAGATGAAAGCCGATGAGGCTATCCATGCTGAGATCGTGCGTGGGTTAGCGGCACGTGGCCGGGAGCAGATGAGCGGAAATTTCCGTGCTGCAATTTTTGGTGCCAACGACGGACTTGTTTCTAATCTGGCGCTTGTTCTTGGTGTGATGACTTCCGGGGTGAGCTCACACATCGTGTTGCTTACTGGAATATCTGGCTTATTATCTGGTGCTTTGTCTATGGGAGCCGGCGAATATATCTCAGTTAAGAGCCAAAACGAGCTTCTCGACGCTTCCGCGCCGCACCCTGGTACAAAAACCGTCATCCCGCAGCTTGACGTGGACGCCAATGAGCTAGCTCTGGTTTATAGAGCGCGAGGCATGAACCATGAAGAAGCAGAAAATAAGGCTGCTGAAGTATTCAGGGTGTTAGAAGCCCAGGGAAACACTGGAATCGTGCCAGAAAAGTATTTTGGCGAGCTGCATGATTCGAAGGATCTCTCCAACAACGGTGCCTGGTCTGCCGCAGTATCTAGTTTTCTGTGTTTTGGTGCAGGGGCATTGGTTCCGATTATTCCGTTTTTCTTCGGATTATCCAGCGCTGTGGCCGGCATAATTGCTTTGGTCCTCGTGGGGGTTGCATTGATGGCAACCGGTGGCGTCACAGGGATCCTGTCTGGAAAACCACCGTTGAAGCGGGCTTTGAGACAACCAGCGGTTGGCTTTATCGCAGCAGCTGTTACTTATGTTTTAGGTAAGCTTTTCGGGGTGGCTTTAGGATAAAACGATATGAGGGGCGGCAAGCTTGCCGCCCCTCATGAGGTTATGCGCTGAGTTTACATTGCTGGCAGAGTCCGTAGATTTCTGCGTCATGTCCGGTGAGCTCAAACCCATGAGTAGCCGCGACTTCTTTGGCCCATTTCTCCACGGGGCCTCCGTCGATTTCCACTGTTTTGCCGCAGTGGGAGCATACCAAGTGATGGTGATGATCATTGCTGAGGCAGTGGCGGTATAGGGTCTCGCCATTGGACATGTGTAGAACGTCCACAGCTTCAATATCTGTAAGCGACTGGAGTGTGCGATAAACCGTGGTGAGACCAACTTTGAGGTCTCGCTTTGTAAGCTCTTGGTGGATAGCTTTAGCTGAAGCAAAGTAGTCAAGGTCTTTGAGGACGCTGACAACGGCAGTCCGCTGGCGAGTACTACGTACTCCCAGCTTGGGCACATTTCGGTCGATAGTGCGATTCATGTCTTGTCTTCCTTCCTCGGAAAGAGCCGAGAGCAAAAAGCGGGATTCTTGAGTTATTCACCCGCGAGTGGTGTGGCAGTTTGGGAGGACAGCCAAGGTAAATATAAGGATTAGAAATGCCTGTTGGCTGCACTAGCGTTGTCAATAAGCTGTGAATTTTTCCTCCTAATGACAATATAGACCATACGGACGATCTTTCCTATTTGCCTCACTAATGAAAAAGTCCAGTCTAAAGCCCTTAAAGGGACCCTAGACTGGACCTAAGTGTCGGTTCGCTACACCGACCGCTTCTCAATGGCTATTTTTTCAAAGAGCCTAAGCGTTTTTTCCACAATCAGCATGGCTTCTGGCTGAAGCAAGCGATAGATGATCTGACGACCACGACGCTCGCTAGTAATCAACCCTGATTTCTTCAACACCCGTAAGTGCTGACTAATCAAGGGCTGACTGCACTTAAGTGCATCCACAAGTTCGAATACAAAGTGATCACGCTCCGCCAAGAGTCCAAGAATCTGGAGACGAAGCGGTGAATCAAATGCCCCAAATAGCGATGCCACTCCCACGTAATCGAGGGACGGATCAAACGGTTGATCTATGGCAATAATGCGAGGGGTCTGCGCGTTGATCTGATCCGACGATGAAGCCACGTAAGTGGAAAGGCGCGGGCTACTGTCCATTTCCGCCTAACCTTCCTAATGTTCCAATTCTGATTTTTCGTTTCAGCTAGAGGGAATCGCGATGAACGAAAACTCAGAAAAACCTATGTAGCAGTTATGCGACCTATGGTTTAACTATGCCACATTGTTTTCCCAACCTAAATTGCGTCACCCTAATTGGGTAGTGCAGTTGATTGACCAAATCGCTTTTTTGCTGCATAGGGAGGTGTTAAGGCGGATAGAAATAGTATGAATTAAATGGCTTGGACTGGCGGAAATTCGTAAAAGTGACGCAGATTTGAAGCCTGATGTATTTCCGCAAACCTTATTGCGGTAGCGGGGGAGGCTACGGTGTTGCGTAGAGAGTTTTTTTCGGGGTTTACTAGTTGAAGTATCGATGCTTTTGGACGTCGATAAGCCATGCCGGCTAGCCGTACTGGGTACAAAGCCATTGTGCCTAGGATCTATTTAAAGGAGTTGTTCAACCTCGTGGCTCAGAACAATGTCATCGACACCGTCGTCAATCTGTGTAAGCGACGTGGACTCGTCTACCCCTGTGGTGAGATTTACGGTGGAACACGATCTGCATGGGACTATGGTCCGTTGGGCACAGAGCTCAAGGAGAACATTAAGAAGCAATGGTGGCGCACTTTTGTGCAGGGGCGTGCAGATGTAGTTGGCCTAGACTCATCCATTATTCTTCCGCGTCAGGTGTGGAATGCCTCTGGGCACGTTGCAACCTTTACTGACCCTCTGGTGGAGTCGCTGCACACTCACAAGCGCTACCGGGCAGATCATCTGCTGGAGGCTTATGAGGCAAAGCACGGTCATGCGCCGGAGAACGGCCTGGCTGATGTTCCAGATCCTGAGACCGGCCAGCCAGGTAGCTGGACTGAACCGCAGATGTTCTCTGGGCTGATGAAGACCTTCTTGGGGCCTGTGGACAATGAGCAGGGGTTGCATTACCTGCGTCCTGAAACTGCTCAGGGTATCTTTGTTAACTTTAAGAATGTGATGACCACCGCGCGCATGAAGCCGCCGTTTGGCATCGCACAGGTGGGTAAATCCTTCCGTAATGAGATCACCCCGGGCAACTTTATCTTCCGTACTCGTGAGTTTGAGCAGATGGAGATCGAGTATTTTGTTCCAGCGGATCAAGCAGATGAAAAATTCCGTGAATGGGTCGACGCTTGTTGGGATTGGTTTGTAGACCTGGGCATTAATCCAGAGAACATGCGCCAGTTTGATGTGCCAGAAGAGGAGCGCGCGCACTACTCCAAGGGCACTATAGACATGGAGTATAAGTTTGGCTTCCAGGGCAATCCTTGGGGCGAACTCATGGGTGTGGCAAACCGCACAGATTATGACCTGGGCTGTCATATCAAAGAGTCTGGCGAGGATCTGAGCTATTTCGACCAAGCCACCGGTGAGCGCTATGTTCCATGGGTTATCGAGCCTTCCTTTGGCCTTACCCGCGCCTTGATGGCCTTTTTGGTGGATGCGTATTGCGAAGATGAGGCTCCCAACGCCAAGGGCGGCGTGGATAAGCGCGTAGTGCTCAAACTGGATCCACGTTTGTCTCCAGTGAAAGTAGCGGTTCTTCCGCTGTCCAAGAAGGACACTCTGACTCCGGTGGCAGAAGAAGTTGCCGCCAAGCTGCGTAAGTTCTGGAACGTTGATTACGACACGTCTGGGGCCATTGGGCGCCGTTATCGTCGCCAAGATGAGATCGGTACCCCGTTCTGCGTTACCGTCGACTTTGACACTCTTGAGGACAACGCCGTGACTGTTCGTGAGCGTGACACGATGTCTCAAGAGCGAGTAGCACTCGACCAGCTTGAGTCTTACCTCGCAGCACGCTTGCTTGGCTGCTAGCCTCGTCTCTTAGAATTGCCAGTTCACTACCCGCTTAAAGGATTGAGTTCAATGGATTACACAGCTTGGGGAAACCGGGCTAAGGGCACCGTAGAGCTTCTCGACGACGCCAACAACACCCTAGCCACCTTCCCCGCAGATAACTGTGATTCTGAGCACGTGAACGTTTGCGGTGCAGACTGGGTACTGAGCCGATCCAAGCAGCAGATCACAGCGCAGCTTCCTGATGGAAGCACCTTTGTAGCGGATGCTTCGCCCAAAGGTTTTGGACGAGCCAGCAGCATCGATATTGATGCTGCTGGGCGTAAAATGCGTGCGATCAACGAGAATAAAAACGACTGGGTTTATGTAGACGCAGACCCAGAGGAGACCAAGGTAGGGCAATTCTCCGGCGGGAATAATGGTGTTCGGAAGAGTTACACTGAGTTTGAGCCGGGGAATGCTCTAAACAACGATCAGAAAGCTTTTCTCTCCCTGATTACGCGGACGGTTCTGGAATCAAAGTTAAGCAGTTTTACTTTGATGCTTATTGCCTTTCTGATTCTGCTGATTCCTGTGGTCATACTCTCGCTTCTCTAATCAGCTAGAGAGCCTCCCCATGGATAAAGCGTTATGGAAGAACGATGTTCTCTTCAGCGGCACGGGGGAGGCTCTTGCGCGCATAGACAAAGATCATGTGGTGCTTTCGCACTCTCAGATCCGGGTGAGTGTGGAACGAAAATTCCCCACGGGGATAGTGGTGCGTGGAGAATCCACATCTGGGATAAGATACGTGCTTACCACCGTAGGGTTGAGCGTGCATCAGCTGAAAGCACAGTGCGGTGAGTACTGGTACCGCCTTGATCGTTCATCAACACTGAGCACCAAGCGGCGGATAATTCGCCAGGGCGAAGTGATCGGGACAATCGTTTTTTCGCGTAGCGGCACAGGAAAGATTTCCTTAGAACAACAAATCTCTACTGCATGTCTTGCTTTTTTAAGTTACGCATGCAGGCTTATCGACGCCCCACGCGATCTAAGAGGTTAAGGCCCAGCCCGGATAAAAACATGGGCGAGACCTTAACCGTAACGTGTGCTTAGAAGGCCCCTCCGCGGAAGCCCCCTCCACCGCCACCAGAGAAGCCACCACCGCCATTAAAACCGCCGAAGCCTCCTCCAAAGCCGCCCCGGTGTCCGTTCGAGAGGATCTCATTAAGGACCATTCCTGCTACGAATGCTCCAGTACCTCCTGAGCCGTTGTTGTTGCGTTGCTGGTAGCGGTCTACGTCGCGTTGAGCTTTTTCCAGTGCAGCCCTTGCGGCGGCGCCAGCCTGGCGGGCACGGCTAGTAGCCGTGCGAAGATCCTGCCCCTGTACTTGTTGCGCGAGAGCGATGAGTCGTTGGGCGTCGGCAAGCTTTGTGCGGGATTCTGCTCCGACCACGCGGCCGCGAGTACTAATAAAATCTTGCGCCGCCTGAACGTGCGCAGAGGCCGTACTGAACTGCTGGTTGAACAGCTGTAGCTGCCGGGCATGATCTGTCGTGGTCTTGCGGGCGATATCAAGCTGATCATCAAGATGGGTGTCTGCATCGGTAAGTGAAGACCAAGAACCGAGGGGATCAACAGTGCCGTGAGATTGTGCTTGATGCACTGCTTCCCGTGCATGCGTAACGGCGTTATCTAAAGAATCCCAGTCTAATTGGGCTCCCTGCTGCATTCCCTGTTCTCGCAGCTGAGTGGCTTCAGCGATCTCAGCGTTGATTTCTGCGATCAGTGCGGGGATTCCGGTTTGCGCGGTGACAATGGTGGAATCTGCGCGTTCAATTGCGACTATCAGTTTCTCCGCATTGGTGAGGGCATTCTCAGCGCCTCGAATTGCATCCACCATGCCGCTTTGCTCGCCGGCGGGACGTTTTTGTATCTCACCTGCATTATCCAGACAGCGTTCTGCCTCAGCGAGGCTTACTTTAGCCATCTCCGCATTGTGCTCGATGGAAGAGACCACTGAAGGGGAGTACTTTGCTTTTAAATCGCTCAGGGTCTGTTCTGCGGCGGGGATGCGAGCACTCACATCAACGGTGGATTGCGTGAGCTTGAGAATCTGCTGGGGAGCATTTACTAAGAGGTTGCGTAGTTCGGCAAAATTAGCTGCTTCGGCATCGAGCGCGGCATCTGCGGTTCCACAGCTGGAAATAATCTCGATTAAAAGAGAACGTCGTTCCAATTGATCACTAGCGGAGTTAGTGTCTAGCTGATGCTTGAGCTGGAAAGCACGCTGGAGCGTGGTGGTGGACTCATTCATGGCGCGGTTAAAGCTCCTGGTGCGCTCTGCACCGAATTCAGCCACTGCGATGCCGAGTTCTTCTTTCCCCCTTTTGATGGACTCGTCCGTGCTCACTAGTTCTTCTTGCGCGAGGGTCTCGAGCGCCGAGGTAGGCAGTTGGGCTAGTCCATTAGTCTCGCCTGGCTCAATAGCACGTCCTTGCTCGAGCACGGCCTGGCTATCCGCCTTGCGTTTGCGCCGTGACCATACCCATAGTCCGCCTCCTGCACCCGCAAGCCCCACAGCTCCGGCTCCGAGCCATGCCGCTGATTGTCCATTGGAATTGGAGGAAGAACCGCCAGCAGGACTTGTTCCTGAGGACGTGTTATTTGCGTTGGCTACAAACGCTAATGCAGAGCCTGACCAATCTTCTTGCTGAAGTTTGTCATAGACGGCGTTATACATATTGTCTAGGGACTTTGGCCATTGTGCGCCAGCGTTGATACCAAATTCGCGACTGTCTAAGGCCAACGCATAGACAGCAACATTAGCCCCGCCGTTGGCATCCACTGCTTTTTTAGTCCAGGCCTCGGGCGTTAAACCGTCAAAAGTATGGACAAAAACCACCCTCATCTGCCTGCGATGATTTTTTTGGAACTCGGAGATGGCAGAAGAAATTTCTTTAGTCTGTGCCTTGGTAAGAGTCCCCGTGGTGTCTGTGACTGGTTTGGTATATTTTTGCGGCGCTTCGGCCTGCACATGGACGCGTTCCGCAACGGCTAACGGAGGAGTTAACGCCAAGGGAAGTATTCCCAGTAGTGGCGTTAAAAGTAGAGCGCTACTGCAGACGGTGGCAGCGGAGCGTCGGCCTAGTGGACCCCATGTGGTTTTCACGCGCGTGTGCATGGGAGTTAGTTTAGTCGTCTTATCCAACGTTGTGCTTTGATCGGCGTTTGCTGACGGGTGTGTTTTGGCTACTAAGAAAACCACAGGACGGCAATGCAGGACGGCCTAGCCGCAGACTCTTTTTGCCATGGATCTGTTGGTAATCCCAAGGATTTGGCAGACTAGGTTCCATGAACATCAGATTTCCGAGAACTCGTTTCCTACGCCACACCAACGGCGGTAGCAGGGGAGAACGTCTTCGGTTTCCTGGTTCTCGGAAAGATGCGTTGTATCCAGTGGTAGTTGTGCTTTGCTTAGCGGCGTTACCGTCAGTTGCGGTGGTGCTACGCGGGCGAATTCGCCCCAAAAATAAACGGGGGCGCTTTGGCTCAATCGTGGTTCTGGGAACGGCGCAATATGATGGCGTCCCATCACGGCAGTTTGCGGCGCGTCTCCGGTGGGCAGCAGACCAATGGCAGACAGCACGCGTGCAAAAGGTGATTACGGTGGGCGGGAAGTTACCCGGTGATCGCTTTACGGAGGCCCAAGTTGGGCGTGAATATCTGTTAAAAGCACATGTGGATTCAGACCTTGTGCTTGAGGTACCTCATGGCAATGACACCTGGAGCTCTCTTAACGCTGTCAAAGAGGTTGTCACAGGGCCCGTGCTCATCGTGACTGACCCTAACCATGCGTTGAGATCTGAGCTTATAGCGCGACTGCAGGGGATAAAGGCGGTTGCCTCGTCGACGCCTTACAGCCCTACTCGTTTTCCTTCCAAAGCGTGGTGGATTACTTTTCTGCATGAACACGGAGGGCTGCTAGTAGTAGCCGTGTCGGCGTTGTTCGGACGTTCTGCGGCAGTGGGATTGGAGACTAAATTAAGAGACCTCCAAGCTGCGGTGAGGCCTTCGAGAGCACCCCGGATTCGGTTTTTAAAGGAAACTCGGAAGAGAAAAAATGTATAAGTATTCCTTGGAGGATGTTGCCCGTCGATGCGTGGAGCCGGGAAAGAAAAGCCAGATGCTGCACCACGATGATGAACGCGGACCATTTGCTCGTGATCGTGCACGAGTACTGCATTCGGCTGCGCTGCGCCGGCTGGCGGATAAAACTCAGGTGGTGGGCCCGAGGGAAGGCGATACTCCGCGCACTCGTTTGACTCACTCCCTAGAAGTCGCACAGATCGCCCGGGGGATTGGATCTGAGTTGGGGCTTAATCCCGATCTCTGCGAGATGGCGGGCCTTACTCATGACATTGGGCATCCACCGTATGGGCATAATGGAGAGACCGCGCTCAACGAGATAGCAACGGAGTGTGGCGGGTTTGAGGGAAACGCTCAGACACTGCGGATTTTGACCAAGCTTGAGCCCAAAATTTTGTCTCCGCAAGGAGAGTCCTTTGGCCTAAACCTCACTCGCGCGTCTTTAGACGCCGCCTGCAAGTATCCACGTACAAAAACTAATTTTGATGGCAGTATTAACCGGAAATATGGGTGCTATGACGAGGACCGCGAGATTCTCAATTGGATAAGACAAGGACATAGCGATCAAGCCCCTCCAGTGGAGGCGCAGGCCATGGACTTTTCTGATGACATAGCTTATTCGGTGCATGACGTGGAGGACGGAATTGTCTCCGGACGCGTAAACCTCAACGTGCTATGGGATTTTGTAGAACTTGCAGAGCTCGCAGAAAAAGGCGCGCGTGCATTTGGCGGCGATCCTGCAGCGCTTATCGACGCCGCCGATCGCCTACGAGACCTGCCCGTGGTTGCCGCTGCTGCCGATTTTAATGGCACTCTTAAAGGGTTTACCGCGTTGAAGTCCATGACATCCGAACTAGTGGGACGCTATATAGGCGCTGTTATCGAAGCCTCCCGTGGGGAAAACACTGAGCAAACCCCCTTAGGGCGAGGCACGGGGAGAATCGTTATACCCTCCGACGTTATGGCGGAGGTGACCCTACTTAAAACAATCGCTGTTTTATATGTCATGGATGCCCCCACCCACGTGACTCGACAAGACCGACAACGCGAACGTATCTATCGGGTCTTTGAGTATTTAACCGCCGGCGGATGTGGCGCCTTAGACCCGATGTTCCGGACCTGGTGGGAGCAGGCCAACAATCCAGCAGAGCAACAACGTGTGATTATTGACCAGATTGCTTCTATGACCGAGTCCAGGTTGGAACGAGTAGCTAAACAATCCGCTGATCTTGCGGGATTTTTTGGCTAACTTTCCTGGGTGATGGCCAACGTAATGCGCTCAGAAACCAAAGCTGAGAGAAGCGGATTGGCCTCCTGCATTGGCATGTGCCATCCAGCGCATTGGATGCGGGTGATGTTGAACTCGCGCAGCATATCCACAAAAGCGTCGATAGTACGAGGGGGCTTGCGGTCCGGTGTATATAGCTGGGATGCAGCCTGCTGGTATAGCGTCTTCCGGCTATCAATGTTATGAACACGAATGATGTTGTGGTTATTCGGCATCAGGGATCTCACAGAAGCTTTCATAGTGATCGTTGGTGTAGTACCACGTGTCGGGGTCGCGTTGGGAACCACCGCCGGTGATAAGGCGGCGTTCTCCACGGTGGTGTAACCCCGGCGTGTCCACTGTGTATTCACGATAGTAATTACGGGATTGACGGGGCAGGATGCCTTCATAGTTGCCAAACCTAACGCCGTCGTTGTCGGGATACGGGAAGGGACCACCAGAAAGGATCGTGCTGATGGTCTTTTTGGCTTCCTTGGGTAGCGAGTCCACGGTACAAGAGCTCAGTCCGGAGGACGGCGCAGCAGTGTTTTTTACGGAGGGTTTTGTGCGCTCTTGAGTCTGTGGAGTGGACACGGAAGATGTAGACAGCGGTGCGTGACTACTGTCTGTTTTCCCCACGGGGGAATCGTGAGAGGACAAATTTAATCCCAGCGCCCCTGCAACAATCGCGATGAGCACCCCTGCGATCGCAGTGGGGAGAGCTTTTTTAGGGGACGGTGAAGTAGAGGGCATGGATTTATTCTGTCATGTCGCTGGAATGGATTGCCGGAGGGGTAGACAAGCTTTTAACTATTCTCGTGGAGAGTTGAAAAAAATTGTTTTGAACAGTGCAAACGTCGCTACCAGCGGCAATGCGGTAGCATGAGGCGCATGTGTGGAATCGTAGGATTTGTTGGCACCCCCAGTGCATCTGGGCGTGAATATTATGCTCTTGACGTGGTGCTCGAAGGGATGCGGCGGCTCGAATATCGTGGGTACGATTCTGCGGGAGTAGCTGTCCTTGCAAACGGAGAGATCAATTTCCGCAAGAAAGCAGGCAAAGTTGCCTCTCTTGAACAGGAGCTGAAAAAGAGCCCAATGCCCGATTCCGTTCTTGGCATCGGACATACCCGTTGGGCAACCCACGGCGGTCCCACAGACACAAACGCCCACCCTCATGTGGTGGATAATGGCCGGTTGGCAGTGGTCCACAACGGCATCATCGAGAATTTTGCTGAGCTGAAAAGCGAGCTTGTGGCGCAGGGTCATAACTTTGTATCGGATACAGACACCGAGGTGGCCGCAGTTTTGCTGGGGAGCATCCTAGCTGGAGAAGCGCAGGGCGATCTCTCTCGGGCGATGCAGTTGACCTGCACTCGTTTGGAAGGTGCGTTCACACTTTTAGCTATTCATGCCGATAACCCTGATCGTATTGTTGCTGCTCGCCGCAACTCTCCGCTGGTCATTGGGCTGGGAGAAGGTGAGAACTTCTTGGGCTCGGATGTTTCCGGTTTTATCGACTACACCAAGAACGCCGTGGAGATGGACAACGATCAGATCGTAACCATCACGCCGAACTCTTATGCGATTACTGACTTCAACGGCACCCCGGCAGAGGGCAAGCCGTTTACAGTGGAATGGGACGCCGCGGCAGCGGAAAAAGGTGGCTACCAGTTCTTCATGGAGAAAGAGATCCACGAGCAGCCGGCTGCTATCCGCGATACCCTCATGGGGCGTTTCGACGAAAACGGCAAGCTTACCCTCGATGAAGTACGCATCGAGGAATCCCTTTTGCGCAGCGTAGATAAGATTATTGTTATCGCCTGTGGCACCGCTGCATACGCGGGACACGTGGCTCGGTATGCAATCGAGCATTGGTGCCGTATCCCTACTGAAGTGGAATTGGCCCATGAGTTCCGTTACCGGGACCCGATTGTCAACGAAAAGACTCTGGTTGTGGCTCTATCACAGTCTGGCGAGACAATGGATACCCTCATGGCCGTGCGCCATGCGCGGGAACAAGGTGCCAAAGTCATCGCTATCTGCAACACCCACGGCTCGTCCATACCTCGGGAATCGGATGCCTCGCTGTACACCCATGCGGGTCCTGAGATCGCAGTAGCTTCCACAAAGGCCTTCCTGGCGCAGATCACTGCCACCTACCTCCTAGGGCTTTACCTAGCGCAGCTGCGGGGCAACATGTTCGCGGATGAAGTGAACGCAGTAGTGGCTGAGTTACGTGCAATCCCAGAGAAGGTCGAGGAGGTGCTGAAGAACGAGGATGATGTCAAGGCTCTGGCTCAGGATCTTAAAGACGTGAAGTCAGTGCTTTTCCTTGGGCGCCACGTGGGCTTCCCCGTAGCCTTGGAAGGAGCCCTCAAACTAAAAGAACTCGCGTACCTCCACGCAGAGGGATTTGCCGCCGGTGAGCTCAAGCATGGGCCTATAGCCCTCATCGAGGAAGGCCAGCCTGTTTTTGTCGTGGTGCCCTCTCCAAGAGGACGCGACTCCTTGCACGCGAAGATCGTTTCCAACATTCAAGAGATTCGAGCACGCGGTGCGATCACAATTGTTATCGCTGAGGAAGGTGATAATGCTGTGGAGGCCTACGCCAACCACATCATCCGCGTCCCGCAGTCACCGACCTTGATGCAACCGTTGCTGGCCACGGTGCCCCTGCAGATCTTTGCTTGCGCAGTTGCCGCAGCAAAGGGATTTGATGTGGATCAACCTCGAAACCTGGCCAAATCAGTGACAGTGGAATAAGCCGGAGGAACCACGAGACTAGCGCGTCGTTAGTCTTTATAGCCGCTGCCCAGCTAGGAAAATTTTTTCGAGCTGGGCATTGTGCTACTCAGATGGTTGCAAGCGTGGATAGACCGCTAATGTAGTGGCTATGGCAAAGGGACGAATACCGGACAGCGACATTCAGGCGATTAGGGAGCGCACCCCGATCGAGGAGATCGTAGGGGAGTACGTACAACTAAAGCCAGCCGGAGCGGATTCTCTAAAAGGCCTTTCCCCGTTCAAAGAGGAAAAGACTCCGTCGTTCCATGTTCGCCCTAACCATGGGTACTTCCATTGCTTTTCCACGGGCAAGGGCGGCGATGTATTCAGCTTTCTCATGGAGATGGAGCACCTTACTTTCCCTGAGGCCGTAGAAGCCTGCGCGGAGAAAATCCACTATCAGATCAACTATCAGGGCGGAACTACAGGTGCGCGCCGGGAGGAGCCGGGAACACGCCGTCGTTTGATCGAAGCGAATAAGACAGCTCATGCCTTTTACCGGGAGCAATTAGAAACCCCGGAGGCTGCCACTGCCCGGCAATTTCTGTTAGATCGGGGGTTTTCTCAGCAGCATATTTATGCTTTTGAATGCGGCTATGCGCCTGAAGGCTGGGATGTTCTTACAAAATATTTGCTGCGCAAGGGTTTTGATTTTAAAGAGCTTGAGGCTGCGGGTTTGTCCACGATGGGCCGGCGTGGACCAATTGATAGGTTTCATCGTCGTTTGCTGTGGCCGATCAAGAGCGTTTCTGGTGACGTTATTGGTTTTGGGGCGCGAAAGCTTTTTGACGATGACAAGCTGGGCAAATACATGAACACCCCCGAGACCTTGCTCTACAAAAAGTCCAAAGTTCTCTTTGGTTTGGATAACGCCAAGAAAGACATTGCGCAGAATCACCAGGCAGTGGTGGTGGAAGGCTATACCGATGTCATGGCGATGCATGCGGCCGGTATCACTACGGCTGTGGCTGCATGTGGCACAGCTTTTGGAGAGGAGCATCTCCAAATTTTGCGTCGCTACATGCTTGATGATTCCTATTTTTCCGGTTCCCTCATCTATACCTTTGACGGTGATGAGGCCGGCCAAAAGGCTGCTATGAGGGCTTTTGAAGGTGATCAGAAGTTTACTGGCCAGTCGTATGTGGCGGTGGCCCCTGAGGGTATGGACCCGTGTGATTTGCGCTTGAGCAAAGGGGACGCGGCCGTCCGCGACCTGGTCGCGCAGCGGGTTCCCATGTTCGAGTTCATTATTCGAACACTCATAGCTGGATATTCTCTTGACTCCGTGGAAGGGCGACTCCAAGCCTTAAGACGTGCAGTTCCCATCGTCGCAGACATTAAAGATCGGGCGTTGAAGACGGAATACGCGCGTTTATTATCCGGTTGGGTAGGCTGGCCCGACCCCAATGAGGTAATCCAACAGGTACGCGTTGCAGAGCGCCGTCCGAGGAACGCCCCAAAGGCAAAACGAGCAACCCGATTTGATGCGAACAGCAATTCTTCTGAGGGCATAGCTACAGCTCTTATGGTGTTGCCGGATCGTAAAGATCCACGGTTATGGCCACAGCGAGAAGCTTTGAAACTTGCGCTTCAGTATCCGCACGTAGCCGGTAGGTATTTTGATGATCTACCAGACGATGCGTTTAGCAATGAGACATATGCGGCGCTCAATGTGGCTATTGCCCAGGCCGGAGGGTGCGCAAACGCGGATGGTGGGGCAGCGTGGCTTGCCGCGGTGTCCGATTGTGTTCATGATCTCGTGGGGAAATCGCTGGTGTCGGAGCTGGCCGTTGAACCGGTGCACATAGAAACCGAAGATGAAGTTGAAAACGGCCTGCTTAAACACATAGATAAAACGCTTTCTAGGTTGCAAGAACAGCG